>JAFWHB010000016.1 GCA_017512145.1 Mogibacterium sp. | reverse complement strand
GCCCTCTGCCTATGCAAAAACGTCAATTTGCTTGCCTCTGACTTGTCCGAGGTCCACGGATTTGACGTTTTTGGTGCCCTCTTCCCATGCAAAAACGTCAATTTGCTGCCTCTGACGGCCGAGCTTGATTAGTAATGAAGTAGATCGATCCGACCATACCTGCGGCAAGCAGATTAACAGTTTGCTTGGGAAGCTGCTTGGCTATGCCTTCCCATATGGGGAAATTAATTGTGTTATATGATACAATATATTGTTAAGAAAAATTTGCAGCATGTTAGAAGAGTAGTGCTCGGAGACGCGAGGCTGGGGGAGACAGAGAACCGACCCCTGTCTCCTGCTTCTCCTCACTGGATATACACGAAAGGGGAATGCTATGGAATTCAAGGATGTTATAAGGAATAGGTATTCATGCAGGAAGTATAGCAGCAGGGTGGTTGAGGCTGAGAAGCTTAATGCTATTCTTGAGGCTGGCAGGCTGGCTCCGACTGCAAAGAATCTGCAGGAGCAGCGTATTTATGTGATCAGATCTGAGGAGATGCTTGCTAAGATCGATGAGATGACAACATGCAGATTTGGGGCGCCGGTTGTTATAGCTGTTGCCTTTGATAAAGAGAATGTTTATACATATCCGGGTGGAATGAAGCAGTCGGGTGATGAGGATGCGACTATTGTTGCGACTCATATGATTCTTGCTGCAGCAGATGAAGGGCTCGGAAGCTGCTGGCTCAACAGATTTGACCCACAGCTGACTGCAGAGGCTCTGGGGCTTCCGGAGAACGAAGAGCTTGTAATGCTGATGGATATCGGTTATGAGGCTGAGGATGCAAAGCCATCGCATCTCCATACCACAAGAAAAGACATTAGCGAGACGGTGAAATATCTGTAAGAAAAAGAGTAGTACAGGGTCGCGGCCAAATTTCAGAGGGAACATGTGGCTTGTCTGTAGGATTAATAGAGAGGAACTTAATGTCTAAGAGTAGTGTAGATGAAAAGGAGAAATCCAGAAAGCTGACTCCGGCGGAGCAGAGAAGGGTCAAGAATCTCGAGAGGCTGACAGAGGAGATGACGGCCAAGGGATATACCAAAGTCGATCTGACCGTCGGCATTATCAAGGCGAACATCTTTGCGATCGTGCTGATGATACCGCTGCTTGTGATCGGTGTCGGACTGTATAGACTTCGCAACAATGAATACAGCATCAGCTGGGGAATGGGTTCATTTGCCATATTCATGGCAGTTCTGCTTGTGCTGGTTGTGGTCCACGAGCTCATTCACGGGGTGACGTGGTCGTTCTTCACGCCGCATCATTTCAAGGATATTGAGTTTGGCTTCATGAAAGAGTATCTTACGCCTTACTGCACCTGCAATGTGCCGCTTACCAAATGGCAGCATCTGTGCGGAACGCTGATGCCGTTGATTTTGCTCGGGATCGTGCTGATGATAATCGGGATTTTGACGGGGAACTTTGGCATGCTGCTGATGGGAGTCGTCATGGCGGATGCGGCCGGCGGCGATATCATGATCGCGTGGAAGATTCTGACGCACAAGTCAAACGCCAAGGAATCCGTATATATAGATCACCCGACACAGGCCGGGATCGTTGTTTTCGAGAGGTAGAGCGAATGAAGAAGATAACCATGTTCCATATACAGGAATGCAAGTATTGTGATTTTGCGAAGAAGGCGATCGAAGAGCTGAGGGCGCAGCATCCTGAGTACAGGGATGTCGAGATCGAGATGATCGATGAGAATGCGCATCCTGAGATCGTTGAGAATTACGATTATTGGTCGGTGCCGTCTCTGTTCATCGGCCACGACAAAATCTTCGAGGCGGCATTGTTCATGCCGTATGAGACGGTTCGCGACGGGGTCAAACTGGCATTCGACACAGTACTGGCAGAATAGGAGCGAGTATGAAAAGGTTTATGATTATTGTTGCTGCGGTGCTGATGGTGCTGGCTTTCAGTGCGTGCGGCGGGAAGGATTTTGAGTGGACTCGTCTTGGAGATTTCCAGGCGGAGGATGGCACTGTTCTGACGATCATGGAGCCGCAGGAGGGTATGCCTGAGGGTTATTATGTCGGGATGTTCATGCCTGAGGAGTTCCATGGATGGTATGTTCCGGTGGAGGGCCAGTCGCTGCACGGCAATCTGGTTTCGGAATATGATGATTATGATGGTGACTTCATCGTGACTGTCACGGAAGAGGGCGAGGATGGTGTTCAGGTCGAGATCGAAGGCCGCGAGACACTTCATTTCACGCCAAAGCCTCATGAAGATAAGACTGTCCTCAGGGTCAACACCTGGGGCATCGGAGAGGTCGCTTTCGCAAGAGAAGGTGAAGAAATCCAGTTCGATGACGAGTATCCGATGACGTCGCACTATATCAATGCTGATCCTGGTTCCAGATTCGTTCTCGCAGCAAGAACACAGGAAGAGGGCTGGCATTTCGTCAGATGGATGATGAATGGTGAGGCATTCTCTGAAGAGCCTGAGATCACTGTCGAGGTGACTGACGATGTTGAGTACGAGGCAGTATTCGACGTTGAGGGCCAGAATGGAGAAGACTACACATACGACCCGGAATAACAAATGGAGTCAGAGAAAATGATCAGGGACGGCGTTCTGCAGATCCCTGATGAAGTGCAAATAATCGAAGACGGCGCTTTCTTCAATAACAAAATGCTGAAGAGGGCAGATCTTCGGAATGTTAAATATATCGGCGCGAGGGCTTTTCAGGATTGTTCGAATCTTGAGTCTGTTGTGATGAACAGAGCAACGGTCATCAGGCCGATGGCTTTCGAATTCTGCAAATCTCTCACGACAATCGAGCTCGGCGAGGTGTCGGAGATAGGCGAAGCGGCTTTCTCGCACTGCGACAAGCTTGACATATCGGAATTCCCGGCGTCCCTTAAGTCGGTGGGGAGAGGAGCTTTCGCCCATACCAGGACAAAGCGCGCGGATCTCCCACGGCTTGCTGAGATCCCGCCATATTTATTCTATGGCTGCACGTCACTTGAGTATGCGGACATAGGCAGTGCCAAAGTGATCGGTGATATGGCCTTTGCCGTTTGCGAATCACTCGAAAGGGTGAGGCTCGATGCGGCGGAGGTTATTGGCGCGCATGCTTTTTCAAGATGTGACAGACTGATCTTCTCTAGGCTGCCGAACAATCTTAAGAGTCTCGGCGAGGACGCTCTTGCCAGGATAAGGGACGGGCTTGCGATTCCGCCTTGCATCGAGTATCTTGGCTTCAACTGCCTGGGCCCTGCGGATATCCGCAAGAGCATTCAGATCAGGAGGTCGTCTCTGTATGTTCTGAGGGATTATTTTCTCAATCCATACCAGAACAGCACGCTCGAAGACGAGCATTTCTACATGCATGAGAGCTCGATCGACGTGACTGTGGTCGATGATGCTACGGGCAAAGTGATAGGTTTCCTTCCGCTCTATGCAGATATCGACGGAGAGCTGAGAGCGGCTATTTGCAGCGCTTTCAGGCCTGATAACACATTCGATTATTCAGTTCTCGACAGAGAGCTTTTCTACAAAATGCGCTGGAATCAGCGTGGCAAGGACAGGCTTGCTGTCCTTCGTACCAAGCACCCGTATGACCTCACTCAGTCAGCGGCAGACCAGTATTCGGATTATCTGACAAAGCATTCTGTCCGCATCGCTGAGCGTGCTGTGAAGGCTGAGGATGTCGAGATGCTGACATTCCTCTATGAGCATGAGCTTATAAGGAGCGAGGATATAACAGGGATCCTGGATCTCGCGATCTCACAGTCTGCGCATGACTGCACCGCTTTCCTTCTCAAATGCCAGTCAGAGCTAAGCGGTTATGAAGATGATTTATTCGATGACCTGTAAGAAATAATGGCCGATTTCAGCAATAACGATAATGAATTATTAATAAGCAGGGCTGCACAGGATGTCATGACGCTCGCCCGCAATACGCTGATCGTCAATCTGAGATTTCTGGATATCGCGATCAGCAGGCTGGAGCTTGAACCTTCTGGCGAAATGCCTCAGGCCAAAGTCGTGACTCTGGCGACTGACGGTGTGCGTATCATTTACGAGCCGAGACATGTCCTGAGAACCTTCAGAGATGATCATGATCAGAGCGTGCGTGACTATCTTCATATGATCATGCACTGCCTGTTCAGCCACATGTTCGTCGGAACACTTGTCGACCGGAGGCTCTGGAATCTGGCCTGCGACATAGCTGCCGAGAATGCTATAACAGACCTCGGGCTGAGAGTGACCTCATGCGAGCGGGAGACCGCACAGCGGAGTGAGCTCGAGAGGCTGAGGTCTGCAGTCGGAATAATGACAGCAGAGAAGATATACAAGTATCTTCGCGAGAATGCGCCAGATGCGGGAGCTGAGGCTGCTACAGCCGGTGCTCTGTCTGATGCAGATATAAGGCATCTCAGCCGGCTCTTTGCGGCTGATGACCACACCCTCTGGTACAAGGCCGACCAGGCAGGAAGCAAAGACAAGGACAGCCGGAAGAAGGATGGACGCGGCGACGAGGAAGACCATGCCGGTGAGCAGTCAGATAAGAACCGGCCTGACGAGTACGAAGATGACTTTGTCGGGAAGATGGATCACTTTGGCGACATCAGGGATCTGAGGACCGAATACGAGCGGGCAGGCGATGAACTCGGATCCGGCTCGGATACAAGCCTCGAAGACGACTGGAAGAAGATCGCTGAGAAAGTCCGCGAGGACATGGAGACTTTCTCGAGGCAGCATGGCGATGCTGCCGGCGGGATGATGCAGAACCTCCGGGCAGTCACCAGAGAGAAATACGACTATACGGATTTTCTCAGGAAGTTCGCCGTGATGGGCGAGGCGATGATGATCAATGACGATGAGTTCGACTACATCTACTACACGTACGGACTCAGGCTATATGGCAACCTGCCGCTCGTCGAACCACTCGAATACAAGGAAGTCAGGAAGATCAGGGACTTTGTCATAGCGATAGACACTTCAGGGAGCACCTCTGGTGAACTGGTCCAGAGATTCCTGCAGAAGACATACAATATACTCAAGTCGACCGAGAGCTATTTCTCTAAGGTCAATATACACATAGTGCAGTGTGATTCTAAGGTGCAGGAGCATGTCAGGATCACCTGCCAGGAAGATTTTGACAACTATCTGGATGAGATGCAGATACTCGGACTCGGCGGAACGAATTTCAGACCGGTTTTCGATCTGACCGATGAGCTGATCGCGAGAGGAGAGCTCACGAATCTGCGCGGCCTGATATACTTTACCGATGGCTTTGGTGTATTCCCGAGCCGCAAACCGGATTATGAGACAGCGTTCGTGTTCCTCGACAATGAGTTCGGCCGGCCGGAGGTACCGCCTTGGGCCATAAGACTCGTGCTGCAGGATGAAGAGATATAAGGAGGCAGTACTTTGAACATCAAAGAAGCCAAAGAGCAAATAAGAAATGCGATCATTGCTTATTTCACGACTGATGAATATGGGGACTACGAGATAGCTACTGAAGACCAGCGTCCGGTGTTCCTGATGGGGCCTCCGGGAATAGGCAAGACGGCCATCATGCAGCAGATCGCTACGGAGCTGGGCATAGGCCTTGTATCGTACTCGATGACGCACCATACGAGGCAGTCGGCGCTCGGCCTGCCTTTCATACAGACCAAGAAGTATGGAGACAAAGAGTACAGCGTATCTGAATATACGATGTCTGAGATCATCGCTTCGGTCTATGATACGATGGAGGAGACCGGAGTTGACCGTGGGATTCTCTTCCTGGACGAGATCAACTGCGTCTCCGAGACTCTGGCGCCTTCGATGCTGCAGTTCCTTCAGTACAAAATGTTCGGACGCCACCGTGTTCCTGACGGCTGGATCGTTGTAACTGCAGGCAATCCGCCTGAATATAACAATTCCGTCCGTGAGTTCGACACTGTCACCTGGGACAGGATGAAGAGGATCGACATTGAGCCGGATTACAGGATCTGGAAGGAGTACGCTGCCGACCGTGGCGTGCACCCATCAGTTTCGACTTATCTGGATATCAAGACGGGGGATTTCTACAAGGTCGAGTCGACTGTTGAAGGCAAGAGCATTGTCACTGCAAGGGCATGGCTCAACCTCTCAGATATGATCAGGCTGTATGAGAAGAACCATATCACGGTCGATGAGAAGATGATCGGCCAGTACCTTCAGGACAAGAAGGTCGCCAAATCATTCGCCAACTACTACGACCTGTTCAACAAGTACAGGTCCGATTACCAGATAGATGACATACTCAGCGGCAAAGCCAGCGAGACCGTAAGGAAGCGCGCCCGCACCGCTAAGTATGATGAGCGCCTGTCGCTGCTCGGGCTGATTCTTGACAAAGTCGGCAAGGATCTCAGGCAGGCTTACTATGAGGAGCAGATCCTGCTCGAGCAGAAGGAATTATTCGGCAAGATCAAAGCTGCGGCTGAACGCAACGGCGACGCTGCGCAGTCGTCCGGCGCAGGCGCTGTGTACGATCTGCTCTGCCGCGAGGCAGCAGAGCTCAAGGACGAGCTCGAGACCGGCAAGAAGACGGCTTTGATCTCAGATGACCGAAGAAGGATCCTGCATGGGATCATATCAGACCTTGACAATTCAGCCAGAGCTCTGGCTGAGGCAGGCCTTACGGGCCAGGGCGCACAATCAGACGAAGGCAAGGCTGCTCTTGACGTTGTCAGAGGCGTCTTCAATGCAAGGCGTGCAGATTACCGTGCGCTCATACAGAAGACAGATGCAGAGCTCGAGAACATGTTCCTGTTCGCCGAGGATGTTTTCCCTGACGGCCAGGAAATGCTGATAATCGTGACCGAGCTCACCAAGGGCTTCTATTCAGCCCATTACATCAGCAGACACGGCTGCAGGAAATACTTTGCCCACAACAAGGAGCTCTTGTTCTACGAGAGACAGACGGAGATAGTTCGCGAGATAGAGAATTTGGAACTTTAAGTAATGCACGATATCTGGAACCCATGGCACGGCTGCGTCAGATGCAGCGAGGGCTGCGAGAATTGTTATATGTATTTCCTCGACGATATGAGGGACAAGAATGGATCCGAGATCTATCTCACCGCCAATGCCAGATATCCGCTGGCCCGCGACCGAAGAGGCCGCTACAAGATACAGAGCGGTGAGAAGATCAGTGTTTGCATGACTTCGGATTTCTTCCTCGAGCAGGCGGACCAATGGCGCGCTGATGCGTGGGATGTCATGAGGCAGCGGCGCGATGTCATCTTCATTCTTGTGACAAAGCGTCCTCAGCGGATCGCCGAATGTCTGCCGCCTGACTGGGGCGACGGATGGGAGAACATCTTCCTCAATGTGACCACAGAGAATCAGAAGAGGGCCGATGAGAGGCTGCCGATTCTGCTAGACCTGCCTTTCAAGCACAAAGGCATCTATGTTGCACCGATCCTCGGGCCGGTGAAGCTTGGCCCATATCTTGACAGCGGGCAGATAGAGCAGGTCGTCTGCGGCGGAGAGAACTACGGCGGACGGAGACCATGTAATTTTGACTGGATCAGGTCACTTCGCGCTGAGTGCGAGGAGCGGGATATCACATTCTGCTTCATGGAGACCGGCACCGTCTTCATCAAAGACGGCAAGCAGTACACCCTGAATGGCAAGCGCCTTCAGACCAGCCAGGCACTCAAGTCCGGCATGAACTACCAGGGCAAAGCTATGAAGTTCGACCTTGTCGACACCTGGGGCCTGCCTATACCCAAAGACAGGCTGTACGTCAGGCACTTCAGGGACAACTGCACGGAATGCGCAATGAAACTCATCTGCAACGGCTGCGCGGACTGCGGCCGCTGCGAGAAGAAATAAATGGAGAATCAAATGACTATATCTATTAACATAATTCAGCAAAAATTCCCCCATCTCCAGGTGGCAGGAAATTCAAAGAATGCGGATGCTTTGTCGCCCGCGATGTGACCGGAATGGTGATCGCGGTAACAAACTCATACTGGCCTCAGATAGAGGAGTATCTCGAGGCAAATAAGCCGAATGTGACAATAATCAGATAAGGAGTATTGAAGTTGAAACTGATCAAGAAGAACAAACTTCCCGCGAGCTTCTGCGGGGCTGATGTCAAGTTGTCCGCAATGGGAGCTTTCAGGATCGTTGAAGATATGGTAACTGAGCTGATGGGTGACCTTAGGATCGACGGAGTCACATGCATGAAGGAATACGGAGCCATGTGGGTCTTCGTCCGCAACAGGATCGAGATGAGAGAGCCGATCGGCTGGATGGAGGAATACACTGCGACAAGTTATATCAGTTCTTTCTCAAGGATCAGGCTGTATATTGATACAGTTCTTGAGAAGAACGACGGGACGGTAGCGCTGGCGTCGAGACTGGAGCTGTGCGCGCTGGATCTCGAGACGGGCAAAATCAGGAAGTCGGACACTGTCGGTGTCGGCGAGAAGACTTTGCCTGAAGATGCGATGATCGATATCGCTTATTCCAAGGCAAAGCCTGTCAGGGCTGAGCTCCTTGACGAGGTCACTGTCAGGGCGACAGACATCGATTACTGCTACCATACTAATAACATTTCGTATGTCGGATATATTCTCAACCAGTACGAGGTGGATCAGCTCGTGGAGCGTCCGGTCAGGGCCATCGAGATGCAGTATGCAGGCCAGACACACGAAGGGGATGTGCTCAAGATCTACCGCTGCGTATCCGGCGAGACCGGAACCCGCGGGATCAACGGCATCACCAACGCTTTCACCATCGAGCATGATGGGACCAAAGCAGTCAGCTGCCTGATCGAGAGGTAGCTCAAACGGAGCGATAATATAACGGAACAATATTATGGAGAGCAGATTCAGACCCGGAGACATCGTGCAGCATTTCAAGCGCGAACTTCTGACAGAAGAAGAGCGTGCAGGGAATATGTACTTATATGAGATAGTAGGCGTGGCCCTACACAGCGAGACACGCGAAGAGATGATGGTTTACAAGCCACTTTACGGAGAGGGGGGCATGTATGTGAGGCCGCTCGGGATGTTCCTGAGCGAAGTCGATCATGACAAGTATCCTGAGATAAGACAGCAATACAGATTCGAGAAAATCTGAATGAAAGGGGACAGACATGTCACATATTATGGCGAAATAGTAGCAGCATATTTAGCAGAGTAAGGAGATTGTTATGCCAGACAAGAAATCATGTATAGACTGTGGAATTCTGAACTGCCACAAGAGAGACAAGGAATATCCGGATTTCTGCCTGACGACGGAGCTCAGTGAGGAGACCATCGAGAAGGTACGCAAGTTATACGAAGACGAAGAGAACAACAAGGTATCTGTTGTCTCCGCTGAGATCGAGAATGATTATTACCTTCAGTACACAAGGCTGCAGGAGCTGATGGAGTTTGCAAACCGCATGGGCTTTCACAAGATCGGTATCGCGACCTGTGTGGGCCTGATCGACGAGAGCCGCACACTCGCCAGGATCCTCAGAAAGCACGGCTTCGAGGTCTATGGTGCTGTCTGTAAGATCGGCTCGTTCCTCAAGGCCGATGTCGGTGTCGATGAAGAGCATATGACAAGGACAGGTGCCGTAATGTGCAATCCTATAATGCAGGCAGAGATCCTGAATCAGGCAGGCACTGACTTCAACGTTGTCATGGGACTTTGCGTCGGACACGACAGCCTCTTCTACAAGTATTCGGAGGCTCTCGTTACGACCCTCGTGGCCAAAGACCGCGTCCTCGCACACAATCCGTGCGGAGCAATCTATCAGGCTAATGCATATTACAAGAGCAAGATCCTTCCGGAAGAGTAGAGTGAAATGACTGACCTAATAACACGTACAACTGAACTCGCGATGTCTGTGACTTTGGCCTACGTTGAGCCCGGCGATACTGTTGTCGATGCGACATGTGGCGGAGGCCAGGACACAGTAGCACTCGCGCGGGCCGTCGGCCCGGAGGGACAGGTCTTAGCCTTTGACATCCAGCGCAAAGCTCTGATCCTCACGGAGGCCAGGCTGCACGCACATGGGATAGATAACGTCCATTTCGTGGACCGGTCATTTGCCGAGATGAGCTCGCATGTGCCGGGTGGCAGCGCGGCGGCGGTCGTCTTCAATCTCGGGTATCTTCCGGGAGGCGACCATAGTATTACAACCACTGCAGAGACGACTATCGAGGGGCTTGAAGTGGCTCTCAGGACGATACAGAGGGGCGGCATCGTGACTGTCGTGATGTACGATGGACATGATGCAGGCAAACTGGAGAAAGCGCGTGTCCTTGACTGGGCGCAAGCTCTTGATTCACGCAAATTCCATGTGGCTTATGTGAGTATGCTCAATCAGCAGAACGATCCGCCGGAGATACTGTGGATCACTAAAAAGAAGTAACATAAGTCGTATTTATTATGATAGTCTTTATTTAACGAATAGAATATAATAGAGAAGTATTATCTTATTAAGGAGTTTGATCTTATGGCTGATGGCAGATGGGTTATGACGGAAGAAGAACTCAACAGGGTTGCCTGCGGGTTCGATGATGCAAAGAGAGTAGATCCGAGATCTCTTCCGAATTACGGCAAGCACATTCCAGTCGATAACAGGGATGGCAGCGCCGAGCACATATGTGCCCACTGCGGCTCTCCGGATCTTCAGGAAGGATTCGGAGGATACGGTGATGGCTACGGCTACAGGTCTGCGAGATGCAAGGTCTGTGGCGGCACAACAGAGTTCGTCTACAAAGACGAAGTTGGCAAATATTTCAGATAGGTTAGTTACAGATGGAGGTAAATTGTGGCCGGAGCAAACAGAGAGTGGCTGGTCGAACAGTTTATTGAATTTACAAGTCTTGATTCAGAGAGCTTCCATGAGAAGGCTGTAGCTGCCAAGCTAAAGCCAATGCTTGAAGCTCTTGGTTTTGATGTAATTGAAGACAATGCAGCTGAGCTCTGCGGCTCAGAGTGCGGTAATATATATGGTTTTCTTAAGGGCAATGCGGATAAGAAGCCTGTGCTTCTGTCGGCTCATATGGACACGGTCAAGCCGGGTCTTGGCAAGAAGCCTCATATCATTACAGATGAAGAGGGCCGTGAAATGATCGTCAGCGACGGGACTACAGTCCTGGGCGGTGATGATGTGTGCGGCATAGTTGAGATCCTCGATGCTGTCCGCATGGCCAAGGAAGATCCTGAAGGGCACGGCGACATCGAAGTTCTCTTCACTGTCGCTGAGGAGACCTATGGCGATGGCGCGAGGTCATTTGACTACAGCCAGATCAAGTCCCATGATGCGTATGTCATCGATCTTACGGGCTCACCGGGACATGCAGCAAATGCAGCACCTTCGATCATCAGCTTTACCATTAAGATCACGGGCAAAGCAGCTCATGCGGGCTTTGAGCCTGAGAACGGTATCAACGCTCTTCAGGCTGCTGCATCAGCAATATCTAAGATACAGCAGGGCAGGCTGTCCCCTGAGATGACACTCAACATCGGTACGATCAGTGCAGGCATACAGACCAACATCGTGCCGGGAGAATGCGTATGCAAGGGTGAAGTCAGAGGACTCGACCACGAAGCTACACTAAGTGCAGCCAAGAAGGTCGGCGAGACTTTCCGTGCCGAGGCAGAGAAGATCGGCGCAACCTGTGACTTTGACTACACAGTTCATATCAAGGCATACAGGACATCTGAAGAGGCAGAAGTGTCAAAGTGCTTCAGGAGAGCCTGCAAAACAATGGGACTGCCAGGCAATCTGGTGCCGACACACGGCGGCAGTGATAATAATATGTTCGCAGAGAAAGGCATTGATGGGCTTGTCGTTTCCTGTGGAATGCAGAATGTGCATGCGACAGATGAGTTTGCACTGGTCGAAGACCTCGTAACAGGTGCAGAGCTCATTGCCGCGATAATTAAGGAGCGACAACCGCTCTAGTCAGGGGGACTTAAAAAAGAAATGGAAATCGAGCAATCTCATAATAACAAATTCAGCATGGGGATGTTCCTTGTAACGATAGGTATCGTCTATGGTGATATCGGAACATCGCCGATGTATGTAATGAAGTCGATCCTCGAAGGTAACGGCGGCATAGCAAATGTCAGCGAGACTTTCATAGTAGGATCGCTTTCGCTTGTTATCTGGACTATCACTTTGCTCACGACTATCAAGCACGTGCTGATTGCGCTCAAGGCGGATAACCACGGTGAAGGCGGCATATTCGCTTTGTACAGCCTTGTCAAGCAGTGCGGCGGGTGGCTGATCATTCCGACGATGATCGGCGGCTGCACTATGCTCGCCGATGGCGTTCTGACTCCTGCTGTAACTGTAACGACAGCTGTTGAAGGTCTCCGGAGTATCGAGATCATGGACAAAATCCTCGGGGATGGGCAGTTCCTGGTTCTGGTGATTACTGTCACCATCGTAACCGCTCTGTTCCTGATCCAGCGTAACGGAACGAGTGCGATAGGCAGGCTCTTCGGTCCGGTCATGCTGATATGGTTCCTGTTCCTTGGAATCACCGGCATCTGGTTGTCGCTTGGCAACCTCTGGATCATCAAAGCTCTCAATCCGCTCTATGCGGTCAGGGTGCTCTTCAGTCCTGAGAACAAGGCAGGACTCATGATCCTAGGAAGTGTATTCCTCTGTACAACAGGTGCGGAGGCTCTGTACACGGACATGGGCCATGTCGGCAGAGAGAATATCATGTTCAGCTGGCCTTTCGTCAAGGTCTGCCTGATCCTGAACTACATGGGGCAGTGCGCATGGATCATCAGGAACATCACGAATACCAAACTTGCAGGTGAAGCTGATCTGAATCCGTTCTACATGATGCTCCCTGAGGCTCTGAGGCCAGTATCGATCATACTCAGTGCTCTCGCAGCGATCATCGCCAGCCAGGCCCTGATCAGCGGCAGCTATACTTTGGTCCATGAGGCAGCGAGCCTTGACCTGATGCCGCACCTCAACGTGCGATATCCGTCAGATACCAAGGGCCAGATATACGTGCCTATCATCAATAAGATCCTGTGGGTTCTCTGTATCGCAGTCATCCTGTACTTCAGGAGTGGCTCACGCATGGAGAATGCATACGGTCTTGCGATCACCATCAGCATGCTCATGATGACGGTGATGTTCACTATATACATCGGAGCTTGCAAGAATATGAAGATCGGAGCCACACTCTTCGCCCTGATATTCTTCGCTCTTGAGGGCATATTCTTCATCTCCAGCCTTGGCAAATTTGCCGTCGGCGGTTATGTTGCAGTCATCCTCTCGTTGGCGATCCTGTTTATCATGATCAGCTGGTACCGCGGCACACAGATCGAGCGCATGCAGAAGATCCTGCTGCCATTCAGAGATTATATCGGTGCAGTTGAAGGCCTTAAGGAAGATGAGGAAACCCCGCTCTGCGCTAACAATCTCGTATACATCGCTAAGGGTGACAACCTCGAAGAAATCGACAGGGACATCCTATACTCTATCCTCGATAAGGACCCTAAGAGGGCGGATGCATACTGGTTCATCAGCGTGAACACGACAAACCAGCCGTACCAGCGTGAGTATGAGGTCGAGACATTCGGAACTGACTTCATCTTCAGAGTCAACCTGAATCTCGGATTCAAGGTCAAGCAGAGCGTCAACATCTATCTCAGGCAGATCGTCCATGACCTGCTTGCGACCGGTGAACTTCCGCCACAGAAGAAGGAGCATTCGATCTATGGATCTTCAAATGTAGGCTCATTTAAGTTCTGCATGCTCCGTAAGATGATGCCGCTCGAAGACGACCTGTCAACCATAGACAATATTCTGATCCACACGAAGTATCATATAAGAAGAGTAGCCGGAAGCCCTGCGAAGTGGTTCGGCCTCGATACTTCTAATCTTATTATCGAGTATGTACCGCTATTCCTGCCTAAGAGGAACACCCAGGAAAGACTCGAAAGGGTCACTCCGGAACACAGAATATACGAGAAAATGTAATCAAAACGAAACTCCCCGTCCTGGCGGCTGCCGGGGCGGGGAATTTCTATATTATGCGTGACTGTGAGTATTGCTGTTTAATGTTGTCTGATATGTTCTCGCCGGACCTTCTTGCCCGGCCGTTTGTCCTGACTCGATGTCTGTAGTATAGAGGTCAAAACTAAGAGAATTATTAGAAACGATAATTCTTTCAAAAAAATTCTTCTCCCATTTTCTAATTGAATTCTTAGAATTATTTCCTACAATAAGTATTGTGGATAAGATAATAATCTGACGGCAGCCTGTGTGCTGCCGGGCGGAGGGACTTGAATGAGAATCTTAGTTGTAGAAGATGAGAAGAATATGAACCGCCTTATAAGCGAGGCTATGGTCGATGAAGGTTACAGCACCGACAGATGCTTTGATGGAGCTGATGCCGTAGAGTATGCTCTGGCGGCAGACTACGATGTCATAATCCTCGACGTCAATCTGCCAAAGCTCGACGGTTTTACCGTCGTTGAAAGGCTGAGGGCACAGGGCTGCGCTTCTCCGGTGCTTTTCCTGACGGCACGCGACAGTGTCCTCGACAAAGTCACAGGTCTCGAGGCAGGCGGCGACTACTATCTGACGAAGCCATTCAGCTTTGACGAGCTGAGGGCCGTTGTCAAGGTCATGGCGAGGAAGTACACCGGCAACAAAACCAATGAGTATCAGGTCGGCGATCTTGTCGTGGACACCTCGGCTAAGACTGTGACACGCGGAGGAGCTCCGGTCGACCTTACTTCCAAGGAATTTGCTCTTCTCGAATACATGATCAGGAACAAGGGTGTTGTACTCTCACGCGAAATGATCGAGAACAATCTCTGGAACTTTGACTACGAAGGCGGCACCAATGTCGTGGACGTATATATCGGATATCTCAGACGCAAAATAGACAAGGGCCGCGATACCAAGCTGATCCACACTGTCTGGGGGACCGGCTGGGTCCTCAGAGAGGAGTAAGCCATGTCTGCGAAGTTAAGACTTGCTCTGTGGGTAACATTCATGGTGCTGATCGTGTCGGTAATGACTCTGGTGTTCGTCCTTGTGATGAACCGCCACAGTCTGCCGGAGGATCCTGCATCATATCTGGTGGACGTCGTCATCGACAACGCTAACGACGTCGAATTTGACCGCGGAACTTTCGAGTGGGACGACCTCTCTGTGTACAAGCGCGGTGTGTACTGCTCGTTCTACAACACGAACGGCGACCTGCTGCTCTCGGCTGACAAGGAGGATATGGACTTCTCCTCGGAGCCTTTCAAGCCTAACACGATCAGGACTGTGAGGTCAGGTGACAAGGAATTCTATCTGTATGACATGTATGTGGATATGGAAGTTTCCGGCCTCTGGATCAGAGGTGCTGTCCTCACTGACAGCCATATCGGTATAATGGATGCCATCCGCAGGCTGACGATCATCCTGCTGCCGATAATTCTGGTGCTGACATTCCTCGGCGCTCTGTGGATATCATCGAGGACATTCAAGCCAATCGAAACCATTGTATCGACGGCAAATTCCATCAATGATGCTGACGATCTGACTGACAGGATCAATCTCAGGAAAGGCCCTAAGGAAATGAAGCAGCTGGCCGGTGCTTTCGACAGGATGTTCGAGCGCCTTGAGAAGCTCTTCGAGGCTGAGCGGCAGTTTACCTCCGACGCTTCTCATGAGCTGAGAACTCCGACATCGGTCATTCTCGCCGAATGCGACAGGGCTAAGCGCAAAGCAACCACTGCTGATGAGTACAGGTCTTCTATCGAGAACATAGAAGAGCAGGGGCACCGCATGTCCGGACTGATCGAGGATCTCCTCGGAATCACCCGCCTGCAGCATGGCATCGACAGGTATCCTCTGAGCAAAGGCGACCTGAGTCAGTTCGTGGAGCTTGCGTCAGAAGAGTTCGTGCCTGAGGACGACAGGGGAATCTCCTTCGAAACAGACATCGAAGAGGGCATCGAATGCAGCTTCAATGCATCGCTTATCTCACGTGCGGTATATAATCTCCTGCAGAATGCATACAGATACGGACGAGACAATGGATTTGTCCGGCTGACTCTCAGGAAGGAAGGGGACTTCGCCGTCCTCGCTGTTGCTGATAACGGAATAGGAATCAGCCCTGAGGATATGGAGAAGATATGGCAGAGGTTCTGGCAGGCGGATACATCCCGCCGCTCGGAGAACGGCAGCGGCCTCGGCCTTGCAATGGTCAAGGAGATAGCTGAGCTTCACGGCGGCAGCGTATCTGTGGAGAGCGAGCCGGGAAGAGGCAGCACCTTCAGCATGAAGTTCCCAATTTAAACAATTAATAAAGAAGCACCCTGCGAAGGGTGCTTCTCTTGTGTCTAGATTCAGAGCAGATTCCGATTTGCTTAGAGCATCTCGATGAATGCTGCGATTCTTGTGTTGAGCTGTGCAACGTCTGCTGTTGAGTAGTCTGTCTCAACGTGGAAGTAAGGAGTGTGCTTCTCTTCTGTGCAGAACTTCTCGATTGACTTGTGCTCAACATTGTAAGTGTGGCATGCCTGAAGTGTCATGTCTAATACGCCGTCAGCCTTGTACTCGTCGATAGTTCTTCCGAGCAGATCATATCTGTTAGGGTTAGGTGTCATTACTGAGCATCCAATTTGCAGATATCTGTAAGCAGTTGCTTCCCAGATGTCCTCAGCATCCTCATCGATGAGTCTGTCGTACTGTTTAGCGCCAACGCAGTTCTCCATTGCAACTACGACACCACCGTTATCCTCGATAGCCTTGATGACCTTCTCTGTAACTCCTCCGATAGGGCATCCTGTGACAACGATTCTTGCCTTCTTGCCAATGTTAGTGCCTTCAGCGTATTCCTTTTCGATCTTAGCCTTGACAGCCTCGATCTCAGGAACGATTGCAGTGTGGTCAAACTTGAATCCGCTGCCGTAGAGTACGTGGAACATATCGAGTCCGCTTACTGGGCATGGATCATTCTTCATTGTGTCAACAAGCTGCTTCTTAGCAACTCTGATCTCGTTCTCGAGCTTGACAGCCTTACGCATATCCTCTTCGGAAATGGTAACTTCGAACTTCTTCTCGATATAAGCCTTCATTCTCAGAAGCTCTTCCTTGTAGAGCTCAAGACCCTTATCGCTCTGTGAATTTGGCAGATCCATGATGAAGACATCCTTGAAGTCGCTCATCAGCTCGTACATCTTCTTCTTACCGTCGCAAGTGTTCTCACCAACAACGATATCGCTGAAGTAGAAGAACGGGCACTTGTCTTCCTTAGCAAATCCATAGCTGGACTTGATCAGTGGGCAGAGGTTAGCAGGCAGATCCTTCTCAGCTGCAGGAATGGTCTCACCGGATGTTGAGCAAAGTCCGACTGTAGCAGCTCCGGCAGCAATTGCGAGCTCCTGTGGGAAGTATGTGCAGTAAGATCCGATAACAGGGATGCCCTGATCCTTGACCTTCTTAACATTAACGAATGCATTTCTCCTTGCTTCTGCGAACTCTTCGAACACAGCAGGCAGTTCCTTAATGATTTCCATAAAACATTCTCCTCTAATAATCTCTAGTAATCTCTGTAAGATTTCACTAACTTAAATTTTCCAACTTTTACACCCCGATAACAAGGTGGAAACCCGTATTATAGAAATAATCAATAGTTTGACGCGTCTGAATCCGCAATTGACTCGATAGGAATTTGGCTTTAAAATAATAACAATCCGGCACAGACAATTTGGCTGATTGGGCAGGGCGATGCCCTGCAGAAAAGAGGTGAACTATGGGATTATTTGATAAACTCAAGAACAAGAAAGAAGACGCTGAGGCAGCTGTAAAGGAAGCAGAACAGAAGGCTGCTGAAGAGGCTAAGAAGGCAGAAGAGGCTGCTAAGAAGGCTGCTGAGGATGCTAGACTGAAGGCTGCTGAGGCTGTTAAGGCTAAGCTCGCTGAGAAACAGGCTGCTGAGGCTAAGGCTGCTGAGGAGCTCAAGATCGCTGAGGCTAAGAAGGCAGAGGAAGAAGCTGCTGCTAAGGCTGCTGAAGAGTCCAAGTACAAGGTTGAAGTTGACGGCAAGTGGGGCCCTAAGACTATCACAACAACACAGCACGTTCTCGGAATCACTGAGGATGGCAGCTGCGGCCCAGAGACAATCAAGGCTATTCAGGCTAAGGTTGGTGCTGCTGTTGACGGAGACTGGGGAACCAAGACATCTGCTGCTATGCAGAAGTTCCTCGGAGTTACAGTTGACGGAGTTGCAGGCCCAGAGACATTCAAGGCTTGGCAGAATTGGCTGAACAGTCAGCTGTAATCTGATAACTGTATCAGAGTCATAAATATTGACAAATAAGGATGGCCGGGATTATGTCCCGGCCATTTAACGAAGATGTCCGGAACAATGTCCCGGCCATTTTTCTTTGTGTGTTCTGTTTGTTTCCGTGCTCTGCTGGTGAGAACTATTCGTTGATAATATCTACGTTGCCGCCGTTGTTGGATGAAGCCCAGCCGATCCAGGTCTTGCCAGGGTTGAGGCTTGCTTCGACGACGATTGGCTCGGATGCTTCTTCCTCTGCAGCCTCGTCGGAATCTTCTTCTCCGGATTCAGCAGCCTCAGCAGCTCTTGCTTCAGCCTGCTCCTGAGCGAACTTTGTCAGCTCGGTGTCGATGAGGATCAGCTTGCCGTCTTCGACTTTCCACTCGATGTCCTTGACAACGCCCTTGCTGAAGAGCATTCCTTTGCCGCCGGCGAGCTTGTAGTCGCAGTATACGACACTGTTGCCGGTGTTCATGTAGTTGTACTTGGTGATGTACTCAGTCTGATCGAACAGCACGAGAAGGTTGTCTCTCTCGAAGTCATTTGCAAAGCTGCTTGTATGATACTTCTGATCTTCTTCGTTGTATGTCCAGTAGGTTGTCTGAGTAGAGGACTGATCCGAGTATTTTACTCTGAGCTCCTTGGCAGGTGTAAAGCTTGTGAGCCATGCTGCAGGATCGAAGTTGAGTGTTGTGCACTCCTTGGCCTCGGTACGGAACTTCTTGGACTCGATAGCTCCAGGCACCTTGTCTCCGTAGAGGATTCCGCGGTGTTCCAGTGATGTCGTTCTGGTCATGTCTCTTCCGAACAGACCAAAGCTCTCGTCGAACTTCATCTGATTGATGTGGTCGACCTTATCCTTCTTGAAGACAGTGTTCGCTCCGATGTATTCCCCCTTGGATGAGCTCTGGCCCCAGTGAATGAAGATGGAATCGAAGAGCTCGGAGAACTTGATGTAAGGAGGGCGGGCACTTCTCATAGGTCCGATGATCTCAGGAAGCTTGGTGTAATCAGCATAGAACCAGAGTGTTCTTGTGATTCCGCCTTCGACTTCTCCCTGGAGAACGATATCCGGAGAATAATTAGGATCGTCGAGTCCCCACTGAGGACGTGCATCTGGTGTATTCTCTACGACGAAAGCAGCAGGTCTCATTCCCGCAGCGTTCTCGTCGAATCCATCCTCTACGGTCGCGCCGGTAAGAGGATTCATAATTACAGCAGCTTCTTCAGGGACTTCTTCAGGTTCTTCACTGCCGCCGGAACATGAAGTGATAATGAAAACACTCATTCCGAGGAGCAGGATCAGCCCCAGAGCTACGATTATTCTAAGAGTTCTTTTCTTCATGACGAACCTCCATATTGCAGGTTAGAGTATTACCACTATAATATCTGAAAACAATTGAAAAATCTCGAATATAACCAAATATTTAGGTTAGAACTGGGGAAGTTTTCAACCAGATGACGCCTTGCTTATAATCAAAAATTATAATTCGCAAATGATTTAATTCCAGTGTAAAAAACCTTGCAAATCAGTACTACCAAGGCATTGAGCCACTCCGGCGGAAGTTTGTACATTTTTCGATTATTTACCATGTGGTATGTTTGTGGTAAAATAAACTATCTATTTATGCTGATAAATTGGCACTATATGCCGACTATCACCGTGATAATAGATAGAAATAATAAGGAGACAGGTGGTACGTTAATGCTTAGATTTTCAGATATGCCTTATGAAAGGCCGGATGTGGAGTCCATCAAGAAGGAGATCTCCGCAATCACTGAAGAGTTTACTAATGCCGGATCATATGAAGAAGCAAGAGAGTGCTTTGTCAGGAAGGACAAGCTGGCAAGACACGTGGAGTCAGTCAGCACACTTGCACAGATCCGCCATTCAATAGATACAAGAGATACTTTCTATGACGACGAAGTCAATTTCTGGAACAGAACATTCCCTGAACTTCAGGAATATCTGGACCTGTGGACCAAGGCGCTTTGCGCTTCGCCATACCGCAAGGAACTCGCGGAAGAATTCGGCGAAGTCGTCTTCCTGAATGCAGAGCTTGAGCTCAAGAGCTTCAGCCCTGAGATCATCCCTTTGCTTCAGGAGGAGAATGATCTTACAACAGAATACGAGAAATTACTCGCGAGTGCTCAGATACCTTTCATGGGCAAGACATATACGATCGCTCAGATCGGTCCTTTCAAGAACGATGCTGACGATGAGATCAGACTCGCGGCATGGAAGGCTGAGGGCGGCTGGTACAGAGACAACAAGGCCAAGCTCGACGAGCTCTACGACAGACTTACAGCTCTCAGACATGAGATGAGCCAGAAGCTCGGACTCAAGGATGCTGTTGAATTCGGTTATTACCGCATGACAAGGAACTGCTACGACAGGAATGATATCGACAAGTTCCACGAGGCAGTCCAGAAGTATATAGTTCCGGTTGCTGACAAGATCAGAAGGAAGCAGGCCGAGAGACTCGGAATGCAGTATCCTCTGAGCTTTGCTGACAATGCTCTGATGTTCAGATCGGGCAATGCCAAGCCGGCAGGAGACTACAAGGCTATCCTCGAGGCAGCCCGCGGATTCTACGATGAACTGTCACCGGAGACCAGCGAGTTCTTCCACACCATGCTCGACTATGATCTGATGGATCTGCTTGCGACCGACGGCAAGGAAGGCGGCGGCTACTGCACCAGCATCCATGACTACGGCGTTCCGTTCATCTTTGCGAACTTCAACGGAACAAGAGACGACGTCGAGACAGTCACACATGAGGCAGGACATGCTTTTGCTGACTGGATGAACAGGAACAGGATCCCGGTCGAGACTGTATGGCCTAGCATGGAGGGCTGCGAAGTCCACTCGATGAGCATGGAGTTCTTCGCATGGAAGAGCGCTGATGCTTTCTTCGGAGATGATGCAAGGAAGTTCAGATACAGCCACCTGGCTGAGTCGTTCATGTTCATTCCATACGGAACAATGGTCGATCATTTCCAGCACATAGTCTTCGAGCATCCTGAGCTGACACCGGACGAGAGACATGCCGAATGGAAGAAGCTCCTCGGAGTCTACATGCCTTGGCTGAGACTCGATGGTGAGATCCCGTTCTACTCAGAGGGAATGGGATGGCAGAGGCAGCATCATATTTACTCAAGCCCGTTCTATTACATAGATTACTGCCTTGCGCAGACGGTAGCTCTTGAGTTCTGGGCAATGATCCAGGAAGATTATGACAATGCCTGGGAGCATTACATGGCATATACAAGACAGGGCGGTTCTGAAGTCTTCACTAAGCTGCTTGAGAATGCAGGTCTGAGAAGTCCTTTCGAAGAATCCACTATCAAGGATGTATGCGACAGGGCAGACAAATGGCTCGCTGATTACGACCTTACAGGAATAGAGTAAATGGCTGACGGCAAGACACGAAGAGACAAGTTAAATGCTAAATACCGCGATATCCGTGAGGATGAGGGAGGCAAACTGGTATACACAGGCGACTCCTTCAGAATGGCAGGCGATGCAAACCGCCGGCGCCTCACTCTGATAGCGCTGCTTGTCCTCGAGTTCGCTGTGGTCGTTGGTTCCGGCTGTATCGACGCTGCCGGCGCGACCAATGCATTCTATGTAATACTGCCGTATATAGGAGAGGTTTCGGCGCTGTTCGCGCTGTGCTGGACCTCGGTTAAGCTCTTAGCGGGAGGCGATGCTGTCCGCAAGTACGTTCTGGATAATGCCAGGACGAAGATCCCGGGCGAAGCCAGGATCCTTACGGTTTTCGCACTTCTGGGGCTGCTGCTCTCGGCACTGTACCTGATGCGTAACAGCACGGGAGGGGAACTTTTCAAGAGTGTCCTGTATCTTGTCCTCAAGGCTGCGGCTGCAGTGACGGCAGAGACATACCGCAGAACATTTGCGGATATCCGCTGGGATATGAATTAAATTTGGTATTACTTGACGCAGAGTCGACGTGCGTCAATTTAATACATATAGGTTATTATTGGAAGTTGTTATGAAAGGAGATACGTAACAATGAAGAAAAGACTAGCATTATTGCTTGCTCTTGTTATGGTATGCGTAAGCGTACTGGCAAGCTGCGGCGGAGCTGGCGGTGGAAGTGGCAGTGGAGATAAGCCTCTTGTAGTAGGTTATTCAAACTTCTCCAGCAAGTTCTCCCCATTCTTTGCAGAGACTGCTTATGACCAGGATGTTGCAACCATGACATCAGTAGCACTCCTCAACACAGATCGTCTTGGTGCGATCGTTGAGAAGGGTAAGACAGGAGAGACAAGAGAGTATAACGGCACAGATTATACTTACTATGGACCTGCTGACCTTACAATCACAACTAATGATGACGGAACCGTAGATTATGACTTCGAGCTCCGTGATGACATGACATTCTCTGACGGCGAGCCGCTGACAGTAGATGACGTCATCTTCTCAATGTACGTACTCTGCGACCCTACATATGACGGTTCATCAACACTGTTCGCTCAGCCGATCAAGGGTATGGAAGAGTATCGTTCAGGAATGACTGCACTGTTTGACCTTATGGCAGAGGCAGGAAGAGACAACACAGATTTCTCACTCTGGACAGAAGAAGAACAGACTAAGTTCTGGACAGACCTCGACGCTGCAGGTGCTGCACTTGCACAGTCCATCGTAGATTACTGCATCGCTAACGGCTACAACGAAGAAGGCGCTTCAGTTGCAGAGTGTGCTGCTAACTGGGGATATGAGCTTGATCCAGCTGCTACTGTAGAAGATTTCTACAATGAGATGGTTACTGCTTATGAAGGCGACTACAAGACACTGTTCGATACAGAGAAGGCTGATGCAGGCCTCGCAGATCTCATGGAGTCCTATGACGACTTCAGCAAGGGTGTTGCAACAGGCGAATCCGCTCCTAACATCGAAGGTATCCAGAAGACCGGAGACAACAGCCTCCGCGTAACTCTTACAGAGACTGACGCTACAGCTATCTATCAGCTTGGCGTTCCAATCGCTCCTCTCCACTACTATGGAGACAAGGAGAAGTTCAACATCGATAACAACCAGTTCGGATTTGACAAGGGCGACCTCTCATCAGTTCGTGCTAAGACAACTGAGCCAATGGGCGCTGGTCCTTACAAGTTCGTTAAGTTCGAGAACGGTGTTGTAAGCTTCGAAGCTAACGACAGCTACTACCTCGGAGCTCCTAAGACCAAGAACGTACAGTTCCTTGAGTCACAGGATCAGGATAAGCTGAACGGCGTTATCACAGGAACAATCGATATCACTGACCCTTCATACTCAGTAGATACAGCTAAGGCTATCTCCGCTGAGAACAGCAACGGCGAAGTAACTGGCGACAAGATCACAACTGATACAGTTAACAACCTCGGATATGGTTATCTGGGAATCAGCGCTAAGTCCGTAAATGTTGGCGGAGACCCTGCATCTGATGCTTCCAAGTCTCTGAGAAAGGCTTTCGCTACAGTATTCTCAAGATATCGTGACGTAACTGTTGACTCCTACTATGGTGAGACAGCTAGCGTTATCAACTACCCAATCTCTGATACATCCTGGGCAGCACCTCAGAAGACTGATGCTGACTATGCAATCGCATTCTCCAAGGATGTTGACGGAAATGACATCTACACATCAGATATGACTGATGAGCAGAAGGACGAAGCAGCTCTGAATGCAGCTCTCGGATTCTTCGAAAAGGCTGGCTACACAGTAGCTGACGGCAAGGTAACAGCTGCTCCGGACGGAGCAAGAATGGATTATGAAGTATGGATCCCTGCAGATGGTTCCGGCGATCACCCTTCATTCATGATGCTCAACCTTGCAAGTGATGCTCTCAAGAAAATCGGCATCACACTGAACGTTAAGGACCTTGCTAACTCTTCAGACCTCTGGACTGGTATCGAAGCTGATCAGGTTCCAATGTGGTGCGCAGCTTGGGGTGCTACACCTGATCCGGATATGTATCAGGTATACTACAGTGGCGTTGAGTCCGGTAAGGAAGCAGGTGGTTCCAACTACATGTATGACATCGCTGATCCTGAACTCGACCAGCTGATCATGGATGCTCGTACTAATACTGATCAGGCATACAGAAAGGCTGTATACAAGTCCTGCCTCGATATCATCATCGACTGGGCTGTAGAGGTTCCTGTATATCAGAGACAGAATGCTATTATCTTCTCAACAGAGCGTGTTAACATGGACACCGTAACACCGGATATCACTACTTACTATGGATGGCTGAACGAGATTCAGAACATCGAACTGAACTAGTACGATATACGTCTATACATGCTTAGACTTAAACGGGGCAGGCAGCATATACTGTCTGCCCCGTCAGAATTACAACAAGAGGAGATGATATCGTGCGGAAATACATTATCAAAAGATTAATACAATCCCTGGTGATATTATTCTTCGTATCATTCATCATCTATGCACTGATGCGCTG
The DNA here is from genome assembly GCA_017512145.1 of Mogibacterium sp. Classification (GTDB taxonomy): domain Bacteria; phylum Bacillota; class Clostridia; order Peptostreptococcales; family Anaerovoracaceae; genus Crickella. Next base: position 9,969 of record JAFWHB010000016.1, on the reverse strand, counting down.
TCTGCCGACTTCATATGTTGAGGCAATGGCCAGACAGAAATCAATGCAGCCGGGATCCAAGAGCTACGAAGAATGGATGGCTCAGCTGAGTGCAATGTACAACCTTGACGGAAGCATTATTTCAGGCTTCTTCAAATGGCTTGGCTCAATGCTGAGAGGGGACTTTGGCGACAGCTGGAAATGGACTGTACCTGTACTTACCAAGTTCAATGATACAGTCTGGCTTTCATTTGTCATGGGTCTTGTCTCATTCATTCTTGAGATCTTGATAGCTGTTCCACTGGGGATCATTGCTGCTACCAAGCAGTACTCAAAGACTGACTACACAATATCTGTAATAGCTTTGGCAGGTATTTCACTTCCGACATTCTTCTTTGCATCGCTTCTTAAGCTGGTGTTCTCGGTCAAACTCGGATGGTTCGATCTGTATGGTCTTGTAGGCCGTAACTATGATCAGCTCTCAGCATTCGGTCAGGTCATGGACAAAGCCAACCATCTTGTATTACCGATAATCACTCTGGTCGTAGTCAGCATGGGAGGTCTCATGCGTTACACCAGAACCAACATGCTGGAAGTCCTCAATGCGGACTATATCCGTACAGCGAGGGCAAAGGGATTGTCAGAACATAAGGTAATTTATAAACATGCCTTCAGGAACACACTTATTCCGATAGTAACTATCATAGGCGGATCGCTGCCGGGACTTTTCTCCGGTGCGCTGATCACTGAGACGCTCTTCGGAATACCGGGAATAGGTTATGCTTCTTACTACTCCATGGTAGCGGGCGACATACCATTCTCGATGTTCTTCCTGGTATTTACTGCAATACTGACACTCCTGGGCAACCTGATAGCAGACGTTCTGTATGCTGTTGTTGACCCGCGTGTCAGGATAGCTTAGGAAAGGAGGGTAAGGTCATGAAAGACATTAAAGAGAATAAAGACCCTTCTGAGACTATCAAGGAAGAACTTCAGAACGCAAATAAGATCGAAGAGCAGATCAATTCCGATTCAGATCAGTATTCACTGAATGATGACAGGCGTGTCAAGGTTCTGTCCCCGGGACAGCTTGTAGCCAAGAGATTCATTCGTAACAGACTGGCGGTTACCGGTATGGTCATACTGCTGATTATGTTCATTTTCTCATTCATCGGAGGACTTCTCTCACCATATGATCAGGACCAGAAATTCTACAGAGTAGATGCTCAGGCCAAGGATTATGCAGGAGTACTCCACAATGAAGAGTACCGTTACACAATCGGAGACAAAGACCTCTTCAAGAGTTCTGTCAATGCTCAGGCCCTCAAGGCAATCATTACCGGCAAGGATTCGTTCGATTACAATGGCGTCAGCTATACACTCGAGCAGCTCGAGGATGAAGTCTTTACTGTCAGCACTGGCGGCAAAGTCATCGGTATTGTCAGCAAGGAGCTGGTCAATTCGTCGACACAGGAAGCACTCAGCTTTGACTTCACACTTGCAGCATTCCAGGCTAAGTCGGAAGGTAAGGATTCCTTCACGGCAGACGGAGCTGAATTCAAACTCGGTGAGGATGGCATCATCACAGATGCAGCCGGCAATGAGAAGGCTTACATCAGCGCATACATCGTCAAGGCTGTAATGTCAGATGTATTCTTCACACGTGAGTTCAAGAATCAGCTCATCGATGCTGTAGAAGCAGGTGAAAAATCCTTCAAGTTCACAGATGCTGACGGACAGGAGGCTGAATACATCCTCAGTTACGATGCAGCTACCAAGGGCTGGGATGTCAAGCAGGAGATCGATACCAAGGTATTCGACACCTACTCAGCACCATCCAAGGAGCACTGGCTCGGTACAGACCGTAACGGCATGGACATGCTGACAAGACTGATGTACGGCGGACGTATCTCGCTGATGATCGGATTCATCGTAGTATTCCTGGAGACGTTCCTCGGAATCATCATGGGAGGTATCTCAGGATACTTTGGCGGATGGATCGACGGACTCATCATGAGGATCGTAGACGTATTCTACTGCATCCCTTCGATGCCTATCATCATCATTCTCGGTGCGGCAATGGATGCAGCAAATCTGCCATCACTGACGCGTATGATATACCTGATGCTGATACTCGGATTCCTCGGCTGGGCCGGAGTTGCAAGACTTGTAAGAGGTCAGATCCTGTCTCTGCGTGAGCAGGAGTTCATGACAGCCACAGAGGCCTGCGGTATCGCACCATCAAGAAGGATTTTCAGACACCTCATACCTAATGTAATGCCTCAGCTCATCGTTTACATGACAATGGGCCTTGGTTCTACGATCATTCTTGAGGCGACTCTGTCATTCCTCGGACTTGGTGTAAGATTCCCGTTCGCATCATGGGGAAATATCATCAACGACGTCAACGATACATTCGTACTGACTAATTACTGGTTCATCTGGATTCCTGCGGGCGTACTGCTGCTCGTTACCGTACTTGCGTTCAATATCGTAGGTGACGGTCTCAGAGACGCGTTCGACCCTAAGATGAAGCGCTAGAAAGGAGGAAAGATAATGGCTAAGAAGAAAGAATCCGGCTATCTTTCCAACAAGGAATCGCGCCGCATCGCGAAGGAGAACAGGAAGATAACCGACGAACTTGAAAAGAAGTATAAACGCAAGAACGTTCCTGAATCCGAGTATCTCACAGAGATGAAGGATCCTAAGAACGTACTTGAAATAGATGATCTGCATACCTACTTCTTCACTGATGTAGGTACTGCCAAAGCTGTAGACGGCGTTACATTCGAAGTCCCTCAGGGCAAGACTGTAGGCGTTGTAGGTGAGTCAGGCTGCGGCAAATCCGTAACCAGTCTCTCTGTAATGCAGCTGCTCCAGCGTCCGCAGGGTCAGATCGTAGGCGGCAACATCCGCATCAACCTTGGTGACAAGGCATACGACATCACCAAGACACCAATCGAGGCAATGCAGAAGCTTCGCGGCAACTTTGTCTCAATGGTATTCCAGGAGCCGATGACATCTCTCAACCCTGTATTCAGGATCGGAGATCAGATCGATGAGGTTATCGAGCTCCATGATGGTCATGGCAAGACCAAGGAAGACATCAAGGCAAGATCGATCGAGATGCTCGAACTGGTCGGAATAGCCAACTCAGAGGGCGTATACAAGATGTACCCTCATGAGCTGTCCGGCGGAATGAGACAGCGTGTTATGATCGCTATAGCTCTTGCATGCAACCCTAGACTTATCATCGCCGATGAGCCTACAACAGCTCTCGACGTAACGATCCAGGCCCAGATCCTCGATCTCTTCAGGAACCTGAAGGAAAGGATCAATTCCTCGATCATGATCATCACTCACGACCTCGGTGTCATCGCTGAGATGGCTGACTATGTCGTAGTAATGTACGCAGGCAGGGTAGTAGAGAAGGGAACAGCCGAGGAGATCTTCGCTCATCCGGCTCATCCTTACACCATAGGCCTCATGGCTTCCAAGCCGGTTGTCGGCAAGAAGGTAGACAAGCTCTACTCGATCCCGGGCAAAGTTCCTAACCCGATCAACATGCCGGACTATTGCTACTTCAGAGACCGCTGCGAGATGAAGTGCGGCCCTGAATGTGACGGTGAGTATCCGCATATGATCAGCCTGTCGCCTACACACAAGGTAAGCTGCTACAGATTCTATGAAGGAAAGGAGGGGACAGAAAATGCCTAAGAGTGTTAGAAATCCTGTTCAGCATATCAATGAACATGCTGAATTTGTCGCCTCCCAGTCACCTGAAGCATCAGCTAAAGTCAAGCTGGCAGGTTCAGGCCCTAAGTCTGAAGGCAAGCTGGAATATGACCCTCAGTATATCCTGCAGGTAAGAGACCTCAAGAAGCATTTCCCTATCAAGGACGGAATGCTGGCTCGTACAGTAGGATATGTCAAGGCTGTAGACGGTGTAACGTTCAACCTCAAGCGTGGTACTACCATGGGTCTCGTTGGTGAGTCCGGCTGCGGCAAGACCACAACAGGCCGTACCATCCTGAGACTGTCAGGTGACAAGACCGGCGGAGATGTTCTCTTCAACGGCAAGGAAGTCTATGATCTCACCAAGAAAGAGCTTCATGACATCCGTACCAAGATGCAGATCATCTTCCAGGATCCGTTCTCATCACTTTCACCGAGAATGCCTGTAGGCGAGATCATCGGTGAGGCTGTAAGAGAGCATAACCTTGTACCTAAGGCTGAGTTTAATGACTACATCGACAACATCATGGACAAGTGCGGTCTTCAGCCTTTCCATAAGGATAGATATCCGCATGAGTTCTCCGGTGGACAGAGACAGAGAATCTGTATCGCAAGAGCTCTTGCTCTGAACCCTGAATTCGTTGTATGCGACGAGCCTGTATCGGCTCTCGACGTATCCATTCAGGCTCAGATCATCAACCTTCTGAATGAGCTGCAGGAACAGTTCAACCTGACATATCTCTTCATTTCGCATGACCTGTCAGTAGTTGAACATATCTCGGATACAGTAGGTGTAATGTACCTCGGCAATCTGGTAGAGTACGGAGCAACTGATGATATCTTCAGGAATCCGCTCCATCCATATACCAAGGCGCTGTTCTCAGCTATTCCGATTCCGGATCCTACAGTCAAGATGAAGAGAATCGTACTTGAAGGATCTATTCCTTCACCGGCTAATCCGCCTGAAGGCTGCAAGTTCCATACAAGATGTGCAAATTGCATGGAGAAGTGCAAGCACGAAGTTCCTGTACAGAGAGAAATCGAACCTGGCCACTATGTAGTTTGCCACCTGTTCGATGAGAAGTAGTATATGAGACAATTTGACGACGATGACGGCAGAATAGTAGCAGACATGAGTGAGGTCGAAAGAGCGCCTCTTCTTGTTCCGCGCCTCGGTAATCCTGGCAGTTCATCTAAGAGACGGGATATGGCAGAGCCTGAAGAGAACAATGCAGCCAATGCATATTCTCAGCAGCCTGTAACACTTGACTCAGAAGAGCGTCGCGCCATGATTGGAGGTGCTGTCAGTGCAGGCCTGCTGGTAGTGGGAGTCATTGCAGCTGCTTTTGCCGCACTCATATTCCTTATACTTCATGTATGGGGCTGATGAATCAATAATCAGCACTTAGAGCCATCCCTAGCAACGAAGGGGTGGTTCTTTTTTTCGCCCTTTTTAGATTTTTTTAGGTCATATGTGAGCCTGCGTATTGTACAATTAATTCGTATGAAAGGACGTATAAGGAAATGAAATCCAGAATTCTTATAATTGAAGACGACCAGGATATCCGCGATGGTATCAGAATCATACTTGAGAGGGAAGGCTTTGTTGTAGACGAGGCAGAGAACGGCAGCGAGGGGCTTAAGGCTCTTAGTGCAAATACTGATCTTGTGATTCTTGATATTCTCATGCCAGGAATGGACGGAATCAGGACTTGCGAGCTGATCCGCCGCACCTCGAATGCACCTGTCCTGTTCCTTACGGCCAAATCCTCCGAAGATGATAAGATCGCAGGTCTCATGGCAGGCGGTGATGATTATATGACCAAACCTTTCTCGAACTCTGAACTGCTGGTGAGAGTCAAGGCGCTCCTGAGAAGATACAGGGTCTATAAGGGCAAGGATGATATTGACATTGAGACTGAGCGGATCATTGAATACTCAGGCATCAAGATCAATGAGCACCGCAACGAGGTGTTCGTCAATGACAAGGAGGTCAATTTGTCGGATATCGAATATGGCATTCTGCTCATGCTGATGAAGAATCCAGGCAGGACCTATTCGGCACAGGCTATTTATGAAGGCGTATGGCGCGAGCCGTATTTCTATTCATCAAACAGCACTATAATGGTCCACATACGTAAGCTTAGAGTCAAGATTGAGAATAATCCACAGGAACCTGAGCACATCAGGACTGTATGGGGGAAGGGGTACAGGTTCGAGAAGTGAAGAGGCTCAGGAGCTACTTAGACGATAAGAGCCTTAAGGGCAAGATAGGTGTGGCAATGCTTGTGTCATTGTCAATCTCTTTTCTTGCTTTCTGGTTAATGAACACTTTGACCATCGAATTCATCAACCGGTACTTTGACGATGAGAAACACTGGAAGGCGCTGACCGATGTCAAGGCTGACGAGCTTCAGAACTATGTTACTGCAAACAACATCAGCACAGATGACTGGGAGGCTCTTCGTTCCTGGGACAAGAAGAATCGCGGTGTCTACATCTATATTTATGACAAAGCACACACCATCTATGAGTCTTCGACGAACTTTGTATCTTACAGCTATGAGAACTATGAGCCAATCACATTCAGCGATAAGACTGCTGATATGAGTATTTTCTATGCGATTGATTATGCTTACTATATGTTCTCAGTTCTTGTAGATGGAGCCATCAGTGTAATCATCTTCTTCGTAATCATGATGGGGGTGATCAATAATGTGATCAAACGTATTAAAAATCTGGAGAACGATGTAAAGATACTGGAAGGCGGCAGTCTTGACCATGAGATCCATGTCACCAGCAATGATGAAATCGGATCTCTCGGACAAAGCCTCAATGACATGAGGATCGCTTTCCGCAACAATCTCGAGGAAGGCGAAGAGCTTACCAGAGCAAACTCAGATCTCGTTGCGAGAATGGCACATGATCTCAGGACGCCACTGACGTCGCTTCTGCTGTACCTTGACCTTCTGAGCGACCGCAAGTATACCAACGAGAAGGACTTCGACAATTACATCAAGATCTCCCGGGACAAGGCTGAACGCATCAAGTACATGACAGATCAGCTGTTCGAGAGGTCACTGATAACAGGAGAGAAGACAGAGCCGCTCGATGAACCGTCTCCGGCGAAGTATGTTCTTGAGGATGCTCTGTCAGTATTCATAATGACACTCGAGACAGAGGGAGTAACTACAATCTCCGAGATCAACTGGCCGGATATCAAGGTATCCGTCTCGCTGAATTATATCGAGCGAATACTTGATAATATCTACTCCAATATCCTCAAATATGCTGACCGGAACAAACCGATCCAGGTCAAGGTCTATGAGGGAAGGCAAGACTCAACTAAGCCAGATACCACAGATAACAGGACCGTTGTACTTGAAATAGCTAATTACATCGGCAACAGAGCAGTAAGTGCCGGCGGCAGCAATATAGGCCTTGAGAATATCGACATGATGCTCGAAAGAATGGGAGGCAGCTTCAAGACAGAAGAAGAAGGGGACATATTCAGAATGATTCTTAACCTCCCAGAGGCCGCAGATTGACATGCAATAATAATTTGAAATAAAGCGAACCGAGTACTATAATTGAAACCAGCATAGTCACAAGTGACATTACCACTTGAGGGGCGTTAGCTCAGCTGGGAGAGCGCAAGGTTCGCAATCTTGAGGCCAGGGGTTCGATCCCCCTACGCTCCACCATTCAAACCGTTGAAATTTCAACGGTTTTTTAAGTTTTTGAAGTGGTTGGATTTGGTTGGATGTGATTGGATTTTTGCCCCTACGCACGACACCCCCAAAGCGTTGAAAAATCAATGTTTTGAGGGCGTCTGTAGTTTAGCATTGGTTGGATGACCTAGGCCAGTGATGCTGAAATTGCTCGGTATCTCTCCGCGTCAGTAGTAACGTCGTAGCAATACGAGTTAAATGTCGTTCTGAGGTCTTTGTGCCCAAGTTGTGCCTGAATGATCAGATCATTGACCCCATCAGCATGCATCTTGGATGCGCAGGTCTTCCTTGTCTTGTGCAGACTCCTTCTAGGTATACCGATCTCATCACAGTATTTGTTGATAGACTTACCGAGGGCAGAATACAGACTGCCATACTTTTCATTGACTGTGAATATGCATCCGTCTGTCGGCATGCCCAGTCTGATTCTTTCCTGCCGGATCCTTTCGATTATCTCCAGGGCAGGAGGGACAACATCCATGGCCCTCCAGCCCTCGATATCCTTGAGCCGGCCTTTAAGGCATTTCATATCGTGACTGTATGAGTCGGTAAGAATAAGGCGATTCCCGTCGAGATCATCAAATCTGAGTGCAACGAGTTCGCCTCTTCTGAGAGGAACGTATAGCAGGAATGCGATAGCCAGCGATGTGAATATCTGGACAGTATCTCGGTGTTTGTTATACTGCTCCATCGCATACTTTATAAGCAGCTGTCTTTCGTCCTCCATAAAGACCTGAGTTATTGTGGGTCCTTTAATTTCGGGCTTGAGAATGCGCTTCTTTTGTATGCGAATCTTCTCAACCGGGTTACTGTCTATTATTCCAATTTCTTCCGCATAAGCCATAAGCTGCCTTATGACACTGATAAAGTTATTGAACTGGTGGCTGTTCATATTCTTTGAACGAATCACACTGAGCAACCATCGCTCCAGCTCGGTTTTCGTAACAGAGACAAGCGGTTTTTTCACAATAGGTGCGTCTTTATATAGGGCTTTCCATGTGTTTCTGTCTCTCTTGATCGTAGACTCTGAGACGAAAAGACTTTTGTATTCAGCCCAATCGTCATACAAAGACTCCATGGTAGCGCGTTTCTTCGCCAGCTCCTCATCCTCTGCAAGATACTTGTCATAGAGAAAGTCTTCCAGATCTTCTCTAGATTCTCTGGAGATCTGTTTACGTTTGCCGGATTCCTCATCCGTTATATATGTTTTCCAGCGCCCGTCTGCAGATTGCCAGATCTTGTGCTCATGATGACTGAGCACGAATTGCAGGTGCTTTTTTCTCATAATGAGTCGCACGCCATCTTCGTCCAATATACCTTGTTCGTATATCGTTGACAAGACATCATCTGCGCTGTAAAGGTCCTGAAGCCGGATTTCCTCGTGAGGCGTCTTACTAGTCATAAGATCGCCTCCTTATTGGCGCGTGGTATGGTAAATATTTATATAATCTGTAGCAGATCTGTACCAAGAAGAACCATAAGGTTGCCGGACTGTTATTGCGTATGTGTAATAAGCAATCCTCTGGAATACCCGATACTTGGTCAAGATCTGTAATAAGTACGGCAAGCATCTTGTGACAAGAGTGAAACAGCCAGTTATTACTTCTCATCATCTGAGCCGCCGTCTTTTTTATTCAATTCCCTGAGCATCGAGGTAGTCATCACACTCGTCGGCACTGTGAAGTTTTCTGTTCCCCACAACTGCCATCTGGTCGAGAACTTGTATAAGCTCTTTGTCCTAGTGCTGTATCCACTCTGTACACAGTCGATAAAGCCATGCTCTATGAGAGCTGCCATATCTTTGTAGAACTGCCCGGAATTGGAATACAGACCATATAATCCATCCTTTTGCCACTTCGCCTTGTTGAACGTAAAATACGCCGGATCATCCCGTACATATGCAGGGAATCCATCAAGGTCATGCCGGTTCTTTCCGTATAACTCAGATTTGCAATAAACATACAACCTGAACTGGCTGGCCGTGAGGTCCTTGCATGCCGGGTGCAGCAACATGCTGCGGTAGATATTGGCCGATGTGTCGCCTACTCCTTTCGCCGACTCAATATCCTTTGGAACAAATCTTTTTCGTTTGCCCATCAGTGATAACTCTTCCTCCTTCATGCTTAAAGAAGTAATAACTAACCACATGAGCAATCTTTTGATCTGCAACTAACTTGTGTACTGAATAACTAATATAAGAAGTGCAGAAAAAAGTTTGGTCATGTATAAGCACTAAGAATTCTCAGTTATCTGCACACAGTCAGTTATCCGGTATACCAACAGGGAAGAAGTGATCCTTGCTTCAGTATCCTCAAAACGACATTATTCAGTTGTCAAAGTACTGGTGTCATCCACCTGCGCACCTGAGCGTTCAACTGAGCGCTGCTTAATAGCAAAAGTAAATTCTACAAAATGACGTGAATTTGAGCTGAGAGCTCACAATCACGAAAAAACGTACTGTATCTTCTTAGAAAATAGTGTAAAATTCAAGCATCCGTATAGGCCTTCGACCACAACAAAAAGG
>JAFWHB010000015.1 GCA_017512145.1 Mogibacterium sp. | reverse complement strand
CCTGCTCAGGCTTGAAGTTCAGGTAATAAACCTTGCCGGTCTCATCTGAAGCTTCCTCACCGCTGCCGCCTCCGCAGGATGCGAACATCATGCATGTCATTGCAGCAATAAGAGCCAAAACAAATAACTTTTTCTTCATGATTATTCCTCCTAGAATAAATCCAACAAGTAATTAATTTGCGGGATAATTGAATCGTTTCCAAATTAAGGTTATCCCTTCTGTGTATAAATGTAATAAAAACAGTTCGGAAATGCAAGCGTTTTTTGCGATTTTTCTGGATTTATTGTCCCAATCCAGGGATGATCGGTATTTTGAGAATGTAATTCATTGCTGTTTTGGAAACGATTACACAGTATTGTTTCATCTAATATCCTTCCGGCAGTCTGCCAAAGATAATCCTGGACACAAAAATAGAGAGCCGTTCATTGAACGACTCTCGGATGGCGGACTACCTGTAAGGGGTACCACGAAGTGGTGGATTCCTTACATGGAGAGAGGGGGATTTGAAGATTTCAGCAACTCTGGAAACGTTGAAAAATCAAGGAAGGAGTGACGTCCCTCTTCCAGTGTATCCAGAAGTGTATCCAAGAGAAGTAATTATAGGCATTTATTACTTATACGACTACAGCTATAGGCAGCGATTCCTCCACCTATAGCTGCAGATTTTTAGTAATATAAGCGCGACTCACAATTATGTGAATCGCGAGTATGATTCCATTAGTAATATGAAACATATTTTACAGATCAGTTTTTCTCTGCCATATTTCGTTCTGTAAGAAATATCCCTTATATATGGGTTCACGTCTCGTCTCTGGTAAAAGACTCGAAATTCGAAATTATCTGTCTCGACCTGTCATGGGATAAATAATCAACTAATATTTTTCATAAAACCAGAAACACTTCACGTATGGTCACATGGAAAGGACGTTCCCCGTTTTTTCCCCTTATCTGCATTTTTGAGGCAGGTTTACCTATATCCAGCTAGGTTTGTGAAAATCGCTCAAATCATTGAAATTTCAAGGAATCCCAGTAAAATCAAAAGCTCCCGGATGTTCTCCGAGAGCCCTGGAAATGGTTACGGGGACGGGACGCATTATTATCTGCATCTCAGTATTTTCAGGGTTTTCAGCGTTTCCCAATATATTTATCCCCTCTTATTTCCCCACTTTTGTAGGTTTCAGCATAGTTCGAATCGGTTCGAATTTTTAAAGTGAAATCTGCATAGGTCTATGATACTGACTGATTTTATAAGCTGCTTATTACTAAGATACGGACTGAATTGATACACTGCTCATTTCAGGAAAGTGCACGCTTATTACGGTCCCCACGCCCGGTGTGCTCTCCATCTCGATATCCGCATTGTGGATCTCTGCGATATGTTTTACCAGCGCAAGTCCGAGCCCCGTTCCTCCGCTGTCACGGGATCTGCTCTTGTCCACTCTGTAGAACCGTTCAAACACACGGCTCTGCTTTTCTTTCGCTATGCCTATGCCGTTATCTCTGACTGATAGCACTGCGTGACCGTCTTCATGCCTGACACTTACCCTGACATATCCGCCCGCATTATTGTAGCGGATCCCGTTCTGTACCAGATTCTCTATAAGTTCTTTTATCTGCTCCTCGTCTCCCCTGATGGCCGCGGATCTGCCGTCACATGTCAGAAGGATGTTGTTTCTTTCTGCACTGACCTTAAGATTCCTGCAGCATTCCGACGCTGCTTTATACAGGTCTATCTCTTCATTATTGTTGCCGGTCTCGCCGTGGTCGAGTCTGGACAACTGTATGGTGTCGTTGATAAGCTGCAGCAGCCTGTCAGAATTTGCCCTTATCTGCTGCGCGATGTGCTTCTCGGACTCAGGATCTGCCAGTCCGTTTTCAATAAGCTCTGCATATCCTGAAATAGCTGTAAGAGGAGTTTTGAGCTCATGTGAGACATTTGCTGTGAAGTCCTGACGTGTCTTGACTGCTTCGAGAAGGTTCTCATGCTGGGTGCGGATCTTTGCCGCGAAAGGTTCAAGTTCCTTATATGGTGGCTCGCTCGTCGGCTTATCGATTTCCTCAGCCATCTTTTCTATAGGCTGGATTATCTGTCTGGACAGGGCATGCCCGAGAACAATGCAAATGCCCAGGATCAGAAGTGCCACGACCGCGACAATAGGAAGAGATCTGAAGAAAACACCTGCGATAGCATGTGCCTGGGTGGATACCCTGAGAACCGTTCCGTTCTCCAGCCTCAGGGCATAGTAATATGTATCCATGCCAAGCGTCTGCGATGATCTTATGTTCTCCCCTTCACCATTTGTCATTGCTTCCCGTATTTCCGGCCTGTCTAGATGGTTGGCAAGCCCGGATGCAACGGCATCATTATCGAACAGCACCGTACCGTCCTCTGCTATCCATGTGAGTCTCACATCTCCGGTTTTGAGCTTGTTCAGAGATGAATTGCTGAGCTTTTCAGGATCATTGCCCAAAGAGTCGTACTCTCTCTGGAACACCTCTGTTTCCATCAGCATGCGGGCATTCATCTTAAGATCATTGGTTATCTGTGTACGGAACAGATTATAGAAAACAAGAAGATTGGCAGCCGTTACGAAAACGACCGCCAGCAGTGCGATGAATGAAAGTCTTATGTTTATCTTCTGCTCCACGTTATTCCCTCTCTGCCCCGTCTATGACATAGCCTACATTGCGGACAGTCCTTATATATCTGCCGCTTTCACCCAGTTTGCGCCTGAGTGACCTGATATGCATGTCCAGCGTTCTCGACTCACCTTCGAAGTCTGTTCCCCACACATTCTGCATTATCGCTTCTCTTGTCAGCACGATGTTCAGATTGATCATCATGTATCTTAAGAGCTCATATTCCTTGAACGTAAGCTCTACAGGATCACCCGCAGCTGTTACCGTATGTCTGCTGTGATCGATGCTGATATCACCTGCACTGATTGTCTGGGTCTCCTCACTCATCGTCCGCCTCAGAAGTGCGCGTATACGCGACAGCAGCTCCATGACAGAAAACGGTTTCATGACATAGTCATCCGCGCCGTAGTCGAACCCTTTCAGGAGATCCATCTCGGTATTCCTTGCCGTGATCATTATGACCGGCAGTTCCTTCAGTCTGCTGTCGGTTCTGATCTTACGGAGTATGCTGTATCCGTCCTCGTCAGGAAGCATCACATCAAGAAGAAGGAGATCGGGCTGCCCGTTTTCAAGTGCAGCATATAAGTCCGCCGCCCTCTCGAAGGTCTCGACAGTATAATTGCTGTTCCTAAGTGCCATCTCCTCGATCTCGCGTATTCCCGGATCATCTTCCACGATATAGACAAGTGCCATTATCCAATAACTCCTTCCTGTATCTTAGGCAGCGTATACTTGTTTCTCATTCTTGTGTAAGTGCTCTGGAACTCAGGATCGCTTCCTTTAGTCTTTTCGCTGGCGTATTCATGACGGCCGAACGAGTCCTCTCCTATCTCTATGAGGCAAAGTGCGATATTGGAGCAGTGATCGGAGACTCTCTCAAAGTAGATCAGTATGTCTTCAAGTACGATGCCTGCTTCCATAGAGCAAAGCCCTTCGCGAAGGCGATTGATATGTCTCTGACGCATCTCAGCGCTAAGGTTATCTACCACCTCTTCGAGAGGTTCTATCTGTCTGGCCTTGTTGCGGTCAGACGAGATAAATGCCTCATCAGTGATCATGAGTATATCTCTGATCGCTGTACCGAATGCATCAAGCTCAAGACTTCCGCGTGACGTCAGGCTGATACCCTTTGCCTGCATTTCTTGTGCAGCCTCCACCACGTTGATCGCATGGTCGGAAATGCGTTCGTAGTCATTGATAGCGTGGAGCACCAGCGACATCAGCTGTCCGTCTTCCCTCGACAGATCATGACCTGACAGCTTTACCAGATATGTTCCTATGATATCCTCATACTCATCGCATTCCTGTTCGAGCCTGATGACAGCCTCCGCCTTCTCTTTATCATAGTTTTTAAGAACATCCATCGCAAGCATAAATGCATCACTTGCCTTGTCAGCCATTTCATTAGCTGCAGCTTTGCACCTCTGGATCGCGAAGGAAGGTCTCTCAAGGAATCTCTCATCAAGGCCCATCTCAGAAGCTCTGTTAGCCTTGATCTCAGCTTCAGTTGCCTCAGTCTCCGGTACGGTTCTGATCGCGAGCTTCACCAGCTTATCCCCGAACGGGAACAGCATCGCAGTGCAGCATATATTGAACACGCTGTGTATCAGGGCTATTCCTGCTGCTGTAGCCGGCTGATTCACGAATGCGAGATCCAGAACACCTTGAGCTACATAGAAGAGAGTTGTAAACACGATCGTTCCAATAAGATTGAAGTACAGGTGTATGAACGATGCTCTCCTGGCATTGGTTCCCGCTCCCATCGATGAAAGCAGCGCCGTAACGCATGTGCCTATATTCTGGCCCATTATGATCGGAATTGCTGTCGAGTAGTTGATCGCGCCGGATATGCACAGAGCCTGGAGTATTCCGACAGATGCAGAGGAGCTCTGGATAGCTGCTGTGACGATCGCTCCTGCGATGATCCCGAAGATCGGGTTAGAGAACAATGTCAGGATATTTACAAAAGCAGGGCTTTTGCTCAGCGGCGCCACCGCTCCGCTCATTGTCTCCATGCCGAACATCAGGACAGCGAATCCGAGCAGGATCATGCCGATATTCTTTCCCTTGCTGCCGTCCTTGCCCTTCATATACATGTATATACCGATCGCTGCAACGACGGGTGAAAAAGCGCTCGGCTTGAGAAGGCTCAGAAGCATGTTGTCGCTCTGAATGCCTGTCAGCGAAAGTATCCACGATGTGACCGTAGTACCGATGTTAGCCCCCATGATCACACCGACCGCCTGGCTGAGCTTCATGATCCCTGAGTTGACAAAACCGACGACCATTACTGTTGTGGCAGAAGACGACTGGATTGCTGCAGTTACTGCTATGCCCAGAAGCAGTCCTTTGATCCGCTTGTCTGTAAGCTTTTCAAGGATCCTCTCAAGCTTGCCGCCCGAGAACCTCATCAGGCCGTCCCCCATGACGCT
Organism: Mogibacterium sp.; assembly: GCA_017512145.1. Classification (GTDB taxonomy): domain Bacteria; phylum Bacillota; class Clostridia; order Peptostreptococcales; family Anaerovoracaceae; genus Crickella. Next base: position 47,826 of record JAFWHB010000015.1, on the reverse strand, counting down.
CATGCCATACAGAAACAGCGCAAGGCCTCCTATCATTGTAAGAATGTTAAATATATTCATAACCCTTTTTCCATTTTTCCTTCCATCTGTATTATCCGGCTACATAATACAGTCTGAATGTAAAACGGGAACGCAGACAAATGTAAAAAACAGGTAAAAAATCATTTTTACCTGCTTTTTACATATTGCTGATTTCTGTCTTTACTTTGCGGCGCTATCCTTCAGACATTAACAGGAGGATAAACGACTATGAAATATATATGGGATTGGATAGACAGTCTGAACCTGAGTGAACGCTTCAAACTCAGAATGATGATACTTGTTTCTGTTGCAGCCTCAGCTGCCGCCGGCCTGTGCCTATGGAGCATAGTGCAGAGGTGGGCACTGGATCACTGGAGCTGGATGATTGTTTTCACCGGATACCCGGCTTTTCTGGCAGTAGTCTTAGTAATCATTTATTCGTTTAATCACAGTTTTCATGACGGATCATATAAGGGCTGACCACATCAGGAAGTTCACTCAATATAAGCTCCCGGCATCTCTGCTCAGGAGCTCTCTATCATCTACATATTATTAAGATACTGATCGAATTGATTCACTGCTTTTATGTCCATACTCTTGAATACATCCGTATAAGTGTCCAGTGTAGTATGTATGTCTTTATGCCCTAGCCAGGACTTTAGTACTACCGGCGGGATCCCTGACTCAATACATCTCGTAGCGAAAGTATGTCTGAGCGCATGCTGCCCATCAGGAGGCAAATTAATCTTTGCGCACACCCTCTGATAATAATCATTCACCTGAGATGTATTTATGACAGTATCAGTCGCTCATCTCTTTCTCCTGCCATAAGCTTTCTCAAGTTCCTGATCGATCTTATAGAGAAGCTCTTCAGGATCAAGGTCACAGAGCATTCTGAACCATCTTGACTCGATGAAGTCCTCACACTCCTGCATCTTCTTTGCAGCTTCTTTATTATTTGGATCCTTGAGAACTGCTCTGTAAGAATTTGTATAATCTTTGACTGCCTGCAGTACTACACTTTCTGCAAGTGACTGATAGGGTCTTGTAAAAATAATTCATTGCAAAATTCATAGGAACAATTCCTCTATAGTTTTGTCGTTTTTTTATTAGAGATGATGCTTTGAAACAAAGCTCTATACAGGCTGAGAAATCTTTTTGAAATTTTGAATAGTTCAGGAACAAATTGGCTATAGCATTGTCGTTATTAAGTAGATGAACAGCTCTAGTTCCTAGCACAGCGCTTAATGAAAACTATTTTGAAATAGTTCGTAATTGTTGGAACAATTTGGCATATGATTTGTCGATATATATTAGAGAGATAATCATCGTATAATTCAGTTCTTAAGCCGCTGCAAGGTATCGTTCTTCCTTTAAACATTTTTATCGCGTTACAGCGAAGAAAAACGTCCATTTTCGCCCCGAGATCATACATTTTCTCCCGGCCAGGTGGGCGTTTTATATTGGTCGTTATTTCTTTTATGAAGACATCATAATGAAGATCGGAGGTGATAATATGCCAAGGATGTCAAAGAAAAACAAGATTGAATGGGACTTCTATCTCGATGAGAATGGCAGGATCAGTTACAACGAGCTCTGCAGAAATTGTGATCGCAGCTGTAAGCAGAGCTTCCGTGCCGTGATCATTTCATGTCCCGAGTACAGTTCTAAGAGGAGGAAGAAAAAAGAATGAGAAAAGTTTTTTACGCAGGAGCACCGCCGCTGGCTCCATTTTTACTTAAGCGGCGTCGGAAACGATATGAGATCAGAGTCCGGTCAGGACATGATCTCTGTGAGCATTTGTGCGAACGAAGAGGAGTAACTAAGGTGGCTGCACCGTGGATGCTCCTCTTTTTCGTTTCCGCAGGGAGTCAAGGGGGAAAGCCTTGCCCACGACATCTTTGCAGCGAAGCTGAAAGTGTCATAGTGGGTTACACACATTCAACAGGAATGTTGTGTAACCGGCTTCGCCCCGCATCTATAGGAAGGAGGAATGCGTATGGCAGCAAAGAAGCCGGACATGTCCTGCGCGAGAGTTGTGCAGTATAAAGCCTCGGGGCTGGATAAGATCTACAGGCACAATGAGCGCAGGAACCAGAGCTACGGCAATGAGAACGTTATCACTGAAATGAGCAGGTACAACATCCACTTCAAAGATCCGGGTGAAGAGTCCTACACCGAGATCTTCAGGAGGCTCGAGGCTGAGGGAGTGATCTCCACCAGAGGACTCCGCGAGGATGCTACCCTGCTCGATGAGATCATCGTAGATGTCAACACGACATACTTTGAAGATCACGGAGGCTATGAGTATGCGAAGAAGTTCTATGAGGAAGCATATCACTTTATAGAGAAGAAGTTCGGAGCGGACAACATAGTCTCCGCAGTCATGCATGCTGATGAGCTGAACATAGAGGCAAACAATTACTATTTCGACAGAAGTGATGAGGCTGAAAAGTATGATAACTTTGTAAGAGCCTTAGCATGACCACAAATTACTGCAGGTGTATCCAGAAACGTCTGAGTGTATCCAGAATCCGGATACACCTGCACAACCAAAATTCTTATTACACAAATCTTTCAAATCCAGTCTTTTCAACCCTTACAAAACAAAAGAGCCGTTCATTGAACGACTCCCGGTTGGCGGAGAGAGGGGGATTTGAACCCCCGCGCCGGTGTTACCGACCTACTGGTATTCGAAGCCAGACCCTTCAGCCACTTGGGTACCTCTCCACAGCGAATGTTATTGTACCATAGCGAGGGTCTGGTTTTCAATTCTTTATTTACCGGCGTAATGTTTACCCTGATATTCAGGTTCCTTCTTCTTTTTCTTAGGCGCCTCTTTCTTCGGTTCCTTTACCTTCTTAGCTTTCTTTCTCTTCCTTCCCGGTCTTGTGATCAGTACCAGCAGAAGGATCACTGCAAGGCCTGCTCCGAGCCACTTGCCTATCAGTATAGTCTGCTCGTTGGAAATATACAGATACGAAGGCAGCCATCCTGTCTTGATATCTTCTGTTATCAGGAGTGCGTGCTGTCCTACCTGAACTCCGTCGACCATTACTGTATATGTGCCTGCCTGCGCACCCCTGGTCAGCGGTGCTTCGAGGTCCTCCGTTTCGATCTCGATCTTTATATCACTCGCTCTTGTGCTCTTTGGATAAGCAACGGTCGGACCGTCTACAGCCAGCCCGACTTTGGTGAATTCGCCGTGTCTGACTTTGACCGTCTGAACGACATCGCCCGTCTCGGAGACGATGAATCCCGGTGTGACCGCCTTGGAGAATTCGATCAGCTTGCTTACATCTTTCCTTCGGGATTTCTTGGTATCACCGAGCAGCACGATCACTTCGTCCAGTCCTTCCCTGGTAAATCCCACTATGATCGAGCAGTCATCTTCATCCCATGAACCGGTCTTGCCGCATGTTATACCCTCGCAGCCTTCTGTGGATTTGATCATGTAGTTGCCGCATTTGCGAGCACCCGACAGATTCGTCGCAGGAATGGTGTACTCCTCCGTGTTCGAGATCTCTCTCAGCAGCTCATTGCCAAAGCAGTTCTTAGTGATGATCGCCATGTCATGCGCTGTCGTGTAATGGTTCTTGTTCTTCCATCCGTTAGCATTGACAAAGTGAGTATCACTGCAGCCCCACTCGCTGACGGTCTTATTCATCAGCTCAGCGAAAGCCTCCTCACTGCCTGCGACTGCTTCACCGAGAGCGTATGCAGCGTCATTGCCGGACTCGAGCATTGCGCCATAGACCAGGTCCTTGACGGTCATCTTCTCACCTTCCTTGAGGTAGATTGTTGTGCCATTCTCATAGACCTGAGTTGACTTAGCTGAAGCTGTTACGACCTGTTCCGGGTCCAGGTTCTCAAGTGCCAGGTAGCAGGTCAGAGCCTTGGTTATGCTGTAGGGGTCGATTTTCTCGTTTTCATTCTTCGAGTAGACAAACTGGTCGAGCTGAAGTGAGTACATCGCTGCGCCTTTAGCCTTGATCTTAGGGGTCTCTGCATTGATGTCGCCTATCGGCTTGATGGTGTCTCTCTCCTCACCGGTCGCTGCAAACAGACTGCCCGGCCAGACGAGTGAGACCACAATAACAAGCAGCGCCGCAAACAGCGCTGCCTTCCTTATTCTTATCTTTGATGTGCTGCGTGAATTATCCGTTGTCATTATTATCTCCAGGTCACAGGATAAGTACGCTTATAGCCTTAGGCATTACATCGATGTGAAGAACTCCGGTCTCGAATATCTCTCCATCCCCGACGAACTTCATCGTAGGTCCAAGCATCGGCTCGATAATAATGTTCTTAGCCTGTGTGTATGTTGCAAAGTCCTCAAGTCCCCTGATCTGGAAGAGCTTGCCTGCCTTGTACTTAGGGAACAGCGATATGAATCTCTTCCTTGTCATGTCCTTGATAGCAAGAAGCTCTATAAGACCGTCGTGAATATCCGCTCTCGGACAGCTCCATACTCCGCCCCCGCAGAAGCCTCCATTTGCAGCTGTCGCAAGCAGCAGCTCTCCGGTATGGAAGTTCTTGCCATCAGCGGTGATTCTGAGCTTCTGCCCTTTCTTAGCGGCAAGATTGCTGGCGACCGCAAGAAGATATGATCCAGTGCCCGAAACAAGCGGCAGTCTCTTGAGATCATGAGCGAGTATCGCAGTATTGCCGTCAAAACCTATATTGATTCCATTAGTAATGTAATGGGACTTCTCTTCTCCATTCTCGATCCACGACATTCTGATGAGATCCATCTTCATAGGCATCCCGTCAAAGATGTTGCGCAGCTTGCGGTAGTCTCCTGTGTTATGCTTGTTCTTGCCTAGCTCCCTGACAAAGTCATTACCGCTGCCGACAGGTATTATCCCGAGTATCGCATTGTCATGTCCATAGATACCATTTGCGACTTCCTGAACTGTACCATCGCCACCGCAGGCGAAGATGACTACTTTGTCATCCGCCTCAGCTGCTATAAGATCTGCGAGAACTGTTGCATCCTTCTCGCCCCTTGTATAGTACACCTTGATGTCTCTGTTGGGATTGCCTGCAATCAGCTCTTCTATCTCAGGTATAAGGTCATTATCGTGCTTGCCCTGTCCTGATGCCGGATTGACTATGAATGCGTATTTCATCTGCCCACTACCTCTTTCTCTGGATCCTGACTGTCGTATATAAGCTTTGGCTGCGCGCCAAGGTAGTCAAGTGATACCAGCTGATAATCTATTCCTCTGAATTTGCCTTTGATGCCTCTTCCGAAGGCCGCATGTCCATGAAGGTGACCATAGACACATTTGCGGACATTATATTCTTCAAGGATCTCAGTGAATCCTGTTACCCTGCCGGATGGGTCGCTCGGAGGATAGTGAAGACACACTATGATATCCGCTTCAGGAGCTTTGGCCTTCGCAGCATCGAGTCCGAGACGGAGTCTCTGCAATTCTCTTGCATATATCTTCTCATCATGCTCTGTATACTCATCAGAACCAGGGTACGGCCAGCCTCTTGAGGCTGTAATAACTATGCCGCTGTCCTCCGGAACATAGCAGTCGTTCTGCAGGAAGATGATGTCATCATACAGAGTATTCAGATAATTGATCCTGCTCCACCACAGATCATGATTGCCCTTGGATATAATCTTCTTACCGGGCAGCAAATGGAGCCAATCAAAGTCCGCCATGGCTTCTTCAAGCTTGAGGCCCCAGGAAATATCACCCGGTACAAGGACTATATCCTCTTCGTTGATATATTCTTTCCAGATGGCCCTCAGTCTCTCAGCATGGTTCTCCCAGCCGGTGCCAAACACATCCATGGGCTTGTCGATATTCTCATTGAATGATAAATGCAGGTCTGAGATCGCGTAAATCTTCATATATTACTGGAGTTTGTCGTCTACGAACTTGAATATGGCGTCTGTGTTCTTGAGTACTATCTGTGTAAATCCGTCTTTATTGATCAGATATCTTGCAGGATCCCCCTGCCTCAGGTCACGGAGATCGTTAGCGAGGATGTAATCCATGTGATTCTTATTGCAAAGAGCTGTTGCAACGTCGAAGAGTTCACCCTTCTCTACTCCGTCGAGAAGCTTGCAGCCTATGAGCAGCGTATTAGGGAACCAGAATCTCAGCTTGCTGATGATCTTAGGAGTAAGTCCCAGCTTAACTGTCAGGTTCTCCTGATAGCTTGAGATCTTGGAGCTTGAATCCAGCTTGCACTTAGGGTTATTCATGATCGCAAGAATATCCTCTGCTGACTTGATCTTACCAATCTTGCTGAAGATCTCATCAGCCATGTCCTCAAGAAGGAATGAGAAGTCAGCGCAGTAATCACCTACAGCAGCTGCATGGATGATGGCATCTGTATTGTCCTGTCTTGCCTCGTTCTCGATGGCATTCAGCATATCGTGGGTATTCTCGATCCTGATCACCTTGAGATTCTTGCGAGGCTCGATTCTTACCATATTGTTGAGTATGGCAACCACTTCATACCCCGCGCTGGCAAAGCTCTCTGCCAGTGCCACGGATGTACCTCCGGTAGACATATTAGTGATCTTCATCACTTCATCGATCTGCTCATTGGTAGGTCCGCCCGTAATAATAATTTTCTTCACGTCACACCTCCTATGCTCTTATCGATCATTCTGAAATGATCTGTTTGATAACATATCCCGCCATAGTCAGCCCTGCAGATCCCGGTACATAGCTAAGAGAACCAAGTTCTCCGTCTCTTGGGACCGGTTTCTCTGTGGAGTAAACTACGGGCAGATGCTCTATGCCCTCTTCCCTTAATCTCTTCCTCATGACTCTCGCCAGAGGACATGTGCTTGTCTCGCTTATGTCAGCGACCTTGAAATCTGTCTCGAATTTACCTGCCGCCCCCATGGCAGATATTATGTTGACTTTATTCCCGATTGCATTCCGTATAAGTGCAGTCTTGGAATTTACATCATCTATAGCATCGACCACCCAGTCATACGAAGTGAGGTCGAGATCGTCATCTGTTCTGTAGAATCTGGCAAGGCTTGTGACCTCTGCATCAGGATTGATGTCTCTGATACGCTCCGCCATGACTTCCGCCTTGTTCCTTCCAAGGGTCGATGTCAGCGCTACGATCTGCCTGTTCAGATTGCTCTCAGCGACAGTATCCCCATCCATCACGGTTATACTTCCGATGCCTATTCTTGCCAGTGCCTCCGCAGCATACGAACCGACACCGCCATTGCCTATAATTAGCACTCTGGCGGCCATCAGCTTGCGAAGGCCTTCCTCTCCGAGGATCTTGATTGTCCTTGAATGTCTTTCGTTCATCTAATCTATTTCCGGTCTTATTCTGTCAAGCACTCTGAATATTATATCACGGGCAAAGCCCCTGTTCTCGAGTCTCCTGCCAATAGCCGCGCTGGCCTTGGCCTCATCATCATATGACTTATTTTCAAGTTCTCTTCTTGCGACTGCAAGGGCATCCTCGAATTCATCAATGCCCCCTTCAAAGAGAAAATCCTCGCGGGCATTGCGGATGGTTTCCTGATCAATGCCTTTCCCGGCGAGCTCTCTCGCAGCTCTGAGAGAACCTCTTCTCTTCTCTCTGTTATATTCGTAATACCTCAGAGCATATTGATAATCATCAATATATCTCATTCCGATGAGATCATTTATGGTCTCCTGTATCTCGCCGCTCTCAAAGCCCTTGTCTGCAAGATGCTTAGCCACTTCAGAGGATGTCCTCATTCTGGATGCCAGATATGCATAGGCTGTCTCGGCAGCGGATTTGGTATTCTTATTATTCTTCTTATCGGATCTGTTATCTGTCATTATTGATATCTATGTATTCGATGGAGTCATGTTCATCTATGGCGCCTGATGGCACACATACGGCAGCGCTTAGATCCGGCTCTCCGGGCAAAGTCACTTCTCTGATGACCCACCTACGGCCTTCGTATTCCGGCTCACTCTCAAGTACTGACGGAACATCTGATGCTGCAACTGAGGTTCCTGCTGCTTTGATCAGGGCCTCGCGCCTTGTCCAGAGTCTGAAGAACTCCTTCGATGCATCTTCTTCTACCCCTTGAGCTGCAACTGAAGCTGCATCCGCCGGATGATAGAACCTCTCAGCTGTATCTCTGAATCTTCCCGCTCTCGGATACTGGATATCAAGTCCGCACTCAGGGCCAGCAATAAGGACCGCCCAGGTATTCCTGCTGTGAGATATCGAGAATCCGTCAAAGTCCGGAATGACAGGCTTGCCGAACTCGCCCACTTCTTTCAGAGAACCGACCAGACATGATGCCCTGTCCTTATCTCCGGTATATTCAGCTATGGCCCTCTCAAGCAGCCTGTGACTCTCGCCCTTGCTGCCTTGGTAGTGATGTGTGTAGCAGATTATCAATCTCCAAGCTCCTCCAGAGCAGCATTCATCATCTCAGTCTCTTCTGCCATGATGTCCGGTGTGATTCCGATTCCCTGTACCTTGTCGCCATTCGGTCTGTAATACTCGCTGACGGTGTACTTAAGCGCGGATCCATCATTGAATCTGTGGACAGTCTGTGTAACGCCTTTGCCGAATGTCTTCTGACCTATTATCTTACCGCCGTTATTATCCTGGATGGCCGCAGAGAGGATCTCAGATGCGCTCGCGGTATTCTCGTTGACGAGCACGACGTAATCTATGTCTGCCGAGCTTGCCTCGGATGAATACACTGTCTCTGTTCCATCCTTGAGGACATCAGTCATTATCGTGCACGCCGGCAGCAGATAGTCAGCTACATTGACACTCGAGTCAGTCAGGCCGCCGCCATTGTTACGGAGATCTATTATGTATCTGTCACAGCCCTTGTTGCTGAGATCTCTTATGGCCAGCTTGAAGTCCTCATCGGTCTCCTTGACGAAAGATATTATCTCTATATATCCGACATTATCTGCATTCTCAAGCTCGTAATATGCTACTGATTCCTGATCAAGCTCTTCTCTGTCGAGAGTGAAGTCCATTTCCTGTCCTTCCCTCATCATGGTAACTGTTACAGAAGTGCCTTGTTCGCCTGTGATCTTGCTTACTGCCTCCTCAACTGTCTTGACCTCTTCGCCGTCGACTCTCAGGATTATATCTCCCATCTGTATACCGGCTTCGGCGGCAGGGCCATTGTTGAAGACGGATTTGACAGTCAGGTCGCCATCCACATCAATGATGCCGATACCGATACCGACAAAGTTGCCGACGAAAGAGTTCAGGAACTCTTCGTATTCCTCTGCAGTGAAGTACTGAGCGTACGGATCCCCGAATCCGGCAACAAGAGCCTTGAGTTCATCATCTGAAAGCTGCTCCTCGGTGAACTCGATCAGCGGATCCTGGCCGATGAGGTGCATGATCTCGGAATACTTGCCGTAGTTCTTATCAAGCTCCTTGAAGTACTTCCAGTCGCTGCCCTTCATCAGCATGACCTTATCAGTTCTGATCAGAGCAAACAGAACTCCCGCAACCAGAATAAGGGTGCAGAGCACGCCAATAACAAAGGAGATCCAGAACTTCTGTCTCGCCGAGAATTCACGGTCGTTTTCCGGTTCCATATTGTCTGTTTGGATGTTGTTATAATGATCTTCCATTCAATGTTCCCCCCGGAAGCACGTTCTGCGCTATTATCTGAACGCGGGTCTCATCTCTCCAGTTGTTGATCTCAACAGTTCCGAGAATATCTACATTGCCGTAGACATTGAAAGTATCATAAGCCTCTGCTGCATCATGGAAGAGCAGGCAGTCGATGCTGCCCTTTGCTGAGATAATTGAGAATCTCGCCATCTTGTCTTCGTTCTTAAGGAATCTCCAGCTGCCTATCCTGACATTTGTCAGGGCGAATACAGGCTGCTCATTGTCCTTGCCGCATGGCTCGAGCATTTCAACAGCCTCTGCAAGCTCAAGATCCACCTCATCAGGTCTGACCTCAGCATCAAAGCTGTAATCAGCATCGAACAGAGAGCTGTCAAGGCTTAGCATCTCAGCGATATCTTCATTCAGAGCCTTACGGAGAGGTTCTGCCTTATCGTCAGCAATGGTAAATCCGCAGGCTGCGCTGTGTCCGCCAAAGCTGATGAATCTGTCTCTGTACTTGTCGAGCATACTGAAAAGATCGACCCCCGGGATAGATCTTCCTGTGCCCTTGTAGGTCTCTCCATTGTGCGAGATTACGACTACCGGGCGGTTGATCTTCTCGCGGAGCTTGCCCGCAACGATACCCAGTACACCCTCATGCGAGTCATTGATCTCTACAACGACAAAATCTCCCTTGGACAGTTCTCCATCGAGCATAGAAAGGCCCTTGTCGTAAGCATCATCCTGAAGCCTGCGGCGTTCCTTATTGGCTTCGATCAGCATGCTGCAGCAGTTATTGATCTCTGCATCATCATCTGCAAGGAACAGCCTGACTCCGATCGTTGCGTCCCCAAGCCTTCCTGATGCGTTGATCTTAGGTGCTATTCCAAATGAAATGTCGCTGGCTCTCAGAGTTCTGTAATCAAGGCCTGACATGTCTATGAGCCTTCTGAGGCCCTTGTTCCTGCAGCCGAGATGTATCGATCTGAGGCCGCATTTGACTATGGTCCTGTTCTCCCCAAGCATCGGCATGATATCTGCGATAGTGCCTATCGTAACAAGCTCGAGGACCTCCGCCATAACAGCCTTCGGTATCTCTCTTACTCTTGATATTGCAAGTGCCAGCTTGTATGCGACTCCGACTCCTGCAAGGCCCTTGAAAGGATACTCATCCTCCTGAAGTCTCGGGTTGATGATAAGGCCCTCAGCTCTCGTCTCAGAGATGTTGTGATGATCTGTAACGAGGGTCCCGATCCCCAGAGAATGCGCATACTTAGTCTCTTCATATGAGACCGATCCGCAGTCGACTGTAACGATGAATTCTCCGCCATCATCGTGTATCCTGTCGATTGATTCTCTGTGAAGGCCATATCCTTCATCAAGTCTTGAAGGGATATAGTAGGTCACATTGTCTGTCAGTGTCCCGATTACTTTCATCATAAGAGAGGTCGAGGTTATACCATCGACATCATAGTCTCCATATATGACTATTCTCTTACCTGAATCGATTGCATCTAGTAGTAAATCCACTCCCGCTCTCATATTAGCCAGCAGGAATGGATCGTACGCAAGCCTTGGTTTCGGAGAGAAGAATTCATCTATCATCTCCTCTCCGATGCCTCTTGATTTGATTATTTTAAGGATAGTCTCAGGAACTGCTATATTCTCATTTGCTATTCCTCTGAATTGATCCATTATATTCTTAATACAGACTGAAAGGATTAATGTGGCTTCCGTTATTAAATACAGTAAAGTGCAGATGCGGTCCTGTAGAGTTACCCGTACTGCCTATATATCCTATTACTGTTCCCTTGGTTACGAACTGTCCTGATTTGCAGTTGAATCCCTTGAGATGACCATAGAGTGAGCTGTAGCCATTACCATGAGCCACCTGTACGCAGTTACCATAGCTGCCGTACCACGACGCTCTTGTAACCATTCCGTCTGCGATTGCATATACAGGTGATCCGTATGTACCGCTGCTAAGGACTATGTCGACACCATTGTGGAACTCTTTGCCATGGAACGGACAGATTCTCCAGCCGTAGTTGGATGTGATCTTCCAGTTGCCCTGAGTCGGCCATGCCCATTCGCCAGGCGCAACATCAACCTGAAGTCCCTCATCGAGGATCATCTTCTCTGCAGCAGCCTGCTTCTCTGCAGCCTCAGCAGCAAGGATCTCAGCCTCAGCCTCCAGCTGGTCTTCCATTGCCTTGAGTCTGTCAGCCTCTTCCTGGAATCTGGCCTTGATCTCTGTGGTCTCAGTCTCCTGGCCTTCAAGACTTATCTCATAATTCTCAAGGGCGGCCTTCTGCTCTTCGAGTTCCTTCTTGATCTTCTTGAGTTCTTTATAGTCTTTCTGTAATTTCTTGAGGAGGTTCTGGTCGCTCTCGAGGATCTTATTGACCATTCCTACATTGGTCAGCAGATCTTCGACATTCTCCGAATTAAGAATGACATCGACAAATCCGGCAGTGCCTGTCTTATACATGGCTGTCAGCCTGTTGTTAAGAGCAGTGTTCTGATCCTCGATCTCGATCTGCTTCTTCTCCATCTTGTCCTGAGTCACAGCGATCTCAGCCATCTTGGCGCTGATCTGGCCCTTGGTGGATTCGATCTGTCCCTGAAGGGCTATAAGCTCTGCCTCAGCGGCCTCAAGATTCTCGACCGCAGCCGCAGCCTTCTTGGCGGCTTCTTTGGCTTCTTTCTTCTTGGCCTCTGTTGCTGCCTTAGCCTGGTCGGCTGCCTCATGAGCTGCATCGATCTCTTCCTGAGTCTCAGCATAAACAGCCGCAAATCCGGCAGCGAGCATTGTGAGTACCAGCAGCAGGGCTATAAAGATCTTACTCTTACGATTGTTCTTCATCTGCCCTCCTGTTATCTGTCAAGGAACCTTCTTATGGAAATGATACTTCCGCAGATTCCTATGCTGACACCAATGCACATGAATATTATAAGAAGATTGATGGTCAGATATTCTGCAGGAACGACTGTAACAGACAGGATCCTTACAACATCAGTTCCTATGATGCCTATGATCTTCTTATATATTAAATATGTAAGTCCGGTAGCAATACCGGCTGAAAGCATTCCGATAATGATTCCGCCCCAGATGAACGGCGCTCTGACGAACCAGTCGGTGGCACCGAGATACTTCATGATGCCGATCTCTTTCTCACGGTTGAATACTGTGAGCTTGATAGTATTGGCTACTATTATTATCGATACTATTACAAGGAAGCCCATTGCAATAAGAGAGCCTACCTCGATGAAGTGTGATATCTGAGCGAGCTTATCAATGGTGTCCTGATAATATGCTATATCATCAACACCTTCCATAGCGGCTGCAGCCTCTGCAAGTGCATGTGCAGAGTCCTTGTCCTTGACATATACATTGAAGGATTCCGGCAGCGGATTCTCAGGAAGATTGTCAAGCAGATAGCCATTATCTCCCCATCTTACCTTAAGTGACTGCAGAGCATCCTCCTTGGTAACATATGTAATATGATCGATACCCGGAGACTGCTGAAGAGCAGCCTCGATTACCTGATTCTGCTCAGGTGTATTGCCTTCCTTAAGGTATATCTGGATAACGTTATAATCCTTCTCTATTGTAGCTGCGAAGAGATTGACATTCAGAAAAGCTACGAAGAAGAGTCCCAGTATCAGCATCATCGCTGTTATAGCCAGGACTGAGGTGAAATACATTCCCTTGTTGCGGCCCATCTGTGAGAAGGCCTGCTTTAAATTATAGCCTGCCCTACTCATATACATCCTCCCCGCCATTAAGATATGCCTCTAGCATATTCTCTACATCCTCCGGATCATCGTCAGGTAATGCCTGTACTATTGTCTTAGATGGGTCAAAGTACAGAGTCTTGCGATCTTCAGACGAGAGCGGCTGTCCATTTACATCTATTAAAGCATCGGCAAAACCAGGTGCATACAGCTGGTCGTCTTTCTTGAATCCGTAGGTGCCCTCTTCATCACGGACGATGCGTCCCTTGTCGATCGCAACTACTCTCTTGTTCATTCTGTCTACTATATCCTTGGCATGTGTGACCATGAGGACAGTAGTTCCTCTGACATTGATCTTGTCGAGCAGCTCCATGATATCCATCGCCGTGATCGGGTCAAGATTACCGGTCGGCTCATCGCAGATAAGAACTCTCGGCTTGTTGACGAGGGCTCTTGCGATACCTACTCTCTGCTGTTCACCGGCAGAGAGTTCATCAGGATACCTGTTGGCCTTGTCCTTGATATCTACAAGCTCCAGAACATAAGGCACCCTTTCTCTTATCTCTCTCTTCCTCTTGTGAAGTACCTCCATCGCAAAGGCGACATTCTCGTAAACGGTCTTCTTCTCAAGAAGTCTGAAGTCCTGGAAAACCATTCCTATCTTCTGTCTTATCGCAGGGACCTCTCTTCTTCCGATATGAGTGATATCCTTGCCTGCAAGGAGTATCTTGCCCTTGTCCGGTTCTATTTCCTTGAGTATGAGTCTGATGAAAGTCGTCTTGCCGGCTCCGCTCGGTCCTACAAGGAATACGAAATCGCCTCTGTTGATATGCACGGATGCATCTATGAGACCGACATTGCTGCCGTATTTCTTGGTTACATTATTGAAAACGATCATATGCCAGTAAAGTTCCTCCTATATATACCGATACATAGTGATTATACACTACAACATATAGTTATTCCAGCAACTTAAAGAACTTTAACACAACTAAATATAGCCATTTTCCGCCAATATGATAAAGCCGCAGAGCATCAGAACCCTGATACTCTGCGGTTATTAAATCAGCTATTGGCGATTAATGGCGGTTTTATTAAATGGTGCGGGCAGCCTCTGCGATATCGTCTGCTGTCATGCCGTACTTCTTAAGCAGCTCTCCCGGTGTTCCGGATTCTCCGAACACATCCTTCTGGCCTACCATTCTGACCGGGCACGGGCACTTTGCCGCTGTTACTTCGCATACAGCACTTCCAAGCCCGCCAATGACCGAATGCTCCTCACATGTTACGATCTTGCCGCACTCGAAGGCTGCCTCGAGAATGATATCTTCATCGATAGGCTTGATGGTGTGCATATCGATGACTCTTGCATCGATGCCCTCTTCGGCAAGCTTGTCTGCTGCCTCAAGAGCAGCCGCAACCATTATGCCTGTTGCAATGATAGCTACATCACTGCCCTTCCTGAGCAAGTTGCCCTTACCTATAGTAATATCTGCGTCCTCATCATAAATCACAGGAACTCCGGATCTGCCGAGCCTGATATATGCAGGGCCGTTCTTGTCGAATTCCTGTCTCATGAGGATCTTGGTACTTACTGCATCCGCAGGGCACAGCACAGTCATGTCAGGAATGACTCTCATCAGAGCCAGATCCTCGAATGTCTGATGCGATGCTCCGTCCTCACCGACAGTTATGCCGCCGTGAGTTGCACAGATCTTGACATTAGCGTGTGTATGAGCAATTGAATTACGGATTATCTCATAGGATCTGCCTGCTGCAAACATTGCGAAAGTGCTCGCTGCAACAACATGCCCTGAATGAGCAATTCCGGTTGCCTCAGCATACATATCCTGTTCGGAAATTCCTGCCTCTACGAATCTGTCAGGATATGCCTTCTCGAATCCATCTGTCTTGTTGGAGCCCGACAGATCAGCGCTCATTACAATAAGATCCTTCCTCTCAGCGCCGTATTCTACAAGGAATTCACCATATGCCTGTCTTGTTGCTATCTTCTTTGCCATTATCTGTCACCTCCAAGTTCCTTAAGTGCAGCAGCAAGCTGCTCATCATCAGGAGCCTTGCCGTGCCATCCGGCCTTGTCTTCCATGAATGAGACTCCATGTCCCTTCTGTGTCCTGGCAACGATGCATACAGGCTTGCCCTTAACTGCAAGAGCCTTCTCATAAGTGTCCAGAAGCGCCTGCATATCATGTCCGTCAGTAACGAAGGTCTCCCATCCGAACGCAGCGAACTTCTCATCGATTGGCGCAACCTTCTTTACTACATCAACGCATCCGTCTATCTGCAAGTTGTTCCAGTCGACAACAGCTATGAGGTTATCAAGTCCATGCTTGGCAGCTGACAATGCTGCCTCCCAGATTATTCCCTCCTGAAGCTCTCCGTCACCTGTAACAACGAATGTCCTGCGGTCCTTGCCATCGATCTTGTCAGCAATAGCCATTCCTACAGCAACTGAAAAACCCTGTCCAAGTGAACCGGTCGACATCTCGACTCCGGGAACGAGCTCCATGCTCGGATGGCCCTGAAGTCTCGAGCCCATATGGCGGAGCGTCAACAGCTCTGATGGGTCAAAGTATCCTCTGTGTGCAAGTGTCGCATACAGCGCTGGAGCGGCGTGTCCCTTGGAAAGCACGAGTCTGTCGCGCCCTTCCATCTTAGGGTCTTCCGGATCGACATCCATCACATTGAAATAAAGTGAAACCAGAATATCTGTCACTGAGAATGATCCGCCCGGATGACCTGAATTAGCCGCATGTATGCCCTTAAGAGCATCTATCCTTACATGGCGGGCGATCTCGTTAAGCTCTTGTACAGTCTTCAAATCTATCTCCTCCTGTCATGATTACAAATCTTACTTTTCCATTTTTGCACAAGCTTCGCAAGCGAGTCAATTGAAAACGGCAAATTTGTCAGACAATTTATAAATTAATTTACACTAAATGACAGGACTCCGACCGTAACGTAAAATGCCGGTGCTTATACAGCACCGGCACCGGTTATTTGATTGAGATATGGCTCAGATGTTGAGGAACAGTCCTGCCATAATGAAATATGTACAGAGCGAGATCATATCTGTGATCGACGCCATCATAGGTCCCGCCATCAGAGCCGGGTCTATTCCGATCCTCTTAGCGACCATCGGCAGCATAGAACCTATCAGTTTGGCGATTATGACGATCAGCACCATAGAGCAGCAGACCGTGATAGCGACCATCGGCGGATTATGATCAAGATGCACTATTCTGAAATAATTAAGAGCGCTGAGGCAGATACCGACGATGATTCCGACACGTATCTCCTTCCACATTACTTTGATAAAGTCTCTGAGTTCGATCTCGCCTGTTGCCATACCACGGATGACAAGTGTCGAGGACTGGGAGCCGGAGTTACCGCCGGTACCCATCAGCATCGGCATATAGATTACGAGCGCGATGACTTTGGACATGGCATCCTCGAAGGTCTGCAGGATACCGCCCGTGATGAAGTATGAGCACATGAGCAGGAACAACCACGGCAGACGTGCCTTGACATGCTGGAAAACCGACATATCCAGGTACTCTCTGTCTGTCGTATCGATGACACCGCCCATACGCTCGATATCCTCGGTCGTCTCCTCTTCGATTACGTCCAGAATATCGTCGACGGTTACGATACCAACAAGCCTGTATTCATTGTCTACTACAGGAATTGCCAGATAACCGTATCTTGTGAACAGCTCTGATACCTCTTCCTGGTCATCATCAACATGAGCAACGACCGGGTCGTCATGCATCAAATCTCCGACAATGGCATTGTCAGGTGAAATAACCAGTGACTTGAGTGAGGCTACTCCTATCAGCTTGCGCCCTGCGTCGAGCACATAGCAGGTATAGATCGTCTCTGAATCAAGACCGACTTCCTTGATGTGATCAAGGGCTTCCCTGACGGTCATGTTCTTCCTCAGATTGATGTATTCCGGCGTCATCAGTGAGCCGGCGCTGTCTTCCTTGTACTTGAGGAAGGTGTTGATCATCCTTCGCTCGCTCTTAGGAGTCTTGTCGAGGATCTTATCAACGATATTTGACGGCAGCTCTTCAAGAACGTCGATCATATCATCGAAGTCGAGCTCGTCAAGGATGTACTTAAGCTCGGGATCAGTGATTATGTTGATGATATCGAGCTTGTCATCGGTACTCAGCTCAGCGAAGACGTCTACACTTATATCCTTAGGAAGAGCCCTGAACAGTACGACCATTCTCTGGAGATCGAATTTTCGTCGTATGTCAACCAGCATTTCTGCTATTTCTACTTCATCGTGTTTGAGGAGCTCGTCTCTGCAGCGAAAATACTTCTTCTCTTCGAGCAGTTCGTAGATCTTCTCAATGGACTCTTCATAAGCCTGATCCATATCGATCATTGCGTTGACATTATCCATGGGTCCCTTCCTCCTTTCTGTTGTTTAAATAATCTGTAACGGTCAGATGCCTGGTTATTTGCCGAGCATTTTCATTATCTCTTCTTCGGTAATTATACTGACTCCGAGTTCTCTGGCGGTTCTGTTCTTGGCAGAGCCTGAACCCGGATCATTTGTTATAAGGTAGCTGGTCCTTGCGGATACCGAGCCTGCTACCTTGCCGCCTTCGGCTTCGATCTCGGTCTTGAGATCCTTGCGGCTTGCGTAGTGTTCAAGGCTTCCTGTAATGACAAAGGTCATTCCCTCAAGTGAGGTTCCGGCGTCTTCGTAGCTCTCGTCGATGTCGAGCAAAGTCAGAAGATCTTCGATCATGGCCTTGTTGTCCTCATTTGCAAAGAAGTTCACATAGTCACGTGACAGTACATCGCCTACACCATCGATCGTCAGGAGATCCTCTTCATCGAGAGATTGTATCCTGCTCCATTTGTTGCGGCAGGCTCTTGCGATGTTGTTTGAGTTGGCTACGCCTATTCCAGGCACGCCGAGGCCATAGAGAACTCTTGCAGGAGTCGTATGCGATGCCCTCCTCGCAGAAGCTATGAGATTGTCGCATGACTTTGGCCCGAAGCCTTCGAGCTCGACGATCTCGTCTCTGAAGTCTTCGAGTCTGAAGAGATCCGGAAAGGTTCTGAGAGCTCCTATTCCGATGAGCTTGAGAAGTCCGGATTCCGAGAGGCCTTCGATGTTAAGAGCATTTCTTGAGACAAAGTGAGAGAATTTCTTGACATGCTTAGCAAGGCACTTCCTGTTGATGCACTTGAGTGTCTTGGTACCGCCGTCATCGAAGATCCTGGTCTCTCCGCCGCAGACCGGGCAAACCTTCGGGATCTCGAGGTTACCGCTCCTTGTAAGGTTGTCGCTCAGCTGCGGAATGATCATATTAGCCTTATATACACGGATCGTGTCGCCTATACCAAGCGCCAGATCCTCGAGTATGTTGATGTTGTGTACAGAAGCCCTCGATACAGTAGTGCCCTCGAGCTCTACAGGGTCGAAGATAGCGACAGGATTCAGAAGTCCTGTTCTTGACGGGCTCCACTCGATCTCTCTCAGGATGGTCTCAGCCTGCTGATCACGCCACTTGAAGGCGATGGAGTCCTTAGGGAATTTGGCCGTCTCGCCGAGTGTCGATGCATATACAGCATCTTCAAGAGTCAGAACCAGTCCATCCGATGGTATATCGAAGTCCGGGATCTGCCTTTCATAATCATCTATCGCGCTAAGCAGAGTATCCGGCGTGACCATCACATAGTCTACGATATCGAAGCCCTGCTCACGCATCCACTCCATCTTGGCCCTCCTGCTGTTAGTCGAAAAACCCTCAGACAGGGTCAGTGTGAAAGCATAGAAGTATACACTGCGTGCTGCAGTGACCTTAGGGTCAAGCTGGCGGATACTGCCGCTGCACAGATTCCTCGGATTCTTGTACTTGGCATCTGCATCATCTATCTCTTCATTGATCCTGTTGAAGTCCGAATACTTGATTACAGCCTCGCCCCGCACCATGACTCTTCCCTTATGCGGGATCATCTTAGGCACATTGCGGCACGCAAGAGCATTAGCTGTGATCAGTTCGCCCTCAACGCCGTTGCCTCTAGTTACAGCCTGGACAAGTCTTCCGTTCTCATAGGTGAGGCCCACAGTAAGACCATCGAGTTTCCATGATAGCAGTCCCTGCTGGTCGCCAAGCCAGGCCTTAAGCTCGCCTCTGTCCTTGGTCTTGTTGAGAGACAGCATCTTAATCTCATGTGTGATCTTAGGAAGACCCGCCGCGGTCTCATATCCTACGTTGATCGACGGGCTGTCATCTCTTACATAGCCGGTCTCGTCCTCAAGAGCGAGCAGCTCATCGTACATTTCGTCATATTCATAATTGGTTATGATCTCGATGCCGTCTGCATAGTAAGCTCTCGAAGCCTCATTGAGCTTGTCTGATAATTCGTCTATTCTCCTGATCTTATCGTCGATGTTCATTGGACCTTCTCCATTTTCACAAAGCCTTTGCCGAGCTTCTTCTGTCCGTATTCGTCAAATATTACTGTCATTGTCTTCTCATCCTGCTCGATCAGCATTCCCTCACCGAATTTAGGATGTCTGACTATGTCGCCTGTCTCGAATTCATCATGAATCGTCTCTCTTGTGTGAGCAGACTTCCTTGCAGCGCTGAGATTGTCAAAAGGTCTTGTCTTAGGAACTCCGGAGTATCCGTCTGCCGATCCGTAAGCTCTGCCGCTGAAAATATAGTCTCCGAGCATGCCGCCGTCTCCGCGGAGACCCGCACCCGAGTTCACGCGGTCCTTGACAGTCCTGTCGCCGTCGATGCAGTCCTTGTCCATCTCATCGAGGAATATGGACTCCATCTGGAAATCAGTCCTTCCGTACATCGTCCTGACCTGAGCACCCGTGAGGTAGAGCTTCTTCATGGCTCTGGTGATTCCTACATAGCAAAGCCTGCGCTCTTCTTCCATCTTAGATAGCTCATCGAATGCAGCAACTCCCGGGAACATGCCATTCTCCATGCCCGGAATGAAAACTACCGGGAACTCAAGTCCCTTGGCGGAGTGCAAAGTCATCAGAACGACAGCATCCTCGTCATCATCGTGGTTGTCGATATCCGACATCAGTGTGATCTGCTCGAGGAAGGTTCCCAGAGGCGTCGGCTCTGCCGCATCGATGCCTCCTCCGAGAAGCGCAAGCCTCTCGGCTTTCAGTTCTTCGCGGAGCGCCTGTACTGTTCCGTCTTCGAGACCCTTCTCGAATTCAGCTATTACAGACTTGAACTCCATAATATTCTCGATACGTCCGTCAGCCTCTATGGTGCCGGCATCCTCAAGTGCCTTGAGGTATCCCGACCGGCTGAGAATATTATCATATATATCCTGGATCGTCAGGTTATCCTGCTCATTCCTGATATCATTGATCATTCCGACGAGCTGGGTCACAGCTGTTCTCGCCTTGTTGCCAAGAGAACGCTGGAGAGTCTCGTCACTAAGAGCCTCGAAGATGCTCTCGCCATATGCCGCTGCATATTCTTCTATTCCGGCGAGCGTCTTAGCGCCAATGCCCCTCTTAGGCTCGTTGATTATTCTGAGCATGGAGACATTATCTCCCGGATTCTCTATCAGACGGAGATATGCCATTACATCCTTGATCTCTTTGCGGTCGTAGTACCTGAGACCTGCAAGAACTCTGTATGGGATCCCCCTGAAGCTGAACTTCTCTTCGAAGGTTCTTGACTGAGCGTTCTTCCTGTAGAGGATGGCTATATCCTTATAATTATAGCCCTGCGACCTGAGATTCTCTATCTCCGCTCCGATCCAGTAGGCTTCTTGTTTGTCATCTTCAAGTCTTCTGTATGTTACCTTGTATCCGTCTTCGCGGTCAGTCCACAGGGCCTTGGCCTTGCGGGTCTTGTTGTTCCTGATGACGGAATTCGCAAGCTTCAGGATATTGCCGTCAGACCTGTAGTTCTGCTCAAGTCTGACCGTGAAGGCATCCTTGAAATCATTCTCGAAGTCGAGGATATTGCGGATGTCGGCGCCTCGCCACTGATAGATGCACTGGTCGTCGTCTCCTACAACGCAGAGATTCCCATGTCTTGATGCCAGCATCCTGATCAGTTTGTACTGGAGATAGTTGGTATCCTGATACTCATCTACCATTATATATTTAAATCTGTCTGAGTAATAATCCAGGATATCCGGCTCCTGTTCGAGCAGTCTGACTCCGTTCCACAGAAGATCGTCAAAGTCCATCGCATTCGCGGCCATCAGCTCCTGCTGATATGTCCTGTAAACCTCTGATACCGTCTTGTTGACAGGCATGGCAGGAGAGCTTGCGAGATATTCATCAGGGCCTTCTTCCTGTTCTTTGCATTTGCTGATAACCGAAATGATCATCGATACAGGGATGACCTTCTCGTCGACTTTCATTTCTTTGCAGATCTTCTTGACTAGGGTCTTCCTGTCCGTCTCATCATATACGGTAAATCCGCTCTTATATCCGAGACGCTCAGCTGAGTACCTCAGCATTCTCAGGCACATCGCATGAAAAGTGAGGATCCACATTCCCCTTACGTCTCCGACAAGGTCTGCTACTCTGGTACGCATCTCATTAGCAGCCTTATTCGTAAAAGTTACAGCAAGAATATTATGAGGATCTATTCCCTGATCTATCATATAAGCCATACGGTGTGTCATGGTCGCAGTCTTGCCGGAGCCGGCGCCTGCGAGTATGAGAACCGGGCCATTTATGTGCCTTACAGCCTTATTCTGTTCACTATTTAAATTAGTACGCATATCCGATTTATTTTATCACATTTTGCCTGTGGGCTCCCACTCATTCCAGTCTGATTTATAAAAAATACTACAACCACCGAGAAAGGAACAACCTACGGTTTCGCCGCTTAACAATAGCAAATAATTAGTTCAATAAAAAAAAATAAATTAACATTTGGCGTCCTCATCATCGGTTGACATTTTATGTCTTAGTGATAAAATTTGACTGTAGGTGATTTTTCACCACAGGAGATAATAATTTTATCAAATTGCATTAAGGAGAGTGATACCAATGGCAAATTATGTTGAAAGAGTCATCGAGCAGTGCAAGAAGAACAACCCTGGCGAACTTGAGTTCCACCAGACTGTAGAAGAAGTTCTTACTTCCCTTGCTCCAGTAATGGATGCTAATCCTAAGTATGAGGAGTGCGCACTTCTTGAGAGACTCGTAGAGCCTGAAAGAGGAGTTACTTTCAGAGTTGTTTGGGTTGACGACGAAGGTAAAGTTCAGGTTAACAAGGGTTACAGATATCAGTTCAACAGCGCAATCGGACCTTACAAGGGCGGCCTGAGATTTGCACCTAACGTATATCCTGGAATCATCAAGTTCCTCGGATTCGAGCAGATCTTCAAGAACTCCCTGACAGGACTGCCAATCGGCGGCGGCAAGGGTGGTTCCGACTTCGATCCTAACGGAAAGAGCGATGCTGAAGTTATGAGATTCTGCCAGGCATTCATGACAGAGCTCTACAGACACATCGGACCTGACACAGACGTTCCTGCAGGTGACCTCGGTGTTGGCGCAAGAGAGATTGGATATCTCTTCGGACAGTACAAGAGAATCACTGACAGATTCGACGGCGGCGTTCTCACAGGTAAGGGAATCCCTTACGGCGGACTCCTCGGCAGAACTGAAGCTACAGGATTCGGTATCGTATGGTACGCAGAGGAAATGCTCAAGGCTAACGGCGAAGAGATCAAGGATAAGGTTGTTGCTATCTCCGGTTTCGGTAACGTATCTTGGGGAACAGCATGGCAGCTCCAGAGACTCGGCGCTAAGCTCGTAACAATCTCCGGACCAGACGGATATATCTATGACCCAGAAGGAATCAGCACAGACGAGAAGATCGCTTACCTCCTCGAGCTCAGAGGATCCGGAAAGAACATCTGCGCACCTTACGCAGAGAAGTTCCCAGAAGCTAAGTTCTTCCCAGGAAAGAAGCCTTGGGGCGTATTCCAGGATACTGGATGCAAGATCGACATGTTCATCCCATGCGCTATGCAGAATGACGTACACATGGAGCATGCTCAGCAGATCGTTGAGGGCGGCTGCAAGTTCTATTGCGAAGGCGCTAACATGCCTACAACTAACGACGCTCTGAAGTATCTCATGGATAACTGCATCGCAGTAGGTCCTGCTAAGGCAGCTAACGCTGGCGGCGTTGCTTGCTCCTGCATCGAGATGGGACAGAACTCCGGCCACACAGTATTCCAGCATGAGGACGTTTATGCTCAGCTCCACCAGATCATGAAGAACATCTACAATGCATGTGCTAACGCTGGTGAGAAGTACTATGGCAACAAGAACGCTCTCGTACAGGGTGCTAACATCGCTGGATTCGAGAGAGTTGCAGAGGCTATGATGGCTCAGGGTCTTGTATAATAGACCTTCATCAGACGATGACTCTTTAGTGACAATCACACAAACAAAGAGACCGCTCCGGCGGTCTCTTTTGTTGCCTATTATACCTGAGCCTCAGCGGCTACTTCTTACTGTCTCTCTTCTGTGATCGTCATATATGAGCATCTGAGAGTCAGATACTTGAGGGTGTCATTGTCGAAGAGCATATGGACCTCGATCTCATCACCTTCAAAATACACTTCATGATATAGAAGATCGCAGTTTGATAGAAGATCTCCGTCCTCGTCTACTTCTGTCTGTATGCTGAGATGCTCATCCTCAAGTATCACAGCATCCTCAAACAGGATAACATGATTCACATCTTCCCCGTTATCATCCCATCCGGCAAGAACCAGCTCAAGGTCTCCGTCTGTCATTCTTAAGTCAGTAACGCTGTCTCCATCAAGATCATCGAAGTCATCAAGCAGAGTCTCCATATCCTCCGGAGCCTCATCATACATTGCATCGAGTGCATCATCAGCCGCAGCATCGAGTTCGTCAAAGCGTTCTTCCTTCGCCTTCTCTTCTGCCATCAGCTTGATATATGTCTTCTCAGGAAGCACCCAGAGAGCTATGAATCTCGGATCCACAGACTCCCTGATCCACTCAGGGACATCCTCATCAGGGTCCTCAAGATTGTCCTGATAATCCTCATCGAATGAAGCCCCTGCCTCCTCTTCATCGAAAGGAAGCCTGATGCCGAATTCAGGCTCATTCTCATACTCATCTCTCATCTCCTGTATGAACTTATCCCTGAGATCTTCATACAGATACTCGAATTCCTTATCCGAGTATTCCTTGTCGATTATTGGCTCGAACATCTCGGCAGTGCCGAGGAACTCAGAGAGCTCATACCATTCTTTGGTGAAATATTTCATATCCGGTCTCCTTGCAATTTATTCTAAAGTCCGTCCGGGAAGCTTGTGAAGTTGTCATTCTCCATTTCCGGCAGGCCGTACTTATCCTTCGCATCAGCGATTGCCCTGATCATGAATGCCATGTTGCGGGCGAGGTTTCTCATGGTCTGAAGTCCCTCAAGGTCCTTCTTAACATCCTCTGCCGAGAATCCGTGAACCTGGTTCCAGTATGTGGATGAAGCAACAGGCATGCCGCTTATAGTGAAGTACTTGTTCAGAACGTCAAATGATGCAGAGTTGCCGCCTCTTCTGCAGCTTACCACCGAAGCGCCCACCTTCATATGCAGAGAGTAAGGTCTGCTGTAGAAGAGCCTGTCCATGAAGGACAGTATAGTTCCGTTAGGAGAACCATAGTAAACAGGGCTTCCTACAACAAGTCCGTCAGCATGTTCGAATTTAGCTGCGACTTTGTTTACAAGGTCATCAAATACGCACTTGCCTCTTGTCTCGCAGGTACCGCACGAAATGCATCCTCTTATGTCATGCTTTCCGACATGGATGATCTCAGTCTCGATTCCTTCCTGCTCAAGAACTGCTGCCACTTCTTCAAGAGCAGCATTTGTGCAGCCATTTGCCTTAGGGCTTCCGTTAAGTAACAATACCTTAGCCATTTTCTTTCTCCTCCGTCTATACATTATCACATTCTGAGAGCTTCACCTGTCTCAAACAGATACAGGTACGCTTCACTTACTTGTTTGCCTGTTCCCTTGAAAGCAGCCTCCGAGTACAGCTCTATCTGGACCTTATACTCGTGACTTATTCTCTCAAGCTCTGCCTGGTGCTCCCTGCCCGGCTTTATGAAGCTGGACTTATAATCTACCAGCACTATCTCTCCATTCTCTTCGAAGCAGCAGTCGATAACACCCTGTACGAGCATTTCATTGCCGCCTCTTGTTGTCCTGAGCGTGAAAGGTTTCTCTTTCCTGAGAGTGCCGGCCCTCGCAGCTGCAGCGGCCCTTCTTCCGAGATCACATCTGAAGAAACTTGCCGCTTTGTCCATATCGAGCTCTCTGAATACATCCTCTTCGATCGCTCCGCTGTCTCTCAGAAGCTCTGCCCGCTCGCGTATATACTCAGTATCGACACTTCCGTCTTCCTGAATCACTTTGGCAAAGTCCAGGAATTCCATTATCCTGTGGTAGGCTATGCCGATATCTGCAGCGCTCGCCTTCTTCCTGGCTTCGGAGACCGTCCAGAGTGTCACGACCTCATGATCAGACGTAACGATCTCGGATTCGGATTCCTCCTCAGCGAGTTCTTTCTTGCGTATGGCGCTGACAGAATACTTAGCCTTAGCTGTCAGGAGATCTGAATCAGGATATGTATATGTAAATCTCCTGTTGATCTCATCGTAAAGATCCCGCTCTTCAGCCGTAAGATTCTCAGGTATCCTCTCTTCGAATGACTTCGCCCTGTAGGTCCTTCTGTCAGATTCTCTGAGTTCAAGCGGCGATGTGAAGAACAGATTGTCTGCAGTCCTGATGACATTCCTGATCGCCTTGAGATAGTTACCAGGATCAGGTGTATATTCCGCAAGCTTCTCGAGGCTGCCACAGGTACCGACCATTATGAGCTTGTTTCTAGCTCTTGTCATCGCGACATAGAGGACTCTGAGCTCTTCCTTGTAACTGCTGCGCCTCGACCTGGCTGCTATCGCCCTCTGAATGAGAGTGGATCTCCAGAACCTCCGCTCCGGATCTATATACGGCATGCTGACTCCAATGTCCGAATCAAAGCTGAATTTCTTCTGGCTGTTGTCGTATCTGAACTTGTGTCCAAGTCCGCCTACTATAACGAATGGATATTCAAGGCCCTTGCTCTTGTGGATGGTAGTTATTCTTACAACGTCATCGTCACTTCCTGCAAGCGAGGCCTGTCCATTGCTTATATTCTTCTTGCGCATCAGATCAAGGAAGGATATGTAGGAGCTAAGAGATGAGACTGTTTCGCTCCTGTATTTACCTGCCCTGTCCGCAAGAGTCCGGAGATTTGCCTGCCTTCTCGGGCCTCCGTTCATGGCGCCCGCCATTCTGTAGTAGCCTGAATCTGTGAGGACTTTCCAGACAAAGTCTTCAAGCGTCATCATCCTCGAAAGTCTCCGCCACTCACGTATCTTGTCTGCGGCATAGGAGGCTTTGGCTCTGAGCCTTTCATCACTCCCATGATCTTCGTACCACTGCAGAGCTTCCCAGTATGCCGGTCTTACGCCAGAGAAATCACGCGGCCTGCTGTTATGCTCAATCCTTACCCTAGCAAGTTCATCAGGCTTCCACCCGAAGACTTCTGAGTGCAGTGCTGAGATAAGTGGTATATCCCGCTTCATATTATCTATGCAAGTCAGAAGCGAGATCGCAACACTGATCTCGACTGTGTCAAAGTAGTTGTCAGAGTCCTCGATGTGAGATTCTATGCCCTTGTTCCGGAGGGCTCTTGCCATTATCTCTCCTCTGCCCTTGACAGCACGGAGCAAAATGACGATGTCTCTCGCCTCTGCCTTCCTTACTATCCTCTGCTTGGCGTCGAAGAACTCTGTGCCGATCAGCTTGTATGCCTGATCTGCTATATATGCTGCCTCAGCCTCTTCTTTGCTGAGGTCGACTATTTCTTCATCAAGGCTGCCGCCCTCTGATGCCTGGCTGCCATCTTCCGGCGGATCATCTTCCTGCTCAGTCAGCACATGGACTTCAGGTATAAGGTCATAGCCTTCACGGCCTTCGCAGCCTGTGTTCAGCCTCGCCCTCTCATCGTATCCGTCCATGATCTCCGTGAACACTCTGTTGATATATCTGACAGTCGCATCATTGCTCCGGAAATTCTTAGACAGGTCTATCGCTATTCCCGCTGTGCATTCAGGATCTGAATATGTCTTGTAGAGGCTCTCGAAGATCTCAGGTTCAGCCTGCCTGAACTTGTAAATACTCTGCTTGACATCTCCGACCTTAAATACATTATCCTGTCTTGAGACTCTGCTAATTAGGTGCTCCTGAATCTTGTTCGTGTCCTGATATTCGTCTACAAATACGAATCTGAACCTCCTGCGGAGCGTGTCAGCAGCAGACTCTGACGAAAGGATCCTGACTGCGTTATGCTCCATATCCGCAAAGTCCATTACCCGGCGCTCTGCCTTCTTGGCAGAGTATAACTTCTCGAATTCCTCAAGCAGCCTTATGTAATAGACTGTATACTTGTAGGCTGCATTCATCTCAGCGAATCTTGTCTCGATATCCGGGTCAAGATATCTGCTGCGCCATGACTTGAGCGCTTCCTTGTATGTATCTCTCAGTGCCTTGACTTCGTCCTTGACAGGAGCATAAGCCTCTGCCTGAGCCTTCTTCGCCTTCAGTACCGGGAATTCGATACCGCTTAGCTTCTCCATCAGATCTTCATCCAGCCCGCCCTCTTCGGAAGCCTTCCAGGCATCGAAGAAAGTGTTGATCTCATTAGCCAGCTTCTCTTCATAGAGGTCCTCAAGTCCTGCCTCTTCGAGAAGAGTTCTTATCCTGATGCCAGCCTCTACAGAATGTCTCAGCATGTCTGCGGTATCCTCTGCGATAGCCCTTCCGAGCTCTGAATCAGCAAAGTTCTCCCTGGTCAGGAGCATATTCTCCGCCTTCTCATAAGCCCAGTCAAAGTAATCAGGCATAGTGCGGAGACTCGAATATGCTGCAAGAAGGTCTTCTTTCATGCCTTCTTCCGAGCGTTCTTCACTGTAGAGCCTCAGGAATTCCCTGAAGCCTACCTCATCGCTGATGAAATGATCATCCGAGAAGCCTTCTTCAAAAAGTTCAGATGCGGCCTCTCTTCTCATAAGCTCGCCCTGGATCTCGTCACATGTCCCGAAGTCCGGTTCAAGGTCCGTCTCATAGAAGAACTCTCTTATGACCCTCAGAGCAAAGCTGTCAATCGTTGAGATATATGCTCTGTACATCCTGCCGAGCTGCTCTCTGAGTCTAGGAGCATCGTCCGGATTCTCATGCATTCTCTTACGGATCTCCTTTGAGAGTCTCAGCTTCATCTCGGATGCCGCGGCCTTGGTAAAAGTCACGACAAGCATTTCATCCACGTTGGCTTTGCCCTCGAGGATGATACTGAGTATTCTCTCCACAAGAACTGCCGTCTTGCCTGATCCGGCAGCAGCCGAGACCAGTATCGACCTGTCGAGAGTGTCTATTGCAAGTCTTTGTTCATCAGTAAATTTTACAGCCATAACACATTAATTATACAATCCTCATTTCAAAATGCCAACAACCGAGGCCTTTGCTATGCTATAATATATGAGATTGCAATCAAACACAGGAGATAAACAAATATGAAACACAGACCAACAATGCTTATGATCCTCGACGGATTCGGGATCAGAGAAGAAACATACGGAAATGCGATAGCTGCAGCCAGGACTCCCGTTCTTGACAAGCTGTTCGCTGAGTATCCGTTCATTACAATCGAAGCCAGCGGCGAGCCTGTAGGTCTTCCTGCAGGACAGATGGGCAATTCGGAAGTAGGCCACCTCAACATTGGCGCAGGCAGCGTCGTTTATCAGAACCTTCTCAAGATCACCAGATCTATAAGGTCAGGTGACTTCTTTAAGAACGAGGCTCTTCTCGGCGCAATGAAGAATGCTGCAGACGGTCACACCCTTCACATCATGGGCCTTGTATCTGACGGCGGAGTTCACAGTCACTTTGAGCACCTCAAGGCAGTCATCAGGATGGCTAAGATGAACAATGTCAAGGAAGTAATTGTACACTGCTTCCTCGACGGAAGAGACGTTCCGCCTAAGAGCGCTATGGATTACCTCGGACCTCTCGAGGACTATCTCAAAGAAGAAGGCATCGGCAGGATCGGCGTTATTTCCGGCAGATTCTATGCGATGGACAGAGATAAGAGATGGGAAAGACTTGTAAGAGCTTATGATGCACTCACCCTCAGCGAGGGACTCACTGCATCCTGCTCTCAGGAAGCCATCGACAATTCATATGCTAAGGATGAGACTGACGAGTTCGTTCAGCCTACAGTAGTTACACCTGTACCTGTAAAGAGCGGCGATTCCGTTATCTTCATCAACTTCCGTCCTGACAGAGCAAGAGAGATCACAAGAACTCTCGTAGACCCTGATTTTGACGGCTTCGAGCGCAAGGCCAAGGTAACCGGCCTCACTTACGTCTGCATGGCTGAGTATGATGCTACGATGCCTAATGTCACAGTAGCATTCCCGCCTGAGGATGTAGACCCTACCCTCGGAGGAACTCTTGCTGCTGCAGGTCTTAAGCAGCTCAGGATCGCCGAGACCGAGAAGTATGCTCATGTAACCTTCTTCTTTAACGGCGGTGTTGAAGAGCCTAATCCAGGCGAAGACAGGATCCTCATTCCTTCGCCTAAGGTCGCAACCTATGACCTTCAGCCTGAGATGAGCGCACCTCTTGTCGCAAGCACAGTAATAGACAAAATAAATCAGGACGCATACGATGTATACATCCTGAACTTTGCAAATCCTGATATGGTCGGTCACACCGGAGTATTCGATGCTGCTGTAAGTGCTATCGAGACTCTTGATGGTCTTGTCGGTCAGATCAGAGATGCTGTTCTTGCACATGACGGCCAGATCCTGCTGACAGCAGACCACGGTAATGCTGATACCATGCTTGATGCAGAGGGCAACCCTGTTACCAAGCATTCAACAGCACTCGTTCCGCTCTGTCATATCTGCAGAGAGCCAATGCCGTTCACCAAGACCACCGGTAAGCTTGCGGACATTGCTCCGACGCTTCTCACTATGATGGGTCTTGAAGTTCCATCAGGAATGGAGGGCGATGTGCTCGTGTAGCAGATCGATTGCCTCTACATATCCGTCAAAACCCTTGCCGGCGATCGTGGCTATAGCTGCCTCGCCGGCATATGAATGATGTCTGTAATCTTCCCTCAGAAGAGGTTCTGTAATATGGACCTCGACTGTAGGGATTTTTGTTCCTCTGATTGCATCCATAATTGAGATGCTTGTGTGAGCATAGCCGCCTGCATTGATGACGATCCCGTCGAACCTGTCATAATAAGCCTGCTGAATAGCATCTATAAGGTCACCCTCATGATTGCTCTGAACAAATGAAAGCTCGTTGTTCTCGCCTCTTTCCTTCCTTATGTAGCTGACAAGATCATCATAAGTCTTCGTGCCATATATCTCGGGTTCTCTTATACCCAGCATATTCAGATTAGGTCCATTGATTATCAGCAATTTCATTCAGATACCTCTCGATCTTTCTGGCAATGTAGTATACAAAACCCTTGAGTTCGTAATTGTAAGTATTGCCTTCTCCGGTTATTTTGCGGTTGCCTCCGAAAATTCTCGAATTGAGAATAGACAGATCGGAAACCCTTCGATATATTCTGTCCCTGTCCCCGAACAAGTCTGCCACACCTATGTTGATGCTGAGTGGTCTGCCCTTGACATCAAGCATCTCAAGCGGCCTCTTGATATATACTATTATTCCGTTGCTCCTGAGAATGTCCCGGCTTATAGGGTTAAGGACAGTCCCTCCTCCTGTAGCTATGACAGCTCCATTATGCCTGCAGGCTTCTTTGACGGCTGCATGTTCAGCAGCTCTGAACAGTTCTATGCCTGCCTCGCCCGAGCCAAGCACCTTCTGAGCAGGGGCTCCGATAATCTTCTCGGCCTCTGCGTCTGTATCAATGAACTCAAGTCCCATTTCATAAGCATATCTTCTGAAGATCGTTGTCTTGCCGCTGCCCGGCATTCCGACAGCGATGATATTGAGCTGATCTTCCAGGATCTTGCGCTTGACCCGTCTTACAAGACGTTCCTCTTCTTCCCTGTCAGTCTTCACCCCTATCCATGTATAGCGGGACTCTATTGCCTGAATGATCATCATCTCAAGGCCCGACTTTGTATGGCAGCCTGTAAGCCTTCTTGCATCCTGGAGGAATTTAGTCCTGTAAGGATTGTAGATAAGATCGACTGCGAGCCTGAGCCTTGTAAACAGCCTCATAGTGAGTCTGTGGTCTGTGATCGGCGAGTGCTCTATGTCCGGGAACTGTCCGATAGGTGTTGCGTTGATGATAACATCGGCATCATAGTGAAGATAAAGTCTGTTGTATCCTGTTATCCTGTACTTGCCCTGATGTCTCTTAAGCGCTGCCTCAGGATCCCTTGATACCATGATAACATCCGAAGCGCCGAGGTCTTCGAGCACGGCATAGCAAGCCATTGCAGCACCTCCGGTGCCAAGGATCAGGCACTTGCGGTTCTCTACATGACCGGCAACTGTATGCCTGAATCCATCTGCATCGGTATTGTAGCCCTTGAGTCTGCCATCAGGCATTCTCTTGACAACATTGGCAGCTCCTATTCTCGCGGCATCATCTGAAAGCTCGTCAAGATACTGAATGACTTCAACATTGTAAGGAAATGTGATGTTAAAGCCATCATATGCTGTATTAGTAAGGATGTCCCTCAGCTCTTCCGAGCCATCCGCCTCAATATGAACATAGTCATAGTCACCCAGATAAGCATGTATCTTACGTGACTGACTGTGCGACAGTTTGCCGCCGATCAGAGCATATCTATTCATATATTATTATCTGATTATCATTCTGCCGGTACCCCGTCCGACAGCCCCCTTGAAAAAGATATTAGAAAAAAGAGCCAGCGCAGCCTTTATCTGATAAAAACTGTGCAGCTCATATTCTGTTCTGATCTGTTGTAATTGTTACTCAAGTTCCTCAGGACGTGAATAAGTAATAAGATCATCAGCGATTTCCTTGGCAGCCTGACTTACAGGTCTCTCGCTCACCTCTTCTGTAAGAGCCGGCTTGCCGTCGATAAGATCTCTTGCTCTCTTAGCAGCAAGTATTACAAGTGAATACCTGCTGTCTGTCTTCTCCTGAAGCTTGTTGACTGATGGGTAAAGCAGCATGAATTATTCTCCCTTCTCCTGTTCGTATTTCCTGATTATAGGTCTGACCTTGTCCGGCACTCTTGATGTCTCTGCCATTATAATTCCCCTGGCATTAGCAACTGCCGTATCAACGTCGTCATTAACAATATAGTAGTCGTACTCCCCGATGAATCTGATCTCATTCAGGGCCTTGCTCAGTCTCTTCTCTATTATCTCAGGCTCCTCGGTCTTACGGCCTTCGAGTCTCTTCCTGAGCTCAGTAAGACTTGGCGGAAGTATGAATATAAGAACCGCCTCAGGCATAGCCTGCTTGACCTGAAGTCCGCCCTGGACATCAATATCAAGAATTACATTGCGTCCCTTCTCAAGCCTCTTCAGGACCATGTCCTTAGGTGTCCCATAGAAGTTATCGAAAACAGTCGCGTGTTCAAGGAAATTGCCCTTCTCTACATTATCCAGGAATTCCTCTCTGGAAACGAAGAAGTACTCGCGGCCATGGACTTCGCCCTCTCTTGGGGATCTTGTGGTCATTGATACAGAGAACTCATTGCCTATATCCTTGAGAAGCTCTGCACATATAGTGCCCTTGCCTGTTCCCGAAGGGCCTGAAATGACAAATAACTTGCCTGCATTGTGGCTCATATGCACCTCCTGCCTGAATTAGTATTATAACACATTAGTCAAGCAGCAGTATATTATTCTATATTCTGCACCTGTTCTCTGATCTTCTCGATCTCAGCCTTGAGGTCAAGCATCATAGAAGTGATCTCCTTGTCATTCGACTTGGATCCGATCGTGTTGGCTTCTCTGTTCATCTCCTGGATCAGGAAGTCTATCTTCTTGCCGATGGAATCTTCCTTGCCCTTAAGGAATTCACGGAGCTGGGTCACATGGCTGTCAAGTCTTACAAGTTCCTCTGTTATGTTAGCCTTGTCTGCAAATATTGCAGCCTCCAGTGCGACTCTTTCCTCAGGCACCTCATATACACCTTCAAGGAGCTCCTCGATGCGGGCCTTGAATTTGGCTGCATATTCCTTCTCAAGTTCCGGTGCTCTCTTCTCGATCTTCTCTCTGATGTCCGAAATGATATCGGCTCTCATTGAGATATCTGCTGCGAGCTTGGCTCCCTCAGTCTCTCTCATGGTGCAAATGTCATCGACAGCCTTCTCTGCTGCGTCCATGAGACATCTCAGCATCTCTTCTTCGTCCTCTTCGGCAGGTGCTGTCCTGATAACGTCAGGCATCTTAGCCAGAAGACTCAGTGACGGTCCCATGATCTCACCGATCTCGAATGTCTGACTGAGCTCCATCAGAGCATTGTAATACTTAGCTGCAAGGTCCTTGTCGAGCCTTACATCGGCATCGCTCACACCAAAGTTATCAACTGTGACCGATACCTCTATCTTGCCTCTTGAAAGTCTGTTCTTGATAGCAGCCTTGATCTTCTCCTCTGCAAAGGAATACTTCCTTGGCATCTTGACATAGATATCGCAGTAACGGTGATTGACTGCTCTTATCTCTACTGTAACCTTCCTGACATCATCAATATACTCGCCTCTTCCGAAGCCTGTCATACTTCTTATCATTATTTCCGAAAGCCTCCTGATTGAATATTTGCTATTTGATCTTTCGCGCCATACAAGTTTACCACGAGCCATATAATAGTTCAA
Source organism: Mogibacterium sp. (assembly GCA_017512145.1). Lineage (GTDB taxonomy): Bacteria > Bacillota > Clostridia > Peptostreptococcales > Anaerovoracaceae > Crickella. Next base: position 13,562 of record JAFWHB010000015.1, on the reverse strand, counting down.
ACAAAATGGCTGAAAACTATACCTTCCGTCGCTCTTGCGGGAGCATGGCCTGAGTGTTAATATTAATCGATATGGCTTACGATGGAATAATTACATATGCAATAACAAGAGAACTCGCGGGCAGGATCACGCTCGGCAAGATAGAGAAGGTCTATCAGCCGGGACCGGAAGAGCTCCTGCTCCACATACACACAAGGAGCGGCAACGTCCGCCTCTTCATTTCGTGCAACAGTCAGTCTGCGAGAGTCTGCCTTACAGGCGGCACATATACCAATCCTGATCAGCCGCCTACTTTCTGCATGCTCCTCCGGAAGCATATTCAGGCAGGAAGGATAACGGACGTCCGCCAGAAGGACTCCGAGCGAATCATAGAGATCGATATCGAGGCACAGAACGAGCTCGGCTTCTCGGTAAGCCGCCGTCTTATCGTTGAGATAATGGCCAAGCACAGCAACATAGTTCTTATAGATATCGAATCAGGCAAGATAATCGATGCGATCAAGCGCATCTCTATCGATGTCAACAGATACCGCCAGCTGCTGCCTGGATTCATATACCAGTATCCGCCTGAGCAGGACAAGATACCGTTCCGCGAGGTCACTGCAGATACTTCCCTTCCAGGTGACGACAGGCAGCTAATGTCACGTATCGGCGGCATTTCACCTGCGATCAGCAGAGAGATGGCAGCATCAGACGACCCTGCAGCAAGGCTCGTAGAGATAATCAGCTCAATAGACAGCGGCACTGCCGTGCCACGCGTATACATAGATGAGACCTCCAGATCGCTCCAGCCTTCAGGAGACATAGGTGGTATTCCGAGAGAGTTCCATGTGACTGATCTTGCAGAATATGACGGACTTACCAGGATGGACTTTGGCAGCGTATCAGAATGCGTCGAATTCTTCTTCTCAAACCGCGAGACATCGAATATGGTGAGACAGAAGTCGATGCCTCTTCTCAAGACTGTCCAGGCTGCACACAGCAAGGCACTTCTCAAGAAGAAGAAGCTTTCAGAGGACCTCCTCAGCGCCGAGAATTCCGACAAGTACAGGCTTTACGGAGAGCTGCTGACAGCGAATATCCACATGATCAGGCCGGGAGCAAGAACAGCAAGGGTAACCAATTATTACGATGGCAATCTGATCGACATCCCGCTCGATGAGAAGATCAATGCTTCTGCTAATGCGCAGCGCTATTTCAAGAAGTATTCCAAGGCAAGGACTGCGATCCACGAGAAGCAGGCCCAGCTCGAGGACAATGAGAAGGATATCCAGTATCTGGAGTCGGTCATACAGAATATCGAGGCAGCAGACAGTGTGCCGCTTCTTGAGAGCATCAGAGACGAGCTTGAGAGCGCGGGATATGTACGAAGAAGAGCAAAGGCTTCTCAGCGAAAGCGCAAGAATGCTCGGCCTGAGCCTCACCGTTACACCCTGAGTGATGGTACTCTGGTGCTTGTCGGGCGTAACAATATAGAGAACGATTATCTGACCACCAAATTTGCCTCCAAGACTGATGTCTGGATGCACACCAAGGACATTCCGGGATCTCACGTGATCCTCCAGATGAAGGACGGCAGGACCGTGAATGATCTTCCTGCAGAGATCATCTACGAGGCTGCTGCAATTGCTGCATATCACAGCAAGGCAGGTACAGGCAGCAATGTTCCTGTTGATTTTGTCCCGGTAAGATATGTCAAGAAGCCAGCCGGTTCTAAGCCTGGCATGGTCATATTCACACACAACAGAACAGTTTATGTTGATCCGGCTCTTCCGGACAGCAAGAGAGATAAATAACATCATGCTGATATATCCTTTAATCGCAGCGCTTATAATCGCTGCAGATCAGGCAACTAAATTCGCTGTAAGAGCATCAATGCAGCCAGGTGACAGGATCCCTGTAATCGGTGACTGGTTCAGTATTTACTATGTCCGCAATACCGGCGCTGCCTTCAGCATGTTCTCAGGCAATAAGATGGTAACTATAGCTCTGACATCAGTGCTTATCATCCTGTGCCTTGTTTTCATTATTTATGAGGCACGCAAGGGCTCCAAGGCCCTCGCCGCACTTATTACTATGATTTTTGCGGGCGGTGTCGGCAACATGATCGACAGACTGGCTCTTGGCTACGTCACTGACATGATTTCATGCTGGAACTTTGCCGTGTTCAATGTCGCTGACATATTCGTTACCTGCGGATGCTTCATTACCGTGCTGTATATACTCTTCGCATATAAGGACGGGACGAAATGATCACCGAAGACAATATTCTGACAATCGAAGTCTCCGAAGATGATAACGGTTCAAGACTGGACGCTTTCATCGGATACAACACCGATGAATTGTCCAGAAGTTATGCTGTCCGTCTGATAGAGAAAGGCAGCGTAACAGTCAATGGTTCGCCAGTAACCTCCAAGAAACATCATCTCAAGGCCGGCGACAAAGTATCCATAACGATACCTGAGCCTGAAGTTCTCGACATACAGCCAGAGGACATCACGCTTGAGATCGTTTATGAGGACAGCGATGTAATAGTTGTAAACAAACCTCGCGGCCTTGTCGTCCATCCGGGTCCCGGCAACTGGTCAGGGACACTCGTCAACGCACTTATGTATCACTGCGGAGACAGCCTCTCATCTATCAACGGCGTTATACGACCGGGTATAGTTCACCGTATAGACAAGGACACCAGCGGCCTTCTCATGATCGCCAAGAATGATATGGCTCATGAATCTCTCGCCGCTCAGCTCAAGGTCCATTCAGTCACACGGGAATATACCGCTCTTGTCTTCGACAACATACGCGAAGACGAGATCACGATCGACGCTCCGATCGGCAGAGATGAACGGAACCGCATGAGACGAGCCGTCTACGGCTCCGGCAGCAAGGACGCCGTCACCCACATAAGGGTCACAGAACGCTTTGGCCGCTACACCCTGATAAAGGCCCGCCTCGAGACCGGTCGCACGCATCAGATCAGGGTACACATGGCTTCGATCAGGCACCCGCTCGTCGGCGATGAGCTCTACGGACCTCATAATCAGCCGGACAAGCTGATGGGCTGCAAGCTGAATGGCCAGCTGCTCCACGCAGGCACGCTGGGATTCGTACACCCGGGGACAGGCGAATATATGGAATTTCATTCAGAGCTTCCTGAGGTATTCGCAAAGGTCCTCGAAGGGCTAAGAACACAAACAGATAAATAGACAAGGAAATAATCATGAAGATAAGATCCAAGGAAGGCCCTCTTCTTGCCCCGCTCCCGACTGTAATGGTCAGCTGCGGCACAATGGAAGAGAGCAACATCATTACAATAGCATGGTCAGGCATCATCAATTCCAATCCGCCTATGACATATGTCTCGGTACAGAGATCACGCCATTCTCACGACATAATCGCAGAGAGAGGTGAATTTGTCATCAACCTGACAACAACAGAGCTTGCCAAAGCAATGGATTTCTGCGGTGTCAGATCAGGCCGTGACATTGACAAATTCGAGGCTGCGCATCTGACCCGTGAGGCCGCTGATGAAGTATCGGCTCCGATGATCGCGGAGTCGCCTGTTAATCTTGAATGCAAAGTCACAGAGGTCAAATCCTTCCCGTCTCACGACATGTTCATCGCCGAGATAGTGGCCGTACATATCGACGACAAGTATGTATCAGACCGCGGCGCCTACGACTACGGCAGCATGGACCTCGTTGCCTTCAGTCATGGCAAATACTACAGGCTGCACAGCAAGGAGCTCGGCTTCTTCGGATACTCAGTAATGAAACCCAAGACTGCCAAGAAGCGACGCAAAGCCTTAAAGAAATAACGCGAATAACCCCAAGGCAAGCATAGAATAACATAATAAAGAAGAACACCCATGCTTGGGTGTTCTTCTTTATTATGTTATGTTATGTGTCTTATTTGAGAATGATTGTATCGCTGATCGATGCAGGCTCTTCTGCCATCTTCTTCAGTCCTTCTGAAAGATCTGAGATAGTAGCGTGCTTGAGGTCTGTTACTGCAGGCTCTGCAAGATCTGCTGCGTCTGCAGGTCTGTCAACGATAAGTGTAGGAGCCTTGTGGTCTTCCTTCTTAGCTGGCTCTGCAGCCTCTTCTCCGTCAAAGTCAACTCTGTCAAGATCGCCTATCAGATTGAACGGATCATCATCAAGATTAGCAAGCTCTGCCTCGAGCATCTTGCGGAAGTTACCTCTGAGTCTTGCGATCTTGTTGCTCAGTACAGCCTGCTCTTCGTTGAGCTGTCTTACTGCTACCTTAGCGTCGAGCAGCATGTTCTCAGCCTCGAGTTCAGCATCTCTCATCATGAGCTCAGCTCTTCTCTCAGCACTTGCAGAGATGTCTGCCATGAGCTTCTTAGCTGTCTCGAGAGTCTCGAGCATAGCATTGTCATCCTTCTGTGCCTCTTCAAGCTGCTTCTCAAGAGCCTTGATCTTGTGAGCCATTGATCTGTTGTCGTTAAGGATCTTCTCATAGTCTGCTACTATGATGTCCAGAAACTCATCTACTTCTCTTGAATTGTATCCCCTCTTATCGCGGCTGAATTCTTTCTTATCGATATCGATAGGCATTATCATGATATTTGCACCTCACCTTTCCTTATATTATATGGTTAATCTCTGTTATTGCGTTATTTCCATGGGTTGGAGTTAGCAGGCTTGCCAGCCTCTGTAGCTCTGTCTACCATAGCCTTGATGTTGACATTATTAGGCGCAAAGATGTAGATGTTAGGATTGATCCTCTGAACTGTGCCTGACAGAGCATAGGTTGCTCCGCCGAGGAAGTCGAACATCTTGCGGGCAAGATCAGTCTCTACCTTCTCGAGATTGATGATGACCGGTTTGCGCGCTCTCAGATTATCTACGAGTTTGCGGCATTCGTCAAGGCTTTTTGGTTCGATTACGACCATCTTGAATGGTCCGGACTGATTCATTGAAGACTTGATATCAGGGGCACCCTTGGACATTGCTGTCATAGGAGGAACCACTTCATTGAACGCGAGCGGGCTGATACCTGTGCTTACAGGAGCCGGCTCTTCTCTGTATCCGGCTGCAGGCGCAGACTGACCGATCTTATTCTTGTACTCGTCTATCTCAGCCTGAGTGATATCGTCAAATTCTTCATCTTCATAGTCGATACCTACCAGATTCTTCATCTTGTCCATGAAACTCATTTGTGCATCCTCCCTATCTGTAATTACGTGGCCCGAATATCGAGCTGCCTACTCTGACTATTGTTGATCCTTCTTCTATGGCGACCTCAAAGTCTCCGGACATTCCCATGGACAGGGTATCCGGACAGAATCTGTCTTCCGGAAGGTCCCATTCCTTCATCTGTTCAAATAAATCGTGAGCTTGTCTGAAGTACGGTCTTGCATCCTCAGGCTCTGCCGCCATCGGAGGTATGCACATGAGACCTCTTACCCTTACTGCAGGGCACTCATTAACTATTCCCGTTACAAGCTCTCTTACGTCTTCTGCTGCGATACCTGACTTAGTCTCCTCCATAGCAGAGTTGATCTCTATCAGGATGTCCATGACCAGTCCTGCAGCAGCTGCTCTCTTGTTGATCTCCTGAGCCAGTCTCATTGAATCAACCGAATGTATCATTACGACCTTGTCGATTATGTTCTTGACCTTGTTGGTCTGAAGATGACCTATCAGGTGCCATCTTACCGGCTTGACCTTATCATACTTCTCCAGGAGCTCCTGGACCCTGTTCTCACCGATATCTGTCGCACCCGCATCTATCGCCTGATTGATCTCATCTGCGCCGTGCGTCTTGGTAACCGCAAGCAAAGTTACATCTTCAGGCGATCTGCCGCTCCTTACAGCGGCCGCATTCTTGCGCTCAAGAATGCCGGTAAATCTTTCCTGTATGCTCATGATTCCTGATTATTTAACTTGTCTATTTCTTCTTGTGTAGGTGACTCTACGATCTCATCGTATGTCCCTATCGTCTCTACGAAGTTGCCTCCCTCATCAACATAGATGTCGGAATATGCAACACAGTTCTCTCCATTATCAGCCTTGATTGAAACAGGCTTGAATACGTGCTCGCCGAGCTTGTTCTTGACAAGGACTCCTATCTGTCCGTCCTTCTCCACAAGACTGGAATCCTTGAGGACAAGTCCCTCCGCACTTGCGAGTGTTACTACAGTATCAAGAGTCCTCTCTTCAAGGAATCCCTCGAAGAACAGCTTGCACGAAAGAGATATCCTGGTAGTCTTCTCACCTGGCTCTATATCCGCCACCTTGACCGGAACATCCTCTTCTCCGACTCTGATCCTGACAGTACGTCCTACACTGTACTTCTCTGCATCAGCGTTCTTGAGATAGAAGACAAGATACCACTTGCTGTTCCTGGTGACCTTGAAGATCGGCTCGCCCTTAGAACACTTGCCTTCTACAGTATCGACTGCAGTCTTGGACGCGAACTTCTTGAAATGATCTTCGTTAAGGTCTCTCAGGCGGTATGTCGACAGACGGTCTTCTTCGCCATCGATGAAGTAGCTGATGTAACCTGCCTGCTGCGTCCTGCCGCTCTCAGTTGAGATGGTCTTGTCGCCAAGTGTGTCCAGAATATCCCTGTACTTGTGTGCTACAGAAGAACCATCATCAGACTCAGTCTCCTCGTCAGCCTTGATATCGACGACCTTACTGCCGGCCTTGACAAGATTGTTGTGTACAGCCTTCCTTGTTACCTCACAATCTTCAGAGGCAACATAGACGAATTCGTCCCTGACGATATATCCTGAGACTTCATCAGAAATGCTGATCGTATTCCATTCTGTAACATAAGTCTTCTCAAGAAGGCCTCTTACAGATGGCACAACATATACGACCGCTATGCAGATTGCAACCAGTACAATATATATGAAAATCGTTGTAAACCACTTCTTCTTCATATAGGCCCTCTTCGTCAAATTATACAATACAAAAGCCTCGCAGTACAATATATATTTACTCGAGGCCGTCAAAATTACTATATTTTGTGTGGCTATTGTTTCCTGTATTTATCCAGTATAGCCTTCTCTTTGCGGGTCAGCTCATGAGGTCTTTCGAGGTACTTCTCCATCAGATCCGGTCTCCTCTCGGAGGTGAGTCTGAGAGATTCTTCCCACCGCCACTTGCTGATTTCCTGATGATTCCCTGACAGCAGCACTTCCGGTACTTCCATGCCCTCATACACGCGAGGCTTAGAGTACTGCGGGTACTCAAGAAGACCCGAATACACAGATTCATCAAGAGCAGATTCTTCGCTCGAGAGCACGCCCTCTATGAATCTTGCCATAGTATCTATAAGAACCATTGCCGGCAGTTCTCCGCCGGTCAGGATATAGTCGCCGATCGATACCTCTCTTGCTTCAAGTGAATCAAGGACCCTCTGGTCGACGCCCTCGTAATGTCCGCAGAGTATCGTGATCTCGTCGAGCCCGGAGAGTTCTCTCGCAAGCTCTCCCGTAAGCATCTCGCCTCTTGGTGACATGTACAGAACAGTTCCGCCAAAGTTGCTCCCTCTGAACGCATCAAGTATCGGCTGCACCTGCATCACCATACCGGCGCCTCCGCCATACGGAGTATCGTCCACACGGTTGTGCTTGTCCAGAGTATAGTCACGGATATCCGTAATACACAGCTCAAGTATTCCGTTGTCGATTGCTCTTCCGAGCATGCTCGCTCTCAGCGGAGTGAACATCTCCGGAAAGATCGTAAGTATGTTGATTCTCATCGTTTAAATAAATCCCGGAATAAGCTCTACTTCGATGACTTCTCTCTCATCATCGATCTTCTTCATGAAGGCATCAACAGCAGGTATAAGGACCTGCTTGCCGTCCGGTGTCTCTACTTCGAGGACATTCTGGGCAGTATTCTGGATAACATCGCTAAGTTTGCCGATCTCGGTATCACTTGCAAGATCATATACGGAGTATCCGATAAGATCTCTTACATAATGCTCACCCTCAGGGAGCTCCTCGAGATCTGCTGCATAGATATAAATCTCCATGCCTCTCAGCTGCTCGGCTGCAGTTCTGTCATCAGCAGCCTCGACCTTGATGACAGGCCTTCCATTCTGCTGCCTTACTCTGGAGCATACAGTCCTGATCTCACTTCCTGCATGCTTAAGAAGGAGGACTTTGCCCTCCTTCAGATTGTCGGAATCAGGTGCAGCAAGCGTGACTCTTACTTCGCCTCTTAAGCCTACGCTGCTGCCTATCTTCCCGATGTATACTATTTCGTCAGCTTCTCTATTCTTCAACGATCTCCACCGTGACTCTTAGATTATGCTTAATTGCTGCAGCCTTGACTACCGTCCTGATTGCCTTTGCAATGCGGCCTGATTTTCCGATGATCTTACCGATATCTTCATCTGCGACCTGCAGCTTAACAAGGACGTCTTTTCCGTCTACTTCTTCAGTAACCCTAACTTCGTCAGGCCTGGAAACAAGAGCTCTAGCAATTACTTCTACTAGACTTCCCATTGTCCCTTCCTTCCTTATTCGATAGCACCTGATTTCTTGAGAAGTGCTCTTACTGTATCTGTAGGCTGAGCTCCGTTAGCAAGCCACTTCTTAGCAGCTTCGTTGTCGATCTTGATTTCTGAAGGGTTCTTCAGTGGATCATAAGTTCCGATCTCCTCGATGAACTTACCATTTCTAGGTGTTCTTGAATCTGCTACTACTACTCTGTAGAAAGGCTTCTTGTGAGCTCCCATTCTCTTAAGTCTGATCTTTACCATAATTTCCTCCTGATTGGTATTTATATTATTATTTCATTGTTTTATATAATCCGCCGCACGTATTTGCAGCAGGGATCAATAACTGTTCTAGAATCCGAGATTGCGCATCATGCTGCGCGCCTTCTTCGAATTAGGATTGCTGATGACCTTGGTCATCTTCTTCATCTCTTCATACTTCTTGATGAGCTGGTTGACTGCCTGGACCGATGTTCCGGATCCTGCTGCTATTCTCTTACGCCTTGACGCATTCAGAATGCCAGGGTCACGTCTTTCCTTAGGTGTCATGGAGAGGATGATAGCCTCCATCTTCTTGAGTTCATTCCTGCCCTGCTCAAGATCGAGATTCTTCTTGTCGGCTGCCGAGATTCCCGGGATCATGTCGATCAGCTTGCTGAGTCCGCCGAGCTTGTTGATCTGTCTCATCTGACCGAGGAAGTCATCAAGGTCAAACTTGTTCTTCCTGATCTTCTCTTCGAGCTTCCTGACCTCTTCCTCTTCGAAAGCGTTCTCAGCCTGCTCGATGAGGCTCATAACGTCTCCCATTCCGAGGATCCTTGATGCGATCCTGTCAGGATAGAAAGGCTCGAGAGCGTTGTACTTCTCGCCGGTACCCATGAACTTGATCGGCTTGCCTGTTACAGCCTTGACTGACAGAGCAGCACCGCCTCTTGAGTCACCGTCCATCTTGGTCATGATGATTCCGTCTACTCCGAGAGCGTCATTGAATCCGTTCGCGATGTTGACAGCATCCTGACCGGTAAGAGCGTCGACTACGAGGAGAATCTCATGAGGTCTTACTGACTTCTTGAGTGTCTTGAGCTCGTTCATGAGAGTCTCGTCTATCTGAAGACGTCCTGCCGTATCCACGATGAGGACGTTACAGCCCTTGTTCTGAGCCTCTTTGACTGCAGCAAGTGCGATCTTCTCAGCGTCATGTACTTCTCTGTCAACATATACAGGTGTGTTGACAGCCTTACCTACGATCTCCAGCTGATCGATAGCAGCCGGTCTGTAGATATCGCAAGCAGCGAGCATCGGGTGCTTGCCTGTCTGCTTGAGATATGCAGCAAGCTTGCCTGCGGTAGTTGTCTTACCTGTTCCCTGAAGACCCACCAGCATATATACTGTGAATCCGCTAGGTGAATATGTCAGCTTGGAGCCGGTCCCGCCCATCATGTCGACAAGCTCGTCTCTTACGATCTTGACGACCATCTGGTCCGGAGTGAGACTGTTAAGGACACCTGCACCAAGAGCCTTATCCTTGATAGTAGCGACAAAGTCCTTGACTACCTTGAAGTTGACATCAGCTTCAAGAAGTGCCATCTTGACGACTCTCATCGCATTGTCAAAGTCCTTCTCGGTGACAACGCCCTGACCCTTGAGGTCCTTGAATGCTCCTTGTAATTTTTCTGAAAGTCCTTCGAATGCCATATCTACTCCGTGATCTTTCCTATTATTGACATGACAGTATGTCTGTCATGTTCGGTTAACTTCTCTTTGTTAAGAATTCCGGCCGCCTTTGCTGCAAGCTCCTGATTCTTCTCATATGAGGATACCAGATGCAGCTTGCTCTCATATTCTTCGAGAGCGTGCTCAGCCTTCTTGAGCGTGTAGTGGACAGCCTGTCTGCTGAGTCCGAGCTCCTCGGCAATCTCTGAGAGGCTCAGATTATCCTCATGATAGAGAGACATTACAGCATTCTGGCTGTTACTCAGAAGAGTGCCGTAGAAATCATATAGCAAACTCTGATACTCGATCCTGTCTATGCTGTTGTCTTTATGAATAACTTCTGCCATCTGACTGCCATCCGCAAACATGATCATCCCAATAAATCACGCCTGTATAAAATAACACAAGGAGCCTATAGTGTCAAACATTTTATTTGACAGCTATTGTTCTTTCTGTCAAACATTTTGTTTGACACTTCTCCCCCTCTCCGGCGGCCTCTGATTCGAGTTTACAAAGGCTGGTTTTGCGTTTATACTACTGATGTAGAGAACAATCTTCAGCATTGGGGGAGAATAATAATATAATGAAGAACACTTCAAGAAAGAACAAATCCGGTAATAACAGCAGCAAGCAAAGCACCGGCAAGGGCAAGGCTCAGGAGGCTGTCAGCGCTGAGCAGGCCAAGCACGCCGAACAGGAAAGACGTGCTGCTGCAGCCGAGAAGAACGAAGCCAAGAACAAGCAGAAGCAGTCACAGAACACTCAGAAGCAAAGCCCTCAGGTTCAGCCTTCGCGCAACAAGAACGCCGGCAAGAAGATAGGCAAAAATGCATCTTCTAAGCCTGCTGCAGCCGAGGAACCTAAGCAGGCAGAGGCAGCTCCTGCTGCACCTGAGAACGAAATTCTCTATCAGGTCAGGACCATGAGAGACTCTGATGTTCTCAAGGCCTTCATCACCTTTACGTACAGGGTGTATCATCCACGCGTAACAGGAAGAATGATATTCTACGGCATACTCATTCTGGTTCCGGGTTTCTTCCTTAAGATACAGGGACTCAAGATAGCATGCTGGGTAATCGGTGCGCTTTTCATTCTTCTTGCCCTGTTCAGACAGTATATTTCGCTGGCTCTCACCAAGAACAGTGATCCTGATTATAAGAACCGCACCGTATTCACATATGAATTCACCAAGGATGATGCTTCCTTCTATACAGGCACTGATCTCACATCATATATCAAGAACTACAAAGAAATCATCTCATTCTATTATGATGATAAGTTCTATTATATGGCTCTCCGGAACAAGGATTTCTTCATTCTCCCTAAGTCAAGATTCACCATCGGCGACCCTAAGGAATTCGAAGAGTTCATATACAAGAAGAGCAAGAAGGCCTGCATCTGGATACCGACAAGCTTCAGTGATCAGATGAAGAAGAGACGCGCAATGCGTGCAATGGAGCAGAAATAATCCAAGGCATATAAATGACCCTGCCTCATGGCAGGGTCTTCTTCTTTATTATATATACTAATCTCTTGTTGCAAGAATCTCCTCAATAACAGGCTCGAGGGCTCTTACATCCACTCCGTTGTAATTCTCGGTCGCTCTTCTCAGGATCATCTGAGCTGTTTCCTGTCCGTATATCCTCTCCGCATCGACAAGGAACTTGTCGAACATCGGCTTATCAAGCATCCTGAGTTTGCTCCTGTCTATCCTTCCCGGGAGGATGTAGTTCGAACTGAAGCCCTGGTCTGCTCCGCTCCTGCGCATTACCTTGTCAAAGTAATCCTTATTATCAGGATTACCAAGTCCAACTCCGCAGACGATTATCTTCTTGCCGGAGAGGCCAAAGTTGCCATAGTTCTGCCACAGAACACCTACATCACTTATTGCGGCATCCTTGATAGCTCCGATCCAAATTATGTTCCTGTACATCGTCACATATCCGAGAGTCTGCTTTGCATACGGAAGAGCATCGGCTCCGAGTCTGTCTATCAGCCACTGTGTATACTGATGACAGCTGCCATACTTACCACTTGCGATCACTATGGTATCCGGTCTTACGACAGCCTCATTTTCCTGCCTTCTCTTCATGGCATCTCTGTTAGGATTTCTCATGATTGTCTACCTCTTATTGATGTTCTGCTGAGTATTTCTCACGAAGCTTGCCATTAGCTCTTGTAACCTTCTTCTTGTAGGGCTCCAGAAGGTCATCAAGGTCATACTTATCGAACGGAACCAGAGCATAGAATTCAGTAACAGGCTCCTCGGTCTCCCCTCCGCGCCTCTGGATGTTGACTTTGGCATCACCCTGAATGATCAGGACTCCTGCCTCATCATCACGGATTATCTTCTTAATATCGTTATCATGGATATAGTAAGTCCTCAGAGTCATACCCTTCTGATACACATAATAAACTGTGTCATCATCCACCTCGAATCTCGCACTGTGGAATCCGTCAAAAGGCTTCTGCGCAGTCTTCTTGCTCTGGCGTGATACAAGAAAAATGACAAGCAGCGTACACCAGATGGAAAGATGCAGAGGCAGCTGACTCTGCATTGTAGTTCCACCATAAGTTCTTGTTGAGACAAATATGATGAAAACCAGACCTACAGCAATTGCTACCCATGTAAGCTTTCGCCATATCTCGGACTTCTTGTCACCCCTGGCCCAGGCTTGTTTCCTTACATTAAGGATACTGAGATCTCCGGTGTAAACATCATTGTTAGGATTAAGTGTCATATATCAAGCTCCTTCTCACTAAACTATAGAATTTATCAATAAACAGGCCTCGTCCGTTACCTCTCTGATACTCATTCTAGTGAATTGTACTATATATTCTATATAAAAGCAAAAGAGGAGATAACTGGTCTTTGACAAAAAAATGTCGCAATCCCGTCACAAAACTATCACATTATATTGACTTTGTTTTAAGAAATGTTATAATCAGTTATAACAAAATGTAGAGTCTATCATTATGGTAGTCTTTGCATGCACATCTCATTATTAACTATTATTTATGGAGGTTTATTTTATGGGAATGTATGTTCTTAAGGCGATTTCGCTCGCCGGCGTTGTACTTTGTGTAATTCTCATGCTCAGAAAGCAGAAACAGCTCGCAGCAGACCCTACACCAGATCCTGTAACAGGTCTTACTTTCAAGGAAACATGGGCTAAGGGTATGGAGAAGAAGAACCTGATTTCCACAATCATCATCGGTGTTGTTGCTAACTTCTTCGACACACTGGGAATCGGATCATTCGCTCCTTCCACAACAGCTTTCAAGCTGACCAAGTCTGTTGATGACGTACTCATCCCTGGTACTCTGAACGTAGGAGACACAGTTCCTGTATGTATCGAGGCTTT
>JAFWHB010000014.1 GCA_017512145.1 Mogibacterium sp. | reverse complement strand
TTCGTTCTCAGGAAGGTGTACGCTCTTCAGTGTCTTGTTGGTTGTAAATACACCATTTCCAAGTGTTGTCAGAGTGTTAGGCAGATTTACATCGACCAGGTTGTTCGTCTGGAATGCAAAATTGCCGATCTCTGTAAGTCCTTCAGGGAAGTTGATCTCCTTGATGCCTGCGTCTCTGAATGCATTGGCTCCGATCTTGGTGATAGTTGCAGGAAGAGTAACCTTCTCGAACTTCTGATCTGCTGTTGCGAACAGTCCGCCAGCATCTGTGCCAGCAGCTCCGATCTCTGTTACAGCTGAACCGTCTGGTGTCTCTGCAGGGATAACGAGCTCAGTTGTAGTAGCTCTCTTGGCAATACCTGACTCAGTAAGACCTGTTACTACTGTACCTTCGAATGTGAAGTCTGCTGCTGTCCAGCCTTCAGGTTCAGTCTGATCTGATCCGCCTTCGGTATCTCCGGAGCCCTCGGTCGAACCCTGCTCCCCTTCATTGTCCTGGACATCGCTCTGACCTTCTGAGCCCTGTCCCTCGCCTGTTGGTGTATCAGTGTTTGTTCCGCCCTCGTTTAATACTGTTTCCTGTGGTGTACCGGTGTCGGTATCTCCCTCTGCTGCGAAGCTGAAGGAGCCCATGGATACCACAAGCATCAGCATCAATGCGATCGAAAGCGATCTTCTCATTAATTGCTTCATATATACCCTCCAAAAAAAATAATTAAAACCTTGTAAAAACTAGGGTTTACACTTTAAATATTACCAAATGCACAACAAAGTCCGCGATAACTTCTAACTATCGCGGACTTCGTTGCTATAGATTGCCTCTATAATAGCGCGGTGTCTATTTATTTTATCTTGACTTTCTTGGTCTTCCACGCGGATACGTGTTTGCCGTCTGCGGCATTCTTGTATGCGCGGATACGTACCCAGTATGTAGTCTTTGACTGGAGACCCTTAATGGTCTTGTTGGTCTTGGACTTCTTGGCTGTTGTAGACTTGACTATGTTCACAAAGTCTGGATCTGTTGCGACCTGAATCTCGATACCACCGATCTTCTTCTGATCCTTCTTGTTTACCTTCTTCCACTTTACAGTGACCTTCTTCTTGGCAGCCTTAGGCTTGGATATCTTGACAGCCTTGAGATCCTGGATGTCCTGCGGAACTGCAGCCTGCGCCGCTGCGATTCTGGCATTAGCTGCTGCGGTATCCGCTGCTATCTTAGCGTTAGTAACATAAGCAAGTACGCTGTTTGCTTCGCCGAGAGCTAAATCAGCTGCAGCCTTGGCCTGAGTTGTTTCACTTACTGCGGCTGCTGCCTTATCGTAAGCTTCGTCTCCTGCCTTGAGACCTGCGTTCTCTGCTGCTGCAAGTGCGGCCTCTGCGGCTGTCTTTGCCTCATCGGCCTTAGCTGCTGCTTCTGCTGCTGCGGTCTGTGATGTCTGCGCTGCGTTTACAGCATTCTGATCAGGTGTTACTGCTGCACTGGCAGCTGCCGCCTTAGCTGCGGCTGCTTTATTAGCAGAAGCCTTCGCTGCTGTCATCTTTGCCGTAGCATATGCTGATGTTGCAGATACCTTAGCAGTCCTGGCTGTTGCTACAGCTCTCTCAGCGACCTCAAGGTCTGCTGCGGCCTGAGCTTTTTCCTCTTCTGATGCAGATTCGCCAAGTTCTTCGGCTGCCTTCTGTGCATCCTCGAGTGCTTTCTGAGCATTCTCCTCTGCTGCGGTTGACTGAGTTACAGCTGCCTCTGCATTTGAAGCTGCAGTATTGATTGCTTCCTCAGTCGCATCTTCAGACTCAGCGATCTTCTCGGTTTCCTCAAGGATCTCTGATGACATTGCTTCGGCTTCCGCTGCTTCGGTACTTGCATCCGCTATCTCCTGCTTAGCATATGTGATCTTAGCAGTCAGTGTTGTATCTGCCTTGTATACATCATCATTTGTAGCGGCTGTCTCAGATCCTGTTGCGAACCATCCGCTGAATGATGCAGTTGGATCTGTGATTTCAGGCAGTCCTCCGATAATCTTGCCATCAGCATCCGTCTTACCGTCTTCGATAGCAGGCTGTCCTTCTGCCTCGAACTTAATGACATACTGGAATCTATGTCCGTATCCACTGCCGGTATTTACTGATGGATTTGCTCTCTGCTCAGCGCTTGCGATCAGCAGGACCCATCCATCCTTAGGCTCGGTAGAGCTCATGCCCTTACGGAATGCTGTGTCATCTATAGAATTAATAGTAGATGGCAGAACGACCTCTGTAAGAGCACTGTTCTCGAATGCATTGGTACCAATTGATTCTGTTCCCTCATTCAGGGTCAGCTTCTCGAGCTGTACAGGATTCCTGAACATTGCCATTCCTCTGCCGAATGCAAGTCTTGGAATAGCCTTAAGTGATCCCGGGATCTCAACTTCCCTGATCTTGTTGTTCGAGAAAGCTGCCTGAGCCATTTCTGTCAGGGTATCCGGAAGCACGAGTTCTGTGATGTTGAGCCCCTGGAATGATGTGTTGCCTATATATGTGACACCTTCAGGAATGACGACTTTGCCAACAGATGGGTAATCGTCATACTTGTCATCACCTCTGACAAGCTGTCTTACGAATGCGCCGTCAGGAATTGAAGTAATGCCATCCGGAAGCTCGATCTTCTCAAGGGTGAAGATCATCGCATAAGCGCCTTCTCCCAGACTTGTGACTGTCGATGGAATGACTGCTTCTTTAAGATTTGTCATTCTGAAAGCTCTTACTCCGATAGTTGTAAGCTTGTCAGGATATACAACGGATTCAAGAGCTTTGCCCTCAAAGGCATTATCACCAATAGCTGTTATAGGAACTTCTCCATTCATCGAAGGAAGAACGACATCTTTGTTCAGTTCCAGTCTGGCAGTTCCTGTCTCGGAAAGTCCTGTGATGACGGCGCCTGTCTCATCGAATGTGAAGTCTGCTGCTGACCATGGAGCGATAACATAATGAGCATAAACAGTCATGCTCTCCGGAATGACTGTATCTTCTGTTATCTGGTATCCGAGTTCATCTTCAGGCTCGCTGTACCATCCGTCGAACGCATATACGCCTCCCTTGTCCGCAGTCGGAAGCTCTGCGAGTCTGCCCTTATCGCCGGTAGTGGCTGTCTGAGCTGAAGCGGTTCCCCCATTGCCGTCAAAGGTTACTGTTCTTGCAGCCAGGATCATATCCAGCTGTTCTGCCGGATTATCCGATACCATCAGTGCAGCATTGTCTGTATATACCTTTACTGTATTAGTGCTGCCTGCGAAGGTCTTCTTATGGATCGATTTAACAGTTGACGGAAGAACGACTTCTGTCAGTGCACTTCTTCCGAACGCTGTATTGCCGATCGTCTCAAGGCCCTCGTTAAGGGTGAGCGAAGTCAGAGTATTCTGGAGGTTCTCCTCAGTGACTCTGAAAGCGTAGTCTCCGATCGATGTGACGCTGCCAGGTATGTCGAGCTCTGTAAGCTGCGCATTTCTGAAAGCAGCCTTACCAATCGTCTTCAGTGTCGATGGCAGCTTCAGACTTGTCAGGCTCATATTTCCGAGGAATGCATTATCTCCGACACTGACGATACCTTCAGGCAGATTGACACTAGTCAGATTGCAGGTGCTGAAGGCTGCAGCAGGTATCTCTGTCAAAGCAGTCGAGAATACGACACTCGAGAGGCTTGAGCATCCTGTAAATGCACCGTTTGTAATCGATGTAATGCTGTCAGGCATTACAACTCCCTCGATGTCTGTATTCCGCTTGAAGCCTTCGCCTATCTTTGTCACCATGGTATCGCCGTTCATTGCAGGCATTGTGACGATAGGTGTTGCTTGTAGTTTGGCAAGTCCGGCCTCAGTGAATCCTGTCACAGTATCCCCATCGAATGTGAAATCTGCCTCACCCCATGGAGTAAGCTCGTATCTTGCATAGACCGTTGTATCTTCTTCAAATACTGTCTGGCTTGTTACTCTGATGCCATCTTCCTTATCTGTATACCATCCTGTAAAGGTGTATGCCGCCTTCAGTGGAACAGGCAGACTTCCTACTCTGCCCTCTTCATTGGTAGAAGCCGAGGTGGTATCGCAGCTGCCGCCATTTGCATCAAAGGTAACCTTGACACTGATCATGCTGACCTTGTGAGTTTTCGCTCCCTCATTGAATGCAAGATGCTGTCTGTTGTGAGTTGAAAGTGCAACGACGTGATCTATGCCCTCGCCTGTATTATTCAGGAATGGCTCTGCGCCAATTGTCTTAAGCGAGTAAGGAAGCTCTACGGCTGTCAGAAGACCTTCCTTGAATGCGTATTTGCCGATCGACTCTATACCTTCACTGAGGGTCAGCGACTTAAGTGTCTGCTCTTTGAAAGTTCCTTCGAATGCGCTCTCTCCGATCTCCTTGACGTTGCCCGGTATGGTCAGGCTTGTAAGGTGGTGGAGATGGAACGCTTTTCTGTCGATCCTGGTGACAGATGCAGGAATCGTGAGCCTTGTCAGTCTGGCTCCTGCAAATGCCATTTCACCGATTTCCGTAATAGTATCCGGTATCTCAACTTTCGACATCCTGATGTTCATCGAGAACAGAGCAGAAGGAATTACGGTGAATTCATTATTATGAGGCATCCTTATATCTGTGATGCTGTTTGCTGAGAATGCTCCTGAGCCAAGTGATGTGACATTATCTGTCAGGCGGACTGATCTCAGATGGTTGCCCTTGAACGCGGTTTCCCCTATAGACTTCAGCTCTGTTGCTCCTTCAAGATCGACCGCCTCAAGGCTGTTGAATATGAAGGCGCTGTTGCCAATCTTCTCAAGGTGCTGCGGCAGGACAACACTTGTCATACCAAACTCGGTATTGTAGTCATACTTACCGACATCTACATAAGCTTCATCTACTGCAAAGGCAGAGTCTCCGATCTCTGTAACAGTCACGCCGGTATTGCTTGTATCCGGAAGGACGACATCCTTATTGTTTACGTATTTGATTTTTCCTGAATATGAGAAGCCTGTTATCACTGCACCGGTTTCGTCATATGCGAAGTCTTCAGAAGCCCATGGTGCAGAAGCATCAGGGATATCGGCGTCTGCTATAAGCGCCTGTACGTTTGATGTTCCGTCTGCTATGCAAGCAATTGCTGAGCCAGGATTCTTAACGTACAGATTTACTACTCCGCCGGACTTCTCTTCATCAGTTCCTGTTGTGACTTTGTCAAGTCCGGTATTTGCAATGAAAGCATCTCCTGCAACAGTCTCTGTGCCTTCCGGCAGCTCAACTGCGAGGAGCATGTTGCCTGCGAAAGCTCTGCTGCCTATCGCAAGAGGACTGGTTGTAGTCTCAGGGAAAGTAAGTGTATCGATCGCATTCTCTGCGAAAGCATTTGCCTGTATGTCTGTAACTGTCGAAGGCAATGTCAGTGCTTCCAGAGCATTATTCCTGAATGCACCCTCTCCTATTGTCGTTATTCCTTCCGGGATAGTAACGCTTGCCACACCTTCGCCTGCAAATGCTGAAGCTCCTATTGCAGTTACTTTATTGCCTTCAGCATCCTCAGCTGGGATCGACATTATGCCATTCTTGCCGATTCTGTCCCTGCCGAGTTCAGAGAATCCTGTAACTGCGCCGTCTGCAATTTCGAAATCGTCTGCGGTCCAGACTGAGTAGTCTGTCAACACCAGGGTGTGATACTTGGATTCAGGGAAATTAGTGCTGTCACTAAGCTTTGCAGCATCTTCTACATATACCCTGGTTATAAGGTCATACTGAACGCTTCCCGGAATGTCAGGTGTTCCATATGTTGAGAGAACCTTCTCGAAAGTCTCAGCACCAAGCGCGGTAACTGACTCTGGCAGATGGATGACAGCGACATTCTTGTTTCGGAATGCGCGGTTTCCGATACTTGTAAGGCTCTCAGGAAGTCTTACATCACAGTAACCGTCCTGCTCATTGAGCAGATAGTTCTTGGTCGAGAATGCGTATTCTCCTATCTCTGTAACTCCATCCGGAATATATATGCTGCTGAAATTGTTTCCGGCAAAGGCTCTGCTGCCGATTCTCGTGATTCCCTCAGGGATCTCGATCTCCGTCAGCCCTGTCATCCAGTTATCCATGTCGCTGCATCCGAACGCTCCGTCAGGGATCTCGGTCAGACCTGATGACAGGATGATCTTTGTTATTGTCTTGTTGGATGCGAAAGCGCCCTTACCAAGATCTGTGACTGTGTCCGGGAGAACGATGTTTGTCAGGCTGTTCATCTGGAATGCCGACTCTCCGATCACCTCAAGATCCGGCGGGAAAGCAACATCCACAAGACCCGCTTCTCTGAATGCATTATCTCCAATGCTCAGGAGGCTGCTTGGCAGTGTAACTGTTTCAAATTTCTCATCAGCTGTAGCGAAGAGTCCTCCTGCCTGGGCAGGTGCGGAAGCGATAGCTGTGATGCGGTCGGACTGCGCATTGTAATCCGGGATAACAAGGTTCTTATTGTAAGATCTCTTCTCGATACCACTTGCAGAAAGTCCTGTAATAGTTGTTCCTTCTACTGTGAAGTCCTTGATGTTCCATGCATCCTCATCCTGATACTGAGTACCCGGAGTTCCATCATTTATTATCAGCTTCTGGAAGTACGACTTGGTGGACTCAGTCTGCTGATCAATATGGTGGATCCTGTCATAATCTTCCATATCAATAGCATCTGTGTACATATACACTATGCCGATATTAGCCTTATCCTCTTCCGTCAGATTAGCATATGCGGTTGCATTGAAGGCCTTCTGCAATTGTTCCTCTGTGAGCCTTTCCATACCAGGATTGCGCATGAATGAATGCTTATTGACAACTCTGGTGTAGTCCGGCAGCCTTACGCTCTTGATCTTATTATTCGCAAATGGCATGCCGTGCATCTCGAACTGGAAATATGTCGTCTCAGGGAATCTGACTTTGCTTATCTTATTGTTTGCAAATGCCATGGTCTCTACCCACCAGACGGTCTTAGGCAGAGTAACTGTTTCAAGTTCGTTGTTCGCGAAAGCGTATGACATAACAGCAATCACGCCATCAGGGAGATTGACAGATGTCAGCTTATTCTTTGAAAAAGCATTTTCTCCGATAATGAAGTTGCCGCGCTTTGTAATACGGTATGTAACTGTATCATCATAATTGACGAGCATTCCTGTCGGGAACTTTACTGATGTGAGTCCCTTATCAGAGAAAGCATATGGCGTTACTCCAACGATGCTCGTACCATTTGGGTCGGTCGCAGGTATTACAAGGTCCTTGTTGGTTTCAAGCTTCTTCTCGCCTTGTTCAGAGAATCCTGTAACAGCAAGGCCTGAGACTGTGAATTGTCTTGTATAATCGCAGCCATAAAGCCACTGCCCCTTCTCTCCGGAGTGTTCGTACTCTGCGAAGGTAAAGTCGGCTGCTGTCCACTCGGTAGACGTCTCTCCGGGGTCATCAGGATCATCGCCAGGCTCTTCACCCGGATCATCTCCCGGAGTCTCACCGGAGCCGTCGGCTATGAGCTTCTGGACATTACACTTCCCGTTGGTAGTATCCTCGATATATTTCCCCGGGTTCTTGATATACATATAAACAACGCCGGCATTATTCTCTGTTTCGTAGCTGGCAGTCGAGACTACAGGCTCTTTTCCCGTATTCTGCATGAAGGCCTGTTTTGTTACCTTCATTGTCTTCTCAGGGAGGTGGACCTCAGTGAGTTTGTTATATGCGAAGGACATTCTATCCAGTTCTATAGGAAATACTGTCGTCTTCGGGAAGTTCAGTGTTGTCAGTTCGTTATACGCAAAGGACCCCTGTGCAATATTCAGCACTGTGCTTGAGAATGTAACTTCTGTCAGTTTATTATTTCTGAATGCATACATTCCTATATAGATCACACCTTCCGGTATGACCAGCTCTGTCAGCTCGTTATATGAGAAAGCAGAGTTTCCTATGAAGAAATCTCCCCTCTGTTGAACGGAGCTGTCCCACTTTCCATTGTTATCCGTCATGATACCCGAAGGAAGTGTCAATGCTGTGATGCCTTTCTCCTTGAACGCAGATGCTCCTATTCCCTGAACTGTCTTCCCTTCGGTATCCTGAGCAGGAATAACGAGCTCCTTGTTGCTTTCAAGCTTCGCCTCGCCGGATTCAGAGAACCCCGTTATGACATGGATAGTACCTGTAAGCTTGTCGCTTGAATGTGTTGCAGGATATGTCGAGAAATGCTGCTCAAGGTCCTGATCATCGTACGTAAAATCCTCAGGTCCCCAGGTGCCGGAGCCTTCGCTTAGGGCTTCTTTCTTAAGTGGCTCTTCTTCTACCTGTTCCTCGATAACTGCCTCTTCAATAAGCTCAGCGGATTCCGCTTCCTGCTCATCAACAGCACTTTCCTCAGCAGCGCTCTCTTCACCGGTACCCTCATCCGGTGCCTGCTCCTCCTGAGGTTCCTCGACCTGAACGGTCACAGGAGCTTCGGTAACAGTCTGGTCGCCAGGTTCTGCTGCGATTCCCTCAAGTGCATATGCCGGCATCGGGATTATCATCAACAATGACAGCATCAGCGCAAGTAGTCTTCTGTATTTCATATATATCTCCTTATATAACGGGGATATGGGTTAGAATCCCCCTTTGATTATCAGCGTATACATAATAATTTTAGCGTATGCGTCTCCCGCGCATTATTTGATTATTCTATAGCTAATCACGCTTGTATAGCTTTCATCTATTTGATGCTTGTTATTACGCAACTGCATAATATATATGACAATTATTGCTTATATAAATGAAGGGTATTCACATGTTCAGAACTCATTCACGCAAATCAGCGTTAATAATATGTCTTCTGCTGATTTTCTGCCTGATCCTGCCTGTTTCGTGTTCAAGGCAGCGTCAGGATGATGATGCAGCACAGGAAGATGTGACCGTTGCAGAAGTCACCGAGGAAACTGCCCCGGCAGAAGATACAGCTCAGGAAGAAGCTGCTGTAGCAGAAGAGCCTGCTGCCGAGGAAGAACCTGAGGAAGCAGCTGTAACAGAAGAAAAGACTCAGACCGAGACCACCAAGAAGGAAGAAGAGAAAGAAAAAGAGAAAAAGACCGAGAAGAAGAAAAAGAAGGCATCCTCTTCATCCGGTTCCTCAACCAGTTCTTCCTCAAGTTCTGCAGCTCCTGCAAGCTCTGCACCTGCTGAGAACAAGAAGTGGGTCGACCCTGTATATAAGGAAGTAAATCATCCGGAAGAGGGTCACTATGAGACACAGAATACAGGACGCATCAAATGCTGCGGCAAGAGGAGCGGCAGCGATGGATGCGCAGTTTACTTTGACTCCATGGAAGCCTACAAGGCTCACCAGGAAGCTTATGTAGAGAAGAAGCGCAAAGAGCTCGACGATCCTGACTATGAGTGCCAGGGAGATCACGCTCCTGCCAAGTACGAGACCAAGGAAGTCTGGGTAGTGGACAAGCCGGCTTGGACTGAAAAGGTCCTCGTCTCTGAAGGTCACTGGGAGTAACTGACAATGAAGAAAACCTATCTTATTCGCAGTTTACTGCTGGTGTTACTGCTCCCGCTTGTTCTCTTCATCTCCGGCTGCAGCAATACTTCTGATTCAGGCAGTGATGCAGACACACCCGGCAGCTCATCGTCCGCGGCATTCACTCATCTTGAGCCTGAAGACGCCAAGGCAATGATCGAAGCCGGTGACTGTATCCTCGTCGACACAAGAGGCGAGCCTCAGTATGATTACGAGCACATCCCGGGAGCTATCAATGTTCCTGTCGATGCAGAGGATGCAGATATCGAAGAAGCTCTTCCTGACAAGGATGCCAAGATCCTTCTCTATTGTGACTATGGCGGACTCAGCAAGCAGATGGGCGACCACATGGCGCTCGACCTTGGATATTCGAACCTCTACGAATTCGATGGACTCCTCGTATGGGACGGACCTATTGAAGGTGAATCCGTAGAATAGCTTCCATTCAATATGTTGATCAAAAAGAGATCCGGGAGACAATCTCCCGGATCTCTTTTATAAAATGTACACGAATAATCAAGGTGTATCCTATTCTGCTACTGATCTGTATACTTCGAATTTTTTCTTGTTGCTGGATTTGAAGAGCTTTGATGTCTTAGTGTTGATGTAGCCATAGTATCCGCTAGGATATGAAGCCTCTGCACAGTATCCCTTGCCACCGACGTTGAGGTAGATCAGAACGTGCTTGGTTCCTGATGTTGGCTCGTAAATGATTATGTCTCCACTTCTCAGCTCTGACTCCTTGTATGAGTATGGTACCTTGACCCACTTCTCAGGATGTGACTGGAGGTGTTTCCAGATTGTCTTTACTGTTCTTGGCATTTCAGGATCAAGTCCGGAGAATCTGCAGACTGTTCCGACGAATACATCGCAGGATGCTCCAGTCTTTGCTCCCTTGCCCCATTTATTGTGTTCAGGATATACCTGATCAAGTGCTACCTTGTATGCGTCTGTAGGCTTCTTGCCATAGGTTCCCTTTGCTGTTCCGCAAGGCCATGCGAGTGCGATTGCTGTTGAAGTCATTCTCTCGCCGCCGGTACCCTTCTTGACAGTGAACTTGTAGCTGACGCATGTGTATGCTTTGCCCTGTACGTATACGTCTCCTCTGTAGGTGTATTCTCCTACGCCCAGAGTTCCGAACTTGATAGCTGCGTCGACCTTAGCGATAGAGAAGGTTGGCTGATTGACTGTACGGGTCTCCTGATAGAGCCAGTTTCCTGCTGCATCGATGATGCCGAATACTGCTGAATCGATGTTCCTGTCGCAGGTGATAGTTCCCTTGAGGCCAAATCCCATTCCTTCTATGATGGTTGTAGGATATGAAACATTGGATGTATTGATAACTGGCTTCTCAGGAAGAGCAGCCACTGTGGTCGTGATCTGAGGTGCTGCTGCGGCAACTACTGTTGTATTGGCAGGAGCTGCTACAGGTGCTGCCGGTGCTGCTGGTGCTGCTGCAACTGTCGGCTCTGCTGCACCAGTGAGCTTGACGTAACTTGCGCTTACGAAGTTGTACTCTCCGTTCTGCTCTATCTTGTACCACTGAGTCCCGTTGCCCTTGAGATTCGCATTCAGAACAACTGAGACCGTTGAACCCTTATCCAGAGTACCTACCTTCGTGGCTTTGGTACTTGCACCCTTTCTGTAATTGAGAGCTGCTGTTGTCTTGCCCTGAACTGTTCCATAAGTGATGGAATCGATTAGGTCGGATCTTACATAGCCCTTCTTCTTTCCTGCAATAACGTAGTACCATCTTGTGCTCGCCTTAGTGCTCTTCTTCTTGGTGAACACTTCCTTCTGGATAGTTACAGTTGTATTGTTCTTGAGGAGCTTTACCTTCTTGCTCTTGGTAGAAGCTTTCTTTCTCAGGACCGCGCCTGATTCAGCATTGATCTTTGCTGTTGCGACTGGTGCTCCCTGTGTTGCAGCATCGACGCGGAATGATGACGGCCAAAGTGTGATCACCATCATTAATATCATCAGTGCCGCTGCCAGTCTTCTTACTGTTTTCTTAGATTGAGTTGACATGATACCACCTTCATTTCGTGCTTTACTATTCGTGTGCTTTATATTATTCGTGTGATGTATGCCCATTCTAAGAAATAAAAAAATAAACGTCTATGAAACTTGACGTTTATTAATCTTGATATTCATTCAGCTTGTATTAAGGTTATATTAAGAAACCTGTAGCCCAGTAATTGCAAGGGCTACAGGCTCTAAGTTCCGTCTAGTCGAAGTAATCATTAGCTGCGTCTACCGCTTCGTCGTAGGTCATCGTGCCGGTGCTTACGGTCTTGCCGGCAACCGACAATGTGTAGTCAGCACTGCCCTGACTGATACCCAGCATTGCTGCTACATAAGAGTACCAGTACGCAGGAACCGCCATCGCTGCCTCGGCATCGTCCTTGTAGAAATCTGTCATCTCATTATTGTCTGCACCGTAGTCAAAGTCGACTGTGAGAGTTGCCTTGTTGCCCTTAGCCGAGATGCGGTATTCTCCCTTGGTGCCGTCTTCGTTGGTCGTATAGACATATTCGTCTCCCGACTTCTTCCAGCCCTGATCCTTGAGAGCACTGAGGCCTTCCTCGAGATTCTTAAAAGTGCCCGGCTCTATCTCCGGCATCAGTTCAGATTCATCAGCGTCTTCTGAACTCTCATTCTTAGATGCCTGTGAACCTCCGCCGCCACCCTGAGAACCACTGAAGCATGATGTAAGAGGCATCAGCATCAAGAGAATGCTTATTAATAATACGATAAATTTCCTCATTATATATACCTCCTTGCTTGTGATGCTTAATTATACACTTTAACTTGCTCCGTTAGCAACTTTGCTCTGATTGACATTACTCGCCTCAGAGAAATATAATTAAGTAACTATGACTATCGGTAACACAACTGGAGGCAAATTTACAATGAAAGCATTGATACTTAATTCCGGACTCGGCCACAGAATGGGTGTACTGACAAGTGAGCACCCTAAGTGCATGACAGAGATCTCCGCAAGAGAGACCATTCTCTCCCGCCAGCTCAGACTTCTGTCAGAGGCAGGCATAAAGGATGTCGTCATGACCACCGGATATTTTGATTCTGTACTTGTTAACTACTGCAAGGAGCTCGACTATCCGCTTCACATCACCTATGTGAATAATCCGCTCTATGCAGAGACTAACTATATATATTCGATTTACTGCGCCAAGGATGAGCTCGACGATGACATCATCCTGATGCACGGAGATCTCGTTTTCGAGGCATCAGTTCTCGATGACATCCTCGCATCCGAAGCAAGCTGCATGAAGGTCAGCTCGACAACTCCGCTTCCTGACAAGGATTTCAAGGCCGTGGTGGCTGATGGCCAGGTCAAAGCCGTAGGCATCGAGTTCTTCGACTCCGCAATGGAGGCGCAGGCCCTCTACAAACTCAACAAGGAAGACTGGAAGATCTGGCTTGACAAGATCTCAGAGTACTGTGAGTCAGACAGAAGAGGCGTATACGCAGAGAATGCTCTCAACGAAGTGACAGATAAGTGCATTATCAAGGCGCTTGACGTAAGAGAGAGACTTTGCACGGAGATCGACACTCCTGAGGACCTCGCAGTCGTCAAGGCCAAACTGTCTGAGATCGAGAATCGCAGAGTATACATGTGCTTCTCGACCGACATGCTCCACAGCGGACACATCGCAATCATCAGGAAGGCTGCCAAGCTCGGCAAGCTCACAGTCGGTGTCCTCTCAGATGCAGCGATCGCTTCATACAAGAGATTCCCTCTGATGCCATTCGACGAGAGGAAGAGCCTCTTCGAGAATATTGCAGGCGTTGACAAAGTCGTCGAGCAGAAGACTCTCTCCTATGCAGATGTTCTGAATGAGCTGAAGCCTGACTATGTCGTTCACGGAGATGACTGGTGCAGTGGATTCCAGAAGCCAATCAGAGACGAAGTCGTATCCATCCTCGCATCCTACGGCGGCAGACTCGTAGAGTTCCCGTACAGCAAGGATGACAAGTATAAGGAGATCGAAGCTAGGACAAGATCTGACCTTGCTATGCCGGACATCCGCCGCGGCAGACTCAGAAGGATGCTTGCCGCTAAGGGTCTCATCACAGCAATGGAAGCTCACGATGGTCTTACAGGACTCGTTGTAGAGAACACTGTTGTATACCAGGATGGCGGTGCAAGACAGTATGACGCTATGTGGGTATCCTCACTCTGCGACTCCACAGCCAAGGGCAAGCCGGATATCGAGCTTGTCGACATGACTTCAAGATTCCGCACCATCGAGGACATCACAGAGGTAACTACCAAGCCTATCATCTTCGACGGAGACACAGGCGGGAAGACCGAGCACTTTATCTATACAGTAAGATCACTCGAGAGACTTGGTGTATCCATGGTCATCATCGAGGATAAGACAGGTCTCAAGAAGAACTCCCTCTTCGGAACCGAGGTCAAGCAGACTCAGGATTCCATCGAGAACTTCTGCGAGAAGATCAGAGCAGGCAAGAAGGCTCAGAGAACAAGAGAGTTCATGATCTGCGCACGTATCGAGTCGCTGATCCTCGAGAGAGGAATGGAAGACGCTCTTGAGAGAGCATTCGCATTCGTTGGAGCAGGCGCCGATGCCATCATGATCCACAGCAGGAAGAAGGATCCGTCAGAGATCGAGGAATTCATCGAGAAATTCAGAGCAAAGGACCCTGTCACACCGATCGTTCTCGTACCGACATCCTTCAACTCCGTCAAGGAAGAAGAATGGAAGGAGCGCGGAGCTAATATCATCATCTACGCTAACCAGCTGATGAGAGCTACAGTTCCTGCGATCCAGCAGGCAGCAAAGACCATCCTCGAATGCCACAGAGCAGAGGAGTGCGACGCAATGCTGATGCCATTCAAAGAGATCATCAGACTGATTCCAACAGAAGACTAATTCTTATTTACAGATGGCGGGAGAGGAAGGACTTCCGGCGAACTTATGAGGGGTTCGCAGTAATTCCCGAAATTGGCGGCAGCGGGAGCGGCTGGAATTGGAGCCGCTGCCGTCAGGCAGCCTGTGACAATTCCCCGCGATCCGCAGAGCGAATGAGATGGAATTACGCGGTTCCCGAATCAGAGCCGGAGGGACTTCCTCTCCCGTCATCATGAAAAAAATCATACTCAAGGAAGTTGGTCACCGCTTCTTTACAAGGAGATAATAGGAAGTTGATTTATAAAGGTTTTGAAGAGAATAAGGGCTTGCTTGCGGGGCGCAGGTTGTTCCTTGTCTGCAGGGGTTCGTTTAACAGGCTGGATATTGCCGGGTTCATCAATTCGCTTGAGCCTGTAAGGTTCAGTGGTTTCACTCCGAATCCCAAGCTGGAAGAGGTCATGGCTGGTGTGGACGCTTTCAGGGCTTCCGGCTGTGACACGATCCTTGCTGTCGGCGGCGGCAGCCCTATAGATGTCGCCAAATGCATCAAGCATTACAGCGGATCGGATGCTCCTATCATCGCTGTACCTACCACTTCGGGAACTGGCAGCGAGTCCACACACTTTGCAGTTGTATACGAGAATGGCAACAAGCTGTCCGTTGCAGCGCCGGAACTGCTGCCGGAGATCGCCATACTTGAGCCATCGACACTTAAGAATGTGCCGGAATACACACGCAAAGCAACAATGCTCGATGCGCTTTGCCATGCGATAGAATCGCACTGGGCCAAAAAGGCGACTGACGAGAGCCGCAGATATGCAGAGGCTGCGATCCGTCTCATTCTTGAGAACAAGGACGCTTACCTTGCGAATGAAGAGGCCGGCAATGCAGGCATGATGGAAGCTGCCAATCTTGCAGGTCAGGCTATCAACATAACAACGACTACCGCTGCGCATGCGATGTGCTACAAGATCACAAGTCTGTACGGCTTCCAGCACGGACACGCTGCGGCCATATGTCTGCCGGAGGTCTGGAGCCATATAGATGCAGCGCCAGGCATCACAAGAGATGAGTTTGTCTCACTGATCGGAGAGCTCGGCATGGAATATCCTGTATCTGAGAATGCAGAGGCGGATATAGAGGTGCTGGCAGGCTCGGTCAATGTCCAGAGACTGTCGAACAGTCCGGTTCCATTTGACCATGATCAGCTTGCTGAGATGTACAGGAATATCGTAAGACAGAAGTAACATTAATATTTGAACCAATCGGAGATTAAACTAGATATGAAAGTAGAGAAATTCGTAGAGATCCTCGGCGCTGACTTCTATGCAGGCGTCCCTGATTCACAGCTCAAGGCTCTGTGCAACTATCTTATCAATACATACGGCACAGACGGAGAGCATCACATCATAGCTGCCAACGAGGGCAACTGCACCGCACTTGCTGCAGGCTATCACCTTGCGACTGGCAAGGTCCCTGTAGTCTACATGCAGAATTCAGGCGAGGGCAACATCATCAATCCTGTCGCTTCTCTCATGAACGACAAGGTCTATGGCATCCCTTGCATCTTCGTAGTCGGCTGGAGAGGTGAGCCGGGTGTCCATGATGAGCCACAGCACATCTATCAGGGTGAGGTAACTGTCAAGCTCCTCGAGGATATGGATATTTCGACCTTCATCATCGGCAAAGGTACTACAGAGGAAGACGTCGAGAAGGTCATGCAGGGCTTCAGAAAGCGTCTCGCTGAGGGTAAGCAGGTAGGTTTTGTCGTAAGAAAGGGCGCCCTTGAATATGACAATGCACCTGAGTATAAGAATGACAACAAGCTGATCCGTGAAGATATCGTCCGCCACATCATCGATGTTACAGGAGATGATCCGATCGTTTCGACCACAGGCAAGACTTCAAGGGAACTGTTCGAGCTGAGAGTTGCAAGAGAAGAGACTCACGGCCACGACTTCCTGACAGTAGGATCAATGGGCCACAGCTCATCGATTGCACTCGGAGTCGCTTTGCACAAGCCTGACAAGAAGGTCTGGATCATTGACGGTGACGGCGCGATGCTGATGCACATGGGTGCAATGGCACTTATCGGATCATATGCTCCACGCAACGTGGTGCACATCGTGGTCAACAACAGCTCCCATGAGAGCGTTGGCGGCCAGCCGACAGTTGCCGGGAACCTCGACATCGTCAGGATCGCCGAGGGCTGCGGCTACCCTAACGTGGTCTCCGTAGATACTATGGAGGCTCTCGACGAGGCTCTTGCAGCTGCCAAAGCCAGAGATGAGCTCTCCTTCATCGAGGTGAAGAGTGCCATCGGTGCAAGAGCGGACCTCGGAAGGCCTACAACAACAGCCAGAGAGAACAAAGAGCACTTCATGGAAGAACTCGCGAAGTAATTCTTATATTCTTTGACTATCATAACATTAACGAAAAAATCGCCGGTGCTGAGCACTGGCGATTTTCATATTACTCTTCTTATTCAGTTAGTTGAAGATCCTCTTGACCTTGCTGACCTTGCCGTATTTGTATTTGACACTTGATACCCTGACGCCTCCTGGTGCAGAGTGGATGATCTTGTTCTTGCCGAGATAGATCGCAACGTGGATGACTCTGCCGCCGGCGCTGTAGAAGATCAGATCTCCCCTCTTACGGTTCTTGTAGGATACGGTCTTGAGATTCTTCATCTTAGCGATGTTGCGTGACTCGTACTCATAAGCCGGCAGTCTGTGTCTTGCCGGGTTGCTCGGCCACAGGTCAACACCTGCTCCATAGCATGCCTGCATTACAAGACCAGAGCAGTCTAAGCCCTTGCCAGGTGCTCCTGATCTGCAGACTACATACGGGTCTCCCAGATACTTATATGCAGTCTTGATCATGGCCTCTATGTGGTCCTTCTTGGTGCTCTTGTCGTTGACAAGAACAGGAGCTGTATAGTAGTCATGGCCATGTTTGCTGATGGTATTGGAAATTTGTACATACTTGCGCGGGTTCTGATATGCTCTTGTTCCCTTGTTGACGCCAGTGTCTGCGCAAGGCGAAATAGTAATGCCTTCGGGTTCATTCCTGAATCCGACTACAGTGTAGCTGTAGGATTTCTTCTTCTTGGCGGACTTGTCTGTGAAGGACTTCTTGCCAGGCTCTGTTATGCCCACTTCAACGAAAAAGTCGCTCTTGCCGGTCTTCCTGAGGATGATATATCCATCAACGACTCCGGACGCCTTCTTCCAGGTGACCTTCCTGCCCTTCCTGACTTTCTTGACCTTGAAGTTAGTCGGTTCAGCGTCAAGTCCGAGCGGCTTGTCCACAAGTACAGGCGCTGTGCTGAACTGGAGATTCACATCGCCCCATACGAAAAGAGTCTCCGTATGTACAGGCGGAGTTACCGGCTGAACAGGTGTCTCAGGCGTTTCGGTCTGAGTGGTCTGTGCGCCTGATTGCTGGTCAGCTGCCCCAGGGACCTCCTCTGCAAAAGCTCCCAGTGGCATCAATGTGATGCAGAGTATCAGTGCCAGCATGACACGTATCGCGTGTATGTTCGTTCTGTTATTCTTCATCATGGTTATCACTCCTTGTAATTCTTCTAAGATGTGTATATTGTATTGTACCTTAAGTCCATGTTCAAGTTTTCTGAACAATTCTAAATTTATTTATGTCAACTATCCCATCATTTGCTATATAATGATTAGGTTAACAACAGAGAATACCAGGAGTATAAATATATGATGAATCCTTTCACAACATTACCAAGACTGGCAGCTGTATATATCGGAGGAGCACGCTTTGCCAGCAACAAGAAGACCTTCGACAAGCTGCGTGCTGAGGGCCGCCTTGAAGAAGAGAAGGAGCTCATCCGCGTTGAACAGAAGAAGTTCATCGAATGGCTCTCACCTAAGATCGGCCTCACCTATGAGATAACCGGCGAGGAGAACATCCCTGAGAAGGGTACGTTCATGGTCTACAGCAATCACCAGAGCTATGCGGACATACTCGCAACAGTCTGGCTCTTCAGGAATCACTGCCAGATAGGTTATGTAGCCAAGGAAGAATGGCGCAAGATCGGCATGCTTGCCAAGGCGATCGAATATACCCGCGGAGTTTTCCTTGACAGAGGCAACAGCAGAGAAGCCATCAAGACTCTCAATCAGGCCAAGGATATTCTGAGCAAAGGATTCAACCTCCTTATCTTCCCTGAGGGCACCCGCTCACAGAAGCACGAAATGGGAGAGTTCAAGCCGGGCGCTTTCAAGTTCGCTGAGAAGGCCAAAGTTCCTATTCTCCCTGTCACACTCGACGGTGGCTACAAGCTCCTTGAAGAAAAGGGAACCTACCAGCCTACCACAGTCAGGATAACAGTACATCCACTTGTTCACATCGAGAACATGAGCAAGGCAGAGCAGAAGGAAGTCGCAGCCCAGGTCGAAGAGACCATCCGCAGCGCACTGTAATAATTCACAGCAGGCCACGAGTCACTGCCCGAATGGATGTAAATAAATAAAAAAATAGCCGCTTCAGGGAAATGCCAACGAAGGACATATCTCAGAAGCGGCTTTTCCTTTTCCTATTTATTTGTCATATCCATTCGGATTGTGGCTCTGCCAGTTCCATGCATCACGGCAGATCTCGTCGATTCCTCTCTTAGCTTCCCAGCCGAGGACTTCTTTGGCTTTGTCTGCGTTAGCCCAGCTGTCCTGGACATCGCCTGCTCTTCTCGGTCCGATCTCGTATTTGACCGGATGGCCGCATGCGTTGCTGAACGCTTTGACCATATCGAGGACGCTGTACGGATTGCCGGTACCGAGGTTGAACACTTCAGTTCCCTTGTTGTTCACAGCATACTCAGCAGCAGCAACGTGTCCTTCAGCCAGATCCATTACATGGATATAGTCTCTTCTGCAGGTTCCGTCAGGTGTGTCATAGTCATCGCCGAAAACTGTCAGGTGATCTCTTCTTCTGACTGCAACCTGTGAGATGTATGGCATGAGGTTGTTCGGAATTCCCTGTGGGTCCTCACCGATGAGGCCGCTCTCATGTGCTCCTACCGGATTGAAGTATCTCAGGAGAACAACGGACAGCTTGCTGTCTTCCTTCTCACTTGCAAATGCTGCATCTCTCAGAATCTGCTCCTGCATCCACTTGGTCCATCCATACGGATTGGTGCATGCGCCCTTAGGCATGGTCTCTGTGAAAGGCGGAATGTTGTCCTCGCCATAGACTGTCGCAGAGCTCGAGAATACGAAGTTGGTAAGTCCCAGTTCCTTCATGCATTCGAGCAAAGTCAGTGTAGTATCGATGTTGTTCCTGTAATACTCGACCGGCTTGGCAACGGATTCTCCGACTGCCTTGAGTCCGGCAAAGTGTATGATGCAGTCCGGGCGCTCTTTGGCAAGGATCTCACGCATTCTGTCCTTGTCTGCCGAGTCAGCCTCATAGAGTGCGATCTTCTTGCCTGTTATCTGCTCTACTCTGCGGATCGCCTCCGGTGAACTGTTGTAATAATTGTCTACTACTGCAACTTCATGCCCCGCCTCGATCATTGCAATAGCTGTGTGTGATCCGATATACCCTGCTCCACCTGTTAGAAGTGTTCTCATTAATCTGTGACCTCTTTTCTTTCTGTTTAATTCTGGACTATTACTTTAGTACCTATTTTGATCTTCTTGTACAGCTTCTTGGCTGCGCTTGGCTTCATATTGATGCAGCCGTGCGATCCATTGTACAGATATGTCTTGCTGTTGTATTCCGACTCAGCTCTCCACCATGAGTCGTGCATTCCGTAAGCGCCGCCGATGAATGGCATCCAGTATTTGACTCTGACATCCCAGGTCGAACCTTTAAGTCTGACATTCATTGCTTTGCCATTAAGAGTGAAGACTCCGGTAGGTGTCGCACGGTCTCCCCTGGAGCCCGAAACGATCTTGGTCTTCATTACCTTCTTCTTATTCTTATAGTATGTCAGTGTCTGATTTGACAGATCTATGAGGACGAAGGTCTTATATTTCTTCTTGTAGAACTGCATCCCCTTGATGCGGCCCTTATTGTCGGTGGTATAGGTCTCACCATCAGTTGCAACGAAGGTCCCTATGACCATTGCTTTGTCAGGACCCATATAGTAGAGGTTGTCGTTGATCTGATTGAAGCCCTGTCCGGCAGGTTTCTTCTTCTTGGTAAAGTAGAATTTCTTGCCGCCTGCAGTTACCCATTTGCTCTTGGTATTCTTGCTGATGCTCTTGATGAACACCCCGGCTTCGTTGAAGTAGCACCATTTGACCTTGGAGCTGGTGTTGGATGATCTGATCTTGTGCCAGCCTGTCGCGATCCCGCCGCCGGAGGTCAGATAGTAGTTTGCGCCACCTTCTGTGACCCAGACATTCTCAGCATACAGCCTCGGGATGGCCTCTGTCTCTGTCAGTCCGCAGAGACTGCAGGTATGGAATCTGCTGCCATAAAGTATATATGTAGGCTGCGCCGTTACGACCCATTCGTTCCACTGATGAAGGCAGGTGCTCCCTTCAGTTCCCGCATCAGCAAAAACAGGCGCAAAAGAACCCATTACCAGCATTGCTGCCAGTAACAGGCTCATGATCTTCGTGTGTCTTCTGTGCGTCATGGGATCACCATCCTCTCCTCAAAGTACTATGCGAATTCGTCCCTGACGCTCTATTTAGTTGGCAATCGTGCCCAAGGCCATCGCCTCAGTTAAATAATTAGGTCTCGCATATCCTTTGATAAATTTCCATCCTACCTGGATCGTTCTTGTGCCGACCTTGCCGACGCCCATATTGCCCTCGATTGTAGTGATGGTCGTTCCTTCCACTTTCTGAACGATGCCTATGTGGCTGCAGTTATTCTTCAGTGTTGGAATCCAGTTAAATACTATCAAATCTCCTGGCTGAGGTACAGTATTATTTCCCTCGATCCAGATGCCCATTTCCTTGAAAATCTTGACATGCCGGCCTACTCCGCACTCTCTTCCGACTCTGTCGACGTTACCGGACTGGATCGCAGCTGCACTGACGGTGCAGTCACACCAGGCATCCAGATAACTCATTTTGTACCCCACAGGAAGCGGATAGAATGAATTGTATATGTCTACGATTCCCTTGTGATAGCCGTTGTAGTAGCTGAAGTCCATCCAGCTCTCCATTACATCGATCATCGACTGTGCGGTGCCGCCTATGAACACTGTAACGATGAGGTAATCCATCGCGCCGGTATGCGTGCGGGCGGTGATGACCGCTTTGCCAGGATTCTTACCTACGATGATACCTCCCGGCAGGACCTCCGCAATGTTGCTGTCGCTCGACACCATGGTTATCGTCCTGTCGTATGCCTTCTTAGGATATTTGAACGATGCGACTGCGCTCCTTCCGCGCATGATCGCCTTCAGACTCGCAAGGTTGGTGAATTTGACGCTGGTGACGTTCTTCTTCTTGCTCTTAGTCGTGAGTGCTCCGACAGAAGCCCCCGGTGCAGAGACCTGTATCTGCCCGCCGACACTCTTGTATGTGACCAGAATATACTGATAATATACGTTCTTCTTCTTGGCCTTCTTGTCAGTATATGAAACCAGATTCTTTCCGACTCTGGCGATTTCACGCCATCTGTCGCTCTTCCTGTCTTTTCTTAAGATAATGTATCCGTCTATCTCAGCGCTTCTGAGAGGAGGCGTCCAGGACAGTTTGATTTTCTTCTTCTTGGCAGAAGCCTTCAGTGTATCCGTATAGAATCCGGCATCCAGTGTGGTGTCCGATACTACCGCTGAATTGAATGTCACATCATAACCGCCAAGGTAGAACCTCTTCGCTGTAACCCTGTGATATGCTGATGTCTGAACTGCTGCAGACGGTGTACTTATCTTCTGCTCTGCCGCAAGAGCAGGCGCAAATGAAGACAGCACCATAATGGCAGCTAGTATAAGGCTCAGCAATCCGGTTCTGTTCTTCTTCATGTCTCTATCTCCGTTGATTAGATATTCTTTTCGCATCATAATAAGATGTATAAGAAATACTATCAGCGGGATGTGTTATGTTCAATTAACAGACATTCAGATTAACAAATTTAAAGCTTCTCAGAATCGAGCACGATTGTGAATGGTCCATCATTCAGAAGCTCAACTGCCATGTGAGCTCCGAATGATCCTGTCTCTACGATAGGAACAGTCTGTCTGCATCTGTCTATAATATATTCGTAGAGAGCATTTGCCTTCTCAGGTGAACCTGCATCAACAAATGAAGGTCTGTTGCCCTTCTTGCAGTTAGCATACAGTGTGAACTGTGAGATCAGCAGCAGCGATCCGCCGACATCCGCAAGACTGAGATTTGTCTTGCCCTCTGCATCCTCGTTGATGCGGAGCTTGATCATTTTGTCCACCATCTTGTCCGCAACAGCCTCATCGTCTGTATCGCAGACACCTATCAGGACCATATAACCCCTGTCGATCTTGCCGATGACCTCGTTATCTACAGTAACTGAAGCGTGCTTAACTCTCTGAATTACAAATTTCATTTAATAATTCTCCTAATCCCTATTAGTATTCAAACTTATATGTCGTTCTTGAAACGAACTCTTCTCCGGCTCTCAGGATGCCGCCCGGGAAGTTCTCTTTGGTGACAGCGTCCGGCCAGAACTGTGTCTCGAAGCAGACCGAGCCGCGCGGTCCGTAGGATGCGCCTCTCTTGCCTGTATGGTCATTCATACCATTCGCTGTGTAAAGCTGTACTCCCGGCAGATCTGTCATGACGGTCATTTTGATTCCGCTATCCGCTGCATAGAGAGATGCCGCCTCTTTGAAGGACAGCTTGCCGCCTGTCTCATCGAACTGTTCCAGCTCATCTCTTGTCGCGATCACGAAGTTGTGATCATAGCCGCCGCCAAACTTCAGCTGGACATCGTCTTCATTAATGTCCTGGCCGAGTGGCTTTGGCTCACGGAAATCGAATGGCGTTCCTCCTACCGATCTGATCTCACCTGTCGGCAGGCAGAACTCATCATTTGGCGTGAATCCATCAGCCCTGATCTGGCAGATCTGATCGAGAACCGTCGGGCAGCTGTCGCCATTAAGATTGAAATAGCTGTGGTTGGTCAGATTGAGCGGAGTATCGCTGTCACTGACTGCCCTGTAATCTATATTGAGTTCATCATTCTCTGTAAGCGTGTATGTGACCTCTATGTGCAGATTGCCCGGGAATCCCTGATCGCCGTCCGGGCTGTCGAGGCAGAATGTCACGCTGTCGCCTGTGATGTTCTCCTGAACGGATGAAGGCCATCTGTCATTGAGGCTCTCGAGCGCACTTACCTTGTATATCTCGTTTGACTTGATCTGGCCAAACTGAATCTTCGCCTCCCAGAGTCTCTTGTTATAGAAGTCTCTGCCGCCGTGAAGTGTGTTCGGACCGTGGTTTGCAGTCAGCTCATACGTCTTACCACCGATCTCGACCTTAGCTCCGCAGATACGGTTGGCAAATCTTCCAACCACTGCTCCGATCGAGCCGTGTCCGTTCTCATATCCGGATACATCATCATGCCCAAGCACTACGTCTCTGTATTTGCCATTCTTATCCGGCACGACAAGACTGACTATAGTAGCTCCATAATCTGTAATGGAAACCTCCATCCCGTTTGCATTCTTGAGAATGTACAGACCGGCCGTCCTGCCGTCACTTAATTTGCCAAAACTGTAAACTTTCATTGCATCCCTGCTTTCCGGCCTTAGCCAATTTATAAATTGCTGCACGTCCTGCCATCAGACCATCTGGATCTGGCATGACTGCATTGTCTTCAGTGCTGCTTCGTGGCTCTCAGGTGTGACACCTGCACAACATGCAGGGTCAACAGATATCCTTACCTCCGGCATCGCAGCCTTGAGAAGAAGTGCATTCGAAACCACGCAGATATCTGTACAAAGCCCTATCAGCTCGATCTCGATCTGCTCTCTTTCGGACAGCTTCTTAAGATCCTCCGCAAGAGAAGTGCTCCCGAACGTAGGCTTGTCATAAATAACAGCCTCCTGCAGAAGCTCCGCTATCTCCGGCCTTATCTGCCAGCCATCAGTTCCCCTGATGCAGTGCTCGACCGGAAGATACTTGCCCTCCTGCGTCCTGAGATAATCCGTCTCGTGCGTATCTCTGGTTGCAATGATATCACGCGGATTATATGTAAGTATCTTATTCTTAACATTTTTTACGATGGCCTCAGCCTCCTTGGTGCCAAGCGCTCCATCGATGAAATCATTCTGCATATCTATTACGACAAGAATCTTTCTCATAACACCCACCTCCCTGGAGTAGTCTCAAAATTTTATCATATACTGTTCTTCCTTACTATCTTCTGCATGTGTTCCATCAGTTCATGGTGGTCCTGGATGAGATTATAGACTGCATCTTCTGATAGCACTCCTCTCTTGAGGTCTTCCGGGAGCTTGCCGGCCTCATCTGCCTCGAAATTCTCCCTCCACTCGGTGCTGCCGTAGTAGTTCTCCAGAACGAGGTAACTCTCCTGTATATCCTCATATGCCGCAAGCGCACCTGCCAGCCTACTGATGGCATCGGATGCGGAATCCAGCCTGCTCTCCATCTCAGTTATTCTCTGAATCTGCATATCTGTTGTATCCATTTCGCGCCTCTTGTTCTTATTCGAAATAATTACGATTTTTTTCCTTACTTAAAGTTCGCTTAAGGTTCGTTCTTTATCATATCATTGTCAGGACAAGAACGGATAAACTTTTCTTCATAACAAAACCCTGACACTTATAACTTTCATAATTAATACTTCATAACTCCAAAACATAACTTCATAACTACCTTAACACTGAAAAACGGAAGGCCTGTATGACCTCCCGTTTTTTAGTTTTGTACTGATTTATTTGTCCTGAGGGGTGACTATCAGTACTAATATCGTAATATTATTAAATGATTCATAATAATATTATACCAATGTCATCTGCTCATTTCCATCTTTGCCGATGTTCGGGTTCTTCTCATGAGCTGGTGCCTGTGGCTTGGTAGCGTTCTCTTCGTCTACTACCTTAGCGAAGGAGACGATGCGGTTGCCCTTCTCGACCTTCATGATCTTGACTCCCTGTGTCGTTCTTCCGGATGTGCTTACTTCGTTAGCGCGGATCCTGATGATTACACCGTTGGAGTTGATGACCATAACCTCATCCTCGTCACTTACAAGTGTCGCGCCTACGAGTGTTCCTGTCTTGTTGAACTTGGTCTTGTCGTATGTAGCAACGCCCTTGCCGCCACGGGTCTGTAGTCTGTATTCGTCAAGAGGTGTTCTCTTACCGAAGCCATTCTCGGTGATGACGAGCATCTTTCTCTTCTGGTCGATATCGAGCTCCATGGAGACTACTTCATCGCCCTTGTCGAGGAGGATTGCTCTGACACCGCCGGCATTTCTGCCCATAGGTCTTACATCATTCTCTGAGAAAGCGATCGCCTTGCCCTGCTTGGTGACTACGAGTACGTTCTCATTGCCGCCTGCCTGAGCTACTGAAATCAGCTTGTCGCCTTCCTTGAGTGTGATAGCTATGAGTCCTGTCTTGCGGTTGGTATCGAATTCAGAGAGCGGTGTCTTCTTGATCGTTCCCTGTCTTGTTACCATCACGAGGCATTCGTTAGCTGCGAACTCCTTGATAGGAATGACCGCAGTAACTCTCTCTGAGCTGTTGAGGTTCAGGAAGTTGATGACCGGTGTGCCCTTTGCAGTCCTTGATGCCTCCGGGATCTCGTATGCCTTGATCTTGTATACACGGCCCATGTCAGTGAAGAACATCAGGTAGTCGTGCGTGCTCGTTATTATGAGGTCTCTGACAAAGTCAGATTCTCTTGTCGTGAGTCCGACGATTCCCTTGCCGCCTCTTCTCTGAGCCTTGTAAGTATCTGCAGGTACTCTCTTGACATATCCAAGATGTGTCAGAGTGATAGCTACATCCTCTTCATCGATCAGTGCCTCTTCATCGAGCTCGCCTTCATCAGCGACGATCTTGGTCCTTCTAGGATCTCCCCATTTGCCCTTGATCTCGATAAGCTCATCCTTGATTACTCCCATCAGGAGGTGCTCATCAGCAAGCAGGCTCTTGTAGTAAGCGATCCTCTTCTGCAGTTCATCATACTCAGCCTGGATCTTCTCTCTTTCGAGTCCTTGCAGCTTGGCAAGTCTCATGTCGAGAATAGCCTGTGCCTGGATCTCGGTAAGACCGAATCTTATCATCAGCTTCTCTTTGGCGTCATTGTATGCTGATCTGATAGTTGCGATGATCTCGTCGATGTTGTCGAGAGCTATAATGAGACCTTCGAGGATATGTGCCCTGGCCTCTGCCTTAGCGAGGTCAAATCTTGTTCTTCTTGTAACGACTATCTTCTGGTGCTTGAGATACTCCTCAAGGATCTGCTTGAGGTTGAGGATCTTAGGCTCGCCGTCAACAAGCGCCAGCATGATCATGCTGAATGATGTCTGAAGTGCTGTGTGCTTGTAGAGTCTGTTCAGTATTACGTTAGGGTTGGTGTCCTTCTTGAGCTCGATAACGATTCTCGTACCTTCTCTGTTGGACTCATCCCTGATAGCCGAAACTCCTTCAAGTCTCTTGTCTCTGACGAGGTCTGCCATGGACTCGATGAGTCTTGCCTTGTTGACCTGGAACGGGATCTCGCTGACGATGATTCTCATCTTGCCGCGGGCTGTCTCCTCGATCTCGCATACGGATCTGATGTTGACTTTGCCCTGACCTGTGAGGTACGCCTCTCTTGCAGCGTTCCTTCCGAGGATCATAGCGCCTGTCGGGAAGTCCGGAGCCTTGATGATTTTGATCAGGTCGTCGATAGAGCAGTCCGGATCGTCGATCAACTTGACGCAGGCGTCGATCGTCTCACCAAGGTTGTGTGGCGGGATTGAAGTCGCCATACCTACAGCGATACCATTCGATCCGTTGATCAGGAGGTTTGGTACTCTCGATGGGAGTACTACAGGCTCCTGCTCCTCGCCGTCGTAGTTGTCCATGAAGTCAACGGTGTCCTTCTCGATGTCTCTGACCATCTGCAGAGAGAATGGGGACATCCTTGCTTCTGTATATCTCGATGCGGCAGCGCCGTCGCCGTCGACCGAGCCAAAGTTGCCGTGTCCGTCTACGAGAGGATATCTTGTAGAGAAATCCTGTGCCAGTTTGACCATGGCATCGTAGATGGAGCTGTCACCGTGCGGGTGGTATTTACCCATTACCTCACCGACGATACGCGCCGATTTCTTGTGAGGCTTATCCGGTGTGATGCCGAGAGAATGCATTCCGTACAGGATCCTCCTGTGTACAGGCTTGAGTCCGTCTCTGACATCCGGCAGCGCACGACCGACTATAACGCTCATCGCATAGTCGATATACGAGTTCTTCATCTCGTTATATATCTCGTGCTCGATAATTTTGCTGTTATCTAATAAATCTGCCATTACTTATATTTCCTTTTCGTTAAATATCCAGGTTACGGACATATCTTGCGTTCTCTTCGATGAATGCCTTACGAGGCGGTACCTTGTCACCCATGAGTGTGGTGAAAATCTCGTCTGCTGCCTCAGCATCCTCTACCGTGATCCTGATCAGAGTACGGTTGTCGTAGTCCATGGTCGTCTCCCAAAGCTGGTTGAAGTCCATTTCTCCAAGACCTTTGTATCTCTGGATCTCGATCTTGTTGTTGCCGCCCTTGGCCTTGAGGTCAGCGAGGAGCTTGTCCTGCTCTGCATCTGAATATGTGTACCAGATCTGCTTGCCCTGCTTGACTCTGAAGAGAGGCGGCTGAGCTGCGTATACATATCCGCCCTCTACGAGCGGTGTCATATATCTGAAGAAGAATGTCAGGAGAAGTGTCCTGATGTGTGCTCCGTCGACATCGGCATCCGTCATGATGATGATCTTGTGATATCTCAGCTTGTTGATATCGAATTCCTTGCCGATGTTGCATCCGAATGCTGTGATCATGTTCTTGATTTCGTCTGATGAGAGGACTCTGTCAAGTCTTGCCTTCTCAACATTCAGGATCTTACCTCTCAGCGGAAGCACTGCTTGTCTCTTACGGTCTCTGCCCTGCTTAGCTGATCCGCCCGCGGAGTCACCCTCTACGAGGAAGATTTCTGAAAGTGCAGGATCCTTCTCTGAGCAGTCTGCGAGCTTGCCAGGAAGCGAAGTAGTCTCGAGAACCGATGTCTTACGGGTGATCTCTCTTGCCTTACGGGCAGCTTCACGCGCACGCTGAGCTTTGAGACACTTGTCTACGATGATCTTGGCCTGCTTAGGATTCTCCTCGAGGAAGTATGTCAGCTGCTCTGTTGTATTGGTCTCGACAAAGCCCTTGACCTCAGCATTTCCGAGTTTGGCCTTGGTCTGGCCCTCGAACTGAGGATTGGTGAGCTTGACCGAAACGATAGCTGTGATTCCTTCTCTTACGTCATCGCCCTGGAGTGCGTCGTCGTTGTCCTTGATCAGCTTGTTCCTGCGGGCGTAGTCGTTGATGGTTCTTGTCAGAGCGGACTTGAATCCTACCTCGTGGAATCCTCCCTCGTTGGTGTGGATGTTGTTGGCATATGACATGATAGTCTCACTGTATCTGTCTGTATACTGGAGAGCTACCTCGACCTCGTATCCCTTCTTCTCAGCCTCAAAGTAGAAGATTGTAGGGTTGATTGCATCCTTGTTGTGGTTGAGATACTGAACGAATTCCTTGATTCCGCCTTCGTAATGGAACTTGTCCTTCTTATGCGGGCTTACTCTCTTATCCTCGAGTGAGATCTCAAGTCCCTTGTTCAGGAAAGCCATCTCTCTGAGTCTTCTCTGGAGAGTCTCATAATCGAATACTGTCTCGTCGAAAATCTCGCCGTCAGGCCAGAACTGTGTCTTGGATCCTGTCTTGCCTGTCTTGTATTCACCTACGACCTTGAGCTCTGTTGCCTCTTCACCCTTGAAGTATTCCTGCTCGTAGATCTTGTTGTCTCTCCTGACCTGTACGATCATGTGTGTTGAGAGCGCATTAACTACTGACGCACCTACACCGTGGAGACCGCCGGATACCTTGTATCCTCCGCCACCGAACTTACCGCCGGCATGGAGCTGTGTGTGGATTACCTGGACTGCAGGGATACCCATCTTAGGATGGATGTCTACCGGCATTCCTCTTCCATCATCCTGTACGGTAATGGAATTATCCTGTTCTATTGTTACTGCAATGTGCTTACAGTAACCTGCAAGTGCTTCGTCTACAGAGTTGTCCACTATCTCATATACCAGATGGTGGAGTCCTGCAGGGCCTGTACTTCCGATGTACATACCCGGTCTGAGCCTTACCGGCTTAAGACCTTCCAGTACCTCTATCTGACTGGCACCGTACTCTTGCTTCTGAGCCATTTGTGTCTGTTTCCTTTTCTTATAAAAATTATGCTCTACATTAAAAAATGGGCGTAGCACCCTATGAGTTTACGCCCAAATTTTACCATATAAGCTGTTTTATTGCAATATTTGCCATAATATCTTGTAGAAACGAAAAAATCGCTTAAAACGCAAATTTTCGCCCTCATTTTGACATTCGCGTCACGAAAGCCAGTAATTTCAAGTTCTCCGGGCTTCGGATTTTTTTCTGACTTTTCTGATGTGCAAGGAGGCTTTTTCTGCCTTCATCAAAGTATTAATATTTGTCCACTCTGGTTATGGTTCCGTTCTCTACCCGGAACAAAGTGCCGCCCCTCAGATCCTTGATCACGTCCTCATTAAGCTCAGCAGAAGTGATGAAAAGCTGGACATCATCTATCTCACTGACAAGGAATCTCTGCCTGTCGAGGTCGAGCTCTGAGAGCACATCATCAAGAAGGAGTACAGGTGATTCATCCAGTATCTGCCTTGCTATTCTGATCTCTGCGAGCTTGAGTGAGAGTGCTATAGTTCTCTGCTGGCCCTGGGATCCATATTTCTTGGCGTCCTTGCCGTTGATATAGAACTCTATGTCATCTCTGTGAGGACCGAGAGTAGCATAGCCATTGTATATATCCTTCTCTCTGTTGTGGTAGAACTGCTTGTAGAGAATGTCTCTTCCCTCGGTTCCAGTGATAAAGTCGCACGAAGTCTTGTATTCTATTCTGAGCTCTTCCCTTCCGCCGGAGATCTTGTTCATTATCTCACCGGCCTCCTGAGAGAGCATTTCAGCGAACTCCTTGCGGTATCTTATGATCTCATATCCGTTATCCGCAAGCTGCCTGTCGAATACATCCAGCATTTCAACGTTATACTGCCTGCTGTTGTCATAAGGGCTTATATCATTGAGACTGAGATTGTCCGCGCGGGTGAATGTCTTCTTCTTGATATTGAAGTAGCCCTTGAGTATGGCATTCTTCTGCCTGAGAGCATCGCTGTATCTTCTGAAAACCTCATAATATCT
The DNA here is from genome assembly GCA_017512145.1 of Mogibacterium sp. Classification (GTDB taxonomy): domain Bacteria; phylum Bacillota; class Clostridia; order Peptostreptococcales; family Anaerovoracaceae; genus Crickella. Next base: position 204,360 of record JAFWHB010000014.1, on the reverse strand, counting down.
TGGCCTCATCTGCGAGAGCTCTCTGTTGATGAAGGTTCTTCTCTTCTCAGGACTGTCCTTGATTATTCTCAGGTCATCAGGAGAGAAAATGATAACGACTACATTGTTGAGAAGCTCTGTTGTCTTGCGGATGGCTTTGCCGTCCTTCTTTATCATTTTCTTGCCGTCCGAGCGGATGACGATGTTGATATTCTTCTCTATGTCTTCACTGGTAATGTCAGTACTGACTCTGCCGCTGTCCTCGCCAAACATGACAAGTTCAGCCGAATTGTTGGTACGGAAAGATCTGGCAAAGGCAGTAAGGTATATTGCCTCGATGAGATTTGTCTTGCCCTGAGCGTTCTCTCCGACGATGATATTCCGGCTGTCGTCAAAATCCAGTTCAAGATTCTTATAATTTCTGAAATTCTCAAGAATGATGCTATTGATCTTCATCGATATTCCTCACTTTCTTTACCGATTATATAATATTTGTGATATAATTTCTTCAGGTTTATGCTTATACAGCAGTTTACTTTATAAGAGATTGGAGATCGAAAATGAACAATAAAAGAGGCGGTATAGGCGCTAAGATCATTCTTGTGCTGATACTTATGCTTGCATCAGCTATAGGAGGAGCTTACGGCTACAGAGTGCTTGACGGCAAAATGGCCATCAGTGAAGCAAAGAAGTACGTAGATTCCATCAAGATTTCAGATTACGATACTGAGGAGGCTGTACAGGTAGAGACACTTAAGGAAGAATTCCAGAAGAACATAGAGACAGCCACTACACGTAAGGAAGTTAATGAGATCACTGATGAATTCCAGGAAGAGTTCGGTAAGATCCTTACTAAGACTGAAAAGGAACTTGAAGAAGCCAGAAGAGCTGTGAACGATGCCAAGAACAGCAACAATTCGGCTAATAATTCATATAATTCAAACAATAACAACTCAAGCGATATATTTAACTCAAATAATAATTCCAATAACTCAAATAACTACAACTCAGATAGTCAGTATGACGATGAGTATTCAGATGATGAGTCGGATAGCAATAGCTCAGGCAACTCATCAAACGGCCTTCTGGGCAGCCTCTTTGGCAAGAACGACGGCACATCAGATAACAACTCAGACGATAACAATTAACAAAGGAGAATAATCAAAATGAAAAGAAGAAGCATTATAGCTGTACTTATAAGTCTCACACTCGTAATGGCAATGGCACTTTCAGCTTGCGGCAGCAAGGAGCCTGACACACTTGAGAAGTACATCCAGAATGATGAGAAGGCATCAGCTGAGATTCAGCAGACCGCTGATACAAATGGTCTTGAGGTAAGCATCAAGGGTAACGATGTTGTTTACACTTATGATCTCAAGAACTTTGAAGGCGTAACTGAAGAGCTTGCTAAGAGCGACACAATGAAAGAATCCCTTGCATCTGCTCTTACAAGTGCAGGAACTACCTTCTCAGATCTCTGCAAGCAGCTTGAGGAAGGCTCCAAGATTGAAGGCATCCAGATAATAGTCAATTACACATATGATGGAGAGACTCTGGTTACCAAGACCTTCAACAAAGATGGTGCAGTTGACTAATACTGCTGCTTCAATACAATTTAATAAGTAAATAAATAATCCTGTCTCGAACCGAGACAGGATTTTATTTATGATTTTGATTATTTCATCTCGATGATGACTCTGCGGTAAGGGTCCTTGCCCTCACTTCTTGTCTTTATTCTTGGATGATTCTGGAGTGTGCAGTGGATAACTTTACGCTCATATGGATTCATCGGCTCGAGTGTTACAGACTTTCTGGTTCTTTCGACCTTGCCGGCAAGTCTGTTTGCGAGATTTACGAGAGTCTTCTCTCTCTTGGATCTGTAGTTCTCTGCGTCAAGGATGACACGGACGTATTTGTTAGTGTCCTTATTTACAACATAGCTTGCGAGGCACTGAACTGCGTCGAGTGTAGCTCCTCTCTTGCCTATAATAGTTCCTGTGTCCTTACCTGTGATCTCAACAAATACCAGTTCATCGCCGGCCTTTACGCTGAAACTAAGGTCTATACCCATCTGCTCAGCTATATCTGTGAGGAATTTCTCAATTGGATGTCCCTCTACAGGATCAAGCTTCTTAACTTCGAACAGCATTGTATCCTCAAGATTGAGGTCGTATTTCTTGCTGCGTGAAGATTTGTTGTTCTTCTTGTTTGCTCTGGCCTTAGCCTTCTCTCTTGCGCGAGCATCCTCACGCTCTTCAGCTTCAAACTTGTCGTACTCTGCTCTGACTTCGTCAGGGAGCTTATTTGAAGAATTCTCAGGAAGACCTGCCAGAATGGCATCGATTTCATCGAATGTAGCTTTTTCTTTTGCTGTTGTCTGTTTTTCTTCTTTTGCGGTTACCTTTACTCTGGCGAGCTTAGACCCAATACCTAGAAATCCATTTGAAGATTCTTCAAGAACCTCTATTTCTACTTCATCTCTGGTTAACTTAAGTTCTTTGAGCGCAAGATCAACAGCAGTATCTACATCGACACCCCATTTCTCTGAAGTTCTCATGTATTAAATATTTCCTTTCATTCTTGCTCTCTTCTTCCGTGCAAGTTCCTTCTCAGCTCTTTCCATGAGCTTTCTCTTTTCCTTGGCCTTGTTCATCTCATCTCTTACCTTGTTCATTCTAAGGTTAAAGAAAATCTGCATGAACTGTCCACCTGCCCAGTAAATAGCAAGTCCGGCAGGATAAGATCTGGCAAGCCACAGAATACTGAGCGGGAAGAAGTACTTCATAATTGCGTTCATTGCCTTGTTCTGTCCGGCAGATGCACCAGGCTGCTGTGTCATTGCACTATTCATGCTGAAAGCAAAGTAAGTCGCAAGACCTGCAGCTATAGGCAAAATCCACATATCCGGCTGAGCCAGGTCCTTGATCCAGAGGAAGGACTCGTGATTTGCGAAAATCATGGTGCTGCCTGATGGCATGTACTTCATCGGATTTCTGAGAAGCGCAAACAGTCCCATGATGATAGGAAACTGAATAAGCATAGGAAGACAACCGCTCATAGGATTAAATCCTGTCTCGGTGTACAGCTTCTGCATTTCCTCATTCATCTTCTCTTTGTCATTAGCGTATCTGCGCTGGATGTCCTGAGCCTTCTCTGACATCTCTGCCATGTTTGCAGAGGATTTCATCTGCTTGGCATAGAGAGGATACAGAGCCAGCTTAACAATGAAAGTGAGAATGATGAGAGCAATACCGTAGTTTCCTACTAATTTGTATATCCACATCAGCAGATATCCGATAGGTTTTGCAATAATGCCCATTAATTGTCTCCGTTCTTATGGTACAGGATCATATCCACCGGGATGACCGGGATGACATCTGAGTATTCTCTTGATTCCCATCCAACTACCCTTAAGAGCGCCGTATTTCTCGACTGCTTCAATAAAATAGGCGCTGCATGTAGGAGTATACCTGCAGTGAGCACCTATGTAAGGTGAGATCCCTATCTGGTATGCCCTTACCATAATTATTAAAAACTTCTGAAATATGTTCCTGTTCTTATTATTCATTTCTGTGTTACAGGTTGATCGTCTCTATCTTTAATTAATCCGCATGCTCTGACTGCTCCGAACATCGCTCTTTCAACTTCTTTCTCGCCTGCTTCATTAATGAAGTTGCGAGCCACAAATATTATGTCAAAGCCTTCTTTGACTCTCTGGCTGAAAGATCTGAATGATTCTCTCATCAGTCTTCTTGATCTGTTTCTCTGTACGGAATTACCGACTTTCTTACTTGAAACGAAAGCTGTTCTTGTGTAGCCTAAATTATTCTTCTTGTAAATAACTACTACATATTTGCTTCCCTTAGATGTGCCATGATTGTATATCCTGACAAAATCTTTCTGTTTGCGAAGCGTAAGTTCACTATTATCTCTCACCTGTTACACCACAAACAAACAATTAAACTGTGAGGGACTTTCTTCCTCTTGCTCTTCTTCTCTTGAGTACCTTGCGGCCGTTAGCTGTAGCCATTCTCTTACGGAATCCGTGCTCTTTAAGTCTCTGTCTCTTCTTAGGCTGATAAGTTCTTTTCATTTTTCTACTCCTTCTATATATAAAATAGTAATTAAAGGTGCTCTCTGAATTTCAAGAGCACATACGCCAAAACATTATAATTTAAGGCATTTAACAAGTCAAGTTAAGGATTCCAATATAAGACATATAAAACTATTATTTAAAATAAAAACAATACTGACAAAAAATGAGTTATACACAATATCTTGTGCTGACAAATATTTATTAACAACTTTATCAACAATATGTGGATAACTTTCTTTTTGTTGTCCATTTTTATCGCAAATCTACTGCAATTTCACTAATTGAATATGTGGAAAACTTTATGTAAAATGTGTTTATAAGTGATTGGAGAATAGAATTGGACAAAAACAAGATATGGGGTACTACTCTTAGTTTCCTCAAGGCTAACACTACGAATCTGAGCTACAATACCTGGATCGCTCCTCTGTATATTCATCACATAGAGGAAGAAGCAGGTATTATTTATCTTGCATGGCCTAACCAGGCTAAGCTCATCAATCATATTAATGAACATTATCTTCATCAGATTGAGAATTCACTTAACAGCAGCCTTGATAAACCTTTCAGAGTAGTTATCAAACAGGAAAAAGAATACGAAGCATCAAAGATAGATCTTACTAAGATGAAGAATCCTCTCAATCAGGAGAAGCTCTTCAATCCTAGATTTAATTTTGAAAATTTTGTAGTGGGCAATTCCAACAAATATGCCCATGCAGTTTCAGTTGCAGTAGCTGAGGCTCCTGGTGACATTTATAATCCTCTTTTTATTTACGGAGGTTCCGGACTTGGCAAAACACATCTGATGCAGGCGATAGGTGTACATATTATAAGGAACAATCCAAGTGCCAAAGTATTATATGTAAGCACTGAGATGTTCACAAATGAACTTATCACAGCTATCAATGATAACAAGACTAAGAGTTTCCGTAACAAATACCGCAAACTTGATGTTCTTCTTATAGATGATATTCAGTTCCTGCAGGGAAAGGAAGCTACTCAGGAAGAATTCTTCCATACTTTTGAGGCACTTTATCAGAATAACAAACAGATAGTAATCACAAGTGATTGCCCGCCTGTAAGTCTCAAAGGTCTTGATGAAAGATTAAGAACAAGATTCAGCTGGAACATGATAGCAGATATCCAGTCTCCGGATTATGAGACAAGAGTAGCTATTCTCAAGAATCTTGCAAATAAGTCAGATATTGAAGTTACACCTGAACTATATGATGTTCTGTGTCTTATAGCAGATCAGGTCAAGGATAATATAAGAGAACTTGAAGGTGCATATAACAGAGTCGTTGGATTGTCGCAGCTTCTTAATGAAGATATTACTGTAGATAATGCCAAGAATATCCTTAAAGATATTATCAAGGATAATGAGCAGGCAGTTGCACCTGAAAGAATCAGATCAACAGTAGCTAATCATTACAAAATCAAGATTGCAGACATGGATTCTCCTAAGAGAAATGCTGAGATCACACTTCCAAGACAGGTAGCCATGTATCTTTGCAGAGAGACTACTGATCTTTCTCTTCCTAAGATAGGTAAGTTATTCGGTAACAGACATTATTCAACTGTTATCCATGCAATAGAGAAGATAGAAGAATCTCTCAAATATGACGAAGAACTTATGGAAAATATAAGGACAATAAGAGCCAAACTCGAAGCCGGAAGAAAGTAGCAATTATTTATTCACATTCTTTAAATGAATTATTATCAGCTTTTTCAACTGTCATTAAATGGCTCCAGATATTGAAAACAATGGCTCTTGCAAGTTATCCACATTATCCACAGGGCCTACTATTAATACTAAGAATCTAATATATAAATATAGAGCTGAAAGGGTACAACAATGAAAATCTACTGTAACAGATCAGAACTTAATAGAGCACTTTCTAATGTATCTCATTCTGTTCCTGTAAGAACTACATCAAACATTCTTGAAGGAATACTTATTGAAGTATCAGAAGGTGTAATGAAGCTGACAGCAACCGATACTAACATTACTATAGAATCAAGTATAGGTGTTCAGTGCACTGACAAATGTGAATTTGTAGTACCGGCTAAATTATTCACAGCTATTATCAACAAGCTTCCTGAAGAAGATATGATGATAGATTATGATCCTGATTCTGTTAAGGTAAATATCAGAAGTGGCGGATCAAATTCAGAAATCATATGCTTCAAAGCTGATGAATTTCCTAAGATCAGACTTGCAGAAGGTGAGAAGGAGATCTTCCTGAGCAAGGAAGATGTCAAGAAGCTCATAAGAAAGACTGCATTCAGTGCATCAACAGATGATTTCAACGGAATACTCACAGGAGTTCTCCTTGAGATCAAAGATGGAAAAATGAAAATGGTAGGTGTTGATCCTTACAGAATTGCAGCATATAAGATAGATGTTGATAACAGCATCAATATGAGCGTTGTTATACCAGCTAAGCTTGTAAATGAAACAGCCAAGATCATAAGTGATGATGGTGATGACAAGATGAGCTTTGAAATCACCGGCAACAAAGTGATCATGAAGTTCGATAACAACAAAGTTATCATCAATACATTCTCAGGCAAATTCATTGATTACGAAAGGATCCTTAATAAAGAAGGAATGATCAATGTAAGAGTTAAGAGAAATGATCTTCTCAGAAGTACAGAGAGAGCTTCATTACTTGCATCAGTCCAGAATAACAATCTCATAAGATTCAATATTGATAAGGACATCCTCATTATCAAATCACTCAATGAAGAAGGTAATATTGAGGAGAAGGTTGAGATAATAAATGAAGGAGAGAGCCTCAATATAGGACTTAACTCCAAATATCTCAAAGATGCACTTAGTGTAATTGAAGATGAAGAGATCATCATGAATTACAAGGACAGCATCAGCCCATGTATCATTAAACCATTAAAGGGAGATAAATTCACATATCTAATTTTACCTATTCGTATGAATTAGAATAATAATATTAAAAAAGGGAGTATGTATATCACTTGTTCGCGTCCTCGAGATAAATCTCTGCGGGATGCTCACCGTAATATACATACTCCCTTTTAATTTATATGATTATTTTTAATTATCTACAGGTATAAATTTAATACATATATTTATTGGCAGCGGGATTCTCGCTCTTTGGAGCTCTTTTTTAATTCTTATTTATATGAATATATTAAATAAATATTTTTATCTCCATCAGAGTTTTAATTATACAGTGATGATTGTCTAATAATTCATATTTTCAAGCAGGGGTGTTAGCTCTTTGGAGTTTTTTTTATTATTATTTGCAGAGGTATGCTGCGGTCTGGGCTGCTATTTTGGCGTTGTTGTATACGAGCTGGATGTTTGAGTCGAGGCTGTCGCCGCCTGTGAGTTCTTTGACTTTGGCTAGCAGGAATGGGGTGGTTGCTTTGCCTTTGATTCCGAGCTCGTTACATTCTCTTATTGCCTGATCTATTGCAGGATTGATAACTTCCGGATCCATTGAATATTCATCTGGAATAGGATTTCCTACAAGTATTCCGCCTTTCATTCCGAGTTCGATGTGTGTTCTGAAGAAGTTTGCGAGTTCTTCCGGTGAATCTACTTTATAATCTACCTTGAATCCGCTCTTTGATGTATAGAATGCAGGCATGTCTTCTGTTCCCATTCCAATTACAGGAACTCCGTGTGTTTCAAGATATTCAAGTGTAAGTCCGATGTCCAGGATTGATTTGCATCCTGCGCAGATTACCATTACCGGTGTCTGAGCGAGCTCTTCGAGGTCAGCGCTTATATCCATTGTGATCTCAGCTCCTCTGTGAACTCCACCTATACCGCCTGTTGCGAATACTCTGATGCCTGCCATGTGAGCTATCATCATAGTAGTTGTTACAGTGCAGGCTCCATCTTCACCCTTAGCACAAAGCATTGCAAGGTCTCTTCTTGAGGCTTTGGTGATTTCAGGGCCCTTCTTGCCAAAGTATTCAATTTCATCCGGTGTAAGTCCGGCTTTGAGTCTTCCTCCGATGATAGCGATTGTTGCAGGTACTGCGCCGTTCTCTCTGATTATTCTCTCCACATTAAGAGCTGTCTCTACATTCTGCGGATATGGCATTCCATGAGAAATGATAGTAGATTCGAGTGCAACTACTGGCTTACCTGAATCAAGAGCTTCTTTGACTTCGGGGTTGATATCAAGATATTTGTTCATTAATTGATTCTCCTTACTGTTTGATTATTTTATTTTTCTTATTCTTACTCTGTTATTGTTGATCCTCTCAAGGATAGATCTGATATCAAGGGTGCTGCATATCGTTTCGTCTGATTCTGCTGCAAGTGAAGCAGCTGAATTTGCAGCAAGCGACGGAATAATAAGATCATTGTATTCTTTTCCGGCATAATCAAATCTTTCTCTGAGAATTGTCGATGCCCAGGCTATTGCAGCTGTTGCGGCATCTCCGGCTCCTGTTGTATTTACAGGTTCTATAGAATAACTATCTGTTATGTAGCAGTTATTCATATCTGCAGCGATGATTCCTTTGCTGCCCATTGTTATGAATACTCTTCTTACACCCTGATATATAAGGTTGTAACAAGCACCAACATAGTCTTCTTCTGTATTTATAGAAAGTCCCGTAAGGATCTCTGCTTCTATTCTGTTAGGCTTGAGAGTATCTATTCCATTGAGATGACCTTTGATCTTATGAGATTTGTTAGCTGAGACTGTATCAACATATACAGGAACTCTGCTGATTTTCATGATATGGTCAAATGCTTCCTGAGACAGATTACAGTCTACAACAGCTACAGTTGCTCCATTGATAATATCCTCAACTGAATCTATATATTCAGGAGTTAGGGAGGTTTCGGTACTCATATCAGCTACAGCAAGCTGCATATCGCCTTCTTCATTATCTATATACAGATATAGTGAAGATCTATCACCTTCATCAATTCTTATATGATCAGTGATGATTCCTTCGCTGCTGCAGTAACTGATCATTTCTCTGCCTAGAAAATCTCCTCCGGCTGTTGTAAGCAGCTCTGTTCTTACACCTAGTTTGGTAAGATTGTGTGCGATATTCCTTCCGACTCCGCCGTAACTGATTATTACGCGCCCTGGATTTGAATCTGCAGGAATCAGCTTGTTATATGGTTTGCCGCCTATATCTATATTTGCGCCGCCGATAACGGCAATGTATTTATCCATCATTATTTGTTCTGTTCTTTGATTCTTTCTACCCAGCATTTGTGGCACATTGCGGTATATCTGTCATTACCGCCGAGAACTACCTGATCTCCTTCAGTGATGATTTTGCCATTATCATCAAATCTCGCATTTACCGTTGCTTTGCGGCCGCATTCACAGATGGTTTTGATCTCTGTGATAGAATCCGCAAGCTCCATCAGTCTCATTGCGCCCGGGAAGAAGTGTGTCAGAAAGTCTGTCCTCAGGCCAAAGCAAAGTACCGGTATGTCCTCCTCGTCTACGAGAAATCTCAGACCATCGATCTGCTCCGGAGTCAGAAACTGCGACTCGTCAGCGATTATTACATCGTAACTTCCGGCCTTGTGATACTCTTCGATAATATCATCGTCCGGATAGATTATCTGGGCTTCCTGCCTGAGACCTATACGGCTCTGGATAATGTTGGCACCGTCTCTTGTGTCTGTACCCGGCTTGATGAGCCAGACTGTCATGCCTTTTTCTTCATAATTGAATTTGGTTATCAGTGCCTGAGCTGATTTGGAAGAACCCATCGCTCCATATTTGAAATATAGTTTGGCCATGATTAGCTCCCTTTCGTAACAAGCTTATTTATTTCTTTATCTATACTAATTAATACTACTACAACGCCTGAGCACTGACAAATATGATATTTTTCATAGATAATATAAGAAACACTTTTTGTATCATTTTGACATCGATAATCTTTGTTTTTTTGCCACGTTATAATATAATATAACCAGTATGGAAACTTTGGTTTCCTGGTTTTAGTGTTTATTTCATGAAACCTTGAGGAGGGTAATAATGAAGAAGAAATTTCTTGTAATGCTCCTCGCTGTTGCAATGGTATTTGCATTCGCAGCATGCGGGGGCGGCGGTTCAGAAGAACCTGCAGCAGATGATCAGCAGGAATCAACAGAAGCAGTATCATTCGATGATATCGATGATAACTGTGAATCTGAGGACGGAACTTACCAGATTGCAATGGTAACAGACGTTGGTCAGCTCAAGGACGGTTCTTTCAACCAGTTCACATGGAACGGCTGCAAGATGTATGCTTATGAGAATGGTAAGACTTATAAGTACTATCAGCCAGCTAACGGCCAGAATGCTACAGACGATGACAGAATCAAGGCTATGACAGATGCTTGCGATGCAGGCGCTGAGGTTATCGTAACCCCTGGATTCCTCCAGGCTACTGCTCTTGAGGCTGTTGCACCTAAGTATCCTGAAGTTCAGTTCATCTTCATCGATGGTTGGGATATGGGAATTGCTAACGTTCTCGGAGTATCCTATCAGGAAGAGCAGGCTGGATATCTCGCAGGATATGCTGCTGTAATGGAAGGCTACACAAAGCTCGGATTCTCCGGCGGTGGCGGTGGTTCAAACCCTGCTTGCATCAGATACGGCTATGGATATGCTCAGGGCGCTAATGATGCAGCTGCAGCTAAGGGCGAGAACGTAGAGATGAGATACAGCTGGGAGTATGGTTCAAGCTTCTCCGCATCTGATGACCTCCAGGCTATGCTTGCTGGTTGGTTCAATGCAGGAACAGAAGTTATCTTCATGTGCGGTGGTACAATGTTCAGCTCCGGCGCAGCAGCAGCTGAGGCAGCTGACGGCGCAATCATCGGCGTTGACGTTGACCAGTCAAATCAGTCTGACGCTGTTGTAACATCAGCTATGAAGGGTCTTGCTCAGTCCGTACAGGTTTCACTCACTAACTTCTATGGTGAGGGACTCCAGACTGGTGCTCTCGTACTCGGAGCTGCTGATGATGCAGTAGGTCTCCCTGTTGATACATGGGCACTCCAGAACTGGTCTGTTGATGAGTACAATGCACTCTTCGAGCAGATCAAGTCCGGTGAGATTACAGTAGACAACTCAGAGGTTGCTGACCCAAGCACAGCAGGACTTGAGAACATTACTTTCGTTCAGTAATCAATATCGTTAAGTCAAGAACTGATGTCTAGAAAAGGGGGAATAATATTCCCCCTTTTTTAAGAACATTATCTATCAAATCAATCAGAGGGAAAAGAATATGTCAGAATACGTAATAGAAATGAACCACATCCGCAAGGAATTCCCCGGAATTGTGGCTAATGATGACATTACTCTCCAGCTCAGGAAGGGTGAGATCCACGCACTTCTTGGTGAGAACGGAGCAGGTAAGTCAACACTGATGAGCGTTCTTTTCGGACTTTATCAGCCTGAGGCAGGCGAGATCAAGAAGGATGGTCAGGTCGTCAAGATCAATAATCCTAATGATGCGACCGCACTTGGTATAGGAATGGTCCACCAGCATTTCAAGCTCATCGATGTATTTACGGTGCTGGACAATATTATTTTGGGAGCAGAGACTACAGGAGCACTCGGTTTCCTCAAGAAGAAGGAAGCAAGAGAGAAAGTCATGGCTCTTTCCGAGAAATACGGACTTAAGGTTGACGTTGATGCCAAAGTAGAAGACATTACAGTCGGCATGCAGCAGAGAGTCGAGATTCTCAAGATGCTTTACAGGGATAACGACATTCTGATTTTCGACGAGCCTACAGCAGTTCTTACACCTCAGGAAATCGACGAACTTATGGAAATAATGAGGGGATTTGCCAAGGAAGGTAAATCTATCCTGTTCATCACACATAAATTAAACGAAATCATGGCTGTTTCGGACAGAGTTACCGTACTTCGTAAGGGTAAATACGTCGGAACAGTCAACACCAAGGATACCAACAAGCAGGAACTTTCCAACATGATGGTAGGAAGACCTGTACAGCTTGAGCTTCAGAAGGCTGAGGCACATCCTGGTGAAACAGTTCTCAAGGTAGAAGGACTCACAGTTCCTTCAAAGATCCACAAGAACAACGCAGTCAATAATGTTTCATTTGAAGTAAGAGCAGGTGAGATTCTCTGTATCGCAGGTATCGACGGCAACGGACAGACCGAGCTGGTATTCGGACTGACAGGACTCGAGAAGGCTTCAGCCGGAAAGATAACTCTTTGCGGACATGATATTTCCAAGGCTTCTATCAGACAGAGATCTCTTGCAGGAATGTCTCATATTCCTGAAGACAGACACAAACACGGTCTCGTTCTCTCATATACACTTGAGCAGAACCTCGTACTTCAGAAATTCAAAGACCCGAGATTCCAGAATCACGGATTCATCAAATTTGACGAAGTCCGTAAGTACGCTAACAAGCTCATCAAGGACTTTGACGTAAGATCAGGACAGGGACCTATTACTGTTACGAGATCAATGTCAGGTGGTAATCAGCAGAAGGCTATCATCGCAAGAGAGCTTGACAGAAATGAACCTCTTCTCATCGCTGTTCAGCCTACAAGAGGTCTGGATGTCGGAGCTATCGAGCACATCCACAACCAGATCGTAGCTGAGAGAGACAAGGGTCATGCAGTTCTTCTTGTATCACTCGAACTCGAAGAGGTTATGGGTCTTTCCGACAGGATTCTTGTTATTTACGAAGGTGAGATCGTCGGAGAAGTAGATCCTAAGAAGACTACACCGGAAGAACTCGGACTCTACATGTCCGGTGCTAAGAGACAGGGAAAGGAGGGAGAAGCTAATGCCTAAGAAGGATCCAATTACAGGCCAGCTCAAATGGTATAAGTCTGAAGGAGCTGTAGCCGTATATTCAGCTCTTATCTCCATCCTTATCGGTATGGCAGTCGGTTCACTGATCGTCATCATCGTAGGACTCAGTAAATCCAACATCTCAACAAGTGGTGTAGTAGAAGGTATCAAGCTGGTATTCCTCGGAGTATTCTCAACTGGAAGAGACTCAGCAGGTCAGCTGTCATTCGGATTCAACGGAGTCAACATCGGTAACATGCTGTTCCGTGCTGTACCTCTGGTAATGACAGGTCTTTCTGTAGCGATCGCTTTCAAGACGGGTCTTTTCAATATCGGAGCTTCCGGTCAGTATCTGATGGGAACTATGGGAACACTTTCCGTGGGTCTCTGGCTCGGCTGGACAGGATGTCCTAAGGGAATCGCATGGCTTTGCGCATTCCTCGTAGGTGTTCTCCTCGGAGGACTCTGGGGCGCTATCCCTGGTATTTTCAAGGCTTACCTTAATATCAACGAGGTTATTACCTGTATCATGACCAACTGGATCGCAGCCAACCTTGTCACCTGGTGGTTCGATGCTCACGAGGTATTCAAGAATGCTGCAGAAGGCGGCAAGGTAGGATATGTAATTCCTCTTAAGAACGTCGGAGTAGTCACACCTAAGCTCCTGATGGATAAGATTTTCGCAGGATCTCAGGCAAATGGCGGATTCATAATTGCAGTGCTGATCGCCATTGCTATGTGGGTCATGATGACCAAGACTACATTTGGTTATGAACTTCGTGCCTGTGGTGCTAACAGACATGCCGCAAGATACGCTGGTATCAATGACAAGAAGAATATCATCCTGTCGATGGCAATCGCAGGAGCACTTGCAGCAGCAGGTGCATCACTGTACTTCCTCTCAGGTAATACAGAGTTCTACTGGTCAACATATCAGAAGCTTCCTGCAGAAGGTTTCAACGGTATCCCGGTAGCACTTCTTGCAGCTAACCATCCAATCGGTGTTATCTTCTCAGGTGTATTCATGTCGATGCTGAACATTTCAGGACTTCAGCTCAAGTACCTGACAGCTTACAACGAATATATCGCAGACATCATTATCGCTGTAATCGTATATCTGTCAGCATTCTCAATGCTCATCAAGACCATGCTCTCCAAGAGGATCAAGCATGATCATGGTAATGTAAATGCTGAGCCAATAGCAGATGATGACGATGATGAGACTGAGAAAGGAGGACAGAAATAATGGTATTCTTACTACAACAGATGATGATTTATGCTGTTCCTCTTATGATAGTTGCTCTTGCCGGCGTATGCGCTGAGCGTTCCGGTGTTATCAACCTGGCGCTTGAAGGTATCATGATCTTCGGTGCATTCATGGGTGTTGTATTCATCAGAATGTTCCAGGGAGCAGGATGGACTCAGGATCAGGGTCAGATCATAATGATCATTTCACTGCTTCTGTCAGGCCTTTGCGGAATAGTATTCTCAATGCTTCTGGCATTCTCAGCTATCAACCTCAAGGCTGACCAGACAATCGGCGGTACAGCTCTGAACATGCTCGCTCCTGCTCTTGTAATGTTTTTCATCTACATGATCGTACAGCAGAACACAATGGGTATGGCAGAAGGTGGAGCTGCAGGATGGTTCATGATCAAGCCGCAGACCTTCGGATTCCCTAAGGGACACAGCTTTGGACCGTTTATTGACTTCTTTATCAATAAGGTCTATCTGACAACTTACATCTGCATCATCATATTCATTCTTGTATCGATCTTCCTGTACAAGACCAAGACAGGAATGAGACTCAGATCCTGCGGTGAGAACCCACAGGCTGCTGACTCACTCGGTATCAATGTATACAAGATGAGATATCTCGGCGTAGGTCTCTCCGGATTCCTTGCAGGTGTTGGCGGATTCACATTTGCGATGACAACAGCTAACATGACATCCAACGGAGATGTAGCAGGCTACGGTTTCTTAGCTCTCGCTGTAATGATCTTCGGTAACTGGACACCGCTGAATATCGCAGGCGGATCGATCCTCTTCGGTCTGTTCAAGTGCATCGCTGCTACTTATGCAACACTTGATATCAATGGTGATGGAGTATTCATGCTCAACGAGCTCGGTGTCAGCCCTTATGTCTACAGAATGCTGCCTTACATTATCACACTCGTAGTTCTTGCATTCACATCCAAGAGCTCCAGAGTACCTAAGGCTGAAGGTATTCCGTACGATAAGGGTATGAGATAAATCCTCAAGATTCATGTAACTATATTTACAAATATGTAATAATGTTTCGAAAAATGGCTTCTGCCGGCAGGCAGGAGCCGTTTTTTTAGTTTTACTGTCTCTGTTCAAATTGAATAGTTAGCTTCAGTATGATATCGTAACTATGTATGAGTAATGATAAGGAGGGTATATTCTTATGGACGTTAAAGAAATACTGAGTCACGTTGATCATACTCTGCTTAAGCAGACATCAACATGGGAAGAAATAAAAGCAATCGTAGATGACGGCATCAAGTACCAGACTGCTTCGGTCTGTATTCCGCCATCATATGTAGCACAGGCTGCTGAATATGCACAGGGAAGAGTCAAGATCTGCACAGTCATCGGTTTTCCGAATGGCTACAACACAACTGCAGTAAAGGCTTTCGAGACCGGTGATGCTATCGATGCAGGCGCTGACGAGATCGATATGGTAATCAATCTCGGATGGGTCAAGGATGGCAAGTGGGAAGATATAGAGAATGAGATCCGCACCCTCAAGGACATCTGCGGAGATCACATCCTCAAGGTCATCATTGAGACTTGCATGCTTACTGAAGAAGAGAAGGTCCGCATGTGCGAGATCGTTACATTCGCAGGAGCAGATTACATCAAGACTTCAACTGGATTTGGCGGTGGCGGAGCTACTTTCGAAGATATTGAGCTATTCTCGAAGAATATCGGAGAAGGCGTTAAGATGAAAGCTGCCGGAGGCATCTCAGGTCTTGAGGATGCTGAGAAGTTCCTTGAGCTCGGAGCAGACAGACTCGGCACAAGCCGTATCGTCAAAGTCGTTAAACAGGCCGAATAACCGGTCAAATTGGCAATATAACTCAAGAATTCATAATATTATTACAGAAAGGCAGCTGCTATGATCGATTATACAGAAGGTGCCGGAACACAATATCATATCGGACTCAAGCCTGGTGATGTAGGCAAATATGTCCTTCTTCCGGGAGATCCTAAGAGATGCGCTAAGATAGCTAAATATTTTGACGATCCTAAGCTGGTCGGCGACAGCCGTGAGTATATGACTTACACAGGCTATATCGATGGTGTCAAGGTCAGCGTAATGAGCACCGGAATCGGTGGCCCTTCGGCTTCGATCGGACTTGAAGAGCTTGCTAATATCGGCGCGGACACTTTCATCAGAGTTGGCACCTGCGGCGGCATGGACATCGATGTCAAAGGCGGAGATGTCGTCATAGCTACCGGTGCTATCAGAATGGAGGGTACAACCAAGGAATATGCTCCTATAGAATATCCTGCTGTACCGGATCAAACTGTTACCAACGCTCTTGTATTTGCTGCAAACAAGCTTGGTGCAAATTATCATGCCGGAGTCGTTCAGTGCAAGGATGCGTTCTACGGACAGCATCAGCCTGAACTCATGCCTGCAGGAGCTGAACTTCAATATAAGTGGAATGCGTGGCTCAGAATGGGATGTGTTGCCTCCGAGATGGAGTCAGCAGCACTCTTCATCGTAGGTTCATACAGAAGAGTCAGAGTCGGATCGTGTTTCCTCTGCGTTGCAAATCAGGAAAGAGAGAAAGCAGGTCTTTCCAACAAGCAGGTACATGATGTTGATCTGCCAATCAGAGTTGCAATACAGGCGATCCGCAATCTAATCAGAATGGATAGTGACCCAACATGGATAAACGAGTTTTTTGGATAGTACTGGATAGTGTCGGCTGCGGCTCGGCACCTGATGCAGCGGCTTTCGGAGACGAGGGAAGCGATACAATAGGGACCTGCTACAGGAGTGGGGCACTTGATGTTCCTAATCTTGCAGATCTTGGGCTTTTCAATATAGATGATACATCGTTCAGAGATCCTCTTGATGATGTATCAGGCTGCTACTGCCGTATGCATGAGAAATCCGCAGGTAAGGATACTACCGTAGGACACTGGGAAATGGCAGGAATGATTTCTCATGAACCTCTGCCGACATACCCTGAGGGTTTCCCTAAGGAGATCCTCGACAAGCTTGAAGCGGCAACCGGAAGGAAGATCATCTGCAATCTTCCGTATTCCGGAACAGAAGTCATCAAGGATTACGGCGATGAACATGTAAGGACCGGAGCTCTCATCGTATATACAAGTGCTGATTCTGTAATGCAGATCGCAGCACATGAGGATATCGTTCCTATCGATGAGCTCTACAGGATCTGCGGCATCGCAAGAGAGATCATGCAGGGCGAGCATGGCGTCGGCAGGATCATCGCAAGACCATTTGAGGGCGAGTGGCCTTACAAGAGAACGGTAAGACGCCACGATTTCAGCCTCCAGCCTCCTCGCGAGACTGTAATGGATGCTCTCAAATCAGCAGGTTACGTCAACATAGGTGTCGGCAAGATCAAGGATATCTTCGCAGGCAAAGGCGTTATGGTCAGTTACTCCAATCAGGGCAATGATGCCAATATGGAGAGGACCATCGACATAGCAGGATCGGATTTTGCAGGACTTTGTTATGTCAATCTTGTAGATACAGACATGATCTACGGCCACAGAAGGGACATCCCTGCATATACCAAGTCTCTCAATGACTTCGACAAACAGCTTGGCATGCTCATGGATAAGATGAGAGATGACGATCTTCTCTTTATCACAGCAGACCATGGCTGCGACCCGGGATATAAGGGTACGGATCATACAAGAGAAGATGTTCCTTGCCTTGTATACGGCAGATCCCTCAGAAAGGGCGTCGATCTTGGTACAAGGGAGACCTTCGCGGATCAGGCCGCAACTATTGCAGAATACTTTGGCATCTCATACAGAGGAGACGGAACATCCTTCCTCAGCGAGATAACAAGATAATATAAGGAGAATCAAATGGCAGAAACTATAGCTGCGATCTCAACAGCTCCCGGCGAGGGAGGAATTGGTATTGTAAGAGTCAGCGGACCTGCAAGCCTTGATCTTATGAAGAAACTCATGCAGAAGTGTCCGGAGGAGATCGAGCCACGCCACGCTTACTTTGGCAAAGTCGTCAGAGACAGTGCCGATCCTGCGTCCGAAGTGATCGACGAGGCAGTTTTCCTCTTTATGAAGGGACCGGCCTCTTACACAGGTGAGGATATGCTCGAGATCCAGGGACACGGCAGCAATGTTTCACTCAAAGGAATACTCAAGGCAGTTCTTGAGTCAGGCTTTGAGGGCGTTCGCATGGCAGATCCCGGTGAGTTCACCAAGCTTGCTTTTCTTAATGGCAAGATGGACCTCTCACAGGCAGAGGCTGTAATAGATATAATCAAGGCTAAGACTGATCTTTCACTTGAGATAGCTGAGAGCCAGAGAGAGGGAAGGCTCAGCGAGAATATCGAGAATATCAGGGAGAACCTGATGGATGTTCTTGCAGAAATGGCCGTCAATATCGATTATCCGGATGAAGATGAAGACATGATCGGCTCAGGAGATGACGACAGCTCTCTTGTTAACCAGCTGAGATGGGTACTTTCTGATGTCGAGAATCTTCTGGATACTGCTTCTATCGGCAGGATCGCTAGAGAAGGCGTCAGAGCTGTTATCGTCGGCAAGCCAAATGCAGGCAAGAGCTCTCTTATGAATGCTCTCCTTGGCGAGGGCAGGGTCATCGTCACAGATATTCCGGGTACAACAAGAGATACAGTTGAAGAGAATGCGTCACTTGGCGGCATTCCGATCGTTCTTGTGGATACTGCAGGCCTCAGAGATACTGAGGACAAAGTCGAGAAGATCGGTATCGAGAAGACGACTCAGGCGATCGCAAGTGCGGATATCGTGATCCTCGTGCTTGACGGAAGTCAGGAGCTCGATGAAGAGGATGACAAAGTCATCGAATATATTGCCAAGATGAACACTGATCATCTGCTTGCTGTCATCAACAAAGAAGACCTCGGAGTTTCCGTCAGTGAGGAATATGTCGCTACCAAGCTTCCGAATGCAACGATTATCAGAACATCGCTTGTCGGCAAAGGCGCAGTCGAGGCGGCTAAGACCATTTCCGAAGCGATCGGCAGGATATTCGACTTTGGCAGCATCAATGTAAGAGAGACCTCGATCATCACAAACGAGAGACACGTACAGATGCTGAGGAACGCTGTAATGAACATCGATGAGGCAATCTCGATGCTTCAGAACGGTGAACCGCTTGAAGTTGCTGAGCTTTCGGCACATTATGCATATGATGCTCTTGGCAGGATCATAGGAGAGGAAGTAGGAGATGAAGTCCTGAACACGGTCTTCAGCAAATTCTGCCTTGGTAAATAACTTGATGAATAATACTTGTAATACTGATTATAGAATAATAGTTATCGGAGCCGGTCACGCAGGATGCGAGGCCGGTCTTTGTACTGCGAGAATGGGATTTCGCACTGCCATGTTCTGTACAGATATAGAGTCTGTTGCCATGATGCCGTGCAATCCTTCGATTGGAGGTACAGGCAAAGGTCACCTCGTCCGCGAGATAGATGCACTTGGTGGTGAGATGGGCGTCAACACAGATAAGACCTTCATCCAGTCCAAGATGCTGAACACCTCCAAAGGGCCGGCGGTCCACTCACTGAGAGCTCAGGCTGACAAGCACCGCTATCATGATGAGATGCTGAAGACCATCAGAGAGCAGGATAATCTCAATCTTATAGAGGACGAGGTAACTGAACTCATCGTTGAAGAGGGTGTCATCAAAGGCGTTAAATCTGGCACAGGTGTTTCATATCTTGCCGATGCAGTTATCATCTGCACAGGTACCTTCCTTGGAGGCAAGATCTTCATCGGAGATGATGTAACGGTGTCAGGACCTGCAGGACTTCCGCCGGCAACTAAGCTCGGCGAGAACCTCAGAGAGCTCGGTTTTCCTGTAAGAAGGTTCAAGACTGGTACTCCTGCAAGAATGCTAAGGGATACCCTTGACTATTCTAAGATGAAGGAGCAGAAGGGTGATGAAGTTATCGTTCCGTTCAGCTTCCTCAACGAGGATAAGGAATTCGATATAGATCAGATATCCTGCTGGCTCTCGTATACCAATGAAGACACTCATAAGATCATCCTTGATAATCTTGAGAAGTCTGCTATGTATTCAGGCAATATTGTTGGAGTAGGTCCAAGGTATTGCCCTTCTATTGAGGATAAGGTCTCCAGGTTCAGAGACAGGAAGAGACACCAGCTGTTCGTAGAGCCTGAAGGTCTTGATACAGACTGGATGTATATCCAGGGCATGAGCTCGAGCCTTCCTGAGGATGTTCAGCATGCATTCTATTCTACTATCCCGGGACTTGAGAATGCTGTAATAGTAAGACCCGCTTATGCTATTGAATATGACTGCGTAGATCCGCTCTCTCTCAAGCCTAGCCTTGAGAGCAAGCTCGTTGATGGGCTCTTCTGCGCCGGCCAGTTCAATGGAAGCTCCGGCTATGAAGAAGCTGGTGCGCAGGGACTCATCGCTGGTATAAATGCAGCACGCAAGCTCTCAGGCAAAGATCCTCTGATCCTCAGAAGAGATCAGGCATATATAGGAGTTCTTATAGATGATCTTGTAACCAAGGGAACTAATGAACCTTACAGGATCATGACCTCAAGGGCTGAGTACAGACTTCTCCTGAGACAGGACAATGCGGATAGAAGACTCACCGAGCTTGGATATGAATACGGCCCGGTAACGGAGGAGAGGTATCAGAGGTACCTTGAAAAGAAGAAGAAAGTAGATGATGAGGTCCTTCGTCTCAGGACGGTCAAGACAGACATCGATTCCTTCAGAGCTTTCCTGGTACGCCATGAGGTAGAGCTTGCAGAAGATATGCCTTATGAAGTAAGAGAGAGAAAGTTAAGAGACATCGCAGATACCGGCAATCAGACCTTTGCGGATATACTGAGAAGACCTGCAATCAGTTATGATGATCTTGCAGATATAGATAATGAAGACAGGCCTTCGCTTACATCCAACGAGAAGACTGAAGTAGAGGTCATGCTCAAATATGACGGATACATCCGCAAGCAGATCAACGAAGTAGAGAAGCTCCGCAATCTCGAGAGCAAGAAGCTCTCAGATAAGCTTGACTACAACTCCATCGGAGGACTCAGGCTTGAAGCCAGACAGAAGCTTACAGATATCAGGCCGCACACAGTAGGGCAGGCCAGCAGGATCTCAGGAGTATCACCTGCAGATATCAATGTGCTCCTCATCTACCTTGAGAAGGAAATGAGGGAGTCAGAACACAGAGGTAATTAGAACTTATGGCAAATGCAAGAGATACAGAGATATTGATAGAGCGCCTTAACAAGCAGTATGGCGAAGAGAAAGCTGCAAAGCTCGTAAGCTATATAGATAAAGTCCTCGACAGGAACGAGCACATCAATCTTACTGCTGTCAGGGACCGTGACGAAGCAATGCAGAAGCATCTTGCCGACTCTCTGGCTATAACAGATCTTCCTGAGTTCCGGAATGCAGAATCTGTCATAGACATAGGAACAGGGGCAGGCTTCCCTGGAGCTCTTCTTGCGATCGCATATCCTGAGAAGAGATTTGCTCTTCTTGACTCCACCCTTAAGAGGCTCAGGGTCATAGATGAGTTCGCTAGGGATCTGGGAGCAGAGAACATTACTACTGTCCATGCCAGAGCAGAGGAGATATCCAGGAAGCCTCCGTACAAGGAAGGGTTCGACCTTTGCGTATCAAGAGCAGTCGCATCCATGGACAAACTCGCAGGATGGTGCCTTCCATTTGTTAAGAGCGGCGGAGCCTTCGTTGCATATAAGGGCGAGAACTATGATGCAGAGCTCGAAGAGGCACAGCGCAGTCTGAAGAAGTTCAGAGGCACATTCGACAGGGCAGTAGGACTTGATCTTCCGGCAGAAGAGATCTCAGGACATGTTCTGATAGTGATCAATAAGAAATAAATTGTTTCACGTGAAACAATTATCCGTTAAGTATGATCTGATAACCGATCAGATAGTATATCGGGGCAGCGGCACATATCGCCGCTGCCTTTTAAATTCCGAGCGAAGCTCCGGCACATATAGAGGTGTGGGGACATCGGCGCTTGTTATAACAGACGCCGGATGTCCCCCGCCTCTATAGGCGGCGGGTTCCATGTTCGACCGTCGGTGGTGGGTACAATCCCCAACCGACGCTCTCAGGAGCTGAAGCTCCCGGGGTCTGTTGACGGCGTCGCTCGCTCCAATCAAGCGAGCTTGTTGGAGCTTTGCTCCTGGTTGAATGTTTCACGTGAAACATTTATCAGCCGGCATACCATTCATACATGGTCAGGAAATACAACATATAGTGGCGAGTCTGAACACAACCCACAACTTAAGGGCTGCACGTATTAAAAGCCACGAAATTCACCCAAAGAACACAGAAGAAACATCTAATTTCTTGGAAAACAGGAGCAAAAAGAAGTATAATGACAGGAAGTATTGAATCGGGTACTATGCATTTGTGTGCTTTTTTTCGGAAATTTGGGAAAGCAAACGGCATGGGATCCCGCATTTGGAGGTAATAATGGGTAAAGCAATAGCTATCTTCAATCAGAAGGGCGGAGTAGGAAAAACAACTACCAACATCAACCTGGCGGCCTGCCTTGCCAACAGGGGCAAGAAGGTCCTCATGGTAGATATAGACCCTCAGGGTAATACTACCAGCGGAATAGGCATCAGGAAGCGCACTCTTAAGATCACTCTTTACAATGCGCTGATCGATGACACTTTTGATGTCCGCAAGGCAGTTCTCCCTACCAACACCGAGAATCTGTTCATCATTCCTGCAAGTGTCGATCTCGCAGGAGCTGAGATAGAACTCGCGCATCTCGAGGGCAGAGAGAGAAGACTCAAGAGGGTAATAGACGCAGTCAAGAATGATTATGACTATATTCTTGTTGACTGTCCGCCATCGCTCGGTATTCTCACGATCAATTCACTGACTGCAGTAGACAGCGTGCTCATCCCTATCCAGTGTGAATTCTATGCGCTTGAAGGTGTAAGCCAGCTCATCAGCACAGTTGAAATGGTCAGAAAGCGCATGAATCCAAAGCTTTACATCGACGGAGTCATCCTCAGCATGTTCGACGGAAGAACAAATCTGTCACAGGCAGTCGTGGAGGATGTACGCAACTTCTTCGGAAGTGCAATGTATGAGACCATCATCCCGCGTAACGTAAGACTTGCAGAGGCGCCGAGCTACGGAGTGCCTATCATCAAGTACGATCCGTCAGCGCAGGGAGCCAAAGCATATCAGGCATTCACTAAGGAATTCCTCGCAAGAGAAAGAGCAAGAAAGAAAGCGAAGAAGTAGCCATGGCCAGAAAAGCAGTACTTGGAAGGGGACTTGACGCACTGTTCGCAGATGCAGCCCCGGTAAATGAAGAAGAATACGCTGCAGCACATGAACCCGCTGAAGTGTCTGAACCTGAATCTACCGCAGCTCCTGAGAAGCCGCAGAAGAAGACTAATAAGAAGAGTAAGGCTGCAGAAGAGAATGCAGAAGACAGGATCCTGTATATAGATATCAACGATATCAAGCCTAACAGCGCACAGCCTCGTAAGAACTTTGACGAGAACAAGCTCAAGGAACTCGCAGATTCCATCAATGTCAACGGCGTGATACAGCCACTGATCGTACGTGCGGGAGCCAACGGATATGAGCTCGTTGCAGGTGAGAGAAGATGGAGAGCATCAAGGCTTGCAGGTCTCAAGATGGTACCTTGTATCGTAAGAGACTTTGACGACAGGCAGAATGCTATCGTTGCGATCATCGAGAACATGCAGAGAGAGGACCTCAATCCTATAGAAGAAGCCCTCGGACTCAAGTCCATGACCGAGAAATACGGTTTCACACAGGAGCAGGTATCCGCATCACTCGGACGCAGCAGAACATATATCGCTAACAGCATAAGACTTCTCAAGCTTCCTGAGAAGATACAGGAGTACGTGTCAAACGGACAAATGTCAGCGGCTCACGGAAGAACCATAATAAACATTCCGGACAAAGACAAACAGATGGAAGTTGCAGAGAAGATCATCCGTAGCGACCTGTCTGTAAGAGCGACAGAGAAGCTCGCCGAGAGAGTCAAGGACGAGCTGAGACCTGAGCGCAAGAAGCGGAGACCTTCGCCGGACAAGACCCCGGTCAAATCAGAGGAAGTCAAGGCTGTTGAAAGGGAACTGATGTCCCTCACGGGAACTAAAGTTAATATAACAGGAGATACCAAAGGAAAGCTGGAGCTTGAGTTCTACAGCACAGAAGAGCTCAACAGGCTGATCGATATTATCAGAGAAGCATTCAGATAAAAAAGGGTAGAATCATGAAGAAGAACTTTATCAATCAGGTCCCACTGCCAACATGTGTTGTAGATAAGGACGGAATAGTCACAGGAGCCAATCCTCTCATCAAGAATGTCTTCGTATATGAAGACATTGCGGGATCTAATTTCTTCACGCTGACAGGAGTCAAGAGGGATACACTCCTCAATGCGAATAACGAAGAAATAATAATTTTCAGGAATAACAGACTTTTCAAGATACGTACCAACGAGAATGTCAAGCCTGACAAGGACATCATAGTCTTCTTTGATGAGGCGACAGCAAGAGAGACCTTCAGATCTCAGCTTGAGAGCGACAGAGCCGTAATCGTATACATCAACATAGACAACTATGATGAACTGATAGCAAATGCCGGCGAAGATAACAAGAGAGTCCTTCCGTCGAAGATCGATGCCATCGTTAGAAAATGGGGCGAGACCTACGACTCTCCTGTAATAAGCACCGACGAAGACAAGTATGTCATGTACACAAGCCGCGGAAGGCTTGCCAAGATGGCAGAAGACAAATTCAAGGTGCTCGATGAAGTAAGAGGAATCGAGTCGGAGATAGATTTCCCGGCATCACTCAGTATCGGCGCCGGAATGTCAGGGATCTCGCTTACAGAGGCATCTGACCTTGCCGAGGCGGCTCTTGAGCTTGCGATAGGCCGCGGAGGTGACCAGGCCGTAGTCAAGGACGATGAGGGAACCAAGTACTTTGGCGGAACACTCCAGGCTATCGAGAAGAGTAACCGTGGCAAATCCAGAGTCATCGCACACGCCATGAAGGCCATGATCAATGACGCAGACAAGGTCCTCATCATGGGACACAGATGGCCGGACATGGATGCCTTTGGCTCGGCAATCGGTGCGTACTGCATCTGCAAATATCTTGGCAAGGATGCATTCATCGTAATAGACAAACACAACGAAGCCCTTGATACCATCTACAATCAGGCGATCGATACTGATGATTACAACATCATCAAGCAGGAGAGAGCCCTCAAGATGGTAACTGACAAGACGCTTCTCATAATAGTAGATACCAACAGACCGATGCTGGTCGAGTGTCCTGAACTTGTGGATGCATGCAAGGCAAGGATCATCATCGACCACCACAGACTGACAGAGGACTCCTTCAAGAATGCGTCTATCGCATATATCGAGTCCTATGCATCCTCAGCCAGCGAGCTGATGGCAGAGCTCCTGCAGCACTTTGCGCAGAAGAGGTTCATCAACAAGTTCGAGGCGGAGTCGATGCTTGCAGGTATCATGGTAGATACCAACAATTTCTCGGGAAGAACAGGCGTAAGGACCTTCGAGGCGGCTTCGTGGCTCAAGAGAGCAGGCGCTGACACCGTAGAGGTAAAGCGATTCTTCCAGATGGACAAGACAGAGTTCAAGTCCAAAGCGAGTGCTATCGCAAGAGCGGACTTCACTGATTACGGCGCAGCCTTTGCCGCAACCAGAGGACACACGGGCAACACCCAGATCATCAACGCGCAGGTCGCAGATGAACTTCTGATGGTCAAGGGCGTCAAAGCTACCTTTGTCCTTGGCACCAACGAGAAGGAGCAGACCATCATCAGCGCAAGATCGCTCGGACAGGTAAATGTACAGGCCATGATGGAGAAGTTCGGAGGCGGAGGACACTTCACATCCGCAGCAGCTCAGGTCAATGAGCCTATCGAATATGTAGAAGAGCAGCTTATCAAGCTGGTCAGAGAACAGATGAGCCCGGAGAATAATTAAGACGGGCATACACGGAATCGAGGAAACCAAATGGAAGTAATTCTTAAGAAAGACGTTAAGGGAACCGGTAAAGAAGGACAGATCGTCAAGGTAAGCGACGGCTTTGCACGCAACAAGCTTATCCCTGGCGGACTTGCAGTAGAGGCAACACCTGCCAACAAGAAGGCTTTCGAGCGCGAGAAGGCAAGAGCCGCTGAGAAGCTCGCTCAGGAGAGAGCTGAGGCAGAGAAGTTCGCAGCCAAGCTCAGAGGCAAGGGCGTTGTTGTAAGGACCAAAGTCGGCGACAACGGCAAGCTGTTCGGCTCCATCACTTCGATGGACATTGCTGAGGCAATCAAGGAGCAGACAGGTGAAGAGCTTGACCGCAGGAAGATCATCCTCGACAAGCCGATCAAAGAAACCGGAACAACCGAAGTAGAGATCAAGGTTTTCCAGGATATAACAGCCAAAGTCAAAGTCAGGATCGAAGGCAATAAATAATGGACGAAGAACGTAATGTCAAGGCTCCGATTCCTCCACAGGACATAGAAGCCGAAATGGCCGTCCTCGGAGCGATGCTCAAGAATCAGGATGCAAGAGCGGACGTAAGCGGAATACTAAGACCCGATGACTTCTATCTCAATGAGCATAAGGAAATCTACAAGACCATGATCGAGATGGAGCAGAAGGGTACCGGAGTAGACATCACAACGGTATATTCCGCACTCAGACAGCGAAAGACAGCAGACCTTGTCGGTGGTATCACATATCTCAGCAGACTTATGGATGAGACCATCGTCGTTTCGAATGCAAAGTATTATGCAGAGACTGTCGCTAACAAGTCCAAGATGAGACAGCTCATCGATGAGGCTGAGAAGATCAGAGAATCCGCATACTCTGATGAGCTCCCACCTGAGGATATTCTTGACGGCGCTGAGCAGAGGATCCTCGAGATCGCTCACAAGACCCAGAGATCAAGCTATACGGATATCAACGATGTACTCTTCGAGAACATCAAGGAGATCCAGGAGCTTGAGAAGATGGGCGGAGAGATCAAGGGAATCGAGACAGGCTTCAGGGATGTAGACAGGATCCTCGGAGGATTCCAGAAGACAGACCTTATCATACTCGCTGCAAGACCGGGTGTCGGCAAGACGGCTTTTGCCCTGAATATCGCAGAGCATGCCGCAACCATCGGACACAAGGTCATCGTATTCAGCCTTGAGATGTCGGATACGCAGCTCGGTCAGAGACTTCTCTCGATGACCTCAAGCGTTCCACTCGAGAACATCAGAAGAGGCGAGATATCAGCGGACGAGTGGGAGAGCCTGAGTGCAGCTCAGGACAGCTTCTACGGCACGGACCTTGTCATCGACGAAACATCATCCATCACACCTGTAGAGATGAAGAACAAGTGCAGGAGATTCAGCCAGGAAAGAGGCGGCCTCGATCTTGTAATCATCGACTACCTCCAGCTGATGAGCATGGGCGGCTACAGGATAGAGCAGAGAGAGAAGGAGATCGCTGCCATCACAAGATCCATCAAGATCATGGCAAAGGAACTGAACTGCGCGGTCATACTTCTGTCGCAGCTTTCCAGAGGACCTGAGCAGCGAGGCGGAGACCATATGCCAAAGCTTTCCGACCTCAGAGACTCCGGCGCGATCGAGCAGGACGCGGATATCGTAATATTCCTCAAGAGAGAGGACTATTATCAGAACGATGACGAAAGAGCACAGGTCGATGCCACTACAGGCCTGACCTGCATAGTCAATATAGCTAAACACAGAAGCGGACCTGTAGGCTCCGCGACACTGGCATGGGTGCCAAGATACGTCAAGTTCGGCAACCTTGCACAGGAGAAAGATTCATATAATTAATGGCCAGGACCAAGTTCAGAACAGGCGAACGGAAGGACATCTTCCTGTATAAGACGACAGTAGAGAACCTCTTTATCAACGAGTTTCTCCCGGATGCGCCGGGGGACTGTGTTAAGGTGTTCCTATTTGGCCTTATGTACGCGCAGTATGAAGAGGAGATCGACTCCCGTACAATGGCGCTGACGCTCGGACTGAACGAGAAGGACGTGGACAATGCCTGGAAATACTGGGAGTCCAAGGGCCTTGTGAGACTGTACGGCTCAAGAGAGACAGAGGACTTCAGCGTCGAATTCATAAGACAGATAGACCTCTTCTATGGCAAGACGCTCGAAGAGACCTACCCTGTCCCTGAAGATACCGCGGGCAATCAGTCTGTGAACTACGCCGATGGCTATTCGGATACCGAAGAAGGAGCCGAGGCTATCATCGCAAGGCTTGTGAATCAGCAGCTGAGAGAGATTTTCGAGAAGTATCAGATGCTGACAGGCAGGACTATTTCAAGACGCGAGGCGGCCAAGCTCACAGATGCCGTCAAAGTCTACAACATCGAGCCGGACATCCTGGATTTTGCAATAGATTACTGCGTAGACCTCGATAAATACAGCGTGGACTACATCTTCAAGGTAGCTCTCAGATGGAAGGAAGAGGGCTGCAAGGATGTTGCACAGGTCAAGATCATGCTCGACAGGCACAGCAAGCGTAATGAATTCTACAGACAGGTCTTCGGTGAGCTCGGATGGACAAGGCTTCCGGCTCCTGCAGACAGAGAGATAATGGACAGGTGGCTCGATACGATGGGCTGCTCGGTCAAGGAAGTCCTCGAGGCATGCAGGGCTTCAGCCGGCAGAAGAGAGCCGAACCTGAGATATGTGAACAAAGTTCTCGAGAACAAGCAGCTCGAGAAGGGCGGCGTCAACACATGGGCACAGCCGGCAGCCTCTCAGAGCAACGGCCAAAGTGCCGGGGTGCAGCCTGAGCAGGCAATGGTCAGCCGCAAAGTCCTGAGAGACTACTATGACCACATAAGACAGGAAGATGAGAACGAACGCAATGCCAGGATCAGCGAAGTCAGAAGCCGCATCCGTGGCATGGAAGATATATTCACTGCCGAAGCTTCGCTCAACCGCAAGGTTGTAAGCGTGGACCCGGGCCCTGGAGCCAGGGAGAGAAGGCAGGCACTGCTCGAGAAGAGGCGCTCTCTCGAAGAAGAGAAGAGAAGCCTGCTCGAAAGCAGCGGATATCCGGCAGATTACCTTGACAGGAAGTACAGATGCGATATCTGCAAGGATACCGGATACACAGATGAAGGAAGAACTTGCACGTGCTGCAAAGAGCGTGCAGAAGAGGCTTATAAATGGTTCCAGCAGACAAGGACAAATTAGAACACGATAACGAAAAAAGAGAAGTATATGCAGAGATAGCCGAGACGAAGGCACCGGAGCCGAGTGAGGAAGAACTCCACGCTCTGGCTTTGGCGTACGCCAGATATCTTGCTGAGAAGAATCTGGAGCCTGGAGATGTTACATTCGTAGAGCCGGAAGAACTGCTCAAAGAAGCAGAGACAGAGGCCGAAGAACCAGCCGAAGAGCCAGCTACAGAAGCTGAGGCCCCTGTGGAAGAGGCCGAAGTGGCTGCAGAGCCTGAGACTCTGGCAGAAGAGCCAACTGAAGAAGCTGAGAAGCCGGCAAAGAAGAAGGCTGCTAAGAAGAAGCCTGCCAAGAAGAAAGAGGCCAAGCCGAAGGCTGACACCAAGCAGAAGGCTCCTGTCATATTCACCAAGTATGAACCTACTGATGAAGAGGTCAGGAAGATCGCAGGATCCCTCGAGATTACTAACAAGGGCGAGGGAAGGATCGCAGCCTTTGTCGATTTTCACGACAGACTCCAGACCATGATAGACTCTGCAGCAGCAGATGCCGGCAGAGACTTTGTCAAGGCAGGGCACAGGATCACTTCGACCTACAGACAGTCAAGAAGGATGATCGGTCTTGTTATCCTGATCATAGGCGTGCTTGCCGCTGTCGTTCTTGCAATATTCGACAAATACACCGTCTATGAATATGCATACAACGGCAAGATCCTCGGATATGTAAACAATCAGGAAGATGTTATGGACGTGCTCGAAATCGCCGGCACCAAGATGACAGAGAACAATTCGGGCGGATCCGAGATCAAATTCACTGCCAACCAGAATGTTACATTCAATCTTGTCGATGCAAGAGGCAAAAGTATCGACGATGCAGATACAACAGTCAACAAGCTCGTCTACATGACAGATATCGAGACTGAGGCTTATGGCGTATATGACGGTGAGAACCTCGTAGCAGTGGTCAAGGACAATGAAGAGGCTGAGAACCTCCTCAACAATGCAATGGCCGTACTGAGCGAGCCGGATGAAGGCATGACACTTGTATCAACCAAGTTCACCAATGACCTTGCTATAAGGCCTATCAACGTTCTGCTTACAAGCGTACAGAGCTATGCAGAAGCACTCGAGAATATGACCAAGGGCGGAGAGGAGATCATTTTCCATATCGTAGAGCCTGAGGAGAACCTCGGAAGCATCGCAAGGACATTCGGAGTCGAACCGATCAATATCTATGATGAGAACAATGAGAATGTCGTGACTGAGATCGAGCAGGGCGATAAGATCTGCGTACGTAAGATAATCGATCCTGTAAGCGTCAAAATGGTCGAGACCGGAAGAATGAAGGAGACTCTCGAGTACGAGACGATCAAGAAAGAGTCTGACGAGTACTATGAGGGCGAGACCCACATAGAGCAGGAAGGTGTCGACGGAATCCAGATCTTCGACGGAACCATAACCAAGGTTGCCGGAGAAGTAACCAAGAGGAACGCAGACAGCATCGAGACAGTCAGAGAGAAACAGGACAAGATCATCCTCGTAGGAACTGCTGAAAGACCTAAGACAGCACCTACCGGAACATATGTAATGCCGATACACAACTACGTACTCACATCCAACTTTGGTTTCAGATGGGGACGTCTCCACGCAGGTATCGACATGGGAGCTCCTACCGGAACTCCGATCTATGCAACAGACGGCGGAACCGTAGTCAAGGCAGAGTACTACTCCGGATACGGAAATGTAGTATTCATCCAGCATGAGGATGGAAGACAGACAAGATACGCTCACTGTAGCAAGCTGCTTGTACGTTACGGAGAGAAGGTATATCAGGGACAGAACATCGCCCTTGTAGGTAATACCGGACACAGCTTCGGAAGCCACCTGCACTTCGAGATCGTACTCAATGGTTCACCTGTCAACCCTAGACCATATCTTGGAATTTAGAATGGAGAATTGAATTGTCCGAAGAAAGATATGAATGGACAACTGAATATGACGGCTACGGCACAGAGACATCCAGCGAAGAGGCTTCTGATGAAGAACAGGAAGTAGCTGAAGCTGCTGAATTCACCGAAGCCGCTCAGGAGGAGCCCGTACTTGAGGAAGAGTTCGAACCTGAAGAAGAAGAGCTCTCCCCTGAGGAGCAGGCTGCGCGTGACGCAGAGCTTGCCGCAAGGATCGCTGCAAGGCGCAGGAAGTACAAATGGCAGAAGACCCGACGGAAGAGTCTGGCAGTCATAGGTGTGATTGCCCTCTTTGCCATGCTCTTTACGATGTGCGGAAGAGAGATCTTCAGACTCAAGGCCGAGAACTACGCACTGAGAAAGCAGCAGCAGGAGCTCGAAGAAGAGAGAGACCGCCTTGCAAGAGAACTCGAGCGCGTAGGCGACAAAGAATACATCAAGGACCAGGCAAGAAAACAGCTCAGGCTTCTTGATCCGGGAGAGATAATGTTTGTTTTCCAGGATAGTGCAGAGGCCGCAGCCGCGGAAGCCGAAGAAGGCGCAGAGGCAGGAGCTGAGGCTCAGTCCGGAGAAGAGACAGATAATAATGACTAAGGATAACAGAATCAAGATAGAACAGGCCATCATAGTCGAGGGCAGAGACGATGTGGATGCTGTATCAAGAGCGTGTGATGCTCTTATCATACCGACACACGGATACGGGATTTCTGCGGAGACATGGGGCATGATCGACAAGGCATATGATGAGAAGGGAATCATCATACTGACAGATCCGGATCTTGCAGGAGAGAGGATCAGGAAGAGGCTCACAGACAAATACCCAGATGCTATACAGTGCAGCCTCGCAAGGCAGGACGCACTCAGGGGCGACGATATCGGAGTTGAGAATGCTGACCCGGCAGACATCGCTGAGGCCCTGACAAAGGCTCTTAATATAAGCGAGAGAGCAAAGAGCATGGGAAGCAGCGAGCCGGAAGATCCGGTAACGCAGGCAGACCTTATCAGGCTCGGACTCGCAGGCTCAGACGGAGCTTCAGAACTAAGAGCCAGAGTATGCAGAGAGCTCGGGATCGGTTATGGTAATTCCCGGGCATTACTTAAGAAAATCAAAGGATTCAGAATAGAGAGAGATGAGCTCGAAAAAACGGTCATCAGGATCAAAGAACAACAGAACATATAAGACAAAGCCACCGAAGGGGCTTGGCATCAGACCTTCCAAGAGTCTCGGTCAGAACTTTCTTATCGATGATGAGATCATAGAGGCCATAGTTGAAGGAAGCGGTGTTACGGAGGATTCACTCGTAATAGAGATCGGCCCCGGAACAGGAGCTCTTACGCTGCCTCTCGCAGAGAGAGCAGGCCATCTGATCGCAGTCGAGCTCGATGAGCGTATGCTCGAGGGCCTGAGAGTCAAGACCTTCAGTCTCGGCAATGTAGAGATAATCCATGAGGACATACTCAAAGTAGATATTGCAGGTCTTGCTGCAGAGAAGATGGAAGAGTTCGGACTTAAGGATCTTCGCATTGTCGGAAATCTTCCGTATTACATCACTACCCCGATAATAATGAAGCTGCTTGAAGCAGGCACAGGTGCTGAGAGCATCACAGTCATGATGCAGAAGGAAGTCGGCGACAGGATAGCCGCAGCTCCAGGCACCAAGCTCTCAGGCGCAATATCTTACTCAGTACACTACTATTCAGAAGTAAGCGAGATAACAGATGTCTCGAGAGAATGCTTCTATCCGGTCCCTAAGGTGGACTCTGTCGTACTGAGAATGGATCTCCTCGAGGAGCATCCTGTTAAAGTCAAAGACGAAGAACTATTCTTCAGGTGCATCAAGGCAGGGTTCTCGCAGAGACGCAAGACTCTCCTGAACTCGCTGATGTCTCTTGGCGATTACGACAAATCAACAATTTCCGAGGCTCTCGATGCTGCCGGCATTGAGCACGAGCGCAGAGCAGAGAGTCTCGACATGGGAGAATTCGCAAGACTTGCGGACTCCCTTCTGGAGGCACGAATTGCTGGATAAAATCAAACAGATATTAGCATTAATCGCTATTCCATTTGGCAAGGTATGGAATGTGATCGTTAAGATCTTCTACAAAATATTCCCTCGCAGGGCGTCGAAGTATTTCGATGCAGATCGCCACGAGGTCAAATACGTCATGCTCATGGCTGCAGGAGCCGTTGTCATCAACCTGTACATGGAGTGGTTCGCAAGATTCACTACAGGTCCGTTCGAAGGCTTCAAGTGGGCAGCCTCGCATCCTGTTGTATTCCTCTATAACGCACTGATTATTTTCTGTACTATGACCTTTGCGCTTCTCTTCAGGAGAAGGCGCTTTGTGTGGTTCATAGTTTCACTTCTGTGGGTGGTCATAGGAACGGTCAACGGAGTTATCCTGATGTCAAGAATGACCCCGTTCACACTGTATGACCTGCAGAATTTTGCAGACGGACTGACAATAGCAACGACATATTTTGCTTCATGGCAGCTGGTCCTTGTCGTTGCAGCCGCAGTGCTCGGCGTCATCGCAATACTGATGATCTTCCTCAGGAGCGAGAAGTGGAAGAACATCAGGTATCCTAAGAGCATCGCAGCGATCCTCATAACAGTAGCAGTGACACTCGGCGCATCTTACGGGGCGATCCATGCAGGCATCGTGGGCACATTCTTCGGTAACCTCAACTACGCTTACCGTGACTACGGACTTGCGTACTGCTTCATTGAGACCTCGGCCAATGCCGGAATCTCAAGGCCGAGAGGCTACTCTGAGGCAATGATACAGTCGATACTTGAGAATAAGACCAAGAAGGGGACAGATACGATCCTCGAGCAGAAGGATGACAGCACTGAGCATCCGAATATCATCGTGCTGCAGATGGAATCCTTCACGGTAGCGCAGGATTACGCGAACATCCAGGTCGACCGCGATCCGACACCAGTATTCAATGAGCTGTATGACAACTACACCTCGGGAAGGTTCATCGTACCGGCCTGTGGAGCAGGAACTGCGAACACAGAGTTCGAAGTCCTGACAGGCATCAGCGCGAAGTTCTTTGGCCCGGGCGAATATCCGTACAAGGGCAAACTCAGGAAGAAGACTCTTGAGAACATGGCTTATGTAGCGAAGAGTCACGGCTATGCCACAAGTGCTCTTCACGACCACAGAGCGCTCTTCTACAACAGAAACGAAGTATACGCAAATCTCGGATTTGACACTTTCACATCCGTTGAGTACATGAACAATGTATCCTTCACCCCGACGAACTGGTGCAAGGACACTGTTCTTACAGACGAGATCATGGACATCATGAAGTCCACAGATCAGAGGGATTTCCTTCATGTCATTTCAGTCGAAGGACACGGAGCATATCCGACTGAGCAGGTATTCAAGAATCCTTACACGACAGTAACAGCCGAGGATGAGACGACAAAGTGGAGATATGAGTATTATCTCAACGAGTGTCATGAAATGGACACCTTCATCGGAGAGCTGATAGAGGCGATCAATGAGGCGGAAGAGCCGACGGTCATGATCATCTACGGCGACCATATCCCGGCTCTTGATGTCAAGGAAGAGAACTACAAGGCGGATGATCTCTACCAGACAAGATATGTCATCTGGGACAACATCGGTCTTGAGAAGAAGGACAGAGACCTTCATTCATACCAGAGCGGAGCAGTCCTTCTCAAGGACGCCGGACTTGCGCATGAAGGCATTATGTTCGATTATCAGCAGACGACCAAATCCAAGGATCCGGCTTATCTTGCTGAGATGGAGGCCCTCGCATACGATATGCTCTACGGCAAGCTGTATGCATTTGGCGGAACAGCTCCATATCAGGCATCGAATATGCAGATGGGACACAAGCTGATCTCTATCAAGGACATAATCAAGATAGGCGACAGATACTATATCAGGGGCAAGAACTTTACCGAGAGATCGATCATAAGTCTTGAAGGCAAACAGCTGTCGACAGTTTACCTGTCGCCGACACTGCTCGCTCTGAACGAAGAGATCGATCCTGAGGATGTCAGCAAGCTCGAAGTAAGCCAGGTAGACAAATCAGAGGAGGAGATCCTCACCACAGTCGGAGCCAATGAGGAGCTCTGATATATATGATATTTCCATTCTTATCTAATTCCTTTCTATAACCGGAGGTTTATATGTCTGAAGAAATTATTAATAACGAAGTTCAGGCCGAGGAGAAGCCTAAGAAGAGATCCTACACAAGGATCAAGAAGACTCCAGTAGCTGCAGAAGCAGTGCCTGAAGAGAAGAAGAACAACCTCGAGGAGATCCTTGAGGCAGTAGCTGATGATATGGTTTCGGGTGCTGAGGCAGAGGAAATCGATGCTGCAGCAGAGACAGAGCCGGAAGAACCGGGACAGGAACAGGAACAAGAGCAGGAGGAAAGGCCGGAGGTCGAAGGTATCCTCGAGATAGCAGAAGACGGATTCGGATTCCTGAGATTCGACAACTTCCTTACCTCGAGCAAGGATATTTACGTATCGAACAGCCAGATAAGAAGATTTGGCCTGAGGACCGGAGACAAGATCCTCGGCATCACAAGAAAGCCTCGCGCCAACGAGAGATTTGGTGCGCTTCTCTATGTCAAGACAGTCAACGGGATGGATCCGATGGCTTCGAAGAGGAGACCGCACTTTGACGCACTCACACCGATCTTCCCGAATGAGAAGATCGTACTTGAGAATTCAAGCATAGACCTCTCGACAAGAGTGATGGACCTTGTCGCACCAATCGGAAGAGGCCAGAGAGGACTTATCGTCGCTCAGCCTAAGGCAGGCAAGACGGTGCTCCTCAAGAAGATCGCAGCATCCGTCGAGGAGAAGTATCCTGACATAGAGCTCATCGTTCTTCTTGTAGATGAGAGGCCTGAAGAGGTCACGGATATGAAGAGGAGCCTCAAACATTCTGAGGTCATCTATTCGACATTCGATGAGCAGGCTTCGCACCATGTCAAGGTAGCTTCGATGGTAATCGAGAGGGCCAAGAGGCTCGCAGAGTCCGGCAAGGACGTAATGATCCTGCTCGACTCCATAACAAGACTCGCAAGAGCATACAACATGGAAGTTCCTTCGTCAGGAAGGACACTCTCCGGCGGACTTGATCCGGGAGCTCTCCATCCGCCAAAGAAGTTCTTCGGTACTGCGAGAAATATCGAAGAAGGCGGCAGCGTCACTATTCTTGCGACAGCACTTGTCGATACCGGCAGCAGAATGGACGATGTCATTTACGAAGAATTCAAGGGAACGGGCAACATGGAGCTGCACCTCGACAGGCAGCTTTCAGAGCGCAGGATCTTCCCTGCGATAGATCTGTACAAATCCGGCACAAGAAGAGAAGATCTCCTTCTCACACCGGAGGAGTATTCTGTAATGTACATGCTCAGGCGCGCGATGTCCTCCGGCAGCGTCATGGAGGTCACCGAGGAGATCATAGACAATCTCTCGAGCACCAAGAGCAATCAGGATTTCGTAAATTTCATGCTCAAGAAGATGAGATAGCATAACGAAAGGCTAGAACACATAATGGCAAAAATGGATTACAGCAAAATATTCATAAAGGAAGCGTGCCCTACTTCCATCGGCGGGCAGGCCGTCATGGAAGGCGTGATGATGCAGGGGACGGACCGCATCGCGCTAGCTATGAGGCTTCCTACGGGGGAGCTGTATCTTAAGACGAAGAAGAAGCCGGCACCATCCAAGGCGATGAAGATTCCTCTTGTAAGAGGCGTGGTCGCTTTTGCCCATTCGCTGATATCGGGTATGTCCACACTCATGGAATCAGCAGACATCCTTGAGAAATACGCTCCTGAGATGTATGCAGAGGAGCCTGGCAAACTCGAAGCTTGGATCAACAAGAAGTTCGGCGACAAAGCCGCATGGAACTTCCTCATGACAAGCGCTCTTCTGTTCGCCATCGCTATATCGATACTGTTCTTCGTCATACTTCCGACCTGGGCAGTCAATTTCCTGGGCAGATGGATCAGCAATGCGATCATCCTGAATCTGATAGAAGGCCTTCTGAGGATCGCGATATTCATAGGGTATGTCGTCGCGATACGGAAGATGGATGATATCATGACTTTGTTCAGATATCACGGAGCAGAGCACAAGACCATACATTGCTTTGAGAATAATCTGGAACTGACGCCGGAGAACGCGGCGCAGTTCTATACACTGCATCCGAGGTGCGGCACGAGCTTTCTTGTATTCGTGCTCATCATCAGTCTGCTGCTGTTCAGCTTCCTCGGATGGCCGAATCTCTTCTGGAGAATAGCTTCGAGAATCCTTCTGATCCCTGTGATCGCAGGAATCAGCTACGAGCTTCTCAAGTGGGCAGGCAGATCCGACGGAAGAATAGTCAGGATCCTGAGCTGGCCGGGACTGATGCTCCAGAAGCTCACCACCGCTGAGCCGACAAATGAGCAGCTCGAGGTAGGTATCCTTTCGCTTAAGGCAGTACTCGTGGATCCTGAAGCACCGGAGATCGAAGGCTTTGTCGACAAAGACGGCTTCCTCCTGCCGGACCGCATGTGGGCGGATGGCTCGGAGGCACTTCAGAAGAAGCTCCCGGACGAACAAGAGGAAGTCAACGAAGAGAGCATCAATGAGGCCATCAAATTCCTCGACAGTCTCGACGCCAACGGCTATACAATAGTAACCCCACCGTCGGAAGGGACCATCTCCCTTGCTAAGGGGATTGCTGAGCACAACAAGGAGAAGGCTAAGGAACGCACCATAGCCAATAGATTTACCAACGATATCACCACCATAGAGAACGCTCTCAAGTGGGGACAGGCGACTCTCAGCATGATAGAGAACGGCAAGAATGAAGCCACAATGATCATGTCCTATGCCACAGGCCTCACACGCACCCAGCTCATCACAAGAGGCAAGGAGCTGATGCGCGAGGAGGACTTCAAAGTATACGAGCAGAGGATCCAGGCGAGACTCACCGGAACTCCGCTCCAGTACATCCTCGGCATGCAGGAGTTCATGGGGATCCCGTTCAGAGTCAATCCAAGTGTCCTGATACCAAGGCTCGATACAGAGGT
Source organism: Mogibacterium sp. (assembly GCA_017512145.1). Taxonomy (GTDB): domain Bacteria; phylum Bacillota; class Clostridia; order Peptostreptococcales; family Anaerovoracaceae; genus Crickella. The sequence continues at coordinate 165,918 of JAFWHB010000014.1, read as the reverse complement.
AGTCGTTGAAGAGGCACTCAAGCTCCTCAAGGCAAAGGATCAGGAATGGATGCATCCGGAAGTCCTCGACCTCTGCACAGGCAGCGGAGCGATCGGAATATCTATCGCATACAAAATGCCTGAGGCACTCATAACAATGACTGATGTGTCGCAGGATGCTCTTCATACAGCCATGGGCAACGCGGGTCTCAACAAGGTCAACAAGAGGTGCATTTTCCTGCTCGGAGATATGTTCGAGGCACTGCCTGAAGACAAGAAGTACGACATGATCATCTGCAACCCGCCGTACATCGAAAGCGATGTCATAGACACCCTTGATGTCGAGGTCAAAGATCATGAGCCAAGGCTTGCGCTCGACGGAGGCAAGGACGGACTCGACTTCTACAGGACGATAGCAGACAAAGCGAGCGGACACCTGAGATCCGGAGGGTATCTTGTGCTCGAGATCGGCGCAGAGCAGGCAGGCGACGTCAAGAGGCTTCTCGGCAAGACCAAAGCCTACGATGACATCCACAAGGCCAAAGATCTCGCAGGCCTCGACAGAGTAATAATTGCAGAGAGGATTTAACGTAAGGAGGATCGTTATGTGCTTATCAAATGTATACAAGAATAATGTAGATGACAGCAATCTGCTCGCAAGGAATGTAGCAGATATCAAGATCGAGAACGGCAAAGTCATCTTCACAGATATCATGGGTATCAGAACTGCTTTCGACGGAGAACTCAAGCAGATCGACCTAACAGAGAATTTCATTATTGTAGGTTAAGAGATATAGAGGGGTAAGAAATGTATTACAACAAGTTTAAAGACATAGAGCTCTCAGGCCTCGGATTTGGCTGCATGAGACTCCCTGTAATTGATGGCGACGATGCAAGACCTGATCAGGCCAAAGTCCAGGAGATGGTTGACTACGCTATGGCAAACGGTGTTAACTACTTCGATACAGCTTGGGGCTATCATAACGGCTGCAGCGAGACATCTCTCAGAGAGGCTCTGTCAAAATATGACCGCGGAAGCTTCTACCTTGCCGACAAGTTCCCGGGCTACGACCTTTCGAACTTTGACCATATCGAAGAAATCTTCGAGAAGCAGCTCGAGAGGTGCAAAGTCGATTACTTTGACTTCTATCTCTTCCACAATGTATGCGAGATGAACATAGACAAGTATCTCGATGACGAAATCGGACTCAGAGACTTCCTCGTCAAGAAGAAGGAAGAGGGCAAGATCAAGCATCTCGGATTCTCATGCCACGGCTCATTCGAGACAATGCACAGATTCATCCACAAGTACTGGAGAGATCTCGAGTTCTGCCAGATCCAGCTGAACTATCTCGACTTCGAATTCCAGGATGCCAAGAGCAAGGTCGAGGCACTGAACAACCTCGATATGCCTATCTGGGTAATGGAAGGCCTGAGAGGCGGCAAGCTTGCGAAGTCCGCACTTGGTGCTGAGAAGATGCTCGCTAAGAGCAATCCTGACTATACACCTGCTAACTGGGCATTCGGATTCCTCGAATCCATCCCTGGCGTAACCATGATCCTGTCAGGAATGTCAGACCTCGAGCAGATGAAGCAGAACGTAGAATTCTTCTCCGAGAAGAGAACTATCAGCGATGACGATATCGCTACACTTCTCACAGCTGCTCACTTCGAGACAACAGGCAAGAATGCCGGAACAGTACCTTGCACAGCCTGCAGATACTGCACCACACACTGCCCTCAGGAGCTGGATATCCCAAGGATCCTCTCACTCTACAATGAGCATGCATATTCAGGCGGCGGATTCATCGCACCTATGGCACTCTCCGCCTTCGATAAGGACAAACTCCCTTCAGCATGTATCGGCTGCGGATCATGCGCCAAAGTCTGCCCACAGCAGATCGATATCCCTGGCGTCATGAAAAAATTTACAGAGATGCTAAACCCTTCAAAATAAGGGTTTTGCTTACCACTTGTTACACATTAATTGAGGATGTGTCCCATAAGTTCTTGAAAGTACAAGAAACTAGAGTTACACTTTTAACAAAGGTAACAGAGAACACATTCCGGATTCCTGGATAAATATCCGGAACCCGGGGTGTGTTTTTTGCATCTATAGAGAGGGATTAATAAGAAAGAGGTGTATCTATGAAAGATCTTAAGCATCTTTTGTACTTTGAGAACCTCCTGCAGAACGCGAACAACGAACTGATCGAGCAGGCCAAGTCAGAGGGTAAGATTTGCGCAGCATTTACATGCGAGAATCTTCCTGAGCCTCTGATGAATCTTGGCAATGCTTTCTCAGTTCGTCTTTTTGCGCCTAATTCCGGTTCAGTAGATATTGCGACATACTATATGACCAATCTGCTGTGCGAGACAAGCAGGGCTCTGCTCGAGAGAGCGATCGAAGGAGGTTACAATTTTGCAGACTGCCTGATAGCTGCAGATGGATGTACAATGATGAACCGTGCCGCAGAGAACATGGAGCTGCTGCACACGATGGACGAGGGCAAGAAGAAATTCTTCTACGAGTTCATGGAGATTCCGCTGAAGGCAGATGAGAATGGTGTTGATCTTCTCGTTCTGCAGTGCAAGAACCATATTCTCAAGCCACTCAAAGAGAAATATGGCATCGATGTCTCCGATGAGGCTATCCTCAAGGCCGTCGAAGAGCACAACCATGTATGCCGCCTTATAAGAGAACTCAGCGAGTTCCGTAAGGAAGAAGATCCGAGGATCACAGGCTACGAGTTTGCTGTATTTACTCTGGCAACCTATGTTGCACCAAAGGCACTCATCATTGACAAGCTCGAAGAGACAGTCGAAGAAGTCAGACACAGAGAGCCTGATGGCAAGAAGTGGCGCGCAAGAGTAATGGTAGTCGGTTCAGAAGTCGACGATGTTGCATTCATCAAGCTGATCGAAGAGTGCGGCACATATGTCTGCGCAGACAGATTCTGCTTTGGCTCATTCCCGGGAAGAGTACCTATTGAGATAGATCCGGATTCAGACGAAGACATCCTCAAGCAGGTTTGCCGCCACTATGTATACTGGGGCATGTGCCCGAGAACCATGAACATGGAGAAGGTATACGGCCGCAAGAAATACGTCAACGACGTTGCGAAGGAATACAACGCAGACGGAATCATTTACGAGCAGGTCAAATTCTGCGACCCATGGGCTTATGAGCGTATGCTCGGCTCCCACATGCTCAGAGAAGACTACGGATTCCCGGTACTCTCAGTAGACAGGCCGTATAACATTGCTTCTGCTGCAGGCCAGATGCGTACACGTGTACAGGCCTTCGTTGAGAGCATTGAAATCAAGAAGCTGCAGGGAGGTGTGAAATAATGGCTTACAAGAAAATCAAGACGATCAAGAACCCTCGCAAGCGCAAGGGCGAACAGACACTTGGCCAGCTTTACCCGACCAATGGCAAGAGCAAAGTCCTCAGAAGACGTGAGTGGAGAGGCGTCAAGGATACACTTTACGATTACACAAGATGGCTCTACATAATGTCGATCCTCGCAAGATTTATCGCCAAGCCTCGCAATGTCAAGGCGATGTTCCGCTACAGATGGATGGCTAACTACCTGGCCGTACCTCACATGATGGACAAGTTCACACTCGGACTTCGTGACGAGCCACTGAGGATCACACATACAGCTATGAACTTTGTCATCTACGATGTTGCGAAGACAATGGACAACATCTTCAGAGGCGACATCAGAACAGGTAACGACAAGGAGTGGTCGAGCCACTGCGTACTTACAGACGAGAACGCCATGACAGCGTTCATGATGGGCTTTGACGAGACCAAAGCTATCCTCAGAGAGGTTCCGACAATGTTCGTTGCTAACCTCCTGACACAGTATTCAACAACTCACTACCTCGACGTAGCTCAGGAATTCGGACTCCCTGGAGATGTATGCCCGATGCCTGAGGCAGAGGCAGGAATCTCGATCGATGATGACTTTGCCGTACTCGGATGCTGCGCTGTACAGGTCAACACAACTTGCGACGGCTCACTTATGGGCAATGGTGTCATCGCTCACAGACTCGAGCAGGAATACGGAATCCCTACATTCCAGCTCGTAGCACCAATGCGTCACAGAGAAGAGGACGTTCAGGACTATGCTGCTAACGACATCAAGGCAGCAATCAAGTTCATCGAAGACCATGCAGGCGAGAAGTGGAGCTGGAAGCGCTACTTCGAATGTGCTGCAAGAGTCAACGATGCTACACGTAACCGTATGGAATGGCTCGACACCAACAGCACATACTATCCACAGTTCTGCGGCTCGGTATTCTCTCTGTACAACGACACCAACTACATGGGCAACTGCGGAAGATCAGACCTCTTCCCGCCTATCGATAAGAAGATCAAGAAGCTGGTATATCAGGGATACAAGAGAAAGACCATGATGGCTCCTGAGTACAGGCACAGATGCGTTGTCTGGGGCGTACAGCCACAGTACAACATCCACATGCTCTACTGGATGATCCACTGCTGGGGCGTAGTTCCACTGACAGATATGCTCTCAATGGTCAACACCAAGATGATCGCTGAAGAGGATACTCCTGAGAACAGAGAGCAGGCTTACTACGACATGGCATGGCTCAACGAGAACATGATCATGCGTAACCGTACACACGGCGGCTACAAAGTCCTCGTTGACGAGCTCTGGGAGTTCTGCGAAGCAATGAACGCAGACATGGTAATGATGTGGGAGCACATGTCCTGCAAGGCCCTCGACGGCCTCCACGGAATGTTCGAGGAGCAGGGCAGAGAAAGAGGCATCCACGTAGTATGGGTATGCCACGACCTCTGCGACCCACGTGTATACACCCGTCAGGCAATCCGCGACGAGTTCAGTCAGTACATGAGAACCGTTATGCGTGAGGAACCACTCGATCCGACAATCGAGCACATCCCAGACGAGAACATGTGGTAGACACAGCATCATAGAATAACAGAACAAATGAAGAGGCTGTCCCGCGAGACAGCCTCTTTTAATATGCGTTGATTGTTGCGAATAGATTGCTATGTCAGATTATTCTGCGTTCTTGATGAGTGAGAGTGCCTGCTCGATCAGCTCATTGCTCTCATTGAGCTTGTCTACTGCATCATGAATGAGGTCGCCTGCGACTTCGTCAAAGCAGTGGCCGAGATCATGTAGTTCTTCTGCGTGATGGCGGTTGTGGCTGAGCATATATGTGAGCAGAGCCAAAGCCTCTTCTGGTGAGGATGCTGCTGCATGGCCATGGCTGTGTGTATGCACTGTACCATCGGCATGAGTATGTGTATGCACTGTGCCGTCATCATGTATATGTGCATGTGTATGCTCTGCGCTATCTGAATCTGCATGTGCGTGTGTATGAGTGTGTGTATGAGTATGAACAGACCCGTCTGCATGGACGTGCTCGTGGGTATGCTCATGGGTATGTTCGTGGTCTGAATTATTGCACATAATGAACCTCCTTTATTCGTATTGTTAATAACCATATGGAAAATTTAACATCCCCTGCTGGGGACAACCGATATAGGGGTAATTTTGTACAAGTGGTTACTATAAATTGTGTTTTTTCACTGTTTCAAATCCCCATATAGGGGATTCTGAACAACTGTTAAATTAAGTTCGAAAAAAATACACAATTCCTTGCAAATTACACCTTTTTAATGAGTATAGCCCATTGACACAAATATCACAAGAGCCTTAAAATGAAGTCAATATTATAATGCTGGGTGGAGTGCGCCCTGAACCATTTTTCGGGTCAAATGCGCTTCATCAGGCAAGATCAAAATGCTCAAAGAGGGAGAGGAAAGGTGACACAAAATGCGTGACTTAAAGCATCTGATCTACTTTGAGGACCTGCTGCAGGAGGCCAACAATGACCTGGTGCGCAAGGGCAAAGAAGACGGCAATTTATGCCTGGGCTATACATGCTACTTCATGCCTGAGGTCCTTCTGGATCTGCCTGGATGTTTCTCGGTAAGACTGAGAGCACCGAGATGTACTTCGCCGGATATGGCTACATACTATATGTCCGGAAGAACATGCCACTACGGCAGATCACTTCTCGAGAGAGCTCTGGAGGGCGGCTACAACTTTATCGACGCCCAGTTGGCAACAGAGACCTGCACCGTTACCTGCAGGTTCCAGGAGCATCTCGACTACATGGACGGCGTTATCAACAACGCAACGTTCAAGACATCATTCACAGATGTACCGTTCAAGAAGAACGACAACAGCATCGACCACTACAGAAAGCAGCTCAAGATCAAGGTCCTTGACTTCCTGCATGATGAGTTCGGTGTTGACACATCTGACGAGGCAATCCTCAAAGCGATCGAGATCAACAATGAAGTCAATGACATCATTACAGAGATCGGCAACTATCGTAAGCTTGACAGGCCGACAATCACAGGCTACGAGTTCAGCGTAATCACACTCGTATCGATGGTTTGCCCTAAGTATCTCATCGTTGACAAACTGAGAGAGACTCTTGAAGAACTCAAGACAAGAGAACCGGATGACAAGCCGAACTACAAGATCAAGGTTCTGCTTGCAGGATCTGAGAACGACGACCCTGATTTCATCAAGCTGATCGAGGGCTGCGGAGCTCTGGTTGTAGCAGACAGATACTGCTACGGTTCACTTGAGGCAAGGAACCACATCAATATCGAACCTGGTGATGATCCGCTCACAGCTGTTGCTAAGCATTACCTGCTTACAAGCCAGTGCGCAAGATTCATGGAACAGAGAGAGATGAGACACCGTAAGAAAGTCATCGCTGACTATGCCAAGGAGTATCAGGCAGACGGTATCATCGTAGAGTCCAACAAGTTCTGTGAGTACTGGAGCTATGAGAGAATGATCGACACCATCATTCTTCCAAGAGACTACGGATATCCTGTATGCTCCATCGAGAAGGAGTACATCAACACAGCATCCGGACAGCTCAGAACAAGGTTCCAGGCATTCGTTGAGAGCGTAGAGCTCAAGAAGATCCAGGAGGGCAAGTAAGATGAAGAAACCTGATTTCAGCAAACTCAAAGACCTCGACGTCAAGAAAGCTGCCAAGGATTTCGTCTACGGCAAGCCTCATGGCGAGAGAAGACTCGGAGATCTGTATATTCCTAAGACAGGTCTTTACAAGCATAGAGAGTGGCGTGGTATCAAGGATACTATGTACTACTTCAACAATATCTGGCTGTACAACTACGGAATGATCGTACGCGACCTCATGGTTTACGGCGGCGGCCCTAAGGGCGTTGTACAGTTCCTCAAGGGAACATGGAGATACAGATGGATGGGCCAGACATACCTCACAGTAATGCACTGGTTCGACAGATGTCTTGAAGGTATGAGAGGCGAGACACTCGCAGCATCCGCATGGCACTTCAGAGGTATCGTAAGTGCCTGCCTGTATCAGATCACAGGCTTCTTCAACAGAGACCTCAACATCGGCGGAGACCCTGCTCTCAGAGCAAAGACTATCGGTACAGACGAGACAGTCTGGGGCGGCATCATTTATCCGTACATGGATCAGGGCGGCTACTACCTGCCTACACAGATGATCCCTTACTTCGTAACATGCCACTGCAACAACCACACAGTACTTAACTACATCGATGCAGCACAGGCTTACGGACTCCCTGGCGACCCATGTCCAATGTGCCAGGCTGAGGCTGGTATCTTCATCGAGGACGATGTTCCGGATTCATACGTTGCTGTAGTAACAACTAACGAAGCATGCGACGGTTCCGTAGGAACATCCGTCATTCAGGACTGGATGATGAACAAGCCACTCTTCGCAATGCCACAGGTAATGCAGTTCGACGACGATACAGTTCTCGAGAACTGCGCAAAGGAAATCGAGATGGCATGGAGGTTCATAGAAGAGCAGACCGGACTCGAGTTCCACTGGGATGAGCTGGTTAAGCACATCAAGCTGCAGAACGAGCAGAACAGATTTGAGAGAGAGAAGTGGGACGTAGCAGCTAACACAAGCAACTATCCTATCAACGGTGTTGCTCAGGCGCTCTACAGAATCTTCTACTCACAGTACGGCGAGAGACCATTCTGGCATGATGTAGACAAGCGCGTAAGAAAGATCATGGAGAAGTGTGTAAATGAAGACATCAACACCTTCCCGAAGACACGCCACAGAGTAATCGCTTGGTCATGCGCTCCTCTGTACTACTCCGCATGGTGCACATGGGCTTACAACTGCTGGGGCCTCAACACCATCATCAACATGGACTCACTGATGTTCGACCTCGAGATCAGAACAGATACATACGAGAACTGCCTGCTGGATATCGCAAAGTATCATGAGTGGGCTCCGATGAGAAGAATGGCTGTAGGCGGACTTCAGCACATCTTCGAACTCTGGGAGAACATGGAGAAGTTCAACTGCGATATGGTTATGATGTATGACCAGCTGCAGTGCAAGGGAATGCAGGGTGTTGTAGGACTCTTCGAAGATGAGTTCAGAGCACGTAACATCCACGCAATCTGGATGCCACACGCACTCCCTGACAAGAGAACAGTTCCAAGATCACAGATCAGACAGATCATCAACGATTACATGTTCACAGTAATGGGCGAAGAACCACTCGATCCGTCACTGCTTGAGTTTGACGATATCGATAGCTGGTAGAAAGGAGAGCCGGTAATGAAGGCAATGAAAATAGTCAAGAAAACGCTCGGCATTGCTGGTCTTGCATATGCTGGCCTGTTCTGCGTATTCTACTTCGATCTCGACGGCAAGCTGCTCTACTATGTAGTTGAGCCATTCATGAAGAATCACTTTGATAACATGAAGAGAAGAGATCCGCATACAGTACCATACGAGCAGATCGAGCACGAATACATGAAGTAAGGTTTCCTCAGGACCATACGGCGTTGCCGTAAGGTCGGAAACCTTGATCTCCGGAGGCTTAGCTCCTCCGATAGAATAATTATTAGAAAGAAGTTATTGCAATGAAGAAGAAGTTTAAGGCCGAATCCCAGCGTCTGCTGGACATGATGATCAACTCGATATACACGCACAAGGAAATCTTCCTCAGGGAGATCATCTCCAATGCGTCCGATGCTATCGACAAGATGTGCTACCTTGCGCTCACCGACAAATCTGTCGGAATGAGCCGCAAGGACTTTGAGATCATTCTCACTCTTGACAAAGAGAACCGCACACTGACTGTCAGCGACAACGGGATCGGCATGAACGCAGAAGAGCTCGAACAGAACCTCGGAACAATCGCTTTCTCCGGAAGCAAGAAGTTCTCAGAAGAGATCGAGCAGGCTGACAAAGAAAGACAGGGCACAGCTTCCGGCAACTTTGCCGATCAGGTAGACATAATCGGACAGTTCGGTGTAGGTTTCTACTCCGCATTCATGGTAGCCGACAAGGTCGAAGTCGTGACTAAGAAGTACGGCGAAGATCAGGCTTACAGATGGGTATCCGAGGGAGCCGGCGGATATACGATCGAAGAGGCAGAGCGTGACGGCCAGGGAACTGACGTCATCATGCATATCAGAGAAGACGGCGAAGAGCAGGATGAGTACAGCCAGTATATGCGAGAGTACCCAATATACAAACTCGTCAAGAAGTACTCTGACTACATCCGCTTCCCGATCAAGATGCTGATGCCGCACCCTGAGATCAAGGAAGGCTCAGATCCTAAGAATCCTGAATTCTACGAAGTTTACGAATACGAAGTCTTCAACTCGATGGTACCTCTGTGGCAGAGAAAGCGCGCAGACGTAACCAAGGAAGAGTACGAGGAATTCTACAAGTCGAATTTCCAGGACGATACACCTCCTCTTGAGACCATCACCGTCTCTGTAGAGGGAATGGTAAGCTACGATGCACTCATGTTCATTCCGGAGCTGATACCTAACAAGTATTATTCAGACGAATTCTCCGGCGGACTGCAGCTGTACAGCTCAGGCGTACTGATCATGGACAAATGCAAAGAGCTCCTGCCTGAGTATTTCAACTTTGTCAGAGGTGTCGTCGATACACCGGATCTGTCACTGAACATCTCAAGAGAGCTGCTTCAGCACGACAGACAGGTCAAACTCATCTCCAAGAACCTTGAGAAGAAGATCCACAGCAAGCTTGAGGAGCTTCGCGACAAGGACAGAGAGAAGTACGAGAAGTTCTACAAGAGCTTTGGCAGACAGCTCAAGCTCTGCGCACTCGACGATTACGGCAAGTACAAGAACGAGCTTCAGGATTTCCTGATGTTCTACTCATCAACAGAGAACAAGTTCGTAACACTTGCTGAGTATGTCGACAGAATGAAAGAGGATCAGGAGTACATCTACTACGCTTCCGGTGACAGCATCGATGCAGTAGACAAGATGCCTCAGACAGAGATCCTCAAGGATAAGGGCATCGAGATCCTGTACTTCACCGACAGCACGGATGAATTCATCCCTGACATGTTCGGCAAGTACAAAGAGAAGAAGTTCATGTCGGTCATCGACGGAGACTTCGATCTCGGAGACGGCAAGACAGACGAGAAGATGACAGAGACCTTCAAGGACACCTTTGACTTTGTCAAGGAGACCCTCGGAGACAAGGTGGATGTGGTCAAAGCGACAACCAAGCTCAAGTCCCATCCAGTCGTCATCTCGAGCGGCGAAGGCATTACCTTCGAGATGGAGAAGTACTTCACCGCAGTCAATCCGGAACTTGGAATGAAGGCCAAGAGAATACTTGAGCTCAATGTTGACCACAAGGCGTTCCTTGCACTGGACAGAGCCAGACAGGATGACCCGGAGAGGGCTAAGAAGATGTGCGAAGTGCTGCTCAATCAGGCGCTTCTGATCGCAGGACTTCCGATCGAGGATCCATCCGGATATACAGACATAGTTTGTTCATTCTTTTAGGAGATAGTTATGGGAGATAGTACTAAGATTCTGACTGTAGCCGGCAAGGGCGGCGTTGGAAAAACTTCAATTTCATCTGCAATGGTAAGAATTCTTACCGAAGAATATCCTGACGCGAGAATACTCGCTATAGATGCAGACCCTGCAATAGGTCTCACAACTGCACTCGGCGTTGAGCCGACCGATACACTCGACGGAATCCGCAAGAAGATCGTCAACAGTGTAGAGGACGGACATCCTAAGGAAGCCATCGAGATGCTGAACGAGGCAAGATACAGGATCTTCGACACAATGGTAGAGGAGTCAAAGTTCAGTTTCCTCGCCATCGGAAGACCTGAGGCTGCCGGATGCTACTGCAAGGTCAATGCATATCTTAAGGAAGTCATCAGCCTTCTGGCTAACGACTTCGACTATGTAGTCATTGACGGCGAGGCGGGAATCGAGCAGATCAACCGCCGTGTAATGGAGAAGGTAACACACCTCTTCCTGATCACAGACCCAAGCCGCAAGGGCTGCAAGGTAGTGGATACTATCAAGACGGTTGCTGACGAGCTGGTAATGTACGACAAGTGCGGAGTCATCGTCAACAGAGTCAAAAAAGAATCCATACCATTCATCAAGGTTGAATCGGCAGAGATACTGGCATACATACCAGAGGATAAGACTCATGCCGACAACGATATCATGGGAGTAAGCGTATTCGACCTTCCGGAGGATTCCCCGGTAATGAAGGGCACACGCGAAGCTCTCAGAAAAATGGAACTTATATAGGTTATATAAGAGGGAGGTAGCTTACATTGAAAGACTTGAAGCATTTGATTTACTTCGAGAGCCTTCTTGATAACGCTGACAACGAGCTGGTTGAACAGGCTAAGAAGGATGGCAAGCTCATCATGGGTTATACCTGCTATCACATTCCTGAAGTACTCCTGAACGTTGACAACTGTGTATCAGTAAGACTTCGTGCTCCAAGAACAGGTTCGATCGATATTTCAACATATTACATGTCGAACTATGTATGCGAGTACGCAAGAGCTCTTCTGGAGAGAGCTATCGAAGGTGGATTCCAGTTCCTGGACGGTCTTGCAGGTGTAGATGCATGCTCAATGATGAACAGATTCTATGAGCACTTTGGCATCCTCAAATGTAACACCAAGGAGAACTTCTTCGTTACACACCTGGATGTACCTTACAAGACTGAGGACTTCTCTTTCAACCACATGCAGAGACAACTCGAAGTAAGACTTCTTGATGTAATGCATGACAAGCTGGGCGTAGATGTTTCCGACGCTCAGATCCGCAAGGCAGTTGCAGAACATAATGAAGTCTGCAAGATCATGCAGGAGATCAGCGAGATGCGTAAGGCAGACAATCCTGTAATCACAGGATATGAATTCCACGTACTCAACCTGGTTACATACACCTGCCCTAAGTACCTGATCCTGCCTTATCTCAAAGAGACTCTCGCCGAACTCAAGAAGAGAAAACCAGACGAGAAGCTCCCAAGAGCAAGAGTTGGTATCGTAGGTTCAGAAATCGATGACCCTGAATTCACTAAGATGATCGAGGATGCAGGCGCAAGAGTAGTATTCGACAGGCACTGCTTTGGCTCCATCCCTGGAAGAGAAGTCATCGAGCTTACAGACGACGAGGATGCACTTCCTCAGATCGTACGCCACTACATGAGAACTTCAGAGTGCGCTCGTTACATCGCTGACGAGAAGGTTCAGCAGAGAAGAGATACTGCTGACAGACTCGCTAAGGAGTTCCACGCAGACGGAATTATCTATGAACAGATGAAATACTGTGACTTCTGGGGATTCGAAAGAGCTCTGGTAAGCCACGTTATGGCAGAAGAATACGGCTGGCCGGTACTGTCCATCGACAGACTTTACAACGCAAAGGGATCCGGACAGCTCAGAACAAGATTCCAGGCATTCGTTGAGTCCCTGGAGATCAAGAAAATCCAGAAAGGAGGCAAGAAGTAATGGTATTAAGCACAGAAATTTTGGGCATCAAGAACGCTCTTGCCGAGAAGATGGAAATCAAAGCTAAGAAGGCTGCTGCTCAGGGCAAGCCAAAATATCCAAATCCTGTATTCTGGCGCTGCAAGGACAACATGGACTGGAAAGCACAGGGTGAGAACCTCAAGGAAGTCGGCAAGATCTGCGTTGACATGTTCAAAGAAGCAGATATCAAGGGCTTCTGCATGAAGCAGGTTGGAAGATGCAAGAACGATGCAGCAAGAGTTGCACTCGAAGTTAAGCAGGGAATCGAGATGAGCCCTGAAGAACGTAAGGAAGTATTCCTCTACGGTGAGAGAACTCTTGGTAAGCTCTATCGTAAGGGCGACATGGTTCCTGTAAGAAGAGAGTGGAGAGGCGCAGCTGATACTGCTTACGACTTCTACAGATGGGGCAAGATGTGGCTCATGCTGCTGACAACATTCAGCAGAGACCTCATCCCTGCACTTAACTCAACATTCTACTACAGATGGATGATCTCATACTTCTGCTGCGTAGGCTTCATGGACAAGAACACATCCGGCCAGAAGGGCAGCGCACTGAAGATGTCACACCTGATGACATACGACATCTTCCGTTATGTAGCTGAGAACCTCGTCTTCCTCGCTAAGGGAGATAAGAAGAATGGTAACTCATCACAGCTGAACAAGAAAGTCGTTCTCTTCGACGAGATGACAATGGGACAGATCATGGCAGGATTCCCTGACCTCCTCGGTATCCCTTACCAGCTGATGCCGGTATTCCTGGTATCCGAGATCGACCAGCTCACATGCGTACCATACATCGACGCAGTAGAGAGCTTTGGTCTTCCTGCTGATACTTGCCCGGTACCATCATCTGAGTGCGGAGCTCTCGTAATCGACGCTCTTCCACATATGGGTTCATGCTTCATCTCAAGCTCAATGCCTTGCGATGGATCAACAATGGCTTCTTCATACATGTCAAGAAGATTCCCGGATCTGCCGGTTTATCACCTGACATTCCCTGTAAGATACGAGGACGAAGAGACCACACGTTACGCTGTTGACGACATTAAGGGCTGCATCAAGTTCGTTGAGGACGTTACAGGTGCAAAGTGGAGCTGGGATGCTTACTTCAAGCAGATGAAGAGATTCAACGAAGAGACTGCTTATGAGCTGCAAAAGTGGGAAGTTAACAAGACTGACTATCCGCAGATCATCGGACCTTCATACGAGCTCTTCCGTAAGTGGAACTACGAGATGGATGGCGGAGCTGACCCTCGTGTAATCAAGACATTCGAGAAGGTCAACGACATCATGATGAAGGCTTACGAAAAGCGCGAACAGGCATGGCGCAACAAGATGAGATACAGAGGTATCGTATGGTCATGCCCGGCTCACTACTATGCTAACTTCAGTAACTGGCTTGCTAACTGCTGGGGTATCGACATCCTGGTAGAGATGGAATCCCTGAACTTCACCAAGGTTCTCGAGACAGAGGACAAGGAAGAGGCACTCATGGACCTCGCAAGACTGTACGAGCGTATGGTAATGAGAAGACACACCAACGGTGGATATCGTAACGTAGTCGATGAAATGTGGAGACAGGTCGAAGACTGGAGAGCTGAGATCATCATCATGTACCAGAACGTAGCATGCAAGAACATGGCTACACTCCAGGGTGTACTCGACGATACATGCAGAGACAGAAATGCTCACATGATCTGGATCGAGCACGACCTGATGGACCCAAGAACCGTTTCCAGAAAGACTATGAGAGACAAGGTCAACGAATACATGAGAACTGTAATGCATGCAGAGCCAGTTGACCCAACACTCGTAGACTTCGACGACGAACTGGGCATGTAAGGTTTCCTTCGGATAAAACGGCGTTGCCGTAAGGACGGAAACCTTGATCTACGGAGGCTAGGCTCCTCCGATAGAAGTTCCTTCGGATCATACGGCGTTGCCGTAAGGACGGAAACCTTGATCTCCGGAGGCTGGGCTCCTCCGATAGAGCTTCGGAGACAATGTCTCCTGCGAGATTTACCACTTGTTAAAAAATAGTTTACATTGTCCACTGTTGTGAATATAATGTGGGCAGCATAGTACTTTAAGTATTTATAAAGAAGGAGAGTATATAGAAATGAAATATTATGGCGGCTGTGATGTAGGTTCAACTTATACTAAGGCAGTTATCCTTGATGAGAATGGAAAGATGGTAGCAGATACCACTATCAAGAGCAAGATCAACTCCGAGCAGTCAGCTAAGCTGGCTATGGACGAAGTTCTTGGCAAGGTTGGCCTCAAGTCCTCAAAGGAACTCGCTTACCTCATCGGTACTGGTTATGGACGTAACAAGGTTCCTTTCGCTGACGAGAACATCTCCGAGATTTCTTGCCACGCTATGGGCGTACACGTAACAGACCCAACAGTTAAGGCTATCATCGATATCGGCGGACAGGACGTTAAGGGTATTGCAGTTGATACAGACGGAACAGTCAAGAACTTCGCTATGAACGACAAGTGTGCTGCTGGTACAGGAAGATTCTATGAAGCAATGGCTAGATCTTTCGAAATGTCACTTCCTGAGTTCTCCAAGCTGTCACTCACTGCTAAGAACGTAATTCCTATCACAGCTCAGTGCACAGTATTCGCTGAGTCCGAAGTAATCACACTCGTTGGTGAGAACAAGCCAATGGATGAGATCGCTGCAGGAATCCAGATGGCTGTAGCTAAGAGATGCTTCGTAATGGCTAAGAAGGCTGGTGCTACAGACTCCATCACACTTACAGGTGGATGCGCTAAGAACGACGGTCTTAAGGATGCTATCGAGCACGTACTCAAGCTCAAGGTTATCAACCTCAAGACAGACCCACAGCTGATGGGAGCTCTCGGAGCTGCTGAGTTCGCACGTCAGAAGGGCCAGGCTAAGTAATCTAGCGATAAGTAACCTTCCCTGAAAGGAGCTAACTATGGCAAAGAAGCATACAAATCCTGTAGTAAAGTTTGTCGGCACAACTATTAAGGTTGGCTGCATCGCTACAGGCGCACTCTTTACGGTCTACTTCCTCAACCTTGACCAGAAACTGCTCGCATGGTCTTATGCAAGAGTAAATGAGATCTTTGACCGTAAACCAGTAGATATCAAGTTCTAATAATATTGAACAACCAAACAGGCGCAGGGCATCACAGCTTGATGCCTTGCGCCGGCAATTTTGTAAGAAGACTGATTGGGATACATTAAGAATGAAAGCAAGCTGCGATCCGCAGCATTATATATATAAAGTAGAAAACAGAGGGAGACAGGTATGGAACTATATAATCCTATAATCGAGAAGGTGAACGGTCTGCTTGGCTCAAGCACTCCGAAGAAGTACGCATACAACCCATCAAAGACATGGGAAGATGTCGGCGGCAACCAGCTCATCATGATGAAGGAATCTGCATACGAGCTCGGCGGAGACAACAAACCAGCAGTCAACTACGCAGCAATTTCTTCCGGTGACTATGTAACAGAGGACGAGATCTGTGTATACGGCAAGGACCTCACTGAAATCAATGGCAGCGTTCCTTTCGCTAGAATAGTACTTGTCAAAGTAGACAGCCTCAATGGCGAGGGCGAAGAGGACACCGAGCCGCTGTTCAGAGCGATCCAGGATATCGATTTTGTCAAGTATCACGTATATCCTAAGGGCTACATGATCAGATCATCTTCAGACAGCTTCCGTGAACAGGTAAGAGTATCCAAAGAAGCCGTCAAGAAAGGCATCTCCTTCGAGCAGGTAGGCAACTCCTACATCAAGAAGTACAAAGAGAATCCTAACATCCTTGCAGTAAGAGTCATCTTCGTAACAACCGACGATGCTGACTACGCAGAGATGAAGAAGGATGCCAAGAAGATCAGAGATATCACCAAGACACTCTCCAAGATCCTCGAAGGAATGGCAACCGACTGCCACAGCTGCAGCCTCAAGGAAATCTGCGACGAAGTAGAAGGACTCAAAGAACTGCACTTCGGCAAGGAGAAGAAAGAATTCAAAGGCTAAATAAATATGGGGCGGATATTACAGATCTGCGGGCACGGCTCTCGCCTCTGCCGGTTTAACGCAGCGGTTCATCAGCTCGAGCTTCGCCGGAGGCTCGCTCTCGCTGTGAACCGGCTACCGGCAAGTCTCCTCGATCTGTAATACCCGCCCGCATTTAGTTTAGCCTTTTATTCAGGGCCAGCGGTGATGAATGTATCAAAAAAGCTTGAAAAATGGGCGAAAACCTATTGATTTTAACGTTTGTGGGTGATATACTACTCAAGCTGTCGCATTCGCAGGTGACACTTTATGTGCATATGACGGCTTGAATAGCAGCGACGGCATGGAACGTTTCATAAAATAATTACAGAAAGAGGTACCAACATGAAGGAAGGAATCCATCCTGGTTATAAGGAATGTAAAGTTACTTGCGCATGTGGGAATACATTCATGACTCTCTCCAACAAGGACGAGATGAGAGTAGACATCTGCTCAGAATGCCACCCATTCTTTACAGGCCAGCAGAAGTTTGCTAACAGAGGCGGCCGTGTTGAGAAGTTCAAGAACAAGTACAACCTGTAATCACACGGAACACAAGAGACCGGAACAGCACGTTCCGGTTTTTTATTGCTGGAAGACGAATCGCCGCTGGTGTGCTATAATGATTGGAATATGGGGCTTTAAGATGGAGAAATACCATGAACAATGAGATAAGACATATACTTGAGGCTGTCGAAGCAGGCAGCATGAGCGTCGATGACGCGCTGATTAAGATCAAGGATGAGCCTTTTGAAGATATAGGTTATGCCAAGGTGGACCTGCACAGGAAGATAAGGCAGGGTTCACCGGAGGTCATTTATGGTGAGGGCAAGACTGCTGAGCAGATCGTTGGTATCGTTGATATGATGCTCGAGCATGGCCAGAGTCCTATCCTGATCACAAGATTCAGCAAGGACAAGGCGGACAAACTCGCCGAGAAGCATGACTTTACCTACAGCGCTAGTGCCAGGATCGGCATAGTAGGCGAAATCCCTGAGGCTGACGGAATAGGAACTATTGTCATCGCAACAGGCGGTACAAGTGATATACCAGTAGCTGAAGAGGCTGCTTTGACCGCAGAGTGTCTCGGCAACAAAGTCGACAGACTGTACGATGTTGGTGTCGCCGGGATCCACAGACTGCTTGCTAACAGAGAACACCTGATGAAGGCTTCTGTTGTGATCGCAGTAGCAGGAATGGAAGGTGCTCTTGCGAGTGTTGTGGGCGGACTTGTTGACTGCCCTGTTATAGCTGTTCCGACAAGCGTCGGATACGGAGCATCGTTCCACGGACTTTCGGCACTTCTGTCAATGCTCAATTCCTGCGCCAGCGGGGTTGCAGTAGTGAATATCGATAACGGATTCGGAGCAGGCTATATGGCCAGCCGGATCAACCACATGGAGGTCAGATAATGAAAGCCTTATACATAGATTGCGGGATGGGGGCTGCCGGTGATATGCTGACTGCTGCACTTATAGAGCTTCTGCCTGAAGAGGAGAGATCGGCTTTCGTTGATGAATTCAATGCTCTTGGGATTCCGGATGTTGAGATGAGCCTTGCGCCATCAGTGAAGTGCGGGATCACAGGCACTCATGTAAGCATCAAGGTCGGCGGCATCGAAGAAGATGAGCATATGCACGAGCATCATCACGACCACGATAATGAGCATGGCCACGAGCACACTCATGCGGATGGCACACATCACTCGCACGCTCATCATGGGACCGCAGACATAGCGCACATCGTGAACGACCATCTGGATCTGCCTGAGAAAGTCAAGAAGGACATCCTGGCGGTTTACGATATCATCGCAGCAGCTGAGAGCAAGGTCCACGGAATGCCTGTCGACCAGGTACACTTCCACGAAGTCGGGACAATGGACGCTTTGGCAGACGTGACGGCAGTATGCATGCTCATGAACCGCATCGCACCGGAGAAGGTCGTCGCTTCGCCGATCAATACCGGCAGCGGCACGGTCCGCTGCGCACACGGAATCCTTCCGGTACCGGCACCAGCGACAGCGAACATACTCATGGGAATGCCGTCATACTCGAGCGGAATCAGAAGCGAGCTTTGCACGCCAACAGGTGCAGCACTCATCAAGCACTTCGCAACAGGCTTTGGCAGCATGCCAGTCATGATCACCGAAGCGATAGGTTACGGAATGGGCAACAAGGATTTTGAGACAGCGAACTGTGTCAGGATCATGCTCGGACAAGCAGAATAACAGATCTGAGGGATGAATAATGGAAAGAAAAGTTAAATTAACTGATTTCGTCAAGGCGCTGGAGGGGGCTGGTCTCCTCGAAGCTGCGGACGGAGCAAATGGGAGCGTTGTCAGCTCCGTTACATATAATTCAAAGGAAGCAGGAGAGGGCACGCTCTTCGTCTGCAAGGGCGCGCACTTCAAAGCCAAGTATCTGCAGGACGCAATCGACGCGGGAGCCGCTGGCTATGTGACAGCTACAGAGTACGGCCTTGGCTCAGAGGGCTGCCCGGAGATACTTGTCAGCGACATCAGAGTCGCAATGCCTGTGATTGCAGAGACTTTCTACGGCAGACTTTCTGATGAGCTCACGATGGTCGGCATCACCGGCACCAAGGGCAAATCGACCACTGCGTATTTCATGCGCTACATCCTCGATGACTACATGGCAGCAACCGGCGGCAAGCGCACGGCGATCTGCTCCGGCATCGACAACTACGACGGCGTGATCGAGGAAGAGTCCCACCTCACAACACCGGAGATCATGGAGCTTTATCAGCACATGAACAATGCTCTTTCGACAGGCATCAAGTATCTGACGATGGAGGTTTCGAGCCAGGCACTCAAGTATGACAGAGTCGATGGCATCACTTTCTCGGCAGGTGCCTTCCTTAATATAGGTTCCGACCACATCAGCGCGATCGAGCATCCTGACTTCAACGACTACCTCGAGTCAAAGCTGAGGCTCTTCGGTCACTGCCGCAAGGCCTGCTACAACCTTGACTGCGACGAGCAGGATAGGATCCGCGAGGCTTCGGCGGACTGTCCGTATGTCATCACCTTCAGTCAGAAGGACGATGCTGCGAACATCTACGGCTACGACATCAAGTCCTGCGAGGGCAAAGTCACTCTCCGTGTCCGCGGCAAAGGCATCGAGGGTTATGCTGACTTTGACGAGGAATTTACACTTGGCACCTTCGGAACGATCAACGTAGAGAACGCACTCGCGGCAATCGCAATGTCCGCTTTGCTCGGAGTACCGACAGAATACGTCGCCTCGGGACTTGCCAAAGCAATCTCGCCTGGCCGCATGGAGGTCTTCTACAGCGAGGACGGCAAGAGGATCGCGATCGTTGACTATGCGCACAACAAGCTCAGCTACGAGAGATTCTTCGAGACCATCAAGGACGAGTTCCCGGGAAAGAAGATGATAATCGTCTTCGGATGTCCGGGCGGCAAAGCTTTCGCAAGACGTGAGGAGCTCGGTACGATCGCGGGCAGGAACTGCGTATACTCAGTCATCACTGAAGAGGACTACGGCGAAGAAGACGTTAACAAGATCTGCAGCGAGATCGCAGGCTTTGTCGAGGCAGCCGGCGGCAAGTATGAGATCATCACCGACAGAGTAGAAGCCATCAAGAAGGCCATCACGCTCATGGACGATGACACCATCCTCTTCCTCCCGGGCAAAGGCCGCGAAACAAGAGAGAAGAGAGGCATCCTCTATATCGACACACCATCCGACGCAGACGTAGTGATGGAATATCTGTAGAATCAAGAAGGGTAAGGGGCAACAACCTTTCCCTTCTTTTTTGAAGCCGATTTGAATGAGGAAGTTATTGGCTGGACTTTCTATGGCAAAGGTATATAATAGGTCGCGGCGTATAATCCGTTTGAATGTATGCTGAAAAACAAAGGCAATTCTGATATAATAAATTGGTTTGAGGTTAATAAGAATCAAAGATAACCAGAGGGTTTAGGGATATTGGGTGCTAATTCCAATATGTTACTTAAATTCAGACAGACAGAAGGAACTAAGAATGAAAGACAGGAATGGAAGAAGTATTCTTGAAGAACGATAGCGAGCATGATATGTGATTGGGCCGGTGCAACATGGCCCGGCAGTATTTGTGTGAATTATATATATAGGAAAGGAATCATATCATGTTTGATAAATTGGATTTTATAACAGAAAAATATCAGGAGCTTAGCGAGAAGGTTGCGGATCCTGCTATTATTTCTGACCAGAAGACTTGGCAGAAGTATATAAAGGAAATGGCGGAGATCGAGCCGGTCGTCAGAGCTTATGAATCATACCGCAAGATGCAGAGTGATCTTGCTGATGCCAGAGAAATCATGGAACTCGAGGATGACGAGGAAATGAGGGAAATGGCTAAGGAAGAGGCTAAGGAGCTTGAAGATCAGATGGCTAAGGCGCAGGAGGACCTCAAGGTTCTGCTTCTGCCTAAGGACCCTAACGATGATAAGAACGTAATCCTTGAGATCAGAGCAGGTACAGGCGGAGAGGAAGCTGCTCTCTTCGGAAATGACCTCCTGAGAATGTATCTGAGATATGCTGAGCGCCGCAGATGGAAGGCTGAGATCATCGAAATCAGTGACACCGGTATCGGCGGAATCAAGGAAGCTGTCGTAATGATCAAGGGTAAGGGCGCTTACTCAAGACTCAAGTTCGAGTCCGGTGTACACAGAGTACAGAGAGTCCCTGAGACTGAGTCATCAGGAAGAATCCACACATCAGCTGCAACAGTTGCTGTTCTTCCGGAAGTTGATGACGTTGAGGTCGAGATTAACCCTAACGATGTCAAAGTAGATGTTTACAGAGCTTCCGGTAACGGCGGACAGTGCGTAAATACTACTGACTCGGCTGTAAGAATGACGCACCTTCCTACAGGAATCGTTGTTACCTGCCAGGATGAGAAGTCACAGATCCAGAACAGAGAGAAGGCTATGAGAGTACTCAAGGCCAGACTCTATGACAAGATGGTTCAGGAGCAGAATGACAAGATTTCTGCAGACAGAAGGAGCCAGGTAGGATCCGGTGACAGATCAGAGAGAATCAGAACTTACAACTTCCCACAGGGAAGAGTTACTGATCACAGAATCAACCTGACACTGTACAAGCTCGAGCAGTTCCTCGATGGAGATATCGATGAGGCTGTAGACGGACTTATCACTGCAGACCAGGCAGAAAAGATGAGAGATTTTGGTTAAGGACAAGGGGAGACTCGTCTGTGCAGACTAAGAAATTATCAACTAACATTGAAGATCTGGAGAGGGCCGGGGCCATCATAAGAGATGGCGGGCTTGTGGCTTTTCCGACGGAGACTGTGTACGGGCTTGGTGCGGATGCTCTCAATGAAGAGGCTGTCAGGTCGGTTTATGCAGCGAAGGGAAGGCCTTCAGACAATCCGATGATCGTTCATATTGCCGATGCGAGGGAGCTCGAGCCGCTGGTAAGAGGCGGCAGGGCGGCGATATCCGAAGATACCCTCAAGGTGATCGGGACATTCTGGCCTGGACCGCTGACTTTGGTCCTGCCAAAGTCGGATATCATTCCGGATGCGACGACGGGCGGCCTTGATACCGTAGCGATCAGGATGCCATCCAACGAGACGGCATACAGACTGATCCTCGCAGCGGGAAGACCGATCGCGGCACCGAGCGCGAACCTTTCGGGCAAGCCAAGTCCGACTAATGCAGAGGATGTTCTCGAAGACATGGATGGCAGGATAGATGCTGTGGTCATGGGCGAGGCATGCGATGTAGGCATCGAGTCGACGGTTCTCGACATGACAGGGGATGTGCCGGTCGTGCTGAGGCCCGGGATCATCACAAGAGAATGGCTCAGCGCAGTCATAGGCAAAGAAGTCAGATATGACAAGTCGCTTCTGGAGGAGCCTTCGGAGATCGCAGATCCTAAGGACGGCGTTGCGGAGACAGACTTCAAGCCAAAGTCACCGGGAATGAAGTACAAGCATTATTCCCCGAATGCGCAGGTCACGCTGATCGAAGGCAATGAGGACGAATTCAGGAGCAAAGCGACTGCCTTTGGCATGGAGGCGAGGAAGAAGAATCAGAAGATCGCGGTCATAGACTATGGGGACGATGTACGCAAAGCAGCGCATAACCTTTTTGCTGATCTGAGGGAACTCGACAGGCTGGGGTATGATATAATCCTCATAAGGACTCTGGAGCAGTCGGGACTCGGATTCAGTGTCATGAACAGAATGCTCAAGAGCGCCGGATACGACGTAATCAAGTAGACAGAAGGGCTTTAACGGGGCTGTTTTCTAAACATAGTTATAACAATCTGAACAATATTACAACAATACGGAGGTGCTTTAATGGCTAAGGTATTAGTATTTGATCATCCTCTCATTCAGCACAAGGTTGCTATGATGAGAGACAAGAACACAACAAGCAAGGAATTCAGAGATCTCGCAAGAGAGGTCGCAATGCTGATGGCTTTCGAGGTCACAAGAGATCTGCCGACTGAAGAGATCGAAATCGAGACTCCTATCTGCAAGACCAAGGTCAACATGCTTGCAGGAATGGACGTTGCTATAGTTCCTATCCTGAGAGCAGGACTGGGCTTTGTTGATGGAATGCTTGAGATCATCCCTAACGCCAAGGTCGGACATGTAGGACTCTACAGAGACCCTGAGACTCATGAGCCGGTAGAGTATTACTGCAAGCTTCCTGAAGATATCGACAAGAGAAGAGTCATCATCGTAGACCCGATGCTCGCAACAGGCGGAAGCGCTGTAGCAGCTGTTGACTTCGTTAAGAAGAGAGGCGGCAAGGATATCAGCTTCATGTGCCTCATCGCAGCACCAGAAGGAATCGAAGCACTCGAGACAGCTCATCCGGATGTAGACATCTACATTGCTGCTAAGGATGAGAGACTTAACGAGAATGCATATATCGTCCCTGGCCTTGGAGATGCAGGAGACAGAATCTTCGGTACTAAGTAGTATTGTACGGATAGTACGGACGAGTAAGTCTTAATAGAATAGGTTAATAATGCGGAGGTGTCCAGTAATGGGCACCTCTTTGAATTGTGGAGTTTTCTGGGCTTTATGAGGTCTTAAGTTGTTAAAAAAATATTTTGTCTGACATAAGACAGAAAACGCTTGCTTTTTGATAACTATAGTAATATTATGACGTTGCAAACCTTTGTCAGACAAAGGACAAAGGCAAAAATCAGACTTACACTTATCTAACAGGAAACGGAGGATAATAAACTATGAGAATCGGATTTGTCGGATGCGGAGCAATCGGAAGCTGCTATGCAAGCTATCTTGTTTCAAAGCATGAGGTATGTGTACTTGACACATTTGAGCCAGTAATCGAGAACATTAAGAAGAATGGTATCCTGGTTGACATGGTTGCACCGGGACATGGTAATGGTGAGACAGTTTCTGTACGTCCAGCTATCGCAACAACAGATCCTAAGGACATCGGTGTTGTTGACCTTCTCGTAGTTTTCGTTCACTATAAGTTCCTGGAAGACGCAGTACGTAATGCACTTCCTATGATTGATGATCACACCATGATTCTGTGTCTGCAGAATGGTTATGGCAACTATGATGAGATCGCTAAGGTAGTCCCTGAAGAGCAGATCATCATCGGAAACACAGCTTTCGGTGCTACTCCTATTTCACCGGGACATGTTGCTAACACTGGTTACGGCGGAACTAACATGGGTTCACCTAAGGCTCCTATGGCTAAGGTTCAGGAAGTTGCAGAGGCATTCCGCATTGCTGGTCTTGAGACAGAAGTACATGAGAACGTTTACAATGCAATCTGGTATAAGTTGGCAGCTAACGTTGCTATCAACGGTGTCAGCGCTCTTCTGGAGACACCTAACGGCTTCATCGCAAAGAATAAGTATGCCAATGAGCTTGCAAAGATGCTGATCAAGGAAGCTATCACAGTTGCAAACGCTTCCGGATGCACACTGGAGTATGAAGAGGTACTCGAGCACGCATTCGATGTATCCCTCAAGACAGACGAAACAATCAGCTCCATGGTACAGGCTGTAAGGAACCATCGTGAGACAGAAATCATGATTATCAACGGTGCTGTTTCCAAACTCGGCAAAGAGCACGGAATTCCTACGCCTTGCAATGATATGATTCTCAACCTCGTTCTGGCAAAGCAGTCCCTCTATCTTGGTAGATAATGACACAATAAATAGTACGGCCCGATCCCAAATGGGCCGTATTTTGTTATCTTTGAGGGACCTCAGAACCCAGTAATCACAATAGGTTTGTCAAAAAAATAATAAACAAGGAAAAGCAATAAAAAACAGTTGAAAAAGTGATAGAAGTTATGTAATATTGCATTACATCATAATGTCAGACAAAGGACAAAACAACATCACATCCTTTTTAAATAACTAATCAGACAATCACGCTTCATTAATACCTCCTAATCAAGAAGCATGAAATAATAAAAACCACTATCTCCTTACAAATCTCTTTAACTGTGCAGCAGCAACTGACTGGAAAGTGTGCTGCTGCATAGGGCGAGGGATCCTGAAAATCTTGTTAATTAATAATTTGACTTTGTAACTTATTGCTATACAGCGTTAAAAAAGATAACATTGCAGTACACCACAATGTCTGACAAACGACAATCTGACGAACGGTCATTTTCGGATCATATGTACGGTGTATGCATTGCAACATAGACAACTTAAATCCCCAGAAAAATAAAGGAGAGACACATGAATGACATTTCTATGAAAGACCTTAAGAACAAAGCAACAGAGATGCGCATGAAGGTCGTAGACATGATCTACAAGGCACAGTCCGGACATCCGGGTGGATCGCTCTCAGCTGCCGAGTTCGTAACAGCATGCTACTTCAAGTACATGAATGTAGATCCTAAGAATCCTAAGTGGGAAGACCGCGACAGAATGGTCCTGTCCAAAGGCCACGTATGCCCAATCCAGTATGCATGCCTCGGAACACTTGGCTTCTTCCCTGAAGAAGTACTTGATACTCTTCGTAAAGAAGGATCACCACTCCAGGGTCACCCATCAATGATCAAGTGCCCAGGAATCGATATCTCAACAGGATCTCTCGGACAGGGTATGGCTTGCGCTGCAGGAATGGCTCTTGGCGGCAAGATGAATAAGAAGGATTACAAGGTCTTCTGCGTTCTCGGTGACGGCGAAGCTCAGGAAGGAATCATCTGGGAAGCTGCTAACACAGCCAACAAGTATAAACTCGACAACTTTATCGTATTCGTAGACGTCAACGGTCTGCAGCTCGACGGACCTTGCGAAGAGATCATGCCTAACGGAGATCTCGGCGAGAAGTTCAAATCATTTGGCTGGGACGTTTGCTACGTAGACGGTAACGATATGGAAGAAGTATGCAAGGCTCTTGACTGGTGCTACTCAGAAGAGGCACAGAATGGTAACCCTAAGGCTATCATCGGCAAGACCGTAAAGGGCAAGGGCGTTAGCTTCATGGAGAATCAGGTCGGCTGGCACGGCGTTGCTCCTAACGATGAACAGTACGCACAGGCAATGGCAGAACTTAAGGCTCAGCTGATTTAACAGGAGGAATAGAAATGAGTGAACTGAAGAAAATCCCTACTCGTAATGGATTTGGAGACGAGATCGTAGCAGTCGGTAAAGATCATCCGGAAGTAGTAGTTCTGGACATAGATATCGGCAAGAGCTGCAAGACACAGGATTTCAGAAAAGAGCTTCCTGATCAGTATATCAATGTTGGTATCGCTGAGCAGAACGGCGCAGCAGTAGCAGCTGGACTCGCTACATGCGGCAAGGTTCCTTTCGTAGTAACATACGCAGCATTCGGATCAATGAGAATCTGCGAAATGATCAGACAGGAGATTTGCTACACAAACCTCAACGTCAAGATCGCTTGCTCACACGGTGGATTCACACCAGCTAACGATGGTGCTTCCCACCAGGCAATCGAGGATATGGGAATCCTCAGAACTATTCCTAACATCTCAATCATGATGCCTGCTGACTACAACCAGGCTCGTAAGCTTGTAAGAGCAGCTGCTGAGACTTATGGACCAATGTACCTGAGATTTACCCGTGACGCTATGGAACAGGTTTACGGACCAGACGTAGAGTTCGAAATCGGCAAGGCCCACCTCGTACAGGATGGTAAGGATGTAGCAATCATCGCTAACGGCGACACAGTAAGCCTCGCAATCAAGGCTGCTAAGGAGCTCGAGGCTAAGGGTATCTCCGCTAAGGTTCTCGACATGCACACAATCAAGCCACTCGACGTAGATGCTGTTAAGGCTTGCGTTGAAGAAATCGGCAAGATTATCACAGTTGAAGACCACAACATCATCAACGGACTTGGAAGCGCTGTATGCGAAGTAGTTGCTGAGATGGGTAAGGGTATCGTTAAGAGAATCGGTATCCAGGATCAGTTCGGCGAATCCGCTCCTTATGAGAGACTTCTCGCTAAGAACGGAATCACTGTTGAGAACATCGTAGCTACAGCAGAGGCTCTTCAGTAAGAACCTGTACATAACAGGAATAGGGTTAGAAATATGGCTATCAAAGGAAACATTATTGTCGGACAGTCCGGTGGACCTACAGCAGTAATCAACTCAAGCCTTGCAGGCGTTATTGAGGCAGCAAAGGATGCCGGAGTCAAGAAGATCTACGGCATGCACAACGGCATCGAAGGTCTCCTGAAGGAAGACATTATTGATCTTAATGATCACATCAAAGATGCACAGGATCTTGCACTGCTCAGAAGGACACCATCGGCTTTCCTTGGATCATGCAGATACAAGCTGCCTGTAATCGAGGGTAACGAAGAAGTTTATGAAAAGCTCTTCGCGATTCTTGAGAAGTACAACATCCAGTACCTTCTGTACAACGGCGGCAACGACTCCATGGATACTGTCAAAATGCTTTCGGACTATGCGTCACTTCATAACAAGCCGCAGAAGTTCATGGGCATTCCTAAGACCATCGACAACGACCTGCCGATGACAGACCACTGCCCTGGATTTGGCTCAGCAGCCAAGTACATAGCAGCTTCGATGAAGGAGATCATCAGGGACAATGCTGTATATGGCGAGACAAGAACCAATATCTGCATTGTAGAGATCATGGGAAGACATGCAGGCTGGCTGACAGCTGCAGCGGCTCTGTCAAAGGGCCCTGACTGCTGCGGACCGGACATGATCTATCTTCCTGAGGCTCCTTTTGACCCTGAAGACTTCATGAAGAGGGTCAAAGAGCTGGCTAAGACCAAGAAGTCCATCGTAATCGCAGTTTCGGAAGGCGTTAAGCTCGCTGACGGAAGATTCGTATGTGAACTCTCCGGCGGTTCCGACAAACTCGATGCATTTGGTCACAAGCAGCTTTCCGGAGTCGGAACATATCTCGCACAGAGAATCACTGCCGAGACAGAGTTCAAGGCAAGATCAATTGAGTTCTCAACACTTCAGAGATGCGCTGCACATCTGACTTCTCTTACAGATGCAGATGAGGCTTATGGCGTAGGATATCTTGCAGCACAGAAGGCATTCGAGGGCTGCACAGGAATGATGGTAACTATTCAGGTTACTTCAAGAAAGCCTTACATCGTTGAGTACAGCCAGTTCGATATCCACGAGATCGCTAACGTTGAACGTAAGATTCCTCAGAAGTGGATCATCAACGACGGAACATACGTAAGCGATGAATTTGTCAAGTACGCAAGACCTCTGATCATCGGAGAACTGCAGCCGCACTTTGCCGGCGGAGTACCAGTGCATATTACATTGGAATAGAAAGAGGATCTCAAAATGGGACAGACACCGTCATATCTCACAAGTTTAAAGAAGGAATCAGTCGTACAAAGCGTTATCAACCGCCTTACAGAGGGCATGAGACGCGGAGAGCTGAAGCCGGGAGACAAGATCCCGACAGAGCCTGAACTCGCGGAGTCTCTCGGAGTTGCAAGAAGCAGCATAAGAGAAGCGATCAAGATACTTACATATCTTGGAGTGCTTGAGAGCAAGCGCCATGAGGGCACCTTCGTATGCAGCGGATTCGAAGAGAGCATGATCGATCCGATGGTATACGGAATCATCCTGAATCAGGACTCTTTCGAGGATCTGATGGAACTTAGGGAAATGACCGAGGCGGGACTTATGCGTCTTGCTATCAAGAACCATGATGAAGGCGAAATAGAGGAACTTGAAGATAGACTCAAGGATATGGAAGCTGTCATAGCAAGTAATGATGAAGAGACAGTCAGAGCTCTATTTGAAGCCGATGACAAATTTCATGACAAAATTGCGGAAATGGGTAAGAATCCAATGGCTGATAAAATCAACAGAGTCGTAAGGACTCTTACCTATGCCGTAAGATATGAAACCGTATCTTCTATGGTCGAAAAGGGAAAGGGCAAGGAGTTCATTGAAGCTCACAAGGCGTTGCTCAATACGATCAAGAAGGGCGATGTAGCAAACATCACTGATAAAGTGAGAGATAGCTACTTCGAAACGGAATTAATGGAAAGGAGGTGCTGATTTTCTACAGAAACAGACACTCTTTTATAAAAACAAGACGATGCAAATTTATAAGGTTTAATGTGACTTAACATGTCAAATGAATGGAGGAAAAAATGAGGAAGAAATTATTAGCTCTGATGATGGTAGCAATTCTCGCACTGTCTCTTGCTGCTTGCGGTGGTGGCGGATCATCCGAAAGTGCTGATACTGGCGATTCCGATGCATTTGCAGGCGGACAGACATTCAGCATCAAGATCGGACACAGTGATACCACAACTAACCTGCTTCACATCTCTCTGCAGAACTTCGAGAAGTATGTAGAAGAGCAGTCCGGCGGCGCAGTTCAGATCGACCTTTATGCAGCTGAGCAGCTCGGTTCAAACGCTGAGATGACAGAGATGGTAGAGATGGGCTCACTCGACGCTATGATGATGCCACAGGGCCAGGAAGCTATCCTTGCTCCTAAGCTGAACACACTTGGTCTCCCATTCCTGTTCCCAGACTATGAGTCTGTTTATAAGGTTCTTGACAGTGAGATCGGTGACGAGCTCGTAACAGAAGACCTTGCAAGCCACAACATGATCCAGCTTGCTTACTGGGAGAACGGTCTCCGTCAGACAACAAACTCCAAGAGACCTATCAATTCTTCAGCTGACTTTGCAGGACTCAAGATTCGTACACCTGAGGATGCTATGACAATGGCTATCTTCAATGCACTTGGCGCATCACCTTCACCACTTGCATTCTCAGAGCTCTACCTTGCACTCCAGCAGGGAACATTCGATGGACAGGAGAACCCTGTATCCAACATTTATGCTAACAACTTCCAGGATGTACAGAAGTATCTTGCTATGACAAACCACAAGTATGAGTGCAAGAACATGATCTTCTCACTGACATCATGGAACAAGTATCCAGAAGACGTTCAGAACCTCCTCCTCGAGGCTGCTAAGAAGTTCGGTGATGAGCACAGACAGGCTATCGTAGACAGCCAGGATCAGATGCTCCAGGAGCTCCAGGATGCTGGAATGGAAGTTACATATCCTGACATTGCTGAGCTGCAGGCAGCTACAGAGTCAGTTTACACAGACTTCTATGCAGAGAATGAGTGGGCTGAGGAGCTCGTAAATCGTATTAAGGAGAAAATGGGCGCTTAATTCGAGAGAATTAAACCATAGTTAAAAATCATAAATAAAAGTGTATGCCGCAGGGGCTTAATCCCCTGCGGCAGTTATAAGCACCACAAGAAAGGTAATCAAGATCATGAAAAAATTTGACAAGATCTGTGAGTTTATCAATAACATCGCATCAGCCATCACAGTGGCTATGATGGTGTTCCTGATTCTCCTGATTACATGGTCAGTTTTCAGCAGGTTTGTTCTTAACAGCCCTGTTGCATGGCAGTATGAGGCAACACTTGTCTGCCTGTCATGGATCGTATTCATCGGTATGTCAATGACATTCCACAATGATGAGCACATGAGACTGACTTTCGTAGCAAACGCTATGAAGACACCTAAGATGCGTGCTATCTGGCTGACAATTATGGACGGCTTCTGCTTCGTATTCCTGGTAATTGCAGCATACCTCTCAGTATCTGTAATTCAGAATGCTATGCAGACTCTGTACCAGACTATTCCAGTACCACGTGGATGGTTCTACTTACCGTTCCCTATCGGCGCAATTTTCTCACTGTTCCAGATTATCAATGTTGGATACAAGAGAATCAAGAACGCTGAAACAGAAGCACCAGTTGCTGCTGAGTAGTAAGGAGGGAGGTAATAGACTATGTTAAAACTTGTATTACTGATCATGGGAGTCTTCCTTGTCCTCATGATCATGGGAGTTCCTATCGGATTCTCCCTGGCTATATCCGCTCTCGTTACAACCGTTGTTACAGGCCAGTTCGAACCAACAGCTATCGTACACAGAATGATTGGTAACGCATCATCATATACACTGCTTGCCATTCCGTTCTTCATACTAGCCGCCAAACTGATGAATACGGGCGGTATAACGCGGCGAATATTCCGTGCATGCTCCGCTGCTATCGGCTGGATCCCTGGCGGACTTGGACACGCTAACGTACTCGCTTCAATCGTATTCTCCGGAATGAGCGGATCTGCTGTAGCAGATGCCGGCGGACTCGGACAGATCGAGGTCGACGCTATGATCGATGATGGCTTTGACCCTGACTTCTCCGCTGCCGTAACATGTGCCAGCGCTACTATCGGACCTATCATCCCGCCGTCAATCCCTATGGTAGTATACGGCATGATGACAGAGGTTCCTGTAGGAATCCTCTTCGTAGGCGGTATCGTACCTGGACTTCTGCTTGCTCTTGCAACAAGTATCCTGGTATTCGTATTGTCCAAGAAGAGACATTACCCGGTAAGAAAGTTCAACGGCAGAGAGCTGCTCGTTGCTACTAAGGAAGCATTCCTCTCCCTGATGACACCGGTTATCATCATCGGTGGTATCTGGACTGGAGTATTCTCACCTACAGAGGCTGCTTGCATCGCTGTAGTATATGCATTCATCCTTTCAGTAATCCTGTACAAGGGAATGAATCTGAGAGAGATCTATGAGGCTCTCAAGCAGTCTGTTGCAGACGGCGCAGGTATCCTGAACATCATCTGCGGTGCTGCTGCATTCTCATGGCTCGTAACCATGATGGGAATGACAAATGCTCTCTCACATGTTCTTACAAGCCTTACAACTAACAAATACATCATGCTGCTGATCCTGAACATTGCGTTCCTCATCATCGGTATGTTCATGGAGGCTCTCGCTGTAATGACAATTACAGTACCGTTCCTGATCCCTCTGATGGGTTCATTCGGAATCGATCCGGTTCACCTTGGTGTAGTACTCGTACTCAACCTGATGATCGGACTCTGCACACCTCCTGTTGGAACAAGCTTGTTCATCTGTGCGAAGACAGCAAAGATCAGAATCGAGGAAATGTACAAAGCTGTAATTCCATTCCTGATCCCACTGGTCGTCGTACTCTTCCTGATCACTTACATTCCAGGATTTGTTACATGGCTTCCGGGTCTTAGCGGCTAATAGCTGACTATGTGATTAACTGTCGGATGCCGTCAGGCATACCGACAGTTTTCATATAACCCAAATGCATAATTAAATGGCGATTAAGGATGTCTACTATTTGACAAGAACGATTTGTCTTGGTATCCTAAATGTACGTTATGTCTTACATATGATTTATGTTTTTTGAAGGACGCGTGACAAATGGTACAGAAACCATCATACCTTAAAAGCCTGAAGAAAGAATCCGTAGTTCAGAGTGTAATCAACTGCCTTACTGATGCGATAAGGTCTAAAGAGCTTAAGCCTGGAGACAAGATCCCGACTGAGCCAGAACTGGCCGAATCTCTCGGTGTAGCAAGGAGCAGTGTGAGGGAGGCTATCAAGATCCTGACTTATTTGGGAGTTCTTGAGAGCAAGAGATCAGAAGGAACTTTCGTATGCAGCGGTTATAAGGAGAGTATGATAGACCCGATGGTCTATGGAATTCTTCTCAATCAGGAATCATTCGAGAATCTTATGGAGCTCAGAGAGATGACGGAGGCAGGTATGATGAGGCTGGCCATAGCACATCATACTGATCAGGAACTTGACGAACTTCAGCTGATTCTTGATGACATGAAGAAGGCTCTCAATCTCAAAGAGAACAGAGTCGATACTTTCTTCGAAGCGGATAACAGATTTCATGACAAGATCGCGGCGATGGGCAAGAATCCTATGGCCGACAAGATCAACAAAGTCGTCAGATCTCTGACATATGCAGTAAGATATCAGACCGTTTCGGCCATGATACTCAGCGGTAAGTCAGACAAGCTTCTTGACACACATGTACAGCTCTACAACGCCATCAGGAATGGCGAGTACGAGAATCTCAGCAACAAAGTCAGAAGCAGTTATTTCGAAGATGAACTAGGCTAGAATTTATACAAGGAGTTAATTAGATCATGAAAATAGTAATCGGAAGCGATCATGCTGCATATGAACTCAAGGAAGCCGTCAAAGCTAAGCTTGAGGCAGAGGGCTATGAGATGATAGATGTCGGAACTAACTCAACAGAGTCTGTTGATTATCCGAAGTTTGGTCACGCAGTAGGCAAAGCCGTAGCAAGTGGAGAGGCAGACAAGGGTATCGCTATCTGCGGTACAGGAATCGGCATCAGCATTGCTGCCAATAAGGTTCCTGGAATCAGAGCAGGAGTAGTTCACAATGTCTGGACAGCTGAAATGACCAAGGCACACAATGATGCTAACGTTCTGTGCTTCGGCGCAAGAGTCGTAGATCAGGAAACAGCTTTTGCAATGGTAGATGCATGGCTTAACACCGAGTTCATGGGAGATAAGCATCTCCGCAGAATCAACGAGATCGAAGATCTGGATTTCTAGACCTTATCAACTGAATATGACAATCACGGAACTGCTGGCGGATTAATGCCGGCAGTTTTCTTAGGAAGCATTAAAGGGGGAAATGATATGGCTGTAAGTTATCAGATACTGAGCAGCTATAATGCTATAGATGATGCCGCCGCAAGTGCTCTGCTTGCAGAAGAGCTCGCGGCAAACCACTGCAAGATCGTCGTGCTGGATGATGATCCGACCGGCACACAGACAGTACATGACATCACAGTATATACCGACTGGGACAAAGCGAGCATCCTGGATGGATTCAGGTCCGGAGACAAAGTCTTCTATATTCTGACAAATTCAAGAGGCTTTACCCGCGAGGAGACCGTGAAGGTCCACAGGGAGATCGCTCACAATCTGAACGAAGTCTCAGAGGAGACAGGAATCGATTACATGCTGGTAAGCAGGAGCGACAGCACTCTCAGAGGGCATTTTCCGCTCGAAACAGAGACCCTCAGAGACGTAATAGAGCAGGAATCCCCGAAGAGATTTGACGGTGAGATCATCTGCCCGTACTTCAGGGAAGGCGGCAGATTCACCTTTAACAACATCCATTATGTCAAGTACGGCGATGAGCTTGTTCCTGCCTGTGAGACCGAATTTGCAAAGGATAAGACCTTCGGATACAGCGCTTACACTATGCCTGAGTATGTGGAAGAGAAGACAGGCGGTGCATTCAGGGCCGAGGATGTCGTCTGCATTTCGATTGAGGAAATACGTAGTATGGACTTTGACGGAATCACTGCGAAGCTGCGCAGTGTGAGCGGATTTGGCAAAATCATCGTCAATGCGATAGACGATTCGGACCTCAGGGTGTTCTGCACTGCGATGTACCGTGCGATGAAGGCGGGCAAAAGCTTTATCTTCCGCACTGCAGCATCGATCGTCAAGGTCATGGGCGGAATAACCGACCATCCGCTTCTCACAAGAGAGAAAATGGTCAGCTGCGAATCGGCAAATGGCGGTGTTATCGTTGTAGGATCGCATACAGCAAAGACCACGGCTCAGGTTGAATGCCTCAGAGAGATAGGTGATATAGACTTCATAGAGCTGGATGCGACTCTGGTAAGAGACGAAGATGCCTTCGAGAAGGAGATCGCAAGATGTCTTGCTGCTGAGAAGGAATCCATACTTGCCGGAAGAACGGTCTGCTGCTATACGACGCGCGCCCTGATCACGGCAGATACCGGCAATAAGGAAGATGAGCTGAGGCTTTCGGTCAGGATATCTGACGCCGTTCAGTCGCTTGTCGGAAGGCTGGATGTGACCCCGGCCTTTGTCATAGCCAAGGGAGGCATCACATCGAGCGATGTAGCCAAGAAGGCACTCGGCATAAGAAAAGCTCTCGTTCTCGGACAGATCAGGCCTGGAATACCTGTATGGCAGGCCGGTGGTGAGAGCAAATTCCCGGGTATTCCATATATAGTCTTCCCGGGCAATGTCGGAGAGCAGACAACACTCAGAGAAGCCGCTGAGATTCTTATGTCTGATTGACATCAAAGGGTGCAGGTGGTATATTTTCAAGTGTATCGATTCGAAAGGAGCGCTGATGAATACTCACAGACTCGTGGCAGCAATCTATTATTACGATGGAGCTTCATTTGAGGCATAGTTTTGCTGCGACACGCATTGGATCGATAGAGAATGTTGATTCCGGCTCCGCGGCAAGGCTGCGGAGCCTTTTTTCAAGCAAAACAAAGGAAAGGGAGAGTATCGATGAAAAATTTAATTCCTGACAATGTCAGTGAACACACCAATGTATATGACGTCCTGATGGAAAGAGGACTGATCGAGCAGACCACTAATGGTGAGGCTCTGAGAGAGCTGCTCGGCAAGGAGAAGATCAAGTTCTATATCGGATTCGACCCAACTGCAGACTGTCTGCATGTAGGTCACTTCATTCCGATGATCACCATGATGTATATGCAGAAGTACGGACATACTCCTGTTTTCCTGCTCGGCGGCGGCACAGGCGAGATCGGCGATCCTTCAGGCAGAAGTGATATGCGTCAGGTTATGACCATCAATACCATCGATGAGAACTGCAGAGCTTTCAAGAAACTGTTCGACAGATTCATCGACTTTGATGACGAGTGGAAGTACGAAGGTAACGAGGGAGTATATCACCCTGGTCACCAGAACAGAGAGCCTAAGCCTGGCTACGCTGTAAGTGTCAACAACGCAGAGTGGATCAGACCTTGCAAGTTCACTGAGTTTGCAAGAGAGATCGGAAGACATTTCAATGTCAACACAATGCTCAGAGCTGACGCATTCAAGACAAGAATGGACAGAGACGAGGGCCTTTCCTTCTTCGAGTTCTCATACATGCTGCTTCAGGCTTATGACTTCATGGTAATGGCAAGAGACTTTGACCTTAAGGCTCAGTTCGGCGGCAACGACCAGTGGTCCAACATCATCGCTGGTGTTGACCTCACAAGAAAGACCTGCGGCAAGGAAGTATACGGCCTCACAGTTTCCCTCCTGACAACAAGCGAAGGAATCAAGATGGGTAAGACTGCTAAGGGCGCTCTGTGGCTTGACGAGTCAAAGTGCCCTGTATACGACTTCTTCCAGTACTGGAGAAATGTTGCAGACGCTGACGTTAACAAGTGCCTGAGAATGCTCACATTCCTGCCTATGAGCGAAGTCAACAGACTCTCTGCTCTTGAGGGATCCGCAATCAACGAGGCTAAGGAAGTCCTCGCTT
Source organism: Mogibacterium sp. (assembly GCA_017512145.1). Taxonomy (GTDB): domain Bacteria; phylum Bacillota; class Clostridia; order Peptostreptococcales; family Anaerovoracaceae; genus Crickella. The sequence goes on along the minus strand of JAFWHB010000014.1, from coordinate 129,303 downwards.
ACGAAGTAACCAAGCTGGTTCACGGCGAAGAGAAGGCTAAGCAGGCTCTCGAGACAAGCCGTCAGATCTTCGCAGGCGGCGGTGTTTCCGACGATATGCCTACAGCTGAGATGGATAAGGCTCAGTTCGAGGGCGAGGGCATGGGACTTGCTGCACTCCTCAAGGAGGCTGGTCTTGAGCCATCAACTTCAGAGGCTTACAGAACTATCCAGGGCGGCGGCGCAAGAATCAACGGCGAGCAGATCACAGACAAGAAGTTCGCTGTAACTCTTGACTGCTTCAAGGATGGCGAGCTCGTACTTCAGAAGGGCAAGAAGAAGTTCAAGAAGATCGTGCTCAAGTAATCTCATAGAAGACTTAAAAGAGGCGGCTGACACACTTTGCGTGCAGCCGCTTTTCTTCTAATAATAAATAATATATAAGGAAAAGGGACAGAAATGGTTGATGTCAGAACAGGGCATGACAAGAGGCTTGTCATCGAACAAAACTTACTTATGATTGCCGGCAATCTTATATTTGCCCTCGGCGTTAATATCATAATCACGCCGCTCGGGCTGTATAATGGCGGATTCATGGGTATCTCGCAGCTGCTTAGGTACTTTGCTGTTGAGGTGCTTCATATATCGTTCCTTGCCGGAATTGATCTTGTTGGTATCATATACTTCCTGCTGAATGTTCCTCTCATCTACATGGGATACAAGACCTTTGGCAGAGAGTACTGCATCAACACTCTGATAGCGATAGCTGTCGGCTCGGCATTTCTGTCGCTTGTACCGATCCCTAAGGAGCCGATAATCGGTGATACTTTGACCGGATGTCTTATCGGCGGAGTCGTTGCGGGCAGCGGCGCCGGAATGGTAATGAGGGGCGGCCGCTCGGGCGGAGGCCAGGACATCATCGGCTCATGCCTCTCGGTCACACATCCGAACTGGAGCGTCGGCGGCATCAGCATAGCGATCAACTTCTGCGTGTATGCGGTCTGCTTCTTCGTATGGAATATCGAGGTCGTTATTTACTCCCTGATATACACCACCGTCCTTGCGATCTTCCTCGACAGGATGTTCGTGCAGAACATCAACGTCCAGGCGATGATCATTACCAAGAGCGACGATGTGGCGGATGCGATCCTGTACAAGCTAAAGCGCGGCGCGACTGAGTGGGACGGCATTGGCTCATATACCGGAGATCAGGCGCATGTCCTGATGACAGTGCTGTCAAAGTACGAGGTGCCGACTTTGATCAGGCTGGTGCACGAGATCGACCCGAACGCTTTCATCACCATCCACGAGAAGGCGCAGATCTACGGCAACTTCCAGAAGAGACTGGTATCGTAGGACGAGGCACATTTAGCAGAGGGGATTATTATGGCTCAGATTTACGAAATATATGGGACAGATGCGCATGAGATGACTAAGTCTCTGATGGAAGCTGCGGATGTCTGCGTCATGGGCTGTCCGCCAACCGCCACAGACATACTGGAATTACTGCGTGAACACGCAGAGTAGGCGAGAAGAATCAAGCAGACAGGCCGCGAGGAGACAGAGAGAACCGACCCGTGTCTCACTATATATTCAGGAGGTTGAGCAATGTTAACTGCTGATGAAGCAAAGCAAAGGCTAATTGATGGTAACAAGAGCTATCTCGGCGCGTTGACCGGTGATGGCGACATCTCGCCTGCAAAACGCAGGGAAACAGCTCTTAATGGCCAGAATCCGTATGCGATCGTGATCACGTGCTCTGACTCGAGAGTGATTCCGGAGAGTATTTTCTCGGCGGGAATCGGTGAACTCTTCGTCATCAGAGTCGCCGGGAATGTGCTTGATGACCACCAGCTCGGGAGCATCGAGTATGCAGCGGACCATCTTGGGACCAAGCTCATCGTGCTTCTTGGCCACACGAGGTGCGGTGCGGTAGGTGCTGCGATCGAAGGGCACACAGGAGGCTTTATCGAGAGCATTCTTAAGGACATCCAGCTTGCGATCGGCAACGAAAAGGATGATTTCAAAGCAAGCTGTCTCAATGTAAAGCATGGAGTTGAGACTATCCGTCGCGAACTTAAGATCCACCCGATACACGATCCTGAGGGACTTAGGGTTGCCGGAGCAATATATCACATAGAAGATGGACGCGTTGAATTCCTGACAGACTAGACGCAGGAGGAATTCGAATAACCTTACAGGGACATACCTTGTTGTGCCAAGCTATTTCAATGTGAAGGACAGGAAACCAAATGAGTATTGCTATCAATATAGCCGTTATAATACTTGAAATACTGGGGCTGAGGATCAGCATCTCAGAGCGTAAGTGGAAGATATTTGCATTCTACACACAGATATCCAACATCATCACTCTGATATCTTCGGTTGTGCTTGTAACGACTGGAAGCAATGACTTCTCGGCCATGCTCAGGTATCTCAGCTCATGCATGCTGACGATGACATTCCTGATAACCTTGTGCGTACTGGTTCCAATGGGCGGAGGATTCAGGCAACTGATGCTCTCGGGCAATGGCCTGTATCACCACACGCTTTGCCCGATACTGTCAGTGACCTCATACATTGCACTGGAGCAGCACAGCTTCGCCTGGCCGCTGCCAGTGATTCTGACATTCGTGTACGGAATCATAATGCTGATCATGAACGGCAAAGGCCTGTTTGACGGTCCGTATCCATTCTTCAGAGTACGGAACCAGAGCAAACTGGCAACAGTTATATGGATACTGGTGCTGATTGGAATAATAACAGCAATATCAGTAGGCATAGGCATCGCAGCAGAGCATGTAGGACACTGATGATTTATTGCTCCGTGCTTACTCGCATATCCCGTATCACAAGATAAAGGCAGATACTCCTGATAATGAATCCAATAATCTGCGCTCGAAGGCCAAAGGCGATGCTTGCGTGGATCGGTATCAGTCTGAGGACAAGGTCTGCTATGATCATTACCATTATGAAACGGTGAAATAGCAGTGACTTGTCCGGATTGCCGGTAAGAATGCTGCCGGCAGATAATCCGAGTATCAGAGCAATGACCGGAAGGGCAAAAAACACCAGGCATTCGCTCGCTGTCATGCGGTATACGTAAGAGAGTGCGAAAATCTCAATGCGAGGTGATGCTGCCATGCCGAGGTCGAACAGAACTGAGAAGACGTTGCGGCTTGCGGTTATTCCCGGATAGACAGAAATCATGAAAATATATGGGAGCGGGAGCAGCGAAATCAGCTGGAATACCTTAACATACAGATTAGCTCCCGAAATCCCTCTTCTTACATCCAGTCCAAATTTGAGGCGGTAATTCTCACGGTTCATGGCATTACCTCCTCAAGTGTCTTATCTATGTACAGACTGTCAAACGAGTCCGACCCGGTATCTTCTTCCGGGGTGCTGTAGACTATCTCAGCAGTTGAAGGATCGATGAATATGACAGTTGCTTTACCATTCCTGCTTACATCGTGAGAGGTCATTGCATACAGGTCATACAGGGAATTCGTGCCTGGATTGTTGACGGGCAGCATTGTCCCTGTCACGCAGACAAGCTCTCCTGACTTACATGTTCCACGGAGAATAGTGTTCTTCAGAATGGTTTCGCTTTGGTATGTGGACCGTTCGATCCTGACAAGGTCGCACAATGTCAGGCCGACATCGGTGTAGGAATACTTGTTGACGTAAATATAATCATCCGTGACAGATGCACCCCAGCCTGAGCCGAAGTCTCCTTCGACTCTCAGGGTGGCTGTGTTCTCATAGCCTTCGTAGATCCCGCTTGGTTCGAGTGTGGAATAGCGGACCCAGTATCCCTGGTAATCGCTGCTTGCCTCAGAGCCGTCTATCGGCACCATCTGATTGACCACTACAACATGAGCGGCCATGTCGTACAGCTTGACGGTCACGAACAAGCCTATAGCCGAGAAAATGATAACTACTACCAGCAGTGCGTTCATTGAGAACTTGGAGTTGTTCAAGTGCAGCCTCCTCATATATACAAAGAAAGGGACCTCGAGGTCCCCCTATCGCGCGAAATCTGAACGCATACAGTTGTTATGCGATCGAATTATTGACAAGCAGCCTGATGCAGTTATTCAGGTATGGCTTGTATTCTTCAAGTGGTGCAGGTTCTTCATAGAGAAGAACGTCGTGACAGGTCGAGCTGACCAGTTCGAGGAGTGTGAAGAGGAGTAGCTTGAGGTCCTTGATCTTCACGTTGTATTCTCTGAGTTTGGTCTTGACGAAGGTCTCTATGTCCAGGGTGTCATCGGCAGTGCCTGTTGCGAGTCTGTCCTTGTCGCCCTTATAGAAAAGTCCCCAAGAGAGATGCTTGGCAAGAAAACGCACGAGCAGTGGGTCTCTTGATACTGTCTCAATTACGTGGTCGATTATATAAATGAAGATGTCGGCTACGTCCATCTCCTCAGGGTTGTCCTTGATGTGCTGATCGAGGCTTGCGCATGCGTCCTGGAGCAGTTCGCTTGCGGTGCTCGTGATGACAGCCTCGCGGATGTCGACTTTGTCCTTGAAGTATAAATAAAACGTACCCTTCGCAACACCGGCCCTCATAGCGATATCGCGGATAGTCGTGTCGCTGAAGCCTTCTGTAGTGAAAAGTTCGAAAGCGCTCTTCATAAGAGCCGTCTTCTTAAGTTGTTTCTTGATTTCTACTTTACCCATGTCTGGAACCCCCGCTTTGAATTTATCATTAATTGGAGCAGACCGTCAAGGTTGGTTCGGCGAAAAACAAGCCGCGAGCGGCAGGATATGGTATTATTAGTTATGCGGAACACGAATAACAAGGGGTCACGTTAACAATGCGTTACAATGAAATAATAATTACAACACCCAAGGATAATCTTGAGAGCCTTCAGGCCAATCTGATCGAGCACGGATATGTCAGCATGATGATAGACGATCCTGCCGATGTACAGGATATCCTTGATCATCCGGATACATACAGATACGACTATATTAATGAAGATATCACCAGAGGCCTCACAAGAGATCCGGTGATCACTCTATACTTTGAGGATTCCGGAGAGGGGAGCGAGAGTCTTAAGGAAGCAGCCTCCATCCTCAAGGGAATGCAGGATATCAACTGGCAGATCAAGCCTGCCGGTGATGACAGTGAATGGCTTTACAAATGGCAGGAATTCTTCAAGCCGACGAGAGTCGGTGAGAGGATCGTCGTCAAGCCGAGCTGGGAGGATTATCAGCCTTCGGAGAGTGACCTTGTCATAGAGATGGATCCCGGAATGGCATTCGGCAGTGGTCTTCATGAGACGACATCAATGTGCATCAAGGCGCTTGAGCGGATACTCGGGACTCCGGGGGCTTCGACTGAGGATGCCAAAGTCCTCGATGTAGGGTGCGGCACCGGCATACTGGCAATCGCGGCGGCTCTGCTTGGTGCAAAGGAGTGCCTCGGAATAGATATAGACCCTGACGCAGTCAGAGTAGCCAAGGAGAACATCGAGCATAACGGACTTGCAGATAAGATTTCCGCACAGTACGGAGACCTTACCGAAGGCGTCGACTACAAGGCAGACATAGTTGCAGCGAATCTTATGGCCGACCTTGTAATGAGGCTTTCTCCGGCAGCTGCTAATCATCTCGAGAGAGGCGGCTGGTACATAACATCCGGAATACTGGATATTAAAGAAGAGATAGTAAGTGAAGCGATCCGCGATGCAGGATTTGAAATAGAGGGAGTTCTTCACGACGGAGAATGGTGTGCGGTAGTCGCGCGTAAAATGTAACTGTAAGATATTGAGGAGGAAGAGGACTATGGTGAAAGAAGTAAGCATGAGCAAAATGCTCAGTGATGCAGCCGAGAATTTTACGACCGGATTCATGTGTTCAGAGTCGGTGCTTGAAGTACTGAACAGGCACTATGAGCTTGGCATAGGCGAAGAGGCGATAGCTATGTCGACAGGTTTCCCTTATGGATTCGGAGACGGCGGCAATGTCTGCGGAGCAGTTGCGGGAGCTACGATGGCGCTTGGCAAAGTCTTTGGCAGAACTGTCAAGGGTGATCCGGCTTTCAAGAAATGTATCGATGTGGTCAGAGAGCTCAATGACGATGTAGCAGAGGCATACGGAACCAGCATCTGCCCTGAACTCATTAAGGAATATGACTTCTATGACCCTGAGCGCAAGACATTCTGCACCGGAATAGTGAAGGCAGTCATCATATCCTTTGCTAAGATCATGGAGAAGGAATGTGGCGTTACTATTAACGAATAATGGACTCGTTTAGTTGACATAAGCCAGACATAATTAGTAAAATTTACATGTATAATGATGCATTTAAGGGTAAGGAGGATACAAACCCATGGATATGAATGATATTCTGAAAATGATGATGACAAGTGGCGCTGCTGATCAGGTCAGCAAGCAGACTGGAATTAGCGCAGCTGATGCTGCTGCAGTAATGCAGGACGTACTGCCTATCCTTCTCAAGGGAATGCAGGGTCAGGCAACCAACAAGTCCACACAGCAGGGATTCCTGAAGGCTCTTGCAGATCACAGCAAGGACGATACAAGTGACATCACTAAGTTCATCAAGAATGTAGATACAGATGACGGTGACAAGATCGTCAACCACCTGCTCGGCTCCACACAGAAGGAAGAAGTAGCAGCTAAGGCTAAGAAGAAGAGAGGCATCGATACCAAGACCGTTCTCAAGATCATGGCTATTCTCGCTCCACTGCTGATGTCCAAGATGGGCAGCACAGCTCAGACAGCTAAGGCTTCTTCAAAGAGCAGCTCGAATGATATGCTCGATATCGTTGGCGGACTTCTTGACGGAGTAGATGCAGGCGATGTTCTCAAGATCGTAAGCAAACTCATCTAAGTCTGTTAGTTTGATTACCGGCAGACTTGGCCGGACAATAATATGCTTGGATAAGGATGTCATGATTTTAATTGTGGCATCCTTTGCATATAGGGGAGGAATAATATAATGGAAAGATTTACCTGGGAATGCAGGACCAAGGTCAGATCAGGAAAAGGGTGCGTCAGGGAATACCTTGAGGGCTTTGTCAGAGAGTTCGCAGCTCCGGATACCAATATCATGGTCGGTTACGGCGGTGGATCAGTTAAGAAGAATGGTGCTTATGATGATGTCATGGACGTGCTGAAGGGCATGGGCTATGAGGGCAGGATCTACGAATTCTCCGGGATCATGTCAAATCCTACACTTGCCAAGATGCTCGAAGGAGCTGACTTTGCCCGCAAGAACAACATCGGTCTCATCATCGCAGTAGGAGGCGGCTCGGTAATGGATTGCTGCAAAGCTATCTCCGTTCAGGCAAAGTATGACGGAGATGCGTGGGAGGATTTCTGGATGCAGGGCAAACCTATGACTCACGAGGTCCTTCCGCTTGGCGTTGTCGTCACTATGCCGGCTACCGGAAGTGAGGTCAACGGATGCGCCGTCCTTACTAACGAGGAGACACATATCAAGACTGACAGGGACTACGCCGAAATGAATCCTGTATTCGCTCTTCTGGATCCTGCATATACTCTTACTATGCCGGTAAGACAGATGAGAGCGGGCACTTTCGATATTCTTTCGCATATCATGGAGACATATTTCAGCTGGCCTGTTGAGGGTAATCCTGCAGACGATATCTCTGAGGGGCTGATGAGAGGTCTTATCAGGGACTTCAGGGCAGCGCTTGCTGATCCCCAGGACTATCAGGCAAGAAGCAATATCATGTGGACGGCTTCGCTTGCTGAGAACAGGATAATCAAGACGGGCAAGAGCAAGGATTTCGAGGCTCATAATATGGAGCATCAGCTCTCAGCCTACACGAACTGCAATCACGGAGAGGGACTTGCCGTGCTGCACCCTGTATATTACAGACACATATATAAGGACGGACTTGGCAAATTTGTAAGCTTTGCCGAGAATGTATGGGGACTCAGGAGAGAAGACTTCGGAAGTGACGAAGAACTTGCACTTGCAGGAATTGATGCTTTGGCAGACCTTATTCGCGAGGCGGGACTTCCGACGACGCTGAGAGAGCTCGGGTTCGGCGAAGCTGAGAAGGCTATGCTCCCGGAGATCGCAAAGTCGTGCTTCGTATCCGGCGGGGCTTTCAGGCAGCTTACACAAGAAGAGATTCTTGAGATATACAATGAATGTTGGTAGAATAATCTAGCTGGGGTCAATACCTCAAATCAGACATAATGGGGGCGTTTAGGTATATGGCAAATCTTGATCAGGACAGAAGAGACGCGAGAGCGTGGGCGCAGGAGTGGCACATCAAACAGAAGAATATGAAGATCTTCAGGGTCATTGCTGTCATAGCAGTGATCGCAGCGCTGTACTTCATTATCAACTTTGTCATCGTCCATGCGACAAGGACCACATATGGCTCGGTCGAGGAGATGAGAGCCGCTTTGCAGGGAAGATTTGAGACTGACTACTGCGAGGACATGGAGATTATCGGTGATGACATCACCCTTACATATTACGAGATAAGCCACTATGACAGTGAATATGCAGAGCAGTACGGTTACAGTGAGTACGAGGACTCTGTGTATGACGACAAGATCGTAGAGTGGGACTACAGACACGGGCTCATCAAGTGCAACTGGATGAGTGATATCAAGGTGGACAAGGATGGTAATCTCAGGTATTACAGTGAGACATTCGTCAAGACGGATGCGCCAAAGCCTGTGCCAATAGACCCATCCACTCTCACCGGCGGATCCGGCACCTGGGATACAGAGGGTGAGGACCCTGAGGCGATCGACGAGGCTGCTGAGGCTGTTCAGGAGGAGCAGCAGATGACCGAAGAGTCAGCTGAAGAGGCAGGCGTTCTTGCTGCTGATGCCAGCGAAGGAGTATAGATAATAAATGAAGCTCAAAGTGTGCCAGACTGACAACACCAATCCATATGACAATCTCGCGATGGAGGAGACACTGACCTTCGGCGCCCAGGATGGCGAGGTCACACTTTTCCTGTGGCAGAATGCGCACACTGTCGTAATCGGCCGCAATCAGAACCCTTGGCGGGAATGCAATGTTGAGCGCATCAAGCAGGACAATGCATATCTTGCGAGGAGAATGTCAGGCGGCGGAGCGGTATATCATGACCTTGGCAATCTGAATTTTACCTTTGCTGCTAAGGATGACCTCTACGATATCGGCAGGCAGACAGATGTCATTTTGCTTGCGTGCAGGCTGCTTGGCATCAAGGCCGAAAAGACTGGCCGTAATGACCTGACTGTTGATGAGAAGAAGTTCTCCGGACATGCATATTTCTCGTCAGACGGTTATAATTATCATCACGGGACTATCATGATGAATGTAGTTCCTGAAGATCTGCCAAAGTATCTCAGAGTCTCGGAGGCCAAGCTTAAGTCCAAGGGCGTCGCTTCTGTAAGATCGAGAGTCACCAATCTCTGCGAGTATCTTCCGGAAATTCCTGCGGAGGAGCTGATTCCGGCAATGAAGGATGCCATGGTGAGGGCTGCTGAGAAGATATACGGATGCAGCGCCGAGCCTTGCGAACTGCCGGCGGTTTCCAGAGAGCTTCTTGAGAAATACTCCTCGGAGGAATGGCGTCTCGGAACCAAGATACCGTTCGAGAAGGAGATAGAACATCGCTTTGAATGGGGCGAAGTAGAAGTCCAGCTCTCAATGAAGGGCGAGTACATCAGGGCCTGCCGGATCTATTCGGACGCGCTCGAGACAGAAGTCTTCAGAGTTCTCGAAGAGCTTCTGACCGGCTGCAAATACGATTCCGGCGACATAATGAGCCTCAAGATACCGCATGGAGTCTCTGCAACAGCATTTGAGATTCTCAAGCTGGTAGCAGATTCAATCGAGTAAGTAATCCGGCGGCTGCCGGGTGAATAAATAACAATCAATTTTATCCCCTAATAAACGCCCGCATCTCATGATGTGGGCAGTAATCAGAAAGGTACGATTATGAGTGAGTATCAGTATGATCTATTAATTATTGGCGCAGGTCCTGGCGGATACGAAGCAGCTTTCTATGCTCAGGAACTCGGAATGAAGGTCGCTATCGTAGAGAAGGACCGCATCGGAGGCACATGTCTCAACCGCGGATGTATCCCTACCAAAGCTCTCATGCATTCTTCAGATGTATACCGCGACGCTGCTAATGGCGCTGAGGTAGGTGTTGAGGTCACAGGCCTCAAGGCAAACCGCAAGAGAATCGGTGAGAGGAAGGACGAGGTCCTTGATACTCTCAGAAATGGTATTACAGGACTTCTCAAGAAGAAGAGAATCGACATCCTTGAGGGAACTGCAACTATTGCTGAGGCACATATAGTACAGATCACTAACGCACAGGGCGGAACTGCTACTGTAACTGCAGACAACATCATGGTAGCAACAGGCTCCAAGCCTTTCATGCCGCCAATCCCTGGCGCAGATCTTCCTGGAGTAATCGACAGCACAGAGCTTATCGATATGGGCGGAGAAGAGATTCCTGAATTCGTCATCATCGGCGGTGGCGTTATCGGAATCGAGTTCGCCACTATTTATGCAGATCTCGGCGATCACGTAACAGTAATCGAGGGACTGGACAGACTTCTTCCTGTAATCGACAAGGAGATCGGCCGCAGCATCAAGATGACTCTTGAGAAGAAGGGCGTTGATGTTCATGTAAACTCACCTGTCAAGAAGATCGAGCAGGATGGCAGCAAGCTGGTCGTTACCCTGACCAACAAGAAGGGCGAAGAGGTTGAGGTTCCTGCAGACAAAGTCCTCATGTGCGTAGGAAGAAGACCTAACACTGCAGGCGTATTTGCAGATGAGCTCCTCGAGAAGTATGACCTCGAAGACGCTAAGGGCTTCATCAAGGTCGATGACAAGTACGAGACAGTTATCCCGGGCATCTATGCTATCGGAGACTGCATCGGCGGAGTGCAGCTTGCACACGTAGCATCCGCAGAAGGCCGTAATGCTGTAGCAATGATCAATGGCTGCAAAGCAACCATCAACATGGGAACTGTTCCAAGCTGCATCTACACAGACCCTGAGATCGCAGTAGTCGGAATGACAGCAGACGAGGCCAAGGAAGCAGGCATCGAAGTAGTTACCAAGAAGTACCCGATGTCCGCAAACGGCAAGACCATCATCGCAGGACTCGACAGAGGCTTTGTCAAGCTCGTAGCAAGAGCAGATGATCACAGGATCATCGGAGCACACCTCCTCTGCGGAAGAGCATCCGACCTGATCGGAGAGCTCTCAGTAGCAATCGGAAGAGGAATGATGCTTGAAGAAGTAGCAAACATCATCCACCCACATCCATCATTCGCAGAAGCCATCATGGAGGCTGCAAGACTTTAGTTATTAAGTTATAAATGGAGAGGCCCTCCGGAAAGGGAGTCCCGCCCGCTACGCTAGGCGGAAAGTCCCTTTCCGGAGGGCCTCTCCATTATCTAACATAATTAATAACAAGTCTGTGCAGAACAGGGGGGAGATGTAGTTCCGCCCGCTGCGCTAGGCGGAAAGTCCCTTTGCCGGAGGGCCTTCTGCGTCTTCAAACACAAATAACAACAAGTCTGGTGCAGAACAGGGGGGAGATGTAGTTCCGCCCGCTGCGCTAGGCGGAAAGTCCCTTTCCGGAGGGCCTCTCCATTATCTAACATAATTAATAACAAGTCTGTGCAGAACAGGGGAGAGATGTAGTTCCGCCCGCTGCGCTAGGCGGAAAGTCCCTTTGACGGAGGGCCTTCTGCGTCTTCAAACACAAATAACAACAAGTCTGGTGCAGAACAGTTCGGGTCGAGATGAGCAAATCTGGTCCGAAACTGACAGTGCTGACCCGAATAGGTCGGGTCAGGGTGTTCTTATTGGTGTGTGGGATATTATGCAGATAGTTAAAAAAAGGGTGATATGGCGCGTGGCCGTATCACCCTTTGACTTTGATTGCTTAGAAACGATTAGAACTCGTATCTCAGATGTGGTTCTCTTGCTGCCTTGGTGTCATCAAGTCTCAGTACCGGTGTGGTCTGAGGTGCCAGCTGTACACTCTCAGGTGCATTGAAGATCCTGTCGTAGATCTCGCGGAATGCCTTGATAGCCTCATCCAGAGTCTCTTTGGTCTCTGTCTCAGTTGGCTCAATCATGAGGGCCTCGTGAACGATCAGAGGGAAGTAGATTGTAGGTGGATGGATGCCGTAGTCGAGGAGTGCCTTTGCAACGTCCAGAGCCGAAACATGTGTCTTACGATAGATCGGATCAAGTCCGATTACGAACTCATGCATGCATGTTGTATCAAATGCAATCGGATAGATGTCTTTGAGCTTCTCCTGCATGTAGTTAGCGTTGAGTACAGCGTTCTCTGCAATAGTGTGTACATCCTTGCCGATGGTCAGGAGGTATGTGTAAGCCTTGACCATTACGAGGAAGTTGCCGTAGAAGCCGGTCATGTTGCCGATTGACTTCTCAGCTCTTACATACTCTCCGTCCTTGCATACCAGGCCAGGTGCGAATGGTGCCAGGAAATCCTTGAACGCGCAAGGGCCGCTTCCAGGACCGCCGCCGCCGTGAGGAGTCGAGAATGTCTTGTGCAGGTTCATGTGGATTACGTCAAATCCGATGTCTGCAGGACGTACGATTCCGATTACAGCGTTGAGGTTAGCCCCGTCATAGTAGCAAAGTCCGCCAGCTTCATGGACGAGTCTTGTGATCTCCATGATGTTAGGGTCGAAGAGACCTACTGTGTTAGGGTTGGTCAGCATCAGACCTGCAGTCTTAGGACCGAGGTGAGCCTTGAGGTCGTCAAGGTCTACTGTACCATTCTCATTCGACTTGATAACTACTGTCTTGTAGCCTGCCATTGTAGCTGAAGCAGGGTTGGTGCCGTGTGCAGCGTCCGGTACGAGGATCTCAGTACGGTCAGCATCTCCTCTGTCATGGTGATATGCCTTGATCAGAAGAAGTCCTGTGAACTCGCCGTGAGCACCAGCTGCTGGCTGGAATGTAACTCCTGCCATTCCTGTGATCTCGCAGAGGAACTTCTCGAGGTCTGCGATCAGCTCGTTAGCGCCCTCTACAGTGTGTGCAGGCTGGAGAGGATGCAGCTTGGCAAAGCCAGGCAGGTTAGCCATCTTCTCGTTGATTCTTGGGTTGTGCTTCATTGTGCAGGAGCCGAGAGGATAGAATCCGTCGTTGACTCCGTGAGCTCTCTTAGCAAGAGCTGTATAGTGTCTTCCCATCTCATTCTCAGAGATCTCAGGGAGATGAACTGTAGTCTTGCGAAGCTTGTCTTCCTTAGGAAGTACTACAGGAACATCGCATGCAGGGAAGATATCTTGTCCTCTACCAGGAATGCTCTTCTCGAATATTAACTTCATCTTAGAACACCTCCTTTGCGATAGCTACGACTTCATCGATATCTTCTTTGCTGTTGAGCTCTGTGCAGCACCAGAGTACGTTGCCGTCACAGATCTTAAGTCCGCCGAGGATGCCCTTTGCCTCAAGAGCTGCGTTCAGCTTGTCAGCATCCGGACAGGTTGTTACGAACTCGTTCCAGAACTCGCCGTCATAAGCAAGCTTCATGCCGATCTTGTCCAGCTCAGCTGCCATGTAGTGAGCCTTGGATGAGCAAAGTGTAGCTACCTGCTCAAAGCCCTTAGGGCCGATCGTTGAGAGATAGATACCAGCTCTGAGTGCGCACCATGCTTCGTTGGAGCAGATGTTGGAGCTAGCCTTCTCACGACGGATGTGCTGTTCTCTTGCCTGAATGGTAAGAACGAATCCTCTGTCGCCTCTTGTGTCGACTGTCTCACCGATGAGACGGCCAGGGATCTGACGCATGTTCTCCTGTCTTGTTGAAAGGAATCCGAGGTATGGTCCGCCGAATTCAAGACCGAGTCCGAGAGGCTGACCTTCGCCTACAGCGATGTCTGCGCCGATCTCGCCAGGAGTCTTGAGAACGCCCAGTGAAAGCGGCTGAACGTACATGATGAACTTAGCGCCGGCTTCCTTGGTGATCTTGCAGAGCTCTTCTGCGTCTTCTACTACGCCGTAGAAGTTAGGATACTGCATCAGGAAGCAGGAAGCTGCAGGATCATCTGCAAGAGCTGCCTTGAGAGCCTCAGCGTCTGTAACTCCGTTCTTAGCAGGGATTACAACAACTTTGCTCTCTCTTCCGAATGAATATGTATTGATTACTCTGAGTATTCTCTCGTCGATAGCACCGGATACATAGATTGTGCTGTGTCTTCTGTCTTTGCACATCCAGCATGCCTCAGCAGCAGCGGAAGCGCCGTCATACATCGAAGCGTTAGCAATATCCATGCCTGTGATCTCAGCGATCATTGTCTGGTACTCAAAGATCGACTGAAGGATACCCTGGCTGATTTCAGCCTGATAAGGTGTATATGCCGTAAGGAATTCTTCCTTGTTGGCAATTGCGTCTACTGCGGATGGCACATAGTGATTATAAGCACCTGCGCCACGGAAGATGGAACGGAAAATGACGTTCTTGTTAGCCAGAGCCTGAACCTTGCGGTCTACTTCGATCTCAGAGAGACCTTCAGGAAGGTTGAGCTCGCCCTTTACCTTGGCCTCGTCAGGGATGACTTTAAAGAGGTCGTCGAAATCCTTATATCCGATCTCGTTGAGCATCTGAAGTTGCTCTTCCTTGGTGTTAGGAATGAAAGTGCCCAATGTTATTTCCTCCTTACATTCTTGGAAAAAGGCCGCAGGAAATCTGCGGCCTCACGATCTTCAATTAAGCCTCTTCGATAAACTTATCGTATTCATCAGAATCGAGCAGTTCATCTGTCTCAGTGATGCTGCCAACCTTGATGAACCATGCGCCATAAGGATCGCTGTTGATCAGGGAAGCGTCATCAAGGAGCTCCTCGTTGATCTCAACAACAACGCCTGTTACTGGGGAGAGCACGTCAGATACAGCCTTTACGGACTCAACATCACCAAATGCTTCACCAGCTACTACCTCATCATCAACCTCAGGGAGGTTAACGAATACGAGATCTCCGAGCTCAGACTGAGCGAAATCGGAAATACCTACATAAGCAAAGTCGCCTTCATAGCGCAGCCACTCATGGTCCTTGGTGTACTTCAGTTCTTTTGGATCAACCATTGTCTTAATCTCCTTTGTTTAAATAATTTGCAGTTAAGTGATAATTACTTCTCTCTCTTGTAGAATGGGAGACCTACCATCTCGCAGTCTACCATACGTCCTCTTACGTCTACCTGGCAAGGAGCACCGATCTCTCTTGCACCGGACTCAACGATAGCCATAGCATAGGATGAACCAAGATATGGAAGGAATGTTCCGGATGTAGTATGACCTACGATCTTGCCATCTCTGTAAACATCGAGGTGCTCTCTCAGAATTCCGCGGCCTGTAACCTTGAGACCGACTCTTCTCTGCTTGAGAGGCTTGTCTGCTTCGAGAGCAGCCTTGCCGATGAAGTCAGGCTTGTCCATCTTTACAGCGAAGCCAAGGCCAGCTGTTCTCGGGCTGATCTCATCATTGAGCTCATGTCCGTAAAGAGGCATAGCTGCTTCCATTCTGAGGGTATCTCTTGCGCCGAGAGCGCAAGGAATAAGTCCATCGTCCTTACCAGCCTCGATGAGAGTTTCCCATACATCAGGAGCCTTGTCAGCCGGCATGTAGATCTCAAATCCGTCTTCGCCAGTGTAGCCTGTTCTTGAGATCATTACAGGGATTCCCTTGAAATCCCCATCGAAGATGCATGTGTAATATCCTGCAGGGATATACTTCTCATCGACAACCTTTCTCAGGATCTTCTCAGAGTTAGGGCCCTGAAGAGCAACCTGTCCGTACTGGTCGCTGACATTTGTCAGCTCAACGCCGTCGATCTTGTGATCACACATCCATGCAAAGTCCTTGTCTGTGTTAGCCGCATTGACAACTACGAAGTAGTCGTTCTCGCCCTTCATGTAGACAATGAGGTCATCGACGGTTCCGCCGTTCTCATTGCACATTGGGGAATATCTTGCGAAGCCAGGTTTGAGGTCTGTGTAATCATTTGTCAGAAGCATGTTGAGGAAATCGCGAGCCTTCTCACCCTGAACGAGTATTTCGCCCATGTGAGAAACATCGAAAAGACCTGCCTGTGTTCTGACAGCCATGTGCTCTGCCTTGACACCACTACCATACTGAACCGGCAGAAGGAATCCACCGAATTCGACGATCTTGCCGCCGTACTTGATATGGGTATCGTAGAGCGGGGTTTTCTTGTCCATCGTTCTATACCTCCATTAAATATTAAATCCCTGGGTATGCACCTTGGGTCATGCCGTCGGCCGTGCGGCATGCGCTTAAGTAAACCACTACGAAAACTTAAGATAAAAAGGGCGCAGACCCACTTATCTAACATATATTAATAATAGCACCGACAGCGCAAGACCGTCAACAAATCGGCCGTTCCCAAACCCTTGCAAAACAAGGGCTCTGAAACTTTTTCAGAAAGTACAAAAAATTCTCTTTGTCAGACATTTTTGTTATTGCCCGGTGTGGTAAGAAATCCCCCGAGGTGATATATTAAATAATATGAAGATTGAATGGTGGATGTTAGATGGATTAGTCGGACTGATTCTTCTTGTGGCGGTCATAAGAGGAATAGTCAAAGGTATCGGTGATACCGTTCTCAGGCTGCTGGGCCTTGCCGGCGGTCTGTTTCTTGGCGTCATGTATTCCGACAGGGTGGCAGCATACCTTTCTGATACCAAGCTCCGCACGATACTCCATGACAACATATTCGGAATTCTCAGGCCGCAGACAGAGGCTGCCGCAGCTGACGCAGCAGGAGATGCCGGCGCAGGGGTAGTGCAGATGGTGGACCCGGCAGCAGCGGACCCTGTCAAGGAATCTTTGCCTAAGGCGATAGGAGGAATGATCAGCAAGCTTGCGGACGAGTCGGCTGAAGCCGCTGCAGACAGGCTGACCGACATTGCGATCAGCATCCTTGGCTTCATCGCTATACTGCTGGCAATATGGATCATTATGGCACTTCTCAGGGCAATATACCGGAGCCTCAGGAAGCAGTCCATCCTCATCGGCTTTGTCGACAGACTCGGAGGCTGCGTGCTCGGAATAATAAGAGGAACATTGCTAGTGTGCCTTGTGATCGCAGCTCTTATTCCGGTCGTTACGATATTCGCCCCTGAAAAAGTCCCGGAGATAATAGATGCCATGCACAAGACCTATGTGGCGGGCATAATATATGATATCAATCCGATGATGCTGCTCGTTAATTATGTCATCGGATAATCATGTAATTGTTGATATTTCAAGGGATGTTGTGATAGAATACTCAAGCTATGGTTTTTGACGGAATCACATGTTCAACTGATGATGAGAGGTTCATGCTCGAGGCAATGCGTGAGGCTGCCAAGGCTGTCAGGCTCGATGAAGTTCCGGTAGGAGCAGTCATCGTCAGGAATGGAGAGATAATAGCAAGAGCCCATAATCTCGTAGAGTCTGCAGGCAGATCGTCAGCTCATGCAGAGATGCTGGCTATAGAAGAGGCTGAGCGTACTACCAGGGCAAAGTGGCTCCCGGAGACTGTCATGTACGTGACTCTCGAGCCGTGCAGCATGTGCGCAGGAGCTCTGGTCCTTGCGAGGATACCGAGACTTGTGATCGGTGCAGACGATCCTAAGACAGGAGCCTGCGGATCAGTAATGAATATTGCAGCCAATGAGAGGCTCAACCATAGAATACAGATCGAAAGAGGAGTTCTCGGTGCCGAGTGCAGCGAGCAGCTCAGAGAATTCTTCCGGGCTAAGAGAGCCAGATAGACGGAAGGAATAACATAACAGACGGAGGAACAATTAATGAAGAGGGGAACCCTGATTGCGCTTCTTACAGCAATCATGATAATGGCTAGCTCAGCACTTTGCTTTGCAGCAGACGGACTGGAACTGGTTTCTTCATATCCGGAGAATGGTCAGACTAATACATCGATGGAGAACCTCGGTGTCAAGCTGCAGTTCAGCAATCCTATGAACTCAGAAGAGGCTAAGAAGGTCAATGCATCCCAGTTCAAGATCGTTGACGAAGATGGTGAAGAAGTTCCTATTCAGGTGCTTTTCAGTGACGATGAAGATGGTCTTGTTCTCGTAGTAGCATATTCAGATGAGGGATTCATCGCTAAGAATAATGCAGAATACACACTGACAATCGGCGCTGATCTCGTAGATAACGAAGGCAACACACTTGGCAAGGAGCAGACAGTAAGCTTCAAGACTTACAACCAGAGAGTCAACAACTTTGTCAACATGGGAATGATGTTCATAATGTTCGGCGGTATCATGGTACTCAGCCTCCGCCAGCAGAACAACAAGAAGGAAGAAGAGGAAGCCAAGGAAGAACCTAAGGAAGCCTTCAACCCATACAGAGAGGCCAAGAGAACAGGCAAGACCATAGAAGAGGTCAAGGCAGAGCAGGCCAAGAAGGAAGAGAAGCTTGCCAAGAAGAGAGCCCGCAAGGCCAAGAAGGAAGAGGTCCCACAGGAGAAGAAGATCGAGAACTGCGCAGAGCTTCTGAACAATGTATATCATGTACATGCACCTGCTCCTATCAATAAGGCAGACAGATCAATCGAAGCCCTGAGAGCTGAACGCAAGGCTGAGAAGGCAGCGGCCAAGGCAGAGAAGGCTGCAAGAGAGGCCAAGGCTAAGAGCAAGAGAAAGTAATCATAATCAATATGATCATCACAGGGGAGCATTGCTCCCCTATTTATTCGCAAGGAGAATAATCATGCCTAATCATCCGGACGAGATCACGCTGAATGCGCATGCCAAGGTCAATCTCTCACTTGAGATCACAGGAAGGCGCGAGGATGGATATCATAATATAAGATCCCTGATGCAGGGCATCGATTTGCATGATGTGATTAAAATAACAAAATGTCCTGAAAATGGAACAAAATACAATTTACCTCATTGCACAATCAATGACGTTGTTGTATATTTATGTACGGACGTTAAAACAATCCCGACAGATATGAGTAATCTTGCTTTAAGGGGTGTCAAGGTGATCCTTGATAAGGCGGGCAGGATAGACTCTGATCTGCTGGTAAGTATTGAGAAGAGGCTTCCGGTTGCGGCCGGTATAGCCGGTGGCAGCGGTAATGCGGCTGCCTGCATGCTGGGGCTTAATGCGCTTCTCGGCAATAGATTCTCCCTCAGAGAATTGATGGAGATGGGAGTTAAGGTTGGGGCTGATGTCCCGTTCTCATTGCTGATGAATGCGAAGTATAATGCAGAGGTTCTCAGCGGGGACTTTGCTCTTGCCGGTATCAGCGAGGCAAGTCAGGCTGCATGGGTATCCGGAATCGGAGAGATAGTCCGTCCGGCAGAGCCTGTATCAATGCATCTTATAATGGCTAATCCGGGAATAGCTGTTTCGACCAGGGCGGCCTATGAGGCAATCGATGCCATACAGCAGGCCGAGGGCAATGGATCAGCAAGGGACGATTATGAAGATCCCGGGAAGTGGCCATTATTTGTCAACGACCTTGAGAGTTACACTCTCAGGGACTATCCTGAGGCACTCAGGCTCAGGGATTTCATGAGAGATGAGCTGAATGCTGATGAAGTCATGATGAGCGGCAGCGGACCGACGATTGTCGCTTACTACAAGGATGCAGGTCAGGCATCAGAAGACTTTGACATGGTCAGTAAGATAACAGAGATTGAAAGGGACTGGAGACTCTGGCTCGCAACTACAGGAATGTAGCGGGCTGGCTGGTAGTCCGATTAATAATAGTAATAATAAGGAGCATTTAATATGATGGAAATCCAACTTAAAGTACAGAAACCACTCAAGGATCTGGTATATCTGGAACTCAAGCACAAGATCCTCACAGGGGAGATCGTGTCGCAGACCAGACTGATGGAAATAGACTTATCTGAGAAAATGAACGTCAGCAGAACACCTATCAGAGAGGCTATCAAGAGACTTGCAGACGACGGACTTGTCAAAGTCGAGCCGAGAAGAGGTGCATATGTAGCTAACATTTCCATCAAGGATATGCTGGATGTCTTCGAAGTAAGAGAGGACATGGAAGGTTTCGTAGCTAAGCTTGCAGCAGAGAGAATTACCGACGAAGAGAAGGAAGAACTCAGAAGGGTCGCAGGAGAATACGAAGAAGCTCTCAATCAAGGCAACAAGGAGACTATCATAGACCTCGACGAGAAGTTCCACAACTTTATCGTTTCATGCAGCGGCAATGAGACACTCAGCGAGCTGGTCAATTATGTACAGGAGCTCTCACTCAGATTCAGATACCTGTACTACAATGATTTCTCACTGTATGAGTCGACAGCTGAGCAGCACAACAGAATCATGGAAGCCATCAACAATGGCAGAGCTGAGGAAGCAAGATTCGAGGCTGACGCACATGTCAAAGCTCTCAAGGAATTCGTATTCGAGCTCGGCAAGAAGATGGAAGCAATGGGAGACAATGAGTAGAAGACTCAATGTCCGGCCGGGCAACTAACCACAGATAATAAAATCCCCTTCGTTCATAAGAACGAAGGGGATTATTCTTTGCCTTGATTACTTAGGACTACTCTGTTGCCGTTGACTCTTCGAGTACAGTCTTGATCTCGATCTCCTGACCTGATCTGCTGATTACAACTGTTACAGTATCGCCAACCTTGCATGCGCGGACTCTTGAGATGAGGTCGCTGCTGCTCTCGATCTTGTCTCCGTTGATGGAGATGATTCTGTCGCCCTGCTGGAAGCCGGCTCTCTGAGCATTCTCACCTGTTACCTGAGCAACATATACGCCTGCAGCCTCGAGGTTGTAGTACTGAGCGTTCTCCTCAGATACATCCTGGATCATGATTCCGATAGCAGGCTTTGCGCTGACCTTGCCGTTCTCAACGAGATCGTTGATGATATCTGTTACCGAGTTGATAGGGATAGCGAAAGCAAGTCCTTCGATTCCGACTCCTGAGCTCTTGGCATCAACGATTCCGATGAGCTCACCCCTGCTGTTGAAGAGGCCGCCGCCGGAGTTACCGCCGTTGATAGCCGCATCTGTCTGGAGCAGGTCGAGTGTTCTTCCGTCTATCTGAAGTCTTCTGTCAAGTGCGCTGATGATACCTGTTGTTGCTGTACCGCCGAGCTGTCCGAGCGGGTTACCGATAGCAACTGCTGTGTCACCGACCTTGACTGTGCTGCTGTCACCGATCTTAGCAACTTTAAGGTCAGTTGCGTTGATCTTGATTACTGCTATGTCGTTCTCGTTGACACCGCCGACGATAGTAGCAGGGTAAGTCTCACCATTGTGGAGTGTTACCTGGACCTTGTTGGCTCCCTGAATAACGTGGTAGTTGGTTACGATGTAGCCGTTCTCGTTGATGATGACACCGGAACCGGCACCCTCGGATACCTGCATCTGACCAAAGAAGTCTCTGGTCGTTCCGGATACGAGGATCTCAACAACGGAGTCTTCGTTCATAGCTACGACATCTGCGATTGTAAGTTCGCTGCCGGTCGCGTCACTCAGTGAAAGCTGAGAGAGATCTGATGAGCTCTCTGATGAAGAGCTACCGGAATTATCAGAATTGCCATTGCCGGCTCTTCCGAGTGTAGCTCCGAAGTATGCGCCGAGAACTGAACTTAAGAGCATTGTGAGAATCATGCACAGAACAAGCGCTCCGCGTGTAACATATCTCTTCTCCCTGACAGGCTTTACATTGAGAGGCTGTGTATATGTCTCATGGTAGGACTCCTGTCTGTCGTAGGTCTCCTCAGGCTCTGCGTACTCTTCATCATTAACAGAATCCGCACCAGCCTCCTGTGAGTAATATTCCTGACGGCGGTCCTCATATTCAGAATCGTCGTAAGGATGGACTTCAGGTTCAATATCCTGAGGGATATCGACATCCAGACTGATGTCATCATCCCCGCCAAATGTGATTATGTGTCTGTCTTTCTCATCCATTATTCCAGTGTGCAGCCATGGGTGTGCTGCACCCCCTCCTTTCTTCACAAAGCACCCAATATGAACTGAATCATAATGATTACATTAATATAATCGGTTAAGTTCCTTAAATGTAACTTAAATACCAAATGTCTGTTCAACCAAATATTGTACACGAATTAGCATAGTTTTCAAGTGTGTCAGTATTGTGTCATTATGGTTAAGAGTGGTAAAATCAGAGCATTATGAAGAAGAATGTTAACCTCAGGATCACAAGCACTCAATACAGCGAGAACCTCCGTCCGAGCGGGGAGGCTTTCGTGCGCGAACTAGAGAAAGAAGACTCTCTTGAGATTCTGACAGAGGGTACGATGTATCAGAAGAATGACGCGAGGTACATCTCCTACGAGGAGTCGGAAGAGGCTGGACTTGAGGATACAAGGACTTTGGTCAAGCTGAGCGACGGCAAGATCCGGATCAGACGTTACGGGCACAGTGATGACGATGAGGGCATGGATATGACCTTAGAACCTGGCATTCTTAATATCACAAGATATCAGATGCCGATGATGACGTCTGTCGATCTTGAGATATACACTAACAAGTTAGAAGACAATCTTGATGAAGAGGGCTACGGGACAGTATCTGTTGATTATAAGATCAAATTCGACAAGTTCTTCTCAAGACGCAATATACTCGAGATAGAAGTAATGCCATCATAGGATCAGCCTGGACCCTCGAAGGAAGGGAGGACAGGCTGACCCGTTATTTTAAAGACATTTTCGCAGGAAAGAAGGGTGATATGATTAAGAAAGGATTCAGCGCAGAGAAGTACATAGAAGAACAGTCGAAGTATATTCTTGAGAGAATCAACAGTGGAGAGGGGAGACTGTACCTGGAGTTCGGAGGCAAACTGGTCGAGGACAAGCACGCAATGAGAGTGCTGCCAGGCTTTGACGAGAATGCCAAGATCAAGCTCCTTCAGAAGATGAACGACAAGGCGGAGATCATTATCTGCATCTATGCCGGAGACATCATCAAGAGCAAGACAAGACAAGACTTTGGCATCACATATGACCTCGAGGTAATGAGACTTATCGACGAGTTCAGGAGCTACGATCTGGAGGTCAACTCGGTAGTAGTTACAAGATACGAGGATGCACCATCTGTCAATCAGTTCATTGCCAAGCTCGAGAGAAGAGGCATCCGTACTTACAAGCATATGTTCACCAAGGGCTATCCGACTGATGTAGACACCATCGTCTCTGAAGAAGGATACGGCGCTAATCCATATATAGAGGTCAGCAAGCCGCTGATCGTTGTTACAGGACCTGGCGGCGGATCAGGCAAACTCGCAACCTCGCTTTCGCAGGTCTATCACGAGTACAAGAGGGGCCGCAAGGCAAGATATGCCAAGTTCGAGACATTCCCGATCTGGAATCTTCCGCTCAAGCACCCTGTTAATATCGCCTACGAGGCTGCAACCGCAGACCTCAAGGACGTCAATATGATCGATCCGTTCCATCTCGAGGCTTACGGAGAGACAGCCGTCAACTACAACAGAGACATTGACGCTTTCCCGGTGCTGAGGAGAATCCTCCGCGCGATCACAGGATCTGATGACGGATACAAGTCGCCGACAGACATGGGCGTCAACAGAGCCGGATTTGGCATCATCGATGACGAGATCTGCAGAGAGGCTGCAAAGCAGGAGATCGTAAGAAGATATCTCATCGCTGAGTGTTCATACAGGAAGGGCATGATCGACGAGTCCGTGCTCGAACGCTGCAAGCTGCTGATGGAGGAAGTTGGCGCGACAAGATATGACAGACCTGTCGTACAGGCAGCTGAACAGTATGTCGATGTCAAGAAGGAACAGGATCCTGACAGATATGAGAATGTCGTAGTCAGTGCTATCCAGCTCCCTACAGGATGCATCGTTACAGGAAGATCCTCCCGCAGGATGGTTGCTACCGCAGCTATGGTGCTCAATGCCATCAAGAAGCTCGCAGGCATCCAGGATGACATGCTGATCATCTCGCCGACCATCTTCGAGAGCATGGCCAACACCAAGGTCAACGTTTTCCATGACAAGTCCAGCCTCAACCTTGAAGAGGTCATCATGGCGCTGACACTGACCAAACTGACCAACCCGTTCGCAGAGCTCGCACTCCGCGAGATCCCTCACCTCCGTGGCTGCATCGCCCACTGCACGGCGATCCTGTCAGAGAAGGACGAGCAGGCGGTCAAATCACTTGGAATCGATATCACATCCAACCCTGAATTCTCTAATAACAACCTCTACTCCAAGTAGAGCATACAGCATCAGATAAACAGGCCTCCGGAGGATCGTACTTCCGGAGGCCTTTAAATCAGCCATTGAAAAAGTTGGCCCGCTCTGATACAATGAGTGACGCGTTAAAATAGAGTCAGGGGACGTACCCGCTGACTCACAGTCGGCTACGCTCCTACGGTAAGTGCAGAGCACTTCATTCGTAACGCATAATAAATTGGGCTGCTGTAGCTTAATAAAGTTCCCTCCGGATTATACGCCGTTGGCGTAAGGTCGGGAACTTTGACCTACGTCGGCTACGCTCCTACGGTAAGTGCAGAGCACTTCATTCGTAACGCATAATAAATTGGGCTGCTGTAGCTTAATGGCAGAGCACTTCATTCGTAACGAAGCGGTTGGGGGTTCGACTCCCCCCAGCAGCTCCATTTTTGAGGACTTTCGGGTAATTCCGGAGGCCCTTTATTTTGTTGAATTTCGTTGAAATTCCAATGCTTTGAGCTTCTGAGCCCTGCGCCGCACAACGATGGAAAACGCCGTACAACGCTGGGAGATTGGGGATTTTTCGTGGTGTGTCTCGTGCTACATGACGAGAAACGAAGTTTCTCTTTCTGGAGACGGCTTGCCAGGCAATTCAACATTTGAACTCATCTTCGACTCCGTCGTAATCACGAGAGTCATCCCCACAAATAATGGGGGATGAATGAGAAATCCTCCTTCGCTACAAATAATAAATATAAACATCGCCTTGTAAATGATACGATCAGGGGAAAGCGATTCGTACAATTGCAGGGCGTTTTCTTTTTGATTACGATGATTATGAAGAATGAGATCAATTCGGTTGGAGATGTACATTATGTTCAATCCAAAGTATAGATTCACTCATGATGAGATAAGAATAATAGTGTTTGCATTGGTAGAGCTCAAAAACCAGCTTCTTGCTGAGGGCAGATATACAGATGCTGTCGATGAGCTGCTTATACGGTTCGTTGACTGATTATTACTTTCTTTTCATTTCCGGAATTACATGGCTCTGCACACAGGGTGCAGGGCCAATTATTATGTCCGAAATGCGGAGAAAGGAAGAAAAGATGATCAATATGAGAAAGAGAAAGGAAGTTATAGGTGATAAGAACGGAGAAACGGAATTAACCTGTCCGATGATGAACTATATTGCGAAGATGACGGCCATCGACTTCGATGAATCTGGAGAGTTCGAATAAAGCCCGGATCTTCCGGGCAACGGTCCCTTAGTCCAGTGGATAAGACACCGGGTTTTCATCCCGGGTACTGCTGCATCTGCATGTGGAAGATTACTTGGAGAATGGGGTGCTGAGGTAATAAAAGTCGAAATGGTCAATGGTGAGCCTGCTTTATTTTTTGTGCGTTCCTTCTGAAACGTTTTATGGATTTGCAACAACTCTATTAACATGTACCATTTGGAAAGCACTGGGCCTTGAAATAATTGCCGATTGAATATATATTGAATATATAATGTTAAAATCATGTAAAAAGAGGATCAACGATTACCAAATGTCAGGAATAACGAATTCGCGTAAACGCAGAACGCCGGACAAGAATCAAAACATAAGACAGAATCTGCTTGATATAGGCTACAGGATGATATGCGAAGAAGGCATAGAAAATGTAGGAGTAAGAGATATCTCTGAAGCAGCAGGGGTCACAACTGGTACCTTTTATTACTATTTTTCCAGCAAAGAAGATTTGCTTTGCTGTTATGCGAACGAAAGACATGAATTTGCAAATGAATTTGATCCGAAAAATGACGCATGCGCGTATGATAACATAATGGAGTATTTCCTGAAGGCTGTCTCTAAGGTAATCACAACGGACGGATGTGAAGTTGCAATTCATGTTTTAAGCCAAAAGAAAACAAATAAGACTCTTTTTGCTAATGTTCTCAGCATGGTCAGGGATGGAATGGATAGCGGAGAATTTGTGACTGATAAAAAATCTGCAGAAGATCTTACCACATTCATACTTGAATGCTACCGTGGCGCCGTGTTCGCATGGTTCAGAAAAGACGGGGAAGTGGATTTTGATGCATTGCTTAAGGATCACGTAGGGATCGCTCTCCACTATTTCCTGGCATAGCCCTTACAAAAAAACAGCACATAAAACATCTTGCATTAGCAGGATGTTTTTTTTGCATTTCTATTTTTTTGTTGACAATCGGCTCGTTGTATGGTACCTATTAAGCAAGGTATATAACAAGTTATATAACATGTTATGTTAATGTGATTTTCAAGTCACGTGTGTTGTATACATTGTTTTATTGAAAGGAGTTTTCTATGGATATTGCTATTAATGCCCCCGTTCTGATCGCATGTTCGATAGCACTTGTTATTGCTATCATCGCAAACAACAGATTCAAGATGCACCTTGGCGTCGTATGTCTGTTCTTCGCATTTGTCATCGGTATAGGTATGCAGGGAATGAGCGCTAACGATCTGCTTGCTGGAGCGCCTGCAAACATCATCTTGATTTTCCTGTTTGCCATACCATTTTTTAATGCAATTTCACAGACCGGAGCTCTTGAGATCCTCGGGAAAAGAATGATACGTGCTACAAAGGGTAAAACCGGAATACTGCCGATAGCAATTATTCTTGCCATTGCGCTGATCTCTTGCTGTGCTGAGACTACCGTAATGTATGTTCTGGGTCCTCTTGTAATAACTATCTGTCTGCTTACCAAAATGGATCTTATGATTGCCTGCATGCTCTTCGCGTTCTCGATTCCTCTTGGAAGCGCAAACCCGTATACGACCCTTACCGGTCAGGTAATTGCCGGCGTAACAGCCAGCAACGGAGCCCCTGATCCATCAAGGCTTGGGACAGCAGTCTGGCTTAACATGATCCTTAATGGAATCATTCTGATCATTATTACGATGCTGGTATTTAAGGGATTCAAACTCAAGAAGACAGAAATAGATGAAAATGAAAACCTTGAGTTCAATCGTGATCAAAAAATAGCGATCAGGCTGTTTGTCGCAGCACTGATCCTTCTTGTCTGCCCGTCTGTGCTTGCTGTAATTTTCCCGAAGGTTGCCGCTTTTGGGTGGCTCAAGGGCGTTCTCAATGTTTACAGTGTATATACACTCATGAGCATTTTGGCTTTCGCATTTAAGATTGCCCGCTTTGATGAAACGGTCAGGAAAGTGCCATGGACTGTTTTGGCGACCCTTGTTGGCGTAATGGCTCTCATAGATGTCGCAAGTGCTGCAGGACTTGGAACATTACTTGCAGATATCATCAGCTCTAATGTTCCTGTATTCCTTATTCCTGCAATACTGATACTCTGCTCCGGATTGTTCAGCTTTGTTGCAACATTCTTTGCTGTTTTACCGTTGCTTGCACCTGTGGCTGCAGCAATTTCGGCAAATACCGGACTGAGCCTTGCAATGCTCATATCCTGCATCTGCATCGGCGCTATCGGAAGTGGTTCCACATCTCCGCTTTCGGCTATGGGCGCACAGATACTCTCGGTAATGCCCGCAGAAGAGCAACCGAACCTTTCAGCACGTATGATACGCTTTACATTCGTAACCATTGCAATATACTTTGTGCTTGCATTGGTTGGAGTATATAAGATATTCCCCGGATTGCTCGGTGTATAATTGTTTATAAAGGAGAATGTTAAAATGAGTGAAAGTAACATAAAAAGCTGGAGACACGCAAATCCTCACAAGCCGAACTTTATAGGGCAGGTACCAGACGAGTATCCCGCTACAAGATTCTTTGACAATATGAGCTTTATCGGAGATCGCGGCACAGCGTGTTTCCTGCTGGAGACATCTGAAGGGCTCGTTCTTATCGACTGTCTCTGGCCAAATGACAGATGTGTCGATATCATTGAAAGAGGCATCAGCGACCTTGGGTTCGATCCGCATGGGCTTAAAGCAATAGTGATAACTCACGGGCACGGTGATCATTATGGCAGGTGCGGATATTTCAAGAAAAAATACGGGTGTAAGGTTTATATCGGAGAAGTCGACCTTCAGCTCGCAAAAGAAGGTATGCCTGAGTTTGATCCCATCGATTGTGAACCTGATGAGTTCATCGAGGATATGAAACCGCTTGTATTTGGAGACACAGCGATATTACCTGTACTGACCCCGGGTCATACCAAAGGCTGTATGAGCTTTATCATCCCGGTCACAGACGAGGGCAGGGCTCACAAGGTATCGCTTTGGGGTGGCACCGGAATGCTTCCGACAAGTGATCCTCATGTCTATCTTGATTCTTTAATGAGATTCAGGGCCATCTGCGATGAGCAAGGCGTAGACTGTGAGGTCTCCAACCATCCTTTCGTTGACAATCTTATAGAGCGCCTTGAGGTCATCAATCATATCGTTGACGGTACGGCAAATCCGTTCGTGATCGGAATAGAGGCACGCCACCGCTTTGAGGATATGTTCAAAGGCATAGCTGAAGCAGCAATTAAAAGAAGCGAAGGATAATCAGTAACATAGGGGATGGTTCTCAAAGCTCAATAATGAACTTCAGGGGAAACTCCTGAAAGCTCAAAGTACAACCCAATTACCGGTCTTTGCCATTTTGGCAGAGGCCGGTTTTTGCTGTATTATCAAGGTCATTAAAGCAGCGGTTTTTAAGCAGAATGCACTTTTTTGTATCCCCGTGGGGGGCTTGTTGAGATACTACACATATGTTAATAGTGGGATTAGTGGTTATAATACGAAACTTAGGCAGTCAGCGATTGACTTGTGATGATCTGATCCGTGGGGTACTTAGATATGGAATACATTCACTACATTGATTCACCGCTCGGAAGAATATTGATTTCCGGAGAAGATGACTCCCTGACAGGCCTTTGGTTTGAGGGACAAAAGTATTTTGCAGATACTATCCGTAAGGATGCGGAAGTAAAGCATCTTCCGGTCTTCGCAGAAACGGAAAGATGGCTGGAAATCTATTTTGAGGGAAAGGATCCGGGGTTCTTTCCAAAGCTTGCACCCAAGGGTACGGCTTTTCAGAAGGAGATATGGGATATACTTCTGACAATTCCATACGGGAAAACTATGACATACGGCGGTATCGCGTCAATTATTGCTGAAAGAAGAGGGACAAAACGTTTTTCTGCGCAGGCCGTCGGCGGCGCAGTAGGACACAATCCGATCTCGCTGATCATCCCATGCCACAGAGTTGTCGGTGCGGATGGCAGCCTGACAGGATATGCAGGAGGCCTTGATAGAAAGGAATCACTGCTTAAACTGGAAAGATATTAAATCAGGCTTTGGAGGAATTTGTGAGGAATTTCAAACATATGAGATACGACATCCGCTGAGGCTTGCAATGACTGGGTTAAAAAACTTCGGTTCTGACTATCAGCTCCACAAGAAAAGGGTCCACACGGACCCTTTTTCTATGCAATAATAATAGATGGTCGGATCCACAACCCTCGAGTGGCTGCGCTCCTCTGGTAACTGTTCCTGTTATTTTTTGCTTGGAATACCATAATACTATGAATAAGAACAATAATCCCCTTTGGACCAGGGACTTCACAATAATTACAGCTGGCAGTGTTGTGTCGATGTTCGGGAATGCCATGTCCGGCTTTGCGATGAGTCTTATGGTGCTCGACATTTCTGAATCCACGCTGCTGTATGCGATATATATAGCAATGTACACGGTCCCTCAGTTATTTACACCGATAATATCAGGCGCCCTTCTTGACCGCTATTCCAGGAAGAAAACCATATATACTTTAGACTTTATATCAGCCGGCATGTATCTGGCGATGGCAGGGCTTCTGGCAACAGGCTGGTTCTCTTTCCCGGCTTTTGCAGCATACTGCTTCCTGCTTGGGTCCATCGAAAGTGCATACATGGTCGCGTATGATAGTTTCTATCCTCTGCTGATATCTGAAGGCAATTATCAGAAAGCATATTCGATAGCAAGCATGCTTGAGACGACTTCGGCAGTGATGGTGCCTGTATCTGCATTCCTGTATCGAGGGATAGGAATCGCCCCTTTGCTTGCAGCGAATTCAGTGTGTTTCCTGATTGCGGCAATCATGGAGACTCGCATCGAGACTGATGAAGAATATATAGATCTGCAGAAGAAGACTGCAGATAGTGGCAGCGGAATAATCAGGCAGGCGATTGCGGATACGAAGGAAGGTTTTGAGTATTTGCGCAGTGAAAAAGGGCTCCTTGCTGTAGCTGCATACTTTGCGGTTATCGCAATAACCGGCGGGGTGTCAAATGTAATCACACTGCCGTATTTTAAGGGCAGCTTCAACAACGGGGAGTATATCTACATGCTTGTCTGGGGCTGCTCACTTGTCGGCCGTGCGGCTGGGGGTGGAGTGCACTATAAGACAGTTATACCTGCCCGGAGGAGGTATATTATTGCACTTGTTGTATATGTTCTAAATGCGCTGAATGAAGGATTCTATCTGTTCTTCCCGATTCCGGTGATGATGGTACTGTGTTTTCTTATAGGGCTTGGGGGCGTGACCAGCTACACAATCAGAATATCTGCAACACAGAGTTATGTACCGGATGAGAAAAAAGGCCGGTTCAACGGTGCGTTCAATATGCTGTTTATGGTCGGTGCATTGATTGGAGAACTGATTGGTGGAGTAGGCACTCAGGTAATATCGGAAAGGATGGTGCTTATGATAGCGATGATCTTTAATGCTGTAATGGCAGTGGTGATTATCGGCGGGTGTAAGGACAGCGTTTCTTACATATATAACAGAGAGAATTAGTGACAGTTTTCAGTTCATTCCAAAATAGAATAAGGAATAGGCTGCTCTGAAGAGTTGTCCTTTTGTTGCTGTGCTACTATCTTTTTGTAAACCATGTTTCTCGATGAAATGAAAGGAGAGATTATGATTTGTTCAAAGGTAGGAACCAGCAAACTCGCTGATGCGTTTGCAGCAGGAAAAGAGGCTGCACTTGCAGCAAAAGTTGACGGAGCGAAGGTTGCATTTGTATATTGCAGCTGCGCGTATGATGTAGCAGAAGTTATCAAGGGAGTAAAGGATGCTCTGCCGGGAGTACCTGCCCTCGGAAATACTTCTTTCACCGGTGTTATCACTGCTGATGGTTATGTTGGCGGAGATGATCCTTTTGTAGGCGTTATGACTCTTGCAGGCGAGGATCTCGCTGTAGGAATTGCTGGAGCAGAGAGAAAAGACGCATGTCCATGTGAAGACGGTGCATGCATTGCTAAGGCTGCAATGGCAGCAGCAGGCAAGACAACAGCACCTGATGCATTCTATATGGCAGCTTCCCCGGCAGAGGAAGAGTACTGGCTCAAGGGAATCAGTTCAGTTATAGGCAGAGTTCCTTTCTTCGGCGGAAGTGCTGCTGACAACAGTATCGCAGGCGAGTGGAAACTCTATGCTGATGACCTGCTGTTTGCAGATGGCTGCGTAGCGGCTATGTTCTGGGGACTGAATATCAAGAATGTCTTCACCGGCGCTTACAGAGAGACAGAGAACTTTGGTGTCATCACCAAGATCAATGGCATCAGATGTCTTGCTGAGATCGACGGAGTGCCTGCAGCAGATAAGTTCCTTGAGTGGAGGCCTGATCTCACAAGAGAAGATATTACAGGAGGCAACCTCCTTGTCACAACTATCACATCACCACTCGGTATCAAGGACAGACTCGGTGACCTCATCGCTATCAGACATCCGATGAACGGAAATGACGACGGTTCATTCAATGTAGGTGCAAACCTCGCAGAGAAGACCTGCGTTATCAGAATGGAAGCTACAGTTGATGAGCTGGTCGCTTCAGTAGGCGAGACTCTCGACAAGCTCCTTGCAGATCTCCCTTGCAAGCCGGCAGCACTGCACCTTGTACACTGCGGAGGACGCCGTGCTGGCATCGACAGCAGAATCGGCGAAGTAGCTGAGCTCGCAAAGGCTAAGGCAGGTGACATTCCTTTCATCATGGAGTTCACATTCGGTGAATACGGATTCGTTTCAGACTCCAACAATACTGTCGGAGGCCTGATGCTCTCATTCACAGCACTCTGCTAAGACGGAGCATCACTAAACACTAAAAAAAGGAGAAATAATATATGAACGGATATTGGAACAAACTGTGCAGAGTAAACCTCACAGATAAGACATGGAAGACGGAGCCGATCGGAGAGGCAACGCTTGACCTGCTTATGGGAGGTACTGCACTCGGTGCAAAGATCCTTCTTGAGGAGACTGCACCTAAGATCGATCCGCTCTCACCTGAGAATAAACTGATCTTTGCTATCGGATGTATGCAGGCATGCCCGAATTTCCCGGGCAATGCAAAATGGAGCGTCGTTACTAAGAGTCCGCTGACTGGTTCAGTCGCTGACTCTGCCGGTACAGGTGCCTGGGCACCTGCATTCAAGAAGTGCGGGTTCGACGCACTCGTGATCGAAGGCAAAGCAGACAAGCCGACATGGCTTTATATCACAGATAATAATGTAGAGTTCCGTGATGCCGATGAGCTGTGGGGACTCGACAGCGTAGACACATCACTGAAGATCAAAGAGATCCTCGGCGACAAGAGAGTTAATGCTCTTAATATCGGAACAGCAGGCGAGATAATGAATCCTATTGCGAATATCACTTGCGATGGTCATTCATTTGCCGGACGCGGCGGCACAGGCGCAGTCATGGGATCAAAGAACCTCAAAGCTATCGCATCATGGGGAACCCAGCAGTGCGAGATTGCTGACCTTGAGGGAGCAAAGGCTTTCGCTAAGGAAGTTTTCGTAAACCTTCATGAGGCAACCAAGGATGTCGAAGGCACACCTTCTGTAATGGTTGGAATGGAAGAAATAGGCGACTCGCCGATCCGTTACTGGAGAGGTGATGTATGGCACAAGGGCGCAGAGACCATCGGAACACCGAGATATACTAAGTTCCTGAATGTCAAGCCTATGCCTTGCCTGAACTGCCCTATCGGATGCCACAGACACATCCATCTTGATCTTTCAGGCGGCGATGAGCTGCTGGAAGGAAATGGACCTGAGTATGAGACACTCGGAACAATGGGATCTGGACTTTGCATCGATGATCTCGAGGCTATTTCACTTGCCAATGAGATGGCAAACAGAGCCGGAGTAGATACTATTTCACTCGGATCCTATATCGGATTCCTGATCGAGTGCTATGAGGCGACTCTGATTACTGCTGAGGAGGTAGGAATCGTTCCTAAGTTCGGAGACAGAGAGACTCTGCTGTTCCTCAGCGAGAAGCTTATCAAGAATGAAGGTATCGGCGAAATCTTCAAGAAGGGTATCCGCGGAGCAGCTGCTCATATCGGCGGAGACGCACCTCTTCTGACAGTTGAGGTCAAGAATATGGACCTTCCTGCGCATGACCCTAGAGCGGTATTCGCAAATTACCCTAACTACGCTACTACACCTCGTGGAGCATGCCATGAAAGAGGCGATACACAGGCTATCGCTACAGGCCTTGTATATCCTGAAGTCGGCCTTGAGGAAACACCTGACAGATTCTCAGTCGATGAGGCAGCTCCTATCGCAACTATCGCTCAGGACGGAGCTCTGATGTTCAACTGCCTGACGATCTGCAAATTCATGGTCAAGTTTGCCGGCATGACAATCTCTGAGCTGATGCACGGCCTTGAGCTGATTCTCGGCAAAGAGATCGATCCGTACGAACTGTTCAGAGTAGGCGAACGCTCACAGAACCTGCAGAGACTTATCAATGTCCGTGACGGAATGGACCGCAAGGACGATACAGCTCCTGCTAAGCTGTTCATACCTGCAGCAGTAGGCGGCAGGGCGTTCAAGGCTCCTACACATGAAGAGTTTGACAAGATGCTCGACGATTACTATGACCTCAGAGGCTGGGACAGAAACGGAATCCCTACAGCTGCAAAGCTCGAAGAGATCGGTCTCGGTGATTTCGTAAAATACCTGCCATGATCAGAGTCAAGTTCTACGGCATCATGAAGCCGTACATGCCTTCGGTTGAAGAGGATGGTTACTGGCATCTCGATAAGGAAGGCCTCACAGTGGGGCAGATCCTCGATGAGACAGGCGCTTCCGAGAAGGATGTTGCTGTTACTATTCTTGTGAACCGTGTCAGGAAGGACAAATCATTCGTTCCGCAGGATGGAGACATTCTGACGGTAATGCCTCTGGTAGCAGGGGGCTAATAAGCATCAATAAATCATATCAGCGCTTATACCGGGGCGTATACGTCCCGGTATTTTCGCAGTGAATAAAAACAGACAGTTTCCGGAGGGCAAGTACATGTATAACCAATTAACGCCTGAGATCATAAGTGAGATACGGAAGGTATCGGGTTATGTTTATACCGGTGAGGATATCAGTCCCGACTATGCGAGAGATGAGATGCCGATATACGGAACCAGAATGCCTGATCTTGCAGTGCAGCCGCGCTCCACTGAAGAGGTGGCGGCCGTAATGAAGATCTGCTATGAGAACAATATTCCTGTTACACCGCGTGGTGCCGGAACCGGACTTGCAGGCGGTGCTGTTCCTTTACTTGGAGGAGTCCTTCTCGACATATCCAAGATGAACCGTATCATTTCATATGATCTCGAGAACTTTGTCGTAAATATAGAGGCAGGAGTCCTTCTTGCTGACCTTGCTGCAGACTGTCTCACAAGAGGCATGCTGTACCCGCCTGATCCGGGAGAGAAATTCGCCTGTGTAGGCGGTAATGTCGCGACCAACGCAGGCGGGATGAGAGCGGTAAAATACGGAACGACACGCGATTATGTCAGGGCAATGACTGTCGTTCTTCCAAACGGAGAAATAACGCATATGGGTGCCACAGTATCAAAAACATCTTCAGGTTATTCTCTTATGAATCTGATGATCGGCTCAGAAGGCACTCTTGGTATCATTACTGAGCTGACACTTAAAATCATTCCGGCACCTAAGGCGATGGCTTCCCTGATAATACCTTTCCGTGATCTGAAAACTGCGCTCGCGACCGTACCAAAATTCAGGATGAATCACATGGATCCGCAGGCCATAGAATTCATGGAGCGTGAAATAGTGATGCTCTCCGAACGCTATGTAGGCAAAGCTGTTTTCCCACAGGAACTGAATGGTGAGCCGATCAATGCCTATCTGCTCATAACTCTGGATGGCACTTCGGTTGAAGAGGTCGACCAGCTTATTGAGCAGGCTGCCGGCATAGCGCTGGACTGTGGCGCAATGGATGTGCTGATAGCAGACACCAGCAACAGGATCAAGGATGCATGGGCTGCAAGATCGTCGTTCCTTGAGGCAATAATGGAAGAGACCAAGCTGCTCGATGAGTGTGATGTCGTGGTCCCTGTCAACAAGATCGCTGACTACCTCGAGTTCGTCAATGAACAGGGAAAGAAATGCGGGCTTGAGATCAAGACCTTTGGACATGCCGGAGACGGCAATCTGCACATTTACCAGTGCTCAAATGACCTTGAGGAAGAGGAATTCAAGCGGAGAGTCGATGAATTCTTTGACATAATTTACCGCGAGGCTACCAGATGCGGCGGTCTTGTATCCGGAGAGCATGGCATCGGTTCGGGTAAGATCAAATATCTTGTGGACTCTGTCGGAGAGACAAATATGGAGCTCATGCTGGGAATCAAAAAAGTCTTTGACCCGAAGATGATTCTTAATCCGGGTAAGGTCTGCTATACGCTGTAAAACGGGGAGGTGCGACAGTGAATATATGTGTTTGCGTTAAACAGGTTCCGGATACAACTGAGATCAGAATTGATCCGGAGACACATACGCTGATCCGTGCAGGAGTACCGAGCATAGTGAATCCATTTGATACATATGCTCTTGAAGCTGCTGTGCGTCTTAAAGAAAAACTGGGCGGACGTGTAGTCGTCATTTCAATGGGACCGCCACAGGCTGCGGAGGCCATACGCTCGTGCCTGGCAGTCGGAGCAGATGAAGGATATCTTGTATCCGGACGTAAATTTGGCGGTTCTGACACTCTCGCTACGAGCTACATCCTGTCTGAGGCGATAAAGACTGTGGAGAAGAGAGAAGGCCTTAAGTTTGATCTCATACTCGGTGGAAAGCAGGCTGTAGACGGTGATACAGCACAGGTAGCACCGGAAATCGCAGAGCACCTCGGGCTGCCGCAGGTAACATATGCTCTTGGCATCGATGAAGAGAATGATGAGCTGAGGGTAAAGAGAGACTGTGACAATGGCTATGACATTATTTCGGTAAAGCTCCCTGCTGTCGTTACCGTGGTCAGGCTTCCGTATGAACCACGCTACCCTAGCATAGGGCCATGGCTTGAGTCAAAGAAGCGCAGCATTAATGTGCTTACAGAGGCAGATCTTGAGACTGTCGACCTTGCAAAGTGCGGGCTGAACGGATCCCCTACCAAGGTGAAGAAGTCATATACACCTGTAAGAGAGAAGCACGGAACGATACTCAGCAAAGTGCCTGCAGATCAGGCTGCAGAGACCATAACAGCAATGCTGCATGAGTCCGGAATCATATAGGAGGTCATCATGTCTAATCTGAATGAATATAAGAACATGTGGGTCTATATTGAGACCGAATGCGGTAAAGCCAAGAATGTCGGCTATGAGCTCCTGAATGCAGCCAGACCGCTGGCAGATGAGAAGGCCTGCGAGCTTGTGGCGGTGGTCATCGGCAATAATGTAGATAAAGCAGCTGAAGATGCTATCCGTTACGGAGCAGATAAGGCTATTGTTGTTGATGGCCCGGAGTATGAGTACTATACAACAGATGCATTTGTAAATGCGCTGGTTGAGCTGGTACGCAAGTATAGACCTGAAACACTTATGATTGGTGCAACTAATAACGGAAGAGATATGGCTCCGCGCGTATCCTGCCGTATCGGTACAGGTCTCACAGCTGACTGCACAGAACTCGGAATAGATGAGGCAACCGGAAATATGGCCTGGACAAGGCCTACCTTTGGCGGGAATCTCATGGCAGTCATTATGTGCCCGGATCACAGACCTCAGATGGGCACAGTGCGTCCGGGAGTGTTCCGCAAAGGAGCTTATGACGAATCCCGTACCGGAGAAATAATACACGAAGAATTCCATGTTGCAGCCGAAGAAATCAGAACCAGGCTTGTCGAAAGGGTGCAGGAGGTAGCTGATGCAGTCAATCTCGAGGAGGCAGAGATAATTGTCTCGGGAGGAAGAGGCGTAGGCTCAGCTGATAATTTCAAACAGCTCTTCGAGCTTGCTGAGGTCCTCGGGGCAACAGTGGGCTGCAGCCGTGCTGTTGTAGATGCCGGTTGGATGCCGCATATACATCAGGTAGGACAATCAGGTAAAACAGTAGCCCCTAAGCTGTATATAGCTGTCGGTATTTCCGGAGCTATTCAGCACCTTGCAGGAATAGCCGGGGCAGACAAAGTCTTTGCAATAAATAAGGACCCTGAAGCGCCGATCTTCAGTGTTGCGGATTATGGCATAGTCGGCAATCTCAATGATGTGGTTCCTGCACTTACGGAGGCATTCAGAGCCTTGAAAGCATAGGTGAGACAGATGAAAACGGTAGATTTTTACTATGGACATACTACGTGCAGCCTTGAAGTACCGGATGATACGCCGGTGCTGACTTCACGTGTTGATGAACTGGTAAGTGATAAGAGCGGTATCGATATCGTCAGGGAAGCTATGAAGCACCCTATAGACAGTCCGCACCTGTATGAGCTTGCCAAAGGCAAACCGGATTGCGTCATAATCATAAGTGATCATACCAGACCGGTACCTTCAAAGGACATACTGCCTGTCATGATCGATGAACTCAGGCAGGGAAACCCTGACATAGAGATAACTCTGCTGGTTGCTACAGGGTTCCATCGCCTGACAACTACAGAGGAATTAAGGGCAAAGCTCGGAGATGAACTGTATGAAGAGTTCAGAGATCATATAGTCGTTCACGATGCACATGATCCTTCGAAGAATACCAAGATTGGCATTCTCCCGTCTGGCCCGGACTGCATAATAGACAAGACTGCGGTAAATGCTTCGCTGCTGGTTGCCGAGGGCTTTATCGAGGCTCATTTCTTTGCTGGTTTTTCCGGAGGCCGCAAATCGGTCCTGCCGGGCGTCGCTGATGCCGTTACAGTTATGGGGAATCACTGTTCCAAGTTCATTGACAGTCCGTATGCGAGGACCGGGATATTGGATAAAAATCCGATTCATGAGGACATGCTGGCCGCTGCCCGGATGGCGGATCTTGCTTTCATATGCAATGTCGTTATCGATGAAGAGAAGAACACTGTAGCTGCCTTCGCAGGTAACTTCGAGACTGCGCACCGCAGAGGCTGCGATTTTATTTCGGAATATATAGCCGTGAAACCGCATCCTGCAGATATAGTCATCACGACAAACGGGGGATATCCGCTTGATCAGAATGCATATCAGTCACCAAAGGGTATGACCGCGGCTGAAGCAACTGTTAAGGAAGATGGGGTAATCATTATGCTTGCAAGCTGTTCGGACGGGAACGGCGGGGATTATTTTTACCATATAATTGCTGATGAACCTACCATCGAGGATGCATATCAGAAGTTCCTCGCAACAGAGCAGAATGATACTGCTCCTGACCAGTGGTGCTCACAGATACTGGCAAGGATCGTAAGAAAACATACCGTTATATTCGTGGCAGAACCGGAGCAGAAAGAGATGATAGAAGGCCTTAAAATGACCTATGCACCGGATATTAATACTGCATACAGAATGGCAAGAGAGATTAAAGGCGAGGCAGCCTCACTGACCTGCATTCCTAATGGAATATCAGTAGTTGTGAGATAAGGGGCGTTTCGCTGCTTAGCGCAAATCAGGACTTCCGGGTTGTTCCGGGAGTCTTTTTTTGAAATTTGAGTCAGCGGGTACGTCCCCTGACTCGCCCGAGCCGCATGTCGCGCGGGCTCATGCCGTAGGCGTCTCTGAATATACGGTGAAAGTAACTGGTATTCTCGTAGCCGACTGACAGTGATATATCCGCGACAGGAAGTGCGGTATTATTAAGTAAATATTCAGCCTGACGCAGGCGCTTTTCAACCAGCAGGTCTTTGAAGGTCCTGCCGGTTTTCTTTTTGATGAAACGGCTCAATGTGTATATGTCTTCATGGTGCTCCTCTGCGAAATCAGACAGGGAAGCACTCTGATACTGGGTATCTATATAGTTGAACAGATGCAGCAGAAGCTTCTGCTCGTATGAGCTGCCGGAGACATGCAGGTGTGATGCCTGATCGATGAGTGTCATGAAGAGGAGTGATATGGTGTTCTGGCTGAGTGTTCGTCTGTTCTGAGGCTCGTTGATCATTATCCATATCATGTTCTCCATGAGATTCTGCACCGGAAGTATGTCAGCGGCGTCAAAGTACAGATAGTTGCCGCCCATGTCACGGTCTGTGAGGCAGCTGATAAGAAAATCCCGGAGGGCTCCGGATTCATTCTCCAGATTGCGGAGGACCGTGTCGAAGAAATGGGGCATGATCATGAAGTTGACTGCGATGTCCGTCTCACCCGCAGGCATGATCTCCTGATGAGCATTCTGGTTCATGAACAGCAGATCACCCTCTTTGAGCAGGATCCGGTTGCCATCGATAATATGAGTTGTCTGGCCCTGGCACATGTATACAAACTCAACATAGTTGTGAGTGTGCTCAGGGAAGTGTATGAATCTGGTATGCGGGCGCATATCGATAAGCTTGCCGTTGGTGAGGACCAGAGATGCATCGACCTCATCAGTCCGGCTGTGTGAACCTGCTGACTGATCAGCCTGGTAATATAGGCTGCGGTCTATGCTGCTGCGACCATCCAGAATCTCCTGCTCTTCAGGAGTTATTTTAGACAGTATTTTAAGAAGTTCAGAATCCATACGGCTTCTCCTTTGCGGTGTTATTACAGGGTGAGACAGAGAACCGACCCCCTGTCACCACCAATTAATTACCCCTTTCACTGCAAAGAATAATACCCAGCGTCCGAATTTGCAATAAAGGACGCAAAAAAGCTCAAATCAGAACCTATTCTGGCAAATCAAGTCCTTATATAATGATTGCGGATAATAAATCAGTGTCTGCAGGGAGTTGCAGGATAATTACATGAAAAGGAGCACAAGATGAGAGTACTTGATTCAGATCTTATGAAGAGCTATGCAAGAATGGCCATGGACGGATTCAACCAGGGATGGCATGAAAGAAACGGTGGCAACCTCAGCTACAGAATGAAGGCTGAAGAGGTCGAGGCACTCAGAGAGGATTTCAAAGAGGGCGAGTGGAGAGTAATCGGCTGGCAGAAGGGCGATGAGTCCGCATTCCCGGGACTTGCAGGTGAGTATTTCATGGTAAGCGGATCCGGCAAGTACTTCCGCAACATCGAGCTCGATCCTGAAGCTAACGTATGCATAATCGAACTCAATGAAGAGGGCAACAGATACCGCATCGTATGGGGACTCAGGGACGGCGGAATGCCTACATCCGAGCTGCCTACACATCTTGCAAACCTCGAGGTTCTCAAGGCAAGAGACCCTGAGATGAGAGTAGTTTATCACTGCCACCCGGGCAACACTATCGCACTCACATTCGTACTTCCACTCGACAGCAGAGTATTCACAAGAGAGATCTTCGAGATGGTAACAGAATGCGCTGTCGTATTCCCTGAGGGTATCGGCATTGTTCCATGGGTCATCTGCGGCGGACGCCAGATCGGCGAAATGACAGCAGAGATCATGAAGAAGCAGGACGTAGCTGTATGGGCACATCACGGAGCATTCTGCTGCGGCAAGGACTTTGACCTCGCATTCGGACTCATGCACACAGTTGAGAAGTCAGCAGAGATCCTCGTCAAGGTTCTCTCAATGAGCCCATCCAAGCTCAACACAATCACTCCTGAGAACTTCAGAGAGCTGAACGCACCATTCGGAATCCAGATCAATGAGGATTTCCTCTACGAGAGAAAGTCAAACAAGATCGGTTACGTACCGGAGGACTAATACAATGCAGAAGTATTATCTTGCTATAGATATCGGGGCATCATCCGGAAGACACATAGTCGGATGGATGGAGAATGGAGAGTGGAAGACTGATGAGATGTACCGCTTTCCTAATGGGGTAACAGAGCTTGATGGCCATCTGACATGGGACATAGAGAGCCTGACAGAGCATGTTAAGACCGGAATAGATAAGGCACGTACTAAATACGACCTGACCAGTCTTGCAATCGATACATGGGGCGTTGACTACGTTCTCATGAAGGGCGATGAAGAGGTAATGCCTTGCTACGCATACAGAGACAGCAGGACTGAAGAGGTAATTCCGGAGGTCCACAGCCTCATAAGCTTTACAAGACTTTACAGACACACAGGAATACAGTTCCAGCCATTCAACACTGTTTATCAGTTATATGCAGACAAGAAAGCCGGAAGACTCGAGGGAGTCACAGACTTCCTGATGGTACCGGAATATCTTCTGTACAAACTGTGCGGTGTCAAGTCTCATGAGTATACCAACGCTACAACAGGCGGCATGATAAATGCGAAGACAGGCGAATTTGACCCTGTCATCATCGAAGCACTCGATC
Organism: Mogibacterium sp.; assembly: GCA_017512145.1. GTDB lineage: Bacteria > Bacillota > Clostridia > Peptostreptococcales > Anaerovoracaceae > Crickella. The sequence continues at coordinate 87,517 of JAFWHB010000014.1, read as the reverse complement.
TGCCGGCTCACCTGTTTGGCGAACTGACACAGCCTGGAGCTGTCATCGGAGAGTATAAGGGAATCAAATGCGTGCTTTGCGCTACTCACGACACAGCATCTGCCGTTGAGGGCATCCCGATGGACTCGGATCAGCCGTACATCTCAAGCGGCACATGGTCGCTTCTCGGAGTCAAGTCGCCTGAAGCCATCACCAATGCGGGCAGCGAGCTTGCAAACTGGTCGAATGAAGGCGGCGTAGGCTACATAAGATACCAGAAGAACATCATGGGAATGTGGCTCGTAAACAGACTGAGAGACTGCCTGTGCCCTGACATGGACTTTGGTGAGATCGTTGCAAAGGCAGAGGCCAGCAGGTTCGAGGAGACCGTTGACGCCAATGCCAAGGACTTCCTTGCTCCTGAGAATATGAAGGAAGCATTCGACAATGCACTCAGCATGAAGCCGCAGAGCATCGGAGACTACTTCCGCTGCGCATACAGAAGCCTGGCACTTTGCTATATGAACGCAGTTCAGGAGCTCCAGCACAACACCGGCAATCATTATGATGAGATATATATCGTGGGCGGAGGAGCCAAGAACAAGTTCCTCAATGAGCTGACTGAAAGAGCCAGCGGCAAGATAGTAATAGCACTGCCGATCGAAGCGACAGCACTCGGCAATCTGAAGATACAGCTCGAAGCAGATAAGTAATACCTGGAGGATAGAACAATGCTCGTTAATTCATTAGTAGAAACCAAAGCCAGAATAGGCGTTTTTGCAATCGCGCTCGGCGCATATCTGCCGCAGTTCCCGTCACTTGTTCCTGAATTTGAGGGACAGTATAAGGATTTCAAGAAGCTGATCCCTGATTCAGTAGAGATCGTTGATGGCGGCATAGTTACAACCAAGGAACTCGCAATGGAAGCCGGCGATAAGTTCAGAGCAGCTGACGTTGACCTCGTCATCCTCCAGCTCCTTACATATGCTACTTCCTACAACATGCTGCCTGCAGTAAGAGACCTCGATGTTCCGGTGGTTCTTGTCAATGTACAGAAGAAGAAAGCCCCTGATTATGCAAATACAGATACAGCAACATGGCTTGGAGAACTGTACGCATGCGGAGCAGTAGGTGAGATGGTAGCTGATCTCGAGAGAGCAGGCAAGAGACATGCTGTAATCACAGGCGTTGTCGAAGGCGGAGATCCTGTAGTAGAAGCAGAGATCGCTGACTGGTGCAAGGCAGCACAGGTCAGAAGAAGATTCCGCGACACCAACCTTGCGCAGATCGGAAGACCATATCCTGGCATGATGGACCTCTATATCGACGAGACCAATCTGTACCACAGAATGTGGCTTTACACCAAGCAGTTTGACTGGGAGAAGATGTGGGCTATCGCAGACGATATCACTGATGAGGATGCGATCCGTGACAAGGCTCAGGATATTCTCGATACATTCGATATCGAGGGCGGCGGCACTATTGAGAAGGTCTGGGATATGGCAAAGTATGTAGTCGCTTTCGAAAAGTGGGTCAAGGACGAAAAACTTGGATTTGTCGCATCGCACTATGATGGATTTGCACAGGGCGTTGCAGGCAAGCTTGACTCGATGCTGATTCCTGCATTCTCGATGCTCATCAGACAGGGAACAGCCTGCGCAGTAGAGGGAGATATCAAGGTCGCGATGGCAATGTCCATACTCAAGACTATCTCCGGAATGGGACAGCTCTCTGAGATGTATTCGATCGATTTCAACGAAGATATCTGCATCATCGGACACAGCGGCTCAGGTGATTACGATATTTCAAGAGCTAAGAAGCCGACCATGAAGATCGTTGATGTATTCCATGGCAAAGCAGGCGGCGGATACCTGACACAGTTCTATCCTGAAGCAGGCCCTGTTACATACCTCGGAATCACTCAGGACAGAGACGGACATTTCAAGTTCGTTGTTGCTGAGGGAGTCAATGAAGAAGGACCAATCTTCACATTCGGTGACACCAACATGAGAACAAGATTCACATGCGGAGCAAGAGAGTTCTGCAACAAGTGGAGCGAGGCAGGCCCGACACATCACATGGCAGCAGCTACAGGCAGACATATCGATACCATCCTCAAGGTAGCTAAGATATTCAACGTACCTGTAGATGTTATTACCAGATAAGAATAATCAGACAGGCAAGACAGGGACGGGACTGAGATCTGACCCTGTCTTGTTTCGGATTTCCGCAAAATACTGATAAGGATGCATGAATTATGATATGCATTTACGTATTAGCAAATATATAATTAGAACTGGACATTTTGTATAACTCTATACAATTAAAGAATAATGAAACTCCGGAGGATGAGACTATGAACAATATACCTGCAATCAAAGTAGGAATCGTTGCAGTCAGCAGAGACTGCTTTCCTGAGAGCCTTGCAGTAAACAGAAGAAAGGCTTTGGTCAAAGCATACAATGAAAAATACGATGCAGCGGACATCTATGAATGCCCGGTGTGCATCGTTGAGAGTGAGATCCATATGCAGCAGGCTCTTGAAGATGTCAAGGCAGCCGGATGCAATGCGCTCTGCGTTTACCTCGGCAACTTCGGACCGGAGATCTCCGAGACAATGCTGGCAAAGTATTTTGACGGACCTAAGATGTTCGTCGCAGCAGCAGAGGAGAGTCAGGCAGATCTGCAGGACGGAAGAGGCGATGCTTATTGCGGCATGCTCAATGCAAGCTACAATCTCGCGCTCCGTAATGTCGGAGCATATATTCCTGAGTATCCTGTAGGAGATGCTGAGGATTGCGCAGATATGATCCATGAGTTCATCCCTGTAGCAAGAGCTATCGATGGCCTTGCCAATCTTAAGATCATTTCATTCGGACCAAGGCCGATGAACTTCCTTGCATGCAATGCTCCTATCAAGCAGCTTTACAACCTCGGAGTCGAGATCGAAGAGAATTCAGAACTCGACCTCTTCGAGGCATTCAATAACCACGCAGGCGACCCTCGCATCGAAGAGGTGGCAGCAGACATGGCAAGAGAGCTCGGAGCAGGCAACAAGAAGCCTGAGGTCCTGAACAAGCTTGCACAGTATGAGCTGACACTTCTCGACTGGATCGAAGCACACCGCGGAAGCCGCAAGTATGTGGCAATCGCCGGCAAGTGCTGGCCTGCATTCCAGACACAGTTCGGATTCGTTCCTTGCTATGTCAACAGCAGACTGACAGGAAGGGGCATCCCTGTATCCTGCGAGGTAGATATTTACGGAGCACTCTCCGAGTTCATCGGAACATGTGTATCTGATGATGCAGTAACACTCCTCGACATCAACAACTCCGTACCTAAGGACATGTACAAGGAGTCCATCGAGGGCAAGTTCGACTACACACATAAGGACACATTCATGGGATTCCACTGCGGCAATACATGCTCTTCCAAGCTCAGCTCCTGTGAGATGAAGAACCAGAAGATTATGGCAAGATCGCTGCCTGTAGAGGTCACCAATGGTACTCTCGAGGGCGACATCGCACCTGGCGAGATCACATTCTTCAGACTGCAGTCGACAGCAGACAACAAGCTGAGAGCTTACATCGCAGAGGGAGAGGTGCTGCCTGTAGCAACAAGATCATTCGGATCGATCGGAGTATTCGCAATCAAAGAGATGGGCAGATTCTACAGACACGTGCTGATCGAGAAGAACTATCCTCATCACGGCGCTGTAGCATTCGGGCACTTTGGCAAACTCCTCTTCGAAGTATTCAAGTACATCGGAGTTCCTTACGAGGATCTCGACTACAACCATCCGGCAAGCCTGCCATATCCGTCAGAGAATCCATTTAAGTAAATCAATTCAAACAGACAGCATTGTGCTAATCATTCGTATGCATGATGCTGTCTGCATATATAGAAAGGAAAAGCGATGTATTACATAGGCATAGATCTCGGAACATCAGCAGTGAAGCTGCTCCTCATGGATGAGACAGGCGGGGTCAAAGGGATAGTTTCAAGAGAATATCCGCTTAGCTTCCCGCAGCCCGGCTGGTCAGAGCAGGATCCTGAAGACTGGTGGACACAGACTCTTGATGGCCTGCAGGAACTTCTCAGCAGTATAGACAGGAGCAAGGTAAGAGGTATCAGCTTTGGCGGCCAGATGCACGGGCTCGTAGCGCTTGATGAGAATGACAATGTCATCCGTCCTGCAATTCTCTGGAACGATGGCAGAACACAGAAGGAGACAGACTATCTGAATGAAGTCATCGGCAGGAGAAGACTGTCTGAACTGACCGGCAATATTGCATTCGCCGGATTTACAGCGCCCAAGATCCTGTGGATGAAAGAGAACGAACCTGAGAACTTCGCGAGGATCAGCAAGATAATGTTGCCTAAGGATTATCTTGCATATAGGTTTACCGGTGTGCACAGCTGTGATTACTCAGATGCATCCGGAATGCTCCTTCTCGATGTAGAGCACAAATGCTGGTCAAGGGAAATGCTGGAAATCTGCTCAGTTCAGGAAAGCTGGATGCCTGAGCTCTATGAGAGCTACGAGGCAACCGGTCATGTTCTGCCTGAAATCGCTGACAAGCTTGGCCTCTCACATTCGGTCGTGACCGCTGCAGGTGCAGGTGACAATGCCGCTGCAGCTGTAGGGACAGGCGCTGTAGGTCCGGATAAGTGCAACCTTTCACTTGGAACAAGCGGTACAGTATTCATTACAAGCAGCAGCTTCAGAGTAGACGATGCGAATTCGCTGCATTCATTTGTTCATGCGGACGGATCATATCACCTGATGGGCTGCATGCTGTCAGCTGCAAGCTGCAACAACTGGTGGATGACTAATATACTGCAGACCTCTGATCATGCCGGAGAGCAGGCTAAGATTCAGGACCTTGGGAATAATAATGTATATTTCCTGCCGTATCTGATGGGTGAGCGCTCACCGCACAACGATCCTATGGCAAGAGGTGCTTTCATAGGAATGAGCATGGACACTACCAGAGCGGACATGCTGCAGGCAGTATTCGAGGGTGTGGCGTTCGGGCTCAGGGATTCTCTCGAGGCGGCAAGACAGATGGGTGCTGCCCCTGAGAGCACAACTATCTGTGGTGGCGGAGCTAAGAGCGACCTGTGGAAGAAGATCGTTGCCAATGTCCTTAATATCAAAGTGCAGACAGTAGAAATCGAGCAGGGACCGGCATACGGAGCTGCGATTCTGGCTGCAGTTGCTGATGGTGCGTTTGACAATGTGGAATCAGCATGCAAAGCCATTGTAAGGTATTCAGAGACAGTTGAGCCGGATCCTGAGCTCTGCGCAAGATATCAGGACAAATATGAAAAGTTTGCAACACTGTATCCGTCACTCAAGAGTTTCTATCATGATTTTCAGAACTGAACCTTATTGAATTTTTACTGAACAGAAAAGCGGCCGGAGGGCTGCAATGTCCTGACCGGCCGATTTTTGTAGTTTCCAATACGCTTGTATTCGTGGTATTATCGATGGAGTTATTATACTATATGCGGCAGATGATCAGATATGAACACTGTCTGTCTGAATGACCGGCAGTATCAGATAAAATAAGGAGATTGGATCATGAGAAAGACTAAGATCGTATGTACAATAGGACCGGCCAGCGAGTCTGAGGAGATGCTGAAGGAACTTTGCCTTGCAGGTATGAATGTTGCCAGACTGAACTTCTCACATGGGACACATGCTGAGCATCTCGAGAGAATCAACAGGATCAAGAAGGTGAGAGCCGAGCTCGGTCTTCCTATTGCTATAATGCTTGATACCAAGGGCCCTGAATTCCGTATAGGAACATTCAAGGACGGCAAGGTAATTCTTGAAGAGGGGGCTAAGTTCACATTCACAACGGAAGAGGTCGAGGGAGATGACACTATAGTATCCGTCAGCTACAAGAATCTCGCCAATGAACTTGAGAAGGGCGACAGGATACTGCTTAATAATGCTTTGCTCGAGTTCGAGGTGCTGTCAACGGATGGAACCAATATCGTAACGGAAGTTATCGAGGGAGGAGAGCTTTCAAACCGCAAGTCAATGAGCTTCCCGGGCAAGCACATGCAGCAGATATACCTCTCCGAGCAGGACAAGTCCGATATCGCATTCGGTGTGGAGAATGATGTAGATTTCATCGCATGCTCATTTGTATCTGTAAAGCAGGATCTGGTAGATGTCCATGAATATCTTAAGGCCCTTGGCAAGGATGACACAGTTGAGCTCATCGCCAAGATTGAGAACCAGTCCGGTTATGATAACATCGATGAGATCTGCTCTCAGTGCGACGGCATCATGGTTGCAAGAGGCGACATGGGTGTTGAAATCCCGTTCGAAAGGCTGCCGGCTATTCAGAAGGATCTGATTTTCAGATGCCGCATGATAGGCAAGCGCGTAATCACTGCAACTGAAATGCTCGAATCCATGATACACAATCCTCGTCCTACAAGAGCTGAGACATCGGACGTTGCTAATGCTGTATATGATGGAACCAGTGCAGTTATGCTGTCAGGCGAGACAGCAGCAGGTGAGTATCCTGTTCACGCTGTTAAGGCAATGGCCAAGATCGCTGAGGAAGCCGAACACAACATCGATTACAAGAAGCAGTTCTATCAGTACGACTTCAAGATCAAGAACGATATGGACGCTATATCTCATGCGACATGTGGAATGGCTATGGATGTAGACGCAGACGCAATAGTGGCATGCACCATGTCAGGCCGCGTAGCGAAGATGGTCTCACGATTCCGTTCGCCAATAGACATTATCGGACTTACTACTAATGAGAAGACATGGCGTTCACTCGCTCTGTCCTGGGCGGTCACACCTAAGATGTGCGAGATCGTTCCATCCACAGAAGTCCTGTTCTACATGGCAAAGAAAGCTGCGATCGAAGCAATGTCCCTCAAATCAGGAAATAAAATCGTAATCACAGGCGGAGGAACAACCGGAATATCCGGCAACACCAACCTCATCAAGATCGAAACGATTTAACTAATAAAGCCCGCAGATCTGCGGGCTTTGTACTTTATATGTCATCCAGCACAAACTGAATATCAGAATTAATGACAGAGGCGTCGCATCATTGCGGCGCCTTTAGTTTGATAAGAAGGATAATCGTGATATAATTTCGTGAAAATATACTATTTGAACTAATTCCGGGAATTGAGACAGAGGTGAACGCATGCCAATCAAAGTACCTAATGATCTACCTGCAATAGATACGCTTACAAGAGAGAATGTTTTCGTCATGACGGATACCAGAGCGATGACTCAGGATGTCCGTCCGCTTAGGATACTTCTTCTTAATCTGATGCCTACCAAGATCGAGACAGAGACGCAGCTCACAAGACTGCTTGGTAATACTCCGCTCCAGATAGAGCTGGAGCTTCTCCAGACTGCATCTCACAAGTCTTCGAACATATCGCAGGAGCATATGATTGCATTCTACAAGACCTTTGATGAAGTCAAGGATGAGAACTATGACGGCATGGTAATAACAGGAGCTCCTATTGAAATGATGGAGTTCGAAGAAGTCGACTACTGGGACGAGCTCTGCGAGATTATGGAGTGGACCAAGAAGCATGTCCACAGCACCTTCCATATCTGCTGGGGTGCGCAGGCTGCGCTGTACTATCACTATGGCATCAATAAGCACGTACTCCCGGAGAAGCTTTCCGGAGTATACAAGCACCATCTTGATTACAAGAACGGCATGCTGTTCAGGGGCTTTGACGATGAATTCTATGTCCCGCATTCGAGGAACACAACAGTACTGCGCGAGGATATAGAGAAGATACCTGAACTCAAGATCCTTGCAAGCTCGGACGAGGCTGGCGTTTTCTGCGTGAAGTCAGAGAATGACAGGCAGATCTTCGTCATGGGACACTCTGAGTATGATGCGGACACACTTCTCCGCGAATACGTGCGTGACAAGAATGCAGGGATAAATCCTCATGTTCCTGAGAATTACTTCCCGGATGATGATGATACCAGAGAGCCGGTCGTAACATGGCGTTCATGCGCCAATCTAATCTACTCGAACTGGCTCAACTACTTTGTATATCAGTCGACACCATACGATCTCAAGCTGATATCCAATGAGGATCTTGCTCCGGTCCTCCGTAACAAATCCGAGCTCACAGTGGCAAAGTTCGGCGGAACGTCCATGGCGGATGCAGATGTAATTCGCAAATCTGCGGATATAGTCAGGAACAGTGCCGAGAGAAAATACATCGTAGTGTCTGCTCCGGGCAAAGTATCCTCCGGAGTCATCACCTCTTCGGCTAAGAAGCCAGGAGGTGACCGCAAGATCACCGACCTTCTGATCGAGGCAGCCGGAGATACGGATAAGTTCATGGACAATATGGAGCAGGTAGCTGCCAGATTCAGAGAGATAGCTGCTTCACTGGAGAGTTCTGTCGATATCGATGCAGAGATCGGCAGAATTATCGAGAGAACGGCGCTCTTCAAGGAAGGCAGCAGATTCAGACAGGCATATCTCGCAAGCAGAGGAGAGTATCTGTGCGCAAGGATATTCGCTGATTACATAGGCTATGATTTCGTGGATGCCGAAGACGTCATAAGATTTGACCTTGAAGGCAACCTCGACAGAGGCGTAACCAAGGGACTGCTGGCAGCAGAACTCAAGCACCACGATAGAGCTGTTCTGCCCGGCTTCTATGGAGCAGATGATGAGGGACGTATCGTGACCTTTGCCAGGGGCGGCTCAGACATTACAGGCTCACTGACAGCAGAGGCTGTCAAAGCCGACCTCTACGAGAACTGGACCGATGTATCAGGCTTCCTGATGGCTGACCCTAAGATCGTCAAGGATCCGCTGACAGTTCCGGTGCTCGTTTACAGGGAAATCAGAGAACTGGCTCTCAACGGAGCAGAGGTGCTGCATGAGGATGCGATAGCTCCTGCAAGAAGAGTCGGAATACCTATTAATATCAGGAATACATTCGAACCTGACAATCCTGGCACCCTCATAGTCAAGAATGCGGACTCCTACGATACTCCACTTGCAATATCCGGTATAACAGGAAGACCGGGCTATGCCTCGATCCTGATAGAGAAGGAGAGGCTTACCGGGGATGCATCCATACTTCCGAGGATCAGCAAGGTATTCGCAGATATGGGAATCAGGATCACAGGCCAGCAGGCGGGTCTCGATTCCATGGCGTTCATCGCTGAGGCGGATGCAATAAGGGGCAAGGAGGATGAGCTTGCTGAAGAACTGAGGAGAGTTACCGGCAGCGATGACATAGATATTTCGACAGGACTTGCGTCGATATCCGTTGTCGGCCGCAATATAACCGGAACTTCGTCTGTAGCGGTCAAAATATTCGAAGCGTTGTCAGGCGAACGTGTCAATATAAGGTTCGTTGACCATGCACCGGACCGCGTCAGCGTTCAGGTGGGCGTCAGCGAGGCCGATTACCGCAAGTCGATCAAAGCTATTTACCGCAGCTTCACAAGTACAGCAAGACTATAAAGTTATATGAACAAAGTTAAGATATACGGTACTCTCGGACCTGCATGCAGTGATCCGGAGGTCCTTAAGAAGATGTTCTCAGCCGGCATGGATGGTATCAGGCTCAACCTGTCACATGCAACGCTGGAAGAATCGGGAGATATGGTAAGGAATTATCACCTTGCTGCTGAGGCATGTGGCATCAGAGCCGAGCTTCTTATAGATCTTCAGGGGCCGGAGCTGAGAATCGGCAGACTCATCGAGCCGGTTCATCTAAGCGAAGGCTCTCTGATCAGCCTGGATGCAATACCTTTTCCGGATAACGTACTTGGCGGGATACAGAATAGAGACGGACAGGAGATTCTGCTTGACGATGGCAAGATACTGCTTCAGACAGAAGGGGATATGATCCGTGTTATACGCGGAGGCGTGCTGGAAGGCCGCAAGAGCATCGCTTTGCCAGGGCGGAGCATCGATACACCTGCGTTGACCGGTGCGGATATCGAGAATATCCGCGTGGCAAAGAGGTACGGCGTGACGGCGGTGATGCAGCCGTTCGTACGGAACAAGGATGACCTGGCCAAAGTGCGCAGTGCGCTTGAAGAGGCAGGCTGCGGCGATATAAGGATCATGGCCAAGATCGAGAATCTGACAGGGCTTGCGAAGATAGAAGAGCTCATTCCATACTGTGATGAGATCGTTATCGCAAGAGGGGATCTCGGGAATGCAATGGAACTGTGGGAGCTCCCTGCCGCACAGAAGAGAATATCCTCAGCATGCAGAAGAGCCGGACGGGACTTCATGGTCGTTACTCAGATGCTTGAGTCCATGACACACAGGCAGGTGCCTAGCAGAGCAGAAGTCAGCGATATCTTCAATGCTGTGCTGGACGGCGCGTCCTCAGTTATGGTAACAGGAGAGACCGCCGCAGGAGAGTACCCTGAACTCGTAATAAGCTATATGGCACATACTGTCCGGGAGGCAGAGAAGTATCTTCAGTAATCTGCCTTCCGGTTAATCTCAATATCTACCTCCGGGAGACGTTAGAACTGCAGTAAGACAAGTAGATGCTTGTCGGATTACAACAAATTAACTGTTTCCAACTTGTTATCATTAGAGTTAAAATACAATTGTCCTGAGGGGGACAGATAATTAAGAAAACCAAGGGCTGAGCCCTTAATGATAAATTCAGGAGGTAATACAAATGAGAAAGAACATTATGAACATGGTCAGAAAGAACGAAGAGAGACTTATGGCTGTTATGTGCATCGCACCTGACACACTTCTTCAGAACCCAATCGTGATCGAGCACATCAGAGCAAACTAATTGAGTCTGAGACTCTTCGCAGATCAGAAAACAACAATCCCGGCCGCCAGGAATAAGGCATCCGGGATTTTTCTATTTATTGGATCTGCATTTGAGGGAAGCTGTAAGGCCTGCTTGTTCACCGGAAGCTGTGACCGCATCGGCAAAATCATAGATCCTGTCACAGTTGCCTGTAAGGATCACCCAGTCAGGATAAGTGCCGTCAGTGCATATATTATCCAGAAGGGCGCGGTCAGGTATAAGACCTAAAGCAGTGATCAGAGTATCGCAGCTCAGAATTGATTCTTCACCGGTCAGCAGGTTCTTCACGGTGACACCAGTGATACGATTGGTTCCGTGTATCTTAGTGATAGTTGAGTTCAGGATAAGAGGAAGATTGCGCCCCTTTATGTACTCGCGGACATTGCGGGATAATCCACCGGGGGCATCATTCTTCTCTATGATTGCAATGATTTCTTTGCCTGCGTCTGCAAGCTGTCCTGCCATGATCTGGCCGACATTGCCGCTCCCGAGAACGATGATCCGGCTGCCTATTTCCAGATGATTCTCGTTGATCAGGCCCTGAGCGCAGCCCGCAGTCATAATGCCTGCAGGACGTGTTCCTTCAGGGGCAACCGATTCTATAGGAACCTCATAACTTCCGGATGCAGCGATGAGCACGCGGAATGAGACCTCGGTGATCCGTCCTTCCGAGACCAGCAGAGCTGTCCTGTCTTCATTGACTGCTATGACAGTTGTATCGGGAAGAACAGTCAGATCCTCACTTCCGAGCTCTTCTCTGTAACGCTCCGCATATTCCTGACCAGTTATTTCTTCATCATAATAGCCCAGGCCAAAGCCCGGATGAGTACATCTGTTGAGAATGCCTCCGAGAACCGGAGATTTTTCAACAAGAATCACCGTTGCGCCTTGCTCTGATGCTGCTTTAGCCGCAGCCATTCCCGCGGCACCTCCGCCGGCAACGAGAATATCTGTATTAAGATGTACGGTATCCTTAAGTTCTGTCATTTTTCAAGAATTTGCGAGGATCCTGCGTCCTTGACTATCTGATAAGGGCTGATTCCAAGGACTTCCGACATGATGCAGATGACCTGCTGAAGGCACTTGCTGCCCTGGCATGGACCCATCAGAATGCCTGTCCTCCGCTTGACTCCATCCAGAGTCGATGCTCCTCTGAGGATAGCTTCGCGGATCTCACTCTCCGATATATTCCTGCAGGTGCATATTATCCTGCCAAGGTATGGATCCTTAGAGACAGCAGCCGCAAGTTCGCCTGAAGGGATATCCGAGAACCTTCTTATTCCGCGGCGCTCAGGGTCAAAATCAGAATTGACCGCCTCCCTGCAGCAGAGATGATCTGTGACCTTCCGTGCTACATATTCTCCAAGCTCCATGCAGCATGTAAGCCCCGGTGTCTTGATGCCCATAAGACTGATCAGGCCGTCTTCTTCAAGGATGTTGAAATCCTTCAGCCTGCGGTCTGTAAACCGGAACTCTCCATTGTCACCGGCCTGCACCTCGAAAGGGTTCGGCCTTAGAGCTGCAAATGAATGGATAACAGGGGAGACAGGCATTTCCGGAACGACTTCCCCGCACATGTCCATGATCTTCCTAAGACCTTCTTCAGATGTAGGGATGCCTTCGGTCTCGGGATTCTTACGCTGAGTCGACCCCGCAAGAATCTCGCCTCTTACAGTTGGTATAAGTGTGAGACCTTTGCCCTTGGTCTCAGGTTCGTGGAATATAACATGAGAAGGACTCCGGCCCTCCGGGATCCCGAAGACATAATAATCACAGGCGTTAGGGACAATTCTGATGCGAGGCGCCAGAGCCATTTCGCGTATCTTGTCTGTGGAGAGCCCTGCGCAGTTGATGATCATCTTTGAAGAGTAGGTGCCGCCCGCCGTCTCGGTAACGAAGCCATCGCTGACCTTACTGACTGAGCAGACTTCCTCGCCAAACCTGAAATCAGCACCGTTTGCCGCAGCGTTCTCGTATAGCGCAATGCAAAGCTCCCATGGGTCAAGAGTCGCCGTCCCCGGTGCGTAGAGCCCGATGCGGACGCCTTCAGCGATCAGCGGCTCTCTGTCGCGGACTTCTTCACCGCTGATGAGCCTGAGCCCGGGAACTTTGTTCGCCATACCCTGATCGAATTTGCCACGGATCACTTTGTCTGCGCGGTCTCCGAATCCGATCATGATAGATCCCGTACGGCGGTAGTGGACATCAAGCTCGTTACAGAGATCAGGAAGTCCGGCGCTTGCCCTGACTACCATGTCAGCCTTGAGACTGCCCGGCGTGTCGTCATAGCCAGCGTAGATGATGCCTGAGTTTGCCTTGGATATTCCCGTGCTGACATCAGAAGACTTCTCGAGCACGATGATGCGAAGATCATAGCGCATGAGAGCTCTTGCTGCGGCACAGCCAAGAAGACCGGCACCTATTATAATTACATCGCAGTCAGTCCGACCCATTGTATACCTCTGCTGCAAAGTGATGAATCTAATGCTTATGACTGATTATATCAATCAGACTTGATATCACACAAGATACAGCTAAACGCAGAATCATATGCCTTTTCATACATAGTTAATCAAAAAAAGCATCGGAAACGATTGATAATATGGCAACCGGAAAGTAAAATTAATCCTGCTCTCGAATAATCCGGGGAGAGACAGAACAAAGTATAAAATAAGGAGAATCCCAGAGTGAGCAAAACTGAAAGAGTACTTGAATTCTGCATTGAGCTGGGGCGGAGAATGATAATCGCCGGTGCGAACCTTGAAAGGGTAGAGCTTGCAATGCAGCTTATATGCCGTGCATATGGATTCCTTGATGTGAGCATTTTCCTGCTGTCATCTCATATATCGGTTGGCGTTATGGACAAGGACGGCAATTATTATTCAAGGCAGGTCAATGTGCCGCCTGCAGGCATACATCTCGAGAAGCTCAAGAGACTCAACAGGCTGTCCTATACGGTTGTAAATGAAGTGCCGGATCCGGACAAGCTGCCTGAAATGATGGAAGAGGCTTCGGCAGCAAGAGAGTATGGCAGGATGGTCATTCTCGCGGCAAGGGTAGCGGCCATGATATGTCTCTGCCTTATCTTCGGCGGAGGTATAAGAGAGGTCGCTGCAACAGTGGTAATTACTGTGCTGATCGAGTTCGTCGGAAGATTCATGCAGCGCATAGATGTCAACAGGCTTGTATCAAGCGCAGCCATAATGTGCATTGCAACTGTGATGATAATGATCCTGTATGTAACAGGTCTATGCAGCAAGGCCCCGGTTCTGATCATCACTATCACGATGATATTCCTTCCCGGAATCCCTCTCGTCAATGCAGTCCGGAACCTTGTATGCGACCATGAAATGAATGGCCTTCTTCAGCTGATGAGGGTGTTTGTTGAGACAGCTGCACTGGGAATAGGAATCTATGCGGCCATCTATCTGTTCAGGGGAAGCATGGGACTTGGAGATCAGGCGCTGAATACTCTCAAGGATCCTGTCCTCCTGATAATTCTGTCGTTCGGAGCTTCAGTCGGATTCGGTATGGTGTTCCAGATCCCGCCTCATGATCTGTGGAGAGCGGGCGTCGGAGGAGTTCTGACAAGAATAGTCCTGATATTCCTGCCGGGAGTGCTTCCGTACAGGATCGTCTATACCGGACTGGCAGCGCTGACCGCAGCACTATATGCCGAGTTCCTTGCATCAAAGCGCAAGGACCCGTCAACATACTTTGTCTATCCTGCAATAATTCCACTGATCCCGGGAGACATGTTCTTCCATATGATCCTCGGAATACTGTATAACAACTGGGATATGGCGCTGACAAATGGCGCGGGATGCTTCGTGGCTCTGCTGGGAATGAGCATCGGATTCGTACTGAGTTCATCCGTGGCGCACTACATCCGCAAGATGAGGCATGAAGTCCATCTGAACAGATTCGTACCTAAAGTACCGACAATCAGAATAACCAAATAGAACATAGAGAAAAGAGCAGCCTCCTGAGCTGCTCTTTCGCGTTATTCTGTAATTCCGGATGTTTCCTTCTCGCGTTCTTCAGCCATCTTAGCCTTCATCTTTCCAGTCGTTTACCCTTTCGTTTTCAAACATCGAGTATTATATATGGATGATTTCCGGGAGCGTACCAATAGTAATTAAGGAATATACGGAGAAAATTACTGATTATTATGCGTGAACAGATTTATTTAAGATACTTAGGTTACAATGCTGTAAAATGGTGAGTATACTAGCACTTGAATTCACAGCTTGGAGGAATAGTTATGCAGCATGATATCAAAGACATTATCAGCAAGATGACTCTTGAAGAGAAAGCAGGGATGTGCTCAGGTTTTGACTTCTGGCATTTCAAAGGTGTCGAAAGACTAGGCGTACCGAGCATCATGGTCAGTGATGGCCCTCACGGACTGCGCAAGCAGGATGAATCCGGAGATCATCTCGGAATCAATGACAGTATCAAAGCAGTCTGCTTCCCGCCTGCGGTTCTTTCGGCTTGCTCTTTCGATTCTGAACTGATGGAAGCATTCGGAGACCGGATCGGTATCGAGGCCCAGGCAACTGATCTTGCGGTCGTTCTCGGCCCGGGAGTCAACATGAAGAGATCGCCTCTCTGCGGGCGCAATTTCGAATACTTCTCAGAAGATCCATATCTTGCAGGTATGATAGGAACTGCATTCATCAAGGGCGTTCAGAAGCACAACATAGGAACTTCGATCAAACACTTTGCCGCAAACAATCAGGAGCTCAACCGCATGACCTGCTCATCCGATGTTGATGAGAGGACAATGCGTGAGATATATCTGCCTGCTTTCGAGAAGGCAGTCAGGGAAGCACGGCCATATACAGTAATGTGCTCATATAACAAGGTCAACGGAACATTCGCATCGGAAAATGAATGGCTGCTGACTAAGGTACTCAGAGATGAATGGGGCTTCGAAGGAATGGTCATGTCAGACTGGGGCGCTGTCAATGAGAGAGTGCCTGGTCTTGCAGCTGGACTCGAGGTAGAGATGCCTGCATCAGGCGGAGTTACGGACGCAGAAATAGCAGCTGCTGTCAGGGAAGGAAAGCTTGATGAAGCTGTGCTTGACAGAGCCGTCGGGAGGATCCTCAAGCTGGTATTCAATTACGCTGAGAACAGGGAAGACCATGATCTGGATCTTGAGGGCGATCATGAATTTGCGAAGAAGGTCGCTGAGGAGTCGATGGTACTTCTGAAGAATGACGGGATCCTGCCGCTTGGCAAGGATGAGAAGGTCCTGTTCGTCGGAGAATATGCTGTAAATCCTCGTTACCAGGGCGGCGGCAGCTCGCATATCAACAGCTTTAAGGTAACAAATGCCCTCAGCACTGCAGAGAAGTTCGGCAATGTGACATATGTTAAAGGCTTCTCCGGTCAGGATGATGTCTATGAAGAGGATCTGGCACGTGAAGCACTTGAAGCAGCTGCAAAGGCGGACAAAGTAGTTATATTCGCAGGACTTCCTGACAGCTTTGAGTCAGAAGGCTATGACAGGAATCATATGGATATGCCGTCATGCCAGAACAGGCTCATAAGCGAGATCGCTGCAGTCAACAGTAATGTAGCAGTAGTTCTTCACAATGGAGCTCCTGTAACACTGCCTTGGCTTGGCGAGGTCAGGGGACTTCTGGAGGCTTATCTCGGAGGACAGGCCGGAGGTGAAGCAGTAGCTGAGATCCTCTATGGCAAGGTCAATCCAAGCGGCAAGCTCGCTGAGACATGGCCGGTCAAGCTCTCCGATAATCCGTCATATCTCAACTTTGGCGACAGGAAGAAAGTCGAATATCATGAAGGCATTTTCATCGGATACCGCTACTATGATAAGAAAGAAATGGCAGTAAACTTCCCGTTCGGGTATGGCCTTTCATATACGGATTTCGAGTACAGCAATCTGAGAACAGACAAGGCTGCCATGACTGACGGTGGCTGCATCACAGTATCTGTCGATGTCACCAACACCGGAGACCGTGCAGGCAAGGAGTCCGTGCAGTTCTACGTGGCAGATAAGACCGGAGGAGATGTCCAGCGCCCAGTCAGAGAACTCAAGGGATTTGGCAAAGTCAGCCTTGAGCCTGGCGAGACTAAGACTGTCAGCGCAGTGCTTGATGACCGCGCATTCTCATGGTATTCAGTTGAACTTGGTGACTGGTATGCGTTCCCTGGCGAGTATGAGATCGCAGCGGGAGCATCATCAAGAGATATCAGGCTGACAACAACAGTCAGATACGAGACCTCCAGATGCCTGCCGGTAGAGATCACATATAATTCTACAGTCGGAGATCTGCTGAAGAATCCTGTGACAGCGCCTCTTGGCAAGTTTGTCGCAGACAAAATGAATCATTTCTTCGGAATCGGAGAAGACGATGACAGCGAAGCGATCAATGACGCAATGGCAGAAGCAATAGCTGCATCACAGCCTCTCAGAAGCGTTGTCAACTTTGGCATACTGACAAGAGACGAGCTCGATGCCGAGATCGCCAAATTCAACAATTAACTGACAGCAGATGTTTAGAATACAGGAGATTATATGGCACTTGTACACCTTAACGTAAACAGCAAATATCTGTCCGGCAATACAGACGTGAATATAGTACTGCCGGACCTTCCGAGAGGAGTAAGTCCACAGGAGTTCTATATGTCGGGTAAGAAATATCCGGTAATGTGGCTGCTTCACGGGACCTTCAATGACTATTCACAGTGGGTGCGCATGACTAATGTGGAGCTCTATGCAGAGGAGAAGAATCTGATAGTAGTCATGCCGACTGCTCACAATACAGACTATGCGAACTGGCCGGGATTCGGCACGGGCTACAACATGTTTGATTACGTAACTGAAGAGCTCATGCCGCTGATATATGGATGGTTCCCTGCAAGTCAGGCGCGCGAGGACAATTTCATCGCCGGCCTTTCGATGGGCGGACGCGGCGCGATCATGTTCGCATATGAATATCCTGAAAAATTTGCCGCTGTATACAGCATGTCCTGCGTTCCGCAGGATATACGCCCGGCTGCAGAGGATGCAATGAGTGATGAGCCTCCGGCAAATCCATGGGCCGCTCTTGACAGGGCCCGCACGATGGCGCGTCTCAATAACACGGGCGGCCTTGAAGGCTACCTCGCCGGACCGCAGAACACCTGGGACAAGACCGCAGAGGTCGCTAAGAGAGAAGGCAATCCTAAGATGTACTTCACATGCGGGACCAAGGACTTCGTAATGTATAAGCACTTTGTCAAGTTCAGAAAATACGCTGAGGAGCTCGGCCTTGATGCTGAGTTCACCGAAGTCGAAGGATTCAATCACGAGTGGAGATTCTGGGATATGTGCGTACAGGATGCTATCAATAAGTTCCTGCCGGGAGATGACAAGGCAGGAAATGCATTCTAATTGTTTCCTTAGGACGTCACCTGTTATATAATCCAGGCTCAGAGGCTTAAAAAAGGGGACTAATATCACAAAATGGAAACAGCTTTAATAGTATTCAAACAAACCGTTGTAATGTTCCTGTACATGTTTGCAGGATATGTATTGTTCAGAACAGAGAAGATGACGATCAAGGGCAGCAAAGATATCGCGTCCCTTCTCGTATATCTGGTCATACCGACCGTAATTGTCAATAGCTTTTGCGTGGAGAGAACAACAGCTAAGATCATAGAGTTTGTTCAGAGCACTCTTGTTTCTGCCGGCGCTCTTGTCATCGCAATGATAATTGCGGCACTTATCTTCAAGAAGAAACCTATAGATAATTTTGGCGCTGCATTTTCGAATGCAGGATTTATCGGCATCCCGCTTGTACAGGCAGCATTCGGAGACAAGGCGGTATTCTGGATCGTAGGAATGATCGCCCTTGTCAACATGCTGCAGTGGTCATATGGTGTAAGGATCATAACCGGAGAGAAATCTGCTACCGGACTCAAGCACCTTATTGTCAATCCTATACTCGTCGGAACAATGATAGGACTTGTTCTGTTCCTGACTGGTATCGGCGGGCATCTTCCGGATGTATGCAGAACAACTCTTGCCGGGATCAGCAGCCTTAATGCGCCTCTGGCAATGATAGTTCTCGGCTCATACATGGCACAGGCTGACCTCAAAGAAACTATCCTGTCAGCCCATCTGTATGCAGTTTCAGCTGTAAGATTACTCGCTGTACCTGCAGTCACATTACTGATCTTCAGTCTGGTTCCTTTCAGACAGGATATGCTGCTTGCAATTTTCATTGCTGCTGCAACACCGATCGGCGCGAATGTAGCAGTATATGCACAGCTATATGACAAGAATTATCCATATGCATGCCAGACTGTTGTGCTTACCACACTTCTTTCAATAATCACACTGCCTCTCATGCTCCTTCTTGCCGGAGCAGTGCTGTAATACGTATGCCATATCAAGAGCATTATTGTTTCCTAACAGAAAACAGCCGGACTACGGTA
The DNA here is from genome assembly GCA_017512145.1 of Mogibacterium sp. Lineage (GTDB taxonomy): Bacteria > Bacillota > Clostridia > Peptostreptococcales > Anaerovoracaceae > Crickella. Next base: position 68,248 of record JAFWHB010000014.1, on the reverse strand, counting down.
TTGAACCCGTAGTCCGGCTGTTTTGCAAATTATGTAAGGAGTTTGTCTATATGATATGGATGAATAGCTCGTGCTGATGTTCCTGATCATCTGTGTATCTGTCAGAATCATTTCCCGCGCCATGTCCATGTTATCTGATCAATACCTTCAGGATATCTCCCTCAGGACAACTGTATTTTAGTTTGTCTTCTGACAAATTGGAAACAGCTAATATATTGTCAGTTGACAAGTAATTACTTGTTGGATATGATGATTGAGCAATCGATTCTTGGGAGGAATTATTATGACTAATGGCGAGAACGCATTCATGGCGCTGGCAGAGGAGCTTAATTTTACCAGAGCTGCAGAGAAGATATACATGTCGCAGCAGGGCCTGAGCGACCATATCAAGAGACTTGAGAAAGAATACGACACGGTTCTTGTTGCCAGGAAGCCCGAAGTGGCGCTGACTGCATCAGGACAGGAGCTCTACAACATGCTCAGAGCCAAGCAGGCAATGGAGCGGGATATCCACAGGATGATAGCAGGTATAGACAATGGCGATGTAGGAGAGGTGAATATAGGCATTACGACATCAAGAGTGAGGGTCTTCACGAGTGATATAGTTGAGAAATATCATAAAGAGCATCCGCATGTCAGGATAAGGATCGTTTCGGAACTGACATTTATTTTGCAGGAGATGCTCGAAGAGGGAGATCTGGATTTCATAATAGGTGTCGATCCGATGCCGCAGAAGGACATGAGAGTCGAGTACGTCTTTGATGACCCTGTCTATATGGCGATACCTGAAGATATCGCTCGTGAAAGATCCGGATCAGCGAGCAGCACAGATATACGGTTGTATCAGGATCTGCCATTCGTGCGCGACCTCCACGAGAGCTCAACAGGTAATATGATAGATGCATTCCTTGCTCAGAATAAGATCTACCTCAATAACATAATCAGCATCAATGACCACAACGAACAGGCTGCCTTGTGTAAGCGTCTCGGAGCTGCAATGTTCTGCTCTAAATCATTTGCGTTCTTCGACGGTGGCGATATCATGCGCAAGGGCCTTCGTGTCATGGGAATTGAGGGGCTGAATGAATCTGTGAAGGTGTGTCTTGTAATGTCCGAGAAGAGAGTATATCCGAAATGCGTTGAAGACTTTATCGAGGTAACGAGAGAGTCCCTCCACAGATTCGCAGACCGTCACATCTGATAACCCTTCGTAACGATGTGAATAAATGTCGGTTAGTCCGCAATCCATGCCGTGCGGCATGGATTTTTTTCGTGATATTATTTTGCTTAGCGAATAGCACAAAAATAGGATAATTTTTTTGTGCTCTGAGAGAATTATTATAAATAGTCTATAAAGAGAATTTCCGGGAGGACACTGTCATGGTTGATCTCAAAGCTAATCCGTTTTTTCTGAATGATGATCAGATCCGCTGGGTTGAGGACACACTTGCCTCGCTTGATCTTGAGGATAAGATAGGTCAGATGTTCTGCCCTATAGGAGGTAATACCGAAGAGGGATTCCTGAAGAGCTTTGCTGAAGAATTCAGACCTGGCGCCATGCTGTACCGTCCTATGCCAGCAGCAGATGCTCAGAAGGTCCATGCTTTCCTGCAGAAGTGCTCCAAGGTTCCTATGCTCTTCGGAGCTAACCTTGAATCCGGCGGCAACGGAATCGCTGCAGACGGAACATATTACGCACGTCCTATGAGCGTAGCTGCATCTGACAACCCTGAGAATGCTTATAATCTCGGAGCAGTAGCCGGAAGAGAAGCAGCTGCAGTAGGCTGCAACTGGGCTTTCTCACCAATCTGCGATATAGATATGAACTGGCGCAATCCTATCGAGAACGTCCGTACATTCGGAAGTGACAAGGAAAGGGTCAAGAACTTTACTATCCAGCAGTTAAAGGGTCTCTGGGACAATGGTGTTGCGGCAGCTACCAAGCATTTCCCTGGCGATGGAGTTGATGAGAGAGACCAGCATCTCGTAACATCTGTTAACAGCCTCAGCGCTGATGAGTGGATGTCGACATACGGAGAAGTCTGGAAGGCTGTAGTTGACGCAGGATCACTTTCGATCATGGTCGGCCATATTATGCAGCCGGCATGGAGCAAGAAGCTCAATCCTTCACTGACAGACAAGGATATTCTGCCTGCATCACTTTCATATGAACTCCTGACAGGACTCCTGAGAGGCGAGCTTGGCTTCAATGGTATGCTCGTAACTGATGCTACTCCGATGATCGGCTTCAACACTCCGATGAAGAGAAGCGAGGCTATCCCTGCAGCCATCAATGCCGGCTGCGACATGATCCTGTTCAACAAGGATATCCGCGAAGACTATGGATTCATGAGAGCTGCTATCGAGGATGGAAGACTTCCGATGGAGAGAGTTGATGAGGCTGTTACAAGGATCCTTGCAATGAAGGCTGCAATGAAGCTGCCAGAGGCAAAGGCTGACGGAAGCCTCTTCCCTGGAGAAGATGCACTTGCAGTTATCTCCTGCGACGAGCACAAGGAGCTGGCACGCAAGGTAGCTGATGAGAGCGTCACTCTTGTCAAGGATACACAGAACCTTCTGCCGATCTCCCCGGCTAAATATAAGAAAGTAAGACTCTATCTCCTTGAGGACAGAATCGGCGGCGGCTTCAAGGACGGCGAGGGCGCTATCGACAAGGTCAAGGGCAAACTCGAAGCAGAAGGCTTTGAGGTAAGTCTCTATGATTACACAAGACCTGATTTCTTCGAGATGTTCGAAGGCGGAGTCGAGGATATCAAGAGCAAATTCGATCTCGCCATCTATGTAGCATGCATCGATACAGCAAGCAACCAGTCAGTAAGAAGAATCGACTGGGTACACCTGATGGCAGCAGATGCACCTTGGTTTGTAAATGATGTACCTGCACTGTTCATCTCTCTTGCTAACCCGTATCATCTTGTAGATGCGCCGATGGTCAGGACCTTCATCAACGCATATACACCGACCGAGACCGTGGTAGATCAGGTCATCGACAAGATCATGGGCCGCAGCGAGTTCAAGGGTGTCAATCCTGTCGATCCGTTCTGCGGTATCTGGGGAGCTGAATTCTAGAATAACAATACAAGACATTATAAGCAGGCTTATGCGAAGGCAGCAGAGCCTGCTTATTATGATTGAAGGAGCACTAATGGATTATAACGGACTTTACTTTGCGTCAAGAGACAAACTCTGTGAAGATGCATACAATCTCGCCACGGAGGCAAACCGTGCAGCCCTGCTTACGACCGGTAACGGTTATATGGGAATGTGCGCAAGTCTGGAAGGAAACAAGATGCCTGATATGCCACTTGAACTGATTTTCGGAAACTATGTTGCATGGAAATATGATGAGAAGACCTGGATCATCAGCTTTATGGATGGAACTGAGTTCATCTACCTGCTGGAAGGAGACAGATATGCTCTTCTGACAGACACCGGGTATGGTGTCAATGATCTCAGAGGATTTGTTGAGAAGCTGACTGACAAGGAAGTGCTGGTAATCAATACACACTATCATCCTGATCATTCTGCAGGTAATGGACAGTGGACTTCTGTAATGCTGTCAGAAGGCTGGAAGGTCGATGCCCCGTCTGTCGAGCTTCCGGGAGCAGGCCCGTACGACCTGTCCGCATATCCTCATCCTGACTATGAGAAGAAGATCATGCATGACGGAGATACTATAGACCTCGGAGGACGAATCATCAAAGTTCTCGAGGCACTTCCGGCACATTGCAACAGTTCGCTTTTCCTCATAGACGAAGACCACAGGATTCTCATTACAGGAGATGAGTACGAGTGCTCTCAGACTCTCATGTATGATAATTCGAAGAACCCTGACGCACCATACAATGTTGAGAAGAGGATCGATAATCTAAGAGCCAACGCGGTCAGACTTAAGAACTTAATGGGTGAAGATATAAGAGCATGGAAACTTCTCCCTAATCACAATGGTACTCCGGTAAGCACGGAATATCTGGATGAATACATCGGTCTCTGCGATGCGATCTATGCAGGTACTGCTGTTATCGAAGACAAGCTCGGCCACAGATTCATCGAGATGGACCCGGTCGCGCCTGAGCTCTGCAGAGTGAGATACATGCACTGCAGTATATTCATCAAGAAGGCTGAAGTGATGAAGATATATGGAACTAGAGCTTAGAACCTGCTGCAGATAGTGATATAATGGTCGGTACAGACAATATTAAGCAAAGAAAGGCGGAATACGAATAATGAATGCTGTTACAGCTCTTACAGAATATGCTCTCAGGACCGGCCTGATTGAAGAGTGCGAAAAGCTCTGGGCTGTGAATACTATATTAGATGCAATTGGCGCAGATTCACTGCCTGATGTAGAAGTGGCAGAGGACGCAGAACTGTATCAGATCCTTGATGCCCTTATGGATGATGCATATTCAAGAGGCATTCTGGAGGAGAATTCGGTTGTATACCGTGACCTGTTCGACACTGAGATCATGGGCAGACTGACACCGAGACCGGCACAGGTCATTAAGACATTCAATGACAGACTGGCAGTGAGCCCTGAGGATGCAACAGAGTGGTATTATGAATTCAGTAAGGACACTAACTACATAAGACGTGACCGTATCAGGAAGGACGTGAAGTGGATCGCTCCGACAGAGTACGGAGACCTTGATATCACTATCAATCTGTCAAAGCCTGAGAAGGATCCTAAGGCGATCGCCGCAGCAAGGAACATGCCTGCATCAGCATATCCTATGTGCCAGCTCTGCGCTGAGAATGAGGGCTATGCAGGAAGAGTCAACCACCCGGCAAGACAGAATCACAGAATAGTGCCGCTTACCATCAATGGCTCAGACTGGTTCCTCCAGTATTCGCCATATGTTTACTACAATGAGCACTGCATCTGCTTCAACAGCGTTCATACACCTATGAAGATAGACAGAGCATGCTTTGCCAAGCTGCTCGACTTCGTGCGTCAGTTCCCGCACTACTTTGTCGGATCGAATGCGGATCTTCCGATCGTAGGAGGTTCGATACTTGCACATGACCACTTCCAGGGCGGCCATTATACTTTCGCAATGGCGAAGGCTCCTGTTGAGAAGGAGGTCGTATTTGCAGGCTTCGAAGATGTTCAGGCAGGGATAGTAAAGTGGCCGATGTCGGTAATCCGCATCAGCTCTGCTGACCCTGAAAGACTTATCGAACTCGCAGACCGGATCCTCGGCAAGTGGAGAGGATATACAGATGAAGAGGCCTTCATCTTCGCTGAGACAGAGGGCGTGGCTCATAATACGATAACTCCGATAGCAAGAAGACGCAGCGAGCTCTACGAGCTCGATCTGGTGTTGAGGAATAATATAACAACAGAAGAGCATCCGCTCGGAGTATATCATCCGCATGCAGAGCTCCATCATATCAAGAAGGAGAACATAGGCCTTATTGAGGTAATGGGACTTGCAGTCCTGCCGGCAAGACTCAAGGAAGAACTTGGTGCCGTTGCGGACTGTCTTGCAAACGGAACTGATCTCAGGGAAGATGAGCTGACTGCCAAGCATGCAGACTGGGCGGAATCATTCCGCGGTAAGTATGAGATCACTAAGGATAACGCGCTTGACATCGTTCAGAAGGAGACCGGCCTTGTATTCTCTAAGGTTCTTGAGCATGCCGGCGTATACAAGAGAGATGAATCCGGAAGGCAAGCCTTCCTCAGATTCATCGGGACCGTATAGGGTCAATCAGTAAATCAATATATGAGGCTTCCGCAAATCAGCGGGAGCCTTTTTAATTGTGACTGAATAACTATTAACATGCGTTGGAATTATACTCTCTCATGTAATATAATTATTTTGGCAAATTATGACGAAATTTACTTATATAAATTGTCTTATAGGAGAAGTGTAATGCAGGAAAAGGTTAAGAGCAATACTGTCAAGATCGCTATTGCGGGCGGCATTGTTGTTTTTATTATTCTCATATACGGAACTATTCTGATGGCGCATCAGGCTGCGGTTGATACAGATACTGCTGTCCGGAGAGTCAGCTTGCTGTATCTTGACGAGCTGGCCGGAAGACGTGAGCAGGTAGTTGAGAGTAATCTGCAGAACAAGATCAATGATCTCCAGGTCGCAGTTGACCTTATGGAACCTGCAGACCTGAGTGATACTGAGCATATGCAGGCTTATCAGCAGCGTATGAGACAGCTATATAATCTGGATAAGTTCGCGTTCGTAGATTCATCAGGACTTATCTATACGTCTGTCGGGACCCAGAACAACATAAGTGATTACGCCTTTGACTACACTACCATTGAAGAACCTGAGATATCCATACTGAATCTTGATTCTCCGGATAAGAAGGTCGTAATAGCGATTCCGGTAGATCTTCTTTTCAATGGAGTTAAGATGCAGGTCTGCTTCATGGAAATCGACATGAAGGAGATGCTTGCCGGTGTATTGACGAATTCGAGTGATAAGGGAGCGACATTCTGTAATATTTACACAACAGGAGGCGTTGCTCTCAGTAATACTGTCCTCGGCGGACTTGCTGTTGAGGATAATCTGCTTGAAGCGATGCATATCGCCGAGTTTGAGGATGGCGGTACTTATGATGGTTTTACTGAGGACTTTACCAGCAGTAACAAGGGAGCCGTTTCATTCTCATACAATGGGATCAGAGAGACACTGAGCTTTATCCCGATTGCAGGAACTGACTGGCAGCTGACATATCTGATAAGAGAGAGCGTCATCAGTGAGCAGGTAAGCTCGGTATCTGAAGGCGTTATTCTGAGAAGTGTAGTTCAGTCTATTATGACCATCGCCGTCCTCCTTCTGATGTCTGCATATATCATCCAGCAGACAAGGAAGAATGCTCGCATGAGAATAGAGCATGAAAAGACCGAAGCTGCTAACAAAGTCAAACAGGAAGAAATGGAGGAGAGGCTCAAACTCCAGGAACAGCTTCTTGAAGAAGAGAGGCGCCGGACTCAGCAGGATAACATGATCACGGCAATGGCTAACGACTACCGCAGTGTATATCATGTGGACCTTGATAATGACGAAGCGATCTGCTACCGCGAGGATCCAGACGACCCGGATCAGGTCAAAGAAGGCGACGTCTTCCCGTTCCATGAAACATTTACCAAATATGCAAATAATATCACAGAGAATTACAGGGACGGATTCCTCAGCTTCATAGATCCTGACAATCTCAGGACCAGGCTTGCTGAGGAGAAGATACTCGCTTACAGATATCTTCTAAGACGTGATGGTAAAGAATATTACGAGATGATCAGAGCTGCCGGAGTCCGCAAAGATGAAGATGATGGTAACAGCAAGATCAGTGCTGTCGGAATCGGCTTTACTGTAATCGATGCAGAGATGAGAGAGACTCTCGCTCAGCAGCAGGCACTTAGTGATGCTCTGACAACTGCAGAAGAGGCGAACAAGGCTAAGTCCGCATTCCTTTCTAACATGAGCCACGAGATAAGAACTCCGATGAATGCCATTATCGGACTTGACAGCATAGCTATGAATGATCCGGAGGCCACACCTAAGATCAGGGAGTATCTCCAGAAGATAGGAGCATCGGCAGAGCATCTTCTCGGGCTGATCAATGACATTCTTGACATGTCCAGGATCGAGTCAGGAAAAATGACTCTCAAGAATGAAGAATTCTCATTCTCCAAGCTCCTTGATGCGATCAATACGATGTTCAGCGGCCAGTGCCAGGATAAGGGAATCAATTATCAGTGCCACATCAGGAGCGAGATCGATGAGTACTATATCGGGGATAATATGAAGCTCCGTCAGGTGCTGATCAATATACTCGGCAATGCAGTCAAATTCACACCTGAAGGCGGCAGTGTAACCTTAGAAGTTAAGCGCAAGGCCAAGTATAACGGCAAGACAACTCTCAGCTTCAGGATCACAGATACAGGAATCGGAATGAGCGAGGACTTCCTGCCTCATATCTTCGATACATTTGCACAGGAAGATGCTTCGAACACTAGCAAATACGGCAGCTCCGGTCTTGGACTTGCTATCACCAAGAGCATCGTTGAGATGATGAACGGAGATATCGATGTCCAGAGCAAGAAGGGCGAAGGATCTGTCTTTACCGTAACTGTTACACTCGCGGATTCTGACCGCAGTGATGAGACGGATGCTGCAGACGAGATCCATCCGAGCGAAATGTCTGTACTGATCGTTGATGACGATCCGATCGCATGTGAGCATGCAAAGCTCGTTCTCGGCAACGCGGGAATCGAGGCAGATACTGCTGCTTCGGGCGCTGATGCCATTGAAATGGTAAGACTTCACCATGCAAGACGTGAGCCGTACAATCTGATCCTTGTAGACTGGAAGATGCCTGAGATGGACGGCGTTGAGACGACAAGGCAGATAAGGAGCATCATTGGCCATGAATCAGCTATTATCATCCTTACTGCATACCGCTGGGATGATGTTCTTGAAGAAGCTCTCAGTGCCGGAGTCGACAGCTTTATCGCAAAGCCACTCTTTGCAACAGCTGTAATGGAAGAGTTCAAATCAGCAATGAACAAGAGGAACTCATCCGGAGAGGCACATGAGCACAAGGCAGAGCTTGAGGGCCGCAGGATCCTTCTCGCAGAGGATGTACAGATCAATGCTGAGATAATCATCATGATACTTGAATCATGGGGAATAGAGACTGAACATGCAGAGAACGGCAAGAGAGCAGTAGAGATGTTCTCAGCCAGCTCTGAGAATTATTACGATGCAATTCTCATGGATATGAGAATGCCTGAAATGGATGGACTGGAAGCGACCCGTGCTATAAGAGCGATGGACAGAGCTGACGCAGAAGCAATTCCTGTAATCGCTCTTACTGCAAATGCCTTCGATGAAGACGTACAGAGGAGCCTGCAGGCAGGTCTCAATGCGCATCTTTCCAAGCCGGTCCAGCCGGAGGCACTTCGTGAAACACTTGAAAGCCTGATCAAATAACACAGAAAGGCACACAAAATGCTGAAAAGCCACGAGAAATTCCATTCAACGAATGGCAAGAGGCAGATCCTCATTGCCGAAGACTCTCTCATCAACCGCGAGATCCTGAAAGGGATGCTCGAAGATGAGTATGATCTTCTGTACGCTGTAAATGGCGCCGAGGCGATGGATATGATCAGGGAGCATAAAGACACTTTGTCACTTGTGCTTCTGGATATCATGATGCCTGTCATGACCGGAATCGAAGTCCTGACCGAGGTCAGGAAAGAGCCGGAACTTGCCCGCATCCCGATCATTGTAACGACCGCCGAGAAGGAAACCGAGGTCGAGAGCCTTAACCTCGGAGCGATAGACTTCATACCTAAGCCATACCCGCAGGTTGGTGTAATCAGGGCGAGAATTCTCAGGACAATAGAACTTTCTGAGGACAGAGAGATCATCCAGTCCACAGAGAGAGACGAGCTCACCGGATTATATAACAGAGAGTACTTCTACAAGTACGCCGAGCAGTATGACAATTACCACGCTGATACCGAGATGGATGCGGTCATTGTGGACATCGACCACTTCCATATGATCAATGAGAGATACGGAAGGTCGTACGGTGATGCTGTTCTGCGCAAAGTCGGAGAACTCATACGCGAAAAAGTCGGCGATACAGGCGGAATAGTATGCCGCCGCGAGGCGGACACCTTCATGGCATACTGCCCTCACCGCAATGACTATCCTGAGATAATGGACTTTGTCACAGCGGGAATGCTGGAGGAAGTATCAGCAAGCAACAGAGTCAGGCTCAGAATGGGAGTCTATGCAGATGTAGATAAGACTATCGACATCGAGAGACGATTTGACCGTGCCAAAATGGCTGCGGACAGAGTCAAAGGAAGCTTTACCCGCAACATAGGAATATACAATAACAGTCTGCATGAGCAGCAGATCTATGCGGAGCAGCTGATCGAAGACTTCCCGGTTGCCATCAGGGAGAAGCAATTCAAGGTCTTCTACCAGCCAAAGTTCGATGTCAGACCGGACACTCCGGTACTTTCAAGCGCGGAGTCTCTCGTTAGATGGATGCATCCGGAGCTTGGTCTTATCAGTCCGGGAGTTTTCATTCCGCTGTTTGAAGATAATGGTCTTATCGAGAAGCTCGATAAATACGTATGGGAAGAGACCGCAAGACAGATAAGAGAGTGGAAGGACAAGCTCAATTATGCTATTCCGATCTCTGTGAATGTATCGAGAATAGACATGTTCGATCCTGAACTGCCGGAGACCATAAGAGCCATTCTCAAAGAGCATAATCTCACAGGACAGGATCTCCTTCTGGAAGTTACTGAGTCTGCATATACACAGGATTCCGAACAGATCATAGAAATGGTCGAAAAGCTCCGGAAGATGGGACTCAAGATCGAGATGGATGACTTTGGTACAGGTTATTCATCGCTGAACATGATCTCAAGTCTGCCGATCGACGCTCTGAAGCTCGACATGCAGTTCATAAGAAGCGCCTTCAGGGAAGGCGGTAATACCCATATGCTCGAGGTAATAATCAGCATAGCGGACTACCTGTCAGTACCTGTAATCGCAGAAGGTGTCGAGACTGAAGATCAGCTGCATGCACTCAAGGAACTCGGATGCGACATAGTACAGGGATACTTCTTCTCCAAACCTGTCCCTGCCAGTGAATTCGAGCCTTTCATCCGCCAGAAGAAAGAAGCGGATCTTGCTGAATTTGAGAGGCCTCTTGCAGAGAAAGAAGAAGAGCAGACCCATGAAGAGCCTCAGGTGTATGCCGGCGAAGATAAGCTCGAGCCGATCGTAATTCCAGAGGAGCAGAGCAAGAACGGCATCCAGCTCAAGACAGCGGCTGTATTCTCTGTCATTCTGGCCATTATTGCCGCAGCGGCTCTGATGATCGCAGACATCTCAGTAACGAATAGTTACGAGAAGATGGCGGATGCGAGCGACCGGTATATTGCTGCCCAGCTTGCAGCGTCTGACCTTCAGGCAGGATCTGACTATCTGACTGACCGGGTAAGATGCTATGTCGTTACAGGAGATGCCAAGTATCTTGAAGACTTCTATGAAGAAATCAATGTAACAAAGAGGAGGGACAATGCCGTAGAGAATATGTCCAATCTTCTTGAGGGCAAGTATCCTGAAGCAGTCGAGAGTCTCAACAATGCTCTTAATCTGTCGAATGAGCTCGTAGGAATAGAGAACAGAGCTATAAAGCTCGTAGCAGATGCAAATAACTATGACCTCAGGGCTGTCAATGAAGATCTTGCCGCGCTTTCGCTGAACTCCAATGAGGCAGCGCTGACTGCCGGAGAGAAGAAGGCGCTTGCGGAGGAACTTGTATTTGACAATAATTACATGCATTACAAGGACAGGATCAAAGAGAACGTTGATCTATGCACTCAGGATCTGATCAACTCATCAAGCCAGGAACTTGATTTGGCATCGTCGCAGCTCTCTCAGCTTCTTAATATCCAGACTGCGCTGACAGTAATCTTGCTGCTGATCGTCCTTGCTATAGTTTCAATCATAGTGCTCTTGATCAGAAGACCACTTACCCACATGGTCAAGAAAATGCAGAACCAGGAAACGATAGAGCCTAAGGGTGTGGAAGAGCTGCAGATTGTCACTCGCATTTACAACCAGATCCTCAAGGAGAACAAAGAAGCCCGGGAAAAACTCTCTCATGCAGCATCGCATGATGCTCTTACAGGACTGTTCAACCGCGGAGCATATGACCTGCTGATGGAAAGCGCGGACAGAGACCATATGGCTCTTCTCCTTATAGATGTAGATTACTTCAAGGAAGTCAACGATACATACGGACATGCAGTTGGAGACAAGATTCTCAGGAAAGTTGCAGAAATTCTCAAAGAGAGCTTCCGCTCGGTAGATATCCTGTGTAGAATCGGGGGAGATGAGTTTGCAGTTGTAATGACCCGAGTCAGCAGCGAAATGAGACAGCTTGTTATTAACAAGATTAGCCGGGCGAACGACATTCTCCGCAATCCTGACGATGATCTGCCTCCGGTCTCTCTGAGCGTCGGAGTTGCATTCTCAGACAGGGAGAACCCGCAGGGCGACATCTTCCATGATGCTGATACGGCATTATACAGAGTAAAGAAAGCCGGCCGCAGTGGCTGCGCAATTTATTAATGAACCGCAATCGAAAAAGGGAGGACAAACAACAATGAAAATCGTAATTCTTGACGGTTACACTGAGAATCCGGGAGATCTCAGCTGGGCAGGACTTGAGGCTCTTGGAGATCTTACAGTATATGACAGGACCAGCCTTACAGATGAGCAGGAGTCGATCGACCGTATAGGCGATGCTGAGATGGTATTTACCAACAAGACTCCAATAACACAGCACATCATGGAGGAGTGCCCGAACATCAAGTTCATCGGCGTACTTGCGACCGGATACAATGTAGTCGATACAGCCTTTGCCAAATCCAGAGGAATTCCTGTTTCGAACGTTCCGACTTACGGAACAGCATCTGTAAGCCAGTTCTCGATCGCTCTGCTGCTCGAGATCTGCCATCATATCGGACATCACAGCGAGAGCGTCAAGGCAGGCAACTGGGCAAACTGCGCAGACTGGTGCTACTGGGATTATCCGCTGATCGAGCTCGAGGGCAAGACCATCGGAATCATCGGATTCGGAAGGATCGGCCAGCAGGAGGGCAAGATCGCAAAGGCTCTCGGAATGAATGTAATCGCATATGATCTCTATCCAAATGATTTCGGCAGGGCTATCGGAGAATATGTATCTCTTGACGATCTGTATGCAAGAGCAGATGTGATCACACTTCACTGCAACCTGACAGCGGACAACATGAACATGATCAATAAGGACTCCATCGCAAAGATGAAAGACGGTGTCATCATCATCAACAACGCCAGAGGCCAGCTGATCCATGAGCAGGACGTTGCAGATGCTCTTAACAGCGGCAAGATCGGTGCTGCAGGACTTGATGTAGTATATACAGAGCCTATCCGCGAGGACAATCCGCTTCTCAAGGCCAAGAACTGCATCATCACACCGCATATCTCATGGGCACCTAAGGAAAGCCGCCAGAGAATCATGGACTGCTCAGTTGCTAATGCAGAGGCATTCCTTAAGGGCGAACCTCAGAATGTAGTCAACAAGTAGCATCAATAATAACAATAAATCAGAACGCTCATGCAAATGGGCGTTCTTTTTTTGTTTTCAACAAGATTGGTGTAGTATAATTAATAAAAAATTCATGTAAATGAGGCAATTGTATGCTCAAGAGAAGTTCACTGCATGGCAGAATAGCGCGGCTGGTTCTGTTGCTGGCTCTCATAATAGGTGTCTCTGCGCTTGCGCTTGGATACTTCCTTTACAATGCCTCAATAACAAGAGAGTTCAATACAAGAGCGACATATGTTGCCAGAACTGCAGCATCGGCTGCAAGGCAGCATATGAGGAGCGTGCGTTACTGCAACAAACTGACCGTAGGCGTTTACGAATCAGTTCCTTATGATGAAAATGATGAAGACATCATAACCAGATTCAAAGTTGTCCAGGACAGGGATTATGCGGAAGTGAGGGCTGCACTTACCAACATTCAGGTCAAGTACAAGACACTTTGCACCTTCATAGGAATCGTAGACAAACAGAACAACAGGATGATCTATGTTGTCTCTTCAATTCTAAACGATCCGGGAAGAGCGACAGGAATATGCGAGGATATAAGCCCGGAAGATATCGAGACATACAGAGTCGGTACTCCGGTGGCCAGCCTCGACAAGCTTCTTAGGAATAATGTCAATCCGACAGTTGTATATGTTGACCGTGGCGACCTCAGAATCTGCAGAGCCGGTAATATTCTGTATGAAGATTCCCGCTACATATATATGGCCTTTGCTGATCTTAATGCGGAGGAGATCATTCAGGCTGACAGGATGTTCGTAGTTCAGTTCCTGCTGCTGCTCCTTGTTGTCGGGGTGATTGCGGGCATAGTAGTATCAGAGATAATCAAGAATACAGTGACGGGTCCTATCAACCAGCTTGCAACTGCAGCTTCTCAGTACAGCCAGGACAGAAGTGAAGGCAGATACACTCTTGGCTACTTTGACAAGCTGAATATCAGGACGGGCGATGAGATAGAGAACCTCAGTGTTGCCATGAAGGACATGGAGGAAGACCTTCAGGACTATATCCTGAACCTTACAGAGGCGACGGCTGAGAAGGAGCGTAACAATACTGAGATGGATGTCGCCAGAAGGATCCAGATGGGAATGATCCCGCATGCTTATCCGGCATTCCCTGACAGACCTGAGTTCGAGATATATGCGACCATTGACACCGCGAAGATGGTAGGCGGGGACTTCTACAATTTCTTCATGATCGATGACAACCACGTTGCCTGCATGATCGCTGATGTTGCCGGCAAGGGAGTACCGGCTGCGCTCTTCATGATGACCTCCAAGATGACTCTCGAGAGCATCAGCATGAGAGGCGATAAGTCTCCGGGCAAGATTCTCAGGAAGGTGAACGAATCACTTTGCGCTAATAATGCGGCAGAGATGTTCGTTACCGTATGGCTTGGCATCCTCGAGATATCGACAGGAATTCTCAGGTGCGCGAACGCCGGTCATGAATATCCTGCGATCCGCAGGAGCGGAGGGGAATTCGAACTCTACAAGGATCCGCACGGATTTGTTCTCGGTGAATTCGAGGACCTTGATTATCCGGAGTATGAGCTCAGGCTCAATCCGGGAGATTTGATTTTCCAGTACACCGATGGTGCAACAGATGCCATCAACCTGAATGAGGAATTCTTCGGAATTTCCAGAGTCATGAAGTCACTGAATCTGGACCTTAATGCTGAACCTGCCGAAGTGATCAATAATGTACGTAGTTCGATAGATTTGTTCTCAGAAGGCGCAGAGCAGTTCGACGATCTGACCATGTTGGTACTCAAATACGTCGGAGCAGATACAAAGAGATCTGCCACAGTAGACGAAACCCTCGAGATAGAAGCTGTCCTTGATAATCTTGACACTATGAATGATTTTCTGGCTGACAAGCTCGAAGCTGCCGGCTGTGACATGAAGCTGATCACACAGATGCAGCTCGCTGCAGAGGAGATCTACACCAATGTGTGCAAGTTTGCTTACACACCTGATACAGGCACTGTCAGAATAAGATTCCGCCAGTATCAGGATCCAGCGGAGGTCAGGATATCCTTCGTCGATCACGGTACGATGTTCGACCCGCTAAAGCATGAAGATCCGGATGTGACGCTTGCTGCCGAAGACCGTAAGGTCGGCGGCCTCGGACTATACCTTGTCAAGCAGATGGCAGACAAAGTGACTTACGAGTATACAGATGGCCAGAACATCCTCACAATAAGAAAATACATATAACAGAAAAAGGCTGCTCCAGGGAGCAGCCCTTTGTTATTATCCGGTTATCTATCCCAGCGGGATCTCTACGACCTCTGCCATCTTGGCAAGTGTACTCTCTATCTGGCCGGAGATCTCATCTACCATTCTTGCGCTGATCTCATCATTCTTCTCTTTCTTGAGGGTCTCATAGAAGGATTCCTTGATGCTTGCGCTGATGTTCTCTGTGCGGGAACGGAATGCGCTCTTAGGGATCATCCTTCTCATTGTCTTAGGAATATCCGCAGAGAGAAGAGTCTCCTGCATCTTGTCCCTGCCGAGAATCAGGACGACTATAGAAGCTATGACACCTATCAGTATTCCCTCCGGACCTGCCAGGAAAGGAATGAGATCTATTGTCGCTACGAGTATCGCAACCACTGCAGTTACTATTGAGTCGATCAGGAAAGTCATTTCCTCTACTGCGAAGATATTCTTGGCATCGACCTTGATGTCTATATCTGAAGCATTGAGGTAGGACTTGAGGCTGAGCGCTGTATACGGAACTCTGTGCTTGATACAGATAGGAACCGTCAGAGCTTCAAGCTCTTCGATCACAGGCTTGAGCCACGAAGTGATAGGTCCTGCTAGCAGCTCTCTGGTCTTGTCTGACCTCAGGAAGCCGCCGACCTCCTGCTGAAGAACTGCATCCGTATCTGCGAGCCTTGTTATCTCTCCGTCTCTCCATCTGTCAAAGATAGGTATCGCTACCTCAGATACGATCGGATCGACAAGTGTGTCGACTGCGCTCTTATACAGCTCAGGAATATGCTTGCTGACTATCTCCTCGATTGAAGAAGATGCTATGAGCTTGCTGAGGTCTTCCTTGAATTCTCTCAGGTCCTCGTCTATACGTCCGCAGTAAGCAAGGCCTCTTGCAACTGAGAATTCAGGATCGGTTGCCGAGATAACGACAGCCTCCTTGAATACGCCTGTGCACCAGTCGCGGATAGCCGGCAGCTTGCTCACGCCTCCTGTGAGGAAAATGAGCTCAGGCTGCGAACCTGAGATGTTCTTCTTGACATCCTCGAGCGATGCGATGAAGACTTCCTTCCATGACCGGCCCGCAAGCTTGGCGAGCTTCTTGTTTACAAGCTTGTCTGCGGTGGACTTATCCATGCGGAGTGTGAGCTTGACAGGGCGGTCGTAGTGAAGGACGATGCTCTCCTTGCACTCATGTGTCGACCAGTACTCCTCGTCGGAATAGTACTTCTCCTTGAGCCTTCTCGCTGCGAATTCAGCATAGGTCTTCCATGGCTCGCTCTGCTCGAATACTGACTGTATCTTCTTGCGCGATAGTCCTGCTGCAGCTACTGATTCATCGAGCAGGATCTCGTCCATCAGGCCGCCTCCGAGAACGACTTCTCCGGCAGTCTGCATCTCGACTTCCTTGCCGCCCATGATATATGCAAAGTCAGTTGTCGAAGATCCTATGTCGACGACAAGAACAGGCTTGGACAGGATGTCCACACCTATCTGAAGATGCTTGGACTGGCAGGCGCTGACCATGGCAGCCCTTGATTCCGAAATTATCTTAGCAGGCGGATATCCTGCGCTCTCGAAGATCTCACGGTAATGCTCTCTTGTGTTCTTGTCCCATCCGGCAGGGCAGCCTATATAGAAGCTACATTCCTCGTTGCGTATGAGATCTCCGCTGCCGTACAGCTCTCCGAGTACTCCCGCGGCAAAGCTCTTGACATCAGCTGCGCTCGAGCGGTCTGTGAGAAAGCGGCTCTTGAATCTCAGCTTGCGCTTGATGACATTGTCAGCGTAGCAGGCTTTCTCTCCGACCAGCAGCTCGCCTGATGCAAGCTGTGCATAAGCCGTAATAAAACTCTGCTCACCGACGACGGTGAGCATTTCCGGGATAACCTGATCTTCTTTGTATAGCCTGGCGATGGCGCTCTCGGCGTCTCCCAGGTCAAATCCGAAAAAACGATCCATTACTGTAACCGTTCCTTTCTCTGTATTGACTGCACTACTTGCCGGTAGATGCAAGTCCCTTCTTGAGAAGGGCTCCGTCCGCGATAAGGGCAGGTCTGATTGTTCCTGCTGCGGTTCCCGGCATCAGATCGAAATACTGTCTTGTATTCTCGCTGTAGTCAATTACCTCTATCTGCTGCTTGTGCAGGAAGTACTTGATCTCATCGATCTTCTCAAGAGCATATTCAGGATCATTGCTGTAAGACGCAGCAAGCAGATCTGAGAAGAGCTCGATCTCCGGCGTAGTTGCCTTCCTCCCGTCTATATTGCCGGCCTGCTCTCTCTTGCTCCAGCGCTCGTTAGCTCTGATCTCTTCGAGACTCTGATCGACCGAGAGGATCGCAGTTCTGAAGTGCCTGTAGATCTTCTCAGCATCGACACGGATCTCAATGTGAAGCTCCTTGGTCTTCCTTGTCTTCGGTCTTCCGAACAGAGCACCTGAGATGAACAGAACTACTATACCTGAGAATACTGAACCGAATCTTGTGAAGAGCTCAGTCCTGCCTGACGGATCAGTATCTGCAAGTGCCAGCATTACAATAGGGAATAAGCCGAATATGAGTAATGCTATTCCGGCGATAAGAAGGATGATGGCCATTACAGGGGTCTTAGCCTTGGCAGCCTTGCCCTCGTCATGCTCCCAGACCTTAGTTCTGCCGGTAGAGTCGATAAGCGGCAGCGAAAGACGGACCGCCTGCATCATATATGCAGCCGCGTCGCGTTCACGCTCGCTGTCACAACGCTCATTGTATCTCAGGAGCAGCTTGTCGATCTCGTTCTCCAGGGCTATAACGGCCTTATCAGGGGAATCTGCAGCCGCAAGCTCGGTGAGGAGATGGTCTTTATCTTTCTCTAGTATATCTATCATTTTCATAACAACATTATACTTTATTTAATGCTGTTATACATCATAAAATTTGTGGTGTATAATCATCTGAAAGGGGGTGCAGCCAATGAAGAAGAGAATAACCTTCAATTCACCAGTCGTGCTTAGCTTTGTATTCATAAGCTTTGGCGTCATGGTCGCTAACTATCTGACTGCAGGTATGAGCAATCAGCTGCTTTTCATGACTTACCATTCCTCGCTTGCATCGCCGCTTACTTATCTGAGGTTCTTCACTCACGTTCTCGGTCATGCAGGCTGGTCTCACTATATAGGCAATATGATGTACATCCTGCTGCTCGGTCCTATGCTCGAAGAGAAGCACGGATCAAGAGCCATGATCGAGATAATATGCATAACAGCTCTTATCACCGCTCTGATGAACTACTTCCTGTTCCCGACTGTCGCTCTCTGCGGAGCCAGCGGAGTAGTCTTTGCGTTCATCATGCTGACATCATTCACGAGCTTCAGAGAGGGTGAGATTCCTCTGACTGTTATCCTTGTAGCGATCATCTTCATAGGCCAGCAGGTATATGAAGGCGTGTTCCTGCAGGATAATATTTCGAACTTATCACACATAGCAGGCGGCATCATCGGTGCATACATAGGCTATGTCCTGAACAAGAGGAGCTCCAGGTAAATGATAGACATCGACGAATTTTTCGAAATACTCATAGAAGTCTGTGACGAGCTGCCGGATGAGATGTTCAATGATCTCCATCACGGGGTCGTGCTCGAAGAGGGCGTCAAGTATTCCCCTCATGCGAGGAACAAGGATCTCGTAATAATGGGCGAGTACACGAGGTCGGGTCTTGGCAACAAGATCTCGATCTACTATGGTTCCTTTGCGCACCTGTATTCCGGCGATAACAGAGAGCAGCTCAAGAACAGACTTAGGGATGTCGTACGGCATGAGTTCAGGCACCATATGGAACACCTCGGCGGCATGTACGGCCGTGACTCTCTCGAGTACGAAGACAAAGTCAATCTGAGAAAATATCTCCGCGGAGAGTAGACTCAGGCTACGTGTAAAGAACACCTGAAAATACCCCAAATTGCTTGAAAAGCAGGGGGACTTGATATAGTATCCTTCGGGGGGATAGAAATCATGTCAAATAGTAAATGGCTGCCCGGCAGCAAGCGCAATCTGGATATGACAGAGGGGAACATCGGAAGGCTTCTCATAACCTTCTCGGTTCCTCTTCTTCTTGGTAATGTTTTCCAGCAACTATACAATATGGTCGACGCATGGGTCGTCGGCAACTTTGTCAGCAACGAGGCATTCTCGGCTGTCGGAACAGTAGGTCCGATCCTTAATACACTCATCAGCCTTTTCCTCGGACTTTCGAGCGGCGCAGGTGTCGTAATCTCACAGAATTACGGCGCAAAGCGTGAGGAGGCTGCATCCAAAGCGATCCATACAGCTATTGTGATGACTTTCATCATAGCTATTTTCCTGACAACTGCGGGCATTCTTCTCAGGGACGTATTCCTCAGGATGATGAATACTCCGGAAAATGTAATACCGGAGGCAAGGCTGTATCTGCTGATCCTCTTCGCCGGTATGGCAGGTATGATGTTCTATAACATTGGCGCTGCAGCACTGCAGGCGCTTGGAGACTCGACAAGGCCATTCTATTTCCTGACCACAGCAACTGTTATCAATATCGTCGGAGACCTGGTGCTGGTCCTTGTATTCCACAGGGGCGTTGAGGGCGTTGCGATCGCAACTGTTACTGCAATGACAACATCAGCGGTTCTGGTAATGATCACTCTGTTCAGAACGGAAACATGCCTGCGCCTGAGCTTGCGCAAGATGAGGATCGATACAGGTTCTATGAAACAGATAATCAGGATCGGTATCCCTGCAGCACTCCAGATGGGTATCATCTCATTCTCGAATATCATCGTACAGGGATATATCAACTACTTCGGTGCTGATGTCATGTCCGGATGGACCGCATACACCAAGATCGATGCTCTTATGCTGCTGCCGATGCAGTCGCTTGCACTTGCGACCACAACCTTCGTGGGTCAGAACATCGGATTCGGCAGAGTCCAGAGGGCCCGCGACGGTGTCAGGGAGGCTACCCGCATCAGTGTGGCTATAACTTTTGCACTTTCTATACCTGTTATGGTATTCGCTCCGGCACTGGTCGGCTTCTTCAACAGCAAGCCGGAGGTTGTGGCATTTGGTACTCAGATTCTCAGGTGGATGACTCCGTTCTATGTAATTACCTGCGCGGCGAATGTCACGAACTCAGGACTCAGAGGCGCCGGGGATTCCAAGGCTCCTATGCTGATCACCATATTCAGTTATGTAGTGTTCAGGCAGATCTATCTGGCATCAGTCACACATTTCATGCCGGACAATCTGATCATTGTATGCCTCGGATATCCGTTCGGATGGATACTCTGTACGATCATCTCGTCGATATACTTCAGAAGGACCAACCTCGGAGGACAGTCTGTAACAGGTGTCGGGACAAAGAGTTGACAGAGAGTTAACAAATCATTAAAAAAGTTTTAAAAAATCTTTAAAACCATCTTTAAAATACGACACGGAAGTGATATATTCTAGAATGCAGTCTAAACCATAGGTTAAGACTGCATTTTGTGAGTGCAGAATTTGCCCCGGACCGGCGTGAACCGGTATTGATCAGAGGGAAAGACAATGGAAAAGAAGAAAGGTGTATCGGCTATAGATTTCTTCTGCATAGGCTTCGGAGCTATCGTAGGAGTAGGCTGGGCTGTATCGATCAACAGCTGGATGGCGGGAAGCGGCGGACCGCTGCCTGCGGCTGTTGGCTATATTATCGCGCTCGTCATAATGATTCCTATCGCGCTCTGTTACTGCGAGCTTTGCGCAATGCTGCCCGTATCGGGCGGCGGAATGGCGTATGCCTTCAGAGCGTTCGGCGACAATATTGCCTTTGTCTCGGGCTGGGCTGCATTCGGAGCTTTCATAACGATCATCCCATGGGAAGCTATCTATGTAGTAGATATTCTCAGTATCATATTCCCTTCTCTTAAGGCAGGGGCGCCTCTGTACACTCTGGCCGGAGCAGACATATACCTTGGACATATACTGATCGGACTTGCGATCTCAGTTATACTGTTCCTGATCAACCGCAAAGGAGTCTCATCTTCAGCATCGATGCAGAGGGTTCTCTGCCTGGTCCTTGTCGGAGCAGGTATCCTTGCGATGATCTTCGCCATGTTCAAATTTGACCCGGATAATTTCCAGCCAGTATACGAGAACATCGGACGTGGAACACACAAGTCATTCCTTGGCGGCGCTATGGTAATACTCGCGTCGGCACCATTCTTCCTTGCAGGATTCGAGACGATCCCGCAGGGCATCGAGAGTGCGGGCGGCGACCCTAAGTCCGTAGGCAAAACCGTCGTACTTACCGTCGTTCTGTCGTGTCTCTTCTATGCGCTGCTTCTCTTCACACTTGGCGGAGCAATGCCTTGGAAGGAGTTCATAGGATTTGACAGCCCTGCTGCAGCACTTCTCTTCAGAGATGTCTACGGCGGACCGGTAGGGATGGGACTTTATCTCTTCATCCTGATCGGAGCTATCTGCGGACTCATCACCACATGGAACGGCTTCATGATGGCGTCGTCGCAGATACTCATGGCCATGGCCAGAGTCAGTATCGTTCCGGATGTACTTGCTGAGCAGCACCCGGTATACAAGACCCCGATCAATGCGCTCAAGGTCTGCCTCGTTGCTTCTGTGGCAGGCCCATTCCTCGGAAGCGGTCTTATCGGCTCACTTACAACATTCTCGGCGGCTGGTTATGTTACAAGCTGGATGATCACTGCTTACAGCCTGATCAAGCTGAGACACACAGAGCCTACACTTGCCCGTCCTTACAAGATCCCGGGCGGAGAGAAGATGGCATGGTTTGCCGGCGTTACAATGACGCTGCTTCTCGCACTTCTCATTATTCCGGGACAGCCTGTATTCATGGGCAGATTCGCGACAGCTCTGTTCGGCGGATGGATGTTCATAGGGCTTGTGCTCTTCATCCTCGACTACAGACAGAGAAGGCAGTATTCCAAACTCAAGAGAGCTTCATTCCTCTTCGCGAGCATGATGGCTCAGGGCGATACAGTGCTCCCTGATTTTACAGAGTTCTTCGAGGATGATTACAGGTATATCTCCTTCGTCGTTCCTAAGGAGGCTGACTACTCCGGAAAGACTCTGATGGAGCTTGGATGGGGCAAGAGCCAGAACATCTTCATTATCAAGATCGAGCACGGCACTGAGATGATCTTCCTGCCTAACGGCAAGACCAAAGTCTTCAGGGGCGACCGTGTATTCGCGGTTGGTGTCGAGAAGTCGATAATAAGATTCCGCGACGGACAGTACATCGGATCCAAATACACGATGGGCAACCTCAAGGACTTCATGGGATTTGGCTCACAGGAGGCTCAGGTGCCGCTTGTATGTCAGGTCGTCAAAGTAACAGCAGACGCGCCTTACTGCAATAAGCCTCTCAAGTATTCAGGCATTACAGACTACACACAGTGCATGGTCATAGGCCTCCAGTCGCTTGGCAAGACCTTCATGATGCCGGATGCAGACACTCTCATTGAAGAGGGAGATGATCTGTGGGTAGTAGGACTTGAGGAGAATATTGAGAAGTTCATGGCGCTTACGAGCAATAACTAAATGCGAAACCAAGAACGCCCCGGGGGCGTTCTTTTTTGCTGTATTTCACAGAATTTTCAAGGACATCAGACGCTATATTCTGATATACTTTAAGAGATGTATTTATAACTATAACCACTAAGGAAGGGAAGGACACGTATGAGCACAGAAAGAATCCTTGTCATGAATCTCGGTTCAACATCGAGCAAGATCGCAGTATATGATGACGACAAAGAAGTCTTCAACGACACTATCCGCCATACAACTGAGGAGCTTGCACCATTTGGCGATGTAACTGAGCAGTATGAGTTCAGATATAACAAGATCAAAGAGTCCATGGCTGCAAATGGCGTCAGCATCGATTCACTGACAGCAGCAGTTTCAAGAGGCGGCAACATCCTGCCATGCCCACACGGAGCTATCAGCATCGACCAGGCAATGATCGACTTCCTCACAAGACCTGAGGACCTTGCTAAGCATCCGTCGCTGATCGGAAGCATGATCGCATTCGATCTCCACAAGGAATACGGAATTCCTGTATGTATCTACGATGCTATCGGAACAGACGAGAAGATGCCTGTTGCAAGAGTCAGCGGAGTACCTGAACTCCCTCATTTCACAGTAGGACATACTCTCAACACAAGAGCTATGGCAATCAAGTGCGCAGAGGAGAAGCTCGGCAAGAAGTTCGATGAGTGCACTTTCATCGTTGCACACCTTGGCGGCGGCAGCTCGATCAGACTCTACAAGGACGGAGTCAACATCGACAGCGTCAATGATGATGAGGGCAACTTCACACCTGAAAGAGGCGGCGGAGTAAGTGCTAAGAGACTCGTTGACCTCTGCTACAGCGGCAAGTATACATATAAAGAAGCAATGAAGCTCTTCCACGGCAAGGGCGGACTTATCGCACACCTCGGAACAGCTGATGCAAGAGACGTTGAGAAGATGATAGCTGATGGCGATGATTATGCTAAGATCGTCTACGAAGCTATGTGCCTCACAGTTGCTAAGGATATCTCCAAGCTTGCAGCTACTGTATGCGGCAAGGTTGACCGCATCATCCTCACAGGCGGCATCGCATACTCTAAGTATGTTGCAGAATACATCACTGAGCACGTATCATTCATCGCACCTGTTGAGGTAATGCCTGGTGAGTTCGAGATGGAAGCTCTCGCTGCAGGAGCACTGAGAGTACTCCGTGGTGAAGAAGAACTCCAGGATTTCGGCGAGATCGCTAAGACAGCTGAAGACAGAATCAGCATCGTACCTGGTGTCAAGCCTGGAACAGTACCTAAGAGAGGATAATCATTATACAGATGAAGAATATCGAAGATCTTAAGAAAGATTATGCGGACCTGCTCGTAAGAGCAGGTCTCGGCATTCAGAAGGGTCAGCGCATGCTGATCACAAGCCCTGTAGAATGCGCGGACTTTGCAAGGCTCTGCGCTAAGGCAGCATATGATGCCGGCGCAAGAGAAGTCATCCTGCGCTGGAGAGACGATGAGCTGACACGCATGAAGTATCTCTATGCTGAGAATGATGTCTTTGACGGAGTCAATTCATGGGATGTCGACCTGCTCGATACCCTGTCCAAGGAAGGCGCAGGTTTCCTGAGCATTTATGCGGAGGATCCTGAGAGCCTTAAGGGCGTAGATCCTGACCGCATCATGCGCGCTCAGATCGCAAGCGGCAAAGCTCTTGCCGACTACCGTGCCCGCCAGATGCGTAATGACTGCCCTTGGTGCGTATGCTCCATCCCGACAGCCGCATGGGCCAAGGCAGTCTTCCCTGAAATGGACGAGGCAGATGCGATGGCAAGACTCTGGGATGAGATTCTCTCAGCCTGCAGAGTCTCCGGCGGCAATGCTCTTGCTGACTGGAAGGCTCATTCAGATGAGCTCCAGCACCATGTAGAGATACTGAACAAATATAACTTCAAGTCCCTGAGATATAAGAACTCAGCGGGTACAGACGTAACTCTCGAGCTCCCGGAAGGACACTTCTGGGCAGGCGGCGAGGAGAAGTCGACTTCAGGAATTAAGTTCTCTGCGAACATCCCTACAGAAGAAGTCTTCACTCTCCCTAAGAAGGACAGCATCAACGGAAGACTTGTCGCAACCAAGCCTCTCAGCCACAATGGCACACTCATCGAGGGCTTCTGGTTCGACGTCAGGGACGGCAAGATAGTTGATCTTCATGCCGACAAGGGCGAAGACATCCTGAGAGATGCTATCAGCGTCGATGAAGGCGCGAGCTACTTTGGCGAGGTCGCACTCGTACCATACGACTCGCCGATCTCCAATTCGGGAATACTCTTCCTGAATACACTCTTTGACGAGAACGCATCCTGTCACTTTGCATTCGGAGAGGCATATCCTAACATCTACGGATCAGAGAACATGACAGAAGAAGAACTCAAGGAGCGCGGCGTCAACTTCTCGATGACACACGTGGACTTCATGGTCGGCTCAAGAGACCTTGAGATCACCGGCACAACCCATGACGGCGAAGAAGTGCCAGTATTCTTAAACGGCAACTTCGCATTCTAGCTGATACTGACCAATACAAACAGCACCCACTGGCATAAGCCTGGATGGGTGCTGTTTTTCTGTTTGTTGAAACTGCGTGGCTGCCTAGTTCTTGAGGCTCTGGAGTGGTGCCGGGATGCGGCCGCCTCTCATGATCATCTTGGCCGGGGACTTGGTGCGGAGCTTCATTACCGGTCCGTAACCGAGAAGTCCGCCAAAGTTTAATTCTTCGCCCTCGGCAAGGCCTATGGCCGGGATCAGTCTGACTGCTGTAGTCTTGGAGTTGACCATGCCAATTGCTGCCTCGTCTGCGATGATTGCGGAGATGACCTCGGATGGGGTGTCTCCCGGAACTACGATCATATCAAGGCCAACTGAGCAGACGGCTGTCATTGCCTCGAGCTTCTCTATTGAGAGTGTGCCTTCGCGGGCTGCGTCTATCATGCCCGCATCCTCGCTGACAGGGATGAATGCGCCGGAGAGTCCGCCGACGCTTGAGGAGGCCATTACGCCGCCCTTCTTGACTGCATCATTCAGCATTGCAAGGGCCGCTGTTGTTCCGTGAGCGCCGCACTGCTCAAGGCCGATCTCCTCGAGTATATGTGCTACTGAGTCGCCGACTGCAGGAGTAGGAGCGAGGGAGAGGTCTACTATGCCAAACTGAGTATTCAGTCTTGCAGCAGCTTCTGAACCGACGAGCTGGCCGACTCTTGTGATCTTGAAAGCGGTCTTCTTGATGGTCTCTGCGACCACATCAAGAGGAGCATCATCAGGCATAGCGGCCAGGACCGATCTTACAACGCCAGGGCCTGAGACACCTACGCTGAGAACGTGATCTGCTTCGCCAACACCGTGGAAAGCTCCGGCCATGAAAGGGTTATCCTCAACCGCATTGCAGAATACTACCAGCTTGGCAGCGCCTATGCACTGATTGTCCTTGGTAAGCTCGGCAGCAAGTCTTATCTTCTCGCCCATCAACCTTACAGCATCCATGTTGATGCCTGCGCGGGTCGAGCCGACGTTGACAGAGGAGCAGACTAGCTCAGTCTCGGCAAGTGCGCGCGGGATCGACTCGATCAGTTCGAGGTCGCCTGCACTGAAGCCCTTCTGAACGAGGGCCGAATATCCGCCGATGAAGTTTACACCGATCTCATGAGCAGCTCTGTCGAGAGCCTTGGCATATTTGACAGGATCTCCGCCTGAAATGCCCGCGAGCATTGATATAGGTGTAACAGAGACACGCTTGTTGACGATCGGGATACCGTACTTTGCTGCTATGTCATCACCTGTAGCAACAAGGTTGCCTGCAAGACGGCAGATCTTGTCATATACCTTGGTGCATGACTTATCTATGTCCGTATCCGCACAATCGAGCAGAGAGATCCCCATGGTCGTTGTACGGATATCGAGGTTGTTATCTCTGATCATGGAAATGGTTTCCATGATGTCACTTGTGTTGAGCATGAAAAGTCCTTCCTTGTAATCAGATTGTGTGCATTGAATTGAAAATGTTCTCGTGCATCACATGTACCTCGATGCCCGGGAGATGCTGCTTGATATCATTCTCAAGATCCTGGATACTGCCCCTGATCTGGGAAATATCGACCAGCATGTTCATTGTGAAGAATTCATCCATTACGATCTGCGAGACCTGGATGACACTTGTGTTGGCGTCAGCAACGCAGGTTGCAGCCTTAGCGAGTATACCTATTGCGTTCTTTCCTACGACTGTTATTACAGCCTTTTCCTGTGTGTCCATATGAAGATTGCTCCTGTTAATATAGATTGACAAAGCCCAGATTCAGGGGAAGGCAATCAGCCTCCCCCTAGTGCAAATGATATGGTAAATCATGCCATAATTCAAGTGCGGCGGGCGCATATGTGTGGTATAGTCAGAATCAGATAATGACCAGGATCTGAACAGTATCAGAAGGAGAAGATTATGACTAACGGCCTGTTGTGGGCGGTGCTCGGCCTCGGTGTCGGAGCGCTCGTGACCAAAGTGATAGAGAACAAATACAACACGAAGAAGTATATTTATATGTTCCTTATAGTGTGCCTCGTTGCGCTGATAGTCTGGCTCAAGATATACACCAAGTAACAGGAGGACGACATGACCGAACAGGAAATAAGAGCAAGGATCGCAAACGGCAGAGCATTTGTCAGCAGATTTGCAAATGAAGAAGACACTGCTGAAGATTACCAGACCGATCAGGAGCTCAAGAAGCCGCAGCCGCCTCTTGCGAAGGCAGCAATGACAGACAACATCATAGATCTGCCGGCGGATTTTGCAGAGCTCGATATCGACGGTGACTTCCTTCATATAATCAACAGCAGGAAGAGCCACAGGGTATACACTCAGGAGCAGATGACGCTCACCGAGCTGTCGTATCTTCTCTGGTGCACACAGGGCGTCAAATCCGTAAGAGGCAAATCCTACGCTACTCTCAGGACAGTGCCTTGCGGCGGGGCCCGCCATGAATTCGAAACCTATATGGCAGTGCAGATGGTAGACGGATTAAAGGACGGTTTCTACCACTATCTGCCGATGACACATCAGATCGAGTTCCTCGGAGAGGCTGAAGACCTCAGAGGATTCATAGGAGAGTCGCTTTGCGAACAGACCTGGGCATGCAAGGCTAATGTCGTATTCTACTACAGCTGCGTGTTCTACAGGGCTGAGTGGAGATATGGCATCTGGGCTCATGTGCCTATTCTGATGGACAGCGGACACATCACGCAGAACCTCTATCTTGCAGCGACCTCGATAGGACTTGGCGGCTGCGCGATAGCTTCTGTCGATCCGCCTTCAGCAAATAAGGCTTTCGGACTCGATGGCGAGGAAGAGACGATCTTCTATGCAATGCCAGTGGGCACGGTCCGCGAGGAGGATAAGGATGCAGAGGATGAGTTCTATGCATTTGTAAGAGAGCAGGGACTGTAGAATCATATAATGACCAGAGATGAATTAACCATTTCAAGAATAGAAGATATTATTTCGCAGTGCAGGGATGGCTACTATGTGACTGCTACAGGGCTTCTTGATTCACATGAGCAGGCTCTTGCCAGAGCAGCTTCGAGAAATGCGGCAGGAGTCCGCAGCCTGATGTACGGAGGATATCCTGGCGCAGAGCGCAGGATGCTTGTATGTGTTCCTGCAGATATTCCGATGACCGATGAAGAGGCGACCGAAGACCTTCTCTGCATACTGAGGGTCACCAAGCCTGCGATCTCAAGAGAGCTTACCCACAGGGATTATCTCGGCTCGATGCTCGGACTTGGCATAGACAGGAGCGTTACGGGAGACATCCTTGTCAGAGAGGACGGAGCAGACATCATCGTTCTGCCGGACATTGCGGATTTCCTCGTCAGGGAATATGAGCAGGTCGGAAGGGTGCATGTCAAAGCAGAGAAAACAAGCCTCAGTGAGCTGATCATACCTGAGCAGAAGACGAGGATCATCCGTGACACAGTACCTTCTGAGAGACTTGATAATATTATTTCGGCAGCCTTCAAGCTGTCAAGGACCAAGGCAGCTGAGGCGATCCGCGGCGGAATCGTCTCGGTCGATCATATCGAGTGCCTCAAGCCTGATGCCAAAGTCGAAGAGGGATCGTCTCTCGTGCTCAGAGGCAAGGGCAAAGCA
Source organism: Mogibacterium sp. (assembly GCA_017512145.1). GTDB lineage: Bacteria > Bacillota > Clostridia > Peptostreptococcales > Anaerovoracaceae > Crickella. The sequence continues at coordinate 39,123 of JAFWHB010000014.1, read as the reverse complement.
GTCCTCAAAGAGATAGGCGGCGAATCCAAGAAGGGCCGCAGCTGGATAGTAATAGAGAAATACGAATGAGTACCCAGGTAGCCGAGACAATTGCATCCAGAGTCAGAGACGCCGGCGGCAGAGTGTTCTACGTCGGCGGTTTTGTGCGCGACAGACTGCTCGGCAGGGACAACAAGGATGTGGATATCGAGGTGCATGGGATCACGCCGGACAAGCTCTTCTCGCTGCTGTCTGAGATTGGCGAGCCGGTTTCGTTCGGCCAGAGCTTTGGCGTATATGCACTCAAGGGCGAAGATATTGATATAGCGATGCCGAGGCGGGAGCATGCCGTCGGTAAGGGTCACAGGGACTTCGAGATAGAGGTCGATCCATTCATAGGCACCATGGAGGCTGCCAGGAGAAGGGATTTCACGGTAAATGCCCTCATGCAGGACGTGCTGACTGGAGAGGTCATCGATCACTTTGGCGGAAGAGAGGACCTTGAGGCAGGGATCCTGAGGCACATAGATGCGGAGACCTTTGTAGAGGACCCGCTGAGAGTCCTCAGAGGAGCACAGTTCGCGGCAAGGTTCGGATTTACGATAGCGCCTGAGACGATAGAGCTCTGCAGGAGCATAGACCTTGCGCCTCTTAGCAGAGAGAGGGTCTTCGATGAGATGAAGAAGGCGCTTCTCAAGGCGGCGAGGCCGTCGGTCTTTTTCAATTATCTCAGGGAAATGGACCAGCTGGGTGTGTGGCTTCCGGAGCTTGAGCAGACGATTGGTCTTGAGCAGGATCCGGTCTTCCATCCGGAAGGGGATGTCTGGGTCCACACCATGGAAGTGATAGACCGGGCTGCACAGGTAAGAGACGAGACTTCGGATCCGCTTGCCTTCATGATGCTCGCGCTGACACATGACCTCGGCAAGATCGTGACCACGGAATTCGTCAAGGGCAGGATACATGCCTATGAGCATGAGACCAAGGGGATGCCGCTTGTCGAGAGCTTTGTCAGGAGGCTCACAGACGACAGATCCATCACTGGCTACGTCGAGAACATGGTGCCGCTCCATATGAGGCCTAATGTGGCTGCTTACTCCAAGCCTTCAGTCAAATCCACCAACAGGATGTTTGACGCGGCAGAGGCGCCCCGGGACCTTATATATTTCGCGATGGCAGATAAGCCTGTCTTCTCAGGGACTGACGAGTTCAGCGGCGACAGTGAGTTCCTGTTCGAAAGGCTTGAAGAATATAAGCGGACCATGGAAGCTCCCCATGTCATGGGAAGAGACCTGATAGAAGCAGGACTCGAGCCGGGGGATTACTTTGGCGAGCTGCTTGAATATGCACACAAACTAAGGCTTGCGGGTATAGACAAAGACCTTGCGATGAAGCAGGTCCTCGCATATGCGCGCAAATTCAGGAAGAAATAGCCTTTGGATTTGTATAAATACACTACCGGTGTTGACTTTAGCGATTTAGCGTGGTAAAGTGGCAAAGTACCAGCAAGGGACTTTCATTTTTGCATGGAATTTGAATAGATACAGGAGTCAAGATGCAATACGATCAGAGCGTTCTGACAAGAACTGAGAGAAGAATATTTGCCCTCCGCACACTCTACAGCAGGGCAGGATACAGATCATACAGAATGAGGAAGTTCGAGGATTACGATCTGTACAGCAGGTACAAGGACTATCTGCTGTCGGACAGAGTAATCACCTTCACAGATACCAACGGAAGACTCAAGGCACTCAAGCCTGACGTTACACTTTCTATAGTAAGGAACATCAAGGACAAGCCGGACGAGCTCCAGAGACTGTACTACGACGAGAATGTCTACAGAGTTTCGGGCAGCACCAACACCTTCAAGGAGATCATGCAGATGGGCCTCGAGTGCATAGGAAATGCGAACAACCCATCTGTAACAGAGGTTCTGGATCTTGCCGAGAAGAGCCTGGCTCTTGTCTGTGATGGCAGAGATTACATTCTCAAGGTCTCCGATCTCGACATAACGATCCCGCTGGTCGAGGCAATGACCGACAGCAAGACTGCAAGGGCGGAGCTGTTCAGACTGGCCGGAGAGAAGAATGTGCACGGCATCATCTCGCTTTGCAAGGATTATGAGATAGAAGAGCAGGCGTACATGCCTCTTGTCAGACTCCTCGGACTCTATGGAGAGCCTGAAGATGTACTGCCGCAGCTTGACGAGATACTCAAGGGAACGCCGGCAGAGGCAGAAGTCGAAGAACTCCGGGATGTCCTCAGGGACTTTGACGATGACAGGCATCTGGTCTTGGACTTCTCGATAACAGGAGATACTAATTACTACAATGGCATTGCTTTCGAAGGCTATATCGAGGGCCTTCCTGAATGTGTTCTTGTAGGCGGCAGATATGACAGGCTGATGCAGAGAATGAAGAAGAAATCCCGCGCGATCGGATTCGCGGTATACATGGATTCTCTGGCAATGCTCGGGAGGTAAGGATATGATTAATGTAGCACTTCCGAAGGGAAGGCTCGGTGAGAAAGTATATAAGATGTTCGAAGAGGCCGGCTATGGCTGTCCGGATATCTTCGTAGGACGCAAGCTTGTGTTCGAGAACGAAGAGGCTGGCGTGAGATATTTCTGGGTCAAGCCGTCAGACGTTCCTATCTATGTAGAGAGGGGAGCTGCAGATATCGGAGTTGCCGGCAAGGATATCCTTCTCGAGCATGAACCGAATATATACGAGCTCAGAGACCTCGGCATAGGCAAATGCAGAATGGTCGTAGCAGCTCCTGCAGGATTTGAAGACGACCGTGGATACCCTCTGAGGGTCGCGACTAAGTTCGTCAACATAGCGCAGAGCTTCTACTCGTCGAACGGACGTGACATCGATATAATCAAACTGAACGGATCAATCGAGATTGCTCCTATTCTCGGCCTCTCTGATGTCATCGTGGACCTTGTAGAGACTGGCACAACACTTAAGGAGAACAATCTTGTAATAGTTGAGGAGATCATGGACATCAGCGCCAGACTCATCGCTAACAAGTCCGGATACAACTTCAAGAGCAGAGAGATCAATACTTTGCTCGAAAGAATGAAATAGAGGATACTTAGAAATGATCAGAATAATGGATTTTGCAGAGCTTACACCTGAGGAGATCTTCGCAAGAACTGAGCCTACCTTCAATGTAAGCGATGCAGTTACTGCAATAATAGATGATGTAAGAGCTAACGGAGACGAGGCTATCGTAAGATATGCTGCGAAGTTCGATGGGATAGATCCTGATGGGTTCAGCCTCGAGCTGAGTGACGAAGAGAAGGCCGCTGCCATCGCAAAGCTCGCTGAGACCGATCCCGGATTCATGGATATTCTAAGGAAAGCAGCAAAGAACATTGCCCTCTTCCACACGAAGCAGGTCAGAAGCAGCTTTATCATCAATGAGAAGAGCGGCGTAGTGATGGGCCAGAAGGTCGTTCCTCTCGAGAGAGCCGGCCTCTACGTACCTGGCGGCACAGCTGCTTATCCATCGACCGTCCTCATGGACTCGATACCGGCTCTTATCGCAGGGTGCAAAGAGATCATCATGGTAACCCCTCCTGATCCGGACGGAACCATCAATCCTGCAATCGTAGGTGCTGCAGTCGCAGCCCAGGAGATATCCGCTGCCCCTGGCAAAGTCCGCATCTTCAAGACCGGAGGAGCTCAGGCAATTGCGGCACTTGCTTATGGAACAGAGTCGATACCTAAGGTCGACAAGATAGTTGGCCCTGGTAATGCCTATGTTGCAGAGGCAAAGCGTCAGGTCTACGGCAAGGTTGCCATCGATATGATCGCAGGACCTAGCGAGATCCTCGTAGTATCTGACGGCAAGAGCGATCCTGCAATAGTTGCAGCCGACATGCTCTCGCAGGCAGAGCACGACAAGAATGCAAGCGCAGTACTTGTAACAGATTCATCTGAACTTGCATATGCAGTTCAGGCTGAGATAGAGAAGCAGCTTGCCACCCTCGAGAGAGAGCCTATAGCAAGGCCTTCCATCGAGAACAACGGCAAGATAATAATTGCAGCAGATATAGATCAGGCGATAGACATCTCAAATGAGATAGCGCCGGAGCACCTCGAGCTCTGCGTCGATTCGCCATTCGATATCCTCGACAAAGTCAGACATGCCGGATCGATCTTCATGGGCAGGAACTGTCCGGAAGCCCTCGGAGACTATTTTGCCGGACCGAATCACACACTGCCGACGAGCGGCACCGCAAGATTCTCGAGCCCGCTCTCAGTCGATGACTTTGTCAAGAAGATGCAGTATACATATTACACAGGTGAGGCGCTGGCCGAAGTCGCAGATGACATTGCCGCATTCGCGCGCAAGGAGGGGCTCACAGGACACGCACGCAGCGTACTCAGCAGGAAGAAATAAGGGTAAAGACAAATGAGTAAATTCTTAAGCAGCAAATATGCAACTCTTGAACCATATACACCGGGCGAGCAGCCTAAGACCAGGGTGCTCACCAAGCTCAACACCAACGAATCGCCTTTTCCGCCGGCTCCTGAGGTAGTTGAGGCAGTCCGCGAGGCGGCCAAAGTGCTGCAGCTCTATCCGGATCCTGACTGCACCGAGCTCCGCAAGGTCATTGCGAAGGTCTATGATGTGGATCCTGACATGATACTCTGCAACAATGGTTCTGATGAGGGCTTGTATTTCGCTTTCCTTGCATACTGCGACAGCAGCAGGCCGGCAGTGTTCCCGGAGATCAGCTACGGATTCTATCCGGTATTTGCGAATATAACGGATGTTGCATACAGGGAAGTCCCGCTTAAGGATGATTTCAGCATAGATCCTGAGGATTACTACGATGCGGAGGGAACCATCTTCATCGCAAATCCTAACGCACCTACAGGTATTCCGCTGACAAGGAATCAGATCGAGGACATCCTCAGAAGCAACCCGGGCAACATCGTTGTCATCGATGAGGCATACGTTGACTTTGGCACCGAATCAGCCGTACCGCTCACATCCAGATACGATAACCTTCTCGTGATACAGACATTCTCGAAGTCGAGATCGCTTGCAGGCATGAGACTCGGATATGTGATCGGTAATAAGGACCTTATCGCCGATCTCAATGCGCTCAGATTCTCGACAAATCCGTATAATATAGACAGGCTTGCAATGGCTGCCGGGATCGCGTCGCTTGAACATGACGAGATCAACCGCGCTCACTGCCGCACTGTTATGGAGAACAGAGAATATACAGTTGCAGAGCTTGCGAAGAGGGGCTTTGTCATGACCAACTCGACAGCTAACTTCATCTTCGTAAGACATCCTGAGGTGAGCGGCGAAGTGATCTTCCATAAACTCAGAGAGAGGGGCGTAATAGTCAGGCACTTCACCAAGCCTAAGATCGCAGAATATAACAGGATAACTATTGGAAGCCGGGATCAGATGGACATCCTTCTAAGGGAACTGGACGAGATCCTCGCAGAAGAGCTATAAGACATGGAGGGCATCATGAGAACTGCAGAGCTTAACAGAGTTACAGCAGAGACAGACATCAAGCTGACTCTGGATCTTGACGGAAGAGGCGCCAGCGACATCGATACAGGCGTCGGATTTCTCGATCACATGCTGACACTGCTCGCAAGACACGGCCGCATGGACATTTCTGTATCAGCAAATGGTGACAATTATGTTGACGATCACCACACCGTAGAAGATGTCGGCATCGCCCTTGGCAAAGCCTTTGCCGATGCTCTCGGCGACAAGCGCGGCATCAGAAGATACGGCGACTGCACGCTTCCTATGGACGAGGCACTGATCCTCTCGGCTGTCGATATCTCAGGAAGACCACACCTTAGCTTTGGCCTTGAGATCCCGGCAGAGAAGGTCGGGACATTCGACACAGAGCTCGTCGAGGAATTCTGGCTGGGATTTGTAAGGAACGCCGGCATTACACTGCACATCAGGCAGCTTGCAGGGAAGAACTCCCACCACATAATTGAAGGGACCTTCAAATCCGTTGCCCGCAGTCTCAGGCAGGCGGTATCCATCGAGCCTGAATTCGCTAACGAGATCCCGTCAACTAAGGGACTTCTGTAACCGTTTTGCAGCAGCCCTGCATAACACAACCGGAGGATAATTAATGGTAGCAATTATAGATTACGGAGTCGGCAATCTCTTCTCTCTCAGGAGTTCGCTCGCTGAGATCGGAGCCGATGCCGTAGTAACTTCAGATGAGAAAGTGATCGCTTCTTCTGACAGGATCATCCTGCCGGGGGTAGGAGCGTTTGAAGATGCGGCTCGCAAGCTGAGAGAGTCCGGAATGGCGGATGTCGTCCGCAGGGAAGCAGCCCTCGGCAAACCTCTGCTTGGCATCTGTCTTGGCATGCAGCTGATGTTCGACAAGAGCTATGAGTATGGCGAGCATGAGGGCCTTGGTCTTATCCATGGAGTGGTCAGGCCGATCGCTGATGTGATACCGGATGATTACAAGATCCCTCACATCGGATGGAATGCCCTGAGATTCACCGCTGATTCGCCGCTGTTCAAGTATATAAGCGAAGGGGACTATGTTTACTTCGTCCACTCATTCTACGCAGCAGACTGTGATGAATCGACTCTGGCAGTCACAGAATACGGAGCGGATCTTACGGCAGCTGCGGCAAATGGCAATGTGTACGGTTGCCAGTTCCACCCGGAGAAGAGCGGGACCGTCGGACTCAGAATACTGAAGGCCTTTCTTGAGCTGCATCGAACAGGAGACTTGAAATGATAATCTACCCTGCAATTGATTTATATGACGGCAAGGCGGTAAGGCTGTTCAAAGGCGACTACAATGAAATGACTGTCTACAGTGACAATCCTCCTGAGATAGCCGGAGACTTCATGAAGGCCGGTGCAAGGCGCATCCATGTGGTCGACCTCGAGGGAGCCAAGGACGGCACGACACCTAATTTCGAAACAGTCTGCGCCATCAAAGAGGCAGCGGATAAGGCTGTGGAGAGCTTAGGAGGCAAAGCCTTCGTCGAGATCGGAGGCGGCATCCGCAGTGAGGCTGTCATTGCAAAGTATCTGGACGCAGGCATCGACCGTGTCATCCTTGGGACAGCAGCTGTCAGAGACCCCGAGTTCCTCGCTGCTGCGGTCAGTAAGTATGGTGAGAAGATCGCTGTTGGCATAGATGTAAAGGACGGCCACGTCGCTGTCAGCGGCTGGACGGAGCTGTCTGCATATGGTCTTGATGAATTTGCAGACAAAATGCAGGATATCGGAGTCAGGACCATCATCTGCACAGATATATCGAGGGACGGAGCAATGAGAGGCACCAACCTCGAAATGTACCAGAGACTTTCCGAGCAGCTGGACATAGACATAGTTGCGTCCGGCGGAGTCTCAAGTCTCGCGGATTTACAGCATCTGACAGAGCTTGGAATCCATGGCGCGATAATAGGCAAAGCATACTACACAGGCGTTATCGATCTTGCGAAGGCTGCGAAGATCGGAGGCAAACAACAATGATAACTAAGAGAATTATTCCATGTCTGGATGTTAAGGACGGCAGAGTCGTCAAGGGCGTCAACTTCGAGAACCTCGGAGATGTCGCTTCACCGGTGGACATGGCCAAGCTATACACAAATTCAGGTGCGGATGAACTGGTCTTCTACGACATAACAGCATCCGCAGAGGGCCGCAAGCTCTTCACTGAGATCCTGACAGAGACTGCAAGCAACGTATTCATTCCGCTTACAGTCGGTGGCGGCATCAATACGATCGCTGACTTTGACCGCGTCCTCAAGTGCGGTGCCGACAAAGTCAGTGTAAATTCAGGAGCGATCCGCAATCCTTCGCTGATCACTGAGGCTGCAAAGCTCTACGGCGACCAGTGCGTCGTTCTTTCATGCGACATCAAGAGGGTTGACGGCGAGTTCAGAGTATTTGCAAGAGGCGGCAGAGATGATACAGGCATGGAAGCCATCAGCTGGATCCGCCGCTGCGTCGACATGGGTGCCGGCGAAGTCGTTGTCAACTCAATCGACACAGACGGAGTCAAGAAGGGGTTTGACATCGAAATGCTCGATGCCGTCTGCAAAGCCGTATCCGTTCCGGTCATCGCTTCCGGTGGAGCCGGCAGCATAGACGACTTCATCGAGCTCTTCCGCAAAGTGCCAACGATCGATGCGGGACTTGCAGCGTCAATATTCCACTTTGGCGAGGTCTCAATTGCCGATCTCAAGGCACGCATGGCCGAAGAAGGGATCCCGGTAAGGATCGTGTAAATATAGTAATCTAAGGGGAACATACATGGTTAATATTGAAGAACTTAAATTTGATGATAAGGGTCTGATCCCTGCTGTAGTTGTGGACGCTGTTACCAAGAGAGTGCTCACTCTGGCATATATGAATAAGGAGAGCCTTCAGATCTCGATGGAGAAGGGACTGACCTGCTTCTGGAGCAGATCAAGGCAGGAGCTCTGGCTCAAGGGCGAGACCAGCGGCAACTATCAGCATATTGTCAGCATCACCGCTGACTGCGACAAAGATGCTCTTGTAGTCGTCGTTGAACCTGACGGACCAGCATGCCATCTGGGAACTGAATCCTGCTTTGAGTATCCGGTATGGGAGAGCGAAGACCTGCATGAGTTCTCATATGAGGGCCTGATGGACCTTATCAGAGGCCGCAAGACTGACCCTAAGGAAGGCTCATACACAACATACCTGTTCGACAAGGGCCTCGACAAGATCCTCAAGAAGGTCGGCGAGGAATGCACTGAGGTCATCATCGCTGCAAAGACAGCCGAGCACTCAGGTGATAATGCTGAGACCATCTATGAGATTGCTGACCTTGCATATCATACAATGGTCCTGATGATCGAGGCCGGAATCTCGCTTGAAGATATCCACAGAGAGCTGGCATCCCGCCATGTCATTGACAAGAAGGTCAAGCAGGAGAAGATGGTATAGCCGGGCGGACCCCAGCCAATTACAGGAGGGAAATCCTGAATATGACACAGAAATTCGATCTGCATATGCATACAACTTATTGCGACGGGAACAACTCTGCCGAAGAGATGGTTCTCGCCGCTCTTGATATGGGCTTTGAGACCATCGGATTCTCAGGGCATTCATATACCTGGTTCGACGAGAGCTACTGTATGAGTCCGGATGGTACGAGGGATTATATTGCTGAAATTCGCGCTCTTGGTGAGAAGTATTCCGACCGTATCCGCATACTCCTCGGAACAGAGCTCGACTACTGGGCCGAGATCGACACGACTCCATATGACTACCTGATAGGCTCCTCGCATTACATCCTTAAAGACGGAGAGTATATCGATTCCGACTACTCGCCGGAGATCCTGATGACTGGAGTGAATAAGCACTTTGGCGGGGATCCTCTCGCAGCAGCAGAAGCCTACTACAAGCAGGTCGGCAATATCATCAGCAAAACAGGCTGCGACATAATCGGCCACTTCGACCTCATCACCAAATTCAATGAAACCGCAGGCCTTGATGCATCAGGCAAGCTGGTCAAGCGAAAGGATGACGCAGAGGCCTTCAAAAATGCAGCGCCAATCATGGATACTGCAGATTCGAGGTACATAGCAGCATGGAAGAAGGCCATCGATCAGATCTTCGAGGACACCATGGCCCTGAGAGCCGCAGGCCATAAGAACAGACTCGAAGAGCTCGGGCTGATAACCGCAGGCGACAAGCCGGTATTTGAGATCAACACCGGAGCAATGGCAAAGGGCTACAGAACCTCGCCATATCCGGCGCAGGATCAGATCGAATATATCCGGTCGAAGGGCGGAGTACTGATCCTGAATTCCGACAGCCACAGCATCACAACAATAGGACACGTCTTCGATAGATTCTGAACTTCAGAATATGATACAACAGAAAAGATCCCGCGCCTTACGGTGCGGGATCTTGATTTGCGTATATTCAGGTCTGTAATCTCCAGGATTACTTAGCCTTTCTTGCTTCCTTTGCAGCCTTTGCAGCAGCGAGTCCGTCATCGTATTCGCCAGCGTCTTTTCTTCTCCAGAAGTCCTTTGTCTCCTTAGCAACAACACCGGAGAGTGCGAACAGAGCGATCAGGTTCGGGAATGCCATCAGACCGTTCATCATGTCTGCGAAATCCCATACTGTGTTCAGAGCTACGAAAGGTCCGATTGCTACAGCAGCAATGTACAGCCATCTGTAAGCAGCGATTGCTCCCTTGTTACCATTTGTGAGGTAGTCGAAGCATCTCTCAGCGTAGTAGTCCCAACCAAGGATGGTTGTGAATGCGAAGAGTGCAAGACAAGCAGAGAGTACAACAGCGCCCATGAAGTTAGGCCATGGGAGACCTTCGCCGAATGCACGGATTGTTACAGCAACGCCAGCCTGGTCATTAGCGTGAGCCCAGTCATCAGCGCCTGTCATAACGATGCAGAGACCTGTCATTGTGCAGATTACGATTGTATCAAGGAATGTACCAGTTGAGGATACGAGTCCCTGACGAGCGCATTCCTTAGTCTGTGCAGCAGCAGCAGCGATAGGTGCGGAACCAAGTCCAGCCTCGTTGGAGAAGATACCTCTCGCAACACCCTTCTGCAGTGCCAGCATGAATGCTCCGAATGCACCGCCTGCAGCAGCGTCAAGTCCGAATGCTCCTCTTACGATCTCTACGATAGCACCTGGGAATGCCTTGATGTTCCAGATGAATACAAGAAGTCCGGTTACAACGTAGATTACCATCATAGCAGGTACGATCTTGGAAGCTACTTCAGCGATTCTCTCGATACCACCGATGATTACCAGGATAGCTGCTACGGTTACAACTACAGCAGCGATAACTGTTGTCCATGAATAGCTGCCGAATGCAATGTGCTCATTGTTAGGGTCGAACAGCTGGTTAACAGCGGATACGATTGAGTTAACCTGTGTTGATGTTCCGATACCAAGAGCTCCAGCGAGTGAGCCAAACAGAGCGAACAGCTTGCCGAGCCATTTCCAGCTAGGACCCATACCTTTTTCAATGTAGTAGAAAGGTCCGCCGAGAATGGTTCCGTCTTCCTTAACTTGTCTGTACTTAACAGCCAGAAGACCTTCTGCATACTTGGTAGCGATTCCGAAGAATGCAGCGAGCTCCATCCAGAAAAGTGCTCCAGGACCACCAGCCATGATAGCGGTAGCAACACCTACGATGTTACCGGTACCAACGGTAGCAGCCAGAGCTGTTGTCAGCGCACCGAAGCTGGAAACGTCTCCCTCTCCGCCTTCCTCGTTGTTTACAGCATACTTGAGGGCGATAGGGATTCTACGCTGAGTCCAGCCAGTACGAACGGAAAGCAGGATGCCGACGCCGATGATGAGAACCATCATGACCGGGCCCCATACCCAACCGTCAATCTTGGTGATTAGTTCAGCCATATAATACCTCCTTACAAATTCACCTTAACGTATAAGTGACTGGCGTATGCGTTCAGATTGTGGATATTTAGACACGACAATACACCAATCTGAATCTATACAATAAAATTCTAAAACCATTATTTTTCCGTGTCAAACAAAAAAATCGTCAAGAAATTGTCTAGTTTCACCTAATCATCACAAACCATTGAGATTTCAATGATTTAATAGTTTATTTCCGCGTGCAAGAATTGCAAAAAAAACATAATGATACAATTTTCACAAAAATCCGACATTTATTAAGTATTTAGCGGTGCTTTAACAGCCTTCACGGTGGAAAAATAATAGTGATGGTGATATACTCTTAAAGTTATGATGAGCGTATCATAACAATATCAACTAGCGCGGGATGAGGCTAGGACAGCCATAGCCGGCAGGAATGGCAAGTATGGCTGATCAATGACTGTCCGTACCTGATCCCACCGGAACAATTTTCTGTGAAAGGGATATATACAATGGAAGAGAATTACAGACCTTATCTAGAGGATCAGGCTGATGTTCTCAAAGCCGTCGGTTCAGATGCCGGCGGTCTTACTGAGGCAGAAGCCAGATCCAGACTTGAGAAGATCGGCCCGAACAAGCTGATCGAGGCGAAGAAGAGGAGTGCGATCTTAAGGTTCTTCGACCAGATGAAGGATCCGATGATAATCATCCTTCTCGTAGCAGCAGTACTTTCATTCTTCACTTCACTCTATGAGCACGAGAGCCCGGCAGATGTATTCATCATTCTGTTCGTAGTCGTACTCAACTCAGTGCTCGGTGTCGTCCAGGAGAGCAAGGCAGAAGAAGCTATCGAAGCTCTCAAGAAGATGACTGCAGCTAAGTCCAAAGTTCTGAGAGACGGTGTCATCACGACACTTGAGAGTGACCATCTCGTTCCCGGAGATGTCATCATTCTCGAAGCCGGAGACAGCATCCCGGCAGACGGAAGACTTATCGAAGCAGCTTCAATGAAGGTCGAAGAGGCGGCCCTGACAGGAGAGTCAGTTCCTGTAACCAAGCAGGTTGAGGCACTCGAGCTCGGCAAAGAAGCCAAGGACGTACCTCTCGGCGACCGCAAGAACATGATCTACATGGGCAGCACTGTCGTATACGGCAGAGGCAAGGCTGTCATCACAGGTACAGGAATGACCACAGAGATGGGTAAGATCGCTGACGCCATCTCCCAGGCAGAGGAAGAGCTCACACCGCTTCAGATCAAGCTGGCTCAGCTCTCCAAGATCCTGACCAAGGTCGTTATCGGAATCTGTATCTTTATCTTCGCGCTTGGCGTTGTCAAGGCAGGACACCTCAGCATGGATGTCATGATTGACACCTTCATGCTCGCTATTTCGCTCGCTGTAGCAGCAATTCCTGAAGGACTTGTTGCGGTCGTTACTATTGTACTTTCGATAGGCGTTACAAGAATGTCCCATCGTAATGCAGTAATAAGAAGGCTTACAGCAGTAGAGACCCTTGGCTGTGCTCAGATCATCTGCTCAGACAAGACCGGAACACTGACACAGAACAGAATGACAGTCGTTGACTATTTCTCGCAGGATCAGGATGTGCTCGCAGCAGGAATGGCACTTTGCTCAGATGCTGAGCTCAAGATCACTGAGACCGGCGAAGAGGTAGTCGGAGAGCCAACAGAGGCAGCTCTGGTTGCATACTCATCAGTACAGAACCTGCCAAAGCCTGGCCTTGTCAAGATGTTCCCTCGTATAGGCGAGGCACCTTTCGACTCAGGACGTAAGATGATGTCGACTGTTCACAGGAATACAGAAATGGATTCACCGGCAGGCATGGAGACCGAGCTCGACAAGCTGATCGCCAAGTCAGAATACGTTCAGTTCACCAAGGGTGCACCGGACGTCGTTCTGAGACACTGCTCATATATTCTTACAGATGATGGAATCGAACCTCTGACCGATGAATTGGCAGGAAGAGTCAGAAATGCCAACTCCAGAATGGCAGGCAAGGCTCTCAGAGTTCTTTCACTTGCAGTCAGACTTCACCATACCAGACCTGACGATTTCTCGGATCAGGCACTTGAGCATGATCTTATCTTCGTAGGACTCGTCGGAATGATTGACCCTATCAGACCTGAGGTCAAGGACGCCGTAGCTGAATGCCGTCAGGCAGGAATCAGACCTATCATGATCACCGGAGACCAGCTCGATACAGCTGTTGCTATCGGTAAGGATCTCGGAATCATCGAGAGTGCTGATGATGCTATACTCGGAGCCGCACTCGATGACATGACAGATGAGGAGCTCCTGAACAAGGTTTCTACATATTCTGTATATGCAAGAGTTCAGCCTGAGCACAAGGTAAGGATCGTCAAAGCATGGCGTGCCCACAACATGGTAACAGCCATGACCGGAGACGGTGTCAACGATGCTCCTGCAATCAAATCAGCAGATATCGGTGTCGGCATGGGCATCACCGGAACAGACGTAACCAAGAATGTCGCTGACATGATCCTCGCAGATGATAACTTTGCTACGATCGTATCCGCAGTTGAAGAAGGCCGCAGGATCTACGCAAATATCCGTAAGGCTATCCAGTTCCTGCTTGCTACCAACGTCAGCGAGGTAATGTCGATCCTTGTCGCTACAATGCTCAACTTTACGATCCTCAAGCCTGCACATCTTCTGTGGATCAACCTCATTACAGACTCACTGCCAGCGCTCGCACTCGGTCTTGAGGAAGCAGAAGGCGATTCAATGGAGCAGAAGCCTCGCAGCGCAAGAGAAGGCGTCTTCGCAGGCGGCATGGACAGAGATATTATCTATCAGGGAGCAGTCACCACAATGCTTGTTCTGGCAGCATACTTCATTGGTGAATTCCTTGAGACAGGACAGTGGCACATCGTAATGAGCAATGACGGAATAACAATGGCATTCCTCACAATGTCCATGTGCGAGATATTCCACTCATTCAACATGAGATCAAGACGCCAGTCCATATTTACACTTTCAAGACAGAACAAATGGCTCTGGGGTTCAGCACTGGCTGCGCTCCTGCTTACATCTGTAGTAATAGAAGTTCCTGCACTTGCAGCACTCTTCGAGTTCGAGACAATCAGCCTCAAAGAGTACGGAATCGCAATGGGACTTGCATTCCTCATCATCCCTATCGTTGAGATCATCAAGATCTTCCAGCGTGTTGCTGCAAAGAACAGCGGGAATGAGATAAGAGACTAATCTATGGCAGGATCCGTCATACAGTGGCGGGTCCTGTCACATACACTTAGAAAGGCATATTCAGAATTTGAGTAATCAGAACGAGAGAAATTATATAGAAGATAATATGAACGAAGGCGGGAACTCCGGCAGACAGGCTGCGCCTGTACAGCAGAAGAGAGACTCCGACAGGATGGGAACAGAGCCTGTCCATAGTCTGCTCCTCAAGATGTCAGCGCCGCTGATGCTCTCCATGTTCGTCATGGCGATGTACAATGTCGTCGATTCCATCTTCGTTGCCAAATTCAGCACGGATGCTCTGGCGGCAGTCTCGTACTGCTTCCCGTTCCAGAACCTTAATGCTGCATTCGGTGTAGGAACATCTATCGGTATGAGCGCTTTGCTCTCGAGGTATCTCGGAGCGAAAGACTATGACAGAGCCGACAAAGTAGCTCACAACGGTTTCATCCTGGTAGGTGTCAACTATACTATCTTCTTCATTATCGGATGCTTTGCGCCACAGATAATGACGCTGATGGCATCGGATAATACCAGCGAGCAGATCATCAGCGATGGTATCGTATACCTCAGGATCACTCAGTGGCTCTCGTTCGCGCCTATGATCCAGTCTATGTTCGAAAGACTTCTTCAGGGCACAGGCAAGACAAAGTACATATTCTTTATGCAGGTCGCAGGATCGATTTTCAATGTCATTATGGACCCGATCCTGATCTTCGGACTCCTCGGGTTCCCGAGAATGGGCGTCAAGGGAGCAGCAATCGCTACAGTATTCGGACAGCTCCTCGGATGCGTTCTCGGATACACCTTCAACAGGAAGTTCAACAAGGAAGTAGGCCTCTCGGTCCGCAAGATCAGGCCGCATCTTCAGACAATGAAGGATATCTACAGAATAGGTATTCCGGCTATCGTACTGCAGTCTGTAGGCGCTCTGATGAACTTCAGCATCAATAAGATACTGGCCGGGTTCTCAGATCTTGCTGTAGCTACCTTCGGAGTCTATTTCAAGCTTCAGAGCTTTGTATTCATGCCTATCTTCGGTATGAATAACGGATCAGTTCCTATCATTGCTTATAACTACGGCGCCGACAAGAGAGACCGCCTTGAGCAGGCTATGAGCCTCGGAGTAAGATACGGAGTGATCGTAATGTCGATCGGAACCATCATATTCTGGCTCTTCCCTGAGCAGCTGATGGCTCTCTTCAACGCACCTGCTGAGATGTCAGCGATGGGCGTCGTTGCGCTCCACATCATGTCGCTCAACTTCCCATTCGCAGGATATGCCATTATGAGGGGCGCCGCATTCCAGGCACTCGGCAAGAGCGTATACAGCATGAACATTTCGCTGATCAGACAGCTTGTAGTAATCATCCCATGCGCATTTATCTTCGCGAAGATTGGCGGTGTCAACATGGTATGGTGGGCATTCCCGATTGCAGAGATCGCCGGAACAGGAATGTCAATAATGTATACAAGAAGGATCCGCAAGAATATAATAAGTAAGATGTCGGACGTCAGAGATCCTGCCGATCCTGACTAATACGATTGTCATCTGACTGAATTGGTATTACAATAACAGGAAATATATCCCCAATTGGGAAAGGTGATTATGGCTATCAAAGTCAACAAAGACGAAATACCTAAGACGGTCATAGAAGCAAAGCGATGGTGGAGGCGCGAGATAAGAAGAGCTCTCAGCGAGACTGACGAGGCTTACAGGACCAGCGCCACTGCTTCGATTGCTCTTAACACGCTTTGCCTCAAGGAACTTGACAAGGCTGAGACCGTATTTGCATACTTCTCTGTCGGCAAGGAGGTAGGGACGCTCGCTCTGATCAGCAAGTTGCTCGAGAAGGGCAAGAGAGTATGCCTGCCGCTTTGCACGGATATCGACAAGGACGGGAACAAGGTCAGCGCATCGCCGGACATGGAGGCGAGGCTCATCAGAGGAGCGGAGGACCTTGTACCGGGAGCGTACAATATTCCTGAGCCTGCACCTGATACCGAGATCGTGCAGCCGGGCGATATCGATATGGTCATTCTCCCATGCGTCGGATGTGACAAATCCTGCAGAAGGATTGGCCATGGCAGAGGCTATTATGACAAATTCCTCGAATCGCTGAGAGATGACTGCTTCAAGGCTGCGCTTTGCTATGATGCGGTGCTCGCAGATGAACTGCCGGTAGAAGAGCACGATCAGCCGGTAGATGCTGTCATCACAGAAGATGCGGTATACCGATGGCGCCGCTGAGATTGCAGATCAGAGTATTTCCAATAAGTAACAAGCTAATAATGACCGCCGGATGATCCGGCAGATTACCGAAAGGATACAAAGGGTATAATATGGCAATTAACAACAAGAAGAAAATCATGCTCACAGGCGACCGCCCGACAGGAAGACTGCACATCGGACATTATGTAGGCTCTCTCAGACAGAGACTCGAGCTGCAGGAAGATCCGAGCTACGAGAAGGTCTTCGTAATGATCGCTGATGCACAGGCTCTGACAGACAACTTCGACAATCCTGACAAGGTCAGGGAGAGTGTATTCCAGGTAGCTCTCGATTATCTTTCAGTAGGCCTTGACCCTGCTAAGACTAATATGTTCATCCAGTCTGAGATTCCTCAGCTGCATGAGCTGACTGTTTATTACATGAACCTTGTAACAGTATCAAGAGTTCAGAGGAACCCGACCGTTAAGTCAGAGATCAAGCTCAGAGGCTTTGAGGGCGAGAGCGTTCCTGTAGGATTCTTCACATATCCTATCAGCCAGGCGAGCGATATCACAGCATTCAAGGCTACTATCGTTCCTGTAGGTGAGGACCAGGAGCCAATGCTTGAGCAGTGCAGAGAGATCGTAAGATCATTCAACCGTACATATGGAGCTGAGGTTCTCGTTGAGCCTGAGATCTATCTCCCTTCGAACGAAGCATGCCTGAGACTCCCTGGTACTGACGGCCAGGCCAAGATGTCAAAGTCCCTCGGCAACACTATCTACCTCTCAGATGACGAGGCAACTCTCAAGAAGAAGGTAATGTCGATGTTCACAGACCCTGGACATCTCAGAGTAGAGGATCCGGGCAAGATCGAAGGCAACACAGTATTTACATATCTTGATGCTTTCGTTCAGCCTGATTCATTCGAGAAATTCCTCCCTGAGTACAAGGATCTCGACGAGCTCAAGGCTCATTATCAGAGAGGCGGACTTGGAGATGTCAAAGTCAAGAAGTTCCTCTTCGCTGTACTGAATGAGTTCCTGACACCGATCCGTGAGAGAAGAGCATACTATGAGGCTCATCCTGAGGAAGTAATCGCAGCACTTACACAGGGCACACAGGCTGCCAGAGAGACTGCAGAGCAGACTCTTAAGGAAGTCAAGCATGCCATGAAGATCGACTACTTCGAGAGCTGGGCTGAGCAGTACAAATAATAAATAAGCAATGCCTAAGGCTCCTGCAGCATGATCAGCCGCAGGAGCCTTTTCAAATGTCTGAATCATAATACTCTTACAATCTTCACAATATCAACGAAAATGCAAGCTGAAGCGGTGCTACAATTCTTTTGTATGCAAATGGAGAATGAGGAATGATTAGAAGATTAGTCGGAATCTACTTCAGCCCAATAGGCGGCACAGCCAGGATGACAGAGACACTGATATCCGAGCTGGCAGATATGCTTGCCGATTGCAGTCCTGAGAAGATTACAACTGAATGTCATGATCTCCTGAGAATGGATTCAGCAGGGATGGTACTCGATGATGAGACCATTGCTGTTATTGGCTTGCCTGTATATGTTGGCAAGGTGCCGCTTCCTGCGGTAAGAATGCTCCAGAAGATCAAGCCTAATGGTGCTATCACCCTCGCAGCTGTTTCGTATGGAGCCAGATCATTCGGCAACGCGCTGTTTGAACTCCAGCACTTCGCAGAGGAGCAAGGCTTCAATGTTATCGGAGCCGGAGCTTTCGCAGTAAGGTACAGGCAGGATGAGAACAGACTGGACGAGAAGGCGCTTGGTGCCTTCGGCAAGGCTGCGGCATGTAAGATCAGAAGACTTGCCGGATGTGAGATAGATGGCCTCAGGATCAAGCCTATGCCGCTCATCCTTGATGGCAGACTTCCATTCCATGGAATCAGCAGAATATCTCCGGGAGCGGCAGCTGCTGCACAGGGAATCCTGCAGAAGATCAACAGAAGATACAGAGACTCAGAGTGGTATTTATAGAGTCACAATGCACATAATTGTATACAAGCCGCGGCGCTCAGCTGCGGCTTATTTTTATGGTTGACTGAGACGCATCAGATAAGTAGAATACATGTATACACTTTGACAACAATAATCACTGAGGTGACTATACAATGGATACGAAAGATAAAATAAACAGCTTTGAAACATACGATAACTCCAAGGCCACAAGGACCAGGATCAGCTCCAAGACCAATCTCCTTGAGATGGAGGCTGTCAATTATGAGGTTCAGGACATTGATCATCCTAACCTGTACAGGGAGTTTTTTGAATATGTTGAGGTCCCTAAGGTAGGCTTCAACTTCAGAACGAGCCCGTATGACATGCCTGAGCAGGTATATATTACAGACTCGACATTCCGAGATGGCCAGCAGTCAAGAGAACCGTATACAACCAAGCAGATTGTAGACATTTTCAAGATGATTTCCAAGCTGTCAGGCCCTAATGGAATTATCAGGCAGACCGAGTTCTTCACATACAGTGACAGAGACAAGGCAGCGATCAGAGCCTGCCAGGAGCTCGGCCTTGAATTCCCGGAGATCACGACATGGATCAGAGCCAAGAAGGAAGACTTCAAGATCGTCAAGGAAATGGGCGTCAGAGAGACCGGAATCCTGACAAGCTGCTCTGACTACCACATATTCTACAAGCTCGGCATGAGCCGTAAGCAGGCAATGGAACACTATCTGTCTGTTGTTCATGATGCTTTCGAAGCAGGCATCGTTCCGAGATGCCACCTCGAGGACATTACAAGAGCAGACTTCTACGGATTTGTCGTTCCGTTCGTCAGAGCTATACAGGAGATGGCCCGCGAGGCAGGAATGCCTGCTAAGATCAGGCTCTGCGATACGATGGGATATGGAGTCCCTTACCCTGGAGCTGCAATGCCTAGATCGGTATCCGGTATCATCTACGGTCTCAAGCAGTACGCAGGAGTTCCGAGCGAGATGCTTGAGTGGCACGGCCACAATGATTTCTACAAGGCAGTATCGAATGCCGCTACAGCATGGCTCTACGGATGCGGCTCAGTTAATACGACACTGTTTGGTATCGGAGAGAGGACCGGAAATATCCCGACTGAGGCAATGGTATTCGAATATGCTCAGCTCAAGGGAACTCTGGACGGAATGGATACGACAGTAATTACTGACCTTGCAAGATATTATGAGCAGCAGGTCGGCTACACACTCCCGGCACAGACACCTTTTGCCGGAGCGAACTTCAATGTTACAAGAGCCGGTATCCATGCGGACGGACTTCTCAAGAACGAGGAGATATACAACATTTTCGATACAGACAAATTCCTCAAGAGGCCGCCTCTTGTCAACATCAATCAGGCGTCAGGAGCTGCCGGTATCGCACATTGGATCAATTCGAGCTATGGCCTCAAGGGCGAGAAGATGGTCGACAAGCAGAGCGATGTAGTCGCTTATGTAAAGGCCTGGGTCGACAGCGAATATGAGAGAGGCCGTGTAGCTGAGATAGGCGGAGACGAGATCCGCAGCAAGATCAACGAATTTATGAACGAGGTGTAACAGCCTGTTACAGCCGTCCGTTATAAGCAAGGTATGAGGGACATAGTAAGAGGAGAATCAAATGGGCAGAACTATAGCAGAGAAAATCATTCAGGATCATTTACTCAGCGGTGAGATGAAGCCGGGTCATGAGATCGGACTCAGGATCGACCAGACCCTGACTCAGGATGCTACCGGAACGATGGCATATCTTGAGTTTGAGTCCATGGGCATCCCACGCGTGAAGACTGAGAGATCGGTTGCGTATATCGATCACAATACACTTCAGTCGGGGTTCATGAATGCGGATGATCACAGATATATACAGACAGTAGCAGCTAAGCACGGAGTATGGTATTCAAGACCGGGTAACGGCATATGCCATCAGGTGCACTATGAGAGATTCGGAATTCCGGGAAAAACTCTTATCGGCTCGGATTCACATACACCTACAGGCGGCGGCCTGGGAATGCTCGCCATGGGCGCAGGCGGAATGGATGTCGCGGTCGCAATGGGTGGAGGAGCATACTACATTCCAATGCCTGAGATGATCAAAGTCGAGCTCACAGGTTCCCTGAGACCCGGAGTCAGCGCCAAAGACATCATTCTCGAGGTCCTAAGGATCCTCTCTGTTAAGGGCGGAGTCGGCAGGATCGTTGAATACGGCGGCCCGGGAGCTGCAGCACTGACTGTTCCGCAGAGATGCACCATAACCAATATGGGAGCAGAGCTCGGCGCAACTACATCGATTTTCCCAAGTGATGAGATGACGAGGGAGTTCCTCGAGGCACAGGGAAGAGGCGAGGACTGGATACCTCTGGCAAGTGATCCTGATGCAGAATATGCAATAGTGATCAGTATCAACCTGGACGATCTGTGTCCGCTTGCGGCATGTCCTCACAGCCCGGACAACGTCAAGCCTGTAAGTGAACTCAGCCAGATCAAGGTAGATCAGGTCTGCATCGGTTCATGCACGAACTCATCTCTTACCGATATGCTCAAGGTCGCTGAGCTTCTCAAGGGCAAGAAGATCGCCGACAGCGTCAGCCTTTCGATCTCACCGGGCTCGAGGCAGGTATTCAGCATGATGGCTGAATGCGGAGCGCTGACAGATCTCATAGATGCAGGCGCAAGAATACTTGAGTGCACCTGCGGACCATGTATCGGAATGGGCTTCTCGCCTAATTCAGGCGGAGTTTCACTCCGTACGTTCAACAGGAATTTCCTCGGCCGTTCAGGAACCAAGGACGGACAGGTTTACCTGGTATCACCGGAGACCGCAGCTGTATCGGCACTTACAGGCTGGATCACTGATCCTTCCGGAGCAGCCGGAGACAGTGTTTACGAGGTACCTGACAAATTCAGAGTAAATGACAGCGGCGTGATCGCGCCTCTTTCCGAAGAAGAGAGCAAGGATGCGGTAGTCATCAAGGGACCTAACATCAAGCCTTTCCCTGAGACACATCCGCTTGAAGACAAGATAGAGACAGAGGTCCTTCTGAAGGTCGGCGACAATATTACGACAGACCACATCATGCCGGCAGGCTCGAGGATACTCCCGTACCGCTCGAACATCCCGCACCTCACGCAGTTCTGCTTCGAGGTCGTTGATCCGACCTTCCCTGAGAGAGCAAAGGCTGCAGGCTCCGGCATTATTGTCGGAGGACAGAATTACGGGCAGGGCTCCTCAAGAGAGCATGCTGCGCTTGTTCCGCTCGCACTTGGCATCAAGGCGGTAGTTGCAAAATCCTTTGCAAGGATCCATGCAGCCAATCTCGTAAATGCAGGCATACTTCCGCTGATATTCGAGAATCCTGAGGACTATGATCTGGTAGCACAGGGCGCTGGGATAAGCATCAGCGATATACATAAGGGGCTTGAAGAAGACAGAGTGATCATGAAGACCGAAGACGGCAGGGAGATCCCGCTCAGGATGGAGCTTGCGGACAGACAGAAGGCAATGCTGCTTGCAGGAGGACTTCTCAAGTACACAGCATCCAGATGATCACCCGGGGGAAAGAAGGAAACATAGATGAGCAATATTATCGACAGCCACGTTGAAGAACAGATAAGGTCAGCCACAGAGCAGTTCAGAGCGATGCTGGTAGAGCAGTATGAGAGAAATGCCAGAATCGCAGAAGAGGCCGGCAGATCTGCAGATGATAGAGATAACAAGGAATGCACAGTTATAGGACTTGCTCCGGGAGACGGCATCGGACCTGTGATCATGGAGAAGACTAAGGCCGTGCTTGACAGGCTCCTTGAAGATGAGATCGCATCAGGCAGGATCGAGTTCAGAGAGATCACTGGATTCACAATAGAGGAGAGACTTGCAGCAGGCGAGACTGTTCCTGAGAATGTTCTCAGCCAGCTCGATCAGTGCGATGTTCTTCTCAAGGGCCCGACGACCACACCAAATGCAGCGATGGGCGGCAGGAACCTCGAGAGCGCGAACGTTTTCCTCCGTAAGAGGTTCGATCTGTTCGCGAATGTAAGACCTGTCAGGATACCTGAGAAGAATATAGACTGGACATTCTTCAGAGAGAATACCGAGGGAGAGTATGCACTTGGCAGCAAGGGCATAAGACTTGGCGACAAAGCCGGAGACGGGCTCTCTGTAGATTTCAAAGTCACTACAGCAGAGGGAAGCCGCAGAATAGCTAAGGCCGCATTCGATTTTGCCAGAGAGAATGGCAAGAAGAGAGTGTCAATCGTCACCAAAGCCAACATCATGAAGAAAACTGACGGCGATTTTCAGAGCATATGCCTTGAGGTCGCAAAGGACTATCCGGAGATCACTGTGGATACATGGTTTGTGGATATCATGGCTGCCAACCTTGTCAACAAAGATATAAGGGATGGGTTCGAGGTGTTCGTACTGCCGAATCTCTATGGAGATATCATCACTGATGAGGCTGCGCAGATACAGGGCGGTGTCGGAACAGCCGGCTCTGCAAATATCGGCAGCAGATTCGCAATGTTCGAAGCGATCCACGGAAGCGCTCCGAGAATGGTAGAAGATGGCATAGCTCATCTCGCCAATCCGGCAAGTCTTATGACAGCGTGCGTTCTTCTCCTCAGACATATCGGACTCGCAGATAAGGCTGCGGCTCTCGAGGCAGCGGTCAAAGCAGCAGATGATGCTATAGGTGCTGAAATGACTGGTCTTCCGGGCGGCAGAACCTGCAGCGAATTTGCAGAAATTGTGGGGAAATCCCTATTGGACAATTAACTGGACAATATTAAACATAATTTAATTAAGTATTTGTCTGATTTTTGTTTTAAATTAATACATAGCTGTGATTTTTTTAACAACAATTGAACTTGCAGGCTTTCTCATGATAGAAAACACATGTCAATTTGAATATTCGTATGACGCAACTGTGGAAAGAGCTGTATTCCAATCAACTCGAATGGATCACAGCCGCCGAAGAAGAAAGCCCTGCTGACATCAAGGCAGGTGTGAAGCTTTCAGGCAAACAGACGCTTTGCTGACGAAACTCTGGAGAGAGCCGAATATCGGACACCGAAGAAGTAATACTTTCAGGTAACAGGAACAGGGAGTACGGATGCCATTATTTATGGTGTCGTACTCCCATTTTGATTCTATATGAATGACCCTTTGCTTAACTTATCATTCATGCAATTGTTCCATTCGCCAGCAACGAATATTCTGATCTAATCAAAGCTGTAAGGAGAGATTTATGGAAACAATTGCTAGTATCAATTCGGCCATCAACAACTTTGTCTGGGGCATTCCGGCTATGGTATGTATTCTGGGTATCGGACTTTACCTCAGCATCAGGACCGGCTTCATCCAGATCCGCAAGTTCGGTCTGGCAATGAAGGAGACCTTCGGAAAGATCTTCACCAAGGGAGAGACCAAGGAAGGCGCAATCACACCATTCCAGGCACTGTGTACGGCACTCGCTGCCACAGTAGGAACAGGCAATATCGCAGGTGTTGCCGGAGCGCTCGGTATCGGAGGCCCTGGAGCCATCTTCTGGATGTGGATCTCCGCTATCCTCGGAATGTGCACAAAGTTCTCAGA
This sequence comes from Mogibacterium sp., assembly GCA_017512145.1. Taxonomy (GTDB): domain Bacteria; phylum Bacillota; class Clostridia; order Peptostreptococcales; family Anaerovoracaceae; genus Crickella. The sequence continues at coordinate 14,702 of JAFWHB010000014.1, read as the reverse complement.
AGTAACACTCGCTGTACACTTCAGAGAAATCGACGACACAGGAACATATGTAGGCGGCCCTATGTATTACATCAAGAACGGCCTTGGCAAGAACTGGAAATGGCTGGGCGGACTGTTTGCGACATTCGGCATCCTTGCTGTATTCGGAACAGGTAATGCAACACAGGTCAACACAATCACAACATCAATCGATACAGCTCTTGTATCCTTCAATGTTATGGGAGAGAAGGGTCTCAGCATTCTCAATCTCATCCTCGGAATCATTCTTGCTGTACTGATCGCATTCATCCTCATAGGCGGAGTTCAGAGAATCGGTGCTGTAACAGAGAAGCTGGTTCCGTTCATGGCAGTATTCTATATCCTGCTCGGACTCGGAGTTATCGTTATCAACTATAAGTACGTACCTGGAGCTATCGCATCCATCTTTGAGGGAGCATTCAGTCCTGCAGGAGTTACAGGCGGAATCGTAGGCAGCGCATTCCTGAGCCTCCAGAAGGGTATCGCAAGGGGTATCTTCTCTAACGAAGCAGGTCTTGGTACAGGTTCAATGGCTCACGCCAGCGCTGACGTAAATCACCCGGTAAAGCAGGGATTCTTCGGTATCTTCGAGGTATTCGTAGACACTATCGTAATCTGCACAATGACAGCTCTTATCATCCTCTGCGGACAGGCTTCGATCGAGTACGGACAGCCTGCAGGTGCTGAGCTGACAATCCAGGGTTTCACCAACACTTACGGAAGCTGGGTATCGATCTTCACAGCAGTAGCTATGTGCTGCTTCGCATTCTCGACTGTCCTCGGATGGGGACTCTACGGAACAAGATGTGCAGAGTTCCTCTTCGGAAGCAAATCCCAGAAGCCTTTCCTCGTGCTCTACGCTCTTGTAGCTATCCTCGGTGCGACAATGGATCTCGGACTTATCTGGGAAGTAGCTGAGACCTTCAACGGACTCATGGCTATCCCTAACCTGATCGGCGTATTCCTGCTCTCAGGCACCGTAATCAAGCTCGTCAAGAACTACTTCAGCGGAGATGAATACATCTCATACTACGAGCAGACCAAATTAAAGAAATAATAAGCAAATAATCAAAAAAAGATGCCTCGGAAAGGGGCATCTTTTTTGCATGCGAACAGTCCGCTCTGATATAATATCTGGTATGCTTCAGAACTTTATTATATGTGTAAATGCTGTCATTCCGTCAGCTATATATCTGATTATCGGGATCATTCTCAGGCAGTCCCGCGCCATATCTGAGGAGGAGGTCAGAAGATTCACACACGTAGTCTTCATTACTCTCTATCCTTTTATTATGTTCGACAATCTCTATGGCAAGGATATCGCCGCCAACATGAACATGAAGCTCGGACTGTATGCGATAGGCTTTACAGCCCTGCAGTTTGCGGTATCGTGGCTGTTCGTCTGCGCAATAGAGAAGGATAACTACGAGAGGGGCGCTATGATCCAGGCCCTCTACCGCAGCAACTATGTTCTTATGGGATTCCCTATAGCAGTGAATCTCTTCGGTAAGGGCAACATCACTGCTGTAGCTATAATAATGATGCTCGTAGTACCGTTCTACAACGTCTCTGCTGTCATACTCTTCGAGAGGTTCAGAGGCGGCAGGGCTACCCTCGGTGGAGTCATCAGGAAGATCCTGACGAACCCTATCATCGACGGCGGTATTGCGGCTTTCATAGTAATAATACTCGGCATCAATCTGCCGGCACCGATAGAGAATACAATAACGACCCTTTCAGACTGCACTTCGCCGATCGCCATGATACTGCTCGGAGCAGCTCTGAATCTCAAGGGCTTCAAGAGTGACAGGAAGAGGATCGCCATCTGCACCTTCGGCAAGCTGGTATTCTTCCCTGCATTCGGGATCGCGGGCGCTGTCTTCATCGGACTGAGGAATGCGCCGCTGATCGCGGTAACTCTGATGTCTGCGACACCTGTAGCTTTGGCCTCTTATGCAATGGCAAGCTCGATGGGAGGCAATGGAGAGCTTGCCGGCGAACTGGTCGTAATAACAACTATAACATCCTGCTTCACGATACCTATCTGGCTTTTCATACTCAAGACAGCAGGGATGTTCTAAAGTAATAAGCAACACTAACACAAGGAAAGAAGACTAGAACAATGGATGGCAAGAACAGACTTAAAATCAAGAAACAGCTTCTCCAGCAAGAGAAAATCAGCTATGCAATGGATCACATTGAGCTTCCTGAAGGCGGCGTAGATTGCAGTGAGGGGTGCAATCCGTATGGCTTCCCTGAAGAGTGCTCTGAGATCGTTCGCAAATTTGATACGTCCAAACTCGGGCCATATCCGCACAGCCCTAGCTTATACAATGAGATCAGGGAATACTGGAAGGATCAGATCGATGTAGAGCGCGAGAACATTCTGCTCACAGACGGCAGCATCAGCGCTTTGTACATAATCAATAACATCTTCGACACGCACAACGCTGTCGCACTCGGAATATCGCCGCAGTTCACGGATTATTATATGCATGCGGAGATGATTGGCATAGAATACGCACCGTATCAGCTCGACCGCAGCAAGAATTACAAGTTCGATCTCGATGAATTCCTCGACATGCACTATGAGGAGAGCAATGAAGAGGGCGTCTGGCAGGAACATGTCAAATCCTACAATTTCATCTATATCGACAACCCTAACAATCCGACCGGACAGTGCATAGATATCGAGGATATCGAGCGCATCGTAGAGGAAGCCCGCAAATTCGACATTACAGTCATTATCGACGAGGCGTACGGCGACTTCATGCCTAGGGAGAATTCGGCTATCAAGCTCTTCAGCAAATATCCTAATCTCATCGTTGTCCGCACTATGTCCAAGGGATTCGGTCTTGCAGGCATGAGAGCGGGTTATATCATCGCTCACAAGGACATGATCAGATATATGAATAAGATGGTCAATCCTTACATGGTCGGTGAGCTCACACGCGAGGTCGCTGCAGAGGCTCTGAGACATGGTGAGTTCATTGAGAAGAGCATGAATGCTTTCGCTGAGATGAAGGGCCAGATCCGCAAGGTCCTCGGCTGCACATCTGAGAATCCTGCCGGTGACGGACATCTCCATATGGCAGAGACACTCGATACCAATTCTCTCTTAATGCTGTATCACGACAACGCGGAGATCAATCTCAAGAAGGAATTCTGGAAGAGGGGAGTTCTTGTTATCGACGGTAATGACTTCAAGGGCCTTGACTCATCAGCAGCAAGAGTAAGACTTCCGATAATGGAAGAATTCCCGGTACTGCTTAAGGCAATAGAAGAAATAAACAAACTTGACCAGAACAGATAACAACATAGTTACAATTACAGTAACAGAATTACACTTATGACACTAGAATTGATCATCATGAGCATCCTCCTCGGCGCGGGTCTTGCAATGGATGCATTCTCTGTATCACTTGCTGACGGACTCGGCGAGCCGGATATGAGAAAGGGCAGGATGCTGCAGATAGCGGGGACCTTTGCAGGATTCCAGTTCGCCATGCCTCTGATCGGCTGGATACTGGTCAGGACTGCAGTAGACAAATTCAGCGTCCTTGAGAAATTCATTCCGTGGATCGCTCTTCTGCTCCTTCTGTACATAGGCGGAGAGATGCTGCACGAAGGCGTGAAGGAAATGAAAGCCCGCAGTACTGCTGACAGTGACTCGGAGCCTGTGCGTTCCAAGAGACTGACACCTTCAGATATAGTGCTGCAGGGAATTGCAACATCGATAGATGCTCTGTCTGTCGGATTTACAATTGAGCGGTACGGATTTTACGAGGCGCTCGCATCAACAATAATAATCGGAATCGTTACACTCGTTATCTGTCTTGCAGGCCTTATGCTTGGCAGACAGATAGGAACCCGACTCTCAGGCAAGGCTTCAGTATTCGGGGGCATCGTCCTCATACTGATAGGTATAGAGATATTCTTCAGAGGGATATGACTATAAGGAACACAGACCGTAAGACTAAGAGAACAGCATACAGATCATTTAAGACAGGAGCTGCAAGGCTCCTGGTCTCTTTGCTTGCGTGCACTTTAATGGTTTGTGCGCTGCCTGCCTATACCTTTGCATATTCGGATTCCCCGGACATGATGGCTGAAGAGATAGCAGTTGACCTTTACGGTCAGGGCAGCTGGACTTCTGAGGCATATGATGCACGAGAGGCACGGCCGAGACTTGAGGCTTCCGCTGGGACTTTCGCAGAAGCCCTCGTTCAGGATTACAGACCTGTTGCCGGGACAGTGGACATCACTTCAGACTCGAGATTCTATATTGTCTGCGGAGAAGATGCGGTGCCGCAGGAGCTTGCAGATACGGTCGCTCTCGCAGGATCTATGTTTGCAGCATATGGCATTGCCGGAGACAGGCCTCTTGCAATAGCATACGGACCGCTCGATAAGGCTCTTGAGAGCGATATCATAATAGATCTCATGAACAGGAATGAATTCCTTGCTGAGATCACCAAGCATCTTGAGAAGGCAGAGCCGGCTGAGGCATACGAGCTCGATGCGGATGAGAGGATCTGGCTCAGGGCATGCACTGAGGACGGCATCTATCAGGGGCTCCTGACTCTGATGCAGATCTGCCTTGAGAAGAAGACGGATGCAGGCAGGATAACTCTTAACAGATTCAGGATAAGCGACGCGCCGGATCTCAGAGAGAGAACCATATTCATCGACTGCGCGCGCAAATACTTCAGCAAGGAATGGCTCAGGAACTTCATAAGAAGGGCCTCGCTGATGCGCTACAATACGATCGTCCTGCATTTCTCAGAGGCCGAAGGCCTGAGATTTGACTCGGCTGTCTTCCCGTGGCTCACAGAGGGGCTGGATTCCATCAGCCGCGATGAGATGAAGGAGATCGTCGAGACGGCTCATATGTATCATATGAATGTGATACCTTCGATCGATACTCCGGGACACAACCGCTACATGGTGTCAAAGTATGCTGAGTATGTTAAGAAGAATCCTGATTTCTCCTTCACCTACGGCGGAGTGACCTATGACAGGAACACTACTAAGGGATTTGGCTCCATTGCCAATCATTATGCAAGAGACGGACACACTCTCAAGGTCACGGACATCGGCATCGACATAACGAAAGAACACGCAGTAGCTTTCTCGAATGCTCTCATCGACGACTACGCGGACTTCTTCCGCAGCCTCGGATGCACGGGTTTTGATATCTGCGGAGACGAGATAATGGGCTGGAGCAATTTCATGCTCGGCGATAATGAAGTGTCGTACGACAACAGATGGCTGTTCCTGGAGCACTGGAGCAAGTACGCAAGGAAGGTGCTTGGAATAGGCAAGGGCAGCTCGAGCGACGCCTTCATATCATACCTGAACTCGGTAACTGAGAGGCTCGAGAGCAAGGGCTACACCTGCAGAGTCTTCAATGATGAGATAGATATCAACAAGAACCAGCATGTTGATCTGAGAGAGTCGGTCGCTGTCACCTGCTGGGATCTTACGAACAACAGTGCAAAGCATTTTGCAGAGAAGGGCCACACTGTCTACAACGGCGTGATGCAGTGGAGCTATTACGTTGTCAGGAAGATAGGCGGCAAGGACATAATGAAGGGCCGCTACAAGACCGTAAATGCCGAGAATATCTACAAGAACTGGGACCCGAGGTCGTTCTCATCCAAGAAGAAGGCTGAGGCCTATGTCGCTGATGACAAATTCGGAGGCGGGTACTTCTTCATATGGTGTGACGCTCCGAATTACAAGGATAGTGTCAGGATATGGATCGAGACAGAGATGAGAATGTGGGCTAACAGCACCAGGATGTGGAATCCGGAAGTGAATTCGGTAGATTCCGGTATCAGGGCTGCTATGACATACGATATGCTCGAGGCTTATGCAGGAATGCTCGGCAGCTTCCCGGGGAACGCCGGCGATCCCGGTGCCCCTGCGAACCTTCCGGATCCTGCCACACCTCAGGGCGAGAAGACCCTCTGGGAGAAGTCACTTGGAGATCTCGAATTGTAACATATTACAAGTTGACAATAAATCGACAACTCTTGTTCTCACAAGTATCACTAATTCTACATAATTGGAAGTTATTATAAGGGTGTAAAGAGAGAAACCTCTTAAACCTCCATATAAATTTCCATATAATACCTAAGACAATAAATCGAGGGCGGTGATCTGATCACCGCCCTCGGTTTTGTTTTGTCTGTTATTCGGTTCTGAGTGCTACTACCGGATCCTTACGTGCAGCCATTCCTGAAGGAATGAGTCCTGCGATGAAGGTGAGGAAGATGCTGATAAGTATCAGGATCACTCCGCCTGCCGGTGGAAGGATAGCTCTGAGAGACTGAATTCCTGTCAGGCCTATCAGTATATTGTTGATAGGTATCAGGAGGAGCAGGCTCGCTCCGATTCCTATGACACCTGCGCAGAGACCGACGATAATAGTCTCGGCGTTGAATATCCTGGAGATATCACGCTTTGACGCACCAATCGCGCGGAGGATACCGATTTCCTTGGTCCTCTCGAGAACTGAGATATATGTGATGACACCGATCATGATCGAGGATACGATCAGAGAGATCGCGACGAATGCTATCAGGACGTAGCTGACAGCGTTGGTTATGGTCTTGACCGACTTCATCATGACGCCGGTAATATCTGTATAGCTGATGACAAGGTTCTCATCGCCATTGTCCTGCATCCTCGCATTGTAGTCATCGATGAACTTGAGGAAGTTCTCCTTGGACTCGAAATCCTTGAGGTAGAAGGACATTGATGATGGCTTGGCGAGATCTGCGAAGCCGAGCTCTCTGAGGTTGCCCTCATAGCTCGAGCCCTCATCGCCTGAGATGTATGCGGTGATCAGTCTTGTGATTTCGTCCTCATCCATCTTCATCTGGAATGCTTCTGCTATTCCCGAAGGGTCAACATTGAACTGTTTGCCGACTGCCTGAGCGACCTTACCAAGTGCCGGATAGACCTCCTGAGCCATCTGCATCATTTCGATGCCCTGGCCGTACTGTTTGATGCCGTCCTGAACCTGATTAGCATTCAGATACGGGGAGACGGTCTGAGCAAGCATGGTCCTGAGCATTTCTGCAGGATCGACTGCTGCCTGAGCCATCTGCTCGTCGATCCTTGCGTTAGCCTGCTTAGCTGCATCGAAGACCTGCTGAGCGATTGCTGCGGCCTGTTCTTCTGTAATTGCTCCCTGCGACTGCTCGACCAAAGTGGCAGCCCATGCTGCCTGGTTCTCTTCGGAAGTATCCTGCAGGATACCGAGGATGACTTCTTCTGTTAATCCTGTTCCCTCAGGAAGGTTCTTGATAAGCTCTGCTGCGGCTGCCTGCTGAGCCTGCGCCTTGGCAGCGGCTGCTGCCTCCGGACTTGTAGCAGCAGCAAGTCCCTGCATGATCTGCGGACCTGCGGCCTTGAGAACCTCGCCATATCCATTCAGAAGAGGGTTAACGATCTGATTGTGCTTGCCCTTGTCGAGATTCTTCGAGAAGGCCATGTCCACGAGTTCTTTGTTGAAATCGAATGTGGCCGGATCCTTGTTGTACTGCTCGATGATGTAGTTGACCATTCCATTGCAGCCTGTGCTGAGAGCAGTGTTGACATCCTCCATGATCTTCTCTGCGGAGTCTGCGGCTGTGAGTTTCTTGAGCTCATCATCACCGGTCTTCCTGATGGACTTCTGAAGAGCGTTCATATCCATGCTGCCGCCAAAGGCCTTCCTCAGCTTGTCCTCGTCGATGCTGATCATGTCATCAAATCCAAGCCCTTCGTCGGTCTTGTTGCGGATGTCCTCGAAGCTCTTGCCGGAGAAGACATCTACGTCCTTGTTGGCGCGCTGAATCTTGACGATCTCGGATTCAGCGGCGTAATCGATCATGTGCTGCTTGAGTGACGGGAGATAGCCGATGCCGGTCGACATAGCCAGAGCTCCGTTACGCTCCTTTGCACATACAATGCCTGAAATATGAATCTTCTCGCTGTCCCTGATCAGATCCTCCATGAATTCATCGTCATCGGAATGATCTTCCCAGACATCATATGAAGAGTTGCGGACATAAGTATCGCAGTTGTTGATCAGAGCGAACTCCATTCCGATGAAGTCGTCATAAGTCCATTCGAGCTGGTCTTCGTGCGAATCGACTTCGTTGCCCTTCATGACCTCGTCAATCATGTCCTTGAGCTCCTGAGGATCCCTGAGACCGAGAGTGTAGACGATGTAGTCGTTTATCTGGTCCTCGCTGTCGAGAACGAGAAGGAGCTCGTCATACTTCTCAGGCCATTTGCCTGCCAGAACCTTGTACTGTGACTTCAGAAGATCCTGATTGTTCATCATCTGGAAGAACACGTCGGTATTCGAATATGAAACCATTGCCGACTGCATGCCGCTCATGTACGACTGGAAAATCGATCCCGGGCTGACTCTCAGTGGTCCATACTTGAGATCTGTAGAGTAGATCGTCGGAGAAATACCGTAGTTGTATGAATAATCGTTGAGCCACGGACCTATCATGTCCATGTTCGAGTCAATCTCTTCCTTGAATGCTGCAAGGTCATTCGATCCGATGCTTGCGAGCATATCCGTCATGACCTGCTGCTCGTGGATCTTGTCTCCTGAATTCTCACCCTTAGTATCCTGCACGTTCGCAGCGAAAGCCGTGATCATTGAGGTCATGTCCGCTGTCTCGGACTGGATGGTGAGAGGGTAGGACGAGAGTGTATCCTCCTCGAGCTTGTCTATATATGTCTGGAAGCCGTTGGATACGGACAGGATCAGGGCGATACCGATGATGCCTATACTTCCTGCGAAAGCGGTCAGCAGTGTCCTGGCCTTCTTGGTCATGAGGTTGTTCAGTGAAAGCTGAAGTGCCGTCTTCATCGACATTGACTTGTTGCGCCGTCCGCTTGCGCGTCTGCCAGGCTTAGAAGAGGCCGGGGCAGCTTCCAAAGTATCTGCGAGTGCGGATGCGGCAGCCACCTGAGGCTTTGCCATATCCGGCATCCCCGGAACGTACGGATTGCTGTCGCTTAAGACCTGTCCGTCAGAGAGCCTTACTATTCTTGTCGAATATGTCTCTGCGAGCTCAGGGTTGTGAGTAACCATGATTACGAGCTTGCGGGAGGCGATATCCTTGAGGATCGCCATGATCTGCAGGCTTGTCTCCGAATCGAGAGCGCCGGTAGGCTCATCAGCAAGGATGATATCCGGGTCATTGATAAGAGCACGGGCAATAGCAACTCGCTGCACCTGTCCACCGGACATCTGGGCCGGCTTCTTGGTGATCTGGTCGCCAAGACCTACCTGCTCAAGAGCGGCAATAGCTCTCCTGCGTCTCTCGGATGCAGAGACACCGGACAAAGTCAGAGCGAGCTCGACGTTCGCAAGGACTGTCTGGTGCGAAATAAGATTGTAGCTCTGGAATACGAATCCGATAGTGTCGTTCCTGTATGCATCCCAGTCCGCATCCTTATATTCCTTAGTACTGATCCCGTCAATAACAAGGTCACCGCTTGTGTACTGATCGAGGCCGCCGAGGATGTTGAGCATAGTCGTCTTGCCGCATCCGGAAGGGCCGAGAATCGAAACGAATTCGCTCTTCCTGAAGGCAAGACTGACGCCCCTGAGGGCGTGAACGACCTCAGCACCAGTCTTGTATTCTTTAGTTATATTTTTTAATTCAAGCATATTTATCCATTCTATTATTAGTTAGCTCTATACAACATTTGAATTGTACCACACATGAGTAAATTAATGGCATATAGCGGAACATTAATAATATGTATTTTTTGTGAATATTCCCTTATTTTTAGGGCTTTGGGGCATTAATGAGGAGGCGGTCCGCAATGTGTCCGGAATAGCTTAAGATGCAGTCAATTCAGCACCTTAAGGGTGGATTATTACTCAGGATAGTGATACAATACACAAGGTTACGCAATTTTCTAATAAGGTATTATTATAGGATTAAATTAAGAAGGTATTTATAAATGTTGAATTATGAGATTAATGACAATGGCAAAATAGTCTTTCCTATTCCGGAGACTGTAAAGACACCATGGTTCAAGAGCAGGGGAGATTTTCCGATGACTCTTGAATACTTTGACGGAACTATGTATGAGAAGGTCGCTGAGATTGCCAAGAAGCATCCGCTGAACATTGCGCTGGACTTCATGGGCAAGCATATCACATATAAGCATCTCATCGATCAGATCAACCTGTGCGCGAGATCTCTCAGAGTTCTGGGTGTAAGAGAGAACGACAAGGTCACCATCGCTATGCCGAACTGCCCGCAGGCAATCTATATGCTCTATGCGGTCAACCTCGTTGGAGCGATCGGCAATATGGTACATCCTCTCTCAGCTGAGAAGGAGATCGAGAATTATCTCAATATGTCAGGCAGTATCATGGTAGTAACTCTGGACCAGTTCTATCACAAGATCGAGGCAGTCAGAGCCAACACCAAGGTGCAGAATGTCATCATCGCAAGAGTCAAGGACGAGCTGACAAGACCTATCAAGGTCGGCTACATGATGACCGAAGGCCGCAAGATCGCTAAGATCCCAAGAGAAGCTCCTGTCTTCCAGTGGCCGGATTTCATGAAGCTCGGCAGACACTGCGGCTATGAGTACAAGGTCAAGAGAAAGTCCACAGATCCTGCTGCTATCCTGTATTCAGGCGGCACTACAGGAACAACGAAGGGCATCGTACTTACGAACCTCAACTTCAACGCTTTGGCAGAGCAGGTAATCGCAACTAATCCTATGTTCCGCCCTGGCGACAAGATGCTTGCGGCTATGCCGCTCTTCCACGGATTCGGCCTCGGAGTCTGCATCCACACCATGCTCGCTATGGGCGGCAGATGCATTCTCGTACCGAGATTCACACCGAAGAGCTATGCTAAGCTGATCACCAAGTATAAGTGCAATTTCATCGCAGGCGTTCCGACTCTGTATGAGGCTCTTCTGAGACTTCCTTCAATGAACGGAGCAGACCTCTCGAGTCTCAAGGGTGTTTTCTCAGGCGGAGATTCACTCTCGATAGAGCTCAAGAAGAAGTTTGACAAATTCCTCTTCGACCACAATGCCAGGATACAGGTCAGAGAGGGTTACGGAACTACAGAGTGTGTAACTGCTTCATGCCTTACACCTCCGCAGATGTATAAGGAAGGCAGCATCGGCATCCCGTTCCCTGATACATACTACAAGATCGTCAAGCCGGACACAGCAGAAGAGCTGCCTTACAATGAAGAGGGCGAGATCCTTCTGTCAGGTCCGACTATGATGCAGGGCTACCTCGACATGCCGGATGAGACTGCAGAGACAATCAGAGAACATGCTGACGGTCTCAGGTGGGTATACACAGGCGACCTCGGAACAATGGACGAAGAGGGCTTCATCCACTTCCGCGGAAGAGCCAAGAGAATGATCATTTCATCAGGATACAATATCTATCCTGCACAGATCGAGAACATCTTCGATGCGCACGAGAAGGTTCAGATGAGCTGTGCTATCGGAGTTCCGGACAGCTACAAGATGCAGAAGGTCAAAGTTTTCATCATGCCGAGATACGGTGTGCCTGAAACTGAGGCAGGAAGAGAAGAACTCAAGTCCGAGCTTCTGGCTTATGCTAAGAAGCACATCGCTAAGTATGCTATGCCATACGACATCGAGTTCCGCAAGGAGCTTCCTAAGACACTTGTAGGCAAGGTCGCATACAGAGTTCTCGAAGAAGAGGAAGAAGCTAAGCGCAAGGCCGCAGAGGCTGCAGCAGCTGAGGCTGAGAAGACAGAGGCTTAATAATGGAAAGACAGGACAAAGGGCTGGCATGGATGCTGCAGTTTGACAATATCGCCTGGTATGAGGACGGCAAGGTCAGGATTCTTGACCGCCGCATCTACCCGATAGAGGTCAGATTTGTCGAATGTGCTGATCACCGCGAAGTCGCAAAAGCTATCAAAGACATGGTCACCCAGAGCGCAGGCCCGTACGTTGCGGCTGCGATGGGAATGGCTTTGGCGGCTTATGAGTGCAGAGGCCGCAGCGAGAGTGAGCAGATCGCTTACCTCACAGATGCGGCGTATACGATCTCTCACGCAAGACCGACCACGGCAAAGCGTATGGAGAAGATCACTGAGCAGTGTCTGGATGCTGCAAAGGCAGCGCTTGCAGGCGGCATGAGTGATGTTTCTCTTGCCGTCAAGGAATGCGCGGTAGAGCAGAACAATACAAGATACGCGAGGATCGGCAGAACAGCAAAGCATCTCGCGGGACTCTTCCCGGAGCATGGAACGGTAATGACCCAGTGCTTTGCCGAGACGATAGTAGGACTGATGCTCAAGGAAGCAAGGCTTCAGGGCAAGGATGTGAGATTTTTCTGCCCGGAGACAAGGCCGTACTTCCAGGGCTCAAGGCTCACTGCGTCGGTTATCTATGATATGGGCTTTGATGTTACGGTAATTACAGATAATATGCCTGCGGCTGTAATGAAGAATGAGGGAGTGGACCTGTTCACCTCCGCCGCTGATGTTATCTGCGGAGACGGACATGTGGTCAACAAGGTCGGAACCTATCAGATCGCCATCGCTGCGAAATACCACGGCATCCCGTACTATGTAACGGGCGCGCCTGATCAGGGACATCCTGACATCGGTACTGTAAAGATCGAAATGAGAGATCCGGATTTCGTACTTCAGGCAATGGGAACACCGACAGCTAATCAGAATGTCAAAGGCTATTATCCTGCATTTGACATTACTCCGCCGGAGCTGGTCTCAGGCGTTGTAACAGATCAGGGTATATTCTCGCCGTATGATCTGGCAGAATATATCGCAGATCCCGGAGACTTCCTGGTATAGGCAGGACTCAGGACTTGCGGCTCTTACCAATGAAGGCCGGGGCAACAATTGAAAGAATGATAAGGATGGCACCGATGAAGATATTCGGTGTCATTTTTTCGTTCAGGAAAATTATTCCGAGGGCAGTTGCAGCAAGAGGGTTCAGGACGGTCAGGATACCGGCACGCTCAGGCGAGATGTATTTCTGGCCGAGTGGCTGCAGGGTAAATCCGACGCCGCTGCAGATAAGAGCGAGCGCAAGGATAGCTCCCCATTCGGTGCTGCTCTGAGGCAGCCTTATATCCTCCCAGATGGCAGCTCCTGCAAAGGCGAAGAGCGAGATGAACAGAAGCTGGTATATGGCTATTCTCATCGGATCATCATTCTTCGCTGCAGTGTCAGTTATCAGGACCGTAACGGAGTACCAGAAGGTGCCTCCGAGAACCAGGAGCTCACCAGGTGTAAAGCCTATGCGGCCGCCCTTGAGTGTAAGGAAGCCGATACCTGCAAGAGCGATGATCGCGGTGATGACAGTCAATTTGTCAGGCAGCTTGCGGCCGATGATGCATGTCAGCACCGGAACCATGACAACAACACCTCCCTCGAGGAAGGAGACTATCGATGAGTCTGTGGTCTTGAGACCGTTCAGCTCGAATGCCATTGACAGGAAGAAGAAGAATCCGAGAAGTGTGCAGTGCCAGAGCTCTTTCCTGGTGACCTTGAAGAGCTGCTTGTGGAATATTGCTCCGATCACGATGAATGCGATGAGAAATCTGGTACCCATCAGAAGAAAAGGACCCATTGTCCTCATGGCGATCTTGCCGAAGAGGAGAGATGATCCCCTGAGTGCGAGAGCAAGGCCTACGAGAAATTCGCCGAGCCTCTCCTTGGAATGATTCTGATCGATACCGGTCTGCATTAGATGTACCTCTTGGAATAGATAGAAATAATCGAATGAGAGTATTGTAGATGTTCTGTGAATATTTGTAAAGAATAACTTAACTTTTCCGGCTATGGTGTTATAATGCATTTTGTATAATTATATATTTTCATATTAAGGAAAGAGGTTACATCACAAAATGACTAAAGTTGATATTTTTTCCGGCTTCCTCGGCGCCGGCAAGACAACACTTATCAAAAAGCTCATAGCAGAGGGTTATGAGAACAAGAATATAGTTCTTATCGAGAACGAGTTCGGTGAAATCGGAGTAGACACAGGATTCCTGAGAGAATCAGGCATCAAGATCAACGAGATGGTAGCAGGATGCATCTGCTGCACACTCGTCGGAGACTTCGGCAAGGCACTTAATGAGGTCATCGAGCAGTATAATCCTGACAGGATCCTGATCGAGCCTTCCGGCGTAGGCAAGCTGTCAGACGTAATCATTGCTGTACAGGATCTCAAGAATGACAAAATCGAGCTCAACGGATTCACTACAGTAGTAGATGCCAAGAGATTCGATATGTATATGGATAACTTCGGCGAGTTCTACAAGAATCAGGTAGAGCACGCAAGCTCCATATTCCTTTCACATCAGCAGAACATGACATCTGAGGAGATCGATGCAGTCGTTGCCAAGATCAGAGAGCTCAATGCAGATGCCAACATCATCACAACTGACTGGGATCAGCTCTCAGGCGCTAAGATCCTTGAAGTTATGGAATCCAAAAAGACGCTGAGCGCTGAGCTCGACAAGCTGAGAGAAGAGGCTTACGAGGAGCTTGCAGCTCACGAGCATGAACATGAGCATCACCATCACCACCATCACGACGATGACGATGATGACGACGAGCATGAATATCATCACCACCATCACCACCACGACGATGATGATGACGATGATGACG
>JAFWHB010000013.1 GCA_017512145.1 Mogibacterium sp. | reverse complement strand
GGACCTCGGACAAGTCAGAGGCAAGCAAATTGACGTTTTTGCATAGGCAGAGGGCACCAAAAACGTCAAATCCGTGGACCTCGGACAAGTCAGAGGCGGGCAAATTGACGTTTTTGCATAGGCAGAGGGCACCAAAAACGTCAAATCCGTGGACCTCGGACAAGTCAGAGGCAAGCAAATTGACGTTTTTGCATAGGCAGAGGGCACCAAAACGTCAAATCCGTGGACCTCGGACAAGTCAGAGGCAAGCAAATTGACGTTTTTGCATGGGAAGAGAGGGTCAAAACGTCAAAACCTCCTCTCGCAAGGATTATGATGATATAGGAGTTGCTAATAAATATTCCCTTGTATGTATATTGTGCAAGGTAGGGTCGAACTGAGCTGGTTTGCCATAATTCGTGCTACCCCGACCCGAACAAGTATGGTCCGCATTGCGTAATTCTGCCTGGATTCTCACGCTCCGACCCGAACACATAAAAAAAGCTGGCGTTGTCTGCCAGCTTGGTTGCGTTTAATCTTGTTTTGATCGGGCCGGTCGCGCCATATCGATCTATATTTGCAGGTATACTCCTACCTTCTCCACGTATCGTGCGATTGCCTGACGGCCTGGCTCTTTGTGCGGGTAGAGCATGTCGAATGCGTGCACGTTCGTGTGGTACACATCAACATCCGCCCGAACGCCCGCTTTGCGCAAATTCTCAACATAGTCGAGCGTCTCCCGGTAGAACGGCTCCCCGTCACCAACGAATGTATACGCCGGTGGCAGCCCCGTGTAATCCTCTTGATGCGAAGGCGAAGCATAGGCCGGGACCGGCTTCTTCGCATCTTGCCTGAGATACAACTTCCAACCAAAGTGATTGCGCCGCGTGTTCCAGATCCACCCGTGGTTGTCCTGCGAGGACTCTGTGTCGATGTTGCTGAGCATTGGGTACAGCGGCAGCTGCAAAGCGACTTTGACCTCGCCTCTGTCTCTTGCCATCATGCAAACAGCAGCAGCCAAACCACCTCCGGCACTTTCACCGCCCACGATGATTCTGCTGCGGTCGATCCCGAGTTCGTCGGCATGTTTATGCATGTAGAGCAAAGCTTCGTAGCAGTCGCTCACCGCTGCGGGATATGGGCGCTGCCATGCAAGTCTGTAGCCGGGTGAGATGACCACCGCACCGAATACCGTGACAAGCTCCATGGCCCGTGACATGTAGACCATCTCTTTGAGGCCGGTGATGTATCCGCCGCCGTGGATCCAAAGCACCCCCGGCGCCTTGCCAGCAGCCTGACCGATCGCCTGACCAGTCGCAGTTGCCGTAGCTGGTCCAGCGGAGCCTTCCTCTTCACGCCTGTGGACAACCAGCGCTCGCCGTCCTCTTATCCTTATCTTATCAGCCCTGACATCCTTGCCAGGCCAAAGTTTAATATCCATATCAGTGTGCTGTTATGATAGACAATGGTCGTGCCTCCTAGAGTTGGAGACAGAGAACCGAACCCCTGTCTCCTGCCCCTGTCTCCGCTGTCTCCGTTTTACCAGGTTGCGCCGGCGGCCTGCAGTGCTTCGAGTGCTCTTGTGCAGGCGCTGAAAGCGATGACTTTGACTTTGTTGATGGCAAGGTCTTCGTCGGTCTGTGAAATGTCTGACGGAGCAGCTTCTGCAGCTGGAGCAGCGGAAGCTGCAGGCTGGGCTTTGGCCATGACCTTCTTGACTTCCTCTACTACCGAGGCGTCATCGAGTCTGCTGTCGTTGATGATCAGCAGCAGGCTGTTCAGATCGTTCTTCATGGATTCGAGTTCCATTGTGTACAGTATAGAGCCTTCGAGTTCAGGCAGGTTCTCGAGTTCAGTGATGCCCTGCTTGATTTCTTTGCCGGCTCTTGCATCCTGCATGAAGCCCTGGACCTTCTCCTTGGCGCCAAGTGAAATGGCTGATGCCTGAGTCTTGGCATCCTTGGCAAGCTCTCTGACCTTGCTGCCGTCTTCGGTGAGCTCCTTCGCCTTGTTGACAGCTTCGCCTGCGAACTTCTTCGCGATATCGCCGGCATCCTCTGCCAGGTCCTTTGCTCTATCTAAATACTCTTCTATTTTTCCCATAGCAAGCCCCTCTCTAATATCTGACTAGACTAAGTGGTTATTCGAATGTGGTGAACGAATCTATGATTTGACTGTTATCAATTCTGAACGAATCAGTAATTCTGCAAATTGTCATCCGTTCTGACATATTTAGTATACATCATATTCGGCAAAGATTCGAACACAAAAGGAAGAGTCAGGCCCATGGGCCTGACTCTTCCTTTAAAAAGTGCTCCAACTGCAATAAT
Organism: Mogibacterium sp.; assembly: GCA_017512145.1. Lineage (GTDB taxonomy): Bacteria > Bacillota > Clostridia > Peptostreptococcales > Anaerovoracaceae > Crickella. The sequence continues at coordinate 13,627 of JAFWHB010000013.1, read as the reverse complement.
TAGTGCTATAATACGAAAAGCGAGCCAGGATACGGATGGTCAACCATATTGTGTCACAGAGGACACCAACCACATCCTATCCGCTCGCTTTTTTGTTTAGTATATAGATTAGCGGCCTCGCATCGCCGTCGATCAGCGAAACACCAGCGTCTCCTTTAGTTGTTTTCTTTGTCTTTTTTCAATTCTTCCTGGATGTGTTCCAGCGCTGGCAGCAAATCTGCATATCTGCTTCCCGCTGCATTCTGCACAGGAGCCTCCTTCATTGCAACACTTACGGAGTAGGCTGCTTTGTTCAGAGGAAGCATTGTTCCTGCACCGGCTATGCAGCCTCCCGGGCATGCCATTCCTTCCAGCAGATATCCATTATATTCGCCATTAGCAGCCTTCTTCATCATCTTGACGCACTCAGCAAGGCCTTCTGCTCTGACTGTCTTCATCTCACGGTCAGGGTCAATGCGTTTTACCTGATTGACCACAGCCTGTGCAACTCCTCCGCTTACAGCAAATCCAAATCCGTCGCTGCTGGCCTTTCTGAGAGGTTCTCCCTCCTCAATCTCGCTGAAGTCCACATTCTTAGCTTCAAACATCCCCGCCAGTTCTTCGAAAGTAAGTACGAAGTCCACGTAGCTCTTGACGGTGTGTCTGCTTGCCTCATGCTTTTTGGACAGGCAAGGTCCTATGAAAGCGATCTTGCAGTCAGGATGCTGTTTTTTGACTAGTCTCGCGGTAAGCACCATAGGTGTCAGTGCCATAGATACCGTATCAGCATATTCAGGAAATTCCTTTTTAGCCATTATCGACCATGCAGGGCAGCAGCTTGTGCACATGAACGGAAGATTTTCAGGCACCTCTCTGACAAAGTGCTCTGCCTCCTCTATCGTACACAGGTCTGCACCTATAGCTACTTCAAATACATCCTCAAACCCCAGTTTACCGAACGCACTCTTCATCCTTGTGTCTGTCAAAGCCTTGCCGAACTGACCCGCTATTGCCGGTGCGACTATTGCATATACCGGTGTATCGGATTTCAGGGCCTGAATCGTCTGATATATCTGTCCCTTATCAACTATTGCAGCAAACGGACAGCTGTTGAGGCACATACCGCAGGATACGCATTTCTCCTGGTCGATCATTGCATGCCCGAATTCATCTTCGCCTATAGCACCAAGTCCGCATGCTTTGACGCATGGCCTTTCCTGCTTAATGATCGCACTGTACTGGCATGCCTGCATACATCTTCCGCATTTTATGCAGGCGGACTGGTCGATCTCAGCCCTGCCCTGTCTGTGGTTAAGTGATATGCACTTCTTTGGACAGACTTCCTTGCATGGATGCTCGAGGCATCCCTGACATCCGTCTGTTATGTATACTCTGTTGTCCGGGCAGCTGTTGCATGCGAATCTGATGATATCGATAAGAGGCGGTTCATAGTACTTTTCAGCGATCATGCTTTCATCTACACCCTTGGATGTAGGAGCATGCTCATTGATTGGTCTCAAAGACATTCCCATTGCAACGCGTACACGTTCGCCTGCTATTGCTCTCTCAAGAAAGATCGTATCTCTGAACGGATCCTCTTTGCCGGTTATTATTCTGTATGGAAGCTCATCCAGTACTCCCGGGCCGCCTCCTTCATATGCAAATCTCGCGACCTCAGTGAAAACCTTGTGTCTGAGCTTTGTTTTTTCTGATACTATTCCCTTCATTACTTTTCTCCACAATACCTTCTTAAAATGATCTTTGTGCAAAAAACAGTCCGTGCGAGTATTATCCTTTGAAAAATGCCCCCCAGACTATTTTTTATCGAGCAACAGCGATTATCTCATATATAGCTATGCATTTCAACAGGAGAAATGTGACGAATATCCATTACGCTCCATACAGGCCTAATATGTCAGCCTCTATATAAGTATCCCTGCAAGATGATCGCACTCGTGCTGGATTATCTGAGCTATGTATCCGCTGAACTTCTGAGTGTGATCTGCAAACTTCTTGTCCTGGTACTTCACTGTTATACGATTGTACCTTATAGTCCTGCGGGTACCTGGCAGTGACAGGCAGCCTTCTTCTGTCTCATATGGCTCGGCCTTTTCAGTAATCACAGGATTAAATTCATTATTATTTTCACTTAAATAAAAGAACAAGCTCGCGCTCGTCCTTTGAGGGGCAAGACAGGGGTCTGCTCCCCTCTCTTGTTACCATTATCAATTTCAGTTCAGCTTATCTCGTCAGCAGCCACATAAACCCCTTTGCTGTTCTCAGGTCCGGCTCCTTGAAATGATTGCCCTGGTTCATCTCGAGCGTGCAACCAGCACATGCCGGATCGCCCTTCAGCATATCATGCTGCATGCGAATACAGTCCCCGACTGTCCTCATCACCGGATTTCGCGTCTTCTCCTCCTTGTCGCCGAGGCTCAGGTAAATGAGCGGCGATTTGACCGGATGTGCCTTTACAAAATCGGTCCAGCCCGGGAACCAGACTGATGGCGAGCATGCTGCGATCCCCGCGAATGCGTCCGTCTGATATCCCGCCCAAAGCGAGAACAGCCCCGCGAGTGAGTATCCGCCGAGATAGACGCTTTCATTGCCGTTCGTCATGTACGGCAGCAGCTCACCGGTGATATATTCCAGAGTCTCCGCTGCGCCGCTTCCGAATGCCTCGTCGCCGAATACAGGCGGTGCCTCCCACGGAGCAAGGTCTTCATTCCAGTCATTCACTTTGAACGCAGCCAAAATGAAATCTCTCCCGCCGGAGAGCCTCTCAATATGCGCTGCTTCACTGTCGAGAACCGAGATGTCATGGTCATCGACCGGCTGAATCAGCAGCGGGCCAACGCATGGGACGCCCTTACCAGCGCCGCTGTCGTTCGTCTCCGCGCCGCATTTATATATGTAGCAGGTCCTGCCCGCGATCTGCAGAATGTCCTTAGTTATCATCTGATGAATCAGCTCCTGAATTTATTCGAAAATCTCTGCGGCTTTGTCTGCGAAGCGTCTGCCGAATATTTCGAAGTAATCCTTATAATATTCGAGCGAATTGTGTGCTTCTTTGTTGCCGTTGACGCCGACCGGTCCGATGTGGATGACCGGCATTCCCGAGCTGCTTCCGCCTGAATAGCAGAGCATGCCACTCGCGAGCATTATCGTAAGTATCGACTGGATGACCAGCTCGCCGCCACCGTGAGTGAACTGAACAGTCGCGAAAGCCCCGCCGAGTTTGCCCGCAAAGCCGAGTGCTTTGGCCGACTCGAACAGCCACATGCGCATCGCCGGCGTCATCGAAGCGCTATACGAAGGCGAGCCGATAACGACGCCCTTTGACGCTTTGACAAAGTCCTCGTCCACTTCGCCGATCTGGAACGTGCGGGCTTCGACGCCATCCACGCCCATCATGCCCTCGGCGATCCACTCCGCCGCCTGCCTGGTATTGCCAGTCTTCGAATCATATATTACAGCTAATTTCATTCTTATATACCTCCTCGGTACAACAATTCAGAAGGTATCAGGTAGAGATACGGCGCGGTTATGACAGCAAGCCTTGTAGCTGACTTCTTCGCCTGCTCCATATCAAGACCCGCCTTAAGCAGTATCTTCTTGTCCAGCAGATATATGCAAAGCGCCGAAACTGCTATCGCTGCCAAAGTAATGATCACCGACAGAACATTAGTGAACGGATTCATCATGATCCCGCCTGCAGCATCCTCGACAAATTTGTTATCCGTCACACTCACGAGCGGCACCGCTGTTATCAGGAGCAAAGCCGCACCGGCGAAGTCACTCACAAATCCTGCCAGACATATCTTCCAGTTGTGCTTTCTGCAGAACTGCCCTCTGCCATCCATATCGCCAAGACTCCAATTCAGAACTATCCTGTCGATCAGATAATTAGCAGGGATCAGAAGCAGCCACAGCCAGGACGGCACGAAAATGATTATCCAGATAGGCAGCAGAATATTATATAGTCTGGTATTCCTTTCCATCAGTCTATTCTTAGTTATATTACACCCATCGGTATCAAAACGATCAAGAGAATCGCAACAAGTCCCCAAATAGTTAAGAGGAAACGCTTCCTTCTGGCCGGTGCCATGTCAGGCACATAGTTGCTGGCCAGGAAGAACGGAATGTACGTTGTGATAAATACCGGCAGGACACCCCACCACTTGTAAACCCAAATGAAGGAATGGTTCGACGTTCCCGCAAGGAATGATTCGACCAAAGCGAACAGCAGCGCCATACTGATTGCTCCCGCGAGTTTGCAGCTGATCCCCTTCTTCCCATCCCCGGCAAAGTAACGGGTGCTCCTGTCAGCAGGCAGCATTTTGAAAGAAATTATGCCCGCAAGCGAGAACATCATCGACAGTTCCCAGCAAACACCAATCAGCAATATAAATGTCGTTGACTCATTGCTCACAGACCAAAGCGGATAACCCGTCACATGTCCGATGATAGCATTCCCGATCTCATACAGCCAGTGAACTCCATAAAGCGCAAGCCCTGCGAAGATAGCGTCAAAGTTCTTCTTGTTGATCTCTGACCAATATACATAGAAGACAACAGCCAGAATAAATATGAAAGTCCAATTGAAATTATCAGTACTGCGAACAACGATGCTATTGACAAGGTCCATCGCAGCCTGAGATCCATCGCCCCAGAATTGCAACATAGCCAAGCTCCTTTCACATACGTAAGAACCGCTTATCTATCCAAATTTTACCACAGCTGGAGTTACTCTTCTATGGGGGGGTGGAGACAGGGGTCGGTTCTCTGTCTCTCCCCCACGCTTCGCACGGATCCCTCCTCATAACAAGCACGCTGCTGTCGCAGCAGAGGATTTTCCGTGTCGCGCCGTCAAGGGCTGTCTGGCCTTTGGCCAGCGTGATGTCCCTTGACTCTGCTCCCGCTCCCAGTTAATGCCATCCGTGTATGCAATGCCATTCATAGTGATGGCCCGCACTTCTCTCTACTCCTAACTAATTTATCCGCGCATTCTCCTGCAGTCTTAGTTAGCGTTCTGCACCTCTTTCTATTCCTAACTAATTTATTTGCGCATTCTCCTGCAGCATTAGTTAGCGTTCCGCACTTCTTTCTATTCCTAACTAATTTGTCCGCGCATTCTCCTGCAGCATTAGTTAGCGTTCCGCACTTCTCTCTATTCCTAACTAATCTTTCCGCACATTCTCCTGCAGCCTTAGTTAGCATCCCGCACTTCTTTCTATTCCTAACTAATATGTCTGCGCATAGGGGCAAATACGGTGTTCATAACTGAAGTCCGCTGCAAGAAAAAATCGGAGAGCTATGTCTCCGATCAGATCTGTGTATCCGATGTGTTTCGTTTAGTCTGCTTGCATCAGCAGTGCATCTGTCTTGTGGTTGTATTTGTTCTCGACTTTGCGCACGGTGTAGAGGTAGCTGCCGATGAGGACAAAGTCGGCTCCGAACCATGCGGCGACTTCTGCGATGAAGAGTCCTGTCTCGCCGATCATGTCGGCAAGTATGAGTGCCGAGCCGGTTCGCATCAGCAGTTCAGCCACCGCCGAGACCATCGGCAGGAATGTGTTGCCGAGTCCCTGTGTCGACGAGCGGAAGACATACAAGAGGTACAGCACTGGCAGGCAGTAGCACATGATTGCGAGGTATCTGTAGGCGACGTCGATTGTTGCGGCGGTCTCCTCTGGTGTGCCTGAGACAAAGCCGCTGAGTATTGTGCGTCCGAGGAGCAGCATCACCGCAGCAATCACGCATGCTGTAGCAACGGCAGCCCAGATAGCAGAGCGAACGCCCGAATGGATGCGGTCAAATCTCTCAGCGCCCATGTTCTGTGCGACGTATGTGGTCATGGCAAAGCCAAATGAAGAAGTCGCGATTTCAAGTACTCCGTGGAGCTTTGCGCCGGCAGTGAAGCCAGCGATGAAGGTTACGCTGAATGAGTTGGCGACTGACTGCACTATCATTCCGCCGCCGGCAATCAGGAAATTCTGCAGCACCATAGGCGTGCTGAGAATGAGCATGTGTTTGATGAGATGCCAGTCAGGATTGTAGTCAGCGCGCGTGGTTCTTAGCTGATTGATGCGCAGTACAGCCGGCAGGCATACGAGCATCGAGAAAGCCTGAGCTGCGACTGTCGCCCATGCAGCGCCTGCGATGCCCCAATGGAAAACTCTTACGAAAAGAAGGTCGAGCACCACATTGACAAGTGACGCTCCGATCATTGCGTATAGAGGTGTGCGGCTGTCGCCGAGCGCTCTCAGCGTTGCAGCCAGCAGATTATATGCGGTTATGATGATGATTCCTGAGAAAGCTACACGAAGATATGATAGTGAGCTGCTCATCAGCTCGTGTGGTGTATCGAGAAGATGCAGTACCGGAATCACGAGGAGATTTGCCAGGACCATGAGGGTCACTGCGAATATAGCGGACAGAACAATGGAATTGCCAAAGCCTTTGCGCAGCTCGCGGTCGTCCCCTTTGCCGAATGAGCGGGCCAGCAGGATTGAGATGCCCTGCGAAAGCCCCTGGACCATGCCGATTATGATCCAGTTTGGCCACGAAGCAGCTCCGAGTGCAGCAAGCGAGGCGACTCCGAGAGTCTTCCCGACGATCATGCTGTCTACAACAGAGTAGAGCTGCTGGAACATATTCCCAAGCATCAGCGGCAGAGCGAAAGTCACGATAAGATAAATCGGCTTGCCCTCTGTCATTTTCCTGATATGCGGCTCCAACAGTAAATCCCCCCTAAGAAATAAATAGAATGAATACCGATGCAGTATATACCCATCAGGGCACGAAATCCAGCAGAAATATAAAAGGCCCTGGGCGCCCAGGGCGCGCGGCAGGAGACAGGGGTCGATTCTCTGTCTCCTGAGTGAGTCAACGGGTACGTCCCCTGACTCACTATATCAGTTCTTTGAGTTTGTCGAGTTCTTCTCTTGTGAGGCTGATGCCTTTGCCCATTTTGCTGTGGTCCGGGGACCAGTCGCGGATGTCGATCTTGGGTTCTGCGCCGCTCCATGAGATGAGGTTGACCTCCCTCTTCCAGCCTCTGGTTTTGTCGGCTAGTACGCCGATGTGTTCAATTATCTCGAATTCAAAATCCTTTGCCATTCTCGAATTCCTCCTGGCTCTATTGAGCCTGTCTGTATCTTTCATCAGTGCTGTGAACAATCTGCCTGTTGCGAGTGCATCGACATCCGCCCTGTGCAGCTCGCCGTGTCCGATCCCGTAGAAATCGCACATGGTCCCGAGGCTGTGCCCCTTCACCTCGTACTGGGAGGTGTAATCGGTACGCCACTTGCCGGTATCGCGGTCGTAGACTTTGTCTGGGCCCTTGACCATCTGGCGCGCGAGCTCGGCGGTGTCGAAATACTTGCGGCTCCCATCGGGCAGAGTGCTTCCGGCGCTCTTCACGAATCTCAGGTCAAAGTCAATATTGTGCCCGACGAGGTCATCGGTTCCGACAAAATCGTCAAATGCCGCCATCACTTCGCTGGCCGTGGGTGCTCCTGCGACCATGTCGTCAGTGATGTGGTTGATCTGCGAGACCATTTCGGGAATGTGCATGCCGGGGTCGATCATCGAGTGAAAAGTCTCCACCGGCTCACCGCCGCAGAAGCGGACAGCGCCAATCTCGATGACTTTGTCGCGCCATGGGTACAGGCCGGTCGTCTCGGTATCGAAGACTACGAAAGCCGTGCATTTCTCGGCATCATTCAAACTTGCTGTTGTTACTATTCTATCCATTATCTGAACTGTTTAATTGTCTCATCGTAGCTGTAGCCGGCTGCTTCGAGGGTGCGGACGATCTCATCCAGCGGCACATCCTTCGCCGCGCAGAGGTCCTCGAGGGACTCGTACTCGTCGTCCCGGAGCATCATATTGATGTAGCTGTACAGCATATTAGGGTCCTTAGGTATACTCATAACTCGCGCAAAACAAGTATCGTTATCCCCAGGTTGTCGCCAGGCTGGATCCTCAGCACCTTAGGGTGATACTTATACTCCTCCATTATCATATTCTTGAGGCTGGTGCCTCGGTTGTAGCCGTGGATCAGCCTGATCTGGTATGTACTGTCGTCAGCGGCCTTGAGAGCGCGGTCGATCGCTTTGACCGCATCGTCTCTGAACATGCCGTGAAGATCAACGTTAACTATAGGACTTCCCATTTTATATACTCTTTCTGGGTTTTCGTGTTATTTCTCTGAAGAACAGGTCTACGAGGCGGTCTCCGCGGATGGCGGAGGCAAGTACCAGTACTCTCAAGTCTCAAAGCCCTCCTTGTCTACTTATCGTGTAATGTTGTTATAAATAGATTTCATATATTCGAAGCCCAGATAGATGGTTTCGTCCAAAGTCCTGCCGGTCCTTGCTCCGTAATCTGCCGGGAGCACCTCTGTCAGCGAAAGCAGATATGCGTAGTAGTCGTAATCTATATCCTTCCTGACGGCCGGGTCTGATTTGAGTTCTTCTTTGAATACGGGTGCGATGAGCTCTGATGCTATATTCATCTGCACGTAGTTGCGGATGGCAGCGGGTGCCTGCAGCATATTGTTGAAGAGCGCAAAATCTTCTTCGTCAAGGATCTTCTGCATGTCGCTTGAGAAGATTTCATAGCCCTTGTCATATCCCAGTTTCATCATCCGCAGAAGCCCTGCTCCGAGAAGTGATTCTTTGCAGCAGGCTCTGAAGGCTATTATCTTCTCATAGACTGAATAGATGCACAGATAGAAAAGATCAGATTTGTCGTCAAAGTACTGATAGAAGCTGCCCTTGGGGATGTTGGCCTCCGCCAGGATCCTGTTGATGCTGGTTTTCTCATATGTGAGTCCGGCAAATTCCCGATGAGCTGCGGCAAGTATCCTCTCCTTCTTGTCATCCGGAAGCCGGTAGAATGTCTGATGTACCATATTAATTCACCTCATGTCAGATTTTACTTGATATGCAAATATCCGTCAAATATAATGTGACTAAAGTCACATCGGTGCTATGCCACACCATTCTGAAAGGAGCTCTTATGGTCATAACAGACATCACTTTCGAAGTGAAGAAATTCCGGTTCGAAGAGCCGATGAAGATCGCTTTTGCCACCATAACGGACATGGAGACATGCATCATCAAAGTGATGACAGATGAAGGCATCACAGGGTTTGGCGAGGCAGCGCCTTTTCCTTACGTGACTGGTGACAACCTCGAGACAGTGATCTCAGTCGGCAGAGATCTCCGCGAAGCACTAATCGGTACAGATCCGCGCTCGATCGGCACTGTACACAGGATCATGGACAGCATGTACGCGGGCAATACCGCAGTCAAGGCAGGCATAGACATCGCGTGCTACGATATTTCCTCGAAGTCTGCCGGGCTCCCTCTGTACAAGTTCCTCGGAGGCAGCGATCCTCATCTCACCTCAGACGTGACAATCGGGATCGATACACCGGAGCGCATGGCAGAGACAGCCCTCTCGTGGGTCCGCAAGGGCTTTGGCATCATCAAGGTCAAACTTGGCGAAGATATCCGTACCGATGCGGCAAGGATCCGGGCGATCCGCGAAGCTGTCGGCGAGGACGTCGCGATAAGGATCGACGCAAATCAGGGATGGACCGTCCGTGACGCGATCACAATAAGCCGCGAGCTGGACAAACTGGGTGTCGATCTTATCGAGCAGCCGGTTCCGGGACATGACTTTGACGGTCTTGCTGAGATCAGGAGGTCATCTCCGGTACGAGTCGCAGCTGACGAGAGCTGCCACTCGATATATGACGCTTCGTGGCTGGCGCGGATGCGTGCGGTCGACGTCGTCAACATCAAGCTGATGAAATGCGGCGGCATTTACAACGCGATCAAGATATCGGCAATCTGCGAGGCTGCCGGAATACCGTGCATGATAGGATGCATGGGCGAGAGCACTCTGGCCAATCTGGCGGGGATGCACCTGGCGGCAGCGACAGACAATATACGGGATATAGACCTCGATTCGGTATATATCCTCAAGCAGGAAGACGTATACGGCGGATATGATCACGAAGGCGGGAATGTAACTTTGTGGGACGATCCGGGAATAGGATGTACAGTGAAAGGAGACTAGAGATGCAGCTGGAACAAACAATTGAAAAACTGAGAGCAGATTACAACGTCGCCGGTATGAGTGTCGCTCTGATCAAGGATGGCGAGGTCGTAAGCATCGGCGGATACGGCAAGAGAAATGTCGCAGAAGACCTGCCAATGACCAAAGACACAGTAATGCCGATAGGTTCTGTGACCAAGACATTCACAAGCCTGGCACTCGCGATGCTGGCAGATGAAGGCAAACTCGACTGGGATGCGCCGGTCAAGTCATATATCCCATGGCTCAGGCTGAACAACGAGCTGCTTACCGAGAATGTTACAGCAAGAGACCTCATGTGTCACCGCACGGGAACACCTAAGTACGATCTGCAGGCAATTTACGCCGCGACAGATGACAAAGAAGAGATGGTGAGGTCGCTCGAACACCTCCAGACCTTTGCCCCACTCCGTACCAAGTTCATGTATTCAAATCAGATGGTTTCGCTGGCTGGTTATCTGGTCGATGTTCTTTCTGGCCAGTCATACGAGGACTTCGTAAGAGAGAGAATCTTCAAGCCACTCGGAATGACTTCAAGTGATTTTGAAGTAGATTCGCTAAGCAAGTATGAGGACACATCCAAGGGATATGTTTTTGCGGGTGACGCATTCATCGAGCCTGCATACATGCACCTCGGAGCGTTCGGTCCGTCTGGTGCTATCGTATCTTCGGCAGAGGACATGGCCAAATTTGCTATGTTCCAGCTCGGAGACGGCACATGGAACGGCGAGCGTCTTGTAAGCGAAGCGATGCTGAATGAGGTCCACAGCCATCAGATGATAGGCACTCCGTATTTCTGGGATTTCGAGGAGATAGAGTGCGCGGAATACGGGCTCGGCTGGTTCACCGACATCTACAGAGGCGTCAAAATGATCAACCACGGAGGCAACACCAATGGCTTCTCCGCACAGATGACTCTTATTCCGTCAGAGAAGTTCGCAGTAGTGGCACTGTCAAATGCGACATCGAATTTTGCTGTCAATGCCCTTGGCCACTATGCAGCTGACGACGCACTCGGCGTAGAAGATATCCCTGACTGGTCGGCCAGATTCAACGAGATATTCGCAAACCTCATGCAGGGAGCTATGGCAGGAATGCAGGCCAAGGAAGAAGCCAAAGTGCCTGATACCACTCCTTCGGTTCCTATGGAAGAGCTCGCAGGCAAATATGAGCATCCGGGATTCGGCACTATGGAATTCATAATGACAGATCAGGGCCTTGCAGGCACATGGAACGGACTTCCTGCAATGCTCGTCCACTACAACTACGACGTTTTCGATCTGGTGCTGCCAGTGCTCGGCGCAGCAGTCCCGGCCGAAGTCGTATATGAAGACGGCAAACCAGCAGGACTGTCGGTCATGATGGAGCCGACACCAGGCATCAAGCCAGAGATCTTCAGCAGATAGACTGCTTCAAGAGATAGAAAAGAGTCAGGGTACGTCCCCTGACTCTTCTCTTCCCCTGTCTTATTCTCATCCTAGCAACCGTCTGTTCCGCAAAATCTCATAGCCCAGGACCCTGACACCAGTCAGACCAGCAGATCCAATAGCATTCTTAAGATTAGCTGTATTACTCATAGTCTTCTATCTTCTCACATATCTTAACTGGCATGTCGGATCTCCCTTGGCGATAGTTCCCGGCAGATCCAGTTCTACGCCAAAGCTCTCGCCTATACCTCTGTCTCCGCACATTGCGTGGTCACACATCATCGCGATCTGCTCATCTGAGCAGCCCTGCTTCTGCCATGCCTTGACAAGCGGGCAGTAATGGAAGTCGATATCCAGATGATCATCGTCGCAGCGGAGAATGTCCATCTCGAACACCTTCTGCGCGAAGAAGCCGAACAACGCCTTCTTAAGTCCCTTGAGAGACTGGCCTTTGCCGCCCTTCTTGACCAGGTTCTGACCCTGATACAGACCGCAGCGTTTGATAGCGTCCGGTGCAAAATCCTCAGCCTTAAGGCCGTGCTTGGCTGCTTCGTCACAGAGAAGATACATCCAAAGTGCTCTGTGCTCGAGCTGTTCGCGTATGCCGACTATAAGCGGATTCCTGACTCTTGGTTCGTTGACTATCCTGCTCATTGCTGTCTCCCCCTTCTACAAATCCGTATACTTGGTGCTCAGTCCCCTGGCCTTGTCTACGGGATACTTCTGCTTGTTCTTCTCGAGCTTGGCCAGGACTATCTCTTCGATGTCAACGTCGATCTCGTCAGCGAGCATTATGCAGTAGCTGAGAACATCAGCCAGCTCCTCGCAGAGATGCTCCTTGTCATAATTATTGTCCCACTGAAAACATTCGAGCAGCTCAGCCGCCTCGATGCAAATAGACTTTGCCAAATTCTCAGGAGTGTGGTACTGGCCCCAGTTGCGCTCTTCCACGAATTCGCGATAAGCCTGTGTTAATTTGTCCATAGTAAGTCCTTACTTCTCTTCCGCAGGTTCTGCTGCAGGTTCTTCAGCTGGCTCCTTAGCTGTTTCCTTAGGCATCGGAGGTCCTGAATAAGTCTCTGCCTGCCTAACCTTCCTCTTGTGGCGATAAATCTTGAGGAAAACAAATGCTATAAGACCAAGGGCGAACAAAGTGCCGCCAACCAGATACAGCAGTCCGGACAATACACTTACCATTGCCATATTTGATGCCTGATAGCCACACCATGCTATCAAAGCACCCAGCGCTGCAATATCCAGTCCTCTGATAGCTTTCCTGATGCCATCCAGAAGCAGGCTTACAACAACAAGTACTACGAGTCCAAGAATAATGTACAGCATCAGCTTGAACTCGAGCCCCTTCTGGGAATTGCCGACATAAGAAATAAGATTGTACATAGAAACCTCCCTTTACGCTTTCGATGTCTTCTTAATTATATCTTATCCCTTGATTCAAGAGATTCCTCTGTTATTCTACGTAGATTGTATGCTAAAAACTCCTGTGCTTCTTTATTATACTCTATCCTAATATATTCTCTGCCTGGATCTCCACGCTTTTCTGATATCATGCCTAAAGCAACTCCCTTATCAGTTGGGCTCCAGTTCTCTTTTCCTTCAGCATTAATTACTATTCTTTCTAAATACCCATTAGCTCCCAGCCACTTATTTACAGCAACAGCACTTATAATTGATACATCTGGTTTTCCGGTTAACTCAACGAATTGTTTTAGGACTAAAGATATAGGCTTATTAGATTCATAGCTGAATTTATCCAATACTTCAAATGGAAAATGGGCCGCCATCTCTACAGTATTTTTTTGCTGCTTGATGCCTTTACTGCCAACAACACCACCGTTTTTTTTTACTTCTTGAAGAACTTCCTTAATGAAATACATTGATCTTATAACATTAGGATTGTTCAATACTTCATTCTCAATAGGTTGGTTAGAATATGGTGCTCTCCCATCTGCCATTCTTTCTGTATAAATAATTGCCTTTTCAAGTTTTTCCAGATCAAATTGTTTCATGATGTCAAGCTCCTACTTAATGAATTAGAAATCCAGTCTGTCTCTCTCTAGGTCCCTCCTGAGTGCATGTAATTGTTGACT
>JAFWHB010000012.1 GCA_017512145.1 Mogibacterium sp. | reverse complement strand
TTGTCTCTATACTAGATCTTTCATTTTCGCTCCGTAGAGCTTTAAATTTAAGACCTGTTCTGCACTATGAAGTTTTCAATGTTCCGCTGTGCTTTTCAGCGACAGCTTCATTAGTATACACAACTTACTGATCTCTGTCAACCCTTTTTCAAAACTTTTTTAAAAAGTTTTTCGAAAGTGTTAAGTTGTGCTGCGATTTCTGAACGATACTTGCGATCCCTCGCCGATTCGTTCGGAAAATCGACTGTTGCCGATTGAATCCAGAGCCTTTCATTCAGCTGCCGTTTTCAAGGCACTCGTATATTCTACTCGAAATACAGACTATGTCAAGCGTTTTTCTGTAATTTTTTAAATTAATTTGACTTGGGTAATTAACGCCCCTATTCGGCAGAATTCTGGTCTTTTTCGAGGGCTCTTTCCTGTCTTCTGATGGCTGCACTGTTAAGTACATCCTGCTCTGCTGCTATATCCTCGCGGATCTTGCGGATACGTCTCTGAGCATTCTTCTGCTCCCTGATTCCTTCCTTGGCCTTAGCGAGAGCTCTCTTCTCTTCTTCAAGAGCCTCCTGGAGCTTCTCTTCGTTGCCGGTAATGAAGCCAGGCCTGTTATATTCAATATTGAAAGACTGCAAGAATCTTCTCAGACCGAGGATGATCATCGATATTCCTACCAGAAGAGTCGCAGGGAAATTGAACAGAGCCAGATTGAAGAACATGTACACTCCGAATCCGAGCATTAAGAGATTGATAATAAGATTGACTCTCTCTTCGGTTGTTATATTAATGAAGTCCACACGTCCCCTGTTGAATGCCAGGACACCTTCAACAACAAGCCACATGGCTATGAGCATCTCGGCAGTCGTATCATTCGTTATCTGTCCTGTGATGATGACAAAGCCAAAGATCAGCATTATCGCTCCATCCTTGGTGATGCTCGCTGCATTCTCGGTTACATCGAAATCCGCTCTTACACCAATGAAGATCTCGATCAGTCCCATTACACAGTATACAAGTCCTATTATGAAAGCTACGGTCAGAAATGCAGCGCTGCCGTTAGCAACACAGAATATTCCCGATCCTATCATCGCAACACTGGCGATCAGCATTAAAGTTCTCATTTTGACCTCCTTCAAAAGCCTTTTAATACTATCACGCATCGGGCTCATATTCAATAACAACAAAAGGAGCCGGCCGCCTGAGCAGCCAGCTCCTTAATTAAAGACTATAGTAGATTACAGATTGTAACCAGCGTGGAAAGCCTTCTTGTTGAGTTCTACGAACTTAGGCTTAACGTTAGCTTCGATCTCTGCATCCCAGTCGATCTCATCGAGTCCGCCCATAGCCTTAACAAGAGCTCCGAGCAGTACGATGTTCATTGCCTTAGGGTTACCAAGCTCTGTAGCAACATCAGCAGCCTTGAATGCGAGAACGTCTACCTTCTCCTTGAGGTGCTCGATGATTCCTTCAGGATATTCAGCAACGCCAAGGTTAACCGGTACAGGCTGGATCTGATAATCATTGATTACCATCTTGCCGCCGATCTTGAGGTGGTCAAGCCATCTGAGAGCTTCCATCTCTTCGAAAGCAACGATAACGTCTGCAGATCCCTTGCCGACGATTGGTGAGTAAACCTTGTCACCATATCTTACCTGAGTGGATACAGATCCGCCTCTCTGGGACATTCCGTGGATCTCACTCATCTTAACATCATAACCAGCCTTCATCAGTGCGCTGGTCAGAATCTTACTTGCAAGGATAGTTCCCTGTCCGCCTACTCCTACCAGGAGGATATTCTTAACTTCACTCATTACCTTGTCACCTCCTCAATAGCCTTGAATGGGCAAACCTGCTTGCAGACTGTGCAGCCGTTGCAGCTTGTGTAGTCGATGACTACCTTCTCCTTGGTTGAGATCAGTGCAGGGCATCCTGTCTTGACGCACATCTTGCAGTTCTTGCACTTGTCCTGATCGATCTTGCACTGTGTCTTGTGCAGTGTCGGGAACTCATCAAGATCCTGCTGGCTGAACTTCTTGAGTACGCACGGCCATCTTGTGATGAGTACTGTAGGCTCGTCCTTAGCCAGGAGTTCGTCGAGAGCAGCTTCGACCTCGTCGAGGTGGTTAGGGTTGACGGTCTTGATATTCTCTGCCTTAACTCCGATAGCCTTGCAAAGTGCAGGGATATCTACTTCAGGAGCTTCCTTGCCCATGAGTGTGTAACCTGTACCAGGGTTCTGCTGGTGACCAGTCATACCTGTGATACGGTTATCAAGGATAATGGACAGGTTGCTGCCGCTGTTGTAAACAGCATCTATCAGTGAGTTAACACCAGTGTGGAAGAATGTGGAGTCTCCGATTACAGAAACTACCTTGGTGCTCTTGCCGGCATCTCTGAGAGCGACGCTTGCGCCATGTCCCTGTGAAATGGATGCGCCCATGCAGATGCAGGTGTGAAGAGCGTTAAGAGGAGCAGCCATACCGAGTGTGTAGCATCCGATATCTCCGGTGATCATGATATGATCCTTCTTCTCTCTCTTGGACAGGCAGTAGAACAGTCCTCTGTGCGGGCAGCCAGCGCAAAGTGCAGGAGGTCTTACAACAGTCTTCATGTCTGTTGTGTAAGTCTCAGGCTCAACGCCGAGGAATGCCTTACGTACGATATCTGTATTGAGCTCGTCATAGTGAGGAATTACATCCTTGCCGAGGCACTCGATACCGAGCATCTTCAGGTGCTCTTCGAGATATGGATCCATCTCTTCAACAACGTAAACCTTGTCTACCTTGCTGCAGAAATCCTTCATCAGGTCATATGGCAGAGGGAATGTGAGACCAAGCTTCAGGTAAGAAGCGTTGTCACCGAATGTCTCTCTTGCATACTGATAGGATACTCCGGATGTAACAACACCGATCTTGGTGTCATGCATCTCTACTCTGTTGAATTCGCAGTCATTAGCATAAGCTCTTGCTGCCTCAACTCTCTCTTCGAGAGTCTTTCTCAGAACCTTAGCGTTAGCAGGTGCTGTAACGTACTTCTTGATCTTAGGTTCATAATCAGGAACTGCAGCCTCTTCTCTCTCGCCGAGTTCTACGATGCCCTTGGAGTGGCATACTCTTGTAGTTACGTGCATGAGTACAGGCATGTCCATCTTCTCGGAAAGTGCAAATGCCTTCTTCATGAAGTCATGAGCTTCCTGTGAGTCGGATGGCTCAAGCATCAGCAGTCTTGCAGCCTTAGCCTGGTTCCTGTTGTCCTGCTCATTCTGTGAACTGTGCTGACCCGGGTCGTCTGCTACTACCATTACGAAACCGCCGGTAACTCCGGTGTATGCGAATGTGTAGATTGGGTCTGCAGCAACGTTCATACCAACGTGCTTCATTGCGCAGAATGATCTTACGCCGGCAATGGATGCTCCGATAGCAGCCTCAGTAGCAACCTTCTCATTAGGTGCCCACTCTGAATATACGGCTTCGCCGTACTGAGGCATGTTCTCGAGGATCTCAGTGCTCGGTGTTCCCGGATATGCCGAAGCGAATCTTGCGCCGCCTTCATATGCACCGCGAGCGATTGCTTCGTTACCGGACATGATTACTTTCATAAATCATTACCTCCCTTACAATCAATAATGTATAAATGCCCTTACGCCATCACTCTCCCATTAAAAATCGCCTCCTAAGAAGCGCCGTATATAGCCGTATATAGCAATATATGGATGGGAAATTACATTATCTTATTAGCGAATCAATTATACTACTAACATGTTCTTGGTTCAATACACCAGAGCGCCAGAACACCCCCATGTACTGGTTAAAAACATGGTCAGAAAGGGGTCGGCGGGAGACAGGGGGTCGGTTCTCTGTCTCCGACTAAAAGAGGAGACAGAGAACCGGCCCCTGTCTCCTGCTGTTATTTCGCCTGATAGTCTACGCACTGCTGTCTGTCGAGGAAGAAGTGGATTCCCGGTGATGAGTCTTTCCATCTGTCTTCCTGGAAGCCGTTTGCCGGCTCGAGCCACTTGCCGACTTCGTAGTAGAAGTCTGAGTCTACTGTGGACTGTGCCCATGAGTAGTTCTCGGTCTCGTCTATGTTGGTGATCTTGAGCACTTTGACCTTGGATACTCTGCCTGTCTCAAGGGTAGCCATGCATCTCTTGGCGTCTGCCGGTACGAGCATCATGACCACGCGGAGATCTGTGCAGCACTTCCATGCGATGAATGGCTTGCCGTATTCAGGGCAGCGCATTCTGTACCATTCTGTATTGTCATCGATTATGACTTTGTCCTGATTGATGGCATCCTCAAGGACTGATGCATATATATTAGCGCCTCTGAGGTCTATTCCCTCCATGTCCTGGAATCTGAAGCTGCATCCTCTGGCCTTGCAGCCGCAGAGCTTCATGTTCCTGATGTCATTATTATAGAAGGCAACGTTGTCCATCATGGATCCGCTGAAGTCTGTTCCGTTCAGATTGCAGCCGTCAAAGGTCGCTCTCGCGAGATTGAGTCCGGTCATGTCCATTCCCGAGAGGTCGAGGCCCTTGATAACTGAATGCTTCATGTCGGCCAAAGTGCCTGGTCTTCTCTGATCGAGCTTTGCCTGCAGCTCTTCCATGGTATTGATCTTAGGCTTGTCCTCTGTTGCTATCGGGACGTATCTTTCGGCTTCTTCGATAAAGTCGCGTTCTTTGGTGCTGAAATTCATGTCTTCCTCCCGCTGTGGGTCCCATCCTTTGTATCTTGTCTTATAATATGTAGGAATTATATCACTACTCTGATAATCTTTCCTGATTAATTTGGTGAAGGTTGCAGGAGACCACGCTTTTCCAAAACCCAACCAATCAGAGGGCGTTTTTTGTATTTTTTCACAAAAACAAGTTGACATCAATGCTTAATAACTTTATTATGGGAGAGTCAATTGAATAACACCTGACCCGATAGAGGTTGCGGAGATTATAAGTAACGGTCCTGTATGAGCTAAGGGAGCTCGGGACGCGCGAAAGGATGATCCGCCGAAGATTCCGGAGGCCCTTAAGTCCGGAGTTTGGGGCGCTGTAATAAGATGCAGCGAACTGTCACGCAAGTGGAGCGCTATCTATGGTATAAGGTTTTCGCATGTTACCTCATCCATGGAACGTTTCAAGCGTTATTCATGGATTTTTTATTTATTATATGGAGGTAACTTAATTATGGATTACACACCTGCTCTTTTTGCAACTGCATGGGCTGCACTTCCTCCACTGATCGCGATCGTTCTCGCGCTCATTACTAAGGAAGTTTACAGTTCACTTTTCCTGGGCGTTCTGTGCGGCGCAGTTCTCTATGCCGGAGCTGATTTTGACGGTATCGTCAATCACGTACTTCAGGACGGCCTTATCGCTTCACTTTCCTCTGGCTGGAACGTTGGTATTCTCATCTTCCTCGTAATCCTCGGAATCATCGTTGCTATGATGAACCTGTCCGGCGGCTCGAAGGCATTCGGCGCATGGGCTCTCAAGAGAGTAAAATCCCGTGTTGCTGCCGAGGCCGCAACAGTGATTCTCGGTATCATCATCTTCGTAGACGACTATTTCAACTGCCTGACAGTCGGTTCTGTAATGAAGCCTGTCACAGACGAGTTCAAAGTCTCAAGAGCAAAGCTCGCGTACATCATCGACGCTACCGCAGCTCCTGTATGCATCATCGCACCAGTATCATCCTGGGCAGCAGCCGTTTCAAGCTTTGCCGGTGAAGGTCAGGGAATCTCACTCTTCATCAAGTGCATCCCTTACAACTTCTACGCACTGTTCACACTCGTAATGATGTTCGCACTCATCTTCATGAAGTTCGACTATGCCACAATGGCTAAGTTCGAGCAGAACGCTATTGAGAACGGAGATCTGTTCACAGTAAAGGATGAGAACGCTCAGCTCGCAGACGCTGCTGAAATGGGAAGCGACAAGGGTACTGTACTTGACCTCGTATTCCCTGTACTCGTACTCGTAGTAAGCTGCGTACTCGGAATGGTATACACCGGCGGCTTCTTCGATGGCGCAGGATTCGTAACAGCATTCTCTGATTCAGATGCTTCTGTTGGTCTCTCAATGGGCGGCCTGGTAGCACTCGTCATCGTCATTATTTACTACCTGATCAGACGTACGATCAGCTTCAAGGAGTGCATGAGCTGCATCCCTGAAGGAATGAAGGCAATGGTATCCCCTATCCTCGTACTGACACTCGCATGGTCACTCAAGGCTATGACAGACAGCCTCGGACTTGCTGACTATGTAAGCGGCCTTGTAGAAGGAATGCAGGGTGCAGCAGTCGGAATCATCCCTGCAGTACTCTTCCTGATCGCATGCGTACTCGCATTCGCTTCCGGAACAAGCTGGGGAACATTCGGAATCCTGATCCCACTCGGACTTGCTATCACAGAGTCACATCCTGAGCTCGCAACACCTATCATCGCAGCTTGCATGGCCGGAGCTGTATACGGCGACCACTGCTCACCTATCTCCGATACCACCATCATGGCATCGGCCGGAGCTAACTGCAACCACGTATCACACGTTTCGACTCAGCTGCCATATGCAACTACAGTAGCTGTCGTATCCGCTGTCTCATACGTGATCGCAGGCTTCACATCAAGCCCTGTCATCCCGCTGGTAGTTGGTGTTGTACTTCTTATCGGATCACTCTTCTTCTTCAAGAACAGAGAGGGTTCTTACAAGATTCCTGACAGCGCTAACATTAATCAGGCTGCAGCTAAGTAACATTACAAATAAGCGTCATTTAATGGTATAATCTGAAGCAGGTCGTCCGCGGCCTGCTTCTTTGAATAAACAACTTTGGGAGACGGCACAGAAAATGACTTCAGCAAGACGAAGGATCATCATTAAGCTCATGTTATTAATGCTTGCGGCTTTGGCATGCATGCTTTTCGCTGCGTGCAATCCTGTACTGTCACTCAATACCAAGTATTCATATACGAGCTTTGGCATGGAGATCGGACAGCCGATCAATACGGATATAAGTGAATATATCAACCTCGGAGAGCTGTCACCTGAGGACGCACAGTTCGTCAGGGAGAACACGGAGATCCTCTACGACGGAGAGCCCGCAGATGGCAAGACCTTCAGCAGCGCCGGCGAGCACACCCTTTCGATAATGTATGGCGGCCGCCAGTACCGCAAGTACGACATCACTGTCGCAGACAATGAGCCGCCTGTATTCACAGAGATCAGGAGTCTGTACACATTCGAGGGCATCCCGATTGAAGATGAAGAAGAGCTCATGGATGAACTCTTCACAGCGTCGGATAACAGCGGCGAGGTCAAAGTCAAAATCAAGAAGCCCGAGGTCGATTACAACACTGCCGGCGATTACAAGGTCAAGGCAGTCGCTACAGATCCGAGCGGCAACAAGACCAAGGCCGAGGCAATCGTCAAGGTGCAGAAGCCTGAATACGGTGCGATGGGTACTTACGTCTTCGTGGACATCGGCAAGCAGCATCTGACGTACTTCGTGGACGGCGTTCCGGTCCTTGACTGTCCTGTAGTCACAGGCAACACCTATGCCGGTCACAGCACACCGAGGGGCACCTTCAGGATCAGATACATGAACCGCAACATAACCCTCAAGGGCGAGGAAGACAATGGCGATGAATACGAATCCTTCGTCAATTACTGGATGGCATTCATCGGCAACTCATACGGACTTCACGACGCGACATGGCGCGGAACATTCGGCGGCAGCATCTATCAGGGCGCCGGCTCACACGGATGCGTCAACATGCCGTACAGCTCTGCAGCAGAGCTCTACAGCATGGTATCGCCGGGAACACTCGTCCTGATATACTAAACCTGATTTAACAGCATTTCAAAAGGATGCAGGCACTCTTGTGAACCTGCATCCTTTTTCTGTTCCTGTGTATATTATTCGCTGTATTCTTTGTCGGCTTCGAGCTGGTTAAGGACGGTTCTTACGACCGGTGCAGCTGCATCGGCTCCGTGCCCGCCTTCCTTGATCCATACGACGAATGCATACGGACTCTCCTCACCGTCAGTGAATCCGACGAACCATGCGTCAGGATTCCACGAGCCGGTCTGAGCAGTACCGGTCTTAGCGTAGATATCGAATCCGTAGAAGTTGTCTTCTCCGTAATTCTCGACTACATTGTTCTTCATCATGCTGCGGAGCTCATTTGCAGTATCCTCGTCGAGATATCTGCCGAGAGATTTGCCGCCCGTCAGTTCCTTGATGAAGGTAGCGCTCTTGATAAGTGTCGGCTGAACTGCCTCACCGCCGTTGGCTATGGCTCCCATGTAGACCATCATTTCACAAGGATTGACAAGGTCATCTGCCTGACCGATGCCTGCCCAGCTGAGCTTGATATTGTCATCTGATGGGAACGAGAATGAGCCGGAGGCCGTCGTGATCCCATCGAACTTAAGAGGCTCCATTAAGCCCGCTTTGCGCGTGTATTCCTCGAGCGCCTTTGCGCCGACCTTTCTTGTGAGATCGCCGAACGCACCGTTACATGAGACCGCCAGGGCATCTCTGAAGTTGACTGTTCCATGCCCGCTGATATCATTGAACTCCGTGCCTTCGTATTCATTGACTCCGTCGCATTCGAACGAATATGAGTCTCTGTTTGAGAGAGTCTCGATGACCGCAGCCGAGGTGACAAGCTTGAATGTCGAGCCTGGGGTCATCGCTCCGTCGATGAAGTTGTTGAAGTAATATGACGAGTCATCGTCAGCCGGAAGATATCCAGCAGGGTCGAAGGATGGCGTGCTGACCATGCAAAGTATCTCCCCTGTCTTCCAGTTGTAGACTCCGACTGCGCCCGTCCTGCCGCCGAGAGCATAATATGCCGCCTCATTGGCCTCTGCATCTATTGTGAGCTTGACCTTCTTGCCGGCCTTGGACGTGTCGTATGTGCCGTTGAGCAGGTCATAGCCTATCAGCTGGCTCCTGTATATGCTGATGGCGCCGCTCGCTATATTGCCCTCCGGATCTCCGACAGCATGTACCGTCGCCTTACGGATGGAGCTGTTGCCATTGTAAACTACGCCTTCGTCTGTGCATTCCATCAGGACCTCATCATATCTGTCGGTGAAGGTCCCGCGGTTGATCAGTCCGTCTGTGTAAATCTGAGTGTTGCCGTAGAAGCTCGCCCATTTGCCGCCGTCCCTGACGAATCTGACGCCGAATATGCAGATCCCTACGAACAGCAGCAGAGCCAGACTGAGGCATAGCCATGCTCTTCTTTCTTGTTTGCGCATGTTATACCTCCTTCCTCACAGCAAGGCTTGCATCTCTTCTCATGTCTGCAGCCTTGAAGTATGCGAGCATAGCCCATGATGTAAGAAGGCTCGTGCCGCCTGTGGATACGAACGGGAATGTAACACCCGTCAGCGGGAACAGGTCTACCGCACCGAATACATTCAGTATCGTCTGCATGAGGAACATTGTTGCCGCTCCGCACGCGCAGATAGTATAGAACGTCGACCTTCCGGCGACTATGCTCATTACAGCGAAGATTGTCAGAGTGATGAGGCAAAGCACCAGAAGCACCGCAATGATGAAGCCCCACTCCTCCATTACAAATCCGAATACGAGGTCCGTATTGGATGCTCCTACATATTTGAGTGATCCGTTGCCGGCTCCGAGTCCGAGAAGACCACCGCCTGCACCGAATGCCATAGTACGGGTCTGCTGGTATCCGATGCTGTCAATATACTGCGGATCCCAGACATTGCCCCACGCGTCGAATCTTGACGCAATGTAAGGCTTGAACTTAAGTATCATAAGTCCCATCGCGCCAGCGCCCGCTCCTGTGAAGATGAGTCTTGAGAAATCACCGCTTCGCAGGAAAGATACAACAAGATATGTCGCGAAGAATATCAGGGCTGTACCAAAGTCGCTCATCAGAGCCAGGCATGCCAGGCAGAAGAGCGAGAATCCAGCATAGACAATGGTGTTGTTCTTATCATACAGATCTTCAAGAGTGCTGGCACCAATGCAGATGAATGCGAGCTTGACGATCTCGGACGGCTGGAATGTATATGAACCGATCTCGATCCAGTTAGTCGCACCGAAGGTCGCTTTGCCGAGAACCAGGTTGAGGATCAGCAGAATCGCCGAGAGAATTATAAGTGTCGGCTTGAGCTTACGGGTCCTGTCAAGATCCTGAAGATAATAGCACATGAAGATCATCAGGCCGAGTCCAAGCATCAGCGCTACGAACTCTTTGACCACAGCGCCCGGGTCGAATGACGCAGTAACTGCGAGGTTGATGGTCGACATGAAGAAGGCAATCATCTCCATCTCGAAACCCTTGCGTCCCATGGCCTTGAATACTGTTACATATGTCCACATGACCACAGACAGCAGGATTATGCAGAGGACTGCGCCTACCGTGATGTTCTCTCCGAGGCCGATCACGAGCTGCACTATCGTCAGTAGCTGGAACAAAGTGATGGCAAGGAGTATCTTCCATGGAGCGACAGGGACTTTGTCCATGCGCCTCATGACCTCGTTGTTCCTGCTCTCCTCAAGGCTCGCAGGAGCTACGGTCGAATGCACTCCTCCCATGACGATCTCATCTCCGGGACTTACAAGGTACCGCCGCCCCGGCTCGAGCGGGAATCCGTTGACCACGGTGCCGTTACGCGACCCGAGATCCTTGATGACCCATTTGTCCTCGCTCTTCCTCGACAGGATCGCGTGGTTTCCGGACATTGTCTTGAGCGGTATGTTGATATCCGCTGACCTCGACCTTCCTATCACATTCTCCCAGTGGGTTATCGGGTAGTTGCCCCCGTCCTCCACGAGGAAGTAGCCCCATATCTCAGGGGTGCATCTTGTCGACAGCAGCGAAACGATCGAAATGAGCAGAATGTAAGCTGCCAGCACGACAAACAACCACCGCATCACGGTGGTTGCTTCCTTAGCGATGTCTGGATAAGTCAGCGTAAGATTGATTAATCTAGAAAGTAAACTTTCCGTATTATCTCCTCCTAATTACTTCCAGGAGCTCTTAAGTCCTACGATGCTGTTGAAGACCTTGTCATCTTCTGTTGTGAGCTTGGAGTCAGCTACATAGTAGCCCTTGCGGAAGAACTGGAATCTCTCGCCAGGCTGAACCTTGCTGACGCTTGGCTCTGCATAGCCCCATGTCTCATGAAGCGACTCAGGATCGAACTCCATCCTGGTTTCCATCTTGCCGGTCTCTTCGTTCAGGACCTCGACATCCTTCATCAGATATCCATATTCTCTGATCTTGATCTTGACTGCAGTGCTGGCCTCTACAAAGTGGATGGTTCCCTTGACCTTGCGGCCTTCGAAGCCTGATCCTGAGTGTGTCTCAGGGTCGTATGTGCAGTGAAGAGCAACGATATTGCCATCATCATCCTTCTCAACTGTGTTGCATGTGATGAAATATGCGCCCTTGAATCTTACCTCGTTGCCAGGGAAGAGTCTGAAGTACTTCTTGACAGGGACTTCCATGAAGTCATCTCCGTCTACCCAGAGCTCTCTTCCGAACGGGATCTCTCTTGTTCCCATCTCAGGAACCTTGCTGTTATTCTCAACAGTGCACATCTCGATCTTATCCTCAGGATAGTTGTCGATGATGACCTTGATAGGATTCTTGACGACATTGATTGCAGGCACTTTGAGCTGCAGGTCTTCTCTTACGCACTGCTCGAGCTGTGCGATGTCGATGGTCGAATCAGCCTTGGATACACCGATGTCATTGCAGAATTTGCGGATGGCCTCAGGTGTGTATCCTCTCCTGCGTACAGCAGCGAGAGTGCAAAGTCTCGGGTCATCCCAGCCTTCTACCTTGCCCTCTTCAACGAGCTTTCTGATGAATCTCTTGCTCATCAGCATTGTTGTGACATTAAGAGGCGCGAACTCGATCTGGCGAGGAGGATTTGGCCACCAGCCTACTTCTCTTACGACCCAGTCATAGAGAGGTCTGTGGTCCTCGAACTCAAGTGTGCAGATCGAATGTGTGATGCCCTCGATAGCGTCTTCGATCGGATGTGCAAAGTCGTACATCGGATAGATGCACCACTTGTCGCCTGTGTTATGATGATGTGCGTGAACGACTCTGTAGATAACAGGGTCTCTCATGTTGATGTTAGGGCTTGCCATGTCGATCTTAGCTCTCAGGCATACCTCTCCGTCAGCAAATTCGCCGGCTCTCATCTTCTCGAAGAGTTCGAGGTTCTCTTCTACGGATCTGTTCCTGTAAGGGCTCTCCTTGCCAGGCTCCTTGAGAGTGCCTCTGTATTCTCTGATCTGATCAGGAGTAAGCTCGCATACGAATGCCTTGCCCTGCTTGATCAGCTCTACGGCAGCCTCGTACATTGTGTCGAAGTAGTCGGACGCCCAGAGCTTCTTGTCCCACTGGAATCCGAGCCAGTTGACGTCAGCCTCGATGGACTTGACGAACTCAACATCTTCCTTGGCAGGATTGGTGTCGTCGTATCTGAGGTTGCATCTTCCGCCATACTTGAGCGCTGTACCGAAGTTGAGGCAGAGGGACTTAGCATGTCCGATGTGCAGATAGCCGTTAGGTTCCGGCGGGAATCTGGTGACTATCTCTGTATGTTTACCAGTCGCAAGATCTTCGTTGATGATGTCATGGATGAAATTGCCGGCCATGTCTTTGTATTCTTCAGCTGTTGCAAATGCCATAATTGACCCCCATATAGAAATTTACTCATAGTTAGGGTTAGTATATCACACATTAGCAGTCACTGGCATAATAAAAAAACTAACGCGCCGTTCCGGTCACATTGCAAATTAATTCACAGAGTGCGTATGTCCCCGCTATATGGTAATATTAGTGGAGTAGATATCATCATTAAGATATAAGAGGTTTAATACAATGAGTATTCTGGACAGACAACCTATTTATACAGAGATCAACAACTGCAGAGACTGCTACAAGTGTGTCCGTACATGTCCGGTCAAAGCTATCCAGATCAAGGACGCTCACGCCCTGATCCTGCACGACAGATGCACATTCTGCGGCACCTGCGTCAACGAATGCCCTAACGGTGTTAAGCAGATCAGGAACGATGTCGACAGAGTACAGATGGCATTCATGTCAAAGCGTAAGGTCATCGTCTCCCTTGCTCCTTCATATGTATCGGAGTTCCAGGGACTTGAGGACAACTTTGTCAGAGCACTGTACAAGCTCGGCTTCGACGCGGTCTCCGAGACCGCTATCGGCGCGGCACTTGTTTCGCAGGCACTCGACATGTACATCATCGAGAACGGACATGCATCATTCATATCCACTGCCTGTCCTTCAGTCGTTGAATTAGTTAAGAAATATTATCCGGAGTGCGTCGATGAACTTGCACCGGTTCCATCACCGCTGCAGACACACAGTGCTTATCTCCGCCACCTGTACGGTGATGACATCGTAATCGTATTCATCGGTCCATGCATCGCCAAGAAGCTCGAAGCAGACGAGCATCCGGGTTATCCGGATATCGCCCTTACATTCCGCGAGGTCGAGCAGTGGCTTGAAGAAGACAACATCCAGCTCGAGAACATCGACACAGGAATCCCTGTTGAATTCATACCTGCCAAGGCCGGCAAGGCTTCGATCTACCCTATCGAGAACGGTCAGATCGAGACATCCAAGATCTGGCAGAACAAGTTCGTCGAACAGGGTGCTCTGTCCGTATCCGGAGTCGAGCGCATCATGTCATCTCTCAGCGGAACTCACACTGATGACTTCCTCGAGACACTCAACTGCGACGGCGGATGCATCAACGGCCCTGGAACGACCAAGAAGGATTCAGCGGTCGTCCGCAAGAAATCCATCGCTTCACATGTAATGAGCAGGCTCTCGGAGCCTAACGTATTCGACGGAGATGCTGAATTTGCCCGCGAAGTACTCAAGAAGGGCTATGGCATTCTCAAGGCTGAGCGTCCTAAGGCTCTCGATGTGACCCGTGAAGAGTTCTCAGATGAAGAGATCACCAAGGCACTTCTTAAGCTCGGCAAGACCGGTCCTGACGATGAGCTTAACTGCGGCGGCTGCGGCTATCAGACATGCCGCGACATGGCCAAGGCTCTGCTCGCAGGAATATCCGAGACCGAGATGTGCGTAACCAAGATGCGTAAGGACGCAGAGTCCAAGGTTGACATCCTGCTCTCAACAATTCCGCATGGTGTAGTAATAGTAGATAATGAACTTAATATAGCTGACCTTAACAAGAGATTTGTCGATATCTTCGAGGACTATCCGGAATCATTCCTCGATGCAGAGGGTCTCAAGTCCTTCCGCGGATCGCCGGTATCGATGTTCGTACCATTCGCCGAGAAGTTCAGGGAACAGTTCTACATGCAGAAGCCTGCCCAATACAGATTCATGCATGAAGGCAAGGTTATGAGAGTCACCTTCTTCCTTGTCGAGAGCAAGCTCCTTCTCGGTGCTATGTTCGAAGATATCACGACACCGACCTTCAGACGTGAAGCCGTCATCGAGAAGGCTGAGGATGTTATCACCAAATCCCTTGCGACAGT
Organism: Mogibacterium sp.; assembly: GCA_017512145.1. Lineage (GTDB taxonomy): Bacteria > Bacillota > Clostridia > Peptostreptococcales > Anaerovoracaceae > Crickella. Next base: position 39,372 of record JAFWHB010000012.1, on the reverse strand, counting down.
CCAGCAGATCGCTTCCCTGCTCGGTGAGAACGCGGCAGAGACAGAGATCGTTCTTAATTCCATCATTGATGAGTTCAATGTACATACTGACTCATCAGGAGATTACGGACTCGTAGAAGAGAGCGGAGACAGATAGTATGAACGATATTTGTATAGATATTGATTATCAGCAGCTGTACAAGCACGGACAGCAGATCGGCGGCGATGTATTCCTGCTCGACAGGCAGCCGGGCAGCAACATCATCACAGCTACACTCTCTGACGGGCTTGGGAGCGGCGTCAAGGCCAACGTGCTCGCGTCCCTGACATCGCATATGGCCAACAAGCTGTCCTTCTCGCCTATCGATCTCAACCACTCTGCAGAGATCATAATGGACACTTTGCCGATCGACAAGGAGAAGGGCATCAGCTATGCGACCTTCACTATTGCGAAGATCGTATATGCCAACGACAAGTCCTTCATCAATGTAAGCCTTGTTGAATACGACAACCCGATCAGTCTCAGATTTGCAGGCTCGACTCCGATAGAATGGAAGAAGACAGCCAACAGGCTCCACAGGAAGAACGCAGTCAAGAAGGAAGTCGTCTACTCTTCATCCTTCAGCATGGAGTTCGGAGACCGCCTGATTTTCTTCAGTGACGGCGTTGCACAGGCAGGTGTTTCACTCGGAGCGATGCCTGGCCGCAAACCATCTGCGCCATATGGTTCTCTGCCATCCTCCATCAAGGTCAAACCTCAGGTCGGTGCTATGGGCTGGGGCGAGCAGAACGTGAAGTCCTTCATTCAGGAGATCTTAGAGCGTGACCCTGAGATTTCTTCCCGTGATCTGACAAGAGAGATCGTCACGCAGGCATACAAGTACGACAACTACCAGGCCAATGACGATATTACCTGCGTCGCAGTCCACATCCGCAAGCCAAGGCGTACACTGATCGTAACGGGCGCTCCAAGGAGCAGAGAGTCAGACAAGAAGCTCAGGAGCATCATCGAGAACTTCGAGGGCAACGTTATCGTCTGCGGCGGAACCACAGCCAAGATCGTTGCAAGAGAGCTCGGCAAAGAAGTCCTTGCGGACAAGCAGCCGTCCGGCAAACTGCCGCCTTCAAGCATCATCGACGGAATCGATCTTGTCACAGAAGGAATGCTGACTTTGCACGTGGTCACTGAGAGACTCACTAACAAGACACTCCTCAAGAACATGCCTGAAGACCCTGCCAAGAGATTCATCAAGATACTCAGGAACACCGACCAGGTAGAGATGGTAGTCGGCACCAAGATCAACGACGAGACCGACGACCCTAACCTCGCCGCCAAGATCGGCATCAGATTCCCGCTGATCGACTCCATGGTAAGGGCCCTCGAGCAGAACTACCTGATGGAAGTAGAAGTCAAATACATATAGAGCAACTTATAAGAAAAAGTCCGGAAGCTAAGCTTCCGGACTTCTTTGATTGATTGTAAACCGCTGTATTCTAGATATCTGTACGTGCCAGGATCTGTGCCGGTGTCTTGCGCATTGTGACATAGACCGGTATAAGACCCGCCAGCATGTTGAATACGATCATTAGTACGAGGGTTATGATCGCTATCATAGGGTTGATAACATACAGGCCCTCTACATAGTATGACATCTTGACCATATTCGACAGAACATAGTACATAAGAGCTATTCCAGGTATCGCTGTGATCAGGGTTATCACGAGGATCTCTCCCGTGAACATCCTGTAGATATCCCTCTTCTTGAGGCCGATTGCCCTCAGGGTTCCTACTTCCTTGATTCTTGAGAGGAACGAGGATCTCAGCATCAGGAACATCTCGACGAGCGAGATCAGGAGGATGATCGCCGCGACTATTAAGGCCGAGCTCATCTGGTTCCTGCGCTCGTGGACATATGCCCTCCTGTCACGGGTATCGTTGACCTTGTACGACATGCTCTGGGATTCGAGCATGGACTCGACGAGTCTCGTGTTCGGAGCATAGACGGTGAAGTTCTTCTGCTTCCTTACGTAGTCGCGGAGTATGGTCTCTGATGTGACAAAGTATGTATCCTGAGTCGCACTGTCAGACGAATAATAGCCGACGACCTTGAGCTTGTGCCCTGCCATCTTGGTGGCTATGGTCTTGCCGAGCTCATACTCGTCTTCGTGCTCGATATTCACGATAGTCTCGTATACGTTCTCAGGAGCTTTGCCCTTCTTGACCGCTACGCCCTGGCCAGCGAGTGCAATGTCAGCGACTTTGCCGCTCTTGATAGCGTCTACGTCCTCTTCATCTTCGGTCTCATCATATGAGAAGTCGTCAATCTGCGCATTGGCATTGGTCAGGATGTACATTACCTGGCTCTCGTCAACAAAGAGCGACGGAGACTTGGTGTCCGAGATACCGCAGATCTTATAGTCTTCGAGATTGCCGACCTCGATCCTTCTTCCGAGGAATTCTTCTATCGTGTCGATGCCCACCGGCTTACCTATAGCATCTCTCAGGAACTCATCTACAACCATTTTGTCGAGAACGACCTGATGAGGTCCCTTAGGCATCTCACCGTATACGACCTGTTCCGGCTCAAGAACACTTGTCTGGCAGATCGAAACGTTGAGGTCAGTCGTGGCGTATCCGGTCTGCAGATAGTCATCCATCGGGAAAGTCACAGACTTCTTACTATCACCAGGAAGTACATATGAGACACTCTCAAGACTTCCGACCAGATTCATCAGGTCCACAGTCTTATCCGGATTGGTAACTGTAATATAGTTGCCATTGGTCTTCCTGTAATCCTCAGGCTGCACGTCGAAGATACCTACGACATTGCTGACCGCGAGGAACGCGAACATGGCAGCGAAGACAAAGCCGACCATCAGGAACTTACGCACTTTCTTGAAGCTGCTGACTGTCTTCCAGCCGTTGCTCAGCATGTTGCCGAAGTTGTAGATCGAGGTGTATTTGGCCTTGTACTTCTTAGGGAGATATGCTCCGTAGTCAAAGTCACTCGAGTTGAAGTAGGTCTCATCCATCGCCTGATAATGATCATCTACCATCTCGATATTCGATGACTCATCGACAACATTGAGTCTGCCGCCTGTATCGATGTAGAGGTTGTTGCCCTTGATGACGACCTTGATATCCGCCTGGCGTTCCTCGTCACTGTAGACATTGACCTTGATATCATCCTCGCTGAAGTTCTTGTGCACCGCCATATCGCGGAGATAGATCTTGTTCTCCAGCTGATAATCAAGATATCTCGAGGAATCGTTGTTGTAGGCTTTGATGATCTTGCCGTCCTTCATCTCGGCGACGTGATCCGAGTAGAACTCTGCGATCCTGCGCTCGTGAGTGACGAGAATTACAAGCCTGTCTCTTGAGATCGTCTTGATTATGTTCATGATCTCGAGAGTGTTGGCACTGTCAAGGTTACCTGTAGGCTCGTCGGCGATGATGATCCTCGGGTTCTTGACGATAGCTCTCGCGATCGCTACTCTCTGCCTCTGTCCACCGGAGAGCGAGCCCGCATTCTTATTGCGGTACTGATCGATTCCGGTCTTCTCAAGACAGTATCTTACTCTCTCCCTGATGACCTTAGGATCCTTGATGCCGATCATCTTGAGAGCGATAGCTACATTGTCGAATACAGACTTGTCATCGAGAAGATTGAAGTTCTGGAAAATGTAGCCTATGCGGGCATTACGTATGGTGTCTATCTTGTTGGTCGAAGACCTTGTGATCAGCTGATCATCAATGTAGATCTTACCTGAGTTGACTTTGTCGAGGCCTCCGATAGCGTTCAGCAGTGTCGTCTTGCCGCAGCCTGACGGTCCGAGCAGACATACGATTCCTCTGTCAGGAAGCGTCATCGAAGTGTTGTCGATGACATGGATCTGATTAGACTTACCCTTGTTGAAGTATTTGTTAACTTTCTCAAGTCTTATCATGCCTAACCCTCCTCTCTGAACGCCTTCATGGCGCTCTTGCTGAAGATCTTCCTGGAGTACCTGTTGGCAATCAGGAGAGACAGTGCAAGGAGTACGATTCCCAGCATGACATAGTCAGAGACTGTGAGGAAGTACAGAAGCTGTGTGAGGCTCTTGTTGCTTATGTAGCCGAGTTTGACCGCAGCAACGAACGCGATGTCCACAGCGTATGCAATGACCATCATTATGATGAGTTCTATCCTCAGGATAGTGTCTGTATTCTTCTTGGTCGCGCCGAGGATCCTGAGGGTCGAGTAGTACGAATTCCTCGATCTCATGATCAGCTTGATTACGGCATAAGCTATGAAGAAGAGTACTATGAACTCGATCGCAAGTCTTCCATAGTTGACCATCTGAATGATCAGGCTGTAACCGCCGGTCATGTCAGAGAGTGAATCCTTGAGAGCGAGAGTCGTGAAGCCGGCACCATTGAGAGCCTTGATGGTCTCTTCGGAGTCGGTCTCATTCTGCATGAATGCGCTGATCTGGAAGTAGCCCTTGTCAAAGAGTTTGTCAAAGTCAGCTTCGCTGATGTAGACGCAGTTGTAGTACATGTCAAAGTTCTCCTTGTCTATGTCAAGGAGCTTCTTGATGTTGTCGGCAGTGATAATCTGATCGACCTTGAGTCCGATCGAAGATTCGAAGAATCTGTTCTTGACCGTCAGGCCGAGGTCCTTGCCTGCCGCCTCTCCATCCTTGTAATAATAAGTCTGGTCCTCGAAGATGTAGGCCTTGCCCTCAGGGACCTTAGGAGAGCTGTATATCGCCCTCTCGTAGTCGCTGTCGATCTTAGTTCCGCCAAAGTTCATAACGGTGCCCGATATCTCCGCCATCAGAGATATCATGAGCTCGTTGCTGACTGTGTCGCTGACATATATCGTCGAGTAGCCATACATCGAGTAGTCAGACTCATCCTCCGCATCATCTTCGATGATGACCCCGGCGATGGTTATAGGCTGCGAGAACTCGTAGACCTGCATCTGCCCCATGTCCTGCAGATTGACAGTGGTCCCTATGAGGCTCTCGCCCGCCGCGTTGATGCTGAAGTACGCGTCACTCGAGGCATCGGTCTTGATGACTATCTCGTAATCATTCTCCGGCATATGCCCGAATGTGAGCTCGCTCTCCTCAAGCTCCGACTGAGGATATACAGAGCCCTCGATGTAGAAGTCACCGAGCACAAAGCTCACTCCGTTATCTATCGCGAGGTCGTTGCGGACTATGCTGCGGATATTCCTTGAATTCTGAACGGCATCGAAGTCCGCATCCGTAAATGCCGACTCGTCAGCCTTCTTGACGATGATCCTGTCCGAACTTGTATTGGTAAAGTACGGATTGGTTCCGAGCAGGTCTTCCTCATGCAGGCTGTTCTTGGTAGTTGCATACTGGCTGAGAACAGCTGTAGATACGAAGAAGTACACTATGAACAGCAGGATGAATTTGGCCGGAATATTGAAGGTGTTGCGGACTCCGAGTCTTGCCTCGGAGCTCTTGCGCATTCCCTTGACGACCGGTGCGCCGGTCTCTGAATCGTATTCGCCATCTTCAACCTCAAATTCAACAGTCTCAGGCTCAGTCTGACGTGCGCCGGCCCTGCTGAAGTGCTTGTCTTCGATGATCTTACCATCATGCATGGTGAGCTTGCGTGTGACATAAGGCTCAGCCTGCTCATAGTTGTGAGTAACGATTACGACAAGCTTGTCCTTGGAGATCTCGCTGAGGATAGCCATGATGCTCTCAGCTGAAGCGCTGTCGAGGTTACCTGTCGGCTCGTCCGCTACGATTATCGGAGCATCCTTGGCAAGAGCACGCGCGATCGCGACTCTCTGCTTCTGACCTCCTGAGAGCCTCGATGCCTTGGTATTCCTGTATTCCGACAGGCCTACCATGTCGAGGAGCTCGAGGATCCTTGCTCTGCATTCTTTCTTCTTCTTACCGCCGAGCAGCATTACCAGCTCTATATTCTGATAGACTGTGTAACTGTTGATAAGATTGAAATCCTGGAAAATATTACCTATATATGTCTTGCGGTAGCGCTCGTAATCTTCGGTACTGTATGCCGTAGTATCTTCGCCGCAGACGAACATCTCCCCTTCCTCGTATGTGTCGAGTCCGGAGATTACGTTGAGCAAAGTGGATTTACCGCTGCCGCTCTCACCTGTGATAGCTACGAATTCACCAATATCGAGGTTGAGGTCGACACGCGAGAAACCCATGCTGACAGAGTCTTCTGTAGCGTAGTATTTAGATACCTTACGGAGTTCTATAGTGTGTGCCAAATCAGTGGCTCCCTTCTTTTTTTAGTTATACCAAGTCTGATTATAACACTTAAGGCACATGAATTAGTCCCTTAAGGTGAAAAAACTGCCAGTTTAGGAAAGATTAATATAGCCTCAAATACAGGAAAAGCCCCGCCTGTTACAGCGGGGCCAGCCTTGCATATCTACTGGTGTAGTGATTGTTATAATTAGATTCTGTCGTTGGATCCGAGTACGTCTACGATCTTGTGAGCTACCATGTCCTTAACAGCCTGTCTAGCTGGCTTGAGGTACTGACGTGGGTCGAAGTGCTCTGGATGCTCAGCCATGTACTTTCTGATGTTAGCTGTCATAGCAAGACGGATATCGGAGTCGATGTTGATCTTGCAAACAGCTGATCTTGCTGCCTGACGGAGCTGCTCTTCAGGGATTCCGATAGCGTCCGGCATGTTGCCGCCGTACTGGTTAACCATCTGAACGAATTCCTGTGGAACTGATGAAGATCCGTGAAGAACGATTGGGAATCCAGGGAGTCTCTTGGTTACTTCGTCAAGTACGTCGAATCTCAGTGGAGGTGGAACGAGAATGCCCTTCTCATTTCTTGTGCACTGCTCAGGACGGAACTTGTAAGCACCGTGGGATGTTCCGATAGCGATAGCAAGAGAATCGCAGCCTGTTCTTGTTACGAACTCTTCTACTTCCTCAGGTCTTGTGTAGGAAGCCTGTCCAGCCTCTACAACTACCTCATCCTCAACACCCTCAAGTGTTCCGAGCTCAGCCTCGACTACTACGCCGTGATCATGAGCATACTCTACTACCTGACGTGTGATTGCGATGTTCTCTTCGAATGACTTGGATGACATGTCGATCATTACAGATGTGAATCCGCCATCGATGCAGCTCTTGCAGAGCTCGAAGGAATCACCGTGGTCAAGGTGAAGTGCAATAGGAACCTCAGGATTCTCAATGATAGCAGCCTCTACCATCTTAACGAGATAAGTGTGGTTAGCATAAGCACGGGCACCCTTGGATACCTGAAGGATAACAGGGCTTCTCAGCTCAGCTGCAGCCTCTGTGATACCCTGGACGATCTCCATGTTGTTAACGTTGAAAGCTCCGATAGCATATCCGCCATCATAAGCCTTCTTGAACATTTCAGTTGTTGTTACTAAAGGCATAATGTCCCCCTTCTTAGTAAAAAAAGATTGATTATAGTTATAACGGACTGGGATCACCGATCCCAACCACTTCCTTACAGTCCTCACAATTATAATGTCATATAGCCAAAATTTCAATATCAAGTTAGCCATATCACATCCGCAGGAGAAAAAAAAGAGAGGGCCTAAGCCCTCTCTTTAACGACTATTTGGAAGATGTGACTATTTCTCAGTTGGTGCGTAGAAATCTACGAATCTAACCAGCTTGTCGTAACGAGCCATAGCTGCTGCTTCGTTCTGAGCGAAGAGCTTCTCTGCTCTTTCTGGGTTCTCTCTTGTCAGTCTGTTGTAACGAGCTTCGTTCTTCAGGAAGTCCTGATATCCGCCTGCAGGTACCTTGCTGTCAAGTGTGAACGGATTCTTGCCTTCAGCCTTAGCTGCAGGGTTGAATCTGAAGAGGTTCCAGTAACCGCACTCTACAGCCTTCTTCATCTCCATCTGGCAGTTCATCATGCCGCCCTTGATTGAGTGCATCTCGCATGGTGAGTAACCAATGATGAGGGAAGGTCCGTTGTAAGCGATAGCTTCGTTCATTGCCTTCAGAGTCTGAGCCGGGTCAGCACCCATAGCTACCTGAGCTACGTATACATAACCGTAAGCCATAGCGATCTGGGACAGTGACTTCTTCTCGATTGCCTTACCAGCTGCTGCGAACTGAGCTACCTGACCGATGTTGGAAGCCTTGGAAGCCTGTCCACCAGTGTTGGAGTAAACCTCAGTATCGAATACCATTACGTTTACGTTCTCGCCGCTTGCAAGTACGTGGTCGAGTCCGCCGTAACCGATATCGTATGCCCAGCCGTCTCCACCGAAGATCCATACTGTCTTCTCAGCGAGGAGGTCCTTACGAGCGATGATCTCAGCGCCGATCTTAGCCTCTTCGAGAGCCTCAACGAGAGCCTCTCCTGTCTTCTTGGAAGCCTCAACATCGTCAAATGCTGCGAACCAAGCTTCAGCTGCTGCCTTGACTGCATCAGGTACGCCTGCTGCTACGAGCTCTTCAACGTCAGCCTTGATCTTAGCTCTTCTTGTCTTAACAGCCATTCTCATACCGAGACCGTGCTCAGCATTGTCCTCGAACAGGGAGTTGCACCATGCAGGTCCGTGTCCTTCTTCGTTGACTGTGTAAGGAGCTGTTGCGCCAGGGCCGCCCCAGATTGAGGAGCATCCTGTAGCATTGGAGATGTATGTGTGATCTCCGCAAAGCTGTGTGATAAGTCTTGCATATGATGTCTCAGCACATCCTGCGCATGAGCCTGAGAACTCGAGGAGAGGAGTCTTGAACTGCGACTTGATAACGTTGGTGTTGTCTGCGAAATCCTTCTTAACGGATACGTTCTTAACAGCATAGTCGAAGTTCTTCTGCTCTGGGAGCTGCTCCTCAAGCGGCTTCATTGTCAGTGAGTTTGTCGGACATACAGTTACGCATACTCCGCATCCCATACAATCGAGTGGGGATACAGCGAGGCCATACTTATAAGCGCCCTTGCTCAGCTTGTGATCAACAGCCTTGAATCCTTCTGGAGCTGCTGCCATCTCAGCTTCGTCAAGCAGATATGGTCTGATAGTAGCGTGTGGGCATACGAATGCGCATCTGTTGCACTGTGCGCACTTTGTGCCGTCCCACTCAGGAACGTTAACAGCAACGCCTCTCTTCTCGTAAGCGGAAGCTCCGAGTTCCCACTCACCGTCAACGTGCGGCATGAATGCGGATACAGGCAGGCTGTCTCCATCCATGTTGTCGATCGGGAGAAGGATGTTCTTGACCTGAGTAACGAGAGCAGCACGTCCTTCGAGAGGAGCCTTCTCAGGATCTGCTGCAGGGTTTGACCACTCAGCTGGGATGTCGATCTTAACCAGAGCGTCAGCACCAGCGTCGATAGCCTTGTGGTTCATGTCTACTACATCCTGGCCCTTCTTGAGGTAGGACTTAGTAGCAGCGTCCTTCATGTACTGAACTGCGTCAGCCTTAGGAAGAACGTTAGCAAGTGAGAAGAATGCGGACTGGAGAGTTGTATTAGTTCTCTTGCCCATTCCGATCTTAGCGCACAGATCGATAGCATCGATGATGTACAGGTTGATGTTGTTGTCAGCGATGTACTTCTTAGCTGCTGCATCGAGGTGGCTGCCAACTTCTTCTGGCTTCCACTGGCAGTTGATCAGGAATGTTCCGCCTGGCTTAACATCCTGAACGATCTTGAATCCCTTATCAATGTATGAAGGGTTGTGGCATGCTACGAAGTCAGCCTTGTTGATATAGTATGAGCTCTTGATCGGCTTATCACCAAATCTCAGGTGGGAAATTGTTACGCCGCCTGTCTTCTTGGAGTCATACTGGAAGTAAGCCTGAACGTACTTGTCAGTGTGGTCACCGATGATCTTGATGGAGTTCTTGTTAGCACCAACAGTTCCGTCTCCGCCGAGACCCCAGAACTTGCACTCGATTGTTCCTGCAGGAGCAGTGATAGGAGCTGGCTTCTCCTCGAGTGAGAGGTTAGTAACGTCATCAACGATACCGATGGTGAACCTTCTCTTAGGCTCATCCTTGCAAAGTTCATCATAAACTGCGAATACGGATGCCGGTGGAGTATCCTTTGAACCAAGTCCATAACGTCCGCCGATAACCTTAACATCGTTCATTCCAGCCTCAGCGAATGCTGTCATTACGTCGAGGTAGAGAGGCTCACCAAGTGAACCAGGTTCCTTAGTTCTGTCAAGAACAGCAACCTTCTTAGCTGTCTTAGGAAGAGCAGCGATCAGCTTGTCAGCTCTGAAAGGTCTGTAGAGTCTAACCTTGATGAGACCAACCTTCTGGCCGTTAGCGTTGAGGTAGTCGATAACTTCCTCAGCTACGTCGCAGATTGAACCCATAGCGATGATGACTCTGTCAGCATCTTCAGCACCATAGTAGTTGAACAGCTGATAATCTGTACCGAGCTTCTCATTGATCTTGCCCATGTACTTCTCAACAACTTCAGGAACTGCATCATAGAACTTGTTGCAAGCTTCTCTGTGCTGGAAGAATACGTCGCCGTTCTCGTGAGATCCTCTCAGATGAGGATGCTCAGGATTCAGGCAAGCATCACGGAATGCGTTTACAGCGTCCATGTTGCACATTTCCTTGAGGTCTTCATAATCCCAAACAGCGACCTTCTGAATCTCGTGGGATGTTCTGAATCCGTCGAAGAAGTTCAGGAAAGGAACTCTGCCTTCGATTGCAGCAAGGTGTGCAACTGGAGCGAGGTCCATAACTTCCTGTACGTTGCTCTCAGCGAGCATTGCAAAACCAGTCTGACGGCATGCATAAACGTCAGAGTGATCTCCGAAGATGTTCAGTGCATGAGTGGAAACAGTACGTGCTGATACATGGAATACTGCAGGAAGCAGCTCACCAGCGATCTTGTACATGTTAGGAATCATCAGGAGAAGTCCCTGGGAAGCGGTGTAAGTTGTGGTGAGAGCACCAGCTCCGAGTGAGCCGTGTACAGCACCAGCAGCACCTGCCTCAGACTCCATCTCGACAACCTGTACAGTTGATCCGAAGATGTTCTTACGTCCAGCAGCAGCCCACTGATCTACATAGTCAGCCATTGGCGAAGACGGAGTGATCGGATAAATTCCGGATACCTCTGTGAACGCATAGGAGACATGAGCAGCAGCCTGGTTGCCATCCATTGTCTTGAATTGTCTCTTCATTTTTTCATCTCCCTTTACATTAAAGATTTGAAATTAATTAGTAAAAAGTACTTTTTAGAATAAATATATGGTGAAATAATTATTCCCTTAAGTTAGTTCATTCCCTCTACGAGAGCCTGTGTATCCATAGCGATCATGAGTTCTTCGTTAGTAGGAATGATGAATGTGCGGATCTCTGCTCCAGGAGCTGTGATCTCGACTTCCTTGCCTCTGCAATTATTCTTCTCTTTGTCAATCTTGACGCCCATGAATCCGAGGTTGTCGCAGACCTTCTCTCTGAGTTCGATGTCGTTCTCACCGATACCTGCAGTGAATACCATAGCATCAACGTGTCCGAGCTCAGCAGCATAAGCGCCGATGAATCTCTTAACGGATCTGAGCAGCATCTCTCTAGCAACGTGTGCCTTGTGGTTGCCCTCTGCCTCAGCCTTAACGATGTCTCTGCAGTCTCCGGAAATCTCAGATACAGCGAGAAGTCCTGACTTCTTAGTCATCATGTCAGTGATCTCCTTGACAGGCATTCCAGTCTGCTCATAGATGAAGCTGACTACTGTAGGGTCGATTGAACCGCAGCGTGTTCCCATTACCAGACCTTCAAGCGGGGTAAGACCCATGGATGTATCATAGCACTTGCCGCCCTTGACAGCTGTGATTGATGATCCATTGCCGAGGTGGCATGTGATGATGTTGAGCTCTGCCGGATCCTTGCCCATGAGCTGAGCACATCTCTCAGCTACATATCTGTGGCTTGTTCCGTGAGCGCCGTATCTCTGTACGTGATACTTCTCTGCATATTCCCAAGGAATTGCATAGTACTTGCACTCATCAGGCATTGTGCGGTGGAATGTTGTGTCGAATACAACTACGCCAGGAGTGTTCGGCAGAACCTTCTTGCATGCGCGGATTCCTACAAGTGCTGGTGGATTGTGGAGAGGTCCGAGAACGCAAAGTTCTTCGATTCCTGCCTCTACCTCATCAGTGATGATCTCTGACTTGTCAAAGAGGTAACCGCCCTGTACGATTCTGTGGCCTACAGCGCCGATCTCGCTCATGTCAGCAATTACTCCGTGCTCCTTGTCAGTCAGTGCATCGATTACGAGCTGCATAGCAACACCGTGATCTGGCAGAGCGATGTCCTTATCAAAGACTGTTCCTGCATCTGTCTTGTAGTTCATGTGGCCATCTTCGCCGATTCTCTCGCAAAGACCCTTAGCCAGAACCTTGTGATCATCCATGTTGATGAGCTGATACTTAAGTGATGAACTTCCTGTATTAACTACCAGAATTATCATATCAGTATTGTTCCTTTCGTTATATGATCTCCTATACCCGTAGATATGCGGATATATTATACCACATTGCTTTGTCAATTTCTTGCTCAATCCATTAATTAGCGACTTTGTTGTGTGTGTATTTTGTGATGCATTTGCTTATTTTCTGATGTTTTTCTTCTATAAACCAAACCAAAGAAAAGTGCGGCACTTTCAGGGTGCCGCACGGTGCATTTTGCTGAATTATGGTCAGGAATTAATGCTCCTGAGCCTCTCTTATATCGTCAAGGCTGATCTGGATAGTCTTGCTTCTGTCGAACTTGTTTTCCTTCTCGAGCATAGGGAATGTGATCTTGAATTCGGTTCCCTCTCCCGGTGTCGAATCGACATAGACTTTGCCTCCGTGAGTCTCCGCGATCTGCGCAACGATCGCAAGCCCGAGGCCGGTGCCTTTGCCTGATTCTTTGGTCGTGTAGAACGGGTCGAAGATCCTCGCAACGGTCTCAGCATCCATTCCGTCGCCGGTGTCTCTGAATCTCATGGCGATGCGGTTGTCTTCGATGCCGGTCGAAATATAGATGGTGCCGCCCTTCTCTCTCATCGCATCATAAGCATTCAGAACGATGTTCATGACAAGCTGCGAGATCTGTGTCGCGTCGCCCCTCATCTTGCGGTTGTTGGACCTGAACCTGACTTTGACATCGACATTCTTAGGCTTTGCCGGAACAGTGACCTTGAGTGAATTGCTGATAATTTCGGCCGGATCGAGGTCTGTGAAGTTCTCTTCCTTGCCCTTCTTGGTCAGCTCCGCGAGCCTTGTTACCATGTCCTTGGCCTTGACCGAAGCATTGTAGACTTCCATCAGGTTCTCCTGTACGTCTTCCATCTCCGGCGGAAGCATCTCCATGGACATCATGCTGTAGCCCATGATCGGGGTCAGGAGGTTGTTGAAGTCATGCGCTATGCTGGCCGTCATCGTACCGATGGTCTCGAGGCGCTGGTGGTGCGACAAAGCGAGCATGTTCTGGTTCAGTTCCTCCATCGCCGTGTTCTTCTTCTTGAGAAGCTCTAGCTCTCTTGCGTTCGCGGTATTCTCTCTTCTGAGGAGGAGGATCATGAATATGAGCAGGATGATTCCGACAACGGCTATTCCGCCGAAGATTACTATCCTCCCGGCTGCCCTTCTCGAAGGCATTATCGCCTGCTCATAATCTGCCATAACTCCGATGGCAAAATACCGGTTGACGGTGTTTGAGGTCGGAAGGACTATCATCCTTGCCGTGTACGGCTCACCGCCATCTCTGACAAGCTCGAGCGAGTGGCCGCCTACAGTCTGGCTGTTCTGATTGTCTACGAGGCACTTGATGAGTGCAGCTGTGTTCTCGTCAGTCTCAGCCGAAGCAGGCACCATCATGACTTTGCCGTCTACATTGTAGAGCACCATCGTTGAAGTGTTATCGAGGAGCATCAGGCCCTCTGTGGAGTTCATCCCAAGGGCATTGATATACAGCTGCTCTATGTCCATCAGCGCTGCATACTTGATGTTCTTCGACACCTTGTACTCATATGAAATGTAGTATGTGTTCTCGTCGTCCGCACAGATACTGATGCCCTCTTCATTAGGAGCGGTCAGATACTTGTAGTCTGTATTGCGGCTGGCAGCGACTTTGACCTTGTCCTTGTAGATCAGGAGAAGATCCTTATAAACCGGGTTGTTCACAAGCGCATTCATCTCGAAGTACGCCTGCAGATTATCTGTACTATCGTATTCGGACTCTACCCACTCTCTGCGGAGCATCTCAAGCCTAGGCCTGGTGAACACTGTCTCAGCCTCACGCATGAAAGAGTCCATAGAATTCTCTATGTTGATATCATCAGACTGGATCAGACTGTAGTACTGACTGTCCTTCTCCCTGAGGATCGTCTCGTCAAACTCAGTGAAGGATCCCCACACTCTGTATATGCCAAAGACGATGCATGCCATTGCTGCCACGACCATCAAGGCAAATAATATTCTCTTGGTCCGCCCGTTATCCACTGCTGCCTCCTCCACTTTGCCCATACTGAGGAAATAATATCACTAAAACAATACAAGAGGCAAATGCGCTTATTGCAAAGTCGTTCGCCAATTGGGGCTCAAAATGTGATAATATAGTTATAACTATGTAACTATTCAGGCAGATCATAAGGAGATATTATGGCAGATAAGGTTCTCGTAGTTGATGACGACAAAACAATACTGACTATGCTCCACAAGGCTCTCAAGAGCAGCGGTATCACCGCAGACCTTGCAATCAGCGGCGAAGCGGCTATCACCCTTCTTGCAGAGAACGAATACGACCTCATTCTTCTGGATATCAACATGAGAGGAATGGATGGTTTTGAAGTGATCCAGAAGATCCGCGGCGACGGGCTCAGCACACCTGTCATGGTCGTCAGCGGCCGCAAAGAAGACAAAGACGCTTTGTACGGACTTGAGATCGGCGCCGATGATTACATAACCAAGCCTTTCAACCCGGTAACTCTCGTTGCCAAGGCAAAGGCCCTGATCCGCAGGAGCCGCAGCACTTCTCCGCAGAACAGCAACATCATCACAGCAGGACCTTTCACATACAACACATCGACCCTGAGATTCTACAAGAACGATGTAGAGATCCCGCTCTCCTCCAAGGAGAACTCAATGATGAAGCTCTTCATAGACAATGTCGACCACATCTTCTCCAAGGACATGATCTACAGTGTCATCTGGGGCGAGACCATCATAGACGAGAATGCCATCATGGTATACGTCAACAGACTCAGACAGAAGATCGAAGACGACCCATCCAGCCCGAAGTACCTGATAACAGTAAGAGGACTGGGATATAGATTTACAGTGTGATTGGAAGGCTGATTTGCTGTCTGATTGGCAGGCAGATTAGCCGCCTGATTAGCAGGCAGATTAGCCGCTTGATTAGCAGGCAGATATGCGAAGTTAAGAGATCTGGCGCAACGAAGCCAGATCTTTTTTATTGACGCAACAGTGGTGGCCTGAACTGGTCTGGTTGGAGTGAGTCAATTTGCTATCATTTGCGCTGTGTCGACCCGAATAGGTATGGTCGGATTGAGCCAATTTGCTATCATTCGTGCTGTTCCGACACGATTCATTAATATTCATTTGCTCATGCGCCAAAATGTGACCTCGGTCAAGTCGGAGGCGGACAAATTGACGTTTTTGCATGGGAAGAGGGCACCAAAAACGTCAAATCCGTGGACCTAGGTCAAGTCGGAGGTGGGCAAATTGACGTTTTTGCTTAGGCAGAGGGCACCAAAACGTCAAATCCGTGGGCCTCGGACAAGTCAGAGGCGGACAAATTGACGTTTTTGCATGGGAAGAGGGCACCAAAAACGTCAAATCCGTGGACCTAGGACAAGTCGGAGGCGGACAAATTGACGTTTTTGCATGGGAAGAGGGCACCAAAAACGTCAAATCCGTGGACCTTGGACGAGTTAGAGGCGGACAAATTGACGTTTTTGCATGGGAAGAGAGGGTCAAAACGTCAAAACCTCCTCTCGCAAGGATTATGATGATATAAGAGTTGCTAATAAATATTCCCTTGGATGTATATTGTGCAAGGAAAGGTCGAACTAAGCTGATTTGCCATTATTCGTGCTGCTCCGCCCCGAATAGGTAGGGTCGAATTAAGTCAATCTGCTATCATTTGCGCTCTGTCGACCCACCCAGGGTCGTTTTCATTTGCGCGCAAGTCAGAGCTGTCGACCTCTCTCGGTTTCCAAAATCAACTGTTAGTGGTAAATCGCAAGATATATGACAAAACCACTAAAAAAGCTAGTGTCCATGGCACGATTTGAAAGACTATCCATTAACAGTTTGCCAGGCATTGCAGAAAGCATAAGAAAAACCCAAGCTTCAATTGGTCTTGAAACTTGGGTTCTGTCTTCGTTCTGTACACAGGTCGTCAGATCCTGTGTTTGTTCATATATAAGGACTTGCCTGCGGATTTTCCGCCTTCGGATTATTCGCCTTCTGTCTCGCCAGCAGCATCTTCAGTTGCCGCCTCTTCTGTTGCGGCCTCTTCTGTTGCGGCTGCGTCCTCAGTTGCTGCCTCTTCAGTTGCAGCGGCGTCCTCTGTTGCGGCTGCGTCTTCTGTTGCAGCTGCATCTTCGGTTGCCGCGGCATCTTCCTCAGCCTCTTCTTCGTCAGGCTCCATTACTTTCTTGGCTTCCTTGTAGGTGAGGTTGACTTTGTTGAGTTCTTCGCCATTCAGGTTGGCTGTGACGGTTACGTCTGCGGAGAATCCTCTTACCTGTGGCTTCATGATTGTCAGGAAGTAGGATCCGATGTATTCGAGCTGCTCCTTGCCATCATCTCCGCCGTAGAAGGTCTTGAGTTCTTCTGCTGCGTCGCCCTCTGCTGTGCTGTTCAGAACGATGTTAAGGGAGTTGCCCTCTGCAGTGATGTCAGCGGTTGTGTACATGTCCATCTGCATTCCGCTGAAGGATTCTGCTCCGCCATTCTCTTCGATATACTTAGCAAGGTCTACTGGCTTGCTGAAATAGCCATAGCCCTTGACGAATGCGAACATTCCGATGAGTACACCGAATATCAATATTCCGAGAATAATGTTATTAGGTCTAGTCTTCTTCTCTTCTACCTTGTTGGCTTCCTTGCGGGCTGCCTTGGCTTCTCTTCTTTCTTTCTTCTTCTCTCTCTTGGCAACTGAGCTTGCCTTAAGTTCTCTGTTCTCTCTGTTCTCGTTGTTCTCCATTATATCCCCCATGTCATTGTGATAGGAATTCGCATCTGATTATATTCTTTTGAGGTGCATTCTTCAACCCGTAATTTGCCTGAGGGTTCAGCACCGGATACTCAACCCGTAATTTGTCGGCGGGTTCGGTGCTACAGTTGTAACCCGTAATTTGTCGGCCTGTTTCAGCGCTACAGTTGTAGCCCGCAATCTGTCAGCGAATTACGGTGCTACAGTTGCAACCCGTAATCTGTCAGCTGATCTCGGCGCCGCAGTCGAGGCAGTACATGCTGCCCGGCGGATTCAGCATGCCGCACTCCGGGCAAACCGCCATTTTGGATTCGTCTACGGCATCGGTCACTCTGAGCCTGACGCCGATAGCGAGCTTCTCGGCTATGGATTCTGCGTAGCGGTTGAGCTTCTTGGTCTGAACGTAGAAGCGGCGTTTCATGGCTCCGGCAAGGCGGGCTTTGTCTCTCTGGTAATCGTCTTCGGCTGCCCAAAGGATGGTAATGACGTCCTGATGGCCGTCTTTGTCTGTGACCATCGTGATGTTGCGGACCTCGTCGCATTCGAGGACGGTGTAAATGTTGGTGCCTGTCTGCACTACACCAAAGTCAAGCGGACGTCCGTCTTCGCCGGTGAAAACGAGGACTTTGCCCGCTATACGCATCTCGCTGAATTTCTGTGGATGTCTGTTGAGTATGAAATAATTGCTGTCTAACATTTTCTCTTATATGAATGATTCGATGATTCGTACTAGTTCTTCGAGGCCGGCCTGGTCATGGGCGGTGAATCTCCCCGTGAGTGGGCTGTCGATGTCGAGGACGCCCCAGACGGCACCGTCCTTGTGGATCGGAACTACAATCTCCGAATTGCTCGCTGAGTCGCAGGCAATATGGCCTGGGAACTGGTGAACATCTTCAACGAGCTGGGTCGTGTCTTCTCTTGCTGCAGCGCCGCAAACGCCCTTATCAAGAGCAATTACAGTGCATGCAGTCTTGCCCTGGAATGGCCCGAGCTCAAGCCTGCCATTGCGCATTATATAGAATCCTGCCCAGTTGATGTCATCGAGACTCTCCCAGATGAGAGCAGATGCATTGGCAAGATTGGTTATCACCCATTCGGTTCCCTCAGTCAAAGCTCTGAGCTGAGCAGCCATCATTGCATAGTCAGTCATGGCAGTTTGAATCTCCTTTCCCGCATATGTATGCATTATAGCACGAATGCTAAACTATCCAAACTAATACACAAAAGCTATGGTATTTTAAGAAGTTAGTGAACACTTATTAAATTTTTCTTAAAACAACAATTGGGTAATTAATTGGACAATACATAATTCTCTTTCGAGTTATACTATATTTGAACAATTGCAAGGAGGTTCAACCATAATGAATGATAACAGGCGTAAACTCACTGGTATACTTAAGTTACTATACGAGAATACTGACGCCGAGCACAGCATGGATACCTACCAGATCATGGATGCACTGGAGTCTATGGGATATGGCAGACCCGACCGTAAGACGATCGATTCCAATATCAAGTACATCATAGAAGATCTCGGAATGGGTATCAGGAAGGAGAAGGGCAAACCTAACCGCTACAGATGGGTCGAGAGAGAATTCGATCTGGCGGAGCTCAAGATGCTCGTTGATGCCGTCTATTCGTCAAGATTTATTACTAAGCGCAAGAGCCGAGAGATCATTGCCAAGCTCAAGGACCTGACAAGTGTTCATCAGGCTTCTACGCTCAACAGAGAACTGTATATGTCGAATTCGTTCAAGAATGACGGTTC
The DNA here is from genome assembly GCA_017512145.1 of Mogibacterium sp. GTDB lineage: Bacteria > Bacillota > Clostridia > Peptostreptococcales > Anaerovoracaceae > Crickella. The sequence goes on along the minus strand of JAFWHB010000012.1, from coordinate 20,418 downwards.
AGATGTAATGGCTAATACAGATCTCATCAACGAGGCGATCAAGACAGGCCACCGCCTCCGCTTCACGCTTGCGTGCTATGATATAGATAAGAACGAAGTTCTCAGAGATGATGGCAAGGTCTATGAGGTCAGTCCGTTCGGACTTGTCTGGAACAATGATTTCTTCTATATGGTCGGTTCACCGGCCGGCACCGAGGAAGTGTGTTCCTACAGGCTCGACCAGATGAGAGACACAGTCATTACCAAGACAGAGGCTGTTGCCAAGCCGAATGACCTCAGTCTCGACAAGTATTCGAGCTGCATCTTCGACATGACCTCGGGCGATACGATCGATGTCGTCCTCAAGTGCAAAGCATACACAATGGGCAGCATCATCGACAGGTTCGGCAAGAACTTCTACTCCGAGGAGATCAGCGACGATACCTTCTCTGCCAAACTGACAGTTGACGCGAGTCCGGCATTCTACGCATGGCTCTTCCAGTTTGGCGGCGACATCCAGATCGTCGAGCCTGAATCCGCAAGAGAAGGATTCAAGAAGCTGCTTAACAAGAACCTCATCTACTAGTATCGTTAAGATCCGGAACATCCAGAACGTACAATAGCAAAGACCATCTGGAACATTCAGAACGTACAATAAGCAAAGGCCATCTGCATCAGGCAGATGGTCTTATTTGATTCCAGATTATTCGGATTGGTTGCTGCAATGCCTCGGTTATCTGGGCAGCTTGCATCGATTCGCCGCAGATCGTTACACTGCATCGATTCGCCGCAGATCTTTACATTGCGTCGATCTGCTCTCTGAGCCAGTTCGTCCAGGCATCGAAGCCCTCGCCGGTCTTAGCTGAGAGGAAGAAGATCTTGGCATCCGGGTTGAGGCTGTGGACTCTCTCTACGAAAGCCTCGTCGTCGAATGCGAAGAACTTGCGGGTGTCTATCTTGCTGACGATTACAGCCTGGCAGACTGTGAACATCAGAGGGTACTTGAGAGGCTTGTCGTCGCCTTCAGGGATCGAGAGGATCTCAACGTTGACGGTTGCGCCGGTGTCCTGCTCTGCTGTGCAGACAAGGTTGCCGACGTTCTCCATGAAGAGGAGATCAAGATCATCAGTCTTGAACTCGTTAAGAGCCTGCATTGTCATCGAAGCGTCCATGCAGCACTCGCCGCCTGTGTGGATCTGGATGGATCTGACACCTGCAGCAGCCATCTTCTCAGCATCAACAGATGCATCGATGTCTGCTTCCATGACGCCGATCTTGTAGTCCTTGCCGAGCTCAGCGATGGTCCTGAGGAGTGTTGTTGTCTTGCCGGATCCCGGGGAAGCCATGAGGTTGACCATGAAAGTGCCATTGGCCTTGTTCTTTGCCCTTACCTCATCGGCAATGCGGTCGTTCATCTCGAAGATGCCCATATTTACATCAATTACTCTTACATCACTCATTTTGCTGCACCTCCAAGGAACTCTTCAGCGGCATTGCTGATCCACTCTGCTGCTTTGTCAAAGCCTTCGCCTGTCTCGGCGGAAACCGGGATTACGGCTGCGTCCTTGTTCCTTGCCCTGACGTTAGCAGTGAATTTGTCCATATCGAAGTCGAACGCCTCGAGCGCGTCGATCTTGTTGACGAGTACGACATCAGCCTTCTCGAACATCAGAGGGTACTTGAGAGGTTTGTCATCGCCTTCAGGAACTGAGAGGATGACAAGATCCTTGACTGCTCCGGTGTCAAATTCTGCCGGGCAAACGAGGTTGCCGACGTTCTCGAGGATGACAAGATCGAGGTCCGGGGAGCCGATCTCTCTGAGTCCCTGCCTGCTCATGTCAGCATCGAGGTGGCACATTCCGCCTGTGTGGATCTGGATGGAAGCCACGCCTGCATTCAGCATGGTCCTTGTATCTACGTCGCCGTCGATGTCCGCTTCCATTACTCCGATGCGGTACTTATCTCTGAGATTCTCAATGAGTCTGAGAATGCTGGAAGTCTTACCTGATCCCGGAGATGACATGACATTGAGATAGAATGTCTTCTCTCCGAGGAGCTCAGATCTCAGCTTGTCAGCATCTGCGTCATTGTCCTCAAGGATGCTCTCCTTGACTTTGATTATTCTGAGTTTGCTTTCATCCATAGTAATGACCTCTTTCATTATTGGTTTCGTTCCCGATTATTATACATTTAGTTGCCGGATTTATAAAGTCACATATCCCCTGTAATGTTTCGTTTTTCGTCCATCAGATTATCTAATGGCAAGCATTAAGGCTCTCCATTTTACTTACCGTGTGGTGAGTGTTATTTTTTTGTCAGAAAGAAATGCGGGTACAAAGCTGACCCGCTGGATATATGGAGGTACATCAAATGTTATACGTTACAATTTCATTCATCTTCTCAATCTTTGCTACTGCTGAGATCCTTCAGAAGGCTCATCACTGCTAGTTCTGAGTCTTAGCAAGGAACTCGAGGACCTGATCCCGTCCTGTAAGTGCACTGCCTGCTCCGACCATTGTCGTGCAAATAGCGCCGCAGGCGTTGGCAAATCTCAGGGCCTCTTCGCAGGTGCTGCCTCTGAGTATCTCTGAGGCAAAGCCGGCAATGAAATTATCGCCCGCTCCGGTTGCGTCGATGGCGTCTATGCTGTGAGCGGGTATTCTGTAGGCTGCATCCTTGTTCTTCATGAAGCAGCCCTTGCCGCCGAGCTTGATGATGACGTTCTTGGCCCCTGCCGCAAGTAAAACATCGGCCATCGATTCAGGGTCGTCCTTGCCGGTATAGTATCTGGCCTCGTCCTCATTAGGCGTAATATAATCAATCATCGGCAGTGAGTCACTTATATCATCAAGTGACAACCTGCGGAAATTAGGCAGTTTGGTATCAGCGAATACCAGAATGCCTTTTTGTTTGGCTGCGGTCAGGACTTTGTGGATGACTTCCGGGTCGTTGAACGGTGCGCGGAAGAGTGATCCGAGGATCAGCGCCCTTGTGTCCGTGAAAGCATCCGGCATCAGCTCCGGATGGAAGTTGTAGCTGTGCGCGGTGTTCGTGATTGATACCCTGTTGCCGTCCTCTTTGACGAAGATGGTAGTTATCGGTGTCGGGTGCTCGTCTGAATGCAGAATGAGCCTGGTGTCGACGCCCGCAGCTTCAAGTGAATCTGTGATCGCGCGGCCCGCTGTGTCATTGCCGACAGAGCAGAGGATGGCGGTCCTGAGACCGAGTTTGGCCGCTGCCATTACCTCATTGACTGCATCTCCGCCAACATTAAGAGACCCCGTCCCTGCCCTGTATCCTGTCGCGGATACAGGCTCCGGATCGAAGCCTCTGATGATTGAGTCCATTATTGCCAGTCCGATGCAGATCAGATCATATCTTGGTGTCATTGTTACGGTCTATTTCTCCATGGCGATAGTGCCTGTTCTCTGAATTTCTATAATTCCAAATCCCTTGATCAGATGGATGAAGTCGTCCACATTGTCAGGTTCCGAGTGATACTCGACCAGCATATACTTTGGCGTGACCTTCATGACTTTGGCCTCCATAACCTGGCAAAGCTCGATCAGCGACGTCCTGTTGCCGGCGTTATATGCGACTTTGGCCAGGAGCATCTCAAGGCATACGCTCTTCGCTTCGCTCAGTCTTCTGACCTTGATGACATCGACGCTCTTGTTGAGCTGCTTCTCAATCTGGTCGATGGTGCGCTGGTCGCCGGTCGAAGTGATCGTCATGCGGGAGATCTCGTGGTTCTCGGTCTCGCCTACGGCGAGGGTGTCGATGTTGAAGCCTCTGCGGGCAAAGAGTCCGGATATACCAGAGAGTACACCGTCTCTGTTCTCGACAAGTACAGTAAATATACCTTTCATGATATCCGCCTCCTCCCTACTTGACTCTGTTCTCGAAGTCGACATCGCAAACCATCAGGCACGGTTTGTCTGATCCAAGGAATTCATCCAGCTTGCTGTCGAGATCCTCATTGGATGAGCACTCGATATATCTGAGGTCATAGGCTTCGGCGATCTTGTCGTACCGAGGCCAGTCGTTTAGCTTGACGCCGATGTAGTGCCCATCGTACAGGTTGTACTGATACTCTCTGACAAGACCGAGATAGCCGTTGCGGACGATCAGGATCCTGATGTCTACGTTGTTGACCTTCATCGTGGCGAGTTCGTTCATCGACATCTGGAAAGCGCCATCGCCGCAGACTGCAACGGTCTGCTTGTCCGGAGCGAACATTTTGGCTCCGATAGCTGCCGGGATGGAGTAGCCCATCGTTCCCATGCCGCCTGTTGTAAGGAATCTGCCTTCCTTCATTATATAGTTGTCGGCGCTCCAGAGCTGGTTCTGTCCGACGTCTGCTACGTAGATCGCATCATCGTCCATCTTCTCGGAAAGCTTCTGTACGAGGATGTTAGGATTGACGTTCTTATCGCTGAAGATCCTCCTGTCGATGGTTCCCTTCTTGATATCCTCGAGCTCTTCAAGCCAGAACGGATCTGACTTCCTGATCTCCTCCTTGATGAGGATGTCGAAAATGTCGTTGACATCGCCAACCAGCGGAACCGTTGGTCCCATGTTCTTGCCAATCTCGGCTGTATCTATATCTATGTGAATGACTGTACGTCTGAGAAGGTTCTCAGGCTTAGGTATTGCTCTGTCTGCGATTCTGGCGCCAACGATTACGAGAAGGTCAGCTCTGCTGACGGCTTTGTTCGCGTAAGGCTTGCCGTTGTTCCCGAGCATGCCAAAGTTGAGTGGGTGCTTCTTCGGCAGGACGCCCATGCCCATCATTGTGTGGACAAGCGGCATGTTGAATTTCTCGCAGAACTCGCGGATTATCTTCTCGCCGTTGCCGAGGATGACGCCGCCGCCTGCGCAGATGAGAGGCCTCTTCGCCTCGTTGATCGCCTCGACGACTTTGCGCACCTGAGCGACATTGACCCTGATCTCAGGCTTGTAGCCCCTGATCTGGATCTTGTCAGGATAAGCGAATTCCTTCTTGAGTGAGCGTGTCTGGACATCGATCGGAATGTCGATGAGCACCGGCCCCTTACGTCCTGTGGAAGCGATGTAGAAGGCCTCTTTGAAAACGCGCGGGATGTCGTCCGGGTTCTTGACGAGGAAGCAGTATTTGACGAAGGACTTCGTCGCGCCTCTCATGTCGGCTTCCTGGAAAACGTCTCTTCCGAGGAGCTCGCTCGATACCTGTCCGGAAATCGCTACGAGTGGAATACTGTCGGCGTATGCAGTTGCAAGAGCCGTTATGAGATTAGTTGCGCCCGGGCCAGAAGTGACCACGCAAACTGCCGGCTTGCGTGATAGCCTCGCATAGCCGCTCGCCGCATGTCCCGCGTTCTGTTCCTGTCTCACCAGGACGTGCTCGATATCTGAATTGTATAACCCTTCATAGAACGGAGCGATCGCAACTCCGGGATAACCGAAAACTTTTCTGATGCCTTCTGCCTGAAGGCACTTGATCATCGCTTGTGCGCCAGTCATAATAGCTCTCCCCCTGACACTTCCGATTCACACAAATCGTTGGAATTACTGCGTTATAGTGTTATTAAGTATTATACATTGATTTGGCCTCAAGACAATAAAAAAATACAGGCGGCATGGTGCCGCCTGCTCATTTGCTGGCCAAAGGGATCAGATCTTGACCTTTCTCCAGATCTTTCTGTATGCATCGATCTGCTTCTTGTCTACGTTACGTCTCTTGAGTTCGTTGATGTACATCTCTTCGGTAAGTCCTACCTTCTTGTAGTACTTGATGACGTTGTTCTGCATGTTCCTCATATACAGATACATTCCGCCTGCTGCGATTGCGCCGATGATGACGCCGATCAGAAGGCCTGTCCATCTGAGGTAAATGAAGAGAAGCACGGTAAGGATTACCCATACGACTATCATTACGATGCCGATGATCCTGAGCTTCTTAGCATCCGGTGTCTTAGGAGCCTTGATACCTTCCTGGTTCATCTTCTGTCTGTATAGGTTCTTCTGATAACCGGCCGATGGACGGTTATAATTCATTGCATTTCTGTTGCCTTTTTTGCTCATTTCGCTATTACACCCTTTTCTTTGAAAATTTTCCAAGTAATTATATCAGTTCTTAGTGCAATTCTCCACATATATTATGAAAGAGTTCTCAGTGGCTTAAGTTGCGAGTGAGGCAGTGTCTGACTGGCTTGCGAAAGTGGCCGCGTCTGATTAGCTTGCGAGCATGGCCGCGTCTGACTTGGCCGCATCAGCTCAGCTTGCGAGTGTGGCCACATCTGATTAGCTTGCGAGCGTTGCCGCCTATGACTTGGCCGCATCAGCTCAGCTTGCTGTACCCTTCCATTATCGCGCGGAGGACTTTGTTGTTCACGTCGTACGCTGTCTCGTCGATGGTCGCTATCGGGAGGACCTCCGGAGAGGTGCCGCTGATGAAAGCCGCGTCGAAGTCCGCGATATCCGCAGCCTTGACGTTCTGCTCTTCGAGCGTAAGTCCGAGGTCTCCTATAATCTCTATTACCTTGAGCCTGGTTACTCCGAGGAGAACCTGCTCTGCCGGTGATGTGAAAACCTTGTCGCCTTTGATGAAGAAGACATTCGAGCGGCTTCCTTCGGTGATGTTACCGTTCCTGTCGACGAGGAGGACTTCGTAGCAGCCAGACGCTCTGATCGCTTTGTCGGTCGCATCGCGGAGAGCCTGATCCATCATTTTGACATTAGGATTCTTCCTCTCGCCCCGGAAGAGCCGGGCCGCGACACCCTTCTCGTACAGCTCGGCCGCAGGATAATGGGTCGGGCTCATGAAAATGTACGAGTGGCCGGAGACGTCGGCCTCGATCTTGAGGTTGTGATTCTGTATATTGTTGGAGCGAATCATCTCGTTGATGCAGTTCTCGAGCTCGGACTCGGTGAACGGGACCGCCAGGCCGAGACTTCCGAGCGAACGTGAAAGCCTCTCGTAGTGCTCATGAACGAAGAGCGCCCGTCCATTCTTGACCCTCAGCACCTCGTAAACCGCCGGCATGCTGAGACTGCCCTTCATGACGGCTGATTTGAACGCGTCCGTCAGATCGGCGACGGCGCGTCGGATGCTCCCTGCCGGGATCTGGTTGTAGTAGAAGATGAAGTAGAGCTGGCCATCTCGGTCGAGCTGCTCGATGTCTTTGATCCTGAGGCCGAGGTCGGCCGCTGCATGCGTCATCCGGCTGACCAGCTCGCGGTGGATCGTCTCAGACCTCGCAGCACCAGTCATGCCTTCGGTGATGGTCTTGGCGCAGGTTTTGATCCTGAGGATGAGATTGATCCCGGACCTTGAATTTTCAGCGGTTATAAAGCCCCCTTCCGGATCCGCCCCAGCTATTGCGGAGAGCACTTCCTGGAGTTTTCGCGAGTAGAGCTTGCGGATCTTGCGGAGATTTGTCTGGTAATATCCGCGCTGCATGAAGAGCGCGAGGGTCAGCTGCTCAGTCTTGGAGCAGGTTTGGTCGTAGTTCATCATCGTCGCACGGTACATCTCCTGCATCCTGCGCGGCAGCACCATGTAGCTGATCCTGACCGCTGGGAACAAAGTCGACGAGAACGACCCGAGATACACGACGCGGTTGCCGCGGTCGAGCCCCTGCAGTGCCGGCACCGGCATGCCAAAGTATCTGAGCTCGCTGTTGTAGTCGTCTTCTATTATTATGCTGTCGTTGTCGCGGGCCCACTCGAGGAGCTGGTGGCGCCTGCCGATCGGCATGACCGCACCCGTCGGGAACTGGTTCTGCGGACAAACGTATACGGCCGTCCTGATGTTCGCCGGGAGCTTCTCGATCTCGATGCCGTCCTGCCTGACCGGGATATTGCTGATGGCAAAACCCCAGTCTCTGAATATGTTCCTGACTGGTGTGTATCCAGGCTCTTCCGTGCAGACGTGCGCTATGTCCATCATCTTGAGAAGCCTTGCAATATGGCCGACGAGCTGCTGGGTTCCGGCGCTGATGACGACCTGGTCCTCCGTGCAGACAACACCTCTTGATTTGTACAGGTGCTCGGCGATCTCGCGGCGAAGCGATGCCTCGCCCTGCCTGTCGCCTGCAGTCAGAAGGAGCTCCGGCGTCTCGTTGAGGACGCTTGCCATGCACTTCTTCCATTTGACAAAGTCAAAGGACGCAGGGTCGCAGCTTGCGGCTGAATATTGCCTTGCCTGGCCTGCGCCTGTGTCTGCCTTGGAGGTGACTTCGGCCTGGGCCTGGGTCTGCCGGTTGTTATTCCCGGCGCCGCCTGCAGCATAGAAACCCGAACTTGGCTTGCTCTCAAGGTAGCCCTCGACTATGAGCTGATCATAAGCGACTTTGACCGTTGTGACACTGATCCCAAGCATCTCAGCCATCTGCCTCAGCGACGGAAGCTTCTCCCCTTCGCGGATACTGCCGTCGGAGATCTGCTGCCTCAGATGCTCGTAAAGCTGTACATATAAACTTCTCGATGAATTGTGATCTAATTCTGCCAATACCATGATTTATACTTCCTGTTAGTTCAAACTGTATCTCTAAAAATATACCATTATGTATATTTCTACAAGTACACTCAGATGTTATTATATTATATAGAAATTAATTGGTCAATTAGGTGCTGAAAATAGGCTGTGCCTAAGATGCGGAGCGGCTGTGTCGCAGGTGCGGAGAGGCTGGTCGCAGGTGCGGAGAGGCTGGTCGACAGTTGCGGAGAGGCTGTGTCGCAGGTGCGGAGAGGCTGGCCGCAGGTGCGGATGGGCTGGTCGACAGTTGCTCGGCATGCATATTCGGCACATTGCAAGCCCAACTGCAGGAAGGAGGTCCATCAATGTTCTCACTTAGACACGCAACCGGCACACAGAAGCTGGTCATGACTGCTCTCATGATGTGCCTCACTCTGGTGAGCACAGTCCTGTTCAGGATCCCGGTGCCAATGACACAGGGTTATGTGCATCTCGGAGATGCCATGATATTCATTGGAATCGCAGTACTCGGGAGACACTATGGAACAGTTGCTGCAGCCCTTGGCTCTGCAATGGCAGACGTGCTCGGAGGATTCGCATTCTGGGCACCATGGACACTGATCATTAAACTGGCGATGGCTTATTTGACTGGAACACTGCTATCGAAACATGGCAATGGCAAGATGCAGGAAATCCTGGCAATGGCCGCAGGCGGATCAGTCATGTGCCTCGGTTACCTGATAGCAGAAAGGGTAATGTATGGAACATGGGCCGCAGCCATACTCGGACTTCCATGGAATATAGGCCAGGCAACAGTTGGAATAGTAGTGAGCATGATAGTCACATCACATCTAACATCTATAGAAAGTAATGACTAAGAACGGAAAAGGCCTGAGGCCGTATTAGGATTGAGGAAAATCCCAAGTTTCAATTGAAACTTGGGGTTTCACATTCTTATGAGTTTCCAACTCCATAAATATAAGCTGGATATCTGATTTGACGTTTTTGCTAGGTTGTTGGGTGTCAAAAACGTCAAATCCGTGGTCCTCGGTCAAGTCAGAGGCAGGCAAATTGACGTTTTTGCATAGGCAGATGGCACCAAAAACGTCAAATCCGTGGATCTCGGTCAAGTCAGAGGCGGGCTAATTGACGTTTTTGCATAGGCTGAGGGCACCAAAAACGTCAAATCCGTGGATCTCGGACAAGTCAGAGGCGGGCTAATTGACGTTTTTGCATAGGCTGAGGGCACCAAAAACGTCAAATCCGTGGATCTCGGACAAGTCAGAGGCGGGCTAATTGACGTTTTTGCATAGGAAGAGAGGGTCAAAACGTCAAAACCTCCTCTCGCAAGGATTATGACGATATAAGAGTTGCTAATAAATATTCCCTTGGATGTATATTGTGCAAGGAAGGGTCGAGCTAAGCTGCTTTGCCATAATTCGTGCTGCTCCGACCCTACCGGGACACTTACCAGAACACTTATTGAAAGACGAAAGAAGAGCGCTGCTTTTGCAACGCTCTTCTGTGTTTATAGTGGCTGTCTCGCTTACCTGCAAGTAGCGGCCGGTGCCTGCTAATGTCTGTTGTTAGTAGATGACGACTGGGTGGCCGATGCCAGTTGATATCTAATGAGTGTTAGTAGATGACGACTGGGTAGCCGTAGCCGACGGTGTCTGCCATTTTTTTGGCGGCGGCGTCCGGGCAGTTGACGCAGCCGTGTGAGCCGCCTGTCTTATAGATGGTGCCGCCCCATTTGCTTCGCCAGCCGCTGGAGCCGTGGAGGCCCTGGCCGCCGTAGAATGGCATGAAGCAGTTGACCGGGCTTTCGTATTCGGTGCCGTCGTCATTGTTGCCGCGGAGGGTCGTTGGGCCGGTTACGTACTGGATGATGAAGACGCCTTTGGCGGTGTCATGGCCTGGGGCGCCGGTTACGCAGTCGCATTCGACTACGAGCTGGCCATCCTTGTAGCACCAGACGTGCTGTTTGTCGATCGAGACTTCGATGTAGCTGTTACCGATGGTGTCTTTGCCGCTGTAGGTCATCTGAGCCCAGTTAACTTCGATGGAAGCAGGCTTCTGAGCTTTGAGGGCGGCCTTGAGGTCTTTGGTCAAAGCCTCTTTGTCGATGACTTTGCCGTAGGTGACGCCTCGGACGGTTACGGTGCTGCCTGTGGAGGTTGCAAAATCGTAGTCCTTGTTGTACTCGTTGTGTTTGCCGGCGTAGTCGGTGATGAACTTCTCGATACGGTCTTTGTTGAGCTTTGGCTCGTCGCCGGCGAAGGAGACCATCTCGTCGATTTCCTGTGGGGTGATGAGTGTGGTATCGTAGCCGGTCACGAGATCGAGTCTGAAGTTGAGGTTGTCCTTGCAGTATTTGAGGCGCTGCTGGAATTCTTCGGATTCGACGGTGAGTGCCGGCAGTTTGACGATGTCGGCGTCGGTGAGCTCAGCGGTGTAAGAGCCGTCTGCGATGTTCTTGAAAGCGACGTCCATGACTCTCGCCGGGTCGACTTCGGTGCCGACCTGCTCTCTGACGGTGCGGAAGGCATAGTTCGAGAGATCAACGTAAGCATCCTGAGGAGGTGTTTTGCCCTCGTTGTTGCAGATCGGAAGTGCAGTGATCTCTGCAAGGAAAGCATCGGAACTGGCCGGAGTCATTGCGACTTTGTACTCCTTCTTGATGCGGAGGAGGCCTCTCAGCGGATCGATGATGCTTGCGGATTCGAGAGTTGGTGCGACGGAGTAATCGAATTCAACATTGTTCATCGGGACGGTATACGCCTGGTTGCCGTAGATGAATTTGAACTCTTTGCCGCGGACATTCTCGTTGAGGAGGTTCTCTGCCTCTTCGGCGGTCAGGCCGGAGACGTCCATGCCGTTGATATATGTATAAGGAACGAACTTGTCAGGGGTGCGGCCATAGAGATAATACGCCGCCCCGAAAGCCACTCCTGCGACTACGATTATGGTTATAAGTAAGATTGCTAAGAATTTCTTCAATTGATTATCCTTCTTCCTGCCCTCTGGCTACGGTTAGGATCGCGATTCCTGAGAGTATCGCTGCGATACCCAGGATCTCATTGATATGGAAGTTCTGTTCATTGATCAGTTCACCTGGATGCGCGAATTTCTGCCCCTTGATCAGTTCACCTGGATGCGCGAATGTCTGTCACTTCCCTGCTCGCGAGATCACTTGGATGCTCTGCGGAGTGGGTTCGTGTGCTCGCATGGCACGCCAACCTGGCATTTGCCGCATCCGTATCTAGGCGAATATTTGGCCTTCATCTTCTCGACATGCTTGTGGCATGTGAGATTGTTCTTGCCGTGCTTGAGGGAAATGGCGTTCACCGGGCATTTCCTGATGCAGGCGCCGCACCTGATGCAGTAATCATAGACACCTGTGTATGGGCGCACGGTCGGCTCGAGCTCTGCCGAGACGATGATGCTGGCGTATCTTCCGGCCATACCCTTCTCTGAGATGAGTCCTCTGGACAGGCCAAAGGTGCCAAGGCCGCAGGCGTATGCTGCGTGGCGCTCGGACCATCTGCTGTCAGCATGAAAAGTCGGTTTGAGCCCTTCAAGGCCCGGTTCTATTTTGACTTCGAATCTCTCATCGAGTGCCGGGACACAGGTCATGATGCCCTTCTCTTCAAGCATTGCGGCGATGTCTTTCATAAACTGGCCGATGAACTGCTGGCCTTCTATTCTGGCATAGAGCCACTCTGCAGATGGCTCGGCAGGGTCAGACTCGTTGCTCTCCCTGACTGCATCTGTGAATGGAAGGAAGAATGAGATGACGGTCTTCGCCTCCGGAAGCCATTCGGAAGGCAGGAAGTGATTCTTGCCTACGACTTCCTTCTTCTTGAAGGTCCTGAAAATCTCATCGTCCGCGCTTGCAAATCCGACGAGCGGCTCTTCGTACATTACGACTGAGCCGATTCCCGGTACAACGGCAATGTTGCCCGGATGCTTAGCAAAAACATCCAGGCAATCATTGATAAATTCTGCATTTGAATACGTGTCTGCTGTACGCATAGTGTGCCCCCCTTACAGCGGCGAGTGTTGATGCGGTGGACGGCTTGGCCCGAAAGATGACAGGAGAACCGGCCCCTGTCTCCTCCTGTCTCCTGCCGCTATTCTATTCCTCTTATTTCTTGAGTGGCATCAGCTCGTATGGCTGGACTTTGGCGAATTCGTCGAGTGTGAGCTCTACGAGGTAGCCGCCTCCTCCGCCGTTGATGATGACTGTTGGCATTTCTCCTGCGCACTCGTCAAAGATGACTCTGTACTGATTGATCATTCCAAGTGGTGATGTGCCGCCGTGAACGTAGCCTGTGAGCTGCTTGAGCTCGACCGGCTTGATCATCTCAAGAGCGTGCTCGCCGAGGGCTCTTGCGGTCTGTCTCTGGGAGAGCTTTGCCAGGGCCGGTACTACGAATACGTAGATGCTGCCTGTTGTGTCGCCCTTCATAACGAGGGTCTTGAAAAGTCTCTCGGCTTTGTCGGCTCCGATCATGCGGGAGTAGTCCTCGCCGCTGATAGCTCCAGGTGCCTCAAGAAATTCATACTTAGCATTAACTGCATCGAGTGCTTGTGTTGCAGGTGTTGTGATCATTTTTAACTATTCCTCCGTTGTCCAATATAAAGTGTACCTATGGATTATAAACCATAATCCGCACGGTGGACAAGTTCAAGCTGCAGATCTCTGTTGAGCTGTGTGAAGTATGCGTTGTAGCCCGAGATCCTGACCATGAGGTCCTTGTACTCTTCCGGTCTTGCCATGGCTGCGCGCATGGTTGCCGAGGAGACAACGTTGAACTGCATCTGCATGCCGCCCATGTCGGCGTATGCTTTGGCGTAGTTACGGACGTGCTCGACGGTCTCAGCGTGGGTGTCGCGCGGCGACGGATTGACTTTGACGTTGAAAGCGATGTTGTTGTTCATGCTTGTCGGATCGAGTCTTGTGACGTCGCGGATGTTGTCAAGCAGGCTCTTCGAAGCGTTTGCCTCCGGTGTGAGTCCCGGCGTGAATGGCTGGTATGCGAGTCTTCCCGACGGAAGTGCGCCGGTCAAAGCACCGAATGCGACGTGGTTCGACATCGACCAGAATCCTGTAGTGTAGTGGCCTCCGCGGAAGTTCAGGTGCTCCCAGAAGCAGTCCTTCATGAACTTGGTCACGCGGTTTGCGAGTTCAACGGCTTCGTCGTTGCCTGAGCCAAATCTCGGTGTCTCTGTGAGGATCGTGCTGCGAAGTGCTTCGTGGCCTTCGAAGTTGACCCTGACAGCCTCAACGATCTCGCGGAGCGTGTATTTCTTCCTATCATATACAAGGCTCTTGATTGCCATGAGTGAGTCGACGATGTCTGCAAGGCCGATGCATGCAGTTCCGGACGAATTGTACTTGGCGCCGCCTTTGGTTACGTCGAGGCCCTTCTCGATGCAGTTGTCTACCATTGCCGACATGAGTGGTGTCGGACGGAGGACTGCATGCGCTTCGCCGAGGTAGTTGTTGTACTGGCAGGTCAGGTCGGCCAGGCACTCGAGCTGGCGGAAGAATGCCTCAAGGAACTGGTCGAAGGACTTGAAATCTGCGACTTCACCGGTCTTAGGGCCGAGGTGCCAGCGCATCAGCGGATGGTAGCCGTTGTACAAAGCCATCTCAAGCGCCGCTACCATATTGAACATCATGCAGTTCGTATGGCCGATGTGCTTGCCCGAGATCGTTGGCTCAACGCAGCCTGTTGCCGACCAGTCTCTCAGGTCTTCAGGCTCGTAATTGTGGTCGACCAGCGATGCCATGACTGCTACGTCATTGTGGATCGATGGTGTCGATGTTGTATGGACATTGACCTCGCAAAGTCTGCGGAGGTATGTGTCGCTGTTCTTCTCAGGGTTGTAACGGGCGTTGACGTTAGGGTCTCTCATGCCCATCATTTCGGTTACCTTGAGGAAGACATATGTCATGTCGTTGACGGCGTCCTCTCCCTTAGGTGTTATGCCTCCGAGGGTGATTGCCTGGTCGGATGAGCTGCCGCCAAAGAGGTAGTTGCCGATGTCCGGTACGAGTGGAACGTGATCCTGGCAGCTTATATAGAAGCATCCGAGGAGCTCAAGCACGTGCGAAATGTATGCTTCGCGCTCTTCCTTTGTCTTGAGAGCGGCCATGTCTTTCTCGAAGAATGGCTGCAGCCACTGGTCCATTCTGCCGAGTGAGAAGCCGGCATTTGTGCTCTCCATGTGGACTCCAATCCAGTGGATCCAGATAGCCTGAACAGCTTCTTCCATGTTGCGCGGCGGGAACTCCGGTGAGTGTGCTACTGCCTCAGCAATGACTTCGAGTTCTTTCTTCCTCTTAGGGTCCTTCTCTGCAGCGGCTTCTTTGCGTGCCTGCTCTGCAAGGTGGCGGGCATAAGCGATCATGCCCTCGTAGCAGAGGATCATGCCTTCGAGCTCCTGCTTCTTCTCCTCGGAGTTGCCCGGCTTTGCGAGTTCTGCTTTGACCTCGTCGATGATGCCGGTGAGCCCGAGCCTCAGAAGCTTTGGATAATCGAGGATGGTATGCGACAGTGCTACTGTCTTCCACATGAAGCACGCAGCCCAGCGCTCGTCGAGCTGCTGGCACTTTGGCTCATGATAGGTGTCGCGGACGTACTCTCTGAAGTTGCGCTTGACCCAGTATGGGAAAACGTCCTGGCTGAGGGCTTTGATCTCCCAGTCTTCGAGTGGCTGGTACGGCTGGAGCATACGCTCGCTGACGGTCAGGAGCTCGCCCCATATCAGGATGCCGACGCCGTCAGGATAGATCGGAACACCGATTTCTTTGGTCGTGGTCGTGCCGGCAAGGAGGTTGCCCTTGCGGATGATTGGTGCCTTATGCTCCATCAGATACTTGAACGCCTCGCCCTGGCGGACCTCAGGGATCCAAGGAGTGCCATCCGGTTTGGTCTCAAAGCCGTGCTCGCGGTGCCAGTCTGTCAGGATGACGGCTCTCTCGGTGCAGATCGCCGGCTTGTCGCTCAGATGGACGTCGAGGAACTTCTTGAGGCGCGGGTACTGATCGAGCTTGTATGTCGAGAGGTATGGATCGTCGGTGATGCACTTTACCCCCGGATCGACGCTGTCTGCCCTCAGGAACTCAAGTGGCGGACGGACGCGCTCTGCGTCAGGATCATCGGCCATCTCACGGCCGGTGACGGCGCGCTCCTCGGTCTGGTCATGCATCTGCTTAATCTGCTTGTCCTTCATGAGGACTGAGATCATGAGGTTGAAAAGCTCGAGGTATGACATGTTGCCGCTGCTTGCCATTTTGTTCTTGAGCATAAGGTTGAGGACCTCGTTCGGAGGCAGGGTCGCGAGCTCGGCGAGGACTCCGGTGTTCTGGAGGATCAGCTTGGTGTCGACACCTTCGACAGTGCTCTTGACTTTGGCCTTACCGTCCTTGAACCAGATACTCTGAGCAACTTCCCCATTCTCTGTGGTAAGTCCTATCGAAAAATTGATCCAGCCGTCCTTGGACTTGAGGTACTCCTGGTTCTTCTTGACTTTGGTGAATTCGAAAGCGAAGAAATGGAGAACTGCATTGGCCAGACGGTCTGCTGCTATGCCGGTTGCTGTCTTGTACATGTCTACCTCCTTAGCACTCAATGCCTCGTGATCTGAATATATCCTTGCAATGTTCTAGTTTGTCTTTGCTCTGCCATGACGTGACGCCGTCAAGCGCCGCATCGACCTCTACTCCGAGCTTGGCGGTCTTGGCGTACCAGGTCGGATTGTATGGCAGGAGCTCGGTCTTCCTGATGCCTGTCTCCAGGTAAAGCTCTGCGATGGCTGTGAGATTCTCGTCTGTGTCGGTTAGTCCTGGAATGAGCGGGGTCCTCGGCAGGAAGGCAAAGCCCATCTCCGCAGAGTCCCTGACGAGCCTCCGGAAGTTCTCCAGAATGACATCGTTGTAGACGCCGCAGTACTTCTTGTGGAGCTCCCGATCAATGATCTTGACGTCCATGTAGATGCTGGAAATGTGCGGCAGCAGGTGCTCGCGGACTTTGTCATAAGAAAAATGACCGCAGGTCTCCAGATGCACACGGATCCCGGAATCTGCGAGCCTGCCTGCAAGCTCACCGACCCACTCCGGGAACATCGTTGCCTCTCCTCCGGTCAAAGTGACTCCGCCGCCGGATACGTCATAGAATGGCTTATCCTTGGCGCATTTATTGATGATGTCGTCCATAGACATAGGTTCGCCGACTCTCTGAAGAGCCTTAGGCGGGCAGTGCTCCGTGCAGGTAAAGCACAGGACGCACTTGCTCCTGTCGACGATGCCCGGCTGCCCCGGGTCTGCTGCCTTATTCGGGCAGACCTTACGGCATGTCCCGCAGCCGATGCAGTCCGCCGTCGAAACCGAGAGCTCAGCCTTAACACTCTTGCTCTCAGGATTGTGGCACCAAATGCAGCGAAGCGGACATCCTTTGAAGAAAATCGCAGTCCGAATGCCCGGTCCGTCATCGAGCGAATTGCCTTTAAGTTCCAGTACTAATGGTCTATCCATTCTCCAGCTCCAAACGTCATCAGGAAATGGTTAATTCTGAGTTAATTATATTACATTGGAATTGGGTGAACAAGGCGATCTCTCCCTTGACAAATGCGGGTTTGGTGATATATATTTTGCCAGGTATTAGGGAGTAGCTGGCATCCTGGATGCGATATATTCCGTCAGTACGGGAGGGTTCCCCGGGGTATATACGGAGCAGCAAGACTATTATCACCTTATTTGTAGTGATGATGGTCTTTTTTATATGATAATGCGGTGCGTGACGTCGCCTGCTGGGGCGGTGGACGGCGGCGCGTGCTATAACTATATTACGGATTATATAAGGATATTATTAAATGAAGACAATTGCGTTAGTCTTATTCGTTCTCATGTATGTAATGATGATAGCAAGGCCTAAGTACAGGCCTTACTATGCTCTTATTGCGGCATCGATCTTCATCATGATCGGGATACTCCCGCTTCCGCGCCTGGTATCAGCTATCAACTGGAATGTTCTCCTGATGATCTCGGGAACGATGATAATTGTTCATTATTTCATCGCCAGCCAGATGCCGGGGCGCCTTGCGGATGTGATCCTCGAGAAGTCGTCGAATGTAATGTGGGTAACGATATACATGTCCCTCTTCGCGGGAATCATCAGCTCGCTGATCGACAATGTAGCGACTGTCCTGATGGTCGCACCTGTCGGCCTCTCGGTTTGCAAGAAGCTCGGAATCAATCCGGTCGCGATGATCCTGTCGATCTCGGTTTCGTCAAATCTCCAGGGCGCTGCGACTTTGGTCGGAGACACGACATCGATCATGCTTGGTGACTTTGCCGGAATGGACTTCCTTGACTTCTTCTGGCTGAACGGAAAGCCGGGAATCTTCTTTGCTGTCGAGCTCGGCGCGATTGCAACGATCCCTGTAATGATGTACCTCTTCCGCAAAGACAAAGAGCCCGTGGGCTCTGTCTCCAGGACTGAGGTCAAGGACTATGTCTCGACGGTCATCCTGATACTCATGGTTGCGTCTCTTGTGGTCGCGTCATTCATTCCGAACACGCCGGAGCTGACA
Source organism: Mogibacterium sp. (assembly GCA_017512145.1). Lineage (GTDB taxonomy): Bacteria > Bacillota > Clostridia > Peptostreptococcales > Anaerovoracaceae > Crickella. Next base: position 2,378 of record JAFWHB010000012.1, on the reverse strand, counting down.
AATGGCATAATCTGCTGCACTCTCGCGGTGATCACGATGATCATCGACATGATCAGGAGCAAAAGCACTGAGGGTGCGGTCAAATCCATCAAAGGGCTTGATTTCCAGACTCTGAGTCTGCTGGTCGGTCTCTTCATCGTAATCGGCGGACTCATCGAAGTCGGCGTAATCGATGATTTTGCCAACCTCATAATGGAGAATACGGGTCAGAACCTGTTCGTTCTCTACACCATAATCATCTGGGGATCCGTGCTGATCTCGGCATTTGTCGATAACATTCCGTATGTCGCAACGATGCTGCCGGTACTCGCGGTCATAACCGAAAGTCTTGGGATTGAGCCGTATCTCTTGTACTTCGGGCTCCTCTCGGGCGCGACACTCGGCGGCAATATCACACCGTTCGGCGCATCGGCCAACATCGCAGCCGTCGGACTCCTGAGGAAGAACCGCTACGAAGTATCCTTCAAGGATTTCATCAGAATAGGCCTGCCATTCACGCTCGTGGCAGTACTCGCAGCGTATATATTCATATGGGTAGTGTGGGCGTGATAATTTGAAATAGAAGAGAGGTCGGCTCTGGCATAGAACCGACCTCTAATTTTATTTGACTTTGAGTGCTTTCAGGCGGTCGTGCATGTCCTGATATATCTGGCGCACGACGCGTATGTCTTCGGAATGGATCCCGCCTATGAATCCGTAGTGGTCCTCATCGAACTCCGGAAGTATGTTCCAGACGCCCGGCTCGGCTGGGCCTGTTCCTGAATATTCTGTGTGGGCGTCGTAGACTCGCTCACCGTTCTCATCAAGATGGTATGGGCAGTATGCCGACAGCACATTGACAGTTCCGTCATTTGGCTGCCACTCTGCATCGAGGTCCTGAGCCGGAACTGTGAATGTCTCCTTGGCGTCGCCGTATCCGACCGAGTAGCCGCCTGCTGTCCGGCCCGTATAAGAGCCAATCACCGAAGCCTGATCGCGGAGGTAGCGGCACATGTTCTCTGTCGGGACGCTCGCGCCGGTCCCATCTGCCTCAGTGCGGCATCCGTAATAGATGTAATAATAAACGTCCGGCTGGAGCTCGAGCTCTGCATTCATCGCGCATGCCCGGTCGACCGTCATGTCGTTCACGGCACTATCGTTGTGTCCGTAGAAATCTATCTTGTCCATCATTTCGGCGGCGCTGTCCTGCGTCGGAGCTGCGTCGGCTGTGATGCCAAACTGATCGAGTCTCGCGTCGTAGGTGCTCGCCATGCCAAAGCTCCGGCCATTACTGCTGCCCTCTCCGCTTTCGAGGGTCGCGTTGACAAGTGTGGTGCCGTTGCTCGGAGATGCGATCATCGCCAGAGAGAAAACCATACCGGTGTGTCCGCCTTCGAAGAGCGGGCTTGTCTCGTCTCCTGTTGCAGCGACTTCTTCAGGCGCTCCATCTGCGAGAAGGTCAAGGAGGACCCTCGCAGTGTTCCCGCCAAAGCTGTGTCCGACCAGATTGACCGGATGCTCTTCATCCCAGACAAAGTCCTTGATCAGCGGCTCGCCGCTATAGTCTCTTCCGAATCTCTCATGCCCGCACTTGGCGCTGTGAGCTGCCCCGTAGTCGACACGAGTTCCGGTGATTTGTGCATAAATCTCGCATGCCCTGTCCCAGGCGCTCGAAACCGGTCCGACGGACGGAATGTATATATCCTGATCCCACCTGTCGAACATGACTCTGAAATCTTCATTAGTCAGTCCCCAATAAGGGATCTCTTCGTATCTATCGTCATAGGTGCCCCAGCCGCTGTAGCCGTGGATGAATACAGATGGAATATCCGCTCCGGTAGTCGGCCTGAGGAACCAGTAGCCGCCGCCAGCAATGCAGAGTACGAGCAAAGCAACGATCCCAATTCGCACATATTTATTCATATCTAACTCCTTTGTGAGGCAGGAGAGTCAGGGGATTATGTCTAATTATATCGTAATAAGGTGGCGGATTGCTATTCCTTTGGGAGACAGGAGATCGGGGAAGACAGCAGGTCTCTGTCTCAAATCTGCATCCACTCTGCTGTGAGCATTGTATGTATATATTAGATAATCCTTTTTCTTCGGTTTCAGATAAAGAGGATTACTTTAGTAATCCGACTTTGCTGAAATAATCGAGTTTGCAGTACTTGCGTGGCAGATAAGCTGAATCCTCGCGAATTCCGGAATCAGCTGTTGGTGTTGAACGCTCCCGCCACTTAGTCTGGCGACTTGAAGTGGGGGATTCCTGCTTCATCGAGAACTGCGCTCGCTCCTTAGAGCTAACGTCTAACACTCTCACATGATATAAGGGATCCACCAACGCTGACGCGTCGGTCCCCCTTGTATCAAATCCACAGGCTTGAATTCCCGTGCGACCC
>JAFWHB010000011.1 GCA_017512145.1 Mogibacterium sp. | reverse complement strand
CTTATGCCGTGGGAGAATGCGCGGATAAATTAGTTAGGAATCGAGAGAAGTGTGAAACGCTAACTAATGCCGCGGGAGAATGCGCGGATAAATTAGTTAGGAATCGAGAGAAGTGTGAAACGCTAACTAATGCCGCGGGAGAATGCGCGGATAAATTAGTTAGGAATCGAGAGAAGTGTGAAACGCTAACTAATGCAGCAGGAGAATGCGCGGATAAATTAGTTAGGAATCGAGGGAAGTCTGAAATGCTAACTAATGCAGCAGGAGAATGCGCGGATAAGTTAGTTAGGAATTGAGAGAAGTGTGAAATGCTAACTAATCCCACCCCCCAGTTCAACTTTGTCTCTTTTCAAATACATAAATTATAGTGGCAATTTTGCATGATACCGTGGATTCTTCGTTCGAAGATTTTTCTGAATAATGGTACCATTCGGGCATGATTAATAAAGCGATACATTTACTTAGAGACTATCTGGCATTTAGCGAAAATCTGTATAACAAGCAAAAGGCCAGACAAAAGGAGTTAGCAGGTTACGAGAATATGCTGCTTGATTCTTCTTGCTCGAAAAGCGGAACGAGATATTATTGTGCCAAAAAGAAAGGAGACAAAAAATTCAGTTATCTTGGCGGGGAGGATCATCCCGAGGTCAGGAAAATCAAAGAGGCGCGTTACTTGAAGAAATCGATTCCAATTATTGAGAAGAATAATAAGTTGATCCGGAGGTTGGTCAGAGGTTACAGGACTGCGAACCTTCAGACTATCAATGACATGCTGCCAAAGTTATACAGGAATACGTATGGGCTGCAGATAGAGTCAAAGAATGAGAAAGCCAGAAAATGGAAAGAACAGGCAGAGGCATATAAGAATACTTTTGAGGTGCCTTTTCCAGAGAATCTCAAGGTCAAGACTATAGAGCAAACTTGGGTGAGGTCTAAGTCAGAGGCGCTCATTTACAATATTCTTGTGTCTCTAGGCATAACTTTTGTTTATGAGTTACCGCTAAAGCTGAAGCACAAAACAGAATACCCGGATTTTACGATTCTGTCGGAAATCGACTATGAGACTGAGATCATAATTGAGCATCTTGGAATGATGAGCGTAGAGTCATATCGCTCAAGGAATTTCAAGAAGATAATGGACTATATGAGAGAGGGATACTTACAGGGAATCAATATTTTCTACACATTCGAGTACACTGATGGCGGAGTAGATTTGACTCCCGTGTTGGATATCATTAGTTTAAAGGTGCGACCCATGACCAACAGCTCTGCAGCATGAATGTGCGACCCACAACTAACAGATCAGCAGCCTGATGGCATAATCTAGTTTTCTTTGCTTACCATGTATACGCCGAGTAGTATGAGTATGATGCCAACGAGGAAGATTGCGGAGAATGGTTCTCCGAGGAATAAGACACCTGCGATTACGGAGACGACTGGTGTGATATTGGCAAAGACTACGACCCGGTTGACTTCAAGGTAGGTCATTGCATAGTTCATGCAGAAGAATGCGGTGACTGAGCAGATCAGTGAGAGGAAGAGAACCGGAAGTATGACATGCGGCTCCGTAACAGCAGCGGCGAATGCCGGAATGTAATCTGTGCGATTCTCGATGAGGGCAGTGCCGGTAAAGCATATGCAGCCCATCAGCATCATGATGAATGTGCGCTCGAAGGATGTGAAGCGGCCTGCGAGTGTTCTGCTGAGTATTGAGAAGAACGATGCTGAAATAATCGCGATCAGCAGGCAGATGATGCCTTTGACACTGATCGTGCCTTCGCTTGTCTGCTTAACAGAGATAAGGATGACTCCGAGTACGGAGCATAGGATCCAGAGGAATCTCTTGAGTGTAAGGTGCTCCCGGATGACAACGACTGAGAGCAAAGCGGTAGTGATCGGTATAAGTGAGATCATGAGGCCCGAGAACGAAGAGGTTGTGAACTTGACCCCGTAAGTCTCGGCAAAGAAATAAATAACAGGTTCGCAGAGTGCCATCAGGAGAAGGAGGCCGACCGGCTTGCCTTTGAAATTGACTTTGCCGATGCCGGCAGCTGCGAGCACGAGCATAATAAGAAAGCTCGCGATGAATCTTAGAGAGAGCAGCATATGCACGCCTGTATAGCCCAGTGCTATTCTGGTGGCCATGAAGCTAAAGCCCCAGATCACGTTTGCGGTGATACCTGCGATGAGTGCTTTAGCGTTATTCGAAATCCCCGTATTAGTACCCAAATCTGTCAGACCCTTCTTAGTGTGATTGCAGCGCGGGAAGCTCTGCGGCGCCGTGTGATTGCTTAGCCGTAAAGTCTGCGGCGCTTAATTCCACTCCGCAATATACCATTAACAAAGACTACCCGCAATAACAAAATGGAATGACGATAATTCCCGGCGCGGGCCTCGTCTCAGATATAACCTGCTGGCATTATTCGCACGCCGAATATATAATAATTGCATGGACATAAAGGAATTTTTTGAGATCAATAATAAGGCTGCGATTGCTTTTTCCGGAGGTGTGGATTCTGTATTCCTCCTGCATGCGGCATGCGAGGCCGGGGCCGATGTGACGGCATATTATGTCAAGTCGCAGTTCCAGCCGGAGTTTGAATTCAATGATGCTAAGGAGCTTGCAGGGAAGATAGGCGCAAAGATGCGGATACTCGAAGTTGACGCTCTTGCCGATCCAAGGGTAAGGGCCAATCCGAAGAACCGCTGCTATTACTGCAAGCAGCATATCATGGGTGCTATCATAGAAGCCGCCCGCGAGGATGGATATGGATTCATCTGCGATGGGACTAATGCTTCGGACGATGCAGATGACAGGCCGGGGTACAAGGCATTGCAGGAATTTGGCATCAGGTCGCCTCTTCGCGAGTGCGGTCTTACCAAGGCTAAGATCCGCGTGCTTTCGAGGGAGGCCGGCCTTCCGACATGGAACAAGCCTGCATATGCGTGCCTTGCGACAAGAGTCCCTGCAGGTGAGGAGATCACGAATGCCAAGCTCGAGATAACAGAGAAGGCAGAGGGGGAGCTTTTCAGAATGGGTTTTACGGATTTCAGGGCCAGAATGAGAGGCGATGCGGCGCTTCTTCAGTTCAGAGCTGATCAGCATGAAGAGGCGGTATCCAGGCTGGATGAGATCAGGTCTGCAATAGGCGGGCTTTATTCGGATGTCAGGATAGATGACCTGACCAGATAGAGATTTTGCATGAGGTGTATCGATGAAGGACAGAGTCTGTGAATTTGAGTGCAATATAGACGACATGACAGCTGAAGAGATAGCTTTCGCTGCTGAGATGCTGATGGAGGCAGGCGCAAAGGATGTCCAGCTTACATCGATCGGAATGAAGAAGGGAAGACCAGGGACTTTGCTCACCGTCATGTGCGCGGATGATGAAAAGGCCAAAGACAGAATTATCGGGCTTATCTTCAGATACACATCAACGATCGGCATCAGGGAGGTCATTTCGGAGAGATATGTACTTGACCGGAAGAACTGCAGGGCAGAGACACCATACGGCGAGGTCAATTACAAACTTGTCACAGGCTATGGGGTCACAAGATACAAGATCGAATATGAGGATCTTGCGAGGATCGCAAGGGAGCAGAATATAAGCATCGGCGAAGCGAGGGCGCTTGCGATGCCATATGTGAAAGAATCACTTGGCAACTAGGTAACAACAAGCTGCGGCTGGCAGGAATACATGCTGGACGCAGGAGGCAATAGACGAAAGGAATTAATCATGGTTAAAGATCTGAGAGAGAGAATCAAAGAAACATCTGATTATCTGAGAGAACATGGAGTGACTGCGCCGGAGGTCGGCGTGATCCTTGGTTCAGGACTTAACAGCTATGCCGACAGGATCAAGAATCCGCTGATCCTTACATATGATGAGATACCTCATTTCCACGCAGGCAAGGCGGAAGGACACAGAGGCCAGCTTATATACGGAGATCATCTTGGCAAGAAGGTCCTGCTTCTGGCAGGAAGGTTCCATTATTATGAGAGCCATGACATGGATGTCAGCTCATTCCCGGCACGCGTGCTCGTTGAGCTGGGTGTTAAGAGGTTTGTCATTACAAATGCCTGCGGATGCGTAAATACAGAGTTCCGTAAGGGCCAGCTCATGCTGATCACAGATCACATCAATCTGTCCGGCGACAATCCGCTTATCGGCGACAATCTCGATGAGTACGGCCCGAGATTCCCGGATATGTCGTATATATACAATAAGGAGCTGAGGGACAAACTCAAGACACTGGCAGCAACAGAGGGTATCAAGCTCCAGGAGGGTGTTTATACTATGTTCTCTGGCCCTTCATTTGAGACACCTGCTGAGATCAGGTATGTAAGAGCAATCGGAGGAGACGTAGTCGGCATGTCTACAGTCCCTGAGGCAATCATCGCTAATCACGCGGGCAAAGAAGTAATAGGCATCTCGTTCCTTTCGAACATGGCTGCCGGAGTTGAGAAAAAGCCGGTCACCGGTGAGGAAGTAACAGCGGAGAGCCTAAAGGTTCAGGATACTTTCGCAAGAGTTACCGATCTCGCGATTGCAATCTAGGAATTATGGTGTAGAATATGCAGTGATTGCTGCAGATGCCAGGCGGCCCGGAGTGCCGCAGCCGTGCATCTCGCATTGTTCAATTTGAAGAAGAAATGGTAATTAGTATAAGGGGATTATTATAAATGGAAAGCAAGCTTACAAGAGAGCAGGCAAATGAGCTCCTGCACAAGTATGTAAAGGGTGAGAACTATATCGTTCACAGCTATGCTGTTGAGGCTATCATGAGAGGCCTTGCAAAGAGACTTGCACCGGACGATGTTGAGTATTGGGGAATCTGCGGACTACTTCATGATCTCGATGAAGAGACTGCACCATGGAGACAGGATTTTGCAACACATGGACCAACATCAGCTAAGATCCTGCAGGATGAGGGCTACGGCGATCCTGTAATGGAGAATGCTATCATGTCACACAATCCTGTGTGCGGCAAGCAGCCTCAGACAACACTTGAGTATGCTCTGATCGCAGCAGACCCGATGTCAGGATTTATCAAGGCTATTGCTCAGATCTATCCGGACAAGAAGGTTGCCAGCGTCAAGCACAAGTCAGTAAACAAGAGATTCAAGGAATCAAGATTTGCTGCAGGCGCAAACAGACAGTACATGAGCCTGATCGAGAAGACCGGGCTTACATTCGATGAGTTCATCGATATAGCGCTTGAGTCAATGAGAGAGATCGCAGACCAGATCGGCCTGTAAGCTCTGCAAAGGACCAGGGACAATCACAATATCAGGAAAGGTACATTCAGTTAATAATGAGCAAGAAATTCACTTTCTATCCTCAGGGCGTCTGCTCGATGATGATCGAGCTCGAGCTAGAGGGTGATGTAATCAAAGATGTTATTTTCACAGGTGGATGCAACGGCAACCTCAGCGGAATATCCAAGCTGATCAAGGGAATGAAGGCTGAGGATGTCATCGAGAGACTCGAAGGAACTACCTGCGGCTTCAAGAACACATCCTGCCCGGACCAGCTGAGCAAAGCGCTCAGAGAGGCTCTTGCCAGCTGATACTTAATCTGCAGCCGGTGTATTTGAGACAATTAAACGGAGATTACTATGACTATGCACAACAGATGGGCGGGGGCTGCTCATCTTGAAGAGATAGCCGCCAGCATGACAGATATTGATACAAAGCCCGGCGACGGTAAATTTCTCGGAGTAGAGGAAATCGTTGAAGAGGCGCTTGAACATCTTCTCACGGCGATGTTTCCGTACCACTTCGGCAAAGCGAGAGGGCGCTTTGTCGAGACGGAGAAGAGGACCTGGGAGCTGATGAGAGCTTATGATGCGCTGACCCAGGCGCTTAGTCTGGTCTGCAACTGCGAGGACGGAGCGGCTGTTAAGACAGAAAAGCTCATAGACTCTCTGCCTGAGATCCTTGAGATCCTCAAGACAGATGTACAGGCAGGCTATGAGGGAGACCCGGCGGCAACAAGTCTGGATGAAGTGGTAATTACATATCCGGCCTTTAAGGCCATTGCAATATTCCGCATAGCTCACAAGCTCTATGAGATGGGGATTCCTATGATCCCGCGAGTCATGACTGAGATAGCCCACAGGGCAACAGGTATCGACATCCATCCGGGCGCTACGATCGGCAAATATTTCTTCATCGACCACGGTACGGGCGTTGTAATAGGCGAGACGACCGTGATCGGAGAGCACGTCAAGCTGTATCAGCATGTGACACTCGGAGCTAAGAGCTTTGACCTCTCAGAGGACGGCACACCTGTCAAAGGTGTCAAGAGACATCCGAACATCGGCAACAATGTCGTCATCTATTCGGGAGCTACGATCCTCGGCGGTGATACATATATCGGCGATGACTGCGTGGTCGGCGGTAACGTATGGCTCACGCATTCGCTCGAAGCCGGCAAAACCATCACCAACAAGTCATCAGGGCAGCAGCTCTGGCAGGGAAGGCACGAGATCGAGAATGTCACACTGGATGAGAGCAATTCAGCGCTGTTCATCTAGCAACATGGGGTATTATTGATAGACCTCAGGACATGCCCTACAATTGCAATAACAGGAGTAGCAACAACTTGTTGATACTCCTGATTTTTTTTGATAAACTCATATGAGTGTGACTAACACGGCGACCTGGGGGTAGATAGGTGCTGGTGTGCCTCGCGGTCTTCAAAACCGTTTGCAGGGGGTTAGGAGCCTCCCGGGTGGGTTCGATTCCCACATACTCCCGCCACTTTAGATTAACTCGTTTCTCTGCTTGCAGCAGAGGGACAGATTTTACCGGAGGTCGGGACAATGAATAAGAAAGATTATCTGAGAAGACTCCCTAAGATCGACGAAGTCCTTAAAGAGGGGTCTCTTGTTATTTTGGCAGAAGAGAAGAGCACACTTCTTGTTACTGAGGCTGTCAGAGAGGTCATAGCGGATCTGCGAAGCCAGATCCTCGGACTTGAAGACGATGCGCTCGCATCCTTCAATACAGACTGCCTTGCGCCTGGACGCGTAGCTGAGATGGCTACAGTCAGACTTGCTGAGGATGAGGCGATGAATCTCTATCCTGTCATCAATGCGACAGGCACGATACTTCACACCAATCTCGGAAGAGCGCCGCTCTGTGCTGACGCTGTTGAGAATGTGGCCAGAGTTTCGCGTGGCTATTCTGATCTTGAGTACAATGTTGCCAAGGGCAAGAGAGGCTCGAGACATGATCTTGTAGGCGACCTGATAGCAGAGCTTACAGGCGCTGAGGACGCGATGGTCGTCAACAACAACGCTGCTGCGACAATGATCGTGCTTGCTTCGATGGGAAGAGGCAAAGAGATCATCGTATCAAGAGGCGAACTCGTTGAGATCGGCGGAGCCTTCAGAATTCCGGACATCATGAAGCAGTCCGGAGCGTATCTGCAGGAGATCGGCACCAGCAACAAGACCAAAGTCAGCGATTATGAGAATGCTATCATGACCAAGGACAAGCTCGAGAAGGGCGACTGGTATGATGAGGATCCACGCCACGGCCAGAGATTCGAGACCGGAGCTCTCATGAAGGTCCACAAGTCCAACTATGACATCGTAGGATTCACAGAGGAGGCTACTCTGGAGGAGCTTGTAGAGGTGGGCAGGAAGCATGATCTTCCGGTAATCTTCGATATGGGTAACGGCCTCATGCTCGACATGTCAGAGTATGGACTGAATGAGCCTAATATCCCGGCATCCCTTGCTACAGGCATCGATGTAATGCTGTTCTCCGGAGACAAGCTGCTCGGAGGACCACAGGCAGGCATCATCGTCGGCAAGAAGAAATACATCAGCAAAATGAAAAAGCATCCTCTCGCAAGAGCGATGAGAGTCGACAAGATGACTTTCGCAGCTCTCGAGGCGACGCTTGCCAAATACAGAGATCCTAAGATCGCACTCAGGGACATCCCGGTCCTCAACATGATCGCATCATCTGCAGATGAGATGAGAGCGAGAGCCGGGAGACTTGCGGATGCTATACATAAAGTCAACCCGGGACTTGATCTTGAATTTGTAGAAGTACTGGATCAGATAGGCGGTGGATCCGCACCTATGGTCAGGCTGCCAGGCTGGGCTGTTGCCGTAGGCGATGGCAATAAGTCGGCAGACAGCATCGAAAGACGCCTTCGCAAGGCCGAGATCCCGGTCATCGCAAGGATCGCAGACGACAAACTGCTGCTTTGCGTAAGAACTATCGCAGAGAGCGAACTTGAGACAGTCGCAGAGGCACTTAAATAATGAAGAATATAATCATCGGAACTGCCGGTCACGTTGACCACGGCAAGACAAGATTAATAAAGGCACTCTCGGGCATCGACACAGACCGCCTCGAAGAGGAGAAGAAGCGTGGAATAACCATCGAGCTTGGTTTTGCGCACATTCCTAATGATGCCGGCTACAACATCGGAGTCATCGATGTTCCGGGACACGAGAAGTTCATCAAGAACATGCTCGCAGGTATCGGCGGTATCGACTTTGTCCTCTTCGTTGTCGCTGCGGATGAGGGTATCATGCCGCAGACGAGAGAACATTTCGAGATCCTCAAGGCCCTCGGGATCAGTGATGGAATCATTGCTGTGACCAAGACTGATATGGTCGATGAGGAGTGGCTCGAGATGCTGCTTGAGGAAGTAGAGGATTATTTCAAGGGCTCCTTCCTCGAGGGCAAGCCTGTGATTCCTGTCAGTGCGGCGACAGGCGAGAACATAGAGCTCCTCAAGGAGGAGATTATCAGGAAATGCGACCGCGAGACAAAGCGCCGTGAAGAGAAAGAGCTCTTCCGCCTGCCTGTGGACAGAGTGTTCACGATGTCAGGATTCGGCACTGTCGTTACCGGAACACTTGTCGACGGTACGATCAAAGTCGGCGACGAGGTCATGGTATATCCTCATGTAGGTGAGGGCGCTGGCGGATCAGACGGCAAGAAAGCCAAGATCAGAGGCATCCAGACCTATGGCAAGGATACAGATATGGCCATTGCCGGTCAGAGGACTGCGATCAACCTTTCAGGTGTCAGCAAAGAGGACATAGACAGAGGTGATGTCCTTGCATGGAAGGACGCGGTTACTGTCACGAATATGATCGATGTCAAGCTGAATATATTCAGTTCATCAGACAGGATCGTTCTTAATAACAGCAGAGTGCATCTGTACTCAGGTTCTGATGAGGTGCTGTGCAAAGTAATACTGCTCGACAGAGATGCGATTGCTGCAGATGAGGAGTGCTATGCTCAGCTGAGACTTGAGGAGCCGATGGCACTCAGGCGCGGCGACAGGTTCATCATCAGATTCTACTCACCAATCATAACTATCGGCGGCGGCATAGTGCTCGATACACTTCCGGCCAAGCACAAGAGGAACCGCGAAGAAATCCTCGAAGGAATTGATATTCTTGCCAATGGCTCACTCAGCGATATCATACTGATGAAAGCCGGTGAGAGGAGATTCGTCAAGCAGGAAGAGCTCGCAAGAGAGCTCGGACTTCTGGACGGCGAGATGGAGGCTTCGGTCGCGGCTCTGCTTACAGATTCTGTGACATTGGATGCTGACAGCCAGACTGCCGGGCTTATCCGCCTTGCGGACCGCACGCTGATGAGCACTGCCAAGTTCGGCAGGCTGAGAGGATCGGCAGAGCACATAATCAATGAATATCACGAAGCGAATCCGCTTGCTGATGGTATTCCTCGTCAGGAGCTGCTCTCAAGAATCAGGGAACAGTGGTTCATTACAGATGACAAGATGCTGCAGTCAGTCGTCAGGTTCCTGCTCGAAGCAGGAGTTATTGAAGACAAGGGCAAATCCATCGCTCTTAAGGGCTTCAAGATAGAATACACACCTGCGCAGCTTGCGCTCAAGGATAAGATCGCCAAGATGTATAAGGATGCAGGCATTGAGATGATCAGGACAGAGGATGTCATGACCTTTGACAAGGATAGAGGAATCATCAATGCGATGCTGGGAGACCTTGCAGACTCGGGTGAGATAATCAAGGTAAATCCTTCATATTATATATCTGCAGAAGGCTGGTCGATTGCCCTGGAGGCTGCGAAATCCTTCGAAGGGGAATTCACTTTGGCAGAGTACCGTGACAAGCTCGGCACATCACGTAAGTATGCAGCTGAGATACTGCCTGCACTCGACAAAGCCGGCCTGACCGTATTCAACGGAACAAGCAGAGTTGTAGTTAAGAGATAAGAATGAAGAACAAATGCAATTCCACTGACAACTTAATGAAGAGGATTATGAGGGCAATGGCTGTGATGGTGCTGGCTCTCTCTCTTAGCGTGTCAGCGGTAATGCTTGCAGGCTGCACTGAGAGCGGAGCGGAGACTCAGGTCAGGACAGATCTCGAATCCATGAGGACACTTGACCTTGATCAGGAGGTTACAGAAGAACTGACAGGCATGCTCGATAAGGAAGGCCGCTCGAATTATTATGAGTTCATCAGGAAGGCCGGCGAGTACAACTATAAGATACTTGAGACCATAGATAACAAGGATGGAACGACCACGGTAGCTGTACGGATCACTTCATACAGCTTTGGCAAAGCCTATCTTGATGCGTGGAGCGACTTCCTGGAGGAGAATCCTGACGGAGACTTTGATCCTGCTGACTTCTACACTGAGCTGATGGAGCACCTTAGCGAGGTGCAGGGCAAAGAGTATGTCACGGATGTCGATATAATCTGCACCGAAGACGATGAGAGTGGCGAATGGACTACTGATGCTGCGAGCAATTACGAGCTGAGAAATGCGATGCTCGGAGGCATGCTCAGAGAAATCGCCTCACTTGCGGAGATGTAGCGAATTATTCAGACAGTTATCATATTAAACAGGGACAATTGTGTTAGAATTATTTGATATTACAATGCGCTCGTGTTATTATTTGTTGCGTTGCGATAATTGTACAATTTGTTGGATTTAATGGAGGAATGAAATGATCAAGGAAATGAACTATCCTATGATGCATCAGGTTGATAATGGTGGTGCACCTGATGAGAACTGCACACATGACTGCTCTAGCTGCGGCGTTGACTGCCCGTCAAGAGAAGGCGGCATTCAGAAGGCTAAGCTGAATGAGCATAGCTCTGTTAAGAAGGTTATCGGAGTTGTAAGCGGCAAGGGCGGCGTTGGTAAATCAATGGTAACTGCACTTTCTGCACTCGCAGCTACAAGAAATGGCTTCAGGACAGGCGTTATGGATGCTGACATTACAGGACCATCCATCCCTAAGATGTTTGGTGTTCACTCCAAGGCAATGGGATCAGAGTTCGGCATTCTTCCTGAGGTAACACCTACAGAGATCAGCCTTATGTCCATCAACCTGCTGACTGAGAACGAGACAGACCCTGTAATCTGGAGAGGTCCTGTCATCGCAGGCGTTGTTGAGCAGTTCTGGACAGATGTATGCTGGGGAGACCTCGACGTACTCTTCATCGACATGCCTCCTGGGACAGGTGATGTTCCGCTGACAGTATTCCAGTCACTTCCAATCGACGGAATCATCGTAGTAACTTCACCTCAGGACCTCGTAAGCATGATCGTTGCTAAGGCTGTAAACATGGCAAGAATGATGAACATTCCTGTTCTCGGACTTGTTGAGAATATGAGCTACATCAAGTGCCCGGACTGCGGACGCAAGATCGAGATGTTCGGACCTAGCCAGGCAGAGGCTGTAGCTGTAGCTAACGGAATCAAACTCCTTGAGCAGCTCCCGATCGACCCTGTTCTCTCACAGGAAGCAGACATGGGTAAGATCGAGTTCAATCAGGGAACTCAAATGGAAAGCATTCTTGAGGTTCTTGAAGACCTCGGACTCAAAGCAGAGTAATTTAGTGTATTGTTCAGGAGGGTACTTTATTGAGCGAACTGATCAGACTTGAATCTATTGTCAAGAGCTTTGACGATACAGTTGTTCTTAATGGTATCAATCTTAGCGTGGCCGAGAATGAGTTCGTAACTTTGCTCGGACCTTCCGGCTGCGGAAAAACGACCACTCTCAGAATCATAGGCGGATTTGAGCGCCCTGACGAGGGGAGGGTCTTTTTCGATGGAAAAGATATCACTAACATGCCGGCTAATCAGAGGCCTGTTAATACTGTTTTCCAGAATTATGCTCTTTTCCCGCACATGACTGTCGGTGAGAATATCGCCTTCAGCATGAGGGTAAGGAACAAGCCGGAATCCTACATCAAGGACAAGATCAAGTATGCACTTAAGCTTGTTAACCTTGACGGATTTGACGGAAGACGCATCGATCAGCTCTCAGGCGGTCAGCAGCAGAGAATCGCGATGGCAAGAGCTATCGTGAACGAACCGAGAGTTCTTCTTCTCGATGAGCCGCTTGGCGCGCTTGACCTCAAGCTCAGACAGGAGATGCAGTACGAACTCGTCCGTCTCAAGAAGGAACTCGGCATTACCTTCCTGTACATCACTCACGACCAGGAAGAGGCTCTTACGATGTCTGACAAGGTCGTTGTCATGAACGAGGGATACATCCAGCAGGAGGGAACTCCTGAGCAGATCTACGATGAGCCTGTCAATGCGTTCGTTGCAGACTTCATCGGTGACAGTAATATCCTGCCGGGACAGATGACAGATGAGAAGCTGGTCAGGATCAACGGCGTAGATTATCCGTGTATCGACGGAACCGAGCAGGGATTCCCGCCGGGAAGACTTGTCGACGTTGTAATCAGGCCGGAAGACATAGACATCCTGCCTTACGGACAGGGTCAGTTCAATGGAACGATCATTTCCAAGCTCTTCATCGGCGTCCATTATGAGATGCTGGTACAGAGCGAGGATGGCAATATAGAATGGCTGCTGCAGAACTACGATCAGCATGACGTAGGGGAGAAGATCGGCATGAAGGTCGATCCTGAGAATATCCAGATCATGCATAAGCCTAAGAGTGAAGCAGAGTCAGCGAGGGAACTTGACCTATGATAGCTAAGAAGCGGTTTGCAGTTCCTTTCATAATATGGATCATTGCGGGAACGGTGATTCCACTTGCTTCGATTGCTTATTATGGCTTTACAAGCAGATCCGGAGGATTCACTTTCGCGAATATCACTGCGATGTTCCAGCATGATCACATGCAGGCACTTGGCCTGTCGCTTTTGCTTGCTCTCATAAGTACTGTCATCTGTCTGGTGCTTGCATTCCCGATGGCGATGGTGCTGAGAGGCAGCAAATACGGCAAGCAGGGCTTCCTGATATTCGTCATCATCCTTCCGATGTGGATGAACTTCCTCCTCAGAACCATGGCATGGCAGGTGCTGCTCGAGAGGCAGGGCGTTATCAACAGCATCCTCGTGGCGATGGGACTTCCGAGGCAGGAGATGATGAATACACCGGGAGCTATCGTGCTCGGTATGGTATATGACTTCCTGCCGTTCATGATCCTCCCGATCTACAATACGGTAAGCAAGATAGACAACCACCTGATCGAGGCTTCATATGACCTTGGAGCCAGCAGAGTGAAGACCTTCACAAGTGTAGTACTTCCTCTGAGCGTGCCTGGAATCGTAAGCGGCGTCACGATGGTATTCATACCTGCGCTGACAACCTTCGTAATCTCGAATATGCTCGGCGGAGGCAAGATAAATCTTATAGGCAATATCATAGAGCAGGAGTTCACGGTCAATTCCAACTGGTATCTCGGATCGGGACTCTCACTCGTAATGATGGTATTCATAATAGCAAGCATGCTGCTCCTGCAGAAGTTTGATAAGACCGGCGGAGAGAATCTGATATAACACAATGAGAAAGATATTTGGTAGAGTCTACGTAGTGATAATTATGCTGTTCCTGTATCTGCCGATACTGGCTCTTATTGTGCTTTCGTTTAATGAGGCAAAGTCAATGTCGGTATGGAAGGGTTTCAGCCTGCGCTGGTATGAGGAACTTTTCCACAGCAAGCTTATGGTGCAGGCGATTGCGAACACCTTCTCGATCGCGATTCTTGCAGCACTGATAGCGACAATAATCGGAACCCTTGCAGTGCTTGGCCTGGCAGCAATGAAGCCGAGGACCGAGACTGTTCTCATGGGGTTCAACAACATACCAATGCTGAATGCGGATATCGTAACAGGTATCGCGCTGATGCTGTTCTTCCTTATGTTCCACTGGCCGAGGGGCTATCTGACCGTGCTGTTCAGCCATACGGTATTCTGCATTCCGTATGTGATACTATCGGTCAAACCGAGGCTCAACAAGAACACGGACAAACTATTCGAGGCGGCACTCGACCTCGGTGCATCAGAAAGATACGCATTCAGGAAGATCGTTCTGCCTGAGCTGAGGCCGGGAATCATGTCAGGATTCCTTCTGAGCTTCACGATGTCGGTCGATGATTTTATCATCACATACTTCACAAGAGGCGCCGGAATCAACACGATCTCGACGCTGATATACAGCCAGGTCAAGGTCGGAATAAGACCGAGCCTGTTCGCTCTGTCGACCATCGTATTCGTTACAGCCCTGGTAGTACTGGTAGCTGTCAATCTCAGACAGAAAAGAATCGACGCAAAACAAGCATACTAACTGCAGAAGAGACTCCGGCATACAGCCGAAGCCTCTTTTCTGTTAATAAATGTGTGCAATATTACACACATAATACACTTGATTAATGGTATAATGACTAATATATGGTGGTATTCTGCGTATTGATACCACAATATACTGTTTTCGTAGCACTTGAAGTGCAACCCAGACAAATAATGACACTATTACAGAGACTATATAGCATCATACTCAATCCTTTATACTCGATTACCTCGAGGATAAATGAGAGAGTCAGGAACATATATATTTCAATTTGCTGTTTTTGCCTGACAGCATCTTTTGTCGTATATTTTCACAGCGATTTTGAGCTCAGGAATGAGAGGACGATGGTCCACTTTGTGTGCAGCATCCTCCTGTTCGCTCTTATCATTTTCAGCATCAGGAGGCCTCTTAAGCCTGTCAAATGGAACAAGCTGATTTTCTATACGTTCTTTGCTGCGGGGCTTGGAGTCTTTGTGATCAGCTTCCTCCATCCTATAGGTGATGGATACCGAGCTGGATATCTTCTTGTGATGCTTGGTTTTCCATGCCTTTACTATGTGTGGAATAACAGGGGAGACTACAACACTTTATATATCAGGATCTCGGCCAGCACATGTCTGGTAGCGATCTTGTATTTCATTTATTATGCAAATCTTGCCAGCCAGGGAGAACTTGACTTCCTTGATGGCAGAGTGTGCGCTTCATTCTATGATCCTAACATGTTCAGCATGATAGGAATGGTAGCAGTGATCGCAGCACTTTATATGATACTCATCAAGAGAGACAGCGTAGTATGGTATGCATACACTGCAGTATCGATGGGCGTTGCGATCAGTATCGTTTACCTGGGAGGATCGAGACTGTCGATTCTTGTTGTTGCAGCGTGCCTGTTCTCATTCGCTGTTTTCTATATCAAGACGGTTATAATCCCGGGAGGCTTCAGACCGGCAGGCATCAGGATCATCAAGCTTGCGATCGTAATCGCGTCAACAGTCATGTTCGTCTTTGCGGGCAATTTCCTGCTGAGCATGAATAACATGATCGTAGTTGAAAAGGCAATGCAGGCAGAGATCGAAGCAACGGCAGACGCTGAGACAGCAGATGCTGAGACTGCAGCTCAGGCTGAACAGACCGAGCAGGCAGAGCCGGCAGCATCGGAAGTGCCGGATATCAATCAGCCTGTCGATGCTGATGAGAACCAGGATGTAATAGACAGGATCGTCTCAAGCTCAGACCTTACTACCCCGGACTCCTTCCTTTCCGGAAGACTGACTCTGTGGAAGAATTACGGACAGTTCCTGAACATGACAGGAAATGACTTCAGCAAGACTGACTGGGCTGTCATGAACGCAAATGCGCCTAAGGCCAAGCATGCACATAACAACTTCTTCGAGCTGGGTTACAGATGCGGTATTCCTGTCGCATGTATCAATATCCTTCTCGAACTGTTTGCAGGCATTATATGCCTCATCTGGCTCTTCGGACGCAAATACACAGACCCGTACTATCTGTTCTGTGTCATGGCTATGGCGTGCTATGCGCTGGAGTCCATGTTCGATATAGCGACTATACCATTTGAGAGACCGGCGCCGTATTTCTTCTATATGGCGATGATCCCGGTATTTGTTTTCAGAGGCGGTAAGCAGGATCAATAACTATGCATGTACAGAACAAATACAGTTGGATTAAGCACGTAGACTTTATCGCGCTGAACCTGATTTCGCTCATAGTATCATTCATGCTGGCGCTGCAGGTGAGGTTCGGTTCGATTTCACGAATGTTCGATTCATCGTGGCAGGCTGTCATTGTCGTGCTTTGTCTGATCAACATTGTAATAACACTGGCGGTCAATCCGTACAGCGGCATTCTGAGACGGCCGTATTACGAAGACGCGGCAAAGCTGTTCCTGCTGACGCTGTACAGCTTTGTATTCGTGGCGATCTTCTTCTACCTGATGAAGATCGGAGCTGTGTATTCCAGACTGACACTGGTTCTCACATTCTTCTTCTACTACATAATCTCGCTTCTTGCTCTGTATGTACGTAAGAAGCTCATACTCAGCGGTAAGATCAAGCTCTCGAACGTCCGTGTCAGGCAGATCTTTGCGATAATCAACTACGCCGGGATCAATGAGCTTACAGGCAGCATCAATACCAGCGAGATCAAAGAATACAGTATCGCCGGATACTGCTTCCCGTGTGATGAGTGCAATGAGAAGTCCATCGATGGCGTCCCGGTAATCAAGAAGAAGGATGTTGTCGAGTTTGTCGAGAACAATCACATAGACGACGTATTCGTCTCTGTTGATCCGAGAGTATTCGACGCTGCGAGCTATGGCGCTCTTGTAGCAAATGGAGTCAATGTCAATATCGACATCGAATCGCTCCTTGGCATCCAGACTGATGATCAGTTCATATCCAAGGTCGGATCGTTCAATACTCTGAGCGTCGGACCGTATGCGATGGACAGTAATCAGGCATTCTACCTGATCATCAAGCGCGCTCTCGACATTTTCTTCGGAATCATAGGATTATTAGTTCTGATCCCGGTAACAATCGGTGTTAAGATAGCATATCTTCTCACAGGAGACACTGCGCCTATCTTCTACACTCACGAGAGAATAGGGCAGTACGGTAAGCCTTTCAGACTTATCAAATTCAGGTCAATGAGGCCTGATGCAGACAAAGTCCTCAAGGAGCTCCTGAAGATCGACAAATACAGAGAAGAGTGGGCGCGCAATCAGAAGTTTGAGAACGACCCTAGAATCACCCGTATAGGCCAGTTCCTGCGCAAGACATCTATCGATGAGTTCCCGCAGTTCATCAACATGCTGAAGGGAGACATGTCTCTTGTAGGACCAAGACCGCTTGTTGCGGGTGAGCTTGAAGAACATAACGGGCTAACACTTTACAACAAGGTAAGACCGGGAGTTACAGGCTGGTGGGCCTGCAACGGAAGGTCCAACATCAGCTACAAAGAAAGGCTCGAACTTGAGTATTACTATGTGAAGAACTGCTCTCTGTATCTCGATGCATTATGTATCTTCAGATCATTCTTTGCAGTAATACACAGAGACGGAGCACAATAATCTTACAGACAGGTGCTGATCAAGATGACTAAAGTATTACAGATTTCAAATTATCTCTACCCTAATCGCGGTGGAATAGAGCAGGTCGCGAGAGATATAGCCAACGCTCTCTCTGAGGAGGAGCAGATCTCGCAGAAGATAATCTGCTTCAATGAGACTGCAGAGGATGGAGATCATATTTGCCACAGGAAAGAGACCGTAACGGATTCTGTTGACGGGGTCGAGGTCATCCGCTGCGGATGCATCACCAAGAAGGCCTCACAGTCCATTTCATTGACATTTGGCCGTGAACTCAGGAAGGTGCTTAAGGAATTTGATCCGGACATAGTGATCTTCCACTATCCGAATCCGTTCCAGGCTTTCTATCTGCTGCCATATCTGAAGAAGGATGTCAGGCTTGTTGTCTACTGGCATCTGGACATCGTCAAGCAGAAGGTCCTCGGCAAGCTCTTCCACGGACAGAATCTGAGACTTCTGAAGAGGGCGGACGCTGTCATAGCAACAAGTCCTGTATATATTGACGGCAGCCCTTATCTGAGCAGATTCAGGAGCAAATGCAGAGTCATACCTAACTGTATCAATGAGGACAGACTGGTTGTTAATGATGCTGCCAGAGCCTGCGTGGACAAGATCAGGGAAGATAATCAGGGCAAGATCGTCTGCTTTGCAATAGGGAGACATATTCCGTATAAGGGATTTACCTATCTGATCAAGGCGTCGAAGTATCTTGATGACAGATTCCGCATCTATATCGCCGGCAAGGGAGAACTGACAGAGTCCCTCAAGGAAGAGGCGAGCGGCGACAGCAAGATCACCTTCCTCGGGAGGATCGATGATGATGAACTGATCGCATACTACCAGGCAATGGATTTATTCTGCTTCCCTTCGATAACGAAGAACGAAGCATTCGGCATAGCACTTGCCGAGGGTATGTACTTTGGCAAGCCTGCAGTCACATTCACGATCCCGGGTTCAGGCGTTAATTACGTAAACAAGAACAATGTCACCGGGCTGGAAGTTCCGAACAGAGACGCTGAGGCATATGCCCGGGCGATGACACGTCTTGCAGATGACAGCAAGCTAAGAGACCGCCTCGGCGATGCTGCAAGAGAACGTGTGAATGAGCTCTTCCTCGGATCACAGTTCAAAATCAACATCAGGAAGCTGATCAAAGACATTCAATAGCAGATGATTGTTACGAATCATCTAATAGTTCAAATATAAAGTATGTTATAATAATTTATTGCTAATCAATTTTTGTGAAAGGTGAAGTGGTTTATGAATATCATATTGCTTTCCGGCGGCTCCGGTAAACGTTTATGGCCTCTTTCAAATGAAGTAAGGTCCAAACAGTTTCTGAAGATTTTCAGACGTGCAGATGGCTCCAAGGAATCCATGGCTCAGCGCATGCACAGGATGATCAAGGAGACAGATCCATCCGCAACAATCACAATAGCTACAAGTGCTAATCAGATCCCTCAGATCAAGAATCAGCTTGGCGAGAGTGTTGGAATCAGCATTGAGCCTGACAGAAGAGATACCTTCCCGGCTATTGCTCTTGCGGTTTCGTATCTGAAGAGCCAGGGTGTGGATGAGAATGAGCCGGTTGTTGTATGTCCGGTAGACCCGTATGTTGAGTCGGATTACTTCGAGTGCCTGATGAGACTTTCTGAGGAGGCTGCAAAGCCAGACGCAGCAAATCTTACACTCATGGGTATAGAGCCGACATATCCATCCGAGAAGTACGGCTACATCATGCCTAAGGATGACAATGAGGTTTCAGAAGTTGACTCCTTCAAAGAGAAACCTGACTGGAGAACAGCTGCTAAGTATATCGAGCAGGGCGCACTGTGGAACGGCGGCGTATTCGCCTTCAAGCTGTGCTACGTTCTGAACATTGCCAAGGAATTATTCGGAACAGATGATTACAGCACCCTCTATGCTAAATACAGTGAACTGCCTAAGATCTCCTTCGACTATGCTGTAGTAGAGAAGGAATCCTCGATCAAGGTTGTCAGATTTGCCGGATCCTGGAAGGATATGGGTACATGGAACACCCTGAGCGAGGCAATGGATGAGGATGTAACAGGTAATGCTGTTGCAGATGGCTGCGAGAATACACACATCATGAACGAGCTCGGACTTCCGATGATCGTTCTCGGAATCAGCAATTGTGTCGTCGCTGCTACACCGGACGGTATCCTTGTATCAGATAAGGACGCATCACCAAGACTCAAGGACTTCGTAGGCGCACAGAGACCTATGTATGAACGCAGAGGCTGGGGAGAGTACAAGGTTCTTGACTATAAGCTGCATGACAATTCAAGCACGAACTCACTTGTTAAGGAGCTTATCCTTACACCTGGACAGAACATCAGCTATCAGAGACACAGACGCAGAACAGAAGTATGGACATTCACTGAAGGTGAGGGCGAGCTGCTGACTGATGACAAGATCCGTAAGGTAACACGCGGAGACGTTGCTGTGATTCCTGCAGGCATGAAGCATGCAATCAAGGCTATTACAGAGCTCCATATCGTCGAGGTTCAGATCGGTGACGAGCTCATAGAAGAAGATATTGAACGTTTCGAATGGAACTGGGAATAAAGAATGAATTAAAAGGAAGGTTTAAACGTATGAAGAAAGCGCTTATTACAGGAATTACAGGACAGGACGGAAGCTATCTTGCAGAGTTCCTTCTGGAGAAGGGTTACGAAGTTCACGGAATCATCCGTAGAGCAAGTGTACCTAACACAGCCAGAATCGATCACCTGATCGCAAGCAAGTCGATCACTCTCCATGAGGGAGACCTCGGCGATTCAAGCAGCCTTATCAGAATCATCGGACTCGTACAGCCGGATGAGATCTATAACCTCGCTGCTCAGAGCCATGTACAGATCAGCTTTGATGTTCCTGAGTATTCAGGAGACATCGATGCTATCGGAGTTCTCAGAATCCTTGAGGCAGTAAGAATCCTCGGACTCGAAGGAAAGTGCCGTATCTATCAGGCATCAACAAGTGAGCTCTTCGGAAAGGTTCAGGAAGTTCCTCAGAGAGAGACAACACCGTTCTATCCATACAGCCCATATGCTGTAGCTAAGCAGTATGGTTACTGGATCGTTAAGGAATACAGAGAAGCTTACAACATGTTCGCAGTTAACGGAATCCTCTTTAACCACGAGAGTGAGAGAAGAGGCGAGAACTTCGTAACAAGAAAGATCACTCTTGCAGCAGGCAGAATCGCTGTAGGTCTTCAGGACAAGCTTTATCTCGGTAATCTTGACTCCCTCCGTGACTGGGGCTATGCACGTGACTATGTAGAGTGCATGTGGCTGATGCTTCAGGCTGACACACCGGATGACTTTGTCATCGCAACAGGCGTACAGCACAGCGTAAGAGAGTTCACAACACTTGCATTCCACTTTAACGGCATCGAGCTCGAGTGGCAGGGCGAAGGCGTTGATGAGAAGGGCATTGACAAGGCTACAGGTAAGGTTCTTGTAGAGGTAAGCCCTGCATTCTTCAGACCTACTGACGTATGCAATCTGTGGGGAGACCCGACCAAGGCTAAGACAGAGCTTGGCTGGAACCCTCAGACAACAAGCTACGAGGAACTCGTTCGCATCATGAGCGTTCATGACAGAGCGAAGGCTGAAGAAGAGCTCAGAGTCAAGAAAGCTTTAGAAGGTTAATAACATATGAAGAAGAAAGTCTTAGTTCTCGGCGGAGGACCACACAGCAAAGTTTGCATAGATATAATGCTCCACTCGGATGATTATGAAGTAGCCGGAGTCATTGACAAGGATGGCCAGGCGCCATTCGGGATACCGGTAATCGGGACGGATGACAGTGCGGATACTCTCAGAGAGCTAGGCTTTTCATATGCTTTTGTGGCTATTGGCAGCAATACCATCAGGAAGAAGGTAAGTGAACGTGCTTTGTCTGTAGGAATGGAGCTTGTCTCTCTTATTGCAGACGATGCCATTATTTCGGAATTTGCTTCCATAGGAGATGGCGTGCTGATCAATCACGGAGCAATAGTAAATGCAGAAGCATCTATAGGTGATGGAACAATACTTAATACCGGATGCACGGTAGACCACGATTGCGTCATAGGCCAGTATTGCCATATTGCTCCAGGCACACATATATCCGGGTCCTCGAAGGTCGGTGATCAGACATTCCTGGGCACCGGAACAAGCGTGATCGATGGGATCACCATAGGAAAAAGGGTTATGGTTGGTGCGGGGGCAGCTGTTGTGCAGAATTTACCAGACAACTGCACTGCAGTAGGTGTTCCGGCAAAGGTAATAAGAAATAATGAGGAATAGAAGTATGGAAAGAATTTCAATTGCAAATCCTGTATTCAAGGGTAATGAGAAGAAGTATCTGACTGAGTGTATCGATACAGGCTGGGTTTCGGCAAACGGAAGATTTGTCAAAGAGTTCCAGTCTGAGTTCGCAAAGTTCTGCGGAACTGATTATGCTATCGCATGTTCAAACGGAACAGTAACACTTCACCTCGCCCTGATCGCACTTGGCATCAAGCCGGGTGATGAAGTAATCATGCCGACACTTACATATATCGCAACAGCTAATGCTGTTAAGATGGTTGGCGGAACACCTGTATTCGTTGATTCTGATCCGGATACATGGAATGTCGACCCTGCTAAGATCGAGGCAGCAATCACACCAAGAACTAAGGCTATCATCCCTGTACATCTGTATGGACTCAGCTGCGATATGACAGCTATCATGGACATCTCCAGAAAGTACAACATCCCGGTAGTAGAGGACGCAGCTGAAGCTCACGGGGCTATGTGGGATGGCAAGAGAGTCGGTTCTATGGGAGCTATCGGATCATTCAGCTTCTTCGGTAACAAGATCATTACCTGCGGTGAGGGCGGAATGGTCACAACTAATGACGAAGAGCTGTATAACACAATGAAGCTCTATCACTCACAGGGCGTAGATCCAAAGCAGAAGAGATACTGGCACATGGTAGCAGGTTACAACTACAGAATGACCAACATGCAGGCAGCTATCGGCCTTGGCCAGCTCGAGGACATTGACTGGCATATCGGTGAGAGAAGAAGAGTATCTGCTTCATACAACAGCAAGTTCCAGGATATGCTCGATGGCTATGTGACCGTTCAGAAGGTTGCAAATCCTGAGAACCATGTTTACTGGATGAACTGCATCGAGCTGACTGACAAGGTCAAGAAGGAACGCGATCAGGTCATGGCTGAGATGGAACAGAAGAATATCGAGATGAGACCTCTGTTCTACCCAATGCATGTAATGCCACCGTATGAGGACAAGAGCGCAAGCTTCCCAATCGCAGAGAAGATCGGCGCACGTGGTATCTGCCTGCCGACTCATGCCGGAATGGATGAAGAGAAGATAGAATACGTTGTTAAATCACTGCAGGAGATCATCTGCGAGTGATACTTGGAGAATAAACTACATGACAGAACGAATTAAGGCTTATTTCGGTAAATTATATGAGATGCGGTTCTTCATCTGGCATCTCGTCAAATTGGATCTGAGGAACAAATTCAGAAGATCAAAGTTAGGCATGATGTGGACTTTCATAAGTCCACTTTGCTTAACTATGATTATGGCAGTAGTATTTGCAACTGTTTTCAAGCAGGACATTGCAACATACGCTCCGTATATCTTAAGTGGAATTCTTGTATGGGATATCCTGGGAAGCTCTTTCCAGGCTGGTTCGTATGCAATCATCTCAAACCAGTTCTATATCAGACAGTGCAATCATCCATATTCCCTGTACACACTTAAATCATCACTTGTGTATCTGGTAACATTCCTGATTGCAATGGTTTCACTTTTGCTGTGGCTGGTCTTCGTTAACCCTATAGGGATCCTGTATGGAGCATTGTTCCTTATACCAGCTCTTATCATTTATTTCCCTATTTCATGGGCAGGAACAACTATTGCAGCCTATACTGCAGCCAAATACCGTGACTATCCGATGATGATCCCGCTTATTATGCAGGCTCTGTGGTATGTATCACCGGTATTCTTTCAGGAATCAATGTTCGAATCAAATCCTATTCTGTATAAATGGTTCTTGTACAATCCTATTTCCTGCATACTGAATCTTATACGTGCACCATTCTTATACAACAGAGCTCCTGCACTTATGGACTATGGCATTTCAATACTGTTTGCTGTAGTACTGGGACTCTGGGCTTATAGAATAGCTCATAAGAATGGCAAAGAAGTAATATTTTATCTGTAAAAGATTGGAGTATACAGCATGGGAAAGAAAGACGCACACATTTACCTTGATCATGTAAATATGTCATATCCTTCGAATATATATAATGCAAGAACTTTAAAGCAGGAACTCTTCGCAAGAATGAAGCTTGAGAAGCCAAAGCCACTGCTGAGAGATGTTCATGCGCTTAAGGATTTCACTTTACATGCAGAAGAGGGTGAGAGAATTGGTGTAATCGGACATAACGGCTCCGGCAAGAGTACTCTGCTCAAGACTATCGCAGGTATCTATCCTGTAGTAAGCGGAACAGTTGATGTACAGGGCAAGATCCACTCACTCTTCGATATCGGTCTGGGATTCGACCCGGAGGCTACCGGAAGAGACAACATCCTCTACCGCGGACTCCTGCTTGGATCCAAGCCGGACGAGATCGCTGAGAAGACACAGGAGATCGTTGACTTTGCCGGACTCGGAGATTTCATTGATTATCCGCTTAAGTCGTACTCATCAGGTATGATGGTACGTCTGGCATTCAGCGTTTCGACCAGCCTTACAGGAGAGGTTCTCCTCCTCGACGAGGTTCTCAGTACTGGAGATATTTCGTTCATGGGCAAGGCAAGACAGAGAATGCTGCATGTCATAGATGAGGCCAAGCTCATGGTATTCGTAACACATGACCTGGCTTCGATGGTAGAAGTATGCAACCGTGCGATCATGCTTGATCACGGTCAGATTGTGTTCGATGGAGATCCTAAGGAAGCAGTCGAATTCTACAAAGAAAGAATGCTTGGCGGTACAAACTAAGGCAGGACTAAGAAAAATGACAAAAAGAGTTTTATGGCTTTCAAATGAAACATGGACGCGGGAGTGCGAAGTACCTCAGATCATCGAAGCAGGATATGAGGTATTTTGCCCTAAGGTCTGCGGATATGGTCTCGGTGAGAGCAATCTGAGTGTTGACTACACATATGATGAGGGATTAAGCATTCCGGAAGAAGATCTGGAATATCTTAACAAAGAGAATCTGTATGGCAAGGTAAGTCAGCACACATGGGAAATCATAAATAAATACTTCGGTATGGTATTCTGTCCTCCTGATGCAGATATTATCCGTGAATACGTTCACCTGTACAATGGCATCATCGTTCTCAGATTCCTGGGTGACGAGGAAGGCCTGACATGTACTGAACGTCTGGTAGCTGACTGCGGATATCATCTTCTGTACGAAATAGGCAGGATCAAGGACAGATTCTATTTTGCATATCCGAATGATACTTATATGAAGGACGAATGCGATTTGCTGCGTGGAAGAGGTCTTTATCTGCCTCTTCCATTAGTTGATGCAGAGAATTCGGATGACAAGACTCAGATAATCCTGAATTGTCCGAACCTTTCAATAGACGCAAAGGCAAATCGTCAGTTCCAGATGTTCTTAGCTAATATGTCAGATCCTTTTGCTGTTTATGGAGAACAGGTAGTTCCGTATCAGCATCATGAGGATCTGATTTTAGGTGGAGAATACGAGCACATGCAGAATGCTGGTGTTTCAATAGATCTGGGCCTCGGCAGCACACTGATCACAGAACCTTGGGCTCAGGCTCTGTATAGAGGAATTCCACTGCTGTATACCAAGGATTCCTGCGCATATCCACTGCTCAAAGAAGACGGCCCGGGCTACTGTGACAGCGTTAAAACACTGATCAGCAAAGCCAGGAAGATCCATAACGGAGACCGCGGTCTCAAGGCGAAGATCGTACGCCATCAGGCGGACGTATTGTCGTTATCAGAATATTCTGTTTTTACAGAAGCCTGGAAGGATTTCTTTGCGAGGATAGAGTATACCGCTGCATTCCTCGAGAACGCTATGCCAAGAAATAAGAAAATCGGCATTATCCTTACCAAAGCATACAAGGGCGGAGTACTGGAGTTCACAAAGAGATTCATCAGAGCACTGCAGAATGAGATAGTGAAGAATGGTGCCCCGGTTGAGCTGGTATTTGCGCATATCGATGATGAATCATATGACCTGAATGACACTTTCGCAGCACTCAGAGAGAGTGGTATAGCAATCAGAACCATTCGTCTCCGGGAGATGAAAGTCACCGAGGTCAACCGAATGCTGTCAATGGCAGGATACTTGCCTAAGAAATTCCATGGAATTAAGGACATCCCTACCGGCATAGTTTATGATGATGGAATCCATATGCTGATGGATTGCGATTACCTGATCAACATGACGGACAGGAGCGGGTCATACCAGCCTATTCTGCCGGTTTATCCATTTGCTGTCGTTACGCATGATTTCATAGACAGGTATTCACCAATCGGTGAGAACTTCAGTAAGATAAAATCATCAGATGATGATGACGATGAGAACCAGAAAAAAACAAAAAAACAAATAGCCGAAGAGAAGAAATTCGCTGAGGAAAACCACGAAGAAATAGTAGGGCAGTTTATCAGATACAGAAGAGAGATCGGTCCTAATATAATCAACGCAAGAAATGCGGACCGCGTTTTCGTTACTTCAGATCCGGGAAAGACCGATGCGATCCAGTTCGCAATGGTAAGCAAAGACAACGTTGTGAAGCTCCCGCTGCTGTATGATCTTATTGCGACCAAGGCAGAATTCAGGAAGAACTCCAAGGATAACGACAAGAAGTACTTCCTATGGGTTTCAAATGTCAGCAAACACAAGAATCATATCAATGCTCTGAAGGCAATATCAGAATATTACAGAAAAGGCGGCACACTTAAATGCATTATGATAGGCGCCTTTACTCAGTATTTCGATCCGGACAGTGAATTCAAAGATCCTTTCAACGAGGATATTATGAATTACATGCTTTCTGTCAGAAAACTTGTATCAGAGAATGATAAGCTCAAGGACAATATAGACTTCATGGGCTATCAGACTGAGGAGCTTTACAGAAAGCTGATTCAGGATGCGGCATTCGTGATCCATCCGGGATTTGGTGATAATGGCAACGGAGGAGCTATTGATGCTGCATGCTTCGGTGTTCCTACCCTGAGTAATGACTATCCTGCAATGCAGTATCTTTCAGATTATGCAAATATCGATTGTCAGTTCACTGACTTCAATGATGCAGATAAGGCATCTGATGAGCTGATCTGGATGGAGCAGCACTTCCCTGAAAAGAGGAAGAAGCTCAACTATGATAAGATCAAAGAACATGCGGCAGATAATACTGAAGAGGAACTGTATAATGCCGTATCCGAAAATATAGGCTTTAGAACGAGGTTGTTAGTATGAGAGTAGGCTTTTTTCTAGGCTATGGTCCACAGGCCAGATATGGTACTGAAGGACTTGGCAGATATTTAGGCGGCCTGATCAAGGGATTTACAAGCGAAGGCATTCCTGTAACGCTGGCTGCACCGATCTGGTCAAAGAAATCTCTCGAAGAGCTCTTCATCGAGCTTGATATTCCGATCGATGCCGTCAACTTTGTCTTCAATGCGAAGGGAGAGCCTTTCGTTTGGCGTGTTTATAAATGGCTTGTGCTCAAAGAACGCAAGAGACGCTCAGGAATGCTTGCTCTTCTCACGAAGATACTCGGCGAAATAGTAATCAGGTTTACCCGTACGAGTACGATCAGCTTCGGGAAGTATCTTCCACTGTACATTCTGCTGTTCCTGTTATCTCTGATTCTGTTCATACCGGCAGTAATTCTGCTTGGTATCTATTATCTGGTGAGCAAGGTGCTGAATGTCGCCAGAGGCAAGACCTCGCACCTCAAGAAGGGCAGTATCAAAGAAGACGAAGACAGCAGCTTCCTCGAAGTATTCCATGTCATGACCAACGTCGTTGTAGAACAGCTTGTGGAAGTTGCGAACAAACAGGACTGCTGTGATATATGGTATGTTCCTTCAAGCTTCTGGCCACAGGTCAATGACTTGAAGAAGACCGTTGTAATCAATGTGCCGGACGTAGTCACATCAGTCTATGCAGGAGAGTTTGCCAACGTTGTCGGATCTCACAAGAACACATCCGAGGTCAAGAAGACAATAGAAGGAGGCAAATACTTCATTACTTATTCAGAGTATATAAGGAAAAGCGTTGTTATCGGTGACTTCGGAAAGAGAGCGGACTGCGTTGTTGCTGTTCCGCATGTCAACAACTCATCCAAGCCTTTCATAGCAACCAATAATGAAAGAGCGAAGGATCTTAACACTCCTGCAGAGTTTGACGCTGAGCTTTCTCAGAAGATGCTGAAGAAGATGATATGCAAGTCATGCCCTCCATATTATGCAAAGAGGATGAACTTCGAAGATGTGCATTATCTGTTCTATGCATCTCAGGTAAGACCGCACAAGAATATCATCACACTGCTGAGAGCGTATGAGTACCTTCTCAGAGAGCGCAATATCAACGTCAAGCTGTTCCTGACAGGCGTAGTAAATCCTAACGAGTATTCTGACGTGACTGCATATATATATGAGCACGGCCTTGAACATGATGTCCTTTCATTCTCAGGTGTACCTGCATCTACTCTGGCAGCACTTTACAAATGCGCTGATCTGGTAGTTAACCCGAGCCTTTATGAAGGTGGTTTCCCATTCACTCTGGGTGAGGGAATGAGTGTCGGTACTCCGAGCGTAATGGCCAGATCGCCATTTGTTATCGAGACACTGGAAGTAGCCGGACTTCATGATGCAACCTTCGACCCTTACAACTGGGAAGATCTGGCTGCCAAGATAGAATACTGGCTGCCGAGAAGGCAGGAACTTTATGATCTGGAACTGCCATTCTATCAGGAGCAGGAAAAGAGAACTCCTGATGTAGTAGCCAGAGATTATCTGAAGACATTTGAGTACTTCTTAGAACTGGATTCTAAGAGAGCATAACAATATTAAGATTTCCGGAGGAAAAAACGGGATGAGATCAGCAAACGAGATTAAGACTGAATTTGAAAGATGGATGGCAAAGACATCCTGTGATGATGCTGTAAACAAGGAACTTCACGCAGAGCTTAGCAGCATGGATGACCAGGCTTCTGAGGATGCATTCTACAGAGATCTGGCATTTGGCACCGGCGGTCTTCGCGGTGTAATTGGCGCAGGCACTAACCGCATGAACATCTACACAGTCGCCAAAGCAAGCCAGGGCCTTGCAAATTATGTTAATAAGCATTTTGCAGATGCTCCTTCAATTGCCATCGGATATGACAGCCGTATCAAGTCGGATCTGTTCAGCCAGACAGCAGCTTCTGTATTCGCTGCTAACGGGATCAAAGTATATATTTATCCTGAGCTAATGCCGACACCATGTCTTTCATATGCTGTCAGAGCACTTGGCTGCTCAGCAGGAATCGTAGTTACGGCATCGCATAATCCATCCAAGTACAATGGCTATAAGGTATACGGAGCTGATGGCTGCCAGATCACAACAGAGGCAGCTGCGGCCATCCTCTCCGAGATAGAGGCACTCGATATATTTGATGACGTAGCAAGCTGCCCATTCGACAAGGCAATCGAAGATGGAACAGTAGAGTACATCGGCGAGTCCGTATACACAGATTTCATAAATGAGATCAAAGGTCAGTCGGTACTCTTTGGCGATGAAATAGACCGCAACGTAGCAATAGTTTACAGCCCACTCAACGGAACCGGACTTAAGCCTGTAACAAGAGCTCTGAGCGAAACTGGCTTCACCAACATTACAGTTGTAGAAGAGCAGAGACTGCCGGATGGCAATTTCCCTACATGCCCATATCCTAATCCGGAGATAAGAGAAGCAATGCAGCTCGGTCTTGAGTACTGCAAGAAGACAGGCGCAGATCTGCTGCTCGCAACAGACCCGGATGCTGACAGATGCGGTATCGCAGTCAAAGACGGAGACGATTACAAGCTCGTAACAGGCAACGAAGTAGGACTGCTGCTCCTCGACTTCATCTGCTCGCAGAGAGTAAAGCACGGCAAAATGCCTGAGAATCCGGTATTTGTCAAGACCATCGTAACAATGGACCTTGCAGAGAAGATCGCAGATCACTACGGCGTTCAGACCGTAAATGTCCTGACAGGCTTCAAGTTCATCGGCGAAGTCATCGGTAAGCTCGAGGCAGAGGGCAGAGAGAAAGATTATATCTGCGGCTTCGAAGAATCATACGGCTATCTCACAGGCTCCTATGTAAGAGACAAGGATGCCGTTGATGCAGCATTCATGATCTGCGAGATGTTCGCATATTACAAGACAAGAGGCATCAGCCTTCTTGACAAGCTGAATGAGATCTACAGCACATACGGATACTGCATGAATACACTTCACAGCTATCAGTTCGAAGGCTCGAAGGGTATGTCCAAAATGCAGGAGATCATGGGCAAGTTCAGAAATGAGCTCGCATCAGGATCAGGTGCAGATATCGCAGAGATCCCGGTTGCAGCTGTCTATGACTACAGCAAGGGACTTGACGGTCTGCCAAAGTCCGATGTCATCAAGTACATTCTCGATGGCGGTTCATCTGTTGTTGTAAGACCGAGCGGCACAGAGCCAAAGCTCAAGACATATATCAGCATCACCGCATCGGATCATGATGAGGCAGCCGGACTTGAGAAGAAGGTATCTGCATTCACAGAGCAGTTCATGCAGTAATAGTTAAGGTTCGATATTCAGACAGGAGTGTTCCTTATGAAGGGTATTATTCTTGCCGGAGGCGCCGGCACGCGGCTTTATCCGCTTACAATAGTTACATCCAAGCAGCTTCTGCCTGTCTATGATAAGCCGATGATCTATTATCCGCTGTCCACTCTTATGCTGGGCAAGATCAGAGAAGTGCTTATAATAAGTACACCTGAGGATACACCAAGGATCAGGCAGCTTCTCGGAGATGGTTCCCAGTTCGGAATGGAGCTCTCATACGCTGTCCAGGACAAGCCTGAAGGCCTCGCCCAGGCATTCACCATCGGCCGTGAATTCATCGGCGACGATGCGTGCGCAATGGTGCTCGGAGACAATATCTTCTACGGAAACGGTCTCAACCACAAGCTGAGAGCGGCCCGCAAGGATGCAGAGGATGGCAAAGCGACAATATTCGGCTACTATGTCGAGGATCCGGAGAGATTCGGAATCATGGAGTTCGAGAAGATTTCGGGCGATAAAGATCATGGAGTAAAGGTCATCTCAGTCGAAGAGAAACCTAAGGATCCTAAGAGCAATTATGCTATCGTCGGACTCTACTTCTATCCGAAGGGTGTCAGCGACATGGCAGATAAAGTCACTCCTAGTGCAAGGGGCGAACTTGAGATCACAACGCTCAATGATATGTATCTTCAGGAGGGCAGGCTCAATGCGCAGCTCTTTGGAAGAGGTTACACCTGGATGGATGCCGGCACATTTGACAGCCTGCAGAAGGCCACTGACTTTGTCAGCATGATAGAGCAGTATCAGGGCATGACCATCTCCGCGCCGGAGGAAATCGCATACCATCTCGGCTGGATCGATGACAAGAAGCTTGCAGAGAATGCTGCAAGATATGGCAAGAGCCCTTATGGTGAACGTCTCATGGCAGTTCTCGAGGGCAAGGTCGTAATATAAACGGAGATTATCAATATGACTATAATCATCACCGGAGGCGCCGGATTTATCGGCTCCAACTTCATTTTCTATATGCTTAAGGCACATCCTGATTACAGGCTTGTCTGTGTCGACAAGCTGACTTATGCAGGCAATCTGTCTACACTTAAGGATGTTATGGATGAGCCGAACTTCAGATTTGTCAGACTCGACATCTGCGACAGGGAAGGTGTTTACAAGCTGTTTGAAGAGGAACATCCGGATATCGTTGTCAACTTTGCTGCTGAGAGCCATGTGGACAGATCCATCGAGGATCCTGGTGTCTTCCTTCAGACCAACATCATCGGTACAAGTGTGCTGATGGACGCCTGCCGCAAGTATGGAATCAAGAGATATCACCAGGTATCGACAGATGAAGTTTACGGCGATCTGCCGCTTGACAGACCGGACATGTTCTTCACGGAGGAGACTCCGATCCATACAAGCTCTCCGTACAGTTCGTCCAAGGCTTCTGCAGACCTGCTCGTACAGGCATATCACAGGACTTATGGCCTGCCTGTCACGATCAGCCGCTGCAGCAACAACTACGGACCATATCACTTCCCGGAGAAGCTGATACCTCTGATGATCGCCAATGCTCTCGCTGACAAGCCTCTGCCTGTATACGGCGAAGGCATCAATGTAAGAGACTGGCTCTATGTTGAGGACCACTGCAGAGCGATCGACCTCATCATCCATAATGGCAGAGTAGGCGAGGTCTACAATGTCGGCGGACACAATGAGATGCGTAACATCGATATCGTCAGGCTGATCTGTAAGGAGCTCGGCAAACCTGAGAGTCTTATCACATATGTTACTGACCGCAAGGGACACGATATGAGGTATGCTATCGACCCGACCAAGATCCACAATGAGCTTGGCTGGCTGCCGGAGACTAAGTTTGCAGACGGCATCAAGAAGACAATCGCATGGTATCTCGAGAACAGAGACTGGTGGGAAGAGATCATCAGCGGAGACTATCAGAATTACTACGAGAAGATGTACGGCAACAGATAAGCCCACAATATACTGTTGATCAGAGGCGCAGTGTGCGCCTCTTTTTTTGCATTTTGTTTACGCGGAAGTGCGGTATTATGGATGAATGCATTAAATTTAGTACATTTATGATGCCCGTTTGGTCAGATAATTCTCCGCAAGACACACAATAATGATAAAATGCAAATAACTTTGGCTTGATGTAAACTCATTCTAAAGTACAGATTTCTACATCGGAATATATAATGCGAGTCACAGTTGTATAAGGACTGTATTAAATCGTAAATCTGTTTCAAAGAGGTGTGCTGGATAATGAAACATGAAAACAGAATCAGTGTAGAACACCAATTTTTACTAGCAGTAGTGCTTTTATTGCTGTTAGAGGTTTTTTTGTTCAGGAATGTTCTGTTTAATGACAAGCTGTTATCAGAAATCGGAGACGGAAGGCTGACCATGCTTATTACTGAACATTGGTTTCATGTTTTCTGTGGAGATGCAAGTCTTACCGAATTGGGCATTTTCTATCCAACAAAAAATACTATAGCTTATTCTGATATGATGCTTGGATTTGGATTCTTACATTCAGTATTCAGGGCTTTAGGTGTAAATGTTTTCCTTTCATTTAAATATACTATTATTATTTTCCATGTAGTTGGGACTCTGTCTGTTTTCTATTTGTTAAACAAGGTTCTTTCTGTAGATACTTTCTGGAGCTTGTGCGGAACAATTGCTTTTTCTTTTTCCAATGCTTTCTCAATTGTTTTCTGGCATACGCAAATGCTTTGCATAATGCTATTACCTATAGTAATCATTAATGCAGTGAGATTAATACAGTGTATTACAGATAGAAAGAAGCGCAATATTCATGCTCTTACAATCATCGTTTGTTTAGCCATTATTTTGTATACAGCCTGGTATATCGCTTTTTTCTCAGCCCTTTTTTTCCTGACACTTGCTATTATTATAATCATTCAGCTGATTATTGAAGGTAAATTGAAGGGCATCTGGGAAGCATGTTGTAGGAACAACAATCTTCTGATCGATTTTGTTGCCTGGGTCATTATAGGAATCATTTTGATAATTCCCTTCGCATTAATTGAATTATCAGTTTTAAATTCATCAGGAGCCTGGGGATATGATAGTATTTGCCAGACCCTTTTACCTGAACCAATAGATATTATTAAAACTCCTGATAACCTATTGTTCGGGTGGCTCCCGGAAATATTGAATCTTTCACAGCGACTATTCGACTCCAATATTTATGAGGGATACTCGATAGCTGTCATTCTGATGTTCATTTATACTTTGTCTTTTTCCTTCCGGGTCAAAAAAGACAGTAATAACCGCAATATGATAATGGTAGCCCAGAGTGCAGCAATAGCGGTCATAATTGGGCTCATAATGGTTGTACGAGTAGGTGAGAATGCCACATCTCTATGGTGGCTCATTTATAACTATTTCCCTGGAGGGAAAGCAATAAGGGCTGCTGGCAGATATGTTTTTTACCTTAGTCTGCCACTGACACTTAGTATGGCTGTGCTGGGAAACGCTGTTAGCAGTAGTAAATCTAATAATAATCCGGGCAAAAGACGTAAGATTGCATTTAGAAGTATAATTCTTATGCTGTTGATCGTCTCAGGCATTCATGTTGGAGGCGTATATTCAACATGGAGTATTAGTGAGGCGAATCGTGTTGTTGATGGTATTAAAGAAGCACCGGAGGACTGTAGTTGTTTCTTTATTACAAGAGTGTCACCTGATTCTTCGTATATTTATGGAGATGCTTTTCAAATATCGGACTTTGTTGGAGTTCCTACAATAAATGGTTTTTCGGGTGCAGTTCCACCGGGCTATGGGAACATATGGGACCCAGGCTCCGAATCATACTTCACCGATGTCAAAAAATGGATAAGCGAAAAGAATCTGGACAATGTATATGGATATGATTGTGTATCAAAAGAATGGAAGAAGTATTCAGCTGAGGACAATTTAGACAGGAACTGAAATAGTTGGAATACGATAATATATAACAAAATCTAATAAATTGGAGAATAGAATAATGAGTGAAAAATTGAGTGTTGTGATACCATGCTACAACGAAAAAGAAAACATCAGAAGCATTGTTGAGGCGGTATTAGCTTCTCCGGTACCGGACAAGGAAATAATAGTAGTTGATGACTGCTCTAAAGATGGTACCAGGACTGTCCTGGAAGAGGAAATCAAGCCGCTGGTAAGCAAGATCATTTATCATGACATTAATCAAGGTAAGGGTGCTGCACTAAGAACAGGCTTCAAAGCAGCAACCGGAGATGTCGTTATAGTACAGGATGCAGACCTGGAGTATGACCCGAAGGAATATCCGAGAGTCGTACAGCCTATCTTTAATGGTGAAGCTGAAGTTGTATACGGCTCCAGATTCCTTCATCAGAAGAGAAAAGGATATCTGGCAAACCGTTTAGCAAATTGGGGACTTACTACTTTTTCGAATCTTTTTACGCGTCAGGGCCTTACAGATATGGAGACTTGCTATAAAGCTTTTAAAAGAGAAATAATTCAGTCCATAGAGATCAAAGAGAACCGTTTTGGCTTTGAACCTGAAATAACATCGAAAATATCCAAGAAGGGAATCAGAATCAAAGAAGTACCGATATCCTACTATCCGAGGAGCAACGAAGAAGGAAAGAAAATCGGTTTCAAAGATGGTTTGAGGGCACTGTACGTAATATGCAGATATCATTAAAAGAAAAATCAATCAGGCAATTTATCTCATACTTTTGCGTTGGGGGAACTGCTGCAATAGTTGAATGGGTAATGTTCGCTATATTTGCGAATGGGATTGGGATCAATTATCTGGCAGCAACCTGTGCAGCCTTTATTTTTTCCACGACTACAAACTGGTTCCTGGGGAGAATATGGACATTTAAAGATAGCAACAGATATAAAGGAAAAGGGTTTTATGAACTGTTCCTGATATTCTTTGTCAGCGGAGTCGGCCTCCTGTTTAATGTCGGACTCATGTATGTGTTCGTGACATTAATGAGAATGAATTCGCCTGTAAAAAAAGTCATAAGCAAAATTGCCGCAACAGGTATCGTGTTTATCTGGAATTTTCTTATACGTAAGTATTGTATTTATCGCAAATAGCATCCGTCGGGCAATGTAGGCTGCTTGATCAGGAAATAGGTAGAGGTTAATCATAGTATGAAAATATCTGTAATAGGAACCGGCTACGTTGGATTGGTTACAGGTACATGTCTGGCTGATTACGGAAATGATGTGTACTGTGTTGATGTAGTTGAAGAGAAGATTTCCAATCTAAGGAAAGGAATCATTCCAATCTATGAGCCGGGCCTTGAAAGTCTGGTCAGAGATAATTTGGAGGCAGGGAGGCTCAGATTTACAACAGATCTTAAAGAAGCGCTGTATCAGTCAGAACTATGCTTTATTGCGGTAGGGACTCCAATGGATGAAGACGGGTCCGCAGATCTCAAATATGTGCTTGAAGTTGCCTCAAGTATTGGTAAAACCATGAACCACCATGTTTATGTGGTGGAAAAATCTACAGTTCCTGTAGGTACTGCGCAGAAGATCAGAGAAGTAATTCAGAAGGAATTAGATAAAAGGAATTCAGATTTGACATTCGATGTTATTTCAAATCCGGAATTCTTAAAAGAAGGAGATGCTGTGGCTGACTGCTCAAGACCGGACCGTATCGTGATTGGAACAGACAATGATAGAGCGGCAAAGATAATGAAACAGCTGTATCTTCCTTTTGTAAGAAATACAGAAACCATGATATTCATGGACGTTCAAAGCGCAGAAATGACAAAATATGCAGCAAATGCAATGCTTGCTACTAAGATCTCTTTCATGAATGAAATATCAAATATCTGCGAACGTGTAGGTGCGGATATCAATAAGGTCCGCATAGGAATAGGAAGTGATCATAGGATAGGTTATCAGTTTATTTACGCTGGCTGCGGTTATGGAGGGAGCTGCTTCCCTAAAGATGTACAAGCGCTCATTAAGACGAGTAGTGATCATGGGTATAACAGCAAAATACTGCAAGCAGTTGAAGATGTGAACGAAGCCCAGAAGCATATAATACCGCGCAAAATAGTCAAACGCTTTGGAGAGGATCTATCTGACAGAACCTTTGGAGTGTGGGGCCTTTCATTCAAGCCGGGCACAGATGACATGCGCTATGCACCATCCATAACTATCATCAATGAAATAACAAAAATGGGTGGCAGGGTAAAGGCATATGATCCTAAGGCAACGAAGGAAGCCCAGAACATTTACCTGAAGGATAACCCAAATGTTGAATATTGTGAAAGCAAGTATACTACATTGGATGATTCTGATGCGTTGATTCTCATTACAGAGTGGAAAGAATTCAGGCATCCTGATTTTGAAGAAATTAAGAAGAGACTAAAGACTCCGGTTATAATTGACGGAAGAAACCAATATGATGCTGAAAGCTTAGCGGATATGGGGTTTGAATATTATCAGATTGGTGTAGCGGATAAGGTGGTGAAGGAATGAAGAAAGCACTTGTTACAGGCGGCGCGGGTTTTCTTGGATCAAACTTATGCGGTAGACTGATAAGAGATGGGCTATTTGTCATATGTGTAGACAATTTATATACAGGAAGTAAAGCCAATATTGATCACTTAATGAATGATCCTCATTTCATGTTTATAGAACATGATGTACGGGAGCCCTTAGAAATAGGTGCAGATTATATTTATAATCTTGCTTGCCCGGCATCTCCTCCACATTACCAGAAAGATCCAATCATGACAGCGAAGACAAGCTTGTTCGGAGCGCTGAATATGCTGGAATTAGCGCGTGCAAATAATGCCAGGATATTACAGTCAAGCACGTCAGAAGTATACGGAGAACCTTTGATTCATCCGCAGACTGAAGACTATAGAGGAAACGTTAATCCTATAGGAATCAGATCCTGCTATGATGAAGGAAAGCGGATGGCAGAATCTTTATTCTTTGATTATCACAGACAATATGATCTGGATATTCGAGTAATCAGGATCTTCAATACATATGGACCATACATGAATCCTGAGGACGGAAGAGTCGTATCGAACTTTATTGTTCAGGCACTCAAAGGGGAAGACATAACTATTTATGGAGATGGGACACAAACAAGAAGCTTTTGTTATGTAGATGATCTGATTGAAGGCATGGTCAGAATGATGAACTCGGAAGACTTCTATGGCCCTGTGAATCTAGGTAATCCGGGGGAATTTACTGTTGCTGAACTGGCACAGAAAGTAATAGAACTGACGGGCTCAGAATCAAAGCTGGTTTATAAGGATTTGCCTGGTGATGATCCGACAAAGAGAAGACCCGATATCAGCCTGGCAAAGGAAAAGCTTGGCTGGGAACCTGAAATACAATTAGACGAAGGGCTACAGAGAACTGTAGAATACTTTAAAAGTGTTATCTAACTGACTACAGCCAGAGGCGCTTAAAGCGCCTCTTTTTGTATTGAAATGTTCTTGAGCGAGTGTTTGACAGCAGATAACAATGTATCAAATTTAGTACACTTTCACTGTACACTTGGTCAGAAATTTCTTCACAAGATACACACAATAGTGATAAAATGTAGACAATATCGAAGGTCTGTGTTTTTTGTGATGCAGACAAGTTGATTTTAATGAAAATTCAACAGGAGAGGGAATTATGAAAAAAGGTTTAAGTGTGCTTCTCATTGCAGCTGCACTCTTCGGGTTCTACGGCGGCGCCGTTAACCTCAACGATGTGCTTGCTTGCAAGGATTACTGGGAACAGGAAGGCGAGAGATCCACAGCTGACATGAACAAGCTGGAAGATGGTCTCAATCAGCTCAAGGACAACGAGCAGGCTTATCTTGATGGTCTTGATCAGGTAGCTGATG
The DNA here is from genome assembly GCA_017512145.1 of Mogibacterium sp. Taxonomy (GTDB): domain Bacteria; phylum Bacillota; class Clostridia; order Peptostreptococcales; family Anaerovoracaceae; genus Crickella. The sequence continues at coordinate 20,705 of JAFWHB010000011.1, read as the reverse complement.
GTGAAGTTGCTCTTGCTGAAGGTGAGCAGACACTCGAAGAGGGTCGTGCTACACTCGCTAAGGGCGAGGCAGATTACGCAGCAGCACCTGCTAAGCTCGCAGACGGAAGAAAACAGATCGCTCAGGGCGAGAAGGACCTTGCCGCAGGTGAGAAGAAGCTTGCAGCAGGCTACAATGAGTACAATAAGGGCAAGGCAGACTATGCAGCAGCACCTGCTAAGCTCGCAGCAGGAAGACAGGCTGTATCAGAAGGAGAGGCTAAGCTTGCAGCAGGTAAGCAGGCTATTTCCGGTCTTGATCAGCTGATCAATGGTCTGACCACCGCTAAGAACGGATTCGATCAGCAGTGGCAGCCTGGATTCGAGATGACAGATCCTACTGGTGCAAACATGGGTCTCCAGCAGGGCAGACAGGCAATCGTTCAGCAGTTCTCAGATCCAGCTAATGCTAAGAGCATTGGCCTGATCGAGCAGATGACAGGACAGGAGAATCTTGCTAAGAACATCGATAATGAATCCACATATGCTGACTTCGACGCAGCTCTCGTTAAGATTGCAGGTGCATTCAGCGCAGCAAAGACTCAGCTTGAGCAGTTTGCTGGTCTCGCTTCCGCATATGCTGGTGAAGAGGGAGATGGAGCTCTTCTCTCACAGGCAGCAGCAGGACTCAGCCAGGAAGGTGCAGCTTCCATGACTGTCGCACAGATGAAAGGAACAGCCGATCAGCTCGAGAAAGCAATCGCAGCACAGAAGGCAATTATTAACGACGAATCTGCTACTCCTGAAGCAAAGGAGGCAGCTCAGCAGGCACTCGCGCAATTAGAACCACAGTACAAGAGTGTTATGACTCTCATCGGAGCAAGACAGGCTGTTGCAACTAAGCTCGCAGCAGTTGATACTGATGAATTCAAGGCTAAGCTCGCGCTTGTTAAGGGCCTTGATAATGGCGAAGCTCTCTATCAGGCAATCAGAGGCAGCCTTGACAAGCTTGAGGCTAACAATGATACTGCAACTCCTAACAATGGAGAGTTCGCAGGCGCTATCAAGACTCTCAAGACTTATCTGGGAGTACTTGCACAGGGACTCAATGCTCAGGTTGCATCAATCGATGCTAAGGCTCCGCTCCTTGCAAAGTGGCATGGTGGATATACTCAGCTTGTTGCAGGTAAGGATCAGATAGATGATCCTGCTAAGGGCGTTCCATTCGCATTTGCAAACATGCTGTCCAACCCTACAATCAAGAGCGTACTTGACAGCCAGGCAAAGGCTCTTATCCCTGCACTTCAGATGTACCAGGGTAACAAGCTTGACGCAGATGATCTTGATGACTTTGATAACGATATGAAACTGCTCAGCAGCAATGTTATCCCTAATGCACTTCAGGTTCTCCAGGGAATCAAGGCTGAGGCACAGAAGCAGGTAGCTAAGGGTGAGAAAGACCTTGCTGCAGGTAAGGCTGAACTCGCTGCAGGCGAGAAGAGCTATAAGGAAGCTCCTGCTAAGCTGGCAGCTGCTGAGAAGCAGCTCGCTGCAGGTGAGAAGGAACTTGCTGCAGGTAAGAAGAAGCTTGCTGCAGGTAAGGCTGAGTACGCACAGGGTCTTGCTGATTACAAGGCTGCTCCTGCTAAGCTGGCTGATGGTAGAGCTCAGCTTGCAGATGGTGAGAAGGCTCTCGCAGAAGGCCGTCAGACTCTTGAAGATGGTAAGGCTAAGCTCGCTGAGTACGAAGATGGTGAGCAGCAGGTAAGAGATGGTCTTGCTACTCTGATGGGAACCGAGGCTAATGGCGGACTCACAAGCATCTATGACAGACGCAGTGGAGATGATGACTTCGACAATGGAGATACACATCTTGATCTCGACGAAGGTCTCGAAGCTGTAGGAACAGGAAGAGAATATCAGGCTGACTCCGGTGCTCTGATCACTAAGGAGATCACCAACAGAGCAATCGGAACAGCTGCTGGTCTCGGTGCTGGCGCACTCGCAGTTCTTGCTGGTATCCTCTCATTCCTCAAGAAGAATAAGGGCGCAGGAATCAGTGCTATTCTCGCTGCTGCTGCAGGTGCTGCAGGTGTAGCAGTCGGAACAAGCGCAGGCATGGAATTCTCAAGCATCGCCGGCTCAGCTGTTGGTGCTACTCCATGGGTAGCTGCAGGAATTCTTGCAGGTGTCGCTCTTGTACACGCAATCGTACACTTCACAGGAAACAAGGCTGCATAATCTAAATGCGACCAGAGAATTACTGAATAATCAAACAGGCCGGAGCCCTATGTGGCTCCGGTTCTTGTTTTCTGATACAATTGGGAATATATTGGATTTAAGCGATTTTAGGAGACTTTCGAAGATGATCAAGGGAATGACCAGAAAACGCACGTACAGGGCAATTTACAGGCTTCTGGATAGGGTCTCACCTGTACCTTTCGACTGTGGGACCATATGCGGAGCGGCCTGCTGCGATGCGGCAAATTATGACGAAGAAATGGGAATATTCCTGCTGCCCGGTGAGGAGAAAATCCATGATCGCAAGGCAGACTGGCTCAAGTGGAACACGCTTAGTACTGATGAATATGAGTTCCCTGAATCATGGCATGGAAATGTCTATTTTGTCAGATGCAAGACACCTCCGCACTGCCCGAGAGCAATGAGACCGATTCAGTGCAGGACTTTTCCTCTTGCACCTCATATATCGGAAGACGGAATCCTGCATCTTATATACAATGATTCAGATCTCCCATACTGCTGCCCGATGATAGAGAACGAGACTGAGCTCGATCCGGACTTCATCCGTGCAACATACACAGTATGGAGTCATCTGGTCCGGGATCCGCTTATCGCAGATCTTGTGGAACTTGAATCAAGCTACAGAGATGACAAAGCCGTGACCATGGTCATATGACCAGAGTCACGGCTCTACCTTTATATTGTGGAAGGAATTTACTTGGAAATAGTCTCGCTGAGTATTTCTATATATCTTGCAGCCTTGTCGCTAAGAGGCTTGTCTGTCCTCGAAATGTAGCCTGTATGAACACTGAAGAGATCATCTGATGGGATACATACAAGGTTATACTTATCCAGAGTCTCCTGAGAGAGAGGGATCGGATCGAATACAAACGATTTTCTCTCTGAAGTCTGGCTGAGGAGCCTGTACATGACATCTGTACTTGATGCGATTATATGGGCCTCCGGGCAAATCTTATTGATAAGTGCGCTGACTCCTGCAGAATTGTCATTCATTCTCGAACAATAGTCCGCAATGTACGTATGATCCTTAAGATCATCTGCACTGATGCGGTCCTTGCCTGCAAGAGGACTGTCCTTGGAAAGTGTGACATATATGTTTGAGCATATCAGCTCATGATAAGTAAGATGGTTCGAATTGAAGTACGAGAGCCACTCACCAAGCTGATCATCTGTGAATGCGACAACGCCTATCTCTGATGACATGGAAATGACTCTTGAAGAAGCTTCAAAGCATCCACAGAACCACATATCCATATTAAGAAGCGGATCTTCCTTCTGCTCAGCACAAAGAGCCAGGAATGCGTCCTGTGCATGTGTAAGAGTTGTTGATGCGAGATGGAAGGAAGAGATATTACGTTCCTTGAGTGATTCAAGAGTTTTGAACTGACGGAGCAGAACTCTTGCTTTATCAATGAATTCAGTACCTTTGACAGTCGCGCCTGAAATGCCTTTTCTGTTCCTGACGAAAATATCAAAGCCGAGCTCTTCTTCTAGTTCTCTGATAGCCTGGCTGAGCCTAGGCTGAGAGATGTATAGAGCTTTAGCTGCTTCAGTGAAAGAATGATGCTCATACACCTTCATTACGTATATTATCTGCTGTATATTCATGCGCGCTGCACTCCTCTGGTTGATTAGTAATAAGTTTTTTGCAACTACGCACATTATACAGAAAGATGGACAAATATCAATTGAAAGTAAAGATAAATGATCAAATTGTCTGATTTATTTAATTTAATAGACAATTTCCATATTAGTTTTGGTTATTTTACGCAGATAGGCTGGTGTAATACAATACACATGGCAGTCCTTGAAAGGTGCAAGAGTTATCGGGGGAGACTCCTTGCAGGCTTATAGCTTTCGCCCCTAATGCGTTCTTTCGTGACTGCCTTTTTTATGCAAGAAAAGTCCGCAGCATCGCTGCGGACTCTTTTCTTTTTTGCTAAGAATTGTAAGATGATCAGGAATTGGACAGGTTTGCGAAGAGACCGATGAAGTTGTCATTAGCCTTGCCTGTCAGTGCATGAGTGTAATTGCAGAGGAAGATGCCTGCTACGAGTGTTACCATGACTTCGGCTTCTTTGTGGCCGACTTCGTCGCCATATATGCTGACTAGGCCATCCTCCATGATGCGGCGCCATTCGCGGAACTGTTCCTGAACGATCTCTGCAATCTCGGTGTTGTACTGTGAAAGAACGAGCGTCTGCGTAGTCGCATTCCTGCGGATCTCACTGACCTTACCACTTGCAAGATAGGACATGAATGCATTCATGTAGTTGAGGTTGGACTTGTATCTCTTGCGGCTGTGAGTGCGGAACCACTCTGAACAGAGATCACCGATGTAGTCCTTGATATATCTTGCATAGCTGACTATAAGATCATCCTTGCAACTAAAATAGTTCAGGAGATTAGCATGTGACATGCCGGCTTCCTTAGCTATATCTCTTAGAGAAACATTCGACATTGGAGTATCGTGCATGCATTTTTCAAATGCCATGAGGATATCCAGTCTGACTTTATCCTTATCTACTACTAATGGCATATATACTCCTTCCTTAAGAGGATAAGTATAATAGTCTCTTCCCAATACGTTATTATTTTAGCATATTTGTTGCTTAATATCTTTGTATATTTTGTTAAAATTTTCCAAATGGTAATATTAATTACAATTTTGGTCAGTTAAAGTTTTTTTCGCGGATCACAAATGCGGTCCTGATAATGATTCCTGAAGCTGCAATTATGCAAAGTGCATAGAGAAGAAGCCCTGCAGGAATTCCAATTGCCTGCTGGACGCTGCTGACTACAGGCTGAGGGGAGATATGGTATGGATTCATATAGAACATAGCGGCATAACTCTCAGGCAGACCGGCTGAGGCCATCAGAGGTTCAGCTGCAATGTTGATGAGTACCGCAACAAACGAAAGGAAGATGAATATAATTGCAGCACCGGCAAATCCCCGCAGCGAAAGATCTGTATCTTCAGCATGGAGCGCGATGATGCTTATGAATAGCAGCAGACCGTGCCATATAAATCCATGAAGTGTCAGCGTTACATATGATCTCAGGAAATCCTCAGGAAATATAAGGGCAGCAGCAGCTCCGATAAGTGCATAGCTGCCAAGGAATGTCAGCATAGCATTGTGAATTCTGCATCTTGTGTATGGAAGAAGAATACAGATATACATAGGAACAGAGCATAGCTGGAAGGGGAAGTACCACCAGTCATACGCTCCCTGATTCACAATGAAGAAGAGGAACAGCTGCTTGTAAAGTTCAAGAATAACAAGTATCCATCCCGTGACAGACAGGACTTTGTCTGCAGGATGCCGGCGAAATACGGCAGCAAGAACCAGGGCAGCACAAATACTGATGAGTGCTGCCATAATGTGGAAGGTGCCGAACATAGCTGGCCTCGGCATGCTCCATGCTGTTAGTTCCAGTAAGCCTGTAATAAAATCTGTCATTGCATTTCCTGTCTGACTATATAATCTATCTGAATTATAACACGCGCTGATGTCCCTTGCCGCAACAGTCAGGAGGATATATTGTCCGCCCGCGAATAGAAATGCTCGTATTTGAATTCACTTAAATGCTATAATATAGCATGCTTGGCTGCCCGTGGCGGCCAGGGACTTTATTCAACTTTGGATGCTTGATGACTAGCAGGAGGGTGCAGCTATGCCATTTATAATTGTAAGAAGCGATATATCAAGTGTGAGTGCAGACGCGATTGTCGAAGCGGCTGCTCCGGACCCTCTGATAAGTCCGGAAGAGAGACATGTATCATACAGAGAAGCCGCAGATATCCCTGCAAAGTATATAATCCAGGCTGAGCGTCCTGTCTGGCAGGGCGGGGATCATGATGAGCTTGAGAGTCTTGGAGCAAGTTACAGAGAATCGCTCCTGCTTGCTAACAGCCTTGGGTGCCGCAGCATTGCATTTCCAATGCTTTCATCCGGAATAGAAGGGTTCCCGAAAGATAAGGCTATAAGGGCTGCTCTGGATGAGATAGCGGACTTCCTGATGCTGTCTGAGATGGAGGTGATTATGGCAGTCCCTGAGGGGCAAGAACTTAATCTCCCTGCAGGACTCAAAGAGAGCGTCGGCGAATTCCTTGATGCAAATTATATAGGCGATATATTCATCAGTGAACCTGTTTTATCAGTCGGTGGAGCAGCACCTAGCAGCTCTGATACGGCGGAGTTTTCAGTTCCTCTTGGTATGCTTGATGAGGAGGAGGCAGAGTATTCTGAGGAGCTTTCAGAAGAAAAATTCGATGAGTACTTCCACAATCTGTACGAGGAGAGCCGCGCTCCGGCAGAGGGAAGAGCATCAGTGCCTTTCCGGTCATATCAGAGCAAAGAGAGCCTCGATGATGTTATAGCCGGCCTTGGCAAGACCTTCCAGGAGAAGCTCCTTGAACTTATAGATGATAAGGGCTTCTCGGATACACAGGTCTATAAGAGAGCAAATATGGACCGCAAGCTCTTCTCCAAGATAAGATGCAACAGGAACTACAAGCCATCTAAGGCCACAGCTCTGGCTCTATCTGTAGCTCTTGAGCTCAACCTTGATGAGACAAAGGATCTAATCGGCAGAGCGGGACTTGCGCTTTCGCCAAGCAGCAAATCAGACCTTATCATCCAGTACTGCCTTATGAATGGCATATATGACATCTTCGACGTCAATGCTCTTCTGTTCGAGTATGATCAGCAGCTCCTCGGAGCATGATCTGTAAATAATCGACCAAACTAAAATGCGTCACCCGGTAATCAAATTGAAATCCGGATGACGCATTTTAAAATGAATCAGAAAGGTTATTCTTCTATGATATAAGGCGGTACACCATCAGGAATAGGGCAGGTATACTCTTCGCCATCAAGACGCTCCAGGAATTCTTCTCTGGCTGCATCTATGATCCTGGTGTTGCTGAAGAGGTCGCTTGCCGCACAAGCGAGGACCTTTGCAGCGTATACTGTACCTTTGTCGCCGATAGATGATGCTCCGCAGGAGACATTCTGCCATGAATGTCCCGGTGAATGAGCTGTAAAGTTTACAGCATTAAACTGTGCTGTCGGTGTCTGCCAGCTGACATCTCCTACATCAGATGAGCCAGGCGAGAACTCGTCTCCTGAATAGAATGGGATCAGGAAGTCGTTAAGATATTTGGTGCCATTGCCGGAAAGCTCTTTGACAGTCTTCTTGATGCCCATGTCATATCTGCTGCCGTGACCCGGGATCTCGTAATCAGGAGGGCAGGTGGCATCGAGCTCAGCTGCAAAAGCCTTCTCTTCTTCGGTATATTCAGGAAGAGGTACGATCTGCATGTTGTCAAACAGGAGCTTCTCGAGTGTCGTGTTAGGTACGGCATTTGCAGTACCGTCAACAAAGATCCTCTCATAGGTCGTCTCTGTCATCATAGCTGCACCGTCTGCACATTTGTCAACACGCGCCTGCAGATCAAGTACGTCCTTGACAAGAGTGGATCTTACCATGTAGAGAACCGAAGCATGTGGCTGCACTACATTAGGTGAGAGACCTCCGCCGTCGACCATTGCATAGTGGATGCGGCAGTCCGCCTTCATATGCTCTCTGAGGTAATTAACGCCTATGTTCATAAGCTCAACCGCATCGAGTGCCGAGCGTCCTGCCTCAGGATTACCCGCAGCATGTGCAGCGATACCCTTGAACTTATAGAGCACCTGGGTGCAGGAATTATTAGTTCCTGTAGTTACTTCGTTGGTCGTGCCAGGGTGCCATGTAAGGGCAGCATCCAGAGACTTCCATATGCCTTCGCGAGCCATGAAAGCCTTTGAAGCACCGCCTTCTTCGCCAGGGCAGCCATAGAAGATGACTGTTCCGTCTGAGCCGGTTTTCTCAAGGTATTCCTTGACCGCAAGAGCTGCTCCGAATGAGGCTGCTCCGAGCATGTTGTGCCCGCAGCCGTGACCGCTGCCATTAGGCACTATTTCCTCATGGTGGGTGCAGCAGGCTTTCTGAGACAGCCCGGAAAGGGCATCGAATTCTCCGAGGATGCCGATGACCGGCTTGCCGCTTCCGGAGACAAATTTGCCTGAAAAAGAAGTTTCGATATCTGCGTAGCCTGTCTCGACCTCGAAGCCGTACTCCTTTAGCTTCTCTACATAGAGTGCAGCTGACTTGACTTCCTTGAGTGACAGCTCTGCAAACTCCCAGATGCTGTGAGACACTCCGGTGATCTCATCGGCAACACTGTCAACATAATCTATAATATTCTGTTTGCTGTATGTGCCCATTCTGTTTACCATCTGTATTTATTACAGAACCTTGCTCAGGAAATCCTGCAGTCTTGGGTCCTTAGGGTTATCGAAGACATCCTTAGGGGAGCCTTCTTCTTTGATATATCCTTCGTCCACGAAGAGTACACGGTCGGATACCTCTCTTGCAAATCCCATTTCGTGTGTAACGATGACCATTGTCATTCCTGCTGCAGCGAGCTCCTTCATGAGATCGAGTACTTCGCCGATCATTTCAGGGTCGAGAGCACTTGTAGGCTCATCGAAGAGCATTACATCCGGATTCATAGCAAGAGATCTTACGATAGCGATACGCTGCTTCTGACCGCCTGAGAGCTTGGAAGGGTATACGTTCGCTTTGTCCTCAAGACCGATTCTCTTCAGAAGAGTCATTGCCTGCTCTTTGATCTTGGCTTTCTCTGCAGCCATGTCCTTGACCTTGTTGTACTTGGCGGTCTCGATAGGAGCGAGCATGATGTTGTCAAGCACGGTAAGGTTGTTGAACAGGTTGAACTGCTGGAATACCATGCTCATCTTACGGCGTCCGAGGTTGGTCTCGATATGGTTCTCCTTGTAGATCTTGTCCATGAGAGCCTTGTACTCAGAACCTTCCTGTGAATGCTTCTCAAGGAGCAGGTCTTCGCTCTTGATCTTATGGATGGCATCCATATCCTCCATGCCGGATTCGACCAGCTTCTTATAAGTCTTTGACTTCCTGATGACGTCAAAGTGAAGATAAGGATCAACTGGTGTCATGAGCTGACCTTCGATCCATACCTCGCCAAATGTAGGCTCTTCGAGCAGATTCATGCAGCGGAGAAGTGTCGATTTGCCGGAACCGGAAGCTCCGATGATCGATATTACCTCGCCTTTTTCTACAGTAGTGGATACACCCTTGAGTACCTTGAGTGATCCAAAGTTCTTATATATATTCTTTACTTCCAGCATATTCATGATCATGCACCTTCCTTCATCTTCTTCTCAGCTAATCCCAGCAGCTTGGACAGGGTGAATGTCATGACAAAGTAAATGACACCGATGTCCATGAGTGTAGGGACTGTGTTGAATGTGACTCCCTTGATGACAGCATAGGTTGTCATCAGCTCGCCTACGAAGAATGTCGAAGCGAGGGAAGTCTCCTTGATGATAGTGATGAATTCATTGCCGAGTGCTGGCAGGATGTTCTTGATTGCCTGTGGCAGGACGATTTTGAGCATTGTTGTCTTGGATGTGAGTCCGAGAGCTCTTGCTGCCTCTGTCTGGCCCTTGTCAACAGCCTGGATTCCGGAACGGATGATCTCTGAAACGTAGGCTGCCGAATTGAGTGAAAGACCGACTGCTACACATGCGATCGGTGTAAGATCAAGTGAACTGAATATCATCGGTACGATGAAGTATGCAATGTACAGCTGCAGCAGGGCAGGTGTTCCACGCATTATCTCTACGAATGCTGTTATGATCCAGTGCAGTACTTTGAATCTGCTCATCTTGCCTATTGCAAGGAGGGAACCAAGAAGGGCACCGGCTACAACCGCGATTGCAGAGAGTAAGAGAGTATAGCCTATACCTGACCAGAGCAGACCCTGGCCGATATAGTATGTGATGAATATTTCCCACATATCATGGAAAATCGAACCTATAGTCATATGTGACTTCCTCCTGTTTAATTCATAAATGAGGGGCTTTCCTGAGGAAAGCCCCATTCATTTAGATATGTTTTCTTTCTATTACCCTTTAATATGACTTAGATCCGATTACTCAGTGATCTTGTTGCCTTCTTCGTCATATCCGAGCTCGTCGATTGTCTTGATCTCGGAGAGGAGCTGAGATGCTTCATACCATGCATCTGCAACGCCGTCTGCCTTCTGCTGAGCGATGATTGCATTTACTGCTTCACCAAGCTCTGTGTTGTTCTTGTTGATCAGAACTACGTTGTTCTTGTAGAGATCATCAACCTCGAACTGGAATCCTGAGAAGATCAGGTCGTCCGGATTTGCGGAGATGAATGACTCACCATTTCCGAATGCAACTGCGAGAGCGTCGATCTTACCTGTGAGAAGTGCTGTGCAGAGGTCGTTGAGGTCCTGCATGAGTACGCACTCAGCGCCTGGGAGCTGCTCTTCTACGAGGATCTTCTGGAGGGATCCGCCCTGAGCACCAACCTTGAGACCATTGTAGCTGTCAGCTGTTGTCAGCTTGCCTTCATTAGCCTTAGTTGTGATTACTACCTGTTCTGTCTCGTTGTCACCAGCTTCATACCAGTCTGTGATGAAGTAGTTCTCAGCACGCTCTGCTGTCCAGCTGAATCCGGAGATTCCCATGTCTACGTTGCCTGTCTGTACAGCTGCCTGAACTGCGTCGAATGCCATTGGCTTGATAACGAGCTCTTTGCCGAGGTGGTTAGCAATGTACTTAGCGAGGAGGATGTCATATCCTACATACTGCTCATCGCCCTGACGGGAGAGGTCTACGAACTCCATTGGAGCGAAGTCAGGAGAAGTAGCTACTGTGATCTGTCCGTCTGTCTCAACGTCTGCATTGTTGAGCTCTTCGAGGATCTTATTGTAAGCTGCAGCTACATCTACTTCAGTGCTTTCTTCTTCTGCCGCAGGTTCTTCTGTTGCTGCTTCATCACTGCTGCCGCCTCCGCAAGCTGCAAGTGAGAATACCATTACGATACCGAGAATCAATACGAGAAATTTCTTTAAACCTTTCATCTGTCTACCCTTAAACCTTTCTGATTATTTATTCACTGTCGCGAATATTTATTAATTTTTGATTACAATGATGATTATACCTATAAAAAAGCATAAGTCAACACGAAAATGCATAAATATTCAGGAATTTGTGTATTTCCACAAAAACATAAAAATACAGGATTTGTCGCCTCTAAGGCGACCTTTGGAGTATGCGGAATGCTTATCATATAGCCATAAGATAACTGACGAATCAATGAATAAATATTACTAAGGAGGTATATACAATGAAGAAGGGACTTACAGAACTGGTAATGATTCTTGACAGAAGCGGATCCATGAGAGGCCTTGAGGATGATACTATCGGAGGCTTCAACAGCATGATTGAGAAGCAGAAGAAAGAAGACGGTGAAGCCTATGTTTCAGTCATCCTGTTCGATGACCAGACGGAGGTGATATATGACAGGACAGATCTTTCGAAGATAGAGCCTATGACTGACAGGCAGTATTACGTAAGAGGCTGCACAGCACTTCTCGATGCGGTCGGTGGCGCAGTCCATCACATTGATACTATTCATAAATATGCAAGAGAAGAGGACAGACCGGAGAAGACAATCTTCATTATTACTACAGACGGACTGGAGAATGCGAGCAGGAAGTATTCTTATGACAAAGTCAGAAGGATGATAGAACAGCACAAGGAGGAGAAGAACTGGGAGTTTATCTTCCTCGGTGCCAATATCGATGCAGCGAAGGAGGCTGCGAGATTCGGCATCAGTCCCAGCAGGGCTGCAAGATATGAAAATGACAGTGCAGGTACAGCTCTGAATTACTCAGTATTATCTGAAGCAGTGAGCAAGGTAAGAATGTGCGATACAGCAGATTACAGTGAGATATTCGAAGAAGAAGATATTCTTGCACCAATCAGAGAAGATTACGAAAAACGCGGGCTTAGATAAGCCCGCGTGCTTTTGTCTCAGAGATCCATTGGGAGAATGGTTTCCTTCCAGTATTTATATTCAAGGTACCAGTAGGTGAATGTCATAATGACGGATATTGCGATGTTCAGTTGCGGCATCCTGTATGTGGCTGCCATCAGGACTACGAATATGATGAGCAGCACACCGAACCATTTGAAGCTTCTGAGTGAACCGGTGTGGCCCTTGATGAAAGGTGCGAGCATGAACATGAAGATGTAATAGATTACGTAGGAGCCTACAAGATAAGCGGTCTTAGGTATAAGGGCTATCTCCGGCTCGCGCATGAATTCCAGCGCCACAGTAAGGCTGCTGAGGGCGAATATTATAAATATATGGATCAGCATGTAGGAGTTGCCGCTTATGGACATTTCGCGGTCGAGCAATTTGTCATAGAAGAATCCGTAGCTCATGAACAAACCTACTACGATGAGGAATCCGCAGGTTGAGTAATATATATTGTTTAATGTGAACTTGCCATCGAAGTATCCTGAAATAGCGATGATCATTTCGCCGAATGTGAATACAATATACAGCATGACTCGTTCTGTAAGATGAGGGAAATCCACTGCAACGAGATCGAGCCTCTTGCGTCCTATCACTGTAGCGACGACGCCTGCGATCATTGCAAGAGGAGTAAATGGAATACCTGTAAGAGCAAAACCGCCCATTCCCGCAAATATGATCACTATCATACCGAGGAGCATGTGCATGAAGAATTTGATATTGGCGCTCTCCCAAGGTGTGGCTTTGCAAGCCTCGCGGTATTTCAGATAATACTGAACCAGAATGTTGATGAGGATAAGAGCCCAGGCGAGATTGTATCTGTAGAAATGAGTCTGCCATACTACGCGGGTACCATCTGCCATATAATACAGAAGATACATATTAATGAAGAGACCTATATATTCTGTAAAGCTGTTGTCCCCGTATCTGTTGATAAACAGTGTCGTAAGATACCATATCTGAATGGTTATAAGCGTACATATTACATATGTAAGATATGCACCCGGGTCGATGAAACCATCAATTATATGGCCGACCAGGGAATTGTTGCGTCCTATGATATAGACGAATACAAGATCGTAGATAAGTTCTACGTATTCGACCTTCTTCTCTTCGTTCTTAAGGAAGCTTAGCATGTGTTACCTCTGCGGAATAATAAGAATTAATAGATTTATAATCAAATCAAGTTATATAATACCATATATAACGAAAACGGGAGGGCATGATGTCTAGCAATTTAGTAATATATTATTCAAGAAAAGGACAGAATTATTTAAACGGTGCAATTGTAGATCTTGAGAAGGGAAATGCTGAGATGCTTGCAGAGTTCATCAGTGAAGCTACAGGCGCTGATGTTTTTGAGATCCGTCCGGTTGAGGAATATCCTGAAGACTATACTGAATGCACCGAGGTCGCCAAAGAAGAACTAAGGAATAATGACAGGCCAAGGCTTGAGGAATACCTGGATTCACTTGATGGATATGAGAATGTCTTTATAGTTGGTCCGTGCTGGTGGGGTACATTCCCTATGGCTATGTATACCCAGCTTGAGGAACTTGACTTCAAAGGCATCAAAGTGTTCCCGGTAATGACTCATGAGGGGTCAGGCCTTGGATCATGCGAACGTGATCTCAAGAAGATGTGCAGCAGAGCCAAAGTCAAGAAGGGACTTGCCGTTCAGGGTTCTGTAGTGGCAGAGTCTGAGGAGCGCGTCAAAAGCTGGGCTCTTGGATGCATCAGATAGATTCTTAAACCTATATTAAATAACCTGCGCACCAACATAGAAGAATTTTCACTATGGTATAATGGCCATAGCCAGACATATGGCAGATAATGCCGGAAGGAGGAACAAATATGGGTTATATAGTAACAACCATCATTATTCTGCTTGTCCTGTATCTGATATTCTCCAACATCAGAATAGTACCTCAGGAACATGCATATATAATTGAAAGACTTGGTAAATTCAAGACCGTTTGGTATGCGGGTCTCCACATCAAGATCCCGTTCTTCGACAGGATCGTCAACAAGATCTCTCTCAAGGAGCAGGTGTTTGACTTCCCGCCACAGCCGGTAATCACCAAGGATAATGTTTCGGTCAAAGTCGATTCAGTCGTCTTCTCCAAGGTCTTCGACCCTCAGAAGTACACATACGGAGTTGAGAATCCTATCGCAGGACTTCAGAATCTGTCTGCTACAACTCTGAGAAGCATCATCGGTGGAATGGAGCTCGATACGACCCTTTCAAGCCGTGAGAGCATAAACTCACAGATGGAGGCTATACTCGATGAGGCCACAGACCCATGGGGCATCAAGGTCAACAGAGTAGAACTCAAGAATATTGATCCGCCTCGTGAGATCGAAGAGGTCATGACCAAGCAGATGAGAGCGGAGCGTGAAAGACGTCAGACAGTACTCGAGGCTCAGGCTCATCAGGAATCCGTAGTATCAAGAGCTGAGGGTGATAAGAAGGCTAAGGTACTTGCGGCTGAGGCAGAGAAGGAAGCCAAGATCGCCCTTGCACAGGGTGAAGCCGAGTCGATCAGACTTGTTTATGAGGCTCAGGCTGACGGACTTGAGAAGCTCAGAGAAGCTCATATCGATGAGAGCGTACTCAGGCTCAAGGGTCTCGAAGCTCTTCGTGATGTTGCAGACGGAAGAGCTACCAAGATATACATGCCTACAGATATTACTAAGGTCGTATCGACTCTGGGTATCGTTTCTGAGTCGCTCGGAATCGGCGATTCTACACCTGTAGACAAGAGTGACAAGCCTGCTCCGTCAGCTCAGGAGGACGCCTGCATCAATGAGCACACAAGCAAAGAGGGCAGAGCCGCAGCAGCAAAGAGTCAGGAGATCACAATTGATCTTGAGAGCCGCCGCAAAGAAATAATATGATAATTAATAAAAAATTGTTTCTTAAAGATACAAGCAATATCTATAGGGGCTGATGATGCCCCTATTAGATTGTCCGGAAATGTGATATAATTCATGCAATTGTGCAAGTAATTCAATTTGGGAATATGGAGGCATCACAATGAAGAGAATAGCGGTTCTTACAAGCGGCGGAGATGCGCCGGGAATGAATGCGGCACTCAGAGCTGTAGTAAGATACGGAATATATTACGGAATGGAAGTTTACAGTGTCCACCGTGGATATGAAGGACTTATTGAAGGTGATTTCGAGAGAATGCACAGAAGATCTGTAGCTGATATCCTTCACAGAGGCGGAACTATCATCAAGACCGCAAGAAGTGAGAGATTCATGCACAAGGAATTCAGAGAGAAGGCATTCCAGAATCTTCAGAAACTCAAGATAGACGGTCTTATCGTAATCGGAGGTAATGGTTCCCTTACAGGAGCTAAGATGCTGTCAGAAGAATTCGGCATTCCGGTCATCGGCATTCCGGGAACTATCGACAACGACCTTGGATACACCGACAATACTATCGGCTTTGATACAGCTGTAAATACAGTACTTGATGCTATCACCAAGATCAGAGATACAAGTTCTTCCCATGAGAGAAGTACCGTAATAGAAGTAATGGGACGTAATTGCGGCGATATAGCTCTTTACTCAGGCTTTTCGGGCGGAGCTGAGATCGTACTGCTTCCTGAGATGGAGACTTCAGTCAAGGAAGTCTGCGACAAGGTCAAAGAGGGTATTGAAAGCGGCAAGCTGCACAGCATCATCGTAAGAGCTGAAGGCTTCCCTGTAAGCTCCCAGGATCTTATCAAGGCTCTCAAAGAAGAGACCGGTCAGGATGTCAAGCTTGTTGTTCTGTCATATCTCCAGAGAGGCGGTTCGCCTACATTCAGAGACAGAGTGCTCGCTACAGAGTGCGGCGTGCTGGCTGTAGAGCTTCTCAGAGATGGAATATTCAACAGAGCGGTAGGAGAGGTAAGTGGCAAGATCGTACATTTTGATCTCGCTAAGGCTCTCGAGGCTAAGAGCACGCTCAGAGAAGAACTTCTTCAGGGCATCAAGGTCCTCAGCATGTAAATCATTAACAATTCAAGGCACATCTGCTGTTAATGCGGCGGATGTGCCTTTTTTTTTCTTGCTTTAAATAGGAGACACTTGTTGACAAAGAAGAGTTAGTTTAGTATAACTAACATAGTTAAACTCATCAAACCTCTGATCAAGGTTTGATTTAACTGTGATTAAAGACATGTCAATTACACAGGAGACTAATATTAATGGACGAAAGAACAAGATTGCTGGATGCAGAGGTAGGTAAGACCTACAGAGTAAGAGAAATCAATACAGAAGATGATGATATGAACGCTTTTCTGTTCAGACTTGGCTGTTACACTGGAGAGCCTATCACTCTGATATCCAAGAAGAAGAACAGCTGTATCGTCGTTATTAAAGACGGCAGATACAACCTCGACAATCTGCTTTCAGAAGCAATCATTGTCTGATGGTATTAAGGAGGACTTATTATGAGAATAGCTTTTGCCGGCAATCCTAACAGCGGCAAGACAACAATGTACAATGCTCTCACCGGAAGAAGTGAGAAGGTTGGTAACTGGGGCGGAGTAACAGTTGGAAGCAAGGAGTATCAGCTTAAGAAAGAATATTCCGGCGGACAGGAAGTTATCGCAGTTGACCTTCCGGGTGCATATTCAATGTCACCATTCACACCGGAAGAGGGTATCACAAGTGAGTATGTTCGCACTGCTAATCCTGATGCGATAGTAAATATCGTTGATGCGACTAACCTGAGCAGATCGCTTTTCTTTACAACTCAGCTCCTTGAGCTTGGTATTCCTGTAGTTGTAGCTCTTAACAAGAGCGATATCAATGATAAGGAAGGTACCAAGATCGATGTTGCAAAGCTTTCAGCTAAGCTGAACTGCCCTGTATTTGAGACAATCTCAACAGAGGACAAGGGCCTTGCAGATGTAATCAAGACAGCTATCTCCCTTGCAGGTTCAACTCAGAAAGCACCTTATACGCAGGCAGATATCAACCTGCATGACAAGGCGGCAGTAGATGCAGAGGACCGCAAGCGTTATGATTTCGTAAACAAGATCGTAGCTGACGTAGAGAAGAGACAGGTTCTCTCAGCAGAGACCACTAAGCAGGACAAGATCGATACAGTTCTGACAAATCCTATCGCAGGAATCCTGATTTTCGCTCTTGTAATGTGGTTCGTATTCTGGGTTTCACAGACATGGCTCGGACCACTCGTTGCAGACTGGCTCGTAGGATGGATCGAGACCTTCCAGGGCTGGGTAGCAGGACAGCTTGAGAACAGCCCGGCTATTCTGTCAGCTCTTATCGCTGATGGTATCGTAGGTGGTGTTGGAGCCGTTGTAGGTTTCCTCCCACTCGTAATGGTAATGTATTTCCTGATTGCTCTTCTTGAGGACTGTGGTTATATGGCTCGTGTAAGTGCTGTAATGGACCCTATTTTCAAGAGAGTAGGTCTCTCCGGTAAGTCTGTAATTCCTGTAGTTATCGGAACAGGCTGCGGTATCCCGGCTATCATGGCATGCCGTACTATTCGTGATGAGAGAGAAAGAAGAGCAACTTCGATGCTCACAACTTTCATTCCTTGCGGAGCTAAGATCCCTGTAATCGCACTGTTTGCAGGAGCATTCTTCAACGGAGCAGGCTGGGTCAGCACACTGAGCTACTTCTTCGGACTGGTGCTGATCTTCCTCGGCGCACTCCTCATCAAGGGAATCACAGGATACAAATACAGGAAGTCATTCTTCATCATGGAGCTTCCTAAGTACAAGGCTCCGAGCCTCAAATTTGCCTTCAGGTCCATGATGGAGCGTGCTAAGGCATACATCATCAAGGCTGGTACAATCATCCTCGTTTGCAACACTATAGTACAGATCATGCAGACCTTCAACTGGCACTTCCAGGTAGTAGAAGAGGGCGCAGAGGATACATCCATCCTTGCATCGATCGCAAGTCCTTTCGCAGTACTCCTTATTCCTCTTGGATTCGGAGTATGGCAGCTCGCAGCAGCAGCTATCACTGGATTCATTGCTAAGGAGAATGTAGTTGGTACACTCGCTGTAGTATACGGACTTACAGCATTCATCGATACTGAAGAGCTTGCACTTACAGGCGGAGCTAATGAAGTAGCAATGACAATGGGACTTACTTCAGTAACAGCACTTGCATATCTCTTCTTCAATCTCTACACACCTCCATGCTTCGCTGCTATCGGAGCTATGAACTCAGAGATGAAGAGCAAAGGCTGGCTCTGGGGCGCTATCGGTCTCCAGCTCGGAACAGGTTACACAGTAGCATTCCTGGTCAATCAGGTTGGAACTCTTATCACAGAGGGTCATCTGGCAGCAGGCTTCGTACCTGGACTCATTGCAGAGATCTGTATGGTCATCGCACTCGTACTTATAGCTAAGAAGGTAAGAGCTCACTTCGATGAGCAGTATGCTCTTCACAAGAAGACTGCTAATGCTGCAGCATAGCAGCAGGAATCATTCCATAACAAACCTATAACCTTACAATGCACGATGCTTTTTGGTATCGTGCATTGCGCTATATCATGGTAGAATACATAAGTAACAGAAAGGAGGATATGAGGCTATGAACATGGCAACTGTAATAGCAGTTATTGCACTTGTGCTGATAATCTTCCTGGCGGTCAGATATATATATAAGGAGAAGAAGAAGGGGGTTCGATGCATCGGATGCCCTTATGCCGGGACCTGCCAGAAGCATCAGTCCGGCAATTCCTGCGATAAGCCTGCCGTATGACGGATAATTGATTTACAAGTACTGAAAAACGCTGCCGTTTGGCAGCGTTTTTTGTTAGTTGTTGAATCTCAAGGCAAAGGGTCAGTTCAGTGCTACTCCCAGCTTCTCTGCGGCAAAGAGAACGAATTCCTTGACTGCAGGGGCAGCTGATTCAATGGATGGAAGGGATATGCCAAGTGTGATGCTGCTAGGCGGATCCAGCGGAATTATCGCTGTCTCGGTCCTCCAGCTCCTGGTAATGCCTTCGTTCATGATACCGATCCCAAGGCCTTTCTCTACCATGTTGATGGCTGTGAAGTTCTCAAGAGTTGTCAGCTTGATATTAGGTACTATGCCGTGCTTCTTGAGAAGTTCTCTTGCATCAACATCGTCTCCTTCGCTCGGCATGATGATATCTTCCTTGCGGCATGCCTTGATCGGATAAGCTTCCTTATCCGCATATGGATGATCCTTAGGAAGTACTGCAACCATTCTGTCCTCTGCGAACGGGATCCATGTATAGCTGGTGTTCGACAGTCTTGACGAGAATGAGAGGTCTGCCTTACCTGAGGTCACCATCTTCTCGATACGATTCTTGGTAGTCTCTTCAATCTGGATGTTGATTGAAGGATGCAGATCGGTGAACTCCTTGATGATCTGAGGCAGTGTATGAGCTGCGATGCTGGCATAAGTAGCGATCATTACATTGCCCTTATACATGCCGCTGAGCTCAGTTGCCGCCTTGTATATCTCAGTCTCCTTCTCGATATATCCAACAGCGAGAGGGTACATGATCTCACCTTCGTTAGTAGGGACTACGCCATTGCTCTTTCTTATGAGCAGAGCGAAGCCAAGTTCAGATTCCATTGCTGATACAAGCTGGCTGATGCCTGATGGGGTGTACCCCAGGAGTTTGCCTGCGCCTGTCAGGCTTCCTTCATCTACCGCAGATACAAATGCTTTACATTTAAGAATATCCATTATTCACCTGGCTTCCTGTTAAAAAATACTGGCGGGTTATTGCCCCGCCAGTATATTGAGTTTTCAACTTGTTGTGTTGAATCCGATTATGCAGCCTCGCCCTTCTTGATAGCATCGTGCAGGAAGAGGAAGGATGTGATGTAGCATACGCATACAACTACGATTGTCAGAGTTCTCAGTGAGAGGCTCTTTACTACATAGTAAGCAAGGAATACACCAATAGCTCCGCCGATAGCCTGTGTCCAGCAAGCAACCGGGTCATAACGTCCAGCCTGGATGAACTTAGGACCATTACCGAATGCCATCAGGAATGCGCAGGATCCCATCATAGCCGGGAATGCGCAGCCTGTGTCAAGTCCGAGGATTACGCAGAGAGCCATGCAAGGAGCATAGAGACCTACACCGATGGACATGAGAGCGCCGAGTACGAAGTTAGCTACGATAGCGATTACCAGCTTGACTCCACGAAGTCCCATAGCTGTTCCGACTTCACCGAATGGGCCAACGCCGAGAACCTTGCAGAGCATTACTGTAGCGAGGATGAACATACCAACGAACATAGCGTATCTAACTTTCCTACGGTTGAACTTGGATACGACATCAGCCATTGCGTAAGCACCTACGATGGAAGCAACGATCATACCTATGAGTGTGATGAGATCCATATCTACGAATCCGAAGAACAGGAAAGCCTCGATACATACAGGAACTGTGTCTCCTACGTTCAGAGTACCAGGGATGAGTACGTCATCAACAGACTTGGTCAGCTTGAAAGCTGTTGTGGAAGGAGCGAATGATCCGATTCCCAG
>JAFWHB010000002.1 GCA_017512145.1 Mogibacterium sp. | reverse complement strand
TCTCTCGCTGCGTAAATATCAGTTATTATGACGGCATCGGTGTCATTGAATGAATCGACAAATTCATCAAAGAGCGCCTTGGTCCTTGTGTAAGTATGCGGCTGGAAGACGAGCCAGAGCTTGTTGTGCTTGACATTCTTCGCAGCTGCCAAAGTTGCTTTGATCTCTGTCGGATGATGTGCGTAGTCATCAATGACTATAACGCCGTTCTCGGTAACGCCTGTAAAGTCAAATCTTCTGTTGGTTCCGTGATAATCCTTGAGTGTCGCAGCTATTGTCGGGATGTCGACTTTAAGGAATGAAGCTGTAACAAAGGCAGCCATCGCATTCAGCACATTGTGCTCACCCGGAACCGAGAGTTCGAGGTTGGTGATGACTCTGCCCTTATGGCAGATATCGAATGTAGGAAAACCATTCTCATTGAACTTAATGTTCTCAGCGTAGAAATCATTGCTCTCACTGTATCCGTAGGTCATCTTGTTGCGGTGTCCCTTGAGAATGCTCTTGACGAACGGATTGTCGCCATAGGCTATTATTATTCCGTCTTCCGGGATCTGCTCAACAAAGGTGCTGAAGGACTTGACTATATGTTCCATGTCCTTGAAGTAATCGAGATGATCAGAGTCGATATTGAGTATGACTCCAATGCTAGGATGGAGCTGCAGGAAGCTGTCCATGTACTCGCATGCTTCGGTGACAAAGTACTCATTGTGGCCGATCTCTACGTTGCCGTTGATCTGCGGAAGATTACCGCCTACGAGGATCGTCGGCTTGTACTTGGCATTCCTGAGAATCAGTGATGTCATGGAAGTCACTGTGGTCTTGCCGTGTGTTCCGCAGATAGCTACGGAATGCTCGTATCTGTCCATGATCATTCCGAGGACCTCAGCTCTCGAAAAGAGAGGAATTCCAAGTTCCTTGGCTCTGATGACTTCCGGATTCTCATCCGAAACAGCTGCCGAATAAACGATGGCGTCGACGCCCTCTACATTCTCCGGCTCATGTGATGGGTAAACCTTGATGCCGATGCTCTCAAGGTGCCTGGTAACTTTGGACGGATTGATGTCCGTTCCGGTCACTATATGTCCGTTATATGCCAGGATCTCCGCTACAGCCGAAAGGCCGATACCGCCGATTCCAAGGCAGTGTATTCTCTTATATTGTGTAAAGTCCATAATATCTCCCCTGCGATCATGCTGACGCGTCTGCAACTTGCTGATTCCTTGTCACAGATTGTTGTTCGCGGTCATTCTGATGATCTTGTTCTCTTCGTCTATCTCGTCAATTATTATGATCGAAACATAGTTATCGACCTTCTTGCGCTCAGGCAGTCTGGACTCGATTGCAACACCGATGCCTACGGTCTCGACTTCGAACTCCTCGAGAATATCCTTGATACCCTTAAGGCTGCCACCCCCGCGCATGAAGTCGTCAATGATGATGGCTTTGCGTCCATGCTCGACTGCCCTCTTGGCAAGCGACATCTTCTGGATTCTCTCATTAGTGCCTGAGAAATAATTGATACTCACTGTCGATCCTTCTGAGTACTTGGCCTCGCGCCTGATAACGACCAGCGGAAGCCCCAGCATAAATGCTGTCTGTGAAGCGATAGCTATACCCTTGGTCTCGACAGTGACAACATAGTCAGCTCCGAGAGAGCTGAACTTCTGTGTGAAAACTCTTGCCATGTTCGAGGCAAAGTGTCCGTCGAACATTATGTCCGATGTGTAAAGGTACTTGCCTCCGAGCATCCTTGATGTATCTGACAGGGCGTCCATAAGTTCCTTCTGGATATCAGCGATCCTCTCGCGTGATATGCCAGGGATGTACTTGATGCCACCGCCGACTCCCTGGATGCTCTCTATATGTCCTGAGCCATTCTCATCGAGGATCTCGTTGATCAGCTTGATGTCCTCGGATAGGCTCGACTTTGCTATGTCATATTTACTGCAAAAATGTCTGGATTCAAACAGTCTGGATGGATTGCTCATCAGCTCATCCATCAGCATTCCGACTCTCTTATTCTTCTTCACAGACATCACCTCCGTGGTTGTCCCCTGTCCCCTGTTTGATGAATTGGTGTACGGAAATAAGCGATATCTCTGCAGTATCCCATACGGTATTATCTTATCATAACAAGCATTGGAATTTCTGTATTTATTGGCGTAAATTATAGAAATAATTGGCGCAAATCAGCGAAAAATGTGTGTTTGTAATACTATTGTCACTGTATCGTACGAGATTTGCTAATCATTGCTATTTTCTATAGAAATGGAAGTAATACATGCGATAAAATATTATTACAATTTAATTCATTATTAGTTAAATAGAGGAACAATACTAATGGACAAGATTTATCTGGATAATGGTGCTACTACCTTCCCTAAACCTAAGGAAGTACCTGATGCTGTTTACAAATATATGACAGAAGTCGGGGCGAACATCAACCGTGGCGGTTACCAGACTGCATACGATCTTGAGGGAACTGTCTTCGAGACAAGAGAGATGCTCACTCAGATGTTCGACGGACCTGACTGCAAGAATGTTGTTTTTACAGAGAATGTAACCGAATCCATCAACATGGTGCTCAAGGGTTTCCTTCACAGCGGTGATCATGTCCTCTGCTCATCCATGGAACATAATGCAGTCATGAGACCACTTGTCCAGCTTCAGGAATTTGGCGTCACCTTCTCGAGGATCCCCGGCAACAAATTCGGAGAGCTCGACCTTGGCTCTATCGGCGGTCTGATCAAATCCAACACCAAGGCCATCGTAATGACCCACGCCAGCAACATCTGCGGAACAGTCAACCCTCTTAAAGAAGTCGGCGAGATCTGTCAGAAGCATGGTCTCAAATTCATCGTTGACTGTGCACAGACTGCAGGAGTGCTCCCGATCAGCATGAAAGAGATGCATATAGATGCCCTTTGCTTTACCGGACACAAGTCCTTGCTCGGTCCTCAGGGCATCGGCGGATTCATCCTTACAGACGAAATGGTCGATCAGGTCATGCCTATCATCACAGGCGGCACAGGATCAGTCAGCCATACCGAAGAGACTCCTGGCTTCATGCCGGACAAATTCGAAGCCGGTACCATGAACATCCCCGGCATCGTAGGTCTCAACGCCGGTCTCAAATGGATCGAGGAACGCGGTCTTCAGAACATCGCAGATCATGAACTCGGACTCACAATGAAATTCATCGAAGATCTCAAGCCTCTTGAAGATGCAGGCCTGGTCAAGGTCTTCGGTCTTCGCACCAAAGAAGGCAGAGTCGGTGTAGTTTCGATACAGACTCTTAACGTCGACTGTGCAGATGCAGCATTCAGGCTAGACTTTGAATATGGCATTATGACAAGAGTCGGTCTCCACTGCGCACCTAATGCACACAAGACCCTCGGCACCTTCCCTACAGGCACGATACGTTTCTCCTTCGGCAACTTCAACACCGAAGACGACGTAAATGCGGCAGTCAAAGCCCTCGAAGAGATCTGCAGGGAGTAATAACTTTAAAAATGCATACATATCAAAGGCCCCGGATTCCGGGGCCTGTTTAAATTCTCAGAACTATCTAGGTCAGCTTACTTCGCTGGAGCATGCTCTGCAGCCTGCTCTTTGGCTTTTTTCCTGGCTGCGACATCGTTGTTGTCCATTTCATTTCTATAGACGACAAATGTATCGTAAAGGTATTCAAGTGAAAGATTCAGTGCCATATTGATTGCTGTTACAAGATATTCATTCCAGTGCAGTGTCTCTGCAAGGTAATTGCCGAGTATGGTAGTTGCCGGCGTGAAGACCACATAGAATGCGAATACCATTGCCATTGCTCGCGGAACGTTCTTGGTGGACTGGAAAGTGTATCTCCTGTTGATAGTAAAGCACCAGACTACTGATGCAACGAGCGCGGTCAGATAGCACGGCCAGTACTTGAGATTGGTCAGCTCATTCATCAGAGTGAAGACACCTATTTCAACGATGCCAGCTGACGCAGATACGATCACAAATTTAATTGTGCGGATTATTTCTTTCTTGTTCATGACACTTATTCTCCAGTCGTATGAATCTTAGTTCTCGAGCGCTTTGTAGAATCTCTTGTTGGCTGCATAGAGCTGTTTGAAGACCTTGTAGTATTTGTTGTAAGCCTTGTGCTTTGCCATGTCAGGCGTATATGTCGCTGTTACCGGGATGAAATCTCTGACCTGATCAAGGTCTTTGATGATCCCAAGTCCTACTGCTGTTACAGCGCACGCACCGACTGATCCGACATTCTGCGGCGAATCCACAGTCTCCACGATCTTACCCGTGATATCCGCGAGCATCTGGCATGCTACAGGCGATAATGCCCCGCCTCCGACAAACCTTATACTCTTGCCTATTCTGATGCGCCTCTTCTGGCAATCGAGCATCCATCTGAGGTGATAGAAAACTCCTTCAAGAACCGCATGGATCATTTCGGTTTTACCGGTCTCAAGGCCAATGCCGAAGAACATGCCTTTGGACAGAGGATCCTCAAACGGGCAGCGGTTGCCATGGAGCCACGGTGTGAAGATCAGACCGCCGGACCCCGGCGGAACATCCTTGATGCAGTCCATCATGTATGAATAAAGGCTCGAGCTTCGCTCCTCGTACTCTTCGGAAACGCCTTCTTTCCTGATGTAGACACCGATCTCGTCCTTGGCCATGTGATCCTTCACCCACTCAAGACACTTACCCGCGGTCTCCATTTCGGCAAAGTAATTGTATCTGCCATCCTGCGCTCCGATGATCGCCGCTATCATGGCTGTCACATCGACCATCTGCTTGTCTGTTACTGTGATGACCCAGCCGGAGGTACCACTGTAAATGTGAGTATCACCGACTCTTACGCTGCCTGCGCCGACACCGATCAGTGATGAATCCCCGCCTCCTCCATAGACCGGAGTGCCCTCAGCGAGGCCAAGTTCCCCGGCTGCCTTTGCGGTCAGATAACCTGCGACATCTGTGGATTTGATGATTTCCGGAAGGTGGTCCATGTTGATGCCGAACATCTCGCACATCTCCTGGCTCCAGCCGCGGCTCTCAGGACGGATGTCATAGATCAGAGTGCCAAAGGCCGAATCCTGAGTCATTTTGAACTCACCCGTGCAGCGGCAGATCAGATAATCCTTGACATCGAGCCACTTGTAGGCGCGGGCAAAATTCTGAGGCTCCTTAGTCTCGATCCATTTGTACTTCCAGACCGGGTCCTTGACGCTGCTCGATACAGCACCTGTGATCCTGAGACTCGGAACGAGCTTGAGCACATTTGCGCCGGCAATCTGCACTCCGTAGGCGATACCCTTCTTGATCTCGTCCTTGGCGCGCTGGTCCATATAGCTCATCGGTCTGTGAACCGGAACACCATCCTTATCAACAAGCGCCAGGCCCTGCATCTGAGAGCAGAACGAGATCCCGGCGATATCGGATGGTTCGATGCGGCCGGATATATCGGGATCATTGAAGATCTCCTTAGTGCTCTCGGCCATTCCCTTCCACCAGTCGTCTCCATTCTGCTCAGCACCGCCATCATCCATGATGTAGAGCGGATAGCTTCTTGAGGCTGATTTGAGAAGATGTATGGTGTGATTGACCTCGAACAGGCATGTCTTGACGCCTGTAGTTCCAATGTCATAAGCGAGAATGTAAGCCATGTCAGTACCTTCCTTATCCGTTAATGCGTTTGGAATATTTAGCTACGTAAACTCGTCTTTCTATTATTGCCAGGATCTTGCTGAGAGGCTTCGGATCTCTGACATAGCATGCAGCAGCTGCGTTCTTGCTGACGATAGACGCTACAGCCTCTGCATCATCTCTTGTCACTCCGGTGCAAACCGCTCCGAGATTCCTTACAAGAACCGCATTCCTGCCCTTAAGGGCACGTTTTATCTGGTCTTTCTTGTTATCTACGCAGAGGACATCAACGCCTGCGATCTGTGCAAAATCATCTATATATGGCAGCAGCCTCATACCGGAATTGCAGCATTCCATAACATATTGATCCTGGAGCAGCATGACATAATTCGCTCCAAGACCGAATCTGTTAGTTAAAGCCATGCTGTCTGAGACTGAATGATCTTTCATTACTCTTGTCATGAAGACCTTCTTGGATTCAGCCTCAAGGCCTGCTGCTCTTGCGAATGCATCTTCCGGGTCCGTTCCGAGTATCAGCGCCCCATGTCTTGACATCAGGAATGCTCGGTCATCAGGATATGCCTTCAGCACCTTGCTGATATTCCTGATCAGCTTGGCGGTTCCGGGAGAACCATAAGCCGCACATGGAGCTGCTTTGGTATTCTTGCCCTCAGCTGCCAGAACGGAAGCGAAGAACTGATGTGTATGTATGATGAAGTTCACATCACTTCTCAGCTTGTATGCCTCTGCATGTATGCCCTTCTCGCTACTTGGCTTGATGTCGCCCGTATATGAAAGATCATCTATTCTGACAACAACAAGGTCCTCAGGCCTGAGGTTCTCATATGCTCTGCCGCTAGGTGTAATCAGTAATTCATTGCTGCTGATCCTTGCGCTGATATTGCCCCATGTACGGGCGACCAGCTTCTCTTTGACCAGCTTGTGGCAGGCCTCTATGACCAGCCGTCTCGCTTCCTGTTCAGTGTACATGTATCCTCCTGCCTCCGGCCAGGCCGCCGGACATATTTAGTCAAGTTTACCGCAGTTTGCGAATACTCTTTCAAATCTCGCCAGAACATCATCGATCATTTCTTCTGTGTATGCAGCGCTTGTGTATAATCTGGAACCTGCAAGTGTAACGATTCCCTCTGCCATATATGCAGCGCCGATATGCTCCATTTCGATCTGTCTTCTGCCGGTCTGTTTGAGGATGCCAGGGATCTGCCATGGCTTGCTCCAGTCAATAGCAAAATGCATTGTTCCTACACTGTCAAGGTGACATACAGAGCCCTGATTGAAAGCAACGAACGGAAGTCCGTACTTCCTGATAAGTGCCTGCAGACCCTGAGTGAGTCTGTCTCCCATCCTTCCTGCTACTTCGCAGGCATTTCTCTTCTCTATCTCACAGATAGTAGTGTATCCGGCTATGCAGGAAATTGGTGTTGCAGCAACTGTTCCGCCGCAAAGTGCCTTCTTGATCTTCTTTCCGGAAGAATCAAGTCCTGCGCCAAGATGTGCCATGCAATCTGCGTGTCCGCCTACACCGCCTGCGCCAGGATATCCGCCAGCGATAACTTTGCCGAAGATCGAGAGATCAGGATCTATGCCAAAGTAACCCTGAGCACCTGAGAGTCCTATTCTGAAGCCTGTAACGACCTCATCGCAGACAAGAAGAGCTCCGTACTTATGAGCAAGCTCCTCGCATCCTTTGACAAATTCCTTTGTTACCGGAGTCGTTCCGCTCTCAGGACCGATAGCCTCAATGAAAACTGCAGCAGTGCCGCCGTCAAATTTGTTCTTTCTGAGTTTGCGCTCGAGATCCTCGAGGTCTCCCGGGAAGAACTCGTCAGTGTGGCGGAATACGTAGTTTGGAATGCCTCTTGACTGGAGTCCCTTGGTTCCGGGGATCCTGATGCCGTATGCAAGCTGATCAGACCATCCGTGATAAGCTCCGCCCATCTTAAGGAGATTCTTGTTACCTGTCTTGAGCCTTGCTATTCTTGCAGCTACCATGCAGGCTTCTGTACCGGAACCAAGCATTCTGAACTTCTCAACGCTTGGAACACAGTCAGAGATCTTCTTGGCAAGCTTCATTTCATACTCGTGGAAGAGTCCTGTCGAAGGGCCGCAGTCATTAAGAAGCTCGATTACTGCATCTCTTACAACCGGATCATTGCTTCCGATAACGATCGGGCCACCTGCCTGCAGCAGATCATAATACTCATTGCCGTCAACATCATATAACTTAGCGCCCTCAGCCTTAGTGATCGCCAGAGGGAACGGATAGTTGAATGCAAGATTATGCTGAACACCGCCAGGAATGTAATTCTTGGCCTCTGCAGTCATCTTCTTGGATCCTGCACATTTCTTCTCGAAATAATTCTGTACATAATCATTGAGCGGTCCCGGCTTGACGCCATAGACAGGCTTCCTGATAAGCTCGTCCAGTTGCTTGTTGACAGCCACCGCATCAACATATTCATCAATTGCAAAACCATTGTAAGCCATGCGATCAACTCCTTTGTTTATAGAATAAATAAATACACTTAATTATACACCTATAACAAACCATCCGGTAAATCATTTTGCGCACAATAGAAAATCCGGCGAGGCTGATGCCTCACCGGATCTCAGTGGATTATCTTGAGTTATCTGTACTGAATTAGCAAAGTGTTCCCATGTGCTTGAGAGTTCTGCAGAGCTGGCTTACATAGCTCATCTCGTTGTCGTACCAGGATACTACTCTTACCTCGAAGATGTGTGTTCCGCACTGCTGAGCAAGAGTCTGTGTAGCGTCGAAGAGTGAACCATAGCTCATTCCGATAACGTCGGAGGAAACGATCTCTTCTTCTGTGTAACCGAAGGACTCGGATACAGCAGCCTTCATAGCCTCGTTGATACCCTCTACAGAAACTGTATCAGTCATATCCTTGAGTGTTGCGTCGAGGATTGTGATGGAGCCTGATGGAACTGGAACTCTCTGAGCAGAACCGATCAGCTTGCCAGCGAGCTCAGGAATTACAAGACCGATAGCCTTTGCAGCGCCTGTTGAGTTAGGAACGATGTTGATGGCACCAGCTCTTGCTCTTCTGAGGTCACCCTTTCTGTGTGGTCCGTCAAGGATCATCTGGTCACCAGTGTAAGCGTGGATTGTTGTCATGAATCCTGTTCTCAGCTCTCTGTAATCAGCAAGTGCCTTAGCCATAGGAGCGAGGCAGTTTGTTGTGCAGGAAGCGCCGGATACGATTGTATCCTCAGGCTTAAGTGTCTCGTGGTTAACGCCGTAAACGATTGTAGGGAGGTCATTGCCTGCAGGAGCAGAAATGAGAACCTTCTTAGCACCAGCATCGATATGAGCCTGTGATTTTGCCTTTGATGTATAGAAACCTGTGCACTCGAGAACTACGTCGATTCCGAGTTCGCCCCAAGGGAGCTTGCTAGCGTCAGCCTCAGCATAAACCGGGAAGAACTTTCCGTCTACCATGATGCCGTTCTCAGCCTCTTCAACAACAGCGTCAAATCTCTTCTGTACTGAGTCGTTTCTCAGAAGATAAGCGAGCATGTGTGGGCTTGTCAGGTCGTTGATTGCTACGATTTCGATGTCCTCTTCCTTGTAAAGCTTTCTGAAGGACAGTCTTCCGATACGTCCGAATCCATTGATTGCAACTTTCATTAATAATTCTCCTTTCAATGTGTGAGAGTTAAAACGATCTTTATTAAGATCGGTTATTCGTGTATTTGCAGGTCCTTAATATATCAGATTTGCTGATTATTTTGAAGACCTTTTCTTCTTTTTGGCGAGTGTCATGTGGATTGGTACTCCTGCTGCTGTGTATGGCTGGAGACTTCCCATGATAAGCGGTCTTACATAGTCAAGGTACTCATCGCTTACGAATGTACCGCCGTTGGTGATCCAGTTCTTAGGAACTTTGCGCTCGACGTTGGCGATGCCGTGAATGTCATACATGTCATATTCAACGATGTACGGCTCTCTTGACTTGACCTCGATTGCGATCATCATTCCGGAGTGGCCCTCGAATGCTGCCTTAGCTGCGAGGAATCCTACGTTGTAAGCCTCATCAGCGTCTGTACGGGAAGCAAGGTGAGCAGCGCATCTCTGAAGTGATGAGAACTCGATATATCTTGACTTGAGGCCTGTCTCCTGTGTGACAACGTTAGCAAGATAAGCTGCAGTTCCTGCGAGCTGCTTGTGTCCGAATGCGTCTACGTGGTCATTGACTGTTCCGAGTTCACAGACAAATTTGCCATCTGCTGTCTTGAGTCCCTCAGATACTGCAACTACGACTGACTTCTTGACCTTAGCAAGCTCTCTGATCTTATCTACGAAAGAGTTGATATCAAATGGCACCTCAGGCAGATAGATAAGGTCTGGTCCGCTGCAGTCTACATCCTTTGACAGTGCTGCTGTCGCTGTGAGCCATCCTGCGTGGCGGCCCATGATCTCAACTATGCAGATAGTCGGCTTGCTGACTCCGTAGCTCTCGTTGTCTCTGATGATCTCCTTCATCGAAGTAGCGATGTACTTAGCGGATGAACCATAACCCGGGCAGTGGTCTGTCATAGGCAGGTCGTTATCAATAGTCTTAGGGATACCCATGAACTTCTGCTTCTTGCCGTGTGCTGCAGCATAATCAGAAAGCATCTTGATGGTATCCATCGAATCGTTACCTCCGTTGTAGAGGAAGAACTCGATATTATACTTGTCAAGGATCTCGAAGATCTTCTCATATACATCCTCATGTCCCTCTACTGCAGGAAGCTTGTATCTGCATGTTCCGAGGAAAGCTGAAGGTGTTCTCTTAAGCATTGAGAGGTCGTGGGATGTTGTGAAGTACTCATCGAGGTCGATGATGTCTTCCTGGAGGAATCCCTCGATTCCATAGTGCATTCCATAAACTCTCTTGATGCCAGCCTTTCTTGCAGCCTTGATAACGCCTGCGAGGCTTGAGTTGATTACAGCGGTCGGTCCACCTGACTGACCTACAATAAGATTACCTTTCATTTTTTCCAGTTCCCTTCCCTGATCTCTGGACCCGCCGGTGGATTCTGTCATACTGCTGTAAAGCCTGCAATCCAGCGGTTACCGATCAATCATGATTTGTTATTCTTCGTTATTCTTATTTAAACCGAAATCCTCACAATTATACTCACTCTCAAAACGTCAGTCAATGCAAGAATTAATAAAATGATAGCCAAAACCATTGTTAATTTTCACAAATTCTGCATTCATCTCTGTATTCCGAACATAACCTGCTATGGGCAGGGCAATCGTTAAGAAAAAAACAATCCCGATTTATCCAGCAACAGAAAATCCTGCATTTCCAGCTGTAATCAGCAGGAAATGCAGGATACAGTTCTGAATGTGTCTATGCGTTACTTGTTCTCTGCGAGGTATTCGATGATGCTGTGAGCTGCGATATTGCCCTCGCCCACTGACTTGGCTATCTGGTATGGTCTGCCTGTGCAGTCTCCTGCGGCAAAGCATCCAGGCATATTTGTTGCCATGTCGCGTCCTACAACGATGTGAACGCCATCAAGCTCAAGATCCGAAAGAAGAGTTGTCGGTGCGATCGAGTTCCTGAGGCAGAAGACGCCGTCAACATCTATCTGTGTTCCGTCTGTAAGCTCGATCTGATTAACCTTCATTGCGCCGCTGACCTTCCTGATAGGCTTAGGAAGCATCTCGATATTAGGCTTATCGAGCTTAACATCCTTATATGAAGTTGCGAGATAAACCTTATCTGCGAGCTCTGCAAGGTAGTCGACCTCATGCTCGAATCTTGCGTCTCCGCAGAATACTGCGATGGTCTTGCCTTTGTAGAGAAAACCGTCGCATGTCGCGCAGTAGCTGATGCCGCGGCCGAGGAACTCCTCTTCTCCGCCAAAGCCCTTACCTGCTGCTACGCCAGTTGCAAGCAGAAGTGTCTTTGCCATATATACATCCTGTCCGGCTGAAAGCATGTAGTACTCGTCGCCAGGCATGATTGCTGTTACCATCTGATCTGTTATCTCGATGCCCATCTCTTCCCTGTGAGCTTCGAACTTAGCGATAAGATCCTTGCCCGCGATCATTCCGAGGCCGGGATAGTTAGCGATCTTCTCGGATTTCTCGACCTTAGTGCTGAAATTCTTGCCGCCAAACCAGATAAACTCCTTGTTGTGAAGCTTGAGATTGATTGCTGCGGAAAGTCCTGCCGGACCCGAGCCGATTATTGCTGTATCGTAAATCATAATTCCCCCTGTTGTCTTTAAATGAATTCAACTGCGGCAATTATAGCACAACTATGCCGTTTTAGTTGTTGTCATTGTGAATGGAAGGCTGTTAAATGTGGTACAATTAGAAAAAGCCGGCAGTAACTGGCTGTCAGGCCGCCGGCAAGTTGTACCAGACTCATTAATTATCGGGGGACATCATGTTAATAGAACAATATCCATGGCTTCTTGAGCCATCGCTTCCGACAATAATAATACGCACAGTACTTGCCATAGTGTGCGCCGGGATTATAGGTTTTGACAGAGACTATCATGGTGCGCCTGCAGGTTTCAGGACGCACATACTTGTGTGCCTCGGCGCAATGCTCGCCATGACCACAGGAGAATTTGCTCATCTCTATCTTGGTGGAGCTGATCCTTCACGTATCGGCGCACAAGTTATTTCAGGAATAGGTTTCCTTGGAGCCGGCACGATCATCGTTACAGGCCGCAGGAGGATATCAGGTCTCACTACGGCGGCAGGACTCTGGGCTTCTGCATGCGTCGGCCTTGCGATAGGTGTCGGATTCTATGAAGGTGCCATCGTAGGAACGCTGGCAATTCTGTTCACTGAGAATATTCTCAAGCATGTATCGATCGCAATCAGACATGCCAATAAAACCTTCGAAGCGGTCGTTCATTTAGAACCCGATGAAGAAGAACATCCAGAGGAATAATCCGGTGACCGGTATGTCAGATCAGTTCTTTTTAAGTACTTCTCTCATCTCCTCGTCTGCTTTGGCGACCATGAGCCTGAACTCTCTCGATGAGATCCTCAGAGCTCCATGGACGAACGCATCCTGCTGAACGAGACTGTCTGATGAAACCATATAAATCTGCCTGTTATTGATATTATTGACCATGAGCCCCATTCGGATGTCTGCGGGCTCATTTTCTGCTGTGTAAATAACTCTGATGCCGTGATAATCCTCTTCCGAGCCTGTCCCGAATGGCACAAGGTATGCATCGAAAACGACAGCAAGCTCAATGCCTGCGTATGCTGCATAATTCGATAGCATGTCCAGAAGCTGATCTCTCGCAGCTCCCATGTCCTTGGCAGCAAGCTCTGCAAGATATTTATCTGAATGGATCAGGTTGTATCCGTCGACGAGAATAAATGCCGGCAGTTCTTCCTTCGGCTGTGTCTTCTTCTCGTGTCTTGCTCTTATCTCCTGGTTGCGTGCCTCTCTCTGCTCGCGCTCCTCGCTGCTTATCTCTGGCCCCTCAGGTCTCCTTCCCTTGCCAAAGCGTGAGCTTCTGGCTTCGCTTCTCACGCCCTGTCTGGATGATCCGTAAGTGCGCTCGAAGATCGATCTGAGTTCTGCTTCCGCGGCTCTCCGGCGCTCGCTCTCTTCTTTGCTCGAAAGACTGCCTGCTCTAGGGCCCATGTTACCATGTATGCTGTTTGCAGCACCCGAGTATCCCTGATATGAGTCTGAAGATTCTCCATTCCTCGCTGCAAGGACCCTCTTAAGAACTCCCGGAAGATGCATATGATCCGGTACTTCGTCCCACTTCACGATGTCACTTCCGCCGTGGTTCACAAAGACTGAATCCGCTGTATTCTCTACATCTCTCTCCGGATCATAGCCTGAGAGAGTTACTATCTGATCTGTATTGTGGCATGGCCTGTAGCCGGCAGGTGATACTGATAGCTTGCCATTTCCGGAGGTGTAACCGGTAAGGGTCAGCTGATACCCTGCTATCTCAGACGCAGGCACAAGGCCCCTTATGCGGGATGAATCCCCACTTTGCTGAAGATCATCCTGCGTGCCGCCCATCTGCTGGATATCCGTCATGGCGCGTCCTACATTCTGCGACGGAAGCTCGATCTCATACTCTACCCAAGGCTCGAGTAGGACCGCTTTGCCATCAGCTCTGGCCTGCATCAGAGCATTACGTATCGCTCTGTAGGTAGCTTCACGGAAATCGCCTCCGTTAGTGTGCTTATCGTGCGCTCTGCCGGCTGCAAGCGTTATCCTGACATCCGTCAGCGGTGCCCCTGTGAGGACTCCAAGATGCTCCTTCTCATCGATGTGAGTAAGGATGAGACGCTGCCAGTTCCTGGCGAGCTCATCTTCCGGCGTGATGCTGTTGATCACTATACCGCTGCCGCTCTCACCCGGCTCGATTATCAGGTGGACCTCCGCATAATGTCTGAGCGGCTCAAAATGTCCGACGCCCTCATAGATACCGTCTATCGTCTCAAGATACAGCACGCTGCCAGTGCTGAATGTGACATCGTAGCCAAATCTCTTTCTGATGAGGCCCGCGAGTACTTCGAGCTGTACCTGGCCCATTAGCCTGATCTCGGTCTCTGAGGTCTCGCTCTTCCACCTTACATTGAGAACAGGATCCTCGGCAGCAAGCGCCTGCAGGTCCTTCATCACAAGATAAGGATCCATTCCCTCAGGCGACTCTACAGTATATACCATGAAAGGTCTGACTGACTGATCTCCCTCAGGGATCTCATGGCCAATACCATCTCCCGGAAGAGCTTTGCCGAGTCCCGTAACTGCGCAGACAGTGCCAGCATCAGCCATATCCGCAGTCTGGAATTTGCTGCCTGAGTATAGCCTGATCTGGTTGACCTTGTCCTCCCAGTCAGCTTCTCCGTTCTCAGCCATATGGCGGGATCTTCCCTTGACCTTGTCTCTGACCCTTAGCTCACCGCCGGTCACCTTAATAAAGCAAAGCCTCTCGCCGTCTTCGGTCTCGGTTATCTTGTAGACCTTGGCACCGAAGTCTCTGCTATATTCATGGCTCGCAGTAAACTGGCCAATAACCGCTGTAAGCTCATCGACGCCTTCGAGTCTGAGAGCTGATCCTGCGATGCAAGGAACCACCTCGCACCTTAGGATAGCACTTCTTATGTCATCATCTGTCAGAGGTGATCCGGCTGCGTCGCTGCTTTCACCAAGCTCCGCCTCTAGAACTTTGTCTGCCAGGTCCGGCGAACAGAGCGTGATATCGTCGATGAATTTGTCTGTTCTTGCGACCGCACCGCCAAAGTCCACCGCACCTGCACCGAGCTCTTCTGCAAGCTCAGCGATGATGTCCTCCTTAGACCTTACGGCGATGTCCATTTTATTTATGAACACGAAAACAGGGATGCCCCTCTGCTGGAGCATCCTGTATAAAGTCCTTGTATGAGCCTGCACTCCTTCAGAGCCGCTCACAACAAGCAGCGCATAATCGATCACGGAGAGTGCCCTCTCCATCTCAGCCGCAAAATCCACGTGACCCGGGGTGTCTATAAGAGTGATATCCGCATCCCCGGCATGGAACCTTGCCTGCTTAGAGAAAACAGTGATTCCGCGGTTTCGCTCGACTTCATTGTCATCAAGGAATGTGTCCTTGTGATCCACGCGACCGAGCCTTCTTATCTCGCCCGCGCGGTACAGGATCGCCTCAGACAATGTAGTCTTACCCGCGTCGACATGCGCAAGTATTCCTATCGTAATCTTCTTGTCACTCACTTAGTACTTCTGTTCTAAGTTCAGAAAAGCTTATGCCTCAGCAATGCACTCGATCTCGCAGAGAACACCCTTCGGAAGATCCTTGACAGCGAAGCAGCTTCTTGCTGGCTTTGATGTGAAGAACTCAGCATAAACAGCGTTGAATGCAGCGAAATCAGCGATGTCAGCAAGGAAGCAGGTTGTCTTGATTACCTTGTCAAAGCCTGATCCTGCTGCCTCGAGGATAGCGCCTACATTTCTGCAGCTCTGTGCTGTCTGCTCATCGATTCCCTCTGGAATCTCGCCTGTTGCAGGGTCTACTGGGATCTGGCCGGATGTGAAGACGAATCCATTGGAAATGAATCCCTGTGAGTAAGGTCCGATTGCTCCAGGTGCGTTAGTTGTTGCGATTACTTTCATAAGTGTTCTCCTTCCCTTTTCGGTTAAATCATTCCTCGATATACGTATTCATATATTTGTCCCAGATCTCATCAGGTACAAGGCGTCCCCCCGTAGCCCAGCAGATCTGAGTGGAATTAGCTAGTTTGGTCTCATCGAGGCCCTGCTCGCTGAGATATCTGAGGCCCTGCTCCTTCTGCATCAGATTGACCGGTCCGATGAAAGCAGCACAGCTCGATGGCTCGATCAGGATATCCTCGGTCTTCTTCAGCATCCTCATGAAGTCATAGAGTTTGCCGTCGGAAATAGTGAAATCTCCTGATACAAGATTGCGGTCGATCCTAGTGACAAATCCGGATGGGCTCGCGCATGCAAGGCCGTCAGCCTCAGACATTCCGGACAGACCAAAGTCAGCCACATTCACTTCATTATATCTGTCTGATGCAAAGCCAAGCAGTACTGACGGTACCATTGTCGGCTCTGTGAAGAAGACATGGACGTTGTCCTTGAAGAGTCTCTTCAGCCCGTAGCAAACGCCGCCAGGTGCGCCGCCGACTCCGGCAGGAACATAGACGATCAGCGGATGATCTGCATCTACTGTGATGCCTTCATCTTCGAGCTGGCCCTTGAGTCTCTCAGCTGCAACAGCGTAGCCAAGAAAGAGAGGTACCGAGTACTCGTCATCGACAAAGTAGCTCATTGGATCCTCATCAGACATTCTCCTTCCCTCAGCAACGGCCTTGGAATAGTCATCTGCATATTCGATGACATCGACGCCCTTGCTCCTCAGCATGTCCTTCTTCCATTGCTTGGCATCTGCCGACATGTGGACTTTGACCTTGAAGCCCAGAAAAGCGCTCATTATTCCAATCGACAGACCGAGGTTACCGGTCGAACCGACCTGAACCGTATATCTGCCGAAGAATTCCTTCATGTCATCATCGGCAAATCTTTCGTAATTATCGTCCTCAGTGATCATGCCCTCTGCAAGTGCAAGATCCTCTGCATGCTTGAGAACTTCGTAGATGCCGCCTCTTGCTTTGACAGATCCGGCAATTGCAAGATGGCTGTCCATCTTGAGGAAAAGCTGTCCCGGGATAGCAGCATTGCAGGTATTAATAAGCTCGGCCTGCATATTGCTGATCTTAGCAAGCGGTGATTCGATCAGACCGCCTGTAGGCTCAGTCTCCGGGAAGCACTTACGGATATATGGCGCGAACTTCGCCAGTCTTCTTGCAGCATCAGAGATATCATCATCAGTTACTATCAGCTGGCAAAGCGCATCTGTCATCTCGAATGGCAGATATCTGTTATTGATCCAGAGAGTCTCCTTCTTGTCCGCAATTTCACGGATCACAGGATCCTGCTCTATCATCTTCTTAGCGTAATCTTTGATTGCCATGGCTTATCCTCCATTCATGCTGGTAAACATGGAGCAGATGTCATACTTACGAAAATTATATATTATGCATGACCTGTCAGCAAACAAATTGGCAGCTAAAGCGCTAATTAATTATTATTATCTTCTACTCCTCCTTGAACTCAATGGCGATCTCTACGCCATTGACCTGGACGCTTTCGCCAACAGGAACGAGCAGATATGTCACTCCGTCGATGGTCCTGGTCCTGAGCCTTATCGCAGTCTCAGGTTCAGTGACGACTTTGGTCTCAGGAGTCTTGATCTCGAAGGACCTCTTCTGCATCAGATTGTTGATGTTGAATGCAGCAGCTCCGTCAAATCTTCTTTCAAGAGTCTCATGGAATTCACCGATACCTGCAGTCGAAACGCCCTTGTTCGCCAGCACATCATCGATATCCTCTATCGTGATCTCAGGAACAGGCATCGTCTTCTCTTCCTTCTCAGCATCAGCAACTGCAACCATTTTTGCCTGAAGTGCTGTGACAACATCGAGGCTGCACTCCTTGCCGAGAGCATCTGCAAGAGAATTATTGAAGGTAGCCTTCTGGACCTCAGCTGCCATTGGCGCTTTGTCTACTGCAAAGAGGCCTGTGATCAGCTCATCGTGGATCTCGGCTGTACTCTTCGAATAGTACTGGACCTGATAGATATCCGACATTTCCTCATCAAGCACCGGGAACATAAATCCGACCTGCGGTGAGGCCAGAATGCTGCCTGTCGATATACCGCGGAACTCCTGCTCCTGCGCAATGTACTGAAGAGCTGCCTTGGATGATTTGACCGGGCAGACTGCGCACAGGAAGTACTCGAACTGCTCATTCGACTCCTCCGACCACTCCTCACCCTTGACATCCTTAGTCTTAAGATCGTAAGTGTCAGCTGCGAGCAGGATCACATAGCTGTCGCCCTCCATGTCCAGATTCTCTATGATCCTCTGGTACATGAGATTCCTCATATTCTCGTCCCTGAGCTGAGATGACTTGAGTGCCATCAGCAGCCTGTGCTCATCACTGTCCTCGATCTTATTCGGATCAAATTCTATATCTATCAGGTTCCTCTCCGGAGTACCCGAAAGCACCTTCTTGAGAAAACCTGCGTACATTTCTTTCTCTTCCTGGTCCATATCCAGAACCGGGATTTCCATTCTGGCAACGATGTCCCCATTGCCTGCAACATAACAGCCATATACACTTCTGAAATTAGCAAGTGTAGGCTCTATTCTCTTTCTTATTCTTCTGACATCCTCAATTAACAAATCAATTAACCTCCTGTATTCTGAATTGCCCATCCGGCAAGTCATTATCCTGTCTGTATCTGATCTCGAGCTCCGGATATTTGCGGGCAAAGTATTTCTTGTTGTCGGCATGGTGCCCGATCATATTCGAATACCACTTGGCATTCGAATATATTTCGATTGAAGCCTGCCGTTCTGAATATTCCAGCAGCAGCTCTTCTATCTTGTCCTTAGCTATCTCGCCCTCTACTAGCTGGCGGAAGGCCGGATGATAGGTTCCGCCATTGATTGCTCCGCCTTCCCCGATTATATCTGTGCTCTTGAGTCCGACTCGCATGATGGTGATGCCGGCATTATCGAGAATGCGGTACATGGCCTTGGTGCGCGATACCGCTTCTTCCCTTGAGAGAGGCTCGTACTCTCCTCGCCTGTACATCTCATATAGCTCAGTATCATCAAGAACAATAGTCGGGTAAAGGCGCGCGAGTGACGGGCCGATAGCGGCCGTCTCGCGTGCTGACATCACGCACGACTCCATTGAATCTCCCGGAAGCCCTATCATGAGCTGGATCCCAAGCTCGAACCCGTATTCCCTGATTAGTTCGCACGCTCTGTAAACATCCGAGCTTGTGTGCCCTCTATTGGACTTTCTAAGGACTTCATCATCAAATGACTGAACACCAAGCTCGATGGTATCCACGCTGTAGTCTCTGAGATTATCAAGTATCTCCTTGTCGATATAGTCAGGCCTGGTCGAAAGATGGACCTTATCTATAAGCCCGCGCTCCTTATATTCCTTAGTCACAGCAAGAAAAGCCGACTGCTCTTCTATCTCAAGACCTGTGAAGCTGCCGCCATAGAATGCGGCCTCAACTATTCCGCCCCTGTCTTCATCAGTCCTGAGGGTCGTCAGCCATGTGTCTAAGATATCCCGTACATCTTCCGGCATGACAAAATCAGTCCTCGCTGTTATCTTCCTCTGATTACAGAAGACACAGTCATGAGGACAGCCTCTGTGCGGTATGAAAATGGGGATTATTGCGTGTTTTTTCATTAATTTGCAAATAAATGATTATTGTTCAATATCCTTCTGTCATATAATGCTGCCAATGTCTGTCAGCGGCCATTCACCGAACCACTTTACCTCAAGTCCTTTATTTCCAATGAATTCAAGGATCCTGTCACAGTCAGGATGCAAGCTCAGATCACCATTGAATACGATGGTATTGCCTATCCTGCCGCTGCATCCGCCTATGAATCCTGTGTCATATCCCGGAAGGATCACATGCCCTGGTGTAACCAGAAGTACATCCATTCCGGCTGCAGAGCAGGCTTTGCAGATGCCTTTGTCATATGTGATTACCGATGTTTCATCTACGATGACAGTGCTGCATTTGGTATATCCCTGCCTTACATTTACAAGTGTCATACCCGCCTTCTCTGCCTCGAGGAGGAGCTCCGGAGCTGTATGTTTAAGGTTGTGTATGAAGTAGCGGCCGGTACATGCGGCATTATAGCAGATATCTTCAGGGTACTTGCTATCCGGCCTTGTCATATCCGGACTTGCGAACATCGATACAATTTGCGTACCAATTCTGCACATGAACATATCCGGATGGCAACATAGAGGCGCAGCAACAATTCCCTCTGTCTTCACAGAGCGGACGTTGCAGTTATTCATGATCAACCATTCTGCAAGACGCGGATCAGCATCAGCAGAGATATATGTAATTCTTGTCATATCTTTCTCAAGCCTGAATCTGATTCTACCACATTTTGAACGGCTCATGGCCACCAATAAAGGAAAAGGCTGCGACAGTTACAATTACCGTTGCAGCCTTAATTAGGAGGTGTTTAATTATATGGGAGTTAATATGGAGTCGTTATACTATCATGAGATCCTTAGGATAATGAGTAAGAACTCTGCATCCATTGTCTGTTACTATTACCAGATCCTCTATTCTTACCCCTGTTTTTCCAGGGATATAGATTCCGGGTTCTATTGAAAAGCACATTCCGGATCTGCAGATCTCATCGCTGTCAGGCGAACACATTGGTGGCTCATGTACAGAAAGTCCAACGCCATGCCCTGTTCTTGTAATGAAGAACTCTCCATACCCTTCGTCTTCTATGACTTTCCTTACGATACCATCGATCTCTGCCATTCTTATACCCGGACGAACAGCATCGATCCCAGCTTGCTGAGCTCTTCTGACGATTTCATAGATCCTGCGGTTTTCTTCACTTACCGACTTGTAGAAAACGGTTCTTGTCATGTCACACCAGTAACCATTTATAAGTCCGACAAGATCAATCAATACCGCGTCTCCTTCATGCGGCAGTGCATCCCCCGGAACATGATGCGGATCTGCAGCATCGGCCCCATAGCACACAACCTGCCACTGCCCAACATTTATTCCCCCGCTTTGCCTGAAAAAGTTCTCAATAGTATCAGCAAGATCTTTTTCATTTACATTTTCATCTATATGGCATATGCC
Source organism: Mogibacterium sp. (assembly GCA_017512145.1). Taxonomy (GTDB): domain Bacteria; phylum Bacillota; class Clostridia; order Peptostreptococcales; family Anaerovoracaceae; genus Crickella. The sequence continues at coordinate 52,661 of JAFWHB010000002.1, read as the reverse complement.
ATAATCGATTGCCATGTCATTGATCTGAGATGCTTTCTCAAGGAGTGCCTGCTCTTCAGTATCTTTGTACTTTCTTGATTCATTTACAGGCCAGGATCCAAGTTCAGGAATTATGTCAGGTCTTTCCTTGAGAAGCGAAATTGTATGAACGGTTTCCCACTTCTCATCAAACCCGAGCTTTCCGGGATTCAGATGTTCTGCAATAAGCTTGTAAGGATTATCTCCATCCCTGTAGATATGTGAAATAACATCATTCATCTCAGGGAACCTGAAGAGCTCATTCATGAAAGAGTGAACCTCTCCAGTGTCCTTTATGAGCAACGCGCCAACACGTTCCATACTATTTGGATTGAAACCTGTCAGGTACGAGATGGCTCTGTCCTCTGCAACGATGATCTGACTGAGTCCAACCTCCCTCATTGCAGATATTGTCTGCTCAAGTCTCTGTTTTTTCATATTACTTAGCCTCGTCAAGTGCCTTGCACTCTGCTTCATGAACTTCCCAGTCTTCAAATGGAACTCTGAGTTCTGTGAAGAGATCTCTTCCCTTGCTCTTCAGATATCTGATTCTGATGATGAAGTAAACAACTGCAAGAGCCATGAATCCCAGGATCATAAGATATACACTTGCTCCGAGTGATTTGAATGCGGATACTGCAAGAATAGCGGCCACAACAGCTGCGAATACAGCCATAACTGCTACAAATGTGAAGTTGAATCTGATTCCAGGATGATTACATGCATGTGGATATCTCTTCTTAAGGAAGAACGGTACGATACATGTCGGAATATCAGCGAGCGCATTAACTGCTGAGAAAATTGTCATAAGTACACCAAACGACAGCCCTGCACCAGCACAGATGATGGCAAATGCCATTACATATACAAGAATCCATGTTGATACACCATGCTTATTCTTCTTAGCAAGGAACTCAGGGAATACATCACATTCTGCTGCAGCCTGAATCTGTGCGCATGTAAGCATGATAACCGGTACCATTGAAGTAAGAACACCGCAGAGTGGTCCGCCAACTACGAAGAATACTACAAGGCCGCTGCCCATGAAGTTGCTTGCAACATCAGCAAGAGTTGTAACTTCACTGCCCTTCATGCAGCCAAGTGTAACGATTGACATCAGGATATAGATGACTGCTACGATAACCGGTGACAGGATCAGTGCGAGAGGAATATCTCTTCTAGGGTTTCTGACATCATCTGCGATCTGGGATACAGATGAACCACCAGCAAGACATGATGAAAGAACAGATACAGCAGCCGCAAGAGAACTGAACTTGATTCCACTTCCCATTGCTTCAGCAAAATTGATCTGATCTGCATTGATGTGCGGCAGTCCGATGAATATATATACTGCAACTGCGAGCAGCATGACTATTACGATAAGAGAGTTGATTGATGCAAACAGGTAGTTACCCATATATGCAAGGACTGCATACACAAGCAGTATAACTACTGCAACAACTCTTTCTTTTCCCTGAAGTGCCGGGAAAAGTGAGACGAAATAGTCAGAAAACAGTACAGCAAATACTGAGATAAGTACCGGCTGCAGCAGATTCTGGATCGCCATATAGAGGCCTACTGCCGGGTGGATCAGCTTGGTAGGCTGAAGGAAGAATGATCCCGATGCAGGAATGATCGAAGAAGAATATACAGCAGGGAACATCTTCGCAATCGTATATATCGTAGCAAGAATAAATGCAAGTATTACAGCACTGCCGATTTCATTGATCTCTGCAGGCAGTGATCCGAAGATTCCGGATCCTATGATTGCTCCTATACCAGTAGCAATGCAGGCAAGAAGGCCAATTTTTTTCTTTTCCATTTCTTATGTCCTTTCTGCAATTCTGTTATCTGTCTGAAGTTGGTTCTGGTATAACATCTACAAATTTTGTTCTGTTCATCAGAGGATGTTCGAGTCTGATAGCGCCTTCAACCGGACACTCAAGTACGCAGGCACCGCAGTACCAGCACTCACCCGGCCACGCAACTATTGGATGTTTGCCTTTTTCTGTGCTAGGCAGGAGAACATCTCCATGACATGTCCTTGCACATGTATTACAGCCAATGCATTTCGTGTCATCAAACTGAATTGGGTTCGCACTGCAAGGAACAACGGAAACTCTGAATTCGTTCATCTTCTTCATTACTTCTTACCTCCGTTGATATAATCCTGATTGCGTTTTTCATATTCGGTCTTCAGGTCGCCGAAATAATCAAGTTCGATATCACCTCTTACAGCCTTACCATTCTCCTGGCGAATGGTGATGAAGTGATGATCTTCCGGCGGATCGACTTCCGGATAATCACTTCTCTCGAAGCAGAGTGTCTTCGAACTGGACTTACGCATCCTGCAAGCTTCCAGTATCATCTCTGCAACATTTAATATGTCAAGGACCTCATGTGTCCTTACGAGTTCATGTGTGTTATGGCACGAGAGATTAGGAACAACTTCTGCTCTGTACTTGTGCAGAAGGTCCAGACCCTGTACAAGAAGCGCCTCATTCTTGATCGCACCGCAATAGTTCTTCATGCATTTTGCGATAGCCCAGTTAAGTTCCTTCCAGCTATAACCTTCGTCTACATACATAGGAGCGTAGAGTCTCTCTATCTCATCATCGACCTGTTTTCTGTCATAAGCTTCAAGAGCAACTGTATCTGCATAAGCACTTGCTTTTCTTCCGGCATAGTAACCTGTAGCAGATGCCTGTCCGGCGCAGTCAGAACCAAAGAGCTGATCTCCGCCTGCATATATACCATCTATATTTGTCTTGAGATCCCAGTCATGCATAATTCCGCCCGGAGCTCCGAACAGCTGTCTCTCATCAGCGCTGAATGAAGCTGATGTCCATCCAGTACCATAGACCTGCATAGCCTTCTTTGACGGGTCAAAGCCTCTCTTGTTGTAATAATCGTAAACAGGAATTGCAGTTTTGCCTTCGTTTCCGATCATCAGACCCCACATAGCTTTGCGCTCCAATTCAGGCATTCTGGACATATCTGCATAGAACGGCAGCTTGTAGCCTCTCTTCATCAGCTCGTCAAACGGCATTGTCTCAGGTCCTCTGTATTCATACTTAGGCTCATCGATAACGCCGCCCTTGAGGAAGAATTTCTGGCCCTTAACCGGGAAGTATCTTTCCCTGACGGTCTTGAGCACATTTCCATCTCTGTCAAGATAAGGGATCTCGACACCACGTGAGTCGACCATGGTGCAAGCGTACCAGGTGTTATGATTATTACCTGCACTGTATGGAGGGAAGCTTGAACCTGCAGCAGAGAACTCTGCTCTTACACTCTTCTCCATCATGGTGAATTCCATTCCGGCTCTCCATCCCATGGAATGACCGGATCCGATTGAATTGAATGGTCTGAATTCGCAGAGTCCAGGAAGATCGGCATTAAAGAGCCAAAGTCTTGCTGGTCTTGACATGGTCAGGATCGTGGCCTTGGAATGGAAGATTCTTATCTTTCCTGTGTGTGTATCCATTCCGATTGCACCGACACCACGCTTCTTGCCCTCTACTTCGGTTGTCAGAAGTGCAGTTGCCTCGGTGTGATCGTAAATCTTGACACCCAGCTTCTTCATTTCTTTGAGCAGGGCCGGCTTGAATCCTTTACCCCATACTCTCAGTGTGAATCTTGAATAATAGTCATATGCAAACAGAAGCTTGGTCTCATCATCTCTGAAATCAGCTCCCTTGAATTCGTCGTCTGTATCTCTGATCTTGCATCCCATTTCTTCAAGATCTACCAGTCTGTCCCATCCTTCTTCACAGCAAATGTAATGTGCTATGCCGTTAGAAAGATGATCCTGCTCATCTACATATGCCTCTGCTATCTCTTTGGCAGTAACACGGGAGCTTGGATTAGTACATGCAGACTCCCAGTGGTCAAAACCAGTACCTGCAGCACCACTTCTTACTGTAGCTCCCTTCTCAACCACGATGACCTTCTGCCCTCTTCTTGCAGCAGCTATAGCAGCAAAGCAGCCTGCCATTCCGGCTCCAAGTACAAGGACATCGCATTCGGCCTCTTCTTCCTGCCAAAACTCGTTGGCATAAGGCCATTTGATCTCGCTCATAACCGTATACTCCTTTCAGTTGATCAATGATGGTTTATCTGAAATGATGATATCCCTTGCCGATGCAAAAAGCAATATACATTTTGCAAAATGCAGAATAACACAATCTCTTTGCATGCTCATATGTTACGCTGTATAATCATTACAAGTAATTTCACATATTTCAGGGGGTCATTTATGGCAGGAATGATGACAATCAGTGAGCAAGTGTATAACACTCTATATGAGGGGATCGTTTCCGGTGATATTAAAGCAGGACAGAAGCTTACTTTGAAATCCATCCAGGACAGTCTTGGAGTCAGCTCATCCCCTATCAGAGAAGCTCTGACCAGACTCAGTGAAGCCGGGCTTATTATTTATCAGCCAAATGTCGGTATGACTGTACTCGATATTACATATGAAGATGCTGTTGAGATTTTTTCATTAGCTGAGGAATTCGATGTGATAGCTCTTAGATTTGCTTTTAATTCAGAAAATCGCAATGAAATGCTCATCGATCTTAATCATGTTCAGAAGAAAGCTGCAGAAGCACTCGAGAAGAACGACCTGGAAAAATGGATGCATTACTCTGATGAATTCCATAATGTGATTTTCAAATACTGCAACAATTCCAGACTTTTCGATGCAGCAGAAAAAAACAGAATGCAGCTAAGCATTCTGTCTCACAAATATCAGCAGTCTGATGAAAACAATTATGAAATACATGAAGAACACAATGAGATTCTGAGAGCTCTTGAATCCGGCAATCTCAAAATGGCTGAAAAATGCATGAGATGCCACCTGCAATCCTCCGCAAAGAAGAGTCTCAGTCTACTCAGGCACAAACAATAACCTGATCAGGACATTAGTTTTAGCCCTGCGATACCGCTTACTATCAGAAGTACGCATATTACCTGCGGCAGTGTGATCGTCTCTTTGAAGAGCATCCCACCAAGTATCGTAGTGCCGATTATCCCGAATCCGGTCCACATTGCATAAGCTGTCCCAAGGGGCAGCTTTCTTAATGCCAGCGCAAGGAACACGGCGCTCAGTATGTATCCTATCGCTGTAATGATGCTCGGTCCGAACTTTGTGAACCCCTCAGACATCTTCATGAATACAGCCCATGTGACCTCTAAGATCCCGGCAATCAGCAGCAATAACCATTCCATATTATTCTTCCTCCTTCTAACAGAAAAATGCGCCGCAAACCATATCTTCTAAGGCCTAACGATATGGCTTCATAGCGCATTATTGTTACCCGGCGGCAACATTTCTTATTCAGATTCCAGTGACTATATTACACTAAACCAGCAGTCTCCGCAATATACTGAAACAGCGGCGCGAGGATTATCGCGGGCAGATAATTGACGGGCTTGAGCCTGGTCGCCCCTATCATGTTGGTGCCGATCGCAACTGTGATGAGAGCTCCGGCGCAGGACATCGCAGATATCATTGAGTCTGAGAGAAGCGGCGACAGGAAGCTCGAGCAAAGTATCAGGAGTCCCTGATAAATGAATATCGGCACGACAGACAGCATGACGCCGATACCCATGCCGGCAGCCATTGTCATCGAGACGACGATATCAAGGATAGCTTTGGTATAGAGCATTGTATGATCTCCCATGCCGGCATTGAAGCAGGCAGTTATCGTATATGCTCCTGTGCACGATACCAGGAAGAATGCCAGGCAGCCGCTCATAAGGCTGTCCTCCCTGCCCGGACCTGCAAGTCTGCTTTCGAGCCTCTGGCCGGCTCTTTCGAGTTTGCCGTCAAGGTCTATGCCTGCTCCTATGAACGTGCCGATAGCAAAGGCCAGAAGGATCACGATCGCGTTAGCCCCTGTAAAAAGCCCTGTCACACCGATAAAGAGCACGCAAAGACCAATCGCAGACAGCACTCCATCTGTCAGCCTGTCACTTATTCTCTTCCTTGCGAGAACTCCTATACCGCTCCCGGCTATTACCGCCGCCAGATTGACGATCAGACCAAGCATTACCTCAGCACCCCTTTATCAGACATATGCTTATTTGCCATAAGCAGCATCATACATAGCTTGCTTGAATGTTCCGTAGTTATCCGGATATTCATTTGTACCGCTGGCAAAAACAAGGCTGCCATCTGCAAGCTCACCATCAAGTGAGAAGCTTGATCCGTCCATTACATTCGGGTCATTCCAGCTCTTTCCATTCCAGGACGGTACATTGATCTCGAAGAAGAGCTTTGCAAGCTCATCATATTCAGCCTGACTTAACTTTCGATGTGCCTTCCTGCAGGAGCGGCGTGATGTTAACTTGTTATATAACCAGTCGCCTTCATAATGAGAAGCCTCAGCTCCTCCTGCAGTCTTCACGATCTCGTAATCGACAGACCATGCCATCGTCCCATGTATACTCAAGGTTATTCTCTTAAAGTCCATGCGGCCGGTGCCTGCTCCGCCTGCACTGCCGCTGCTTCTTGTACCATTGTCAGTGTTCATGCCTCCCCCTTTCCGTAAGCAATTGCAATACCATCAAATACCAAAATGGAATAACCGGACAATTGATGTATTCTCAATTAAATGATAGCATTTAACTGTCGGATTTGTGCATTTATTTTTCTGAATACAGTGGGGGAAATTATGAGCCAGATCAAAGAAAGACATTCGCGCAATATTGGCGCAGTAACAGAAGAAGAAATGATGAAAATCTACTCATCCAGAGTGCTTGTGGTCGGCTGCGGCGGCCTGGGCGGCAATAACATCGAGCAGCTTGCACGCATGGGTGTCGGTTTTCTTAGGGTAGTAGACGGAGATACTTTCGCTGAGTCCAATCTCAACAGGCAGATTCTCAGTTCAAGTGGCAACATCGGCTATTCCAAGGCTGCAGCTGCCAAGGAGCGCGTCCACTCTATAGATCCGGATATCGAAGTCGAGGCTGTCTGTGAATTCTTTACAGAAGAAAACGCCGCCACTCTCATGGCGGACGTTGATATTGTCATTGATGCTCTTGATAATGTCGAATCAAGACTGCTGCTCGAAGATTGTGCGGCAAAGGCAGGTCTGTATATCGTCCATGGAGCTATACGTGCCTGGGATCTTCAGGTGATGCTCGTGCCACCTGGCTCCGGACTCCTTCACAGCCTCTATACTATCCCGCAGGAGAAGACTGTCAGTCCTTCGCTTCCGATGACTCCGGCAGCATGTGCTTCTCTTCAGAGTGCTGTCGCTGTAAGGTTCCTGACCGGATACGCAAGCCCTCTTGAGGGCAGGCTCCTTATATCATCTATCAGCGATATGTCACTGGATATCATCGAGCTCTGATCACAGAACCTGAATATTATAGTAATCTATGAAATATTTCTTGAAAGCACTTGCCATCTCGGACAGGTGCTTTTCTCTTTTGAAGCATGCATTCATTCTGCGCTGGAATCTGCTGTCCGTAAGATGCAGCAGCTTGATGCGGCTGTCGCTTCTGTAGATCTCAGTACTCCCCTCCGGAACAAATCCGACAGCAATGCCATTAGCTATCATCTGCCTGTGAAGTTCCTGTGAGTCAACATAATTGACGGATTTCATGCTGACATTCTGCGCAGTACACACATGGAATGGATATTCATAGATGTTGCCATGTCTTATGAATACATACGGAAGATCATTCATCATACTGACCGGAAGAGACAGCCGCCCTGCCATAGGATGATCTACCCTTACGGCAAAGAGATACTTCTCGGTATAGAATCCAAAGCCCTTGAACTTGCTGTATCTCACCTCATCCGGGTATATGATCAGGTCATAAGCATTGATATCCGGTATCTCATCCTTCTCCGGCAGAGTATCAACTATATATTCCACACTGGGATAAGACAGCCTGAACATCGACATGCATGCAAGAAGATGCGGCTCGATACCAATGGCTCTTATCCTGATCACATCATCTCCTCCAATAGACATGTGCTTGAGGTCCTTAATAGCCGAATCAGTCTCCTGAAGTATGTTCTCGCAGCTCTCAAGGAACCTCTTTCCTGCCTCATTGAGGACAAGCTTACGCCCATGTCTGTCGAAAAGCTTGGTCCCGAGTTCATCCTCAAGCCCCAGAATTATCTTGGAAATAGAAGACTGCGAGGTATGCATTATCTCTGCTGCCCTCGATACGTTCTCCAGCTTGGCCACTATGACGAAATATCTGAGATTTTGTATGTTCATAGATACATTATAGGCCCTTCTTATTCCAAAAAGCAATATGCAACAGAGCTACAACTATTCTTTTTTTCATGTGCTTTACAGTAAAATAAGCTTGTAGATATATATTCTGTGAAATGAATAAGGGAGGTGAAGGGCCTTTAGTGCCCGCAAGTTATGAAACAAGTAGTTATCAAGCCGGAAAAATGTATCGGCTGCCGTACCTGCGAGCTTGCATGTTCATTCGGACATTACGGCGAATTCAATCCGAAACTTGCCAACATCCACGTATTTGAATATGAGAAAGCAGCAGTAGCTATCCCTATGATGTGCCTGCAGTGTGAGGAGCCTTCCTGCATGAAGGTCTGCCCTGTTCACGCAATTACTCGTGATGCGAACAATGCAGTCGTCATCAATTACAAGAAGTGCATCGGATGCAAGATGTGTGCTAATGCGTGCCCGCTCGGCAACGTCTCATATCATCCACTTGTCAAGAAAGTCTTCAAGTGCGACCTTTGCGATGGCGATCCTAAGTGCGTCAAGTACTGCCCTGGTCATGCTCTTGAGTTTGTTGACACAGATGCGATCCATGACAAGAGAGCCGCTGTAAGCGCTCAGTACAGAGATCTTATCGGAGAGGAGGCGTAGTGATGAATAACGGATATGTAGGAAGAATCCTCCGTGTCAATCTTGACACAGGCAAAATCACCAAGGAGCCTCTCAATGAGAAGAACGCACATGATTTCGTAGGCGCAAGAGGCCTTGGAACTAAGTATTTCTGCGATGAATGTGATCCTAAGTGCGATCCGCTCGGCCATGACAATAATCTTATCTTCATGACCGGTCCTCTTACAGGAACATTCGCAACATCAGGCGGACGTTACAATGTAGTATGTAAGTCCCCACTCACCGGAACAATCGAAGCTTCGAACTCCGGCGGACATTTTGGTCCTGAACTCAAGTATGCAGGATATGACGGAATCATCTTTGAAGGTGTTTCGGACAAGCCTGTATACCTCTATATCAACGATGAAGAAGTTGAGCTCCGTGATGCTTCTGCTATCTGGGGAATGGACGTATTCGAAACAACTGACGCTCTCTATGCAGAGTGCGGTGAGAACTTCCGTATCGCTACCATCTCCAAGGGCGGCGAAGAAGGAACTCTCTTTGCTACCATCATGAACGACAAGAACCGTGCTGCCGGAAGAGGCGGTACTGGTGCGGTCATGGGCTCCAAGAAGCTCAAGGCTGTCGCTGTCAAGGGAACGGGTTCTGTCAAAGTAGCTCATCCTGACGCTTTCTTCAAGGTCTGCGCAGACGCAAGAGCAACTCTTGCTGCTCACCCTGTAACAGGCGCAGGACTTGGTCAGCTCGGAACAATGATCCTCGTCAACATCGTTAACGGTGTCGGCGGACTTCCTGTAAACAACGGACGTGACGGCGCTCTCTTCCCACAGGCTGATGAGATCTCAGGAGAGACACTTGCTGCAAAGCACCTCATCCGTAACAAGGGATGCTTTGGCTGCTCCATCGGCTGCGGCAGACTCGTAGACATCGCTGAAGGCGCTTTCAAGTCAAGAGGCGAAGGTCCTGAGTACGAGGCAGGCTGGTCATTCGGTTCAGACTGCGGCGTTGAAGATCTCGGTGATGTATGCAAGGCTAACTTCCTCTGCAACCAGTACGGCATGGACCCTATCACAATGGGAGCAACAATTGCCTGCGCAATGGAGCTCTTCGAGATGGGATGCATCAAGGAAGAAGAGATCGGATTCCCACTGAGATTCGGTGATGCTGCTGCCATGGTAAGAGCTACAGAGATAACAGCTCACGGCGAAGGCTTTGGTAAGATCCTCGGTCTCGGTTCATACAGAATGGCTGAGAAATACGGACATCCTGAGCTCTCGATGTCAGTAAAGAAGCAGGAAATGCCTGCTTATGACGGACGTGCTATCCAGGGTATCGGACTTAACTACGCTACATCCAACAGAGGCGGCTGCCACGTAAGAGGATACATGATCTCCCCTGAGGTACTTGGTATCCCGGTAGCAATGGACCCACTGGTAACAGACGGCAAGCCTGGTATGCTCAAGGTATTCCAGGATCTGACAGCTCTCTGTGACTCATCCGGTATCTGCCTGTTCACTACATTCGGTCAGGGCCTCCCTGAGATCGCCGGAATGCTCAGAGAAGCATGCGGCTGGGATGATGAGTCTGATGAAGATATCCTTCTGAAGGGCGAGCGTATCTGGAACATCGAGAAGAAGTTCAACATCGTTGCTGGTGTTGAGAAGGATACTCTCCCGCCTCGTCTCCTCAGAGAGAAGCTCACAACAGGTCCTGCCAAGGGCAAGGTCAATGAGCTCGACGTAATGCTCAAGGAATACTATGCTGTCCGTGGATGGACCAGCGAAGGTATCCCTACTCCTGAGAAGGACGCTGAGCTTGGACTTTAGCTCAGACTCGAACTGTTCAACAGCATTAAATAAACACTGAAGAATGGCCCGGAAGCAGCTATGCTGCTTCTGGGTTCTGGTGCATTTTACGGAGGTCACGAATATGACTGTAAAATTCTTCGCCTACTTCAGAGATCGTGAATTTGCCGGGTGCAAAGAGATGGAATGGCCTGATCAGGCGGAATCTGTATATGATCTCTGCCATCAGATTGCCGACAGATTTGGTCCCAAGTTCCGCAGCGAGATACTTACGCCAGACGGCGAAGGAATCAGCGAACGCGCCATAATCATGGTCAATGGAAGACGTGTGGATTTTCTGAATGGCATTCACACCCCGCTTACCGGCACTGACACAGTACTTGTATTCCCTGTTGTTGCAGGGGGCTAATAGCAGAAAGGCTGGTACTGAAAATTGACTGAATATACTGAGAAGATACAAGAAATACTGGCAAACTACCCTGCTGATCAGCATTACAGTCTTGCTATAATGCAGGATCTGCAGCATGAGTTCCAGTATATACCTAGAGAAGGCCTTGAAGCTCTGTCAGATTATCTGTCAGTCCCTCTCGCTTCTCTGTATTCCATGGCTACCTTCTATAAGGCTCTTTCACTCAAACCTAAGGGTAAGCATATCATCAAACTCTGCGATGGTACTGCCTGCCACATAAGAGGCTCGATGACTCTTGTAGAAGGCATCACCAGGATCCTCGGGATAGCTGACGGAGAGACAACTGAAGACGGAATGTTCAGCCTCGAGCTCGTAAACTGTCTCGGTTCCTGTGCTCTCGCCCCTGTCATGGTAGTCGATGAGACATACTATGGCAAAATGACAATGGATCAGCTTCCGGGCGTCATCGACTCTTACAGGAAGGAGGCCTAGCAGATGAAGACTATTCGTATTTGCTGCGGAACAGGCTGTCTCGCTAACGGAAGTGCCAAAGTCGCCGAAGAGTTCGAACGTCTTATCACTGCCGCAGGAGCTGACATCAAGGTCGAGTGCGACATCAAGCGCACAGGCTGCAATGGTTTCTGCGAGAACGGTCCGCTCGTCACTATCCTTCCTGACGAGACCGCATATTATCATGTCAAAGTATCTGACGTTCCGGAGATCATCGAGAAGAGCGTCATCGGCGATGGTACCGTCGACAGACTGCTCTATAAGAATGATCAGGGCGAGCGCGTCAAGAGCCAGAACGATAACCCGTTCTATGCTCCTCAGATGAAGATCGCTCTTCGGAACATCGGTAAGATATCACCTGCTCATATCGAGGATTATATTGCTTCAGGCGGATATGTCGCCCTCAGGAAGGCTCTCACAATGACGCCTGAAGAGATCATCGATGAGATCGATGCATCAGGCCTCAGAGGCCGCGGAGGCGCAGGCTTCCCTACCGGCCGCAAATGGCGCACTGCACTTGGTTATGACAAATTCCCTAAGTATGTAGCGTGCAACGGAGACGAAGGCGACCCTGGTGCTTTCATGGACAGATCCATACTCGAAGGCGACCCTCACAGCGTAATCGAAGGACTCGCTATATGCGCTCTGGCAATCGGATCCGAGCAGGGTTACCTCTATATCCGTGATGAGTACAATCTGGCTGTAAAGAATATCAAGAAGGCCATCCAGGATGCTGAAGAAGCCGGATTTATCGGCGACAACATCTGCGGATCCGGCCGCAATCTCCACCTTGAAGTCGTACGAGGCGGCGGAGCGTTCGTCTGCGGCGAGTCGACAGCTCTCATGCAGTCCATCGAGGGCAAAGTCGGTGAACCGAGAGCTAAATACATCCGCTCGGTACAGAGAGGTCTGTGGGATCAGCCGACAGTTCTCAACAATGTAGAGACACTTGCCAATGTGCCTTTCATCATAAGTCATGGCGGAGCTGAGTTTGCTTCAGTCGGAACTGAAGGCAGCAAAGGAACCAAGGTATTCGCTCTTGTAGGTAAGGTCCAGAGAACAGGTCTTGTCGAGGTTCCTATGGGAACGACACTCAGAGAGCTCATCTACAACATCGGCGGCGGAATCAAGGGCAACAGACCTTTCAAGGCTGTTCAGACCGGCGGACCTTCCGGCGGCTGCATCCCTGAGAGCATGCTCGATCTCCCTGTTGATTTTGACACACTCAAAGAATACGGCGCCATGATGGGTTCCGGAGGCATGATCGTCATGGACGACCGGAGCTGCATGGTAGACGTTGCAAGATACTATGTCAATTTCCTCTGCGGAGAGTCATGCGGCAAGTGCACACCATGCCGAGAGGGACTCAAGCAGATGCTTCAGATACTTACTGATATCTGCGAAGGACGCGGCAGAATGGAAGATCTTGATCTTCTTGAGGCACTTTCTGAGACGATGATAGACTGCTCGCTTTGCGCTCTCGGAAAATCCGCGCCAAACCCGGTCCTCACGACTCTCAAGTACTTCAGAGACGAGTACGAGGCTCATATCTTAGAGCATCGCTGCCCTGCAGGAGTCTGCAAGAATCTTACGACCTTCAGGATCGATCCTGAGGCATGCAGAGGATGTACTTCATGTGCGAGAGCCTGCCCTGCCGGCGCTATCACAGGCACAGTAAAGCAGCCTCACAGCATCGATGTAACCAAGTGCATCTCCTGCGGAAGCTGCAGAGAGACCTGCAGATTTGACGCTGTTCGTACAGAAGGGAGGGCCGCATTATGATCATCAGAATCGACGGCAAAGAATGCACATGTGAGAAGGGCGAATACCTTCTGAATATAGCAAGGCGCAACGGAATAACCATACCGACGCTTTGCCAGCACGGTTCGATCCCTGACGGAATGGGCGCATGCAGACTCTGTATCGTTGAGATCACTGACCGCGGACGCAAGAGCGTTGTAGTATCCTGCGTATACCCTGTAAACAGCGAGATCGAGGTCGAGACCAATTCAGACCGCATCAAACGCGAGCGCGGAATGATCCTCACCCTCCTTGCTAAGCGCGCACCTGACAGTCCTGAGATCGCAAGGCTCTGCAAATACTATAAGGCGCCTCAGATCGACAGATTCATTACTGTAGATAATGAGAAATGCGTCATGTGCGGACTCTGCGCCAAGGTCTGCGGCGAAATGTCTGTCGGAGCTATCTCAACTGTCAACAGGGGTATCACCAAGGCTATCTCAACACCTTACGGAGATCCGTCAAGCGTATGCATCGGCTGCGGTGCCTGCGCTAATGTATGCCCTACAGGTGCCATCGACATCGAGGAGGATTACAACACCCGCACAATCTGGGGAAAGACCTTCGAGATCGTCCACTGCACACGCTGCGGCGCTCCGATCGGTACCAGAGAGCAGATCGAAGAATCCGTTCGCCGCGGTGAGACTGAGTTCGATGGACTGTGTGACAACTGCCGCAAAGAGCGTATGGCAAGAGTCATGGCAGAGACATTCGGGTTCGATACACTTTAAATAATTAAGGCATAATAATAAGTCACGTATATGCATCTGATTGTATATACGTGACTTTTAAATTGCTTTGCGCGTCTACTTAACGAATTCTATCGCTGTGACCATTCTGACCCAGTAGGCAGAATCAGACTCAGGGATTATTATCCTGCATGGAATGCTCTCTGCGTCCAGCGGCTCGCCATCGATCCCTATCGCCAGATAGATGTCATGAGTTGTTATGTAGTCATTCAGGAGCTTGACATCATACTCATCTGATCCGGCAATTATGATTTTCGAGAAGTCTGCCTTGGAGCATCCGTACTGCTCAAGAACTGTATCGAGCTCAGGTCCTGTCGCCCTCACCTTACCTATCTTGTCAGATGTGCTCTCAGTCTTGAGGGTGCGGCATTTCATCGCCTTGAGATCAGCGGGTGTCAAAATGACAGGTTCATCTGCGATGCCTGTGAACACTATCTGCTGATCCTGATAGCTGCTGATGTCGATATCGTCAGTGCCCCCGCATGCGCTGAGGATCAGGGCCATTATGCATATTGTGATTACTGATACTAGGTTCCTGTATTTCATGGGGTTTCCTGAGCAGGCTCTGCTTCTATGTTCTCGATAACGTAATACTTACCTGTGTCCGGATCTCTGTATACTTTGCCCATCTCCTCAAGATCGGCTTCAGGATCTAAGGTTTCTTCTGTCTGCTGACCTATGTTCTCAACCTCATATCTTGTCCCCTGCTGGCTGATCTCGCCTCTTTCGCTGATCTCTATGTTCCAGCTGATTATAAGGGCAAGAAGAATTCCGCATGCAAAGACCAGCATGGCATCAGCCATGTTACCCACGCCCTCCATAGGGCTGAAATCTTCGTCAGTATAGGCTCTTCTCAGATGCCTCTTAGACCTGAGTCTCATTTGCCTGCACCTTCGCTTTCCTTGAGTCTTGCATATGCTCTCATTCTTGCCTGTGACTGCTCTTCGAGGATTGTTTCCATGAGTGTCTCAAGAGCGGTCATATATTCTTCATACCAGCTCTTCCTTATTCCGGAAACAACATATGAAACCGCACCGGATATAAGTCCTGCAACTGTCGTGTCAAATGCAATAAGAAGTGAGTCTGACAAAGTCTTGGTATCTCCCTGCCCCAGTGCGATGAGACCAGGCCCGAGCGGGATCAGTGTTCCCATAAGACCGAACATCGGAGCCACACGGGCGATGATATCCGTTACTTTGGTGATCTTCCTGTAGCGGGCTTCTTCCTCTGCGATAAGCTGTCTTGCGAGGGCTTCTCTTGTATCATCAGGATAAGCTACTCTTCTCACAAGATACTTAAGAGCCTCCTTCTGTCTTATGAGGATGTCAGCTCTGTCAATGATTCTGACCATCTCCTTGGAGCTTGCACCCTGAAGCTCGTCAATGAGGACCGGAATGCTGGCTTTGAGTTTTCTGTGATCTGTAAAGAACTCTGCAATGATCGAGCCAAGCATGAATACAGCTGCACCTATCAGTATCAGCAGTATTATGATGGTTGGTATCTGCAGCGAACTGCTTACCACTCTTAGTATGTCTTTGACTGCACCTGACATGATTATCTCCTCTTCAATGATCCAATCTACTTACGGAAGAAATTTCTGCGGTATCTGACCACTCTGCCTGCCGCTCCTGCGCTGCAGAGAAAGCCTGCCCCTGCTGCCGTACCTGCAGCGGCACCTTTTGAATATGTCCTTGCCTCACTGAGAGCCTCGGCATCTTCTGCCATCCTGGCTCTCATCTCATCCTGCGGACTAGCCTTCTCGACCACTATATCGCCGAGCACTATCTCTCTTGCCTTGACTGTCACCTCGCCCGCAGAGGCAGCCCCGGCAGTAGTATTCTGAGTTGTCTTATTGGCATTGGTTTTCTTTGTATCTTGTTTCTTCGTGTCTGTCTTCTTGGTATCGTTCTTCTTCTTGGTGTCTGAAGAATCCTTCTCGTCGGCTGCAGAAGTATCTTTGCTGGTATCAGATTCGCTCGGTGTATCTGCCTGCTGCTCTTCCTCACCTGTTCCGTTGATAACGATCTCCGCCCTGGTACCATCAGGAGCGATTGCAGTGATCACGACTGAACCAGCCTTATGTATCGTGACCTCTCCGTCCTGATTCACTGTAGCGATGGATTCATCACTGCTTGTCCATGTAAGGTCCTCTGCGGAAAAAGCTCCTTCGAATGCTTCATCTACACTGAATGTGGCGGATATCCTCTTCATGCTGCCGACCTTGATGTTGGCATCGTCGATATCCAGATTGATTCCCTTGATCGGTGACCCTGTGAGAGTAACATCTATGCCATAGATGCTGTGGCATGACTCCATAGATGAGATGTCTCCTCCGCCGTCTGAAGGATCAGTCATCTTGCCTTCTGTAAGATCTCCCTGCCCCATGCAGAACCTGTAGGTCTGGTCTCTGGACATCTCAAGGTCTTCGGCATGTACTCCGGGAGCTTTGGACGCTCCGAACTCAAGCGCCAGTATAGCCGGGACCCTGGACCTTCCTTCAAGCGCTCCTGCTGTCGGTGTCAAAGCGTTCCCTTCTTCATTCCTCTCGTAGCAGGACGGCAGATTAGGATAATAGTACTTGTCAGCTCTCAGGTGCTTGTCTACGGTAAAGTTCCTTGTATATCCGTCCGTGGTCCTGAATGTGATATTGCCTATGGAGCCAATGTCGATCCCTGCTGCATCGATTATCGTCAGGACCTCCGGTCCGTAAGCCGCCATGGACATTACCGTCCCGACTCTTGTTATATTGGTGTAGTACCAGGTCTGGGATCCCATTGATTCGAGCTCACTTCTGCTGAACCTGGCTTTCTCTCTTATCTTGTCCCCTATCTCACCATAATACTGCACGCGAACCACGAGCTCATCACCTGCGGTCTCAGCAAAGGACTCTGAAGGCATGAGCCATATGAACTGCGCAAGCAGCAGGAACGCTGCAGCCATCACAGCTAGTATTCTTGTGCCATAGTCAGGGGTTTGTTTCATAAATGTTAATACCCTAGTTCTTCTCGTGTGAATGTTCTGCGGTATGCTAACTCATAGAATGCGCTGACATCACTCTCGAGCTGTGATTCAGATACAAGCTCCGGATAAATCACGCTCTGCATGTATTCGATTCCAAGAGAACTTACGATCCCCGGGAACTCCCATGAGTCAAAGCGCGCAGGCATCATATATACATGCCCCGCCTTAACAGCCTTAAGTTCAGACCATGCAGATTCTTTATATATATCTTTTGCAGTGTATGAAGCGCTGCTGGTTATGAAGATATAATCAGGATTCCAGGCGAAGATCTGCTCTGTTCCTGCAGTAGGCCAGAGTTCTGAAGCCTCGAGATCTGCTGCGCAGTTGATTGCGCCTGCCTTCTCAAGCATCTCGCCCTGAAGCATGGATCCGTCTGCTACTTTGCCAATTGAAGATCCCATAACAATAGCTGTCTTACGGTCTGCATCATCTATGCCGGATGCAGCTGCAACTGACTTATCGACGGCAGCCTTGTAATAATCAGCAAGTTCTTCTGCCCTATCACTTACTCCAAGGACCTTGCCAAGGATATCAAGGGCTGTCAGCATATCTTCCGGAGTCTCGACTTCGATACCTATAGATGGGATACCGATCTTCGAGACAGCCTCAAGGGTCTCAGTATCTGATGCTTTGTGAATGAAGAGATCCGGCTCAAGCTCGGCGAGAGCCTCGATATCCGCAACGCCTTTGCCTACATCAACACAGTCAGCAAGAGATGGCTGAAGCTCCTCAAGGAATTCTTCGGTCTTGCCTATTCCTGTTATCTTGTCGCCCTGATCCAGGTTAAGCAGGAATCTTATAACGACTCTGTAGCAAAGAGCGATCGACTGTGTATCTTTCTTCACCGTGACTTCTCTTCCGGCCTGATCGATGATCGTCAGCTCGGTATCCGTCTCAGATGTCACAGTTCCGATGTCTTCCCTGTCTCCTGACTTATCCTCAGAACATCCTGACATTGCAAGACCGGCTGTGCAGAGCATAGCTAAAATAACTATGAGAGTTAATACTCTTCTTGCTGTCACAGACCAGGTACGAGGCATGCTGTTCTCCCGAGTTCTTCTATGTATCTGATGCGTATATCTATGTCGTAGACCTTGCTGAGTAGGTCTTCTGTTACTATTTCACTGCTGTCACCCTGGACGATCGTGCCGCCCTTACTTACGACGGCCGCCTTGTCTCCGAGGAGCAGCGCATGATCAGGATTGTGAGTTGTAATTATGACTGAATAGCCTGATGCAGCCATCTTCTTGATCATCCTGAGTATCCTGTGCTGGTTGCCGTAATCAAGATGGGCTGTCGGCTCGTCGAAAAGCACAACTTCAGGCTCATGTACAAGCGCCCTTGCTATAAGGAGCTGCTGTCTCTCGCCACCGCTGATGTCAAGATAGGATTTATCCGCCAGTCCGGCCAGTCCCATCTGCTCAAGGAGCTCAATGCATTTACGCTCATCATCGGCTCCCGGACGGCTTAGCATTCCGGTCTTAGGTGCCATGCCCATGAGGACAAAGTCAAGAACGCTGTAGTCAAATGCCGGTGTGTGAAGCTGCGGCACATAACCTGCAAGTGTTGCGATCTCCTTTTCCTTCATCGACCTGATATCCCTGCCGCACAGCAGTATCTCTCCGGACTCAGGCCTCAGAAGTCCCGCCATGCAGTTAAGAAGAGTCGTTTTGCCTGCGCCATTTGGCCCGAGGATGCAGAGGATCTCGCCTTTTCCGAGCGTAAGAGACGCCCCGTCAAGGACTTTGGCCTTATAGCCGGGATATCTGAATGTAATATTATTAACTTCATAAACCGGCTGCATCATCTTATTGTCCTCCTCTGGCGGTACAGCAGCCACGCGAAGAACGGCGCGCCTATAAGTCCTGTCAGAATGCTTACAGGCATCTCTGCCGGTCCTATTATCCTTGTCACAGTGTCCACAAGCAGCATGAAAATGCCTCCGATGAGGCAGCTTGCGGGCAGGAGCACTCTGTTATCAGATCCTGCCATCATCCTGCCAAAGTGTGGTACTACAAGTCCTACCCAACCGATGGTTCCGGAAATGCAGACAGCACCTGCAGTCAGAACTGTAGAACACACTATGCATATCCCTCTCAGAAGCGGCACGTTGGCACCGAGTGTCCTGGCCTCCTGCTCTCCGAGCGAGAGTATATTGATCCACCATGACATCACAAGTAATACAGCTGCTGCGATGATCGTCAGCGGCAGTATGCCAAGGACCGCCTTGTTATCTACATAAGCAAAGCTTCCGAGCTGCCAGTATGTGATGGCTGCGAGCTCCGTCTCAGGATCGGCAATATATTTGATGAATCCGAGGATCGAAGACATTGCTCCGCCGACAATGATTCCTGCCAGTACCAGCATTATGTTGGAATCGCTCCGCATCAGCCTCGGTATGAACACAGTCAGGAAGACCGCTATGATGCCTCCGAGAAAAGCGCAAATCTGCACAAAACCTGAAGACATCGACATGAGTATTGCAATAGCTGCTCCAACGCACGCTCCGGATGAAACACCCAGAAAGTCAGGCGAAACCAGCGGATTCTTGAATATACCCTGGTAAACCGCACCTGAAAGCGCCAGCGCAGCTCCTACGATAACTGCGGCCATCGTTCTCGGGAGCCTGACACCTATGAGCATCTTCTCATCCATCGCATCCCATGATGGCTCTGCAGAGACGATCTTACCGAACAATATCCTCATGCAGTCTGCAGGAGAAATCGAGTACTTACCCACGCACAGACAGATAAGAATTGCAGCAAGCATAACAACAGCGAGAACTGGTATGATCAGTCCTCTCCTGCTCAGGTTATCTGCTCTCTTACTAGCGGTGTCTGTCATAAATTCTCCGTGCTATGAATGTCCTGCTGTAATTCTACCACAGACTATGTACTGTATAATGAATACCGAGGGAATCAGCTATGCCGATTCCCTCAGATAATTCTTGTTATAGCTTGAAAGGTTAAAGCTATTTGACTCTTGCCTTCCTGCCGGCGTTTTTCTTTGTAAAGAATTTCTTGTATTTCTTTACGTATTTCTTGTTCAGACTCTTCTTGCCTACTTTGACCTGTACAGTCCTGACCTTGGAACCCTTAAGGGATCCTTTGACATTCGCCTTAGTAAGCAGCGTAGTCTTGACAATGATCTTCGTTGCCTTGCTCTTCTTGAAGGCGTTCTTGCTGATTACTGCTACATTCTTTCCGATTGTAACGGTTCTGATTTTCTTGCCCTTGAAAGCATTGGCATTGATCTGTGTGACACTATATGCTACACCCTGATAACTAGCTGCTGCAGGTACAGTAAGGGACTTCTTGTTCTTGCCCTTAGTGAGTGCTGCAGTATGCTCTTCAGGTGAAAGCACTACGTATGTAGAACCATTGTACTCGAATACATCGCCCGCATTTACGGTTGGAGCTGCAGGGTTTAATGCTGATGCCTGAGCGACTGCCTGAGCGACTGCTTCAGATGCTTCCTGCACTGTTGCATCGGCTGCCGCCTTTGCGTCATTGGCCTTAGCAAGAATTGCTTCAGCCTTTTCCTTTGCTTCGCTGTCACCTGCCGCTGCTACGGCTGCCTCAGCTGCCATCACAGCACTCTGAGCTTTTGATGCAGCTTCATTAGCTGCTGATGCAAAGGCTTTAGCAGCTACTACTGCAGCGGCTCCAGGTGTTGCTGCAGCCGCGGCTGCATCTGCTTTGGCTTTAGCTGCCTTAACTGCAGCTGTGGATGATTTAGCAACAGATACGTTAGCTGCAGCAATACTGGATTCGATCTTTGCAGCTTCGAGTGCAGCTTCTGCTTCGTCTATCAGATCCTGATTTTCTGTTGCTACTGCAGCATCATAAGCTTCCTGAGCTGCAGTCTCAGCTGTTCCAGCCTTCTCTGCTGCTTCTTCTGCGGCAGCCTCTGCTTCCTCAGCAGCATTTATTGCTGCTGCATCTGCATTAGCAGCGGCCTCTTCAGCAGCCTTCTGTGCTTCTTCTGCAGCTTTTTCAGCTTCCTCAGCAGCTTTCTGTGCAGCTTCTGCCTCAGCCTGCTTCTTTGCAGCTTTCTCCTCCGGAGTCAGAGCTTTGACTGTGATCTTTACAACATCCTTAGCCCACTTGCCCTTGTTAGCTTCGCCTTCACTGAACTGTCCGCGGATTACTTTGGTTACCTTACCGCCATCTTCTGTCCAGATAAACATAGCCTTCTGTCCGCCGAGGTCTGTTCCGAGAGCCTCATCAGCAGTATAGGTTGTAGTCCTGCCATCACTTGACTCAATCTCCAGCGATCCTACTTCTGCGCCTTCTGCCAGTCCGATGTATTCAATGATATTCTCCAGTGTAGCACCCTGTACTGCAGATGTTCCTTCTGTACCGCTTGAGTTCTTCCAGTTGAAGGTCGCGTCTACTCTGTTGATGCCTTCTGTATTCTTGATGCCCTTGATTGAGAAGTATCCGTTTCTTCTGAGTGCATCTCCGGTAATAGTCAAAGCGGCAGTATCCGCTGTTGCATCACCTGCGTCTCCCTCTTCAGGTGTATCAGCCTTCTTATTGACGACGATTTTAGTAACGTCCTTAGCCCATTTGGATCTGTTGGCTTCACCTTCTGCGAACTGTCCTACGACCACCTTCTGTACATTCTCGCCATCTTCCTTCCAGATGAACATAGCCTTGTTGCCTGAAAGGTCTGTTCCGAGAGCTTCTTCTGCAGTGTAGGATGTTGTATATCCGTCAGAGGAGATCATGTCAACTGACTCTATTTCAGCTCCTTCTGCAAGTCCGATGACATCCTTGAAGATGTTCTCGAGTGTTGCACCCTGTACAACAGCTGTTCCTGTAGTACCGGAAGAATTCTGCCAGTTAAATGATGCATCTAACTTTACAATGCCCTCTGCATTCTTAAGTTCTTTGATGGTGAATGCTGCTTCCTTTGCAAGTGCGTCACCTGTGATCGTCAGATCAGCGACAGGTGCCGGTGGTTCCGGTGCAGATGGCTCATCGCCGAGAACAAGAACGCCTCCTGCTGTACCAACATATGCAGTACCGCCATTCCAGAAGTCTATGCTGTAAACATTGTTCATGTTGTCAGCACTCCAGGATCCAGTCTCCTTAGCGTACTGTGCATCGACAGTCATAGTTCCATCGCCGTTAAGCTTAGGGTTGCCGACCTTCAGAACGCCGTCAGCTGATGTTCCGAACCAGAGAGATCCTTCAGCGTCTACCGAAACAACACGTACTTCAGTTGTATTGCTGCCATTCAGATATGCAGGGAATAATTCTTTACCTGTGTATCTTGTAGGTTCGGTACTTCCTGACTTGATCTTCCAGACAACGCCGCCGACATTGTCTTCAATGTTGGTTCCGGCTGCTACAGCCCATACAGTGCCCTTCTGATCGATAGCTATGCTGCGTACCCATGACTGTGCAAAGCTTGGTGCATCAGGTCCTCCTGCTGTAACAGTTGTTCCGACAGTTCCGTCTGCTGTGATGTGGCAGAATCCTCCTGCGTATGGTTCTGCTTCAGTGCCTGATCCATCCGGATAGAATCCGATCCAGGCTCCGTCAGCTCCATCAAGAGTGATAGTGCATACTGAAGTTGCAGGGAAGTTCTTATCTGCCTTGGTATATGTTACCCAACTGTCATTTGAAGGATCGTAAATTGTCAGTCCTCCGAATGATCCGAACCATACTTTGCCGTCACTTCCGACCTCGATAGCCTGAACGTAATTGTCCGGAATAGTGCCCGGATTGCCCTCTACAGTGTACTGAGTGACATTGCCATCCTTGATATACATCACGCCCTGATTGTTACCAGGCTGTGTATAGCTTGCATTCTGGCTGACCCAGATGCCGCCTTCAGCGTCTGCAGCTACTGCAGAAGTGAAGTCTGTCTTGAGAGCCGGGTCGCTCTTGGTGTTCATAACTGAGAACTCAGTCTCTCCGCCCTTCTTGCTGTAGAGACCTCCGCCATATGTTCCGACCCAGATGGTATTGTCCTTATCCATCCATGTGGATCTGACGCCGCCGCTGGTTGGATATTCCTTGAATACAGTTACTTCAGGTATGGACAAAGTGATGCCTGAAATGCTTGTGCATCTGTTGCGCCAGTCAACTGCAGGATCGTTGCCCTGGGCTTCGTTGTACTCTCTGTAGATACGTACAGGAGTGATGTTGCCTGCCTCAGGATCGTCCTTGTTATCGCTGTCAGCAATATCGATCCATGCTCCGCTCTCGGCATCCTTGACCTGATATGCTACGAAATACTTCTGCTCGATGGCTGACTTGAGTGTTATATCCTTATAACTTGCTTCACTGTTCTCATATCCATCAGTAGCATTCAGTGTAATAGTGGCATTCTCGTTAGTAACGCCATGCGCAGCAAGCAGGTTCTTAAGGTATATACCCTTGACCTCTTCAGTTCCGTTCTTCTTGCTTGTGTATGAAGCTTCTGCCTGTCCGACGACATCTCCTCCACTGTTCTTGGTGTTCATGATGTCTTCTACTGACAGCTTGATATCTTCAGAGCCTGCGCCCTTGATGGTAAAGGCTGCTCTTTCTTCAGGCTGGCTGCTGCCGTCGCCTACTGTGATAACTATCTTCGTTACATATGTCAGAGATGTTCCCTGTGAATTATGGGTTATAAGTCTAAGCGGACCTCCGTTGTTGCCTATAACAGCATCATAACCTTCTCCGTCCGGATGTTTTTTATCTCCGATAACCAGAGGGTATCCTCCGACACCATAAGCCAGGATGATTGGTACATAATTAGTACCATCCTTGATGCCGGTCTCGAGTCCTTCAATACCGAACTTAGCTCTCAGCTCCTGACTGAAGCCGTCTGCAGCAAATACAGTGACTGTTACAGGATCGTCAAGTCCTTCAACAGATCCTGCTTCCTGCTTGACCCATCTCCAGAAGTTGATGCCCTCCCAGGTATATTCCTGAACGACAGTAGCAACGATTCTCTCAACAAGTGAAGTATTATCTTCGATCTCACCTACTGTATAAGTCTTATCGAAGAGATTCTTGCCGTCCTTATCGTTGACAACCAGCTGAACAGTCTCATCTCTGTACTGCTTGTAAACCTCAGAAGTATTGTGGTTCCAGCTTGTCATCTCAGAAGCTGTTACTTCGATCGAATTGACAAACTTAAGATTATTACCGCTATTGATGTCTCCCTCTTCTGTCTGGCCGATTACAAGTCTTACAGGTCCGCCGTTATTCTTGTATCCGGCATCATAACCGCTCTCGGTAGTCTTGTCTGCTACCAGAGGGAGTCCGTCTTCCTTGTCCTCTGCACCTGCTATACCTACACCATAAGCAAGTATTACTGGCAGGCCGGTCTCTCCTGTCGCGGTATTTACATAGGTATTCCTTATCTGTGAAAGAGTGAATTCCTTACTCTCCCCATCCGAAGTGCCGATAACGACCTTATCTGCATTGCTCTTAAGTCCTACCGCACTTGATGTAAGGAGCGAGTACAGATTGATTCCGCGGTACCTGGTCTGTGAGAGAACGTTACTGCTGTTGAGGATGCTGTAGTCTCCTGTATAAGCGATGGTCTGCTTGCCTTCGAGCTCTGACAAAGTAAATGCTTTGCCTTCTGCTCCAAGCCTTGTACCTTCTCCGCCGATAGTGACCGCATAATCTGCGAATGCATTATACGGAGCCTTGGTATGAGCGTATTTATCAGCTGACAGATTGATTGTGATCGATGTCACATTTGTCAGGCTCTGATCAGATACGCTGTTATCCGTATGCGGGAAGAG
This sequence comes from Mogibacterium sp., assembly GCA_017512145.1. Lineage (GTDB taxonomy): Bacteria > Bacillota > Clostridia > Peptostreptococcales > Anaerovoracaceae > Crickella. The sequence goes on along the minus strand of JAFWHB010000002.1, from coordinate 27,747 downwards.
AACAGCCAGAGGACCTCCATCATTCTTGACTGTTATAGAGTTCTCATATTCAGTACCCTCGCCAAGAGTGATCGACTTCTGATATCCTTCTGCATTCTTGTCTACAACCATAGGTGCGCCGTTCTTGCCGTATGCAAGAAGCGGTGCAAGACCTGTCATACCAGTCTCGGTATTGCTGCCATCTGTTACTGCAAGAACATCTTCAAGATTCAGTGACAGTTCAGCTGTTCCGTTACTGAATGTGATAGTTCCCTTATATCCAGGAAGCTCTACGATATTCTTGAGGAAGTAGTTCAGATCGATTCCTTCATACAGGTCACTATAAGCACTGCTGCCCTTCGTGAGCTGATAGAAGGTCTTGACCTTAGCCTGCTTGAGCTGATCTGTTGTAAGATTTCCACTGTAAATCAGTTCCTCAATATCTCCGACCTTGTAAGTCAGATCCTTGAGTACAGGCGCATCTGCATCAGCTCCGTTCAGGATCCTGATGCTGAGCTCATTATCTGCCATGCCTGTATAGACTGAATCACTGTGATACTTATGTGTACTGTAGTGATAATCGTTGGTGCCTACAATGATCTTATCAAGCAGCTTAGCCTGGTTGGATCCGTTAGGATGGTTGTACTGCTTCTTTCCTGAGATAACGCGCAGCGGACCTCCATCATTCTGAAGTCCTGAGAGATAACCATCCTGCGAACTCTTCTCTACATATGGATAGCCATTGACACCATAAGCTACGAGTACAGGATAACCTCTTGCGATCAGATCTCCATTAGGATGATCAGCATCACGCATCACTTCATTATTCTCATCCGACCAGCCCTGCTCATTAGGGTCAGCAGGATTCTTCTCATAGAATCCGAAGCTCTGTGGATCTGCTACCTGCTTGATGGTGAACTTATCGGTAGCAGCATAGCCGTCTGTAGCTGTTGAGCTGACCAATGTCTCATCATCAGTTGCAAGGCCTGCATCGAGTCCGGATCTGAGGAGGAGCTTCCACAGCTGGACGCCCTCATATTCATTGACATACCAGTATGTGGAGTTGGCCAGACTGTATTCATCACGGTATCCCATACCGTTGTTATCCGGCTTGCCCTCACTGTCATAAGCCACCATATCTTCAAGCTGCTTGACAGTGTAGTTGACTTCTCTTCCGATCTTGTCTCCTGTAACAGTCAGAATATAGTTCGATATATCCGGTGACTGATACGGATCCTTATCATGCTTGTATCCAGGAGTCTCAGCCTCAGCAACATAGATATACGCCATGTTGCCGAACTTGGTATATCCGGTATTGGTATCTCCTGTTATTGAATCCTTGTTGTATACAAGCTTGATACAGCCGTCTTCGTTGCCAAGATCCGAATCCGCACCGGTACCTTTGTCAAAGACAAATGGACTTATCTTGTGTTCATCTGTATAGGCAGTTCCGTAAGCAACGATGATTGGAGTCTCACTGTTGTGCGCCTCTTCGACCTGATCCAAAGTGAACTCTGCGATTGTATTACGGTTCCTGTTCTTGATCTGTACCTTCCTTGCATTATCCGTGAGCTGAATCCCATTATCGCCGCTCGACATATTATGAAGGATGTAGTACAGATCTATTCCTTCGTATTTTCTTGTTATGTTGCTGCCGTCGCGTTTGTCGGTATATACAGCTCTCTTGATACCGGCATCTCTTCCTTCAAGATCACGTACTGAGACCGGAACACTGGTCTTCACTCCAGGTCCTTCTACGGTCAGAGTAGCTCCTGTTATGGAATCGATATTATATGGACTGTCTCCACCCTGTCCACCGTTAGTGATGTGCTTGTAAGGGCTGTTCGAATAGTCCTCTCCGGATTCAGTGGATACACTGATCTTATTGACGAGTTTGGCCGGCTTGCCATTCTCATCCGAGCCATACAGGCGGAAGAATCCGTACTTGCTGGCATCCTTCTTGGCAGTCTCATATATACCGGCAAGATCAGATGCACTGGTGCCCTTCTCGTATGCCAGCATATAGCCATTGTCCTTAAGCTGCTTGACCGTATAGCCAGTAGCTGCAACACCATATCCGTCTGCTGCTTCGAATGTGACTACGTCTGTATCATTATATCCATCAAGAAGAACAGACATCGGGACACCGCGTACATGGTCTGTTGCCGAGCCGCTCGAGGTTGCGTATGTGAAATCCGCCTCAGCGAAATCCATCAGCAGGACCTCTGCACGTGTATATGACTTGCTGCCCACGGTCAGTACTGCCTCAGTGATGGCATCACCCTCCTGGACCTTATATACCGTAGCATCAGAGCCTCCATTGAAAAGAGGCTGGTTCATGTCACCTGCACCGGCGCCTGATGCTTCTTCTCCAAGCTGGCCCACATACAGTCTCAGGAATCCGAGTTCTGAGGTATTGCCTTCCGGCAAACCGGCAGGAACGGAGCCATCATTGTTATCTGTATGTGCATCTGCCCATCCGATAACTGCAGGTACCTGTTCGCCCTTAGCTTCTGAGGCAAAGTCATAGAAGTAACGTGGCTGATTGAGCCCTACAGTTCTTGTCTTGCCATTAGTGTATGTACCACTCTGGAGGAACTGCACTGCATAGCCGTCTGTCGCCTCAACGAAGACATCATTTGAGATATCTGCCTCCTGCTTACCAAGAAGCGCTGATACTTTGACGCCGTCAACAAGATAATAATTCTTTGAGAATGGCGTCTTGGATTTCATAGCAGAATACTTCTGACCTGCTACAACTCCGTCTCCAAAGTTCTTCAGTTCATCGAGCGTATACGACTTTTCAAGTGATACGTTCGAAGTACTATAGACACCGTCATCACCTATAAGTCCTTTTCCGGTCACTACCAGAGCGGGCTTACTGGTTGCATAGGTGTCACCTTCTGCCGCAAATACCGGCATTGCCAGCATCGGCATCATTGTCAGGACCATCGCAAAGGACAGCAATAATGCCGCTGCCTTAGTCAAAATGTTCCTTCTTCGTCCACCAGTTAACATATAACCCTCCTTCAATACCAGCAATAACTTCCATTACCTTATTTGACCTTAACTTTCTTGGTCTTCCATGCGGATACATGTTTGCCGTCTGCGGCATTCTTGTATGCGCGGATGCGCACCCAGTATGTGGTCTTGCTCCTGAGACCCTTGATGGTCTTGCTAGTCCTCGACTTCTGAGCGGTTGTAGACTTGACGATATTTACAAAGTCTGAGTCTGTCGCTACCTGGATCTCTATGCCACCGATCTTCTTCTGATCCTTCTTGGATACCTTCTTCCACTTGACAGTGACCTTCTTCTTAGCTGCCTTAGGCTTGGAAATCTTGACAGCCTTGAGGTCCTGAATTTCCGTAGGTCCCGGCTCAGGATTGAATATAACCGGGGTCACTTGCGATGGAGCCACAATACTTGCAGCCTGCGAGAAATTGCTCTCAAATACTGATCCATCCTGCGCAGTGCCTACAGCTGTGACCTTAAATGAGTACAATGTGCCGGCAGTAACAGGAGTGAAACTTAGGGTCAGCGTCCCTGTTCCGACACTGGCGCAAAGAGCATAATCGCCTCCGGCCACTGACCTGTACACGTTATATCTCTCTGCACCGGGAACTTCACTCCAAGACAGACTTATCTGATTGTATTCAGCAGAAACTGAAATGCCGGCAGGCGTCTCTGGTCTTACATGATATGTATATGTACCGACATCGCTGTCTGCTTTGCCATAGCCTTTGACTTTGACCTTGATGGTGTAATCTCCGTAATCAGGAAGCTTAGGTGCTGTTACTATGCCCTGATTCATGCCGCTGTTATACAGCTGGCTTCCATAGTCCGGCTCGCTACCATCAAGTGTATAGTAGACATATTCAAGGTTCTTATTTGCATTGCCAAAGTCGATGGTCTGCCCTTTGCTGCAAAATGAATCACTCGCAATAGAAGGTACCGGCAGATCACACTTCTGAATTCCTGCTGTAGAAATATCTATTGTATTAAGATACTGAACAAATGCAGGGTTGTTCTCATCATTAGGAGCAGCCTGTCCAACAAGCAGAACAAGGCCGTCATTAGCGCCTGAATTGAAAACAATAGCATCTACTTTAACCGCTCCTTCATATGATTCTTCAGGAGCAGGACCTTCTGTTGGTTTGGCTGATTTGCCGTTCGGATAATAATAGCGTGGTTCTTCGAGTAATTGATACTTTGTAAAAGATGCCTTATATGCACCATCTGTAAATAACAAGGTTGAATCAGATGAAAGGCTGTCGTAAACTCCCGCAGCTTTAAGAATGCCAAGGACTGATGGGCCATTGACTGACTTAGTCTTATAGGTCGGATAAGTGTTCCATGACGAATAAGTGTATAACCTGTCTCCTTCGCCTACAGCTATTGCATCGAGGTCATCGGCAGTGAACTCATGCATTATCTCCCCATTAAGTTTGACTGTCAGAACCGTGTCTCCTGCTGCGTATACCTGCTGAACATCCGCGATGGAAAATAAAGCAACTAAAAAAACAGCGGCAAATAAGGCCATGAGCATCGTGGTCTTCTTCACTGCTGTGTGTGAGTGTCTGTCAGTACCAGAGCATAACTTCATACGAGTCCACCCCTCTCTCGGATCAAAGCGCTGATAGTGTCATAGAGTTCATCACGGTTATCTGTATTTATATGGAATACTTCTGCATTAGGATGTTCGAATATCCTGTTCAGAAGTTCTATGTCATGTCCTTCCTTAGCTGTAGCAAGAATCGGAATATCTCCGTCGAAGAGCTCAAGTATCCTGTTGCAGAATAGCTCCGCATCCTTCTCCATGAACCCGAGCTCATCCATGACTATCACTCCGTCAGGCTTAGCTTCAAGGCACTTAAGACCATAAGAGTCGAACACCTCAGGATATCCGACAGGTTTGATGCCATTGCCGTCCCCGATGTGGTTCTCCTCAGACTCGAATCTCTCAGGAGCGCCCGCAGGATGCATGAAAAATGATCTGTATCCCTGCCTCAGACTCTTGCCGGGTGCGGTTCTGAATCCATAGACAGGAACATTGTTATCGTCAAGTATACGATTGACAAGTGTTGTCTTTCCGACATGTCTCTTGCCTGCTATCACGATATGTCTCTTCATGCCGGTTCTCCACTCAGAAAGAAAAAACTATACACTTATTTTACCAATTTAATAGATTATATCAATAATTTGGAATCAGATATACAACAAAAGAAGATTTGATACATTCCAAAAAGGTATAAGAAAATAAGGCGAGCCATACACTTGTCTGACATTTTCAAATTGCTTTCAGCATAGCTGTGTTTACTGTATAATCATTATCGACAAAACGACCTGCTTTAGCATTGAAATATCATGACTTACGACGAGAAGTGGAGCTATCCATATGAGCAGGTCGAGAATTATATTCTCACCTGCGGCGCAATAAAAACAGGCAGCACTTATACGCTGCCTGAATGTATTGTCGTGCTCGAGGCTCTGCCGCCCCGCCTTATTGGCCATCTTGAGTTCCCATCCACCAGAGTCTTGATAGATGGTCCCGGAGCTGATGAATTCTATAAAGGATTCTTCCTTAACTTCCTCTCAGGTGGTGCCTGATTACCACCCATGTTTCTCTATTATGACATGTGCGATATCCAGTGCTTCGTCAAATCCATCGGCCTGCATTTGCTCTGCAGTCTGAAGAAGAGCCGGAATGAATCTTTCCTTCATTGCATCGAATCTCTGCATGAATATCTTATTATTGAGTCCTATACTCTCTGCTGCTCTTTCGAAGCTGTCCCTTCCAAGTTGATCCCAGTCTGTATCACCGCCAATATTAAATGCCATCTGCTCGGAATGTGAGTCATACACAATCGTACTTACTATGTCATACGCAGGCGCAAGCCTTACAGAACCAAGACTGCTGTCATACAGAAGCGAGAAATTCTTGATATGTCCGTCAGTATTGCCTATCAGATAGTGGAAGACTATGATGTCCCACAGCTTCATCTGGTCTTCGATTGGTGATGCGGAGTATTGCCTGAGCATGTCGAACATCCTCTTCATATGTTCATCTCCTGCATGCTCATACTTGTTCGAGGACGGAATTCCCATTGCCTGGGCAAAATCCTCCTGATGCAGCCTCCTTGGTACCGGCAGTCCGTCGATAAGCGGTGCGTTCTCCGGAATTATCCTGTCAAAACGTCTTGTGGCAAGAAGCACTGTTCCGTCTTTACTTCTTATAACGGATCTCTTATTGTTCCCACTGCCCTCACGCTGGATGATCTCACTTTCCGGGGTCTCTATGCCGAGGACAGATGCTGTCTTAAGAGCAAGCTGCTCATTCTGAACTATGTGGTCATATCTTATGTGGCTCTGCTTGAGAATATGAGTGCTCGGAGCAGTACCTACAGGGAGATACCACTTCCCGTCAGCAGAACGGTAAACACCTACTTTGCCCGATGCACCTGTCAGTGACAGATGAGTCTCAACTACCAGATCAGCTGAGACAGTAGCGCCTTCAGTCGCAAGTCTGCACATAAGGTCATGATCAAGAGGTCTGTATTCAGGTGTCAGCTCATGATAATTATCCCCAACGATCTGGACAGCTCCCAGACATTCAGCACCAAGTATGGTGAGAAGATCGAAATACCCACCCGAATCAGTTCTATTATTCTCAGCTATCTTCCGCCTGAGGAATCCTTCAGGAAGCAGACCTTCAAAAAAATTACCGGTCGCCTCAGGGCCATACGGCTCAGGTCTCAGTGGCAGACTGATTGAGATCGGCCTTGCTGCAGGTGAAGACAGATAGTCATCTGAATAAGAAAAAGTCGCATCATATTCTGAGTTGCCGCTGATACAGCCAACTTCCCTCATTCGTCCATCATTCTCGATCGAAACGTATAGCTGTCTCATAGTCACTCACCTCTTCTTGCAATGACAAGATCCATTCCAAGCAGGCTGATGATATACATCACCTTGTCAAGCTGCACAGTCGGCTTGCCATTCTCAAGCTCAGAGATAAAACTGTTGCTCACTCCTGCATATTCTGCGAGAAATGCCTGTGTATAGCCAAGTTCTCTGCGCCTCGCCCTGATCGCTCTTCCTATATCCGATGTGTTCTGTATCTTAGTCATGGTCGGCCTCATTCAATATTGGAATATAGTCGTTCAACGATATTTATGTAATGATTGCACAAAAATAGTCGAACGACTATTTTATGCCTGTTTAAAGTCTAATATAGTCGTTCGACGAAGTCAAATGTATATTAATTATTCCATCTCCACTGTCCCCGGCGGTTTGCTTGTCAGGTCGTAGAATACTCTGTTTACATGATCTACTTCATTAACGATCCTGGTCATTACCCTCTGCAGCACTTCCCAAGGGATCTCAGCTGCGACTGCAGTCATGAAGTCTGATGTTATGACAGCACGAAGTGCAATCGCATAGTCATAGGTTCTGAAGTCTCCCATTACACCTACAGTCTGCATATTGGTAAGAGCTGCATAATACTGGCTTATCTTATCTGCAAGGCCTGCCTTCGCTATCTCTTCCCTGTAGATAGCATCCGCATCCTGTACTATCTTCACCTTCTCTGCTGTGACCTCACCGATTATCCTGACACCAAGCCCAGGACCCGGGAACGGCTGTCTGCTGACAAGGTATTCAGGCAGTCCGAGCTCTCGTCCAAGCTGCCTTACCTCATCCTTGAAGAGCATTCTGAGAGGCTCGATTATCTCCTTGAAATCCACATAGTCAGGAAGTCCGCCTACATTGTGGTGAGATTTGATTACTGCTGACTTGCCAAGCCCGCTCTCTATTATATCCGGATATATCGTGCCCTGAGCGAGGAAGTCCACTGCTCCGATCTTCTTAGACTCCTCCTCAAAGACCCTGATGAATTCCTCACCGATGATCTTACGCTTACTCTCAGGCTCAGTGTGCCCTGCAAGCTTGCCGTAGAATCTCTCTGCAGCATTTACTCTGACGAAATTGAGATTGAACTTTCCCTTGCTTCCGAATATCGCCTCGACCTCATCCGCCTCATTCTTGCGCATCAGGCCGTGATCGACGAAGACGCATGTCAGCTGCGGTCCGATCGCCTTTGCGAGCAACGCGGCAACTACGGAAGAATCGACACCTCCCGAGAGAGCGAGGAGTACTTTGCCGTCTCCAACCTTCTCTCTGACTGCTGCGATCTGTGTCTCTGCAAATGATCCCATCTGCCAGTCCTGCTCGCACCCGCAGACTCCGAGCACGAACTCTCTGATGAACTCAGAGCCATGCTGCGTATGATTGACCTCCGGATGGAACTGGACTGCATAGAAGCCTCTCTCCCTGTCCTCCATCGCAGCTACAGGGCAGTCGTCTGTGTGAGCCGTAACAGTAAATCCTGCCGGCGGCTCGCTTATATAGTCTGTATGGCTCATCCAGCATACGTTCACATCATCTGCCGACCTGAGGATACCTTCCTTGCCGGTGACAACAACATCCGTATGACCGTATTCACTTGTAGGAGCTGATTCTATCCTGCCTCCGAGGCGGTACGCCATCAGCTGAGCGCCATAGCATATTCCGAGGACAGGAATGCCAAGCGAGAAGATCCCATCATCTATTGATGGAGCTCCCTCTCCATACGCACTCTGCGGTCCTCCGGTGAAGATGATCCCTGAAGGGTCGAACGCCCTTACAGCATCAAGATCAATATCCTCGAATCCGCGGATCTCAGAGTATACGCCGCACTCCCTTACGCGGCGCGCTATAAGCTGGTTATATTGTCCGCCAAAGTCAATGATCAGTATCCTGTTTGTTCTCATAAATATTCCTTTCACTCAACGGTGACCGATTTGGCCAGATTTCTAGGCCTGTCTACGTCAAGTCCCCTTGCAACACTAAGATAATACCCTAATAACTGCAGAGGTACAACCGCCAGACTTGCAATGAAGTTCTCATCTGCCCTCGGAACGTATATCGTGAAGTTGACTGAATCCTCTACGTTGTAATTCCCGTTGCTCGTGATGCCCATAAGATAAGCACCTCTTGCTTTGCACTCAGCCATATTACTGACGGTCTTCTCAAGAAGTTCGCCCTGCGTCAGCACCCCGATAACAAGTATTCCGTTCTCGATCAGGCTGATCGTGCCGTGCTTGAGCTCTCCTGCTGCATAAGCCTCACTGTGTATATAGCTGATCTCTTTCATCTTGAGGCTGCCTTCGAGGCTGACCGCATAGTCGAGGCCTCTTCCGATGAAGAAGACATCGTGAGCATTCGCATACTTAGAGGCAAACCACTGTATGCGCTCCTTGTCATCGAGGATGTGGCTGATCTTGTCAGGAATGGCCTGAAGCTCCTCTATGTAGTATTTATAGTCACTGGCTGCGATCTTTCCCCTGACAAAGGCAAGCTTTGTCGCAAGAGCGTACACTGCCGCCAGCTGTGCGCTGTATGCCTTGGTCGTAGCAACCGCGATCTCAGGACCTGCCAGAGTGTAAAGCACGTTATCGGCTTCTCTTGCGATGGTCGAACCGACAACATTAACGATGGCAAGAGTCCTTATCCCGCGCGCCTTTGCCGCTCTCAGAGCCGCTAGTGTATCTGCAGTCTCACCAGACTGGGATATCAGTATGACAAGAGCATCCTTATCTATCAGCATCTTCTTGTATCTGAATTCAGAGGCAAGCTCGGCTCTTACAGGAATCTCGGCCAGGTTCTCGATGACATACTGACCGGCCATTCCGGCATGCCATGCAGAGCCGCAGGCAGCTATTCTGATCTCGCTGATCCCTGCAAGTATTTCGTCTGTCAGCCCTGCGCCGGAAAGATCTATACCGCCGTCCTTTATAAGGCTTGCCAGTGTGTCCTTCACAGCTCTTGGCTGCTCATGGATCTCCTTGATCATGAAATGCTCATATCCGCCCTTCTCAGCCGCTTCTGCGTCCCAGGAGATATGAGTGCTCACCATAGGAACTTCGTCGCCGTTAAGGTCGAAAAAATGGGCTTCTCCAGGCACCAGACGTACGGACTGCAGGTTGTCTATGTAGTAGATATCCCTTGTGTACCTGAGGACAGCCGGAACATCAGATGCAAGGAAGGTCTCTCCATCCGCAATGCCTATTATCATAGGGCTGTCCTTCCTTGCAGCATATATCTCGCCCGGATAATCCCTGAACATCAGAGCGAGAGCATAAGAACCCCTGACTCTAACCATCATTCTGTTGATGGCATCAATAGGTCCTATCTTGTATTTCTTGTAATAATAATCGACAAGCTTGATCGCAACCTCTGTATCCGTTGAACTGTAGAATGTGTATCCATGAGATAAGAGCTTGGCCTTTAGCTCCTCATAATTCTCGATGATACCGTTATGGACGCCCACTACATCAGACTCAACAGGACCTGATGCAGATCCAGTTGCATTGCCGCTGACATGAGGATGAGCATTGGTCTGTGTAGGCTCTCCATGTGTCGCCCATCGTGTGTGTCCTATGCCGCAGGTTCCCTTAAGAGCGGCCCCGCCATCGATTTTCTCTGCAAGATTGCGGAGCTTACCTGTAGCCTTGACTACCTCTGCAAGTGATGAGCCATTCCTGACTGCAAGTCCTGCAGAATCATAGCCCCTGTATTCGAGCTTTGTAAGTCCGTCCAGGAGCACCGGTGCTGCCTGCTGCACGCCTGTAAATCCAACTATTCCGCACATTTAGCTCTCCTTCCTGCTGCTCTGATGAATTCCCTGAATACAGGATGAGCCTTGTTCGGTCTGCTCTTGAATTCAGGATGATACTGTACTCCGATGAAGAAATCATTTCCCGGAAGCTCTATGGACTCTACGAGTCTTCCGTCTGGTGATGTACCCGCTATAACTGCCCCTGCTTCAGTGAATTCTTCCCTGTAATCATTATTGAATTCGTATCTGTGTCTGTGCCTCTCGCTGATCTCTTTGCATCCGTATATCTTCTCAAGGACTGAGCCTTCTGTGATCCTGCAAGGATAAGCCCCTAGCCTCATAGTGCCGCCCTTAGGGATGTCTCCGTACTGATCCGGCATGAAATCTATCACCTTGTGCCCGCTCTTCTCATCGAACTCCCCTGAATTTGCGTCTTCGTATCCAAGAACGCTTCTCGCATATTCTATGACAGCGATCTGCATGCCGAGGCATATGCCAAAGTACGGCACATTGTTGCGTCTCGCATAGCCGGCGGCTCTTATCATGCCTTCTATGCCTCTGTCCCCGAAGCCGCCCGGAACTATAATGCCATCAGCGTATCCCAGGATCTCATCTTCAGTATCCGCTGTTATCTTCTCTGCTTCTATCCAGTCTATCTCCACGCTGCAGCCTGTCTCGAAGCCGCCGTGCCTCAGAGCCTCTGCTACCGAGAGATAAGCATCATGGAGCTTGATGTATTTGCCGACCAGAGCGATCTTTACCTTCCTGCCGCCTGCTTTGACCCTCTCGACCATGGCCTTCCACTCTTCCATGTCGCACGGCCCGGCGTCTATGCCGAGTTCGCGGCAGACGATCCATGAGAAATGCGCCTTCTCGAGCATGAGTGGTGCTTCGTACAGCACAGGCAAAGTTATATTCTCTATAACACAGTCTCTCTTGACGTTGCAGAACATGGATATCTTGTCGAATATATCGTCGTCTATATGCCTGTCAGACCTGAGGATTATTATGTCGGGCGATATCCCCATATTCTGGAGCTCCTTGACTGAGTGCTGTGTCGGCTTGGACTTGTGCTCGCCCGAGCCTGTGATGAAAGGTACCAGAGTAACATGGATGAAGAGGCAGTTGCTTCTTCCCTGCTCGATACCTACCTGCCTCGCTGCTTCGAGAAAAGGCTGGCTCTCGATATCTCCGACAGTCCCTCCGATCTCAGTAATGATGACATCACTGTCGCTTTCCTTGCCTACACTGTAGATGAATTCCTTGATCTCGTTCGTTATATGAGGTATGACCTGCACGGTGCTGCCGAGGTATTCGCCGCGTCTCTCCTTATTGAGGACATTCCAGTAGACTTTTCCAGTCGTAAGATTCGAGAACTTGTTGAGGTCTTCATCTATGAATCGCTCGTAGTGTCCAAGATCAAGATCAGTCTCCGCTCCGTCATCTGTAACGAAGACCTCCCCGTGCTGGAACGGACTCATTGTGCCGGGATCCACGTTGATATACGGATCGAGCTTCTGAGCTGCTACCTTGAGGCCTCTTGCCTTTAATAGCCTGCCGAGTGAAGCAGCCGTGATTCCCTTGCCAAGGCCGGAAACAACGCCGCCCGTCACAAAGATATACTTCTTACCCATGTCACACCTCTTTTCTTTCTATACGACAATCAGGGAACCTGAATATACCGGTTCCCTGACGCGGAGCAAGGTCCGCATTGCATTAAATTAAGGAGATTCTATTTACCGCTGTCGCCATAGTTTGACAGCACTCTTGCTGAAGGATCATCGACATCGCAGCCTTCCCAGGACTTGTTCGGCATCCAGAAGTCAGCTACCATATGCGCCTGTCCGGGATAATACTTCTCGAATATCTCGCGGTACAGAAGAGATTCCTTGGTGAAAGGCTGTGAGAATTCGTACTTTGCCATCTTTGCCTCGAACTCATCATCTGTGTACATAGATGCGGCATATTTCTTGAGATCATCCACCATTGAGTGTCCGACAGCATCAGAGAAGGCAGCCTTCTCTCTCCAGAGGATCTCGTCCGGCAGATAATCTCCTTCGAATGCTTTTCTAAGGAGGTATTTGCCCTTGCCGTACTTGTTCAGCTTGAGCTCAGGATCTATCGACATTACATACTCGACAAAGTCAAGATCTCCGAACGGCACTCTTCCCTCAAGGCTGTTTCCCGAGATGCATCTGTCAGCTCTTAGAACATCGTACATATGGATTTCTCTTATCCTCTTGCAGGCTTCTTCCTGAAATGCCTCTGCCGATGGAGCAAAGTCAGTATATTTGTATCCGAACAGCTCGTCGGATATCTCGCCTGTGAGTATCACTCGGATATCCGTATTCTCATGAATCGCTTTGCACACCAGATACATTCCGATCGAAGCTCTGATGGTCGTTATGTCATAGGTTCCGAGGAGATATATGACATAGTCGAGAGCCTCAATTACATCTTTCTTGCTGATTATGACCTCGGTATGATCACTTCCGATATAGTCAGCTACTATCCTTGCGTACTTGAGATCTATGGCATCTATATCCATTCCGATGGCAAATGTCCTGATCGGCTCACTGCTCTCTCTGGCAGCTATTGAGCACACCAGAGAAGAGTCGAGACCTCCGGATAACAGGAATCCGACCTTTGCATCAGCCACAAGACGCTTCCTGACCCCTTCTGTCAGTCTGGCTCTGATGCCACTGGTAATCTCATCAAGATCGCCGCTTATATACTCTTTGACAGAAGTCATATCGCGGTATCTTGTAAATCCCCCGTTCTTCCAGTAGCATCCGGGCGGGAACGGCATTATCTTATCGCAGATCCCAAGCAGGCTCTTTGGCTCACTTGAGAAAGCGATGCACCCATCCGCGTCATACCCGTAATAAAGTGGTCTGATGCCTATCGGATCTCTCGCCGCTATATATTCATCTGTCCTGCCGTCATATATGACTAGGACAAATTCGGCATCAAGCATTCTGAACATCTCTGTTCCGTATTCAAACCACAGCGGCAGTATTATCTCGCAGTCAGAACCTGATCTGAAGGTATATCCCTTCGCCTCGAGACAGGTCCTGATCTTCTCGAACCCATAGAGCTCGCCATTACAGACGACCTTGCAGTCATCTTTTTCAAAGGGCTGCATGCCATCAGGCGTAAGCCCCATGATAGCGAGGCGGTGAAATCCCATGATTCCTCTGCCGCATTTAATGATCCTTGTATCGTCCGGACCTCTGTATCTGGTTCTTGCGAATGCCTCTTCAAAGTCCTCCAAGGACGTAAGGCTTCCTGTTGTTGTCATTATTGTGCACATAGCTTCCTCCTATTTCTCACCGAACAGAAGGAGACCGTAGTTTGGCAGCGGCCAGAACCTCTTCGATGTGTTCTTCTCAGCAGCATCGCTGTGTGCTCTCAGCTCTTCCATGCAAGGAAGAAGGCTGTCTCTTATGATCTCGGCATCACGAAGGAAGTCAGTGCTTTCAAGGGAATCAAGTATGCTCTCAAGTCTCTGTACATCATCGTATATCATGTCCGTGAGGTCTGAGAGCCTTGTCAGTGTCTTCTCCTCGAACCTGCACGCAAGTCCAGGCACTATCGCTATCTTGGCAGCAGCATTTACTGCAAGCTCGGCCGTATATCTCTCTACTGCCGGAGCTATCCTCTTGATAGCCATTGAGCGCATGGTCCTCGCCTCGATGGAGATGGTCTTGCAGTAGGTCTCAAGCATTATCTCGCATCTTGATTCGAGCTCTGTTCTTGTGAAAACACCCTGTCTTGTGAGCATCTCTACGTTCTTGCCGTCAAGGAGATGCGGCACGCAGTCGACTGTAGTCCTGTAGTTCGAGAGGCCTCTTCTTGCTGCTTCTTCAAGCCACTCATCGCCATATCCGTTGCCATTGAATATTATGCGGCCATGGGTCCTGAGTGTCTCTCTGACGAGCTCATACAGGGCTTCCTTAGGGTCAGATACTCCTTCGAGCTTATCTGCGAATAACTCAAGAGAATCTGCGACTGCGCTGTTGATTATTACATTAGGAAATGCAAGGCTGCTCATTGAGCCGGGCATCCTGAATTCAAATTTGTTGCCTGTGAAGGCAAATGGAGATGTCCTGTTACGGTCTGTGTTGTCCCGGCTGAACCTTGGGAGCACTACCGTACCGAGCTTCATCATAACATCCTCGCTCTTCTCATACGGCTCATCCTCTTCAATCGACCTGAGGACCGCTGTCAGCTCATCTCCGAGGAAGATCGAGATGACGGCAGGAGGAGCCTCATTTGCTCCGAGCCTGTGGTCATTGCTAGCCGATGCAACAGAGATTCTCAGAAGGTCCTGATACTCGTCCACCGCCCTGATAACCGCGCAGAGAAAAAGCAAAAACTGCGCGTTATCGTGCGGTGTATCACCAGGCGACATAAGATTGCCGCCCTTGTCAGTGGAGAGTGACCAGTTGTTGTGTTTACCGCTGCCATTGACGCCATCGAACGGCTTCTCGTGGAGCAATGCGACAAAACCGTGACGCTCAGCGATTTTCTTAATCATCTCCATTACAAGCTGGTTCTGATCTATTGTTACGTTTACTTTGGTATATATGCATGCGAGCTCATGCTGCGACGGAGCGACCTCGTTGTGCTCTGTCTTGGCGAGCACTCCGAGCTTCCAGAGCTCTTCATTCAGTTCCTCCATGAATCTGGATATCTCAGGCTTGATAGGACCAAAGTAGTGGTCATCAAGCTCCTGCCCCTTTGGCGGCATTACGCCGTAGAGTGTCCTTCCTGTGAATCTCAGGTCAGGTCTCTGTTCATAGAGATCTCTGGGTACCAGGAAGTATTCCTGCTCTGCCCCGACTACTGCGTGTACCCTCTTTACAGAGTCATTGCCGAGAATTCTCAGAACTCTGAGAGCCTGCTTGTTAAGTGCATCCATGGATCTGAGAAGTGATGTCTTCTCATCAAGAGCCTCACCGCTGTATGAACAGAATGCTGTAGGAATGCAAAGTGTCCTGCCCTTGATGAAGGCGTAGGATGTCGGATCCCATGCCGTATAGCCTCTTGCCTCGAAGGTCGCTCTGAGGCCGCCTGATGGGAATGAAGAGGCGTCAGGTTCGCCCTTGATAAGCTCTTTTCCTGAGAAGTCCATGATGACACCGCCATCCGGTGATCCCTGGATAAAGCTGTCATGCTTCTCAGCAGTTACACCTGTCAGCGGCTGGAACCAGTGCGTATAATGGGTCGCACCCTTGGATACCGCCCAGTTCTTCATTGCCTGAGCAACAGCATTAGCTATGTCCGGATTCAGAGGGTCTCCCTGATTAATGGTTTTGCGCATTGAACGATACACATCAGCTGAGAGCATCGAGCGCATAACTTTGTCATCAAACACCATTGATCCGAAATAGTCAGATACTGTACTCATGGTCCACTCCTTTCGTAATAATGCGAAACGATAATTAACATATTCCTAAGATAACCCAATCTTTCTCTCATTTGAAATACGTATATCGTTGGTATCATCATACTTATTGCATATAAAAAAAAGAGCTCCGAAGAGCTCCTTTATCTAGAGTGGTTTGCTAAGTCTGTCCCACCTTGTCATCAGAATAAATGCAGCTGCTGTCAGCATCACAGAAATAGGAATCGCCAGAGACTTCTCATCATTTGACACTAATGCACCAACGAATGCACCAGCCACGAATATCAATATGATCCCGTAATAGCAAAGGCTCTTACTGAGATGCTCCTTATCTCCTGTCCGAATGAACATCTCAAGGGCTTCCGTCCCGCTTCTCAGATTGCCCGTGCACATTGTTGATGCAAAGCCATGTCCTCGTACCTTGCGAAAGCTCTGGACCTGCATAGCGCAGACTGCTGAAATGATCGTGGTCACGACGTGGTCAAACATCCCCTGCGGGATCAGGCCTGCAATGATCAGCATCACTATTTCTATGACAAGTACAAGCTGCCTCCAGTGAAATGCACTAGCCTCACTTCCCGTGAATCTGAAGTGGATCACCTCTGTCAGAAGCACTCCTATAGCAAATGCCACTATCGGAATAAGTGCTGACATCGCTCCACTGAAATCCCCTGCTGCAGCGCCGATTCCAACGAGAACTATGTTACCCGTCTGTGCGTTGGCAAATACACCTCCCCTGCACAGATATGTATAGGCATCGAGCAATCCCCCGGAAGCTGCCAGCAAGGCCGCTACAAGAAAGCTTTCGGATCTCTGTCTCCTAATAACTGACTGATCAAAACTCATATTCTGCTATTACTCCTGTTCTTACTTATCAAAATGCAAAGTAATTATAATAGCAAAACATGAATAATCAATACTTATTGAGCTTGTTCTTTGCTTATCAGGTCTCTGACAAAGTCTATGAACTGTTCTTCTATGACCGGAAGCTGATGGCCCTTGCGCCAGACGAACAGGTACTCGAGCTTCTTGTCGCCACCTGCGATCTCCTTGAATACAAGCGAATCATTAGGTATGTATGCCGTTCTCGGATATATACTGATTCCGACATTCCGGCCTGCAAGTGCAGCTGCGTCGAGGTAGCTGTCCATCTCACAGACTATCTTAGGCTCCTCTCCGATTGCTCTGAACCACTTATATATCGTATCTATCAGAGCCCTGCGGCTTGGTACGATCAGGTTCTCACCAACAAGGTCCATTACTCTTATCTTTCTCTCATTATTCTGAGCAAGAGGATGCGAGCGGCTCATAAGAGCTGCCATTCTCTCCTCTCCTACATGAAAGCTGTGCAGAAGAGAATGGTCGCAAGGTGATGTAATAACTGCAAGGCTGATGATTCCTCCTCTCAGCTTCTCGAGAAGATCATCAGTACTACCGTCAAGTATCCTGTATCTTACATTAGGGTGCTTCTGTCTGAATCCTGCAAACCATTCAGCAGCAATATCCGGAGCCATTCCCTCTACAAGACCGACCGCGATAGTTCCGCGCATGCCCTCTCCAAGAGAGAGCACTTCAGCCTTAGTCCTCTCGGACAGGCTGAGTATGTCCTTGGCACGCCTGTACAGAAGCTGTCCAGATTCTGTCAGCTTGAGGCGTCTCTTGCCTCTGATAAAGAGTATTGTTTCGAGCTCGAGTTCAAGATTCTTGATCTGAGCGCTAAGAGGCGGCTGGCTCATATGGAGCTTTTCAGCTGCTCTGGTTATATTCAATTCCTCAGCAACAGTAACAAAATACTGCAATGTCCGCAGATCCATAAGTTCCCCCTTTTTTACAGATCCTCGTAAGATTCAGGCAGTACAATCCCAATCTTGCTATCAGATTCTGACGATCCAGTCTCCCATCTCATCAGGCAGTTTGCCTGTCTGCATTCCGTAGAGCGAATCATAGAGTCTCTGGCTTAAATCGCCTACGACTTCATTATTGATAACATAGTCCTTGCCCTTATATACAAGAACACCAATAGGTGAGATAACGCATGCAGTTCCGGTAGCCCAAGCCTCTTCAAGAGTGCCATTCTTGGCAGCCTCGAATACCTCTTCAAGCTCGATGCGGCGCTCTTCAACATCATAACCCCATTTTCTCAGGAGCTTGATAACACTGTCTCTTGTTACGCCAGGAAGAATCGATCCTGTAAGAGCCGGTGTGATGATCTTGTTACCAATCTTGAAGAATGCATTGGAGGTTCCGACCTCCTCAACATATCTGTGCTCCTTTGAGTCAAGCCAGAGAACTTCCTCGCATCCGTGCTCTTTGGCCTTATAAGATGCGATCATTCCGCATGCATAGTTGCCGGCTGTCTTGGCAAAGCCTGTGCCGCCGATAGCAGCTCTGATGTACTCTTCCTCAACGAGAATACGGCTTCCGTGCAGCTTGCTCTCATTGCCTGCATAATATGCTCCAACGGCGCAGAGGATGATGATGAACCAGTACTTCTTAGCCGGAAGAACTGAGAAGCTTACCTCAGGTGATACGATGAATGGTCTGATATACAGGGATGTTCCCGGATCAGTCGGAGTCCAGTCCTCATCTACCTTGACGATTGCCTTGACTGCTGCAAGGAAGAGATCCTCATCCATCTTAGGAATGCACATACGCTCATTGGTGTTATTGAGACGCTTAGCATTCATGTCAGGTCTGAACAGATTAAGTCCTCCTTCAGGGTTGCGGTAGGCCTTGAGACCTTCGAACATCATCTGTCCATAATGAAGTGTAGTTGAACCCGGGTCAAAGCTGATAGGTCCGTAAGGCACGATTCTTCCGTCATGCCAGCCCTGTCCTTCATCATAATCCATGATGAACATATGGTCTGTGAAGTACTTGCCAAATCCCAGAGAAGAACAGTCTGTTGGCTTCTCCTTAGGTGTAGTGGTTCTTGTGATTGGGAAATTATATTCCATCTCTCCTCCGCCTTTCTGTATTGTTAATTATTATTGTATTATCACTAAAATATTCTGAAACCCGATTTATATACTATACAACAAAAATATGCAACATCGTAATAGATTTATAATACATATAGCGTATTTCTATCATATGTACAGAATATGATAGTGATAATCAGACCAGAGAAGCGATCCTCTTCGCAAGTGCCATGATCGTCATTACTCCCCCCTTATAACGCTATTATCCGATTATTTACCCATTCGAATTATTATATAGCAAAAACGGCTGCCCTTGCAGCGGCCGTTTGAGAATTAGTTAATTATCATTAATTTTTGTTTCATTTCACTCCGCGATACTCCCATGTACTGGTATCGATTAGCAGATACTCGCAGTTTCCGAATGGAGTGCCGTCTCTGTAGGTAGAGAATGTATCACAGGATATTATATTCCTGTCCCTTGTAATCTCTTCGACCGGAGTATGACCTACTACCTGCAGAAGCTCGTCTTCTTTATACATTCTGTCAGCATATACCTGCGGTCTGAGCCATATTGGGGAGGCTTCGTCCCACATCTCCTGCACCCCAAGACTATTGATCCTGCCAATGACAGCATCCGCATCGTCGAAGTCAACATCAGGCGCAAAGAAAGCTGCGAATGATTCTGTAAGACCTCCGTGCATGAACATAACATTATCGATACGGTGTATATACGCTATCTGATTGTCATCATGAATGTGACGTCTCAGGCTGCTGAGCTTGTCAGATACAGTCTGCCACGCAAAAAGGGAGAAGCCACTTTCGCCGCGGTTCCAGATATATGAAAGGTCATGATTGCCGTAGCACCAGAGTGTGTCCGGATGCTGCTTCTGAAAACTGATAGCTCTATCGAAGGTTTCGATGTACAGGTCCAGATCCAGTTCGTGTCCCCAGTTATCCGGTATATCCATAAGACAAAGTGCCTTGTCTGCTATATTCGTGCTCATTAATGCCGATGCCCTGTCAAACATCCATGGCTTGAGGTGAACATCTGGTATAACAAGTATCTTCAAATAAAAAACCTCCTGCGGCAGCCAACCTGACTGCATCTTTAGACTTTCAGATTCAGGAAGAATGTATCTCTTATTATTGGTTTGACTGTGGTCTATCTCCTGATGAAAGCATTATCTGACGGAAGATCCTCTGCGCGGAGATAGCGTTCAACGATCATGTGTATGTCGTATTTCTCGCGTAGATCTGCGATCGTTGCCATCATAGGTGATGCATGATGAGCGTCGAGCGCCGCCTGACTCTCCCAGGAGTCGATCAGGAGGACCGTGTCAGGGTCCTCCAGCGACCAGTAATATTCATATCTCAGATTGCCTGCTTCGGCTCTGATTGCATCAATAGTTCCTGAATCCTTCATTTCCTGAAGGAAATACTTTACACTGTTATTCTTGCCAGTGTACCTTATGTTAATTGTTATCTGCATAGACTCCTCTAATATGCATACACCATTCTACTGTTAATAATGTGTTTGATTGCAGCAATCAGTTTGCAGCAACCAGAGTAATTGTTCCGGTACCTGTAACCTTACCCTCAACCTCGGCAACTAATGTATATTCGCCAGGTTCAAGCGGCTGAGTGAGTGTTTCTGTACCATTCATCATCAATGACATCAGGAGCTTGTCCTCGTCTGCATCAGCAACTTCGTCAGCGTCTTCATCCATCTCAACGACGCCCTGATAGATATCTATCCTGACTGAACCTTCACTGCTGAAGTCTGCTACAGTCTGAATCGCCTGATTCTCCTCGACTGTGAAAGTAGTCGACGCTACTGAATCTTCCTCAGCATTCTTAGCTGTGATAGTTACTGAATCTTCATTACTCGATAGCCCGAACTCCGATGTGCTGCATCCCGCCAGGACAAAAGCAAAGACAGCAATAGCTGCAAGAATAATGAATACACGCTTTCTCATAAGACTCCTCCTTTACTCATTAGAAATATTATTATTAATCTCCTCATCCGGGCCGTTATATTCTAGGCAGAGCATTGTCAGATCATCGAACCGATCAGAATCTCCGACAAATGCATCTATTGTCCTGTGAACGTTAGTGAGAAGCTCTTTTGGCTCGGCGATCGCATTCGCCTCAGAAGTAGGAAGACCATTGGTATTGTCATATAATACTGCAGTATAGTTCTCTTCATTTCTGGCAGGGTCTATCATGAGGCTGGCGTCAGGCTCACCATCTGCTCTTGCAGTCTGCGTCATGAGCATCAGAACAAAGACAATGCAAAGCATCATGATTACTGCATCAATTATTGCTCTTCGTCTGTAAGTTCTGACTATCACGCCTTCCCCTGGGTTATATCTTTCTCAAATCCAATACCATTATATCAAAGTCAATATACTCATTACCAATTCTGAAGAATGCCGGGAATGTCCCGATCCGCCTGAAGCCGAATTTCTCATAGAGATGAATAGCTCTCTTGTTGTCGCATCTTACCTCAAGGCTGATGATCTCTATGTCCGCTCTGCCGGCCTGCTCGATCAGACTGCTCATGAGCGCACTGCCTGCGCCCCTGCCCCAGTATGACTTCCTGACAGATATAGCTATCTCACCTCTGTGAGACATTCTGCGTCCCATAGCGCTGATACTGCCGCATCCAATTATCTGATCGTCATCCCATGCGAGCAGCATAACAGATCTTCCGTCGTCAAGATATGACCGGATGAAAGCGGCCTCTTCATCAATTGATGCCGGAAAGCCCTCAGCTCCAAATGTCAGATTATCTGTCTCGCCGCCAACAATCCTGAGATATTGAATAAGTCTCTCAGCGTCCTGAGGCAAAGCCTGTCTGATTTCCATCGTGTATGTCTCCTGTAGAGTTACTCTGTTATTACCATGCCATCGAGGATCTCATTGAATATCCTGAGGCTCTCTTCTCTACGGACCTTTCTTCCGTAAAAATGTATATAGAAGACGTTCTCTTCCATCTTGACTACAAGCGATTGACCTATCATATGGATTCCATTGACCAGGTACTCGTAGTTGAATCCTCTGGCTACCTGACCGTCGATTGTACGCTTGAGATTATCGACCCATTCGTAAGAGAAATTCTTCATTTTCTTACGTATCTGCCGCTCCATGCTGCCGGATACTTCGCGGGTACCCATAAGCCATCCGGACAGTGCATTGACCTGCGTCCATGTAACGGTGATAACTATATGTCTCTCTGAGTCAGATATGCACAGACCCTTGCCGTTGGCAATAAGGTTCATCTTCTGCAACTCTTCGTCAGTAAGCTTGCGGAACCCCTCAGGGCAATCCATGTATAGCTTGTTATCTATTGATATTCTCATTGCAATACCCTCCAACTGTATAATCATCCTTGTATATTCTAACACAAAAATACCAGACCGAATCAGTATTGTCGTATCTAGTAGAAAAGTGGGTCAAACGCTGCTGCGCTGACCCACCTTATTGTTATCAGAAAAGGCCATGCAGTACATGGTCTTACTTGGTGGCTTGATTCATCAATAATAGGCAAGGATACCCCCTCTTCTATAAGTGGAGGAGGAATTGCCTCTGCCTCCTTTCGCATAATCGTCGATTATCACAATCGTTTTAATGTGACTGAATTAGTAATTTAAGGTTTTTCGCTTGCAGGTTCCCTGGCGATTTTTGGCGGTTTTTTGTGGCTCTCTATCCATTGAAAAAGCTCTGGATCCAGTGTATAATCAGAACACGCGTTCGGTATATCCAAGCTATCACATGAGGCCACACATGCAAGTCACTCTCACATCAAAAGTGCAAATAATGCCTGACGAAGAGTCTAAGGATCTTCTTGTCAGAACAGTGCATGCATATACTTCAGCATGTAACTTTGTTTCTGCGCATGTGTTCGCCTCCCAGGAAACGCGTAAGCAGCGTATCCACGATGAGCTCTACAGAGAGATCCGTACCCGTTTTGGTCTCAGATCCCAGATGGCTGAATCTGTCATAAGAACAGTGACTGCAAAGTACAAAGCGTTATCGTCATCGAATGAGCCATGGAAGATCATAAGGTTCTCCAAGCCTCAGTATGATCTCGTGTGGAACAGGGATTATTCTCTCAAGGGAGAAGTTTTCTCGGTCAATACTCTTTCCGGCAGGCGCAGGATGCATTTCGCAAAGCCTGCATCATCGCTTGACGGCAAGTTCGGTACGGCGAAGCTCGTCCACAGGCACGGTAAGTTCTATCTGCATATCCCTGTGACTCATGAAGTCCCTGAGGTGAGCGATGACAGACTTACAGATGTGGTCGGCATCGACAGAGGTATACGCTTCCTTGCTGCTGCATACGACTCATCCGGGAAGACGACATTCTTTTCCGGTGCGGAAGTAAAGGCAAAGCGTGCTCACTACAAGGCGCTCAGGAAAGAACTCCAGCGTGTCGGGACACCATCCTCAAGAAGAAGATTAAAAGCCATCGGTCAGCGAGAAAACCGTTGGATCAATGATGTAGATCACTGCATCAGCAAGGCACTCGCAGGCAGTTACCCGGGAGGCACACTTTTCGTACTTGAGGATCTTACAGGCATCCGCAAAGCAACTGAACGCGTAAAGACCTCTGATCGTTATGTGTCCGTATCGTGGCCGTACTACGATCTTGAGCAGAAACTTATCTACAAAGCAGCTATGCGAGGTCAGAAGGTGATCAATGTCGATCCGGCATACACTTCGCAGACATGTCCTGTATGCGGACGAAGAGACAAGACGAGCCGTGATAAAAGGCTGCATCTCTTCCGGTGCACGGGTTGCGGTTACAGATCCAACGATGACAGGATAGCTGCTATGAATCTGTACAGCATGGGAAGTGAGTACCTGGTACAGTCCGGGAAGAGCATGTCTCTTGCCGGCGGGGTCCGGTCAATGGCCCCTGATGTGACGCCAGCCGCTCCGGAGTTATCCGGATCGGTAACAAATGCAGGAGGCGTTAGCCGACCACTGCAGGGCAGTCACAAGCCCCTTCTTCTAGGCTTTAGCCTAAGTAGGGGTAGTTGACTTCTAGCATCCATCGCTTCCGCAGAATCTCATTGCTTCTCTTTCGTATACTGACTCTAATATCTTCCTGAGGTCAGTTACTCTATCCATATATCTGGAGCTATGCTCCGGCATTCCCTCAGTATTGCATTCGATATATGTTACAACAGTGTTGAGAAGTGATAACTGGTCGAGTTCTTCTGTTACAGTATCTTCTATCAGATGCCGGTCCATCTGCAAAGTGTTCTGTATGTTTGCAGGATATTCTGCAGCACGGATCTCATCTGCTGTAATAGTTTTCATTATCTCAAGCAGCTGCAGAAGCTCTGTTCTGTACTGCTCACCTTCCGCATCGCCCTGCAGAGCTTTGACTCCGGTAATGCCGCAGGTCTCAATCTGATTTCTGAATTTTTCTGTGTTATTCATTCGTTAATTCTTCAACTTCAGCAATTACCATCATCCAGAACAACCGAAATGCTGTCCTTGCTGTAACTTGGAGTATGGATTATCTCACCGCTTATACCTATTCAGGAAAAAGATGCTGAAAACTGCTCCAGAAGATCCTTTGCCTCGTTAACGACTTCTTCGTTCTCATTGTATTTTACGAGAGTACTCAGCATTTTTTCAAGTTCTCCCAGGTATATGGGTCCCTGTTCACTTTCATCATCTTCTGATTTCGACACGCTCATTCCGCTGCGCCACGGTGCCATGCCAGGAACAGCTCTGTCCGCAAGTGTCTGAAAATTATCCTTCATACAGTCCAGCATTCTGAGTATCTGGCTGTCGTCTTCTGAATCAAGGACCTCTTCTATCAGATCGGTTCCCCATTCCAGACACTTTCTTTCCAGAAGGCCATACTTTTCAGAATAATGCCCAAACGGGCCGTTCACATCTTCAAGGCTTATGACACTTTCTATCTCATTTTTATAAAACACAACTGGGGTAAGGCGCAAAGCCTCCTCATCATGGCCGTATTCATGAAAAGCATATTCTCTGTCGTCGTAAGATACGATCCCCTCAAATACCTCTCCCGAGGTAGTAATGATTCTTACGCATTTACCGTCAAATTTATTAAGATCCATATCTGTCTCTGGTTGCTATACCGCAAAGTCCCTCATAAATCCGGATTTGTCACTATGTACTGCGACATCATAAATATATCATAAATGTATCATATTTGATATCACTGTGACTGCCTTGCGCCTTGCTATGTTATCATCGTCTCTGTAGGTTTAAAAAAAAGCCGGCAACTGCCGGCTTGTATACTTAGCGCTGTTACATTTTTCAGTTATCGGCCCTGTGGACCACGACCTGCGGGAATGGTATCTCTACACCGATTTCATCAAAGAGTATCTTGATATCACGAGTCAGCATCCGCTGCCCGGCAAAAATGTTCTCCTCAGTTACATCGACAGCAAATTTCAGATTGATCCCGCTGTCCGCAAGCTGATCAACGCCCAGAAGTTTAGGCGGATTTATATAAAGGTCCGGATGTTCAGCTTTAAGCTTCGGCATGGATGCCGCGACCATTTTTTCCAGCTTGCGAAGATCTGTATTATATGATACTGACACGATCGCCAGAGCAGTGGAGATATTACGTGAGCGGTTCTGAAAATTCCGGATATCGGAGTTGTTTACGACTTTCAGATTTCCTCCAAGGTCCTCGATCACAGTCGTACGCACACCGATGTTGCGTACAGTCCCGCGGAAATCATCCAAGATGATCACGTCACCAACGCTGTACTGGTTTTCAAAAATGATAAATGCTCCGGTGATGATATCTTCGATCAGGCTCTGTGCACCGAATCCCAGGATCAGTCCTATGATCCCTACTCCTGCCAGCACTGCAGTAGCATTGACGCCAAAGATGCTCAGTCCCCACACAATTGCGACGATCACCGCAATATATTTCATCAATCCGGATATCAGATTGGTGACTGTCTGTGTTCTTCCGCCGCGAACGGCCAAAGCGTTAAAGATCAGTTTCAGGACCTGATATACCAGCCAGACGATAGCTATCGCCAGGATCAGGGTGATGATCTGTGCAATACTTGTATGCGAATTGTTCTGGAAGAGCATGTGGTTCTTTTCCGTTTCCTCCAGGCTTTCTTTCAGGCTTTGGGAAACAGGCAGCCATCGCGGATTTGCCAGGAACAGTACCAGGATCGCAACAAGCACGATGCCCGCATAAGTCTTTCTAGTAGTCTTTTTCATAGATCCATCCTCCTTATGATCGGCTTGCATTCTTTCTAGCCCTTATTGATAATGTAATAAAAGTCAAACGGGACCCAGTTGTTGTAACTGTCTTCGTCATACACAGGTTCAGCTGAGAACCAGTATTTACCATCCGGGAAAGGACTGTCAGAATAATACTTGTAGACCAAGTGGTATTTCCCGCCGGTATCGGTATAATGTGATTCCTCCAGTTCAGTGTAAAAGGACCATGGATCGTCAAGCATCAGGGAATCTCCGCCAGGTGTGACCTTCCCCGGAACTACCAATGAGCTGTCAACTATCACATCAACGGTTATGGTATATCTCGTCGTTCCCGTTACAGGATCAACTTCCTCGCCATCATTCCATCCGCCCTTTCCGTAGCTTGTGTTGATACTCACATAGCTGCCTCTATGGATAGGGCGTGTCTCAGTTTCGACCTTGCCGGTCGTCCCGTCAGGATAGACGATGTCAAAAACGATCTTCGCCTTTCCGGCAATACCGCCGGATGCCGGTTCTTCAATTAAGCAGCTGAGCATGCCGCTCCATACATCTCCGGTATCCGTGGTCGGATCATAGACAGCAATCTCAGAGTATGTTTTATTAAGTTCCGGCTCGTAAAACCCGCTGCCTGTATCCACGTAAATCCTTCCGGTCGCTTTTCCTCCCTTGAGATCATTGAGTGTCATGTCAAAGAAGAGAGTCGGATCAAGATAGCCTTCAGGCTCCGGTCCCTCAACCTTAGGATCCACAGTAACAGTAGGAGCATTCTTCACGACCGGCTCAGGATCAGGATCCGGTTTCGGATCTGGTTTTGGATCCGGTTTTGGGTCCGGTTTTGGGTCCGGTTTTGGTTTTGGCTTTGGTTTCGGTTTCGGATTTGGTCTTGGATCCGGTGTCGGATCAGGTGTAGGCGTTGGATCAGGTGTAGGTGTCGGATCTACATTCGGATCCGGATCAGGATCCGGTACCGGAGTCGGCAATGGCTGTGGATCCGGCTGTGGATTAATCGGTTTAATAATCGCCGGTTTCAGATCAGGTAAGGTATAGTCAGGCTTTGGACCCGGTATCAGGAATGCAAGCATGATAAGAAAGCCGACGCCTGTAAGAAATCCTCTCCGCGCTAAGTCAAGCCGACGCATGCGGCGCATCTTAAGCATTGCAGATTCATTTCCGCTCAGAGGTCCGTGCCGGTGTCTGCCCTTGATCGGTTCATAGGGTCTCGCGTATTCAGGATATCGGTCATCGATCTCCAGCATATAGCCTTTCCCCGCCCAACTCATCCTAATTAGTAATTTAAAGTATAACTATATTAAATAATATTTCTTGCAAAAAATCATCTTGATTAAAGAATATTTATCCAATTGAACGCTCCCGCCACTTAGTCTGGCGACTTGAAGTGGGGGATTCCTGCTTCATCGAGAACTGCGCTCGCTCCTTGGAGCTAGCGTCTCACATTCTCTCGACAGGCTTGAATTCCCGTGCGACCCACGGTATTTGTTTTAACTTATATGTTTTGCCTCAGGATGCGAGCATCTCAAGG
>JAFWHB010000010.1 GCA_017512145.1 Mogibacterium sp. | reverse complement strand
TGTACACCCTGTCGACCTGACGGTCGTATATTTCCTTGATCTTTTCTCTGTTCTGCAAAGCTGTCTGCTCCTCTGTATATATGATACGGACCCGGGATCCGTTTGTTTTAACGCTTACATATAGGATACGATTCCGGCTTTTCAAAAATCACATCACGTGAGAAAAAATATTTTATTTATTTCTCTGAGAATAGAAAATTCATCCACCTGATCTGCCATATAAAAAATGAAATCCTGTGCTGCAAAACTGAAAGGGCTTAACTGTGGTATACTTCTAAAGGGAACGGGGGACTGAACGCATATGCGCGGTCTCCTTTTGCATTGGATAATAAAGAGAAAGAAATCTGATATATACAATCAGAGATAAGCAAGTAATGCTGGACTGTGATTTGGCGAAGTTGTATCAGGTTGAAACGGGGACATTGAATCGTAAACTGCGGATACAACAGGCCGCGGAGGCAGAAGGTACATGCCATATGCTTTTACGGAGCAAGGGATATCAATGCTCTCTGCAGTGCTTCATAGTGATGTAAATACATAATAAGTGTAAACTGACTGAGTCAGTAATAAATTTGTTCGTAGCAATGCAGTTGTTATATAACAGCTGCATTTTTACTGCTATACAAAGCGAGTAAGAGCTTTTATGGGTTTGAAACCGGGGTTTTCGCTACCCGATGGGTAGGCGTGGATTGAAGTTGCAAGGAGATGCCGCAAAATCAACATCTGATGGGAAATGTTGTTTTTCGTAAATCCTCCAAAACCCATACAGACACATTCAGGCCGTGTACAGACTTACATAATTGTCGTCAGCGCTTTCAACGCTTTTGAGGCATTTTTCCCTCGAAAATCGCACATTTGCATTGATCCTAAAACTCTGTATTTGTAAGGCTTATACGTTTTTTCGCAGGCGCTGCGCGTCCTTGACTGCCGTTTTTCGGGTGTTGCTTTGAGCTTACACCCGAATCCGAACCCGTCGCGAGTTCTCACCCCACCGAATCACACGTATAGCAAAACCGGACACCGCAAGGGTGCCCGGTTTGCTATGGTGCGCCCGGCGAGGATCGAACTCGCGGCCTTCTCATTCGGAGTGAGACACTCTATCCACTGAGCTACGAGCGCATATTACCCATGTCCCCTATGCTGGGAATCCACAGGTAAAATATTAC
This sequence comes from Mogibacterium sp., assembly GCA_017512145.1. GTDB lineage: Bacteria > Bacillota > Clostridia > Peptostreptococcales > Anaerovoracaceae > Crickella. The sequence continues at coordinate 29,537 of JAFWHB010000010.1, read as the reverse complement.
AATGAATTCATATCTTGAGGCGGAAAAAATATTGCGGAGCGAGAATACATCATAAGGAATCCACCGCAAGCGGTACCCCTTATGATAAGCCCGCAGGATGCTGCCGTCAGGCAGCTTCCGAGGACTCGAGCGAAGCAATTTTTTTCCGCCGCTCATTTGATTCATTTAAGAATTTATTTGTGATTCTATTTGTGGTTCTCGTCGCGTCTCGGGCGGCCCATCAGTATTTCAAGTGCGTCTGCTACCTGGATCTTGCCCTGGATGACGTTGTAGATTGCCTCAGTGATCGGCATCTCTACGCCTGCCTGCTTGGAGAGTTCGTAGGCTGCCTCTGCTGTGAACATTCCCTCTACTACCATTCCGATGGACTTGCGGGCTTCTTCAGGATCCATGCCCTGGCCGATCAGGCGGCCGCATCTGAAGTTACGCGAGTGCATACTTGTGCAGGTTACGATCATGTCGCCTACGCCTGAGAGTCCTGCGAAGGTCTCGAACTTAGCGCCGAGGGCCATCCCGAGTCTGGTCATCTCTGCGATGCCTCTTGTCATCATAGCGGCTCTTGTGTTGTCGCCAAATCCCATTCCGTCGATGATTCCCGAACCTACTGCCATGACGTTCTTGACTGAGCCTGCGAGCTCCATGCCTAGCATGTCATCGTTGGTGTAGATCCTGAATCTGTTGGTTGAGAAGAGGTCGCTCAGGGATCTTGCTGTGCGTGGGTCTCTTGATGAAATCGATACTGCGGTCGGAACTCCGATGCCTACTTCCTCGGCGTGCGAAGGTCCTGAGATGCATGCGTATCTTGTCATGTCGAAGCCGACTTCTTCTGCGACCTCGGACATGCGCATGAGGGTCTTCTGCTCGATACCCTTGGCGATGTTCATTGCGAGAGCGTCGTGCTTGATGAAAGGCATTGCTGACTTGAGTGCTGCTCTGAAGTGCTGTGCAGGCAGCGAGAATACGATGATGTCCGCATCCTTGAGAGCTGCTTCGTTATCTGTATAGAAGTGATAATCGCCGCTGAGTTTGACGCCCGGCAGATAGTCAACGTTCTCCATTGCCTCTTCCATGCGGTCAAGGTGCGCCTTGTCGATGTCGAAGATGTTGACCCTGCAGCCCTTAGCTGCAACGATTGTCGAGAGGGCAGTGCCAAAGCTTCCTGCGCCGATGAATGTTACTGTACTCATGTATGACTCCTTTGTGTGAACAGGGGTATGCATATCTGACGCAATGCAAGTGCGTACCCGTTATTATACAGTTTTTGTCATGAAAAAGAAACATCGCCCTGTGCAATGATTTACTGATGGGTTTGTGCTACAATGATTCCCATGAAACAGACTATTTATTTGATAAGACATGGTAATACGCCTGGCACAGAGAGCAATCTCATGTATGGTGCAACTGAGCTCCCGGTAACAGAAGAGGGGCTCAGGGAGATACACGAGAGAGCTGAGAAGGGACTCTATCCATCGCCTGACGGAGCTGAGATCTACACCTCGGGCATGCTCCGCACAGAGCAGACTCTGAGAGCTATTTATGGTGACATCGACCACCGTGTAGCGCCTCAGCTTCGCGAGATCAACGTGGGCAAATTCGAAATGATGACTGTCGACCAGATCCTGGAGGATGATTATGGAAGAGCGTGGCTCTCCGGGGAGCTTACGGATCCGCACTTCGAAGGAGGAGACAGCATCAGCGGCTTCTCCGCAAGGGTTAACAAGGGCATCAGAGACGTCATCAGTGAGTGTGCAGCTGCCGGCAAGGAGCGGGCTATACTCGTGATACACGGAGCTGTCATTACCTTTATAATGGATGACTTCTTCCCGGATGTCTCGCCTGATGATGTGTGGTACTGGACACCGATCCCTGGCGGCGGCTACAGGATCGATCTCGAAGATGGCAAGCCGGTTTCATACGAGCTGATGGGTGACTTCCCGACCGGACTTGTTCCGGGCAGAGAATAGCAGGCGCAGCAGGCCGCATATTATCTTATGATCGCACTTAACGACAATGCAATTGAATACATGCATCGCCTCGGCTTCAGGGATATACGGCTCGATGTCATAAGATTCACCACCTGATGCGATCCTCCTAAGATGGAGGTGTCGGTAAGTTTTACCGGCGAAGGCGAGACCCCTGATCCGGCAAAGTATCTCGAGGATGCGTCGCCCGTGGGCAAGGTCTACATCCCGAGAGACGGTGTGCTTATCACAGGGCCGATCGGCGTCAGATATGAGAAGCACCCATGGATCGAGCAGTTCGAGCTTGACGGGATCAAGGCGGCCCCTGCGAAGAGGACAGGATACGGCACTAAGAACGCCAGAGGCTTTGTCAGGTCGCTCGGCACGATCTACGCGAAGGCGTACGATGAATACAGGGAGTACGGCGGCGACGAGGCATTCGATGCCGGAGGGTACTTTGCCCATGCGGCAGAGCACTTCCTCGGAATGGCAGAGAACCCGGGAGCAGCGAAGATATTCAGGAGCTTCTGCGGCTTTACAGAGAATATGTGGCGCGAAGGGGACCCAGAGAAGTATCATATTGCCATGGACGTGATGCTCCCGATAATCAGGAAGAGTAGCTCGTGGGATACATTCGAAGGCAGCATAACAGATGAATTCAGAGAATATATAAGTAATTTGGATTATTAAGGAGAGGGTGTAATGGCTAACAAGAAGAGAGAGGTCCAGTTCAAACTGACCAACGAAGACTACAAGGCATTCGGCAGATACCGTATCATGTATACGGACCAGGGCCACAAGCTGGTAAGAAGACACAGACTTACATATCTTATTACAGCTGTGATGTTTGCGGTGCTGTTCACGGTATTCCATGTGGATCAGAAGTTCACTATCCTCATGTATGTGCTCGCAGGAGTTCTGGCTGTTGTCGGAATTTTCTTCTCGGAGAAGCTCGTTCTGAGGCAGCAGGACAAAGCAATCGAAGCATCTGAGAACAGTGCTGAGAGAGTGCATGCTGCAGAGAACAGGATCATTTTCGATGACGACAAATTCACAACCCATGCCGGCGATGATGTTCAGGAATTCGCATACAAGGACATCAAGCTCGTAGATCTCACAGAAGAGGCCATCTATGTATGGATGAGCGACACCATGATCATGCCGCTTCCTCTCCACGCATTCAGGGGCATGCCTGAGATGAAAGAAATGTACAAGTGGATCCGCGAGAAGATCAAAGAACAGGGAGGCACACTCAAGGATTAGTGCATTTTGTGAAAAACAACAAAGAACCACAGATTTTTAATTGACATTTCACATAAAGATTGTTATATTAACACTCGAACTTATTCTATGAAAGGAGCACATTCATATGGCAAGAATAGGCATGATGATGGATATGGGAATGATGGGCATGTGCATGTGCAGAGCCAATGAATAACATAGGATAAGGTCATAACGGAGCCGATACTATGAGTTTTCTCATGTAACATAGCTAGGGGCAGGTCGTTAGGACCTGCTCCACTTTTTTATATCAAAGGCTATTAATTTGGAAAGGAGCCAAATGGCAGAGCACATTATCAGTCTCAAGGGCGTGACCAAGGAATTCGACACCAAGAATGGCAAGGTCGTAGCACTTAAGGACATCAATCTGGACATAGAGAGGGGCGATGCATACGGGATCATCGGACTCTCCGGAGCCGGCAAATCGACTCTGGTAAGGACCATCAACCTCCTCGAAGAACCGACAGAGGGCAAGGTCATATTCGACGGCAATGTCCTCACAGGTCTCAAGAGCAAACAGCTCAACCTCCAGCGCCGCAAGATATCGATGATCTTCCAGCAGTTCAACCTGCTGATGCAGAGAGATGCTATCGGGAACATCTGCTTCCCGCTCGAACTTGCAGGAGTACCTAAGGCCAAGGCACAGGAGAAGGCAAGAGAGCTTCTCAAGGTAGTCGACCTTGAGGACAGGGCGCATTCATATCCGTCGCAGCTCTCAGGAGGACAGAAGCAGAGAGTAGCCATTGCAAGAGCTTTGGCATCAGACCCGGAGGTCATTCTCTGTGACGAGGCAACATCCGCACTCGACCCTAAGACGACAAGATCCATCCTCCAGCTGCTGAGACAGATCAACGAGGAGCGAGGCATCACACTGGTCGTAATCACCCACGAGATGGGAGTAATCAAGCAGCTTTGCAACAAGGTCGCAGTCATCGAGAACGGCGAGATCGTCGAGAGAGGCGATGTGAACACAGTATTCACCAAGCCGCAGACAAGAGCCGCACGCAAGCTCTTCTTCCCGGAGAGCGAGGAGATCGAGACGACCGAGGGCAGGACAGCTACCAAGAACAGGCTCAGACTGGTATTCGATGAGACGACAGCATACAAGCCAATCATCGCGAACATGATCCTTGAGACAGGCACACCGGTCAATCTCCTGTACGCTAACATGGACGCGCTGCTCGACGAGCAGAAGGGACAGATGGTCATCTGCCTCTCAGACAAGAAAGAAGAAGCCGAGAGACAGAAGGCATATCTTATCAAAGAAGGCGTTAACTTTACAGAGATTCCTGAGGATTCAGACTATTACGACTATCCTCTGCACGGATTCAGGGAGGAGGTGACTGAATAATGGAAATGAATGAATTAGTCAGCCTGCTCGCAAGAGAGACAGTCAGCACCTTGTACATGACATTCCTCGGAACACTGATCGCATACATCATCGGACTTCCGATCGGAGTTTCCCTGATAGTCACAGCACCGAACGGCATCAAGCCTAACGGCCCGTACTACGCGGTCATGGGATTCATCGTAAATGTCATCAGATCCGTACCGTTCCTGATCCTGATGATCGCGCTGCTTCCATACATCAGGATAGTCATCGGAACGAGCCTTGGACCTAACGCTATCACAGCAGCCCTCGTCGTAGCGGCGGCGCCTTTCATAGCAAGACTTGTAGAGTCATCACTCATGGAAGTTGATCCGGGCGTGGTCGAGGCAGCACAGGCAATGGGAGCCAGCACCCTCCAGATCATCTGGAAAGTCCTCCTGCCGGAAGGCAAACCGTCACTTCTGAACGGAGCCGCAGTTGCAACGATCAACGTTCTGTCATACTCAGCGATGGCCGGAACAGTCGGCGGAGGCGGACTCGGAGACATAGCGATCAGATACGGAATGTACAGATTCCAGCCGACAGTAATGTGGATCACTATTGCGGTCCTCGTAGTACTCGTACAGATCATGCAGGAAGTCGGAATCAGGATCGTAAAGAAGTCCGACAACCGCATCAAATAGGTATTGACCTTAAGAAGGTATTCAATATAGCTAAGAATTTCTAAGGTATTAATTGGGAATTAATCAAGAAAGGGGTATTCAATATGAAGAACATCAAGAAATTCAGCATCATCTCACTCGTGCTCGTACTGACACTTGCACTCCTCACAGCTTGCGGCGGCTCCGGCAGCGAAGGCAGCGGCGAAGCAGCAGAAGAAGACAAGACAATCGTAGTAGCAGCATCACCTACACCTCACGCAGTAATTCTTGAGGCAGCTAAGGACAAGCTCGCTGAAGAAGGCTGGACACTCGAGGTCAAGGAAGTTCCGGACTATGTAACACCTAACGAACTGACATCCAGCGGCGATGTAGACGCTAACTACTTCCAGCACGTTCCATATCTCGAGCAGTACAACGAAGAGAAGGGAACAGACCTTGTTGCAGTAGCTAACATGCACTATGAGAAGATGGCTATCTATGCAGGAACCAAGGATTCTCTCGATGCAATCGCTGAGGGAGACAAGATCGGTGTTCCTAACGATGCAACCAACGAAGCAAGAGCTCTCAAGGTTCTCGCTGAGAACGGAATCATCACACTCAAAGCCGATGCAAGCGAGACCGCTACTGTAGAAGATATCGCAGAGTATCCTAAGGGCAAAGTCGAGATCGTTGAGCTCGAGGCAGCTACGATCCCAACACAGCTCCCAAGCCTTGCATTCGGAGTTATCAATGCTAACTATGCGATCGAGGCAGATATCATGGACGATGTAGTAGCAATCGAGGGAACTGACCAGCAGCAGGAAGACACATATGTAAACGTCATCGTTGTTGCAGCAGGCAACGAGCAGTCTGAGAAGACACAGGCTCTTGTAAGCGCAGTTCAGTCCGATGAAGTAAGAAAGTTCATCGAGGATACATTCAACGGCGCAGTAGTACCTAAGTTCTAATAAGCTCAGAATGGATCCGGCGGGACAGCTACAATAAGCAATCAATATGGGAGGCGCAGCAGCGCCTCCTTTGTTTTGTGCCAAAGTTGAACGGAGGCTTGGCGCTAAGTTCACCATTTCGACTTCAATTCCTGCGGATATTATTATATAATCTACTATGTATGTTTATGTTATTTAATGGCCTGCCAGGCGGCATGCCTGCAGGCGGATCAATATAGATAGGGAAACGATTTTATGGACAAGAATTTCATCAAAGTAGACAAGTGGGGATCATGTCTGTGGGGAATCGATGAAACAGGCAGACTCTTCATCAACGAGGGCAGAGCCGGTGATGTAGCTGAGACGGGAGTTCCATGGGAGAGTTACCGCACTCTTATCACAGAGGCAGCATGCATAGGTGATGTCACCTTCCCGGAGGGGGCTTCTCTTGCTGAGCTCTTCAAGGGCTGCAAGGGTATGGAGAAGGCAGATCTCAGCGGATTTGACACTGCCGGAGTCAGCGACATGCATTCAATGTTCGAGGGCTGCACAAGACTTAAGGAGCTCGATATCTCCTCCTTTGACACAACATCCTGCAGCAATATGAAGAGGATGTTCGCTAAGTGCGCCCATCTGACAGACATCCTCATGGGAGACAAGTTCTTCACAACAGGTGACGGAACTACTTCCACTGACAGGCTTGCTATCAAGGAGGCGGGCAAGTACAAGAGAGCAAGAGTCATCGCAGCAGAGGGCTCGACCGTTTTCTATCATGAGAACGCCGGCCGCAATGTTGTCGTTGAGCGCAAGACTGTCCCTGACTACATATATACTGTCGAAGAGGTAATGTACAATTCTCCGGCTGAGAAGTACGTATTCATGGGATGGAACACAGAGGCTGACGGATCTGGCAAAATGATCCAGCCGGGCAGCGACATCAGGGGCATCGATGAGGACATCGATCTGTATGCTATCTGGGCGAGCGCTCCTGAGATCGGCGAGGTTCATCCGATCCCTGAATTCGCATTCGGAGAGCCGATCCCGTTCGAGCTTCCGGAGATCGTAAGTGCTAACGACCAGATGGTCAAGGGCTTCCTCGAAGTCAGCCCTAGCGGCGAAGAGGGAACATGGCAGGCCATCGATCACAATACAATACTGCCGGTATCCTGCAACGGATGGCTGGTAAGACTTTGCGCGTCCAACAGCGTCGGCAAGTCATATTCCAATGCTGTAAGGCTCCGCATCAGGAAGGCCATCATCGACATGGCAGGTGTACGCTGGGCCGAAGAGCCTGACATGACCTACAATGGCAAGACCAAGCACGTATGGGTCGAGGGTATTCCTAAGGGCCTTGAGTCACAGTACTCCGGCAACGAGGCTGTCGAGGCAGGCACCTACGTAGCTTCGATCAATCTCGAATATGACCAGGACAACTTCAAGGAGCCGCTCCTGGTAAGAGAGCATGAGTGGTCCATCAAGAAGGCTGTCTACGACATGTCAGCTGTACGCTGGAATTATGAAGAGGCCTTCGACTATGACGGCGAGAAGAGAAGTGTAGAGCTCGTCGGACTGCCGGAGGGCGTCAGCGTTACCTACCACAACAACGAGGCATCAGATGCAGGTGTGTACACAGCAACCTGCGACTTCACATATGACAGTGTCAACTACGAGAGACCTGCAGAGGTCGTCCCATGCGTTTGGGAGATCCGCAAGGCTCCGATCGATCCTGCAGCTTTGACATGGTCTGAGTACGAAGACTTTGTCTATGACGGAACAGCTAAGTCTGTCTGGATCACCAACCTCCCTGAGGATGCCGAGATCTACTACGAGGGCGCTGAGGAGACACCTGCCGGCAAGTATCTTGCAAGAGCGCAGGTAAGGGGCAACTACTATGCGACAGGCCCTGTTGAGTACGAGTGGGAGATCGTCAAGGCTTCATACGATATGTCCCAGGTAAAGTGGGATTATCAGGGACCATTCACATATGACAAGGAGTCTCACGCAGTCGCACTTACCGGAGTTCCTGAGCCGCTGGAAGTCAAGTACAGATGCAATACCGGCGTCAATGCAGGCGACTATATTGCAGAGGCAGCCTTCATCAACCCGGATACACACAACTTCTTCACACCTGATGATGAGACTCTCAAGTGGTCCATCTGCAAGAAGGTCGCAGATATGTCTTCAGTCCGCTGGAACTATCAGGGACCGTTCACATATGACGGCGAGCTCAAGAAGATCGAGCTTACAGGTCTTCCTGAGGGAGTTTATTCAGACTATGAGGAGGCAAGCGCTTCCAACGCAGGAGTATATAAGGCTCATGCTATCCTCAAGTACGACTATGACAACATGATCGCTGAGCAGCCAGCTGACTGCCAGTGGAAGATCAACAGAGACCGCATCGACGTGAGCGGTGTTCACTGGGATTATGATGGTGCCTTCACTTACGACGGAGGCGAGCATGGCATATACCTCGTCGGACTTCCTGAAGGACTTGATGTAGAGTACACAGACAATATCAAGATCGAGGCAGGCAAGTATGCGGCTTCGGCTACTCTGACACCGACAGATCCAGTAAACTTCGAGGCTCCTGAGGTCAGCGGATGCACATGGGCCATCAATAAGGCACCAATCATCAAGAATGACATCGAGTGGACCGACTTCAGCGGATTTGTCTATGACGGAAGAGAGAAGACCGTAGAGATCATCAGCGATATCGGTGATGACCTCAAGGTCGAATACGTATACAACAAGCAGAAGAACGCCGGCAGATACTTTGCCAAGGCTCTGTTCACAGCAGTCGATGAGGACAACTTCCAGGCACCTTCGCCTATCGGCATCTCCTGGAGCATCGCCAAGGCTGAGCACGACATGGCAGGCACTGCATGGGATTACGCAGGACCTTTCACTTACGACGGCAGCAAGAAGACCGTCAAGCTGACAGGAGTTCCTGAAGGCGTTTCGGTAAGCTACACCAATGCGAGCGCAACAGATGCCGGCGACTACACAGCGATCGCCAAATTCACAACGCTCGACACTCACAACTACAACTCCAACATTCCGGACATGACTCTGGAGTGGAGAATCGACAAAGCCGTCTTCGACCTCAGAGAGGTAAAGTGGCAGGACGACAGAGAGTTCTCATTCGACGGAGAGGACAAAGAGATCAGACTCGTCAATCTGCCGGACGGACTCGAGGCAGTATACACAGGCAATCTGGCAGCTTCCGCATCTGAATATGTTGCTAATGCAGACTTCAGATACGATACCAAGAACTATGAGAGACCTGAGATCGCTGCATGCAGATGGAAGATCGACAGATCACCTGTAGACCTCTCGAGAGCAAGATGGGACTACGAAGAACCATTCGTATATGACGGAACAGAGAAGTCGGTAGCAGTACTCGACATCCCTGAGGGAACCTATGCAGAGTACAGCAACGCAAGAGCTGTCAATGCCGGAACATATATCGCAACAGCCAACATCGTAGCAGTAGACAGAGACAACTTTGTCCCTAACAAGCTCTACGACCTCACATGGAGGATCGAGAAGGGCAACTATGACATGAGTCATGTTTACTGGGATTACGAGAAGCCATTCACATATGACGGAACCGAGCACAGGATCATCCTCAAGGGACTTCCTGAGGGCGTTTTCCCTACATACAGGAACAATGCAAGAACTGACGCCGGAACATATCAGGCTTCCGTATCCTTCAAGATCGCTGACGACCGCAACTTCAAGGTTCCGACCTTCGAAGACTGTGAGTGGACCATCCGCAAGGCAGACTACGACATGTCAGGCGTTCAGTGGAACTACAACGGAGAGTTCAGATACACAGGCAGGATGCATGAGGTCCTCCTGCGCGGACTTCCGGACGGAGTAAGAGCGGTCTATACAGGCAATGCTGCAGCAGTTACAGGTTCGTACGAGGCTACAGCAGATCTCATCCCATACGATCAGGACAACTACAACAAGCCGCATATCGGCAGCTGCAAGTGGCAGATCGTCAAAGCGGATTACGAGATGGCTCCTGTCAAGTGGGACTACTCCGGAGCTAAGACATACAACGGCAGAGAGCAGAGCATCATGCTCGAGCAGCTGCCTAACGGAGTAACAGCAGAGTACACAGGCAATGAGGCTACAGAGGTCGGCAAGTACACAGCCAAGGCTGTTCTGAAGTCATCAGATCCTGCTAACTACAACACACCATCAGTCAGCGACTGCGACTGGGAGATCGCTCCTGCAGATTACAACATGACAGGAACGACCTGGACATACGAGCCTGGCGCACTTATCTTCGACGGCGAGAGGAAGAGCATCGAGCTTACAGGTCTCCCTGAGAATGTCACCGCAACATACGAGGGCAACACAGGAATCCAGGCAGGAGACTACGTCGCAACAGCTGAATTCAAGACAACAGACACCAACTTCAAGGCACCTGAACTCGTCAAGTTCCCATGGAGCATCGGCCGCGCTGACTGCGACATGAAGAATGTAAGATGGGACTACACCAATGAGTTCACCTATGACGGACTCCCTAAGAGAGTCGAGGTCACAGGCCTTCCATCGAATGTAAGTGTCGAATATGAGAACAACACAGCTACAGACGCAGGATCATACACAGCAACAGCAAGATTCACAACAGATACTGCTAACTACAATGTTCCTGCTCCTATGACCTGCGACTGGGTCATCAACAAGGCTGATCCGGACATCAGAAGAGTCAGATGGGATTACTCGCAGGCATTCACCTACGACGGAACAGACAAAGTCGTCGAGCTCGCTGGCCTTCCGGATTACGTCAAGGCTGAGTACACAGGCAACAGCGCAACGACTGTAGGCAAGTATTCTGCTAAGGCGTCCCTGATGCCGGACAACACAGACAACTACAATATCCCGACTATCGGAGAATGTGAGTGGGAGATCGTCAAGGCTTCCTACGACATGTCGGATACAAGATGGACCGGCGATATGGAATATGTCTACGACGGAACTGAGAAGAGCATCGCTCTTGAGGGACTGCCGGAGGGAGTTGAGCCTGTATACAATGGCAACAGAGCAACAGATGCAGGTACATATACAGCTTCTGCTGACCTCATGTACGATGACATCAACTACATCAAGCCGTACGCACCACAGCAGAAGTGGACGATCACGAAGTCCTCATACGACATGTCCACAGTAGCATGGAACTATGACGGAGCCTTCGTATACGACGGCAAAGAGAAATCCATTGAGCTCACAGGTCTTCCTGAGGGCGTGACAGCAGTCTACTCAGGCAACAAGGGCACAGACTCCGGCAGCTACGAGGCAGAAGTAAGCTTCGAATACGACGAGAAGAACTTCGAGAAGCCGACATTCGGCGGCTGCAGATGGGAGATCGGCATGGCCGACGCACCTGTCGATGCAAGCGGCATCAAGTGGAATTACACAGGTCCATTTGTCTATGACGGAACACCTAAGAGCGTCGAGATCGCTGAGAAGGTCGTTGAACAGGGCTTCTTCGACAGACTCAGAGGCAAGAAGCCAATCGTCGGACTCGAAGGAGTACCTGAAGGCTTTGACGTCGTATACGAGAACAACGTACAGACAGACGCAGGCGTATATTATGCTTCTGCTAAGCTGATCAACCCGAGTGACACCAACTACAGAGAGTTCACAGTTCCTGAGTGCAGATGGGAGATCCTCAAGGCAGAGACAGATACATCCGGCGCTGAGTGGGATTACGAAGGACCATTCACCTACGACGGCGAAGAGAAGACAGTCAGGCTGACAGGACTTCCGGATACTGTCAAAGTCACATACACAAGCAATGCGGCAACTGACGCAGGCGAGTATGAGGCACTTGCCTACATCGAGGCAGCAGATCCAGCCAACTACGAGGCACCTAAGCAGGTCAAGGGCTGCTGGTGGCAGATCAACAAGGCAAGATACGATATGTCCGGAGCATACTGGGCATATGACGATGATCTTGTCTATGACGGCAAAGAGAAGAGCGTCAATGTGGTCGGACTTCCGGACGGAGTTACAGTAGAGGCATACAGAGGCAACAAGGCTATCGAGGCCGGCAACTATACAGCCGAAGCAACTCTCGGATTCAGGAACAAATCCAACTTCGAGACTCCGCAGGTTCCGGATCTCAAGTGGAGGATCCAGAAGAAGAAGATCAGCACTGAGAACGCAAGATGGAACTACGACGAGAGCACACTCTTCGTATACGATGAGAAGCCTAAGGAAGTAAGGCTGATCGGAGTTCCTGAAGATATCGATGTCGTATACATCGACAACAGCAAGATCAATGCGGGCACATATACTGCAAGAGCAAGGCTGACCTACGATACAAGGAACTGTGAGGCAGAGGACATTCCTGATCTCAGATGGAAGATTGAGAAGGCTAATTACGATACAGAGCATGTTCACTGGAGCTACGACAAGCCATTCACATACGATGCTTATGAGAAGAGCATAGTTCTCCGCAACGTGCCGAAGTCCATCGACATCAGATACAGAGACAACAAGGCTTCCGCAGTAGGAACCTACACAGCTAAGGCATACCTCACCTATGACAGTGAGAACTACAACGCTCCTGAGATCGATACAACAATCGACTGGGAAATCATCCCGCGAAACAGGGATTAGTAAGGAACAATAATTTATGAATAGCTATCTTATAGCAATTATCGCGCTGGTTCTGTGCTCGACATTCTTCTCGGGCACAGAGACCGCGTTCTCTTCTGTCAACAAGATCAAGATGAAGAATCTTGCTGCAGAGGACAACAAGAGAGCAGAGACAGTCATCGAACTGACTGAGAACTTTGACAAACTGATCACCACGATACTTGTCGGCAATACGATCGCAAACATTGCAATGACAACTGTTGCGACTGTTTATGGCATCCAGACATGGGGCGCCAGAATAGGTCCGACAGTTGCTACAGTCATGGTCACTATTCTCGTCCTTGTTCTTGGTGAGATATCTCCTAAGATCATCGCAAGAGAATACTCTGAGGAAGTAGCACTATTCCTCGCGCCTTTCGTCAAGGCCCTTATAATAATAATGACCCCGCTGACCTTCATCTTCATGGGACTCAAGGTCCTGCTCAAGAAGATGTTCGGCAAGAATGACGAGCCGGAGTTCTCTGAGGACGAGCTCCTGACTATCGTCGAGGAGGCTGAGGCAGGCGGTGCTATCGGCGAGGAGCAAAGCGAGCTTATCGCCAATGCCATCGAGTTCAACGATGTCGAGGCAATCGACATCCTGACTCCGAGAGTAGACATCGTAGCAATCGAGAAGGGTACGCCGGTTGCTGAGATCAAGCAGATCTTCAGAGAATCCGGCCTTTCGAGGATCCCTGTATATGAGGATGACCTCGATAACATCATAGGAGTTCTCAACCAGAAGGACTTCTACAACAATAATGTAAGGAATATCAAGGACGTAGAGAAGATAATCAAGCCGGTAGCTTATGTTGCCGAGACCCTGAAGGCCGCTGTTCTTCTTAGGAAGATGCAGCTCAAGAAGACTCATATAGCGATAGTTGTTGATGAGTACGGCGGCACAACAGGACTGGTCACGCTTGAAGATATAATAGAAGAGATCGTAGGAGACATCTATGATGAGCACGACGCAGTCGTCTCTAAGGATGTCAGACCTGCGGGACCTGATACCTACCTTGTATCAGGAGGCGCTAACCTCGAGGACTTCTTCGAGATGTTCGATGAGGAAATCGAAATCGACGCCAATACGGTCAACGGCTGGGCAATGATACAGCTCGACCACATACCTAAAGAAGGCGATACCTTCGACTACGAATCCAGGCACAAGATCTTCCATGTGAGAATCACCAAGGCTGACACAAGGCGCGCCCTGATGACCCGCATACATGTAGAAGACAGACCTGAAGAAGACGATTAGATGACAAGGGGACGATTCCCCTGTCAGGAAAGAAAGGAATTTACTAGCTATGGGTTTAATGGAGAAGATCTTTGGTGATCTTAATGCTAAAGAAGTCAAGAAGATAGAGAAGATCGTAGACCGCATCGAGGCCTATGATGAAGCGATGCAGGCTCTTAGTGATGACGAGCTGAGAGCAAAGACTGACGAGTTCAGGGCAAGGCTTGCTGAGGGCGAGACCCTCGACGACATCCTTCCTGAAGCTTTCGCTGTATGCCGTGAGGGCGCTTGGCGAAGCCTCGGAATGAAGCACTTCAGAGTACAGCTCATCGGCGGCGTTGTCCTTCATCAGGGCAGGATCGCTGAGATGAAGACTGGTGAAGGTAAGACTCTTGTTGCTACACTTGCTGCTTACCTCAACGCACTCGAGGGCAAGGGCGTTCATGTAGTAACCGTCAACGACTACCTGGCAAAGCGTGACGCTGAGTGGATGGGCAAGCTCTACAGCTTCCTCGGACTCAAGGTCGGATGCGTTATCCACGCTGTAGAGGGCAAAGCCCGTCATGAACAGTACATGGCGGACATCACATACGGAACTAATAATGAGTTCGGTTTTGACTACCTGCGTGACAACATGGTCACATACAAGGAAGAGCTGACACAGAGAGAACTCAACTTTGCCATCGTCGACGAGGTCGACTCGATCCTGATCGATGAGGCGAGAACACCTCTTATCATTTCCGGAAGAGGCGTCGACTCAAGCTCGATGTACCGCAATGCCAACACTTTCGTCAAATCTCTCGTAGAGGGACGCGACTACAAGATCGAGGAGAAGGACAACCAGATCGCACTCACAGACGAAGGAGTCGCAGACTGCGAGAAATACTTTGGCATAGACAACTTCTCAGATCCTGACAACATGGAGCTCAACCACTACGTTCAGCAGGCTCTGCGTGCGAACTACCTCATGAAGAGGGACGTCGACTACATCGTCAAGGACGGCGAGATCCTGATCGTCGACGAGTTCACAGGACGTCTGATGTACGGAAGAAGATTCTCGAACGGTCTGCACCAGGCCATCGAGGCCAAGGAAGGCGTCAAGGTAAGATCAGAGTCCAAGACTCTCGCTACCATCACCCTCCAGAACTACTTCAGAATGTACCAGAAGCTGTCAGGTATGACAGGTACTGCTAAGACAGAGGAAGACGAGTTCCGTGACATCTACAACATGGACGTTGTCGTCATCCCGACCAACAAGCCTGTTATCCGTAACGATCTGCAGGATTCCGTATATGCTCACCAGAGCGGCAAGTACAAAGCGATCGTAGAGAAGGTCGTAAGTGCTCACCAGACCGGACAGCCGGTGCTCGTCGGTACGATTTCGATCGAGATTTCCGAGCTCATCAGCGGCATGCTCAAGAAGCGCGGCGTCAAGCATAACGTCCTGAACGCAAAGCATCATGAGCAGGAAGCTGAGATCGTTGCTGAAGCCGGCAGACTCGGTGCTGTAACAATCGCTACCAACATGGCGGGCCGTGGTACCGATATTATCCTCGGTGGTAACCCTGACTTCGAAGCAAGAAAGCAGATGCGTAAGGAAGAGTACACACCGGATCAGATCCTGTTTGCAACAGGATTTGAGAAGTCTGACGATCCTGAAATGCTTGCTGCAAGAGACAGATACAATACACTGCTCGAAGAGATCAAGGCTGAGAGAGCAGGCGAGCAGGAGAAGGTTAAAGAACTCGGCGGACTTTGCATCGTAGGTACTGAGAGACACGAGTCGAGACGTATCGATAACCAGCTGAGAGGTCGTTCCGGACGTCAGGGAGACCCTGGTGTTACTCAGTTCTTCATCTCACTTGAGGATGATCTGATGAGACTCTTCGGCGGTGAGAGAATGCAGAGCGTAATGCAGAGAGTAGGAATGGGAGACGATGAACCGCTCGAGGCTGGCATGCTCTCAAGGTCCATCGAAAGTGCTCAGAAGAAGGTCGAGGGCAAGAACTTCTCCATCCGTAAATACGTACTGCAGTACGACAATGTAATGAACAAGCAGCGTGAGATCATCTATGACCAGAGAAGAATGGTCCTCAACGGAGAGGATGTCTCAGGCTATATCCAGAATATGACATACGAGCTGATCGACGGCATCATAGATCCTGTAGTTCTTGAGTCAAAGTATCCTGAAGAGTGGGATCTCAAGAGAATCACTGATGGTCTTGAGCAGATCACACCGAACTTCAGAGGAAGACTCACGATCGATGACGATTACATCAATTCACTCGATGAGAACAAGCTGAGAGACGATATCAAGGCTATCTTCGATGAGATGTACGCAGAGAAAGAAGCTGAGATCGGCTCCGAGCAGATGAGAGAGGTCGAGAGAATGATCCTCCTCAGAGTCGTAGACAACCGCTGGATGGATCACATCGATGCGATGGATCAGCTCAAGGATGGTATCGGACTCAGAGGAATCGGACAGCAGGACCCTGCAGTAGCATACGCCAAGGAAGGCTTTGCTATGTTCGATGAGATGATCGCAGACATCAGAGAAGAGACCGTAAGATTCTGCTACAACGTAACAGTTACAACAAGAACAGAGCGTAAGAATGTCGTAACAGGCAGAACTTCAGCCGCTAAGGAAGATTATAAGGACGACACTACAGGTGGAATGCCGGGCGCTGCTCCTAAGGCCGACAAGACCGGCAAGCAGGAGACCATCAGAAGAGATCTTCCTAAGGTAGGCCGTAACGATCCATGCCCATGCGGATCAGGTAAGAAGTATAAGAACTGCTGTGGACGTAACGCATAAGAAGGGGCCCATCTGTGCGAAGCACTGATGGGAAGATGGTCTTATGCCAACCGCTATAGTAACGCATAGTTATACATAGAGTCAGGAGGTAGTTATGACAATTGCAATCGTAATAGTATTGATCCTGGTGATCTTCGTTATTGCTTCACACAATTCTCTGACTAAGGCCAAGAACAGGATCGAGCTCGCTGAGCAGGAACTGGCCAAGTACGAAGAGTCAGGAAATGAAAAGGACATCGACAATGCCAGGAAGTACTATACAGCTGTTATCAGGGACTACAACACCAAGGTTGAGAGCTTCCCTGTCAGCCTCGTAGCTGAGCTGTTCAACTTCCCTAAGATGCACACTGACGAATTTGATGAGGGCCTTTGATCCTTTGACCCCGGAAGGAGGACCAGGAAGATGAAGACTAATTATCATGCATCTCTGCTAAGGAGGGTCGCTGCCGTATTTGCGATCGCGGCGCTTGTGATATTTACTTTGCCGGTATCGGTGACAAATGTCCACGCCGAAGACAACACATACACGACAACGAGCTTCCATGTCAATGTAGACGCATCCGAGAATAATTCCTTCAGCGTCACAGAGACAATCGATGTGGACTATATCTATCCGCATCATGGAATCTACAGATATATACCTACCAATGGTATACGCCTGACAAAAATTGCTGTGCCCGGATATGACTATGAGACTTACACCCAGAATGGTTACAAAGTTCTCAAGATCGGCAGCGGCAGCTATACGCTGGTTGGCCCGAATACCTACGGCATCGCGTACAACATGGCTTTCTATGACGACGAGGATCCGAATCTCGACAGACTTGCTCTGAACCTCATCCCGACCGAATGGGAGACAGGCATCGAGCATGCTTCGGCTACGATCAATCTTCCTAAGGAAGCCGACCTCAGCAAGGTCCAGATCTATTCCGGCAACTACGGAACAGAGGGCAACGAGGACAATGCTGTAGTTCAGACATCTGCCGATGGAAAGACCATCCAGGTCGACGCATACAACCTTCCTGCTTATCACGGCGTGACCGTGGTGCTTGAGCTGCCTGAGGGCTACTGGGTAAACGAGACCGAATATGGCGCACTGAGAATAACTGACTATCTGCTGTTCCTGCTCGGACCTATCGGAGCTATCCTGCTCTGGTGGTTCTACGGAAGAGACGAGCACATGGTCAAGACCCTCGAGTTCTATCCCCCGGATGATCTTACACCTGGCGAGATCGGATATATTTATGATGGCAATGTCGACAAGAGAGACCTCGTATCCACGATCGTCTATCTTGCAGATAAGGGCTACCTCTCGATCGAGCAGGAGAACCGCAAGGACTTCATACTCAGGGCTATTATGGAGCCTGGTGATGAAATGCCAAAGTATGTCCGCACTATTTACAGCGGTCTCTTCGCCAAGAAGGACGTCGTAAGAACAACACAGCTCGGCACGGCCTTCGGACGCAAGTACGAGGCCGCAGGCAAGCAGCTCGGGGACATGTTCGGCAGCGGACTTCACACTCCTGCATCATGGGGCGCAAGAATAATCGCAGCACTCTCGAGTGCGATGCCAATAGTTGCTTTCGCTATGTGGGAGATGACTAACGGATCTGCCGATGGATTCTTCACTCTGGTGTGGGGAGGAGTACACATCCTGATCGCAACAGCAGTTATCTGCCGTGCGGTCGACAAAGCCCGCAGCGCAGGAAGGATCAAGACAGCTCTGTGGATCTGCCTTGGTCTGTGGTTCGTGCTCGCAGGACTCACTCCGACACTCGGCATTTCGGAGATGCTTGAGAATGTGAGCAATACCAAAGCGACATTCATCGTTCTTGCGGTCCTCGGAGGAACTGCAATCTCAATGTTCTTCGCAGTAATATCGCTCTCGATGAAGAATCAGTACAGAAGCCTGCTCGGCAGGATCCTCGGATTCAGAGACTTCATCAGAACAGCAGAGCTTGACAAGATCAACGAACTCATCGAACAGGATCCTGAGTACTTCTACCACATCATTCCGTATGCTTATGTATTCGGACTGACCAACAGATGGATCAAGAAATTCGAGAACATTGAGATAGTACAGCCTCAGTGGATACACACGACATACGGCTACGGTGGCTTTGACAGATTCGATGCTTACATGATGGGCAGAATGATGAGCGACTGCAGCGCAAGTGTCGGTAACAATATCCACCTGCCGGCAGCTTCCGGTTCAAGCGGTAACTGGGGCGGCTCATCCGGCAGCGGCTTCTCCGGCGGCGGCAGCAGCTGGAGCGGCGGCGGCTTCTCCGGTGGCGGATTCTCCGGCGGCGGCGGCGGCGGAGGCGGCGGCGGCGCCTGGTAAGCTCCGCTGCGATTCTGATTTTCGGCTACCGGCGAGCCCCTCAGCTCAGAATGCAGCTCCGCAGGAATAATAATACTGATAGGACTTAGAGAATATATGAAGAAAAAATACATTATATTTGATTTTGACGGGACTCTTCTTAACACTAATGACGTAATCGTGGCTTCGTGGGAGGCGACTTTCGAGAATTTCCTCGGTTACATGCCTGTAAGAAAGAAAATAGAGGCGACCTTCGGAGAGACTCTGAAGAATACAATCAAGAGATGCTTCCCGAATGAGTCGTATGAGGATGTACGCGACTATTACAGGAAGTATCAGGATGAGCACTGCGACGGAATGGTCTATGTCTATGACGGCATCAGAGAGCTCCTTGAAGAGCTCAGAGAGATGGGCTGCAAGATAGGCGTTGCGACTTCAAGGACTACACGCAGCTACTGGAAGTACATGGAGGACTTCAATTTGCTGCATCTGGTCGACGAGGTCGTCACCATGGATGATGTCAAGAAACACAAGCCACATCCGGATACCATTCTCAAGTTGCTTGAGAAATTCGGGGCAACCCCTGAAGAATCTATAATGCTTGGTGATACTAAGTACGATATCGGCTGCGCGATGAATGCAGGAGTAGACAGCGTGCTGGTCGGCTGGAGCCACTATGTCGACATGGAAGACATGGCAGCTGACGGATTCGTACCGACATATCAGCTGGCGAGACCGGCAGATCTGCTGCCAATAATAAAATAACAATCGGAGGCGTAATGATACAGCTTGACGAAATAAAGAGTCAACTTTCCGGGCTGCGAACTCAGCTCGAGGAAGTGGGAGGTTATCTTTGACCCGGCGGGTCTTGCTAACAGGATCAAGGAACTCGAAGACGAGAGCCTTAAGCCCGGGTTCTGGGATGACCAGAGAAATGCACAGAAGGTGCTCAAGGAGAAGAAGTCTCTTGAGGACCGTCTGAATGAATACAATAAGCTCTCATCTGACCTCGATGAGCTGCCTGAACTCATAGAGATCGCAGAGGAACTCGAGGACGAAGATGAGGCCAAAGGAGTGATCAAGAGCTATGATGCCCTTGCCGACGGACTTGAGGACCTCAAGACGAGAATGCTGCTGTCCGGAAAATACGACAGCAAGGATGCTATACTCAGCATACATTCTGGCACGGGCGGAGTAGATGCCAATGACTGGGCGGAGATGCTCGAGAGAATGTACCTGAGATACTGCGAGAAGAAGGGCTTCAAGACCAAGATCCTCGACAGACAGGATGATGTTGACTACGGCATCAAGAGCTCTACCATAGAGGTCCAGGGCGACAATGCCTACGGACTTCTCAAGTCGGAGAACGGAGTCCACAGACTCGTCAGGATCTCACCATTCAATGCGATGGGCAAGAGACAGACATCCTTTGCCGCAGTTGAAGTTGTGCCGGATATCGGCGACGACATCGAGGTCAACATCAATCCGCAGGATCTTAAGATAGACACATACAGATCCGGCGGAGCCGGCGGACAGCACGTCAACACGACAGATTCAGCTGTCAGGATCACACACCTTCCGACAGGCATCGTTGTCACCTGCCAGAATGAGAGATCTCAGATCATGAACCGTGAGGTCGCAATGAAGATCCTTGTCTCCAAGCTCACAAGAATAGCAGAGGAGGCGCACAAGGAGAACCTCAACGAGATCAAGGGCGACCAGTCGATGGCGACATGGGGCTCACAGATCAGGAACTATGTCTTCCAGCCGTATACAATGGTCAAGGACACAAGGACAGGCGCAGAGGTCGGCAATGTCGACGCCGTTATGGACGGAGACATAGATATCTTCGTCAGAGCAAAGCTGTCCCAGGATGCGGCCCAGAGAGACTAGGACGGACATAAATGCTTAGATTATTTGCTGCAAGAGAGAATATTGATAAGGAGCGTTTCATCTACGACCATGTCGCAGGTGAAACGCTTGTTATAGTGCCTAATCAGTACACTCTTGTGGCTGAGGAGCAGGCTCTTAGGTATCTTGAGGCCGGCTGCCTCTTCGATATCGAGATCCTCTCGATGAACAGGCTGGGACTGAGGCTCCTTACAGAGCAGGGCCGCGAGTCTGTTGAGATGCTCGACAAGTACGGCAGGTTCATGCTGCTTCGCAAGCTTGTAAGAGACCATAGGGAGGACTTCGACATATTCAGGCGCTCAGCCGGCAAGCTGAGCTTTACCAATATGCTCAATGACTTCATCTCAGAGTTCAAGCAGCAGGACTGCACTCTCGATGAGCTTGCGGATATCCTGAGCTCAGAGGAGGCGGACCCGCTTCTCAGGGCCAAGCTCGCAGAACTTAAGGGTGTCATCGAGGGCTACGAAGAGGCAATCGCAGGCAGATATACAGATTCAGAAGACTATATATCCATGTATATCGATGCAATCAGGGAATCCAGGCTGATCCCGGGCAAGAACATCTGGATCTATGGCTACGACAGCATAACACCTAAGTTCGCAAGCGCCATGCTCGAGCTGGCGGCCAGGGCGGCTTCAGTGAACTTCATCGTTAACAGATCGGACTTTGAACTCGACGAGAGCCTGATCCGCATGCTCTTCAGAATGAGCGCCGAGCAGGGCATAGAGATGACCTGCGACGAGATCCCACAGACATACGAGATCCCTAAGAGCGAGACCATAAGGCGCATCGAGAGCGGACTTTTCAACGACAGGATCACGCAGGATGAGATCGAAGCCAACAGAAGCTTTGACCCAGAGGACCTTACCGTACTTAATGCGGCGAATCCTTACTACGAGGCCGAGAGCGCTGCGGCGTACATCTGGCACCTCGTCAGGGACCTTGGCTACCGCATGAGAGACATCCAGGTCATCGCCAACGACGAGGGCACGATGCAGCCTATCATCAGGAGAGTCTTTGAGGAATACGGACTGCCGCTTTTCATGGATTCTTCGAGAGATATAACGGATACAGCAGCAGTCGCTTTCATCGTCAACCTGCTGTGGTTCGCTCTGCACAAGGGCAATTCGCAGTATCTGTTCGCGATGCTCAAGACGGGACTTGCAGGCGTGCCGGAAGAGAAGATCGAAGACCTTGAGAATTACGCAAGGAACTACCACATCCGCGGAACGATGTGGGACAGACCGTTCAAATACGGCGAAGAGAACGTCGGAACGGAGAATTTCGAAGAGCTGAACGCCGTCCGGGCAGATGTCATGGCCAAAGTCAGCGGTCTCGACGGGCTCTTCAAGGCAGAGACTAACCGCGAGTTCATTGAAGGTTTCCGCAAATATCTTAATGACGTATGGCAGCTGGATAAGAAGGTCGAGGCTGCCGCTAACGAAGAAGAAGAACTGGGTCTCCACGACGAGGCGCAGAGGAATATACAGAGCTACGACAAGGCTATCAGCATCCTTGATCAGATGGCTCAGATAATGGGCGATGATGAGATGGACCCATCAGAGTTCATGGAGATATATGTCGCAGGTCTTTCAGATGTTGAGGTCGGAGTAATTCCGCCATCGGTCGACGGCCTTTCGATGGGTACAATGATCAGGACCCGTCCGAGACCGGTCCGCGCCGCTGTAATACTTGGCGCGAACGAGGGCACACTGCCTCTTGAACCATCGCCTGAGGGTCTCTTCTCCATAGACGAGAAGGAATTCTTCAAGTCAAAGGGCTTCGCGCTCGGCTCGCTCGACGAGATCAAGGTGGGCGAAGAGAATGCTGCGATGTACCGCATGCTTTCAAGGCCATCCGAGAAGCTGTACATCAGCTGGTCGGCGGCGGATGAAGAAGGCAACAGCAAAGCCCCTTCAACTGTCATTGAGGCTCTGAGGTCTCTCTTCCCTGAACTGGACAAGCCGGGCAGGATCATCAAGGACATTGTCAGCACAGGATGGACAGATGCCCTCATCAGCAGGACAGATGAATCCATGCGCCACTTACTTGGGCACCTCAAGGACCGCAATGTGACAAGTGATGATGCGCTCACAAGGGCACTTCTCAAATGGTACAAGGTCAACACGCCGGAGGAGCTCGGGATGATGCTCAGGGCTGCGGCCGATGAGAATGATCCGGAGCCACTCGATAAGGAGACTGCAAAGCAGCTCTTCGGCAGGTCAGACGGATCGCTCGTTCTCAGCGCTTCATCGATCGGCAGCTACGTTGAGTGCCCGTTCAAATACTTTGTCGACAGAGGCCTGAGGCCGAGAGAGGAGAGGGAGTTCACGGGCGACTCGCGCTCGATAGGCGATGCCTACCACGAGTGCCTGATGAAGGTAGCCCAGAGACTTCTCCAGGACAGAGCGCTCCTTGCGAGGATCATGGACGATGAAGAAGAGCTCGAGAGGATGGTCTCCGAAGAGCTCGACAGAATAGCAGCCGGATACCGCGGCGGCCTCTTCGTTTCCACAGGCAACGAAGAATTCAGGATGGACAGGATCAGAGAGATCTGCAGCGGCGCCGCGCGGGCACTGGCAAAGCAGCTCTCCGCCGATACACTGACGGATGCGGTATTCGAAGAGAGCTTTGGACGCAACTCGAGATTCGAGCCGATCCACCTCAAGGTCGGGGACGACGATGTCTATGTAGAGGGCAAGATCGACCGCTCGGATTTCCTCGATGTCGGCGGCAGCGAGAGAGTCCGCATCATCGACTACAAGACGGGCAGCGATTCACTGGATATAGACAAAATGCGCAAAGGCTACAAGATGCAGCTGATGATATATCTCATCTCGGCTACGTCCGGAGATCTGGAGCCTGCAGGAATGTTCTATTTCAATATCAAGGATCCGATCGAGTCTTTCGACAGCAAGACAGCGAAAAAGGCAGGGGAACTCCTCGAGAGGGAACCTGAAGATATATACAAGCTCAAGGGCAAATACATTGACGACCCTGGCGTTCTGACCTCGATGCCGGCAGAAGTGCTTGCATCCGGCAGGAACACGGGACTGAGCCGCGAACAGTACGAGGCAGTCAGACACGACGTTCTCACCAACATTGAGAACACGGCTTCGGGAATTCTCAGCGGCAAGATAGAGATAAGGCCTCTAAGGGATAAGAACAAGCTGGTCTGCAGCTACTGCACTTACAAGTCTGTGTGCAGGCGCGACAGAGAGTATCCTAAGAACAGCGGAAGAGACCTGTAACAAGGAAGAAATATGGCGATAGAAGTTATTTCAATTGGCAGCAGCAGCTCCGGCAATTCATACATAATCAAAGCATCAGGCAGGAATATCCTGCTCGATGTCGGCCTCACAGCCAAGAGGATCCTCGGAGCGATGAGGGATTTTGACATTGAGCCTGAGGACCTCGATGCGGTGCTTCTGACCCACGAGCATGTGGATCATATCAGGAGCGTCAGGGCGATCGGCAGGAAGTGCTGCAATGCAGTCTTCTACACTAGCAGGGGCACTGCTGAGAGAACAGAGAATTACAAATACATCCCTGAGGAGAGGAGCCGGATCGTAAGTTCAGGCGATATGATCACTTTGGACGGCGATGTTCCGGTGACAATCAGGGTGTTCACACTCAGCCACGATGCGGCCGAGCCTGTTGGCTACACCGTCGAGACTGGCACCGACAAACTTGCGGTCGTGACCGACACGGGCATCGTCACAGACGAGATCTACGATGCCATATCTGATGCCAGCAAGCTCGTCTTCGAGGCAAATCACGACGAGGACCTCCTGATGTTCGGCGAGTATCCTTATCCGGTCAAAGTCAGGATCAAGAGCGACCACGGCCACCTCTCGAACAAGTACGCGGGCGAGGTACTCGCAAAGCTTATCGAAGAGCGCAGGGAGAGGGCGGAA
This sequence comes from Mogibacterium sp., assembly GCA_017512145.1. Taxonomy (GTDB): domain Bacteria; phylum Bacillota; class Clostridia; order Peptostreptococcales; family Anaerovoracaceae; genus Crickella. The sequence continues at coordinate 4,517 of JAFWHB010000010.1, read as the reverse complement.
AAGCCGCTCGAGATAATGCTCGCGCATCTCAGCTTTCACAACAACGCTCCATTCTACGCAAGGAGCACGATCGAAGGGATCTTCAATGAAAAAGGCTACGAGAGAGATGCTGATTACACTCTCACCATAGCCTCCAAGGACGAGATTACTGAGTTCTATTGATCTATGAGCCGGCAGACATGCCGGCTTCTTTATTGCAGTTGCACTATTTGAATTGCGGCTGCTCTACTTGATTACTCTAAGTACCAGTGTCGAGATGATTCCGACCAGGATACCCGCAGCGATTCCGCTGAACAGGAGGACAGGGAAGTAGAAGAATATCCTGAGATCTTCGATCAGCGCGGCGGCAACAAGGAGCTGGCCGAGGTTGTGGAGAACTCCGGCAGCCATGCTCACACCGGCGACTGAGAAGAGATTTGTCTTCTTAAGAAGTATCATTCCGATCAGGCTCACGACGGCTCCGGCGAGCGAGTACAGCATGCCGAAAACTCCGTTGAAAAGAAGTCCTGCTATCACGATCCTGATAACGCTGACACTGGCAGCTTCCTTCCAGCCGAATCTGTACAGTGCGATGACTGTTACGACGTTTGCGATTCCGAGCTTGATGCCCGGGATGCCGGGATTGTAAGGAATGATCGCTTCGACGTATGAGAATATGAGAGCAAGGGATGCCATGACTGCGACCCTTGCTACGAACTGGGCAGAGGACTGGCTCTTCTTACGAGGTGATTGAGTCATAGCTACCTCCTTTGCCTTCGATGCGGACAACCATTCTGTTAGGAAGGCATACGATGCTCTCCCCGCTGTAGCTTATGTCAGAATGATGGACGCAGACCTGATTCTTGCAGGATGCCTCTGTGACAGAGACATGGCCATCCTGTATGACAACAACATTATAGTGAGAGAACTGCTCGCTCGCAGGCTTGCTGTCATCAGGCACGGCAAAACCGGAGACACCCTCCTTAGGTGAAGGCACGATCACCGTGCGGTCTTCGCCAAGAGGATACTCCGCATACAGACTGCCGCCCGATTCGATGATGACTTTGGCATCTGAACCAGCCGCGGTTCTCGACAGGCTAAGAGCCGCCGAAGCCGCCAGCCCCAAGGCGATCAGCACTATGAATAGAATAATGTCAGCTTTGCGAATGTATTGTTTCATTATGATTGGATTTAGAAAAGAACCTCCAGACCCTTTACATGCGTGAGACGGGAGGCTTAGCTTCCCGCTGCTTGATTATAGCACTGTCGCCAGTAGTGAAAAAGACAAAATTGACAGGCGAGTTGTCACAATCAGGCACACAGATATTACAGAAAAAAGGTATTGGCACTATGGGATCTCATCCAAGGCGATCAGGAGCGCTGCGTCAGAGATCCTCAGCGGTATCAGAAGCGACAATTAACTTGCTAATAAACTGCTTTGTGTCATAATATTAAGGCACAAAGCAGTTTTGGATAGAGCCTTTTTCCGGACTGGCCAGGTTACAGACTGCAATTGAAAGGACTACTATGAGACACTTAACAACAAGACGTTGTGCAATATATATATTGATGATGATCCTGTCCGCATCTCTGCTGGCAGGGTGCAATGCGGGTTCCTCGCATGGAAGTGCGGCGGCAGAGCCTGTCACGGGCGAGAATTATTATCTCGACACGGTCTGCACGATTTCCATCTTCGCGATGAAGGGCGAAGACGGAACTTCCGTGCCTGCGTCCGACATGACCGAAGCTGCAGAGGCCGCTATAGACAAGGCTTTCGCCGAATGCGCCGCCCTCGACAAGAAGCTCACTCGCATCAACGAGGCTTCTGAGATCGGCAAGGTCAACAATGCAGGGGGCGAATGGACTGAGGTCAGCGAGGACACAGCAGGCCTCGTGCAGAAGGGCATCGAATACAGCGAGCTCTCGGGCGGAGATTTTGACATAACCATCGGTGGCGTCACGGATCTCTGGGACTTCCACGCAGATCCGGAAGATGCGAAGGTTCCGGATGCGGATGCTTTGGCTGAGGCTGTGACCCACGTGGGCTATAATAATATTGAGATTAATGGCAATATGTTACGAATTAACGACCCTGAGGCCCGCATCGACCTCGGCGGCATCGCCAAAGGCTACATCGGCGACCGCATGACGGTGGTTCTCGAGCAGGAGGGCGTGACTTCCGGCATCATCAACCTCGGCGGCAACGTCATTTGCATCGGCGGCAAATACGCAGGCGAGGATGAACCTGCAGACTTCGTGATCGGTGTCGAAGCGCCTTACTCAGACCGCACTGAGATCGTCGGCAAGATTGGCGCACGCGACATGACGCTCGTAACTTCCGGCGTCTACGAGAGACAGATCACTGTCGACGGTAAGAGCTATCATCACATACTCAGCACCAAGACCGGCTACTCAGTCGAGACCGACCTCGACGCTGTTACTTTGACCGCAGCCAAAGGCAAATCCATGGACATTGACGCGCTCAGCACTATCTGCCTGATCAAGGGATACGAAGGCGCGAAGGAACTTATAGAATCTATAGACGGAATCGAGGCAGTATTCATACTCCACGACGGAAGTGTGGAGAAGACCTCGGGAATGGAATTCGAACCTGTCAAGTGACGCGGGAGGACCACGCACTTGATGCGCAGGATGCTGCGCGGGAGGACCATTATGCTTAAGAAGGTACTTGTTACAAATGACGACGGAATAAATGCTTCGGGAATTTGGAGTCTGGTCAACTACCTCTCTTCCATTGCTGATGTTTATGTTGTTGCTCCTGAGGAGCAGCAGAGCGCCAAGAGCCAGAGCATCACTTTCCTTACAGAGGTCGAGGCGACCGAGACTGCAATGCTCGGTGCGACCGAGGCGTACGCACTCAAAGGCACGCCGACCGACTGTGTCAACTGGGGCATAACCAAATTCCGCAAGAGTGGCATCAAGTTCGACTATATCTTCAGCGGCATCAATATCGGGACCAACACCGGCCTTGCTGCTTACTATTCAGGAACCATCAGCGCTGCAAGAGAGGGCGCACTCCACGGCATCCGTTCGATCGCTCTTTCGGTCGGTGGCCGGGAAGCATCCGAGTTCGACTACATCTGCAGCCTGATCCCTAAGGTTCTCGAGATGTCCGACTCACTCAGCGCCTCGACCATCCTCAGCGTCAACGCACCGGATCTCCCGGTCTGGGCCGTCAAAGGCTTCCGCATCGCCGAAGCCGCTCCATGGGGCTATGGCGAGACATACAGATTTACCAAGACTGACACTGGCTACCAGCTCGGCAGCCACCTCAATGGCACCGAGACAGGCGAGCTGAGGTATGACTTTGACTGCATCAACAACGGCTACGCATCAGTGTCGCCGCTGATCTCGCACATCTCCGACGAAGCCGCATTCCGCAAGCTGAGCGGACTATTCCCGCAGGACAAGACCCTTGCTGTGATCGTCGATGTTCAGGACGGACTCGCTTCGTCCATCGCAGGCGGCGAGCGCGTGATCTCGAATATAACCAAATTCGCAAGATGCATGGCAAGGCTCGATGTTCCTTGTGCTTTGACCGAGCTGTACGGATACGGCCAGACACTGCCGGCAGTCGCTGCCGCTGCGGACACGGGCAGCAGAACTGAGACCGTTCTCAGGCGCGAGTGGAATGCCTGGGGATCAGCCGAATTCTCCAAGCTCATGAGCAACATGGCTGCCGACAAAGTCCTCATCGCAGGCCTTGAGACCCACGCCGCTGTCATGCAGACCGCCCTCGGATACATGCGCAAAGGCTACGACGTAACCGTCATCGAGGACTGCTGCGCATCCAGGACCGGCCACGATCACAAAATGGCCATCGCAGAGCTCCGCGACATGGGATGCAAAGTCACCACCCTCCGCGCAGCCCTCGCCAGGATGCTCTTCGCAGTCAATCATCCGGCCGCAGACTCAGTAATGAGGATACTCAGCGAGTAGGGATTCCGCATCTGAGAGCCCAGTCTTCGTTGACTCTGATAATCTCAGAAATAAATGGCTGACGGCCCGTGGATATTCTCAGAAACAACTGAAAATCTTGACATAAGTGACCAGTTGTTGTATATTCTTAATGCTGTGTTTAACACAGTTGGACTATTTGTGCTGTAATGAATGACCGGCACAATATGCTGTTGTAGCTCAGGTGGTAGAGCGCATCCTTGGTAAGGATGAGGTTCGGCAGTTCGAGTCTGCTCAACAGCTCCACGCGATAACCCGCATCAGGGACAGGGACGCTTGTCCCTGAATTTTTTCAAAAAATGAGGTTGTTTCTGAATATACGGCTTCGCCGTAATGAGAATAACCTCGACCTTCGGAGGCAAGCTCCTCCGGTAGAACGTTCTTATTTTAAAGGAGGAAGTTAAATGGCAAAGCAGAAGTACGAGAGAACCAAGCCGCATATCAACATCGGAACAATCGGACACGTTGACCACGGCAAGACAACTCTTACAGCAGCAATCACATCCGTACTTAACAGAAAGTATGGACTCGGCGGAGACGTAGCATTCGATCAGATCGAC
>JAFWHB010000009.1 GCA_017512145.1 Mogibacterium sp. | reverse complement strand
TTTCTGGGCAGTTGGCTTCTCGGTGCCCTGTATGATTTGAATCCTGTGTATCTTGTCACTGTGTCTGTGGTATCACAGTTTCTGGCGATTGCATTTTATGCTTTATGCCTCCGGTGCAATAAGACAGAGTGCTAACAATTCCAGTTTGTTGGAATGAGCATTATACCGGAAGTTAATCGGGCTATGACCTTGAAGGAATCGAGTAAAATCGGTTCCTTTTTTTGTGTGATTTTTGCAACTGATACTATATTGTTCTTGACAAAACGCTTCCAAAGGGTGCATTTACAAATGATAAAAGCTGCAAATGCACCCTTATTTATTAAGAATGGAGGAAATATGAATATGCAGAAAGTCAAAAATGTGGATGGTAACGTAGCCAAAATGGCTGGCGTTAACAAGTTCCTCCGGATCTACTATGCATGAGCTATGGAACTCTATAGATAAATCTGGCTACATTATTATACTTTTCTGAAGGATCCGCAACTGCGGTCGTTTGTTTTGATACGTCTTTTTTGTATACTGATATTGAAAAACTTGCTTGACAAGTATTAGCAAGATTTGCAGAGGTCAAGATAATGGTCTATCGTGAACTGAAGACAAGTGAATATGATCTTCTGAAGGATTTTCTGTACGAAGCGATATATATTCCGGAAGGTGTAGATCCACCTGGCAGGGATATCGTAAAACAGCCTGAGCTTGCCCTGTACTATGAAGATTTTGGGAGCGGCAAAGCTGATTATTGCATTGTTGCCGAGGATGCCGGCAAGGTGATCGGTGCAGTCTGGACAAGAATAATGGATGACTACGGGTATGTAGATGATGATACTCCGTCTTTTGCCATATCGCTCCTTAAGGATTACCGCAGCCGGGGCATTGGTACTCAGCTTATGAATCAAATGCTGCTGCATCTCAAAGAATGTGGATTTGAGAAGGCTTCTTTGGCCGTTCAGAAAGCAAACTATGCAGTCAGAATGTATGAGAAAGTCGGATTCAAAGTAATCGATGAAAATGAGGAAGAATACATTATGATATGCAACTTAAAGGAGATAACGGATTGAACGAATCGGAACTCTACAAAGAACTGGGATCGTTGACCAGAAACAGGGATAAATGGGAAGAAAGCATTCCATATGTTGCTGCCCTGCTTTCGCATGAGTCCGTAAAAATACAGGCCATTTGCATATGAATCCAGGGACAAATTGATAGACTTCCTGTTAGGACATATGCCTAATTCTGAAAATGCTACGGACGCAGAGCGGCGGATTCAATTTGATCACTACCTCTCACAACTGAAACACTGGAATCAATAAGATGAGATGCCCCGGAAAGGGGCTTTTCAATTGACATAAGCAATTGAATATGGCAGAATACTATCATAATTATGATAGTAGAATGGAAAGGAAATAGCTATGATTCAGATTAGACCAGTTTCTGACCTTAGAAATAAGTTTACAGAAATAGAGAGTACAGTAAGAGAAGGCCAGCCTGTATATCTAACTAAGAACGGATATGGCTCTATGGTTGTACTCAGCCTTGAAATGTATTCAAAGCTTACAGATCCAATTGAAATGGCGCTGGACAAGGCTGATTATGCGGCAGAGCATGATTCAAGACGAATGACTCATGATGAGATCTTTGGTGGAATCAGGGAGAAATTGAATGCTAAATAGCAAGTATAAACTCAGATATTTACCGCTTTTCTATGAAGATCTCAATGAAAAGGTTGAATATATCGCTTACGAGAAGCTTAATCCTGATGCAGCACTCAGATTGATAGATAACGTGGAGGCTGCGATATTGGAACGATTGCCAGATGCCGAATCCTTTGAACAATATCCATCTATGTTTGCGAGGAAATATCCATATTACAGGATCTATGTAGGCAATTTCATTATTTTCTATGTAGTGATAGATGAAGGCGAGGAAGAGAAAACAATGGAAGTACGACGTTTCCTGTATGTAGGGCAGGATAGAGATAGTAAGTTATAATTGGAAAAACTTATAAAATGATTAGATGCTTGATTAGATGGAAAAACGATGGCGTGCGACCTCCTCTCTTTTCAAGACTTGCAGGCTGAGCGTCACGATTCGATCCCCCTACGCTCCACCATAGTTACAAGGAGGGACCCATCTGTCCGAAGGACTGATGGGAAGATCCCTTATGACATTACCACACCAGACCCGCTTGGATTCCAGCGGGTCTTTCTTTGTGCTATACTTTTTGAAAGACAAATCGGAAGTTGTAATGGAGGATGTGATGGATATTTGGGAAAGAATGTATGAGAAAGCAAAGGAACAATATCATCCGGAAGACGTATCTCCTTTTGTATATGCACATCATGTAGTATGTGCACTGGAAGCCGAGAATGGAGAGATCTATTCAGGCTTCTGTATCGAGAGTTGTAGCGGGGTATTGAATTTATGCGCAGAAAGAGTGGCGGCTCTCAACATGCATGTAAACAGTGGGCAGACGAAGATTAAGAGATTGATTGCATTTCGAGATTCAGCACCTTATGGTGGAGGAAGTGGTATGCCTTGCGGTGCTTGCAGAGAATTCCTATATCAATTAAATGAAGAAAATGAAGATATGGAAATCATGTTGGACTATGAGAAAAGGGAAACAGTTACTCTAAAGGAACTGATGCCTAATTGGTGGGGGCACGAACGCTTCGCTGAAGCAAAGAGAGACTAAATAATTCAAATGCAAAGGTGATAATTATGTGGAAGTGCCCAAAATGCGGAAGAGAATTCGCCAGACAAAATCAGGACCATTACTGTGTCAAACCTCAGAGCATAGATGAATATATTGCTGCGCAGGATGAAGGAATACAGCCAATGCTTATGGAGATTCGTACCATTCTCAAAAGTGTATTACCTGAAGCAGAAGAACGTATTTCCTGGTCCATGCCAACATACTGGAAAGGCGGGAATATTATCCATTTTGCCGCATCAAAGAGTCATCTGGGGATATATCCAGGCGAAGAAGCAATAGTTGCATTTGCAGAGGAACTATCAGAGTACAGTGTAAGCAAAGGAACGATCCGAGTACCATACGACAAACCGCTTCCGACAGAACTAATTGAGAAAATCGCAAGATGGTGTTATAGCTCATATAGAGGTAATAAGAATGGATGCAAAAAAACTGATTGAAGATGCGTTTGTTGATCTTTCAAAAGATCACTCTATGTTCAAAGCATCGGACATTGGGGTAGTAGGTGATGCGGATAAGATCCTTTCGGGACTTCTTAAGAAAATGAAATAAAGAAAATTCATCAAGTATATTTGTGTGATTATGGATTGATATGGGAGTTCTGATGCTGAATCAGGACTCCTGTTTCTTTGCTATCACCCCCAAGGGTTTACTGTATAATTTGTAAAGTCCGTGTCAGAATACTGTTGACCTGTTGCCAATCCAGGAGTATGATTAGTTATACAAATCATACCATTGTGCGAACCTGGAGGGGAAAAGATCAATATGACAACACTAAAAGGGAAATACGCGTGGACTGCCACAGTCGGAGAGAAGGGACAGATCGTGATCCCAAAACAGGCACGGGATATTTTTGACATAAAGCCCGGAGACACTCTGCTGATTCTCGGTGATGAAGAACGCGGAATAGCGATCCCTAATAAAGGCGCTTTTTCGGAACTCTTTTCTGCAGCTTTTTCAGAAAATAAGGGCGGTGAGGAAGAGTGAAGATTGCATGGTTTTGCATTCCGGCACATGGACATACCAATCCCACACTTGGACTCGTTAAGGCACTGACTGAGGTCGGGCATCAGGTCTGGTATTTTTCCTTTGAGGAATTCAGAGAGAAGATCGAAAATGCCGGAGCAACGTTCATCGGCTGTGACGGTTATGATTTTGAAATGGAAGATAAGGGAAATGCGGACCGCGTAGGCAAAGACAAGGTATATGCGACTGAGTTGCTTGTTTCGTCCACACTTGCACTCGATGAGATGACCAGTCGTGTGATCGGCGAGATCAAGCCTGACATCGTAGTATCCGACTCTGTGGCATTCTGGGGCAAACTTGCAGCTATGAAACATGGCATTCCGTATGTTTCATCGACCACGACTTTCGCATTCAACCGTTATTCGGCAAAGTATATGCAGGAGAGCGCGTGGGATATCGCCAGGATGCTGGTGGCATTGCCGCGCATCAATAAGCAGCTGAAACGCCTCCGCGACAAGGGATACCCCGTAAAGAGCCTGCTTGATATAGTTCAGAATGATAATGATACAAATACGATCGTCTACACGTCGAAATACTTCCAGCCGTGTTCAGAAACGTTTTCAGACAGATATCATTTCATTGGGCCATCGATCAGGCCAGTCACCAAACCTATGGAAAAGACTGCCGACAAGCTGGTCTATATCTCCATGGGAACGGTCAACCAGAACAGGGAATACTATCGAAACTGCATCCATGCTCTTGGGCAGACGGACTGGCAGGTAATCATTTCTATGGGAACCAATCCGGAGCATTATGACCAGCTCCCGGATAATATACATATCTACGAATCCGTGGATCAGATGGCGGTTCTCTCAATTGCAGATGCGTTCATCACTCATTGCGGAATGAACTCCGCCTCAGAAGGCTTATACTTTCAGGTGCCGCTTGTATTATTCCCGCAGACACCTGAACAGGACGCCGTGGCAAAACGCGTTGAAGAGCTTGGTGCTGGTGTAAGGCTGAAGTCGATCTCCGGGGAGGATGTTTTGCACGCATTGAGGCAGATCATTTATGAATCCGCATATAAAGATAATGCAGCTAAAATATCGGAAAGCTTCCGAGCCTGCGGCGGTGCCACAGAGGCAGCATCGTTTTTAGAGGAGATAGCGAAGAAGCAATAGTTGCATTTGCAGAGGAACTCTCAGAGTACAGTATAAGCAAAGGAACGATCCGAGTACCATACGACAAACCGCTTCCGACAGAACTAATTGAGAAGACCCTTATGACATTACCACACCAGACCCGTTGGAATTCCCACGGGTCTTTCTTTATGCTATACTTTTTGAGAGATGAACAAATCGAAGTTTGTGAGGATAAAAATGATAAGCCGCAGAGTACAGAAATACATAGATGATCATTCTTTCTGCTCAGAATACCTTTTCAAGGATTGGGAAGCGTTCCTGGATTTAATCTATGAAGAAGGTGGTCGCGTTTCGTCCATCCTTTGGTGGGAGCACTGTAAAAAGAATTTTCAGCATGGATATGGTGGTTATTCCGATCCGGATGACCGGGAATGGATGTATTCTGAGACCTGGTTTCATGAAGATGGATTTGAAGAAAAATCCCTTGCAGATATAAAGGCATATATTCATGACACGAGAGAGCATGGCCTTATTCTTGGTGACAAATACATCACCCATGATTTGGTGCCATCATTTTATCTTGCAGATTGACTAATCGGGATTTTGCGAGGCTATATATGGGATTTATATCATTCAATGAAAAATACTACCGCAGAAAGCTGGAAGAATATGAGAATAAGATTCTTTCCCATGCAGATATCCTCGAAGCAAAACAGCTCCTTAAAGTACTGGATGATCTGACCGATGAAGGATATACAAATCTGAATGATACGATGGAAGCAGATTTCTCTTGTCTGACAAAGCTGAGAGCTGTACTGCACCGATGCGGGGAAGCGCCATTTCTTATCGATCATGAAAGGTTGTCAGATACCGTTTACGGAAAGAATGAATATGAACTTGAGGAACTGCTTGGAAATCTGATCGAAGAAGCCAGAAATCACAGCAGTGTTTCCAGCAATCCATTTCTTGAAGAGATTTACAGGTACTGTGAATGGATTGGATATGAAAAAGATACCGCCTATGTCTTTCTGATGAGGGACGCACTGTTGCCATATGTATTCTTTCACAGCAGAGGAAGAGACAATATCCATCCATGGCTGATCAGCCGCCGTTTTCTGGAAGACATAACAGAAACAGAATACGTGGATGACGATATACGCCTCCCATTATATGAAGCTTTGGAATCGGGTTGTATCCGGTTTGATGAATACTCTGCTTACTGCAGTAAAAATATACTTCCGGTGATAAATGAACATCCGGAATTGAAAACGATTCTTCTTGATCTTCTGAGTTCGATTAAACAGAGCAGGATTGTTGTAATTGAATCCGGTTATATGGGAACGATCCCCATGATGCTAAAAGCTCTGGATGGCAGAGTGGACTTCAAACTGTTTACAACAGCGCCTTTCCTGTATGAAACCTATCAGGACAGAATATTCTGCCGGAAGTATGAAGATGTCCGCAGATTTGAAACGTTATATTCACAGGATCTTTTCATGCAGTACTCTTCGTATTCCAGCGGGAAGTTCTATGTGAATTTATCCGCAGATGAATCGGTGAAGGAAAAAACGATTTCTGAAATAGCAGGATTGATGAGGTGACCAAAGATGAAGAACGGAAAAAAACCTGATCCAAATGTGATCCATCCCATCAAAGGATATGACAAAGAAATATACGTCAAACCGACTGTAAAGAATCCGAATATCATCGTCGGAGACTTTACCTACATTTGTTGTAGGAAATCCTGCAAGGATTCTCCGGAAACGCTTTGATGACGAACTAATCGAACTACTTCTTCAATTCAAGTGGTGGGACAGAAGCATTGCTGAAATCAACGCACTGATTCCGGTCCTGACCAGCAGCGATTTAGATACAGTCAGGAAAAAAATAAAGGAATTGCTGTAATGAAAAGAGTGATCGTGATCGGAAGCCCAGGAGCGGGCAAGAGCACTTTTGCCAGAAAACTGAAAGATAAGACAGGACTTCCGCTTTATTATCTGGACAGGATCTTTCATAAACCGGACAGAACAACGGTTACCCCTGAGGAGTTCGATCAGAAACTACAGACGATTCTGCAAACGGATCGCTGGATCATAGACGGTAATTACCAACGAACTCTGCCGCTGAGATTTGAGGCATGTACGGATGTTTTCTTTCTGGATTTTCCCTTGAATGAGTGTTTGGAAGGGGCTGCTTCACGGGTTGGTACGGTCCGTGAAGATATGCCTTGGATAGAGCAGGAATTTGATCCGGAGTTTCGTCAGTATATATTGGATTTTCCAAAGGATCAGCTTCCCGGAATCTATGAACTGATTAAACAGTATCAGGATAGCCGACGAATCATTATTTTTCATTCCAGAGAGGAAGCCGATAACTGGATTGATTTAGAACAGTAAAAGATGCATGAATGAAGTTAATAAAACACTGTATATTCCGCTGTATGGAAAATCAAAGGTGAGCAGGCAGGGGATTATCCTGAACGATCCCTCAGCTGAGAGAATATGGAAAGAAGAAGCCTTCCCAATTCGCGGTAAGTCCAGGTCAAAATGGCTTGCTTACAATATGGCTATGAGAGCCCGCGTGTTCGACGACTGGACAGACAGTATGCTGCAACGGAACTGCGATGCGTTAGTACTTCATATTGGGTGCGGTCTTGACAGCAGGTGTATGAGGGTAAAAACTCCCTGTTCTGAATGGGTGGACTGCGATCTTCCGGATGTTATAAAGATTCGCAAGAAGTACTTTCTGGAAAATGTGAAGTACCATATGATGGCTTTGGATGCGTCAAGACCTGAGCAGATCGGGCCGCTCCCGGATCGTGATACAGCCATCGTTGTCCTTGAGGGACTTAGCATGTATCTGACCAACAGCCAGGTACGGGGGTTGTTGCAGGCGCTTGATAAAAAATATCGAAAACTTCATATTCTGATGGATGTTTATACCGAATTCGGAGTCAAGGCATCGAAATATAAAAACCCTGTCAATGACGTTGGCGTTTTTATGCTTTATGGGATAGATGATATCTGGAGCATCATCGATGGACTTCGGATCAGATTCGTAAAAGAGCACAGCTTCACACCCGCCGCGCTGGTCAAAGAGCTTGCGCCAATCGACAGGCTGTGCTTCAAGCTACTGTTTACAGGCAAGCTGTACCGAAAGATATATCGCATGTACGAACTTAAGGCATAAATTCGAATTTGTGGGTACGATATTATGAAAAGAATAGATAAAGACGCTTTCTATGAATACATAAAGCAATATGATCCGGATAGTGAATATCATCTGGTCGGTGAGGTTGAATATAATCTACTGTGTGATGATAAGCCTTATGAGGGGATGAAATCTCATAGAGAGGCATTGCGATGTGTCTTTGACTGGCTGGTGAAACAAAGTATAGAGGATAAAGAAAACGCCCGAATCATGTTTGGCGATCACGTTGCGGACCAACTGCGCCCTTTGGCTTATGACATCGATAAGGCGCAGCCATCACCACTGGCCCCGCCTGTGTTTTTCTACTGTCCGAATATTGTAAAGATCGATTATTACGGCAATGTCTATTATGATGCCGAGTGGGTGCCAAACGACGAGAATTTTGGTACTACGGTTCCTTACTGGTATGCGTTGTTGGAACCGGTACACGGCAGACGAAACAAGCCTGAGGACTTCATAAAAGTGAATGAGGTTCTGTTTCCAAACGGCACAGATGCGCTTGATATATATGAATGGACGACTGATTGGTCGGATTTCTTTGATGCCGGACATGAATGGTATGGTGCATGCTGCTGGAGCGTCTATGATAAGACCATGAACAGATATGTAGTAATGCTGGTATCGGCAACCGATTGACAGATTTCAATTCTGGTCTTTTCTGTCTTCTGTCCATATAGCATACAACTTATAAACGTGTAATCAAACGTGGTTATAACATGTCACTTCTTAATCACTTTTTACGTTTTCGGATGGACGATAAGGAGGTTAGCATAATGTATAGCGAGAAGATAATCGTAGGAAAGGGAACTGAGTTCCCACTGGACGGATTGCTTACTTTACCTGATGGTACGAAAGGTCCTGTTCCTGCAGTGTGTATGGTGCACGGCTCCGGATCAAGCAACATGGACGAAAAAGTCATGAAACTGACTCCATTCCGTGATCTTGCTGAAGGGCTTGCAAGACATGGCATAGCATCCATCCGATATGATAAGAGGTCATTCGTCCATGCAAAGAAAATGCTGAAGCGGATAATCACAGTTAAGGAAGAGACCATAGATGATGCAGTGCTTGCAATCAATATCCTGAAATCCGATCCTCGTATTGATGCAGAGCGGATCTTTATTCTCGGGCACAGCATGGGAGCTATGCTTGCACCAAGGATAGACTGTGAGGGAGGAGATGTCAGAGGCCTCATATTGATGGCAGGCTCGCCGTACAGGCTTGAGGATATCATGGTGAGACAGTTCGGGCAGGCAAAGGGCAGCAAATCATATATGAAATTGGCCGCCATCATAGAAGATAAAGTGTTTACGAAGAAGTTCGATGGTCTTTATGAAATGAGCGATGAAGAGGCAAAGAGCAAAAAATTTGCCGGCGGCACGACTCTTTATTACTTCAAAGAAATGGGGCAGAAGACAGCCGCAGATTACCTGCTTCAAAGCGATAAGCCTGTATTGATAATGCAGGGCGGAAGGGATTTCCAGGTTCTGGCAGATGACGATTATAAGAAGTTCAAAGAACTGCTGGCGGAACGCAGTAATACTTACTACAAATTATATCCGCAGCTGAATCATGTATTTGTTGATGCCATTTACGATGACATAAGTAAGGCAGCTAAGGAATACAGCACGGAGAGACATATCGGAGAGGAAGTTATTACGGATATAGCCTCGTTCATAAAAAAATATTAGGCAAGGATACGCATGTACGAGCTTAAGGCTTGAATTCAGATTAGTCAATGTTACGGAGAGTAACAGCTTTGTCACAGTACGTTTCTTTTCTGCCACTTAGAATCCGGTCTATGATGAGGCTGCAAATAAATCAGCACTGACTGGAAGTATAAAAGGAGGTCATCATCATGACATTTGGAGAAAAGCTAAAGTGTGCAAGAAAAGAGGCAGGTTTATCTCAGGAGCAGTTTGCTGAGAAAATGAGTGTATCAAGATCTGCGATAGCCAAATGGGAATCAGACAAAGGAATGCCTGATGTAAACAATCTGAAAGTGATGGCGCAGCTGCTTGATGTCAGCCTTGATTACCTTCTGGATGAGGAGGAAAAGCTTAGCTTTAACGAAACGAAAGAGGCTGTTGATCTCGATTCATTTGAAGTTACAGGTAAATGCAGAGATAAAAAGGATGCAGCATGTTATTCTAAATACAGTGCTGCAGATGCGATATATCCGCTCATCCGGAGGAAAAGGATGAGTAAACTCGAATGGATTGCAGACCTTATTGCAGGTCCTGGAATCATTCAGGGCGCGGATTATCTGAATGATGCATCTGCTTATTATCTTGTTGAGACAGGCGGGAAGCAACTTCTAATAAATGTTTCGGCGGATTTTATAACAAGCCGGGAGCTGGCGAACAAGGTAGATCCTAAGAAATTTGATTTTGGCAGCTACACATTCAGAAAGGCGACCTACCAGTTGATCTGATAACAGAATTTGATGAGGAGGAAAATACAAATACATGGAACTGAAGAGAATCGATCATCAATTGACTGTCTGTAAAGTGAAGGATGTGTCTGATATCAACCTGGATGCCGATTTCTACTTTATCGGTAAGACGGACGAAGAATTATCGCTGGTATGCAGAACTGAGGATACGCCTCAGAACACAACCGAGCGTGACGATGGATGGAGAGGATTCCGTATTCAGGGGGTTCTCGACTTCTCATTGATTGGAATTCTGTCAAAACTGTCAGGCATCCTCGCAGAGAATTCAATTGGTATCTTTGCAGTATCGACTTATAACACAGATTACATTCTTGTCAAAGAAGATAACTATGAGAGGGCATTGAACGTTCTGGCTTCAGAGGAATATACCATAGTATAGTTCGGGTGAGATAATATCATGAAAAAACCATATCGATTAGTAACAATACTTACTCTTGCGGTAATAATAACAGCATTCTGTGCAGGATGCGGAAGCTCAGAGACTGAAGTTTCAACCAAATATGAGCTTGCAGAGGTTCATCCGGTCGCGGGCAGACAGGGTATATGCACAGAGAATGGCTGCTACTGGGTAAGTGGCTCAGGGACCCTGACCAAATATGACAGTGACTGGAACATAATTGCAGAGAACACAGACCCATTTGAGGGTTATGAACTTGAAGTCAACCATATCGGTGATATAGATGTGTACAACAACGAGCTGTACTTGGGCGTGGAATACTTCATGGACGGCGAAGGGAAGAACATTCAGGTCGCAGTTTATGACGGCGATACACTTAAGCTCAAAAGAGTCTTTCCGTTCCGTCCCGATACCGGCCAGCTGGAGTGCAGTGGAATTGCTGTAGATCCGGATACCAGAACTGTATATATGACCTCGTGGATCGATGATACATCCAGTGAGTATCTTTACATGTACGACCTGGATACAGGAGATTACAAGGGTACGCTGAAGATGGATCCAGCGCCAAAGTGGCTCCAGGGCGTAGCCTGCTTTGGTGGGGACCTGTATGTAACAAGCGATGACGGAGATGCTGATAAGGACGAACCGGATCATATGTACAGGATAGATGTTGCTGAAGACGGGCAAACCGGCAAGGTCACCATGGTCAAAGCCTTTGATGATGTTACCAGGCAGGGTGAAATCGAAGGCCTTACGTTCAATGAGGAGAACGGTCAGCTGCTGCTTCTGTATAACAGAGGCGCAAGAATCATAGCGGGAATGCCGAGCGGATTCTATGAAGGCTACAGCGAAGAAATACACGAGGTATTTGTGTATGACATTATCGGGAGGTAAGCGCAATGTATTTTGATTCTCACTCTGATATCTGGTGCGATGTCACTCAGCAGCTCGAACTCGGTAATACAGATATTTTCAACAAGAGACACCTTGAGAAGTTCCGCAAAGGCGGAATTGAGGGGAGCTTCTTCGTAATCTGGGTCGATCCGCCGCATGATGATGATTATGCCCTCAGGACACACCAGATCATGGACAGCATAAGAACAGAAATTAAGACCTGTGACGCGATTCGTATCGTCCATAATTACGATGAGATGATGTCTGCTATAGCTGATGGGAAGATCTACGTATTCATCGGCGTCGAGGGCATGGCATATATCGGAGATGATATCTCCAGACTTGATGAATACTACGAATTCGGCGCAAGAGAAGCGATGCTGACCTGGAACGAAGAGAATTCCCTTGGTGCCGGTGCAAGTTCGGGCGCTGACCATGGGCTGACAGATCTTGGCAAAGCTGTTGTCAGGAGGATGCAGGATCTCGGCATGATCGTTGATGTATCGCACCTGAATGAGGCAGGCTTCTGGGATGTCATTGACCTTGCGCACACGCCAGTCATAGCCTCGCATTCGAACGCTTCAGCGCTTTGCCCTGCAGGAAGGAATCTGACGGACGATCAGCTTCGCGCAATCGCATCTACTGGAGGCGTTGTTGGTATCAACGCTTACAATCGCTTCATAAGTTCTGATCCTCGTCAGAGGACGGTCAGAAGGCTAGCTGAACATGCAGCCCATATGATCGATGTCATGGGAATAGACCATGTCGGACTGGGCTTTGACTTCGTGGATATGATCGATTATGGGGCAAGTTACGGAGACAACGGCGGCTATACTTCCGGCCTCCGCAACTGCACTGAAGTACCTAATCTGTTCAGCATCTTCGATGAAATGGGAATGAGCAAAGAAGACAAGGAGAAGATCGCCAGAGGCAATTTCCACAGAGTCATCAGGCAAGTGCTCAGATAACAATTGATTCGATAGAAACCGAGAGGATTGTTACATGATTATTAATGATATGAAATGGACCAGGGAGCCAGCAGAGTACTCCATTCAGTCCGACAGAATAGAAATAACAACGCTGCCTCACACAGATCTGTGGCAGCGTACTTATTATCACTTCCGTAACGATAATGCGCCTGTTCTTCAGTTCGATACTGACGAACAATTCTTTTCGTTCACCGTCAGAACTGACTATACAGAAAGCCATCATCGATTTGACCAGTGCGGTATCGTTATGTATCTCGACAGCGAAAACTGGCTAAAGGCTTCAGTAGAGTATGAGAATGAGAGCTTCCAGCACCTTGGTTCTGTAGTGACTAATCATGGTTACTCTGACTGGGCAACTACAGCGATCCCGGCAGATGTCAAAGCTATGTGGTATCGCCTCAGCAGAAGAAATGATGATTACTGCATTGAGTGTTCACAGGATGGTGAACACTTCACGCAGATGAGAGTTTGCCACATGTGGGAAGGCGCAGGCAAGATTCGATTTGGCATTTATGCATGCAGTCCGGAGGACTCACAATTCAGTGCAGTATTCACGGATATGAAGATCACCGAGTGCATGTGGAAAGCACATGACGGCCAGCAGCCAGACTGAAGATCTCGAATGACAAATATTTCTTTTTAATTGTCAAATATATTTGACAAAATGCTATTGCGGGTGTATTATAACCTCACAAGGGATCAGTAACGATTCAATCCTGAAGGAGGTAACGATATGAATACAAGTTATGCAGCAGGTCTGGCATTTGGCATTGTGACCGCTTTGATAATATTCGCTCTTGTATGGAAGTTCAGCAAGAAGTATATGAAAGGCAAATTTGACGAGAGGCAGGAACTCGTAAGAGGTAGGGGATACAAGTATGCATTCTTTACAATTCTCATACTCTTGACGCTGGATCTCCTGATAGAGAGCTTTGGCGCATTCGAAACTCTGCCGGTTACGCGTACACTTGCAACATTCATAATAATACTTGCCGGAGTTATGGTTTATGCGCTCTACTGTATCAAGAATGATTCGTACTTCGGAGTCGGAACAGACGCCAGAACGTACCGCGCTGTGATGTGGGTCGTCATAGTCTGCAACATAATCTCGGGAATCACGGGACTCAGGGACGGAGCCATGGTGGATGGCAAACTCGCTTTCGGACCGTGCGTATCGCTGCTCTTCTGCGTGTCTTTCGCGATTATCCTGATAGCGCTCAAGGTCAAGCAGCGCAATCTGGATAAGGAAGCTGCAGAAGATGATGTGATGTGATCATGTGAAAGGCGAGTAATAACCATGAAGAACCTGAGAATGAAATCCGCCCGTGTCGCCAGGGATCTATCACAGCAGCAGCTTGCCGACCTTATAGGCGTATCAAGGCAGACCATCAGCGCAATAGAGAAGGGCGACTATAACCCCACGATCAACCTTTGCATAGCTATATGCCGCGAACTAGGGAAGACCCTTGATGAGCTTTTCTGGGAAGACTAAACAAGACCCGCTGGAACTCCAGCGGGTCTGATTGTTTGCGGCGATTACAGGCCGAAGGTTACGAAAGACCAAGAACATCTGAACAGAAGATTAACACTGTCTGCGGCACTTTGTATGATTCCTGCCGTATGTTAGAATTAGAATGCAATCACATATGACAGTAATTTGCATGAATCGAAAGGTAATACAATGGACATTTCGAAATACGATGGCAAGTACGTCCGCATCAGGGATATATATGGCGAATCATTCTCAGGCCGCGCAAGTTATGCGGGCGAAGAGTTCTTAGAGTGCGAGTACGGCGGAGATGAGGACGGAATCTTCATCGAAGACTGTCTGATCTACAATACTCAGATCAAGTCAATAGAGGAGATCGTTCCGCACGGGACTGCTGAGATCTGGACAGAGAATCTGATACTGAGAAGATACCAGCCGGATGATGCTGAGCTGCTTTATGACAAATTCGGCACAGATCCGGACATGTATAAGTATTCGGGGTGGAATCCTTATGCGACCATGGAGATGGCACAGGAGACAGTACAGCGTTTTATAGATAGCTATGACGATGAGCGTTCATATTCGTGGGTAATGGATGTTGATGGTGTCGTTGTCGGAACGATTGGGGCATACGACTTTGACGGGCATCAGATCGAAGTCGGATTCAGCGTGAGCAAAGACTGGCAGGGACGAGGCTTTGCAACAGAGGCACTAACGAAGATCCTTGAGTATCTGACGGAGAACGAGGGTATACCGTGCGTGACTGCATGGTGCGCAGCTGAGAATACCGGCTCGCGCAAAGTTCTTGAGAAGTCAGGAATGAAGCTGATCCGGACTGAGAAGGGCGGCCTCACTGTAGGAGATAACAAATACGACAAGCTGACATTCGAATACTGGCGCGGAGAGGATCCACAGACTAAGGAGAGTGATTGCAGACTTTGGGCGATCAAGGATCCGCTGCTGACGGAGTATCACGATCATGAGTGGTGCAGGATCTCCCATGATGACAGGCATATCTTCGAAATGCTGTGTCTGGAAGGGCAGAGCACCGGCCTCTCATGGAGAACTATCATCAACAAGAGGCAGGCGTATAAGGATGCTTTCTTCAATTTCGACATAGATAAATGCGCGGCTATGACTGACGATTACCTGTACAGCCTCATGGATAATACAGGACTTATACGTAACAAGAACAAGATCTTCAGCGTCCGCAAGAATGCTGTCGCCGCGAAGAAGATAATCGATGAATTTGGCAGCCTTGATGCGTACTTCTGGGGATATACAGGAGGCGAGCAGATCGATGGCCATTGGCAAACAAGCGCCGAGATGCCTACCGAATCAGAGATCTCGAGGAAGATGAGCCATGATCTCAAGAAAAGGGGAATGGCTTTTGTCGGACCTGTGATTACATACTCTTTCATGCAGGCAATAGGGCTTGTGAATGACCATCTGCTGGACTGCAGATTCAGAAATCTCCAGGAAAGATGATCCCGTGTCATATAATAACGGCGATGGCTTCTGTATAGAAGCTGTCGCCGTTTTGTATTGCTGTTATTTTGTATGCTTCATTGATTCGTGATTGCCGTCGTCTGTGAACTGTTCGATTATGTCCTTGGCGACCTCCTTGGCCTGATGTGCTCCGGCATCAATGGTCTTCTGTGTCTCATCCTTGCGGTCGAGGTATCTGTCGAGCTGGACTTTGCCAAGAGCCGCGATAGGAACTCCGACGATCATTCCGACGAACCCGCCGATAGCGCCTCCTCCGATGAGGGCTATTATGACGAGCAGCGGATGGATCTTGATGCTGTTACTTAAGAGCTTTGGGTTAAGGATGTTGCCGTCGACGAAGAGGATGACTGCGAGACATACAGCTCCGATCGCGAGCTTGACATATGCGCCGCTCGAGAGGCATACGAGTGTCAGAGTGATATATCCGACAACAGGTCCTACATAAGGAATCAGATTGCCGAATCCTGTGAGCATGCCTATGACGACTGCATTAGGTATGCCTGCAATGGATAGTACCAGGCAGGTCAGTGTACCGACAATTGAAGCATCAATGAACTGTCCGCGGATATATCCTGAGAAGACTGTATCTGCATCATGGCAGAATTGCTGGAACTGAGCTTCAGCCTTATGTCCTGCGATCAGATGATATGCACGGGCCCAGTATCCGGTGATATTGCTGGTGTCGAGCAGGAAATATACTGCGAAGATCACACCGAACAGAAGACCCGAGCCGAGGTTGGTGACCGCATCAGCAAATGTCGAGACGATGGTCCTGATCGTCGATAATGAGAGACCAAAGTCTGCGAGCTTTCGCTGGACGGCGATGCTGAACGCTGCAAAGTCATGTCTGGCTGTTTCGATAAGCTCCCTGAGTCCGGTGATCTTGATGGTGGAAAAGCTCTGATAGACCATGATTCCAACAACACTAACGAACAGCGCGAGTAATCCTACGAATAATATGATGCTGATAACTACAGCTACCGGCCTTGCTGCCTTATCAAGAGTGTACTCGTGCATCTTGGCCTCAAGCTTCTCGACTATAGGTGAGAGCAGGTATGCGAAGATGAATCCAAGTACTATCGGTCTCAGCACTGCAGTGAAGAGATGCCACAGTTTGACCCAGAAAGGGCTGCTGTAATGCAGCAGCATGAGTGTGATCACAGTAAGAATGAACGTGATACTTGCATACAGGCATATCTTTGTATATTTAGGATCGAGTCTGGAAAACAGTTTTCTGAACAATTCAAGACCTCCTTATATGATTGTAACGTCTTTTTATTAAATTATAACGCCGTGCTGACGTGTTAATCAATAACACGCTTGACCTAGGAACCTAAACTGATATAATCGATGAAGTGCATCAAAAAATCACAGGCACACAAGGAGTATCATTCTGGCCGCACATAATTCATTATTCGGCAACAGAATATTCTACGGAAAGGCTCTCGCCATTGCAGTTCCGATCATGCTGCAGCAGCTGATCCAGAGCCTTGTATCCCTGATCGATAACTTCATGGTTTCGGGTCTGGGGGATGTTTGCATGTCCGGAGTAAATGTTGCGGGCCAGATCCTTTTCATATTCATGATATTCCTCAATACGATATGTATGTCCGGAGGTATTTACCTGACCCAGTTCTACGGAGCAGGGGACCCGGAGGGGATGAGGCAGGCATTCCGTTTCAAGCTGATAATCGGTCTCCTTGCATTCATTCCATACTTCCTTGTATGCATCGTCTTCCCTAGACAGGTCCTGTCTCTGATGCTGATTGGCAACACTGAAGCCTCGGCAATCCTCGACCAAGGCGTAGCATATATAAGAGTGATGTTCCTTATGGGAATACAGATGACAGTTTCCATCTGCATCGCGACATCACTCAGGGACACGGGACAGGTAAGGATCCCTCTTGTGGTCTCTATCGTAGCCACGCTGACGAATACGTTCTTTAACTGGGTCCTCATTTACGGCCATCTCGGTATGCCGGCAATGGGGGTCAGGGGTGCTGCTCTTGCGACTGTCATAGCAAGAACCCTCGAGCTTGTCATATATATAATCGTATGCTACAGACTGAAACCTGCGTTCATCATAAGACCAACGCAGCTGTTTGGCGTTAATATCTCACTCTTCAAGGAGATACTGAAGAGGGGGCTGATGGTTCTTATAAGTGAGATGACATGGGTCATGTCTGAGACCATAACTACCGCCATCTACAATGGAAGAGGCGGCGCTGACGTAGTATCCGGAATGGCTGCGGGATTTGCGATAGCAAATCTGTTCTTCGTTGCCTTTGGCGGGATATCGTCTGCGACAAGTGTCATTATGGGCAGCACTCTCGGAGCAGGCAAACTCGACGAAGCCAGGAAGCAGAAGAACTGGCTTCTCAGCGGTTCGGCGGTGCTGGGACTTATCATGATGCTGTTTGGCCTGTCGACGACACTTATTGTGCCTGTCGTCTTCGGAAGGCTGAGCCATGAGGCTATTACCATCTGCAGACACATGGTAATCCTCAACGCATCATTCCTCCCGGTATGGCTCTATATGAACGCGCAGCTCGCTGTTTCAAGAGCTGGAGGCGACACAGCTATGGGAGCTTATGCAGATGCTCTTATCACGGTATTTGTCATGATGCCGATGCTGTTCGCACTTGCATTTCTGACAGATCTTGGCCCGGTCATGCTGTACTTCTGGGTCAAGACCATCGACATCGTCAAGGTCGGTGTATTCCACATCTGGCTGAGACGTGAGAGGTGGCTTAGAAATCTCGCAGCAGACAGTGCTGCATAGAATATATTATCGAAAGAAGGTTATTGAGTAATTAATGAACACACAGAGAATCAAGGTATTGCTGGCTTCCATCGATAAGGGGAGCCTGACTAAGGCAGGTCAGATCTACGGTTACACTCAGTCTGCTGTAACGCAGATGATGAAGGCATATGAGGAGGAGGTAGGATTCCCGCTGCTGAACAAGACCAACAAAGGCGTCGAGCCTACTAATGAGGCCGAGATGCTGATCCCGACAATGCGCAAGATCCTGAATTACGAAGAGAGACTCTCGCAGGAGATCGCCGGCATCAAGGGAATACAGAGAGGTACTATCAAGATAGGATCATTTGTCAGCACTTCGGTCAACTGGATCCCGCAGGTGCTCGAGTATTATCAGAAGAATTATCCGGAGGTCGAGTTTCAGATAGAAGAATGCGGACACGATGAGATGCTGCAGGGCCTTAATGAGGGGACTCTGGATATTGCTCTCATGAGCGATCCTGAGGACAAGA
The DNA here is from genome assembly GCA_017512145.1 of Mogibacterium sp. Lineage (GTDB taxonomy): Bacteria > Bacillota > Clostridia > Peptostreptococcales > Anaerovoracaceae > Crickella. The sequence goes on along the minus strand of JAFWHB010000009.1, from coordinate 98,901 downwards.
GGATTGAATTCATCCCGCTTGTAGAAGATCCGCTGTTCGTCGTATTCTCGCCAAAGTATGACCTAAGCAAGTACGACTATGTACCGGTCGATATCCTTAAGGATTATCCGTTTATTATGACTTACAGAACATACGACAGGGATCCTCATCTGGTATTTGAGAAAGCGGGTTTCATGCCTGATGTAAAGTATTATTCCAGAGAAGATACGGCCGTGCTCTCGATGGTCAAGAGCGGCCTTGGCATAGCCATCCTGCCTGAACTAACAATAGAGGAGTTCCCGGGTAAATATGACTTCAGAATGCTTGATCCTGAGGCTTACAGAACTCTTGGAATAGGGGTTAAGTCCCTCAGGGAAGCAAGCCCTCTGACTAAGTCAGTAATCAGCTTCATCAAAGAAAACATCAAATAGAATTACAGATATCAAGAAAAGAGTCCGGTTGGTTAAGCCGGACTCTTTTCACAAGGTAATGTCACTTACTATTAAGCCTTTATGGAAGGTTATTGAATGTAATTGAATGTAATTAGTTCTTATGAATAGTAGGCATCTTGGACTCAAACTTATAAGTAAAGAATGCGCTTACTGCTACGATTGCTGCTACATATGCCATGGTGTTACCTCCTTGAAAATTTATCTCTATCCCGGCTTCAGTCGGTATTTCTTTCTGTTAATAATATAACGCAGTTCTGAAATACTGTAAAATGAACCCTTCTAATGATTGTCATTAAATTAACTAATGGCAGCCCCGTACACATTATCAGCAATTGTGATACAATGCTCTGGTATGAAAAAGGAACTTGAACACTTCTACATTGGGAATTCTTATGGCGGCAACCAGGACTGGTTCCGCACATTCATGATGCGCATTGGGGGATGCGGCGCAGAGACCGCATGCGACAGCAGCGTATATTTTGCTTTGCACAGGAATATCGAGGGAATATATCCATTCGATAAGGATCACATAACGAAGACTGAGTATGTCGACTTCGCACACATAATGGAGAAATATCTCTGGCCAAGAATGTCCGGCATTGACAGACTTTCGATATTTGTAGACGGATACAGTAAGTATCTCAGCGATCGTGGTATAGATAACATCTCGATGACAACTCTTGACGGCAGTGCCCCTTACGAGGCTGCGGCTCTGGCTGTGAAGACCCAGATAGATTCGGGATGTCCGGTGCCGACGCTGATACTCTATCACAGGGACAAGGAATTCAAGGATTTTACCTGGCACTGGTTCCTGCTGAATGGATATGACGAGAGGGAAGATACCATGCTGGTCAAGGCTGTGACTTACAGCGGCTGGCAGTGGATGGATCTCAGAAGACTGTGGAATACAGGCTACGAGCGAAAGGGCGGCTTTATTATTTATCATGTTGAACAGTGACTTTGTAAAACAGCCTACAGTTAAATATATCAGTGCGGAGGATTGCCGCAGGCTCTTCCCTGAGAGGCCGGCAGACTGCCACAAGGGGAACTTTGGCTATACGGCTCTTATCGGGGGTTCGATAGAGTACAGTGGTGCGATCCGTCTTGCCGCAATGGCTAATGCAGCTATGAGGAGCGGGGCAGGTGTTGCAACCATTGCAGCTCCTCGTTTGATTTGCCCTGTTATCGCACCGCAGATCCTCGAGGCGACACTGATACCTCTTTCCGATGAGGACGGGGATCTTGTGTTCTCAGAGGAAGACTTCGGACCGATCGCGGCAAAGTATGACACTATCGCCTTCGGAATGGGTATCGGTAATTCCGGAGAGACACTGAAGGCGATCGAGTATCTTCTCACTAATTATGATAAGACTCTTATAGTTGACGCAGACGGGCTTAACGCTATGTCTCTCCTTGATCACAGCATCATAAGGAACTCCCGTGCGCGCCTCATCCTGACACCTCATCTCAAGGAGTTCTCGAGACTTTCAGGTATGTCTGTGGCTGACGCCAAAGCTGATCCTGCAAGGGCAGCATCATATCTTGCAGATGAGCTCGAAGCGGTCGTTCTCCTCAAGGGCAGCACTACTTATGTAGCTGGTCCTTCATCCGGGGACAGTGCAGTACATTCAGAACCTGGAGTACTTGCAACTGACAGAGGTTGCCCTGGGATGGCAACAGCCGGAAGCGGTGATGTGTTATCCGGGATTATTTCGGCGCTTGCTGTGAATGCTGATGATCTTGTGCTTGCAGCTGCATGTAGCGCATATATCAATGGCGCGGCAGGCGAACTTGCCGAGAGCAGAAGGTCTGCAATAACAATGACCTCCGCTGACACAGCAGGCTGCATCGCAGAGGTCATTGAAAGCATTATTAGAGAGTCGTAGTTAAGTTATCAGCAGCCGAATGTGTAGTACTATTGTGCAGTAGGGGGATATTATCATGAAATACAGAACAGACAGATATGGAAATGAGCTCTCGCAGCTCGGGTATGGCTGCATGAGATTCACGACCAAGGGCGGCAACATCGACTACGAGAAGGCTGAGCGTGAGATACTCCGTGCCATCGACAAAGGCATCAATTACTTTGACACCGCATATATGTATTCGGGCAGCGAAGTGTGCCTCGGAAGAATACTTGATGAGAATAACTGCCGCGACAAGGTTAAGATAGCTACCAAGCTGCCTCAGTACATGCTGAGGTCTGCCAAGGTCATAGATAAGACTTTCAGAGAGGAGCTGTCAAGGCTCAGGACTGATCATGTGGATTATTATCTCATGCACATGTTCACAGACCTGTCGGAATGGGAGAGACTCAAGGGATATGGTATAGAGAAGTGGATCGCTGACCGCAAGGCTGAAGGCAGCATTGGACAGATCGGATTTTCCTATCATGGAGATACAGAGATGTTCCTTAAGATACTCGACGCTTATGACTGGGATTTCTGCCAGATCCAGTACAACTATCTTGACGAGAACAGTCAGGCGGGACGCAGGGGACTTCAGGCAGCAGCTGCCAAGGGACTTCCGGTCATCATCATGGAGCCGCTGAGAGGCGGCAAGCTGGTCAATCTTCCTGAGAAGGCAATGAATGAGCTGAGAGCCAGCGGCAAGGGTTACTCATCTGCAGAGCTTGGCCTCAGATGGCTGTGGGATCAGCCAGAGGTCACAGTAGTGCTCTCGGGAATGAACTCACTTGAGATGGTAGATGAGAATACCCGCATTGCATCAGATGCGGAGCCCGGCAAATTTGATGCATCTGATCAGGCCCTGATCCAGAGCGTCAGAAACATATTCAAAGAGAAAGAGAAAGTAGGCTGCACGGGCTGCAGATACTGTATGCCTTGTCCTCAGGGCGTGGACATTCCGGGCAATTTCCATTACTACAATCTCATGTATATCGAGGGCAAAAAGACAGCCGTCAGATTCGAGTTCGCCCGCAATGTCGGACTCCAGAAGGAACCTGGATTTGCATCTCAGTGCGTGGGCTGCGGCAAATGCGAGCTGCACTGTCCTCAGCATATACATATCAGGGAGATGCTCAAGAAAGCGGACAGAGCTCTCAGACCCATCCCATATAAGGCAGGAATCGCGATCGCAAGAAAGGCTCTCTCGAGATAGAATAAGACATTATTTAGAAGTGAGGTTACAGAATGTATAATTTCGATTTTGACAAGATCATAGACAGAAGAGGCATGGATGCTCTGGCAGTAGACGGTCTCGGCACAGCGCCGGGATTTGCACCGGAGCCGCCTGAAGATGGCTTTGACATCATCCCGATGTGGGTCGCCGACATGAACTTCGAGGGACCATCAAGCATTACGGATGCTATAAGTAAGAGGCTCGAGCACAGACTCTTCGGATATTTCAGGACCTCGGATGCTTACTATGATGCCATCATAGGCTGGCAGGCGAAGAGGAACGGCGTTACAGGTCTTAAGCCTGAGCACATCGGCTATGAGAATGGTGTTCTCGGCGGACTTGTGTCTGTTCTCAATGCTTATCTTGAGCCGGGAGACAAAGTTCTCCTTCACAATCCTACATATGTTGGATTCACCGGCAGCATTACCAATGCGGGCTACGAGATCGTGCATTCAGATCTTATTCTAGGTGATGATGACGTATGGAGAATGGATTATGAAGATATGGACCGCAAGATCAAGGAGAATGGCATCAAGGTCTGCGTCTTCTGCAACCCTCACAACCCTTGCGGCAGAGCCTGGACATGTGAAGAGATGGCTAAGGCTGCCGAGGTCTATGAGAAGAACGGATGCATCGTGATCTCAGATGAGATCTGGTCCGATCTCCTGCTTAACGGTAATAAGTACACACCGTTCCAGTCAGTCAATGAGTTCACTCATAATAATACCGTTGCACTCTATGCTCCGAGCAAGACCTTCAATCTTGCAGGCCTCATCGGCAGTTACCATATCATTTACAACGATGAGATCAGGAAGAAGGTTGAAGAAGCAGGTTCTAAGAGCCACTACAACAATATGAATGTCCTCTCGATGCATGCTCTTATAGGCGCATATTCAGAGGAGGGCATGGCATGGCTCGATGAGCTTAGGGGTGTCCTGTCGAAGAATATCAATTATGCATGCGATGAGTTTGCTCAGCTTGGCTGCGGCATCAAAGCGGTAAAGCCTGAAGGCACATACATGCTCTTCCTTGACTGCAGCGGCTGGTGCAAGGCTAAGGGAAGAACTATCGAGGACCTTCTCAGGAGCGGCTGGAGAGTCGGCGTAGCATGGCAGGACGGAAGACCATTCAGGCAGGGAGACTACATCAGACTCAATCTCGCTCTTCCGCATTCACGTGTTGAAGAGGCATTCAGCAGACTTAAGAACTACGTATTGTAATTACAGCTTATTCTGATCTGCAAGGAGGGACAGATGGCTAATATCTTTGACTATCTTATGTGGAGAGGAGATGTTCCGTTTGATGCGGATCCTTTCAACGAAGTCGATAATCTTGTTCTGGCAGAGCTTTCATATACTTTCTTTGAAGGACTTGTTCCGGATGATGGGACTGAAGTATCACTGAAAGAAGTATGTGACGGTTTTTTCAGTACTCATTCAAGGGAAGATGTCAGCAAAGAGTCAAATCCGATCCACCGCACGCCACTGCTGATGGACGGTATGCTCAGCGGCAGACGCTTCAGCAAGACAAGACTTGCCAGATATGTCAACAAGGTTGAGGCGGATAATGATCTTCAGTTCTCCGCGATTACATTCAGACTCAGTGACGGAACAGATTATGTAGCTTTCAGAGGCACAGACAATACCGTTGTTGGATGGAAGGAAGACTTCAATATGAGCTACCTGTCGAGAACCGAGGGACAGAAGATGGCTGCAGAGTATCTCACGCAGGTAGGATCCTCAACAAGAAGACCTCTGAGGGTCGGAGGGCACTCCAAGGGCGGTAATTTTGCAGTATTTGCGAGTGCGTTCTGCGGCAGCAAGATACAGGACAGGATCATAACGGTCTATTCAAATGATGGTCCGGGTTTCAGAGATGAGATCATGAATACCGGGGAGTATAAGAGGATACTTCCTAAGGTCATCAGCATTGTGCCGGACACATCTGTCATAGGAATGCTGCTGACAAGTAAGGTCAGGCATCAGGTGGTAAAGAGTTCGGAGAGCGGACTCTCTCAGCATGACGGACAGACATGGCAGGTCGAGAGGAACCGCTTTGTCTCAGCAGAACTGACCGAGCTTGCTGAATATATCAGAAGCACACAGAAAGACTGGCTCAGCAAGATCGATGATGAGTCGAGGGAGTCCTTTGTCAATATACTGTTCTCGATCTTCGAGGCTACAGGCATTGGGACTTTCGGAGCAATGAAGGGCGACATGCTCAAGAGTATTGAGAGCATGATGACCTTCATGGGACAGCTGCCTAAGGACAAGCAGCGCGAACTTATGAGAGTCTTCGGTGAACTCATTCAGAGCGGAGGGCAGGTAGCCTTCAATGCGCTGCAGGACAAGATCAAAGATATCTCTGAGCCGGATGGTCAACAATCTTAATGCTACAATATATAAGACATTTGTTTCATAACCAATTTTGACACATTTATGCCATAAAAATCATCGCCTTGAAGCGTATAATAGGCGATGGTTTTTTAAATTGGAATAAGAAGGAGACAATTATTTATGACTGTACAATCGGAAGTCAGACGGGTTGCTACGCTTCTGAGAGACAAGATAAGAATGATAGTATTCAGGATCATAAGATTCTGGATCAAGGTAATATATCCGCATATTGATGTGGTTGGGACAGAGAATATACCTGACGGACCTGCTGTCATTGTTGGCAATCACGCCAAAACGAACGGCCCGATTGCATGCGAGATCTATTTCCCTGGTGAGCATTACACATGGACAGCGGGGCAGATGATGCATCTCAAAGAGGTCCCGGACTATTCATACAAGGACTTCTGGTCCTATAAGCCATGGTACATCAAGTGGTTCTTCAGATTACTGTCATATTTCATAGCGCCTCTTTCCGTGTGCATTTTCAATAGCGCTAAGTGCATTGGCGTATACCACGATACAAGGCTGGTGAGAACTTTCAGAGAGAGCATTAAGAAGATGCAGAATGGGGCCAGGATCATCATCCTGCCCGAGCATGATGTCCCTCATAATAATATAGTCTGCGAATTCCAGGACAAATTCATTGAAATTGCAAAGCTATATTACCGCAAGACCGGTGTCGAGCTGAGCTTTGTACCAATGTACACAGCACCGAATCTTCACAAGGTATATCTTGGCAAGCCTGTGAAATTCGATTCAGATGCGCCTTTTGCAGAAGAGCGGACAAGAATAGCTGAGTATCTGATGGATGAGATCACGGATATGGCAAGGTCACTGCCCTTACACGTAGTTGTACCATATCCTAATATACCTAAGAGTGAATATCCTCTTAATAAGGAGTTTTATTACGATGAGCCGTATACATATTCCGGAGCCGACAGTAGACTACAGGAACTTTAGATTATCAAGAATCAACGAGCCTAGATTCTCACATATCAAGCTGCTCGGAGGGTGGCTCGTTTACTTTGCTCTGTACTTCATTACAGAGAATCTGATACCGGTATCAGACTGCCATGTCATACATTGCTTTATAGATGATCTGGTTCCTTTCAATGAGTATTTCCTGATTTTCTATTGTTTCTGGTATGTTCTTCTGGCCGGTTCGCTGTTATACTTCTTTCTGTACGATGTTACAAGATTCAAACAGCTGCAGATTTTCATAATGGTCACGCAGGCTGTGGCGATGGCTGCTTATATACTCTATCCGAGTGTGCAGCTTCTGCGTCCTGAGGTAATGCCTCATGACAATTTCCTATGCAGCGTAATGTCGTTCATCTATGCTTTCGATACTCCTACAGGAGTCTGCCCGTCACTTCATGTGGCATATTCAATGGGCATCGCTTCTGTCTGGAGCAAGGACAGCAAGGCACCGGGATGGTGGAGAGCATTCGTACTATTCTCGACTTTCATGATTTCTATTTCTGTTATGTTCGTCAAACAGCATTCGGCTGTCGATCTCTTCGCTGCTATTCCGGTCGGACTTCTGGCCGAATATATTGTATATAACAGACAGGGCAGAGTGATCAGAAGACAGGCAAGAAGACAGATACGCAAGCTTGCAGTGAGACTTCAGGGAATGCTGCCTTGACGGGAGAACTTGATCAATGAGAGAGAGATGGAGAGATAAGAAATGGTATCCATATACGGTCGCCGCATGTATTGCGGTGACTTTATATGTTGTGCTTAATAAGCTCAGCCCGATAACAAACGGGATACTTACTTTCATAGGTTATTTCAGTACTATACTTATCGCATGCGTCCTTGCATACATAATGAATCCTCTTGCATTGCTGTTCCAGCGCAGAGTTTTCAACAAGGTTCCGCAGGCTAAGTTCAGATGGAATCTTTCTGTCGGAGCTACTGTGATCTCTATAATCCTTATCCTCTCTGTACTGCTCAGGACTCTTGTTCCACAGCTCATTGACAGCTTTGTGATGCTTCTTGGCAACATGGACGGATATCTTGCTTCGCTTCAGGATCTCACAGAGAAATGGGGCCTGTCTGATACTCTCAGGATCGAGCATTTCATTGCTTCATCAGGCGATGTTGTAAGCCGGATCCAGGCATACTTCGTTGAGAATGCGAACAGCATCGTCAACGCTTCCGCCGAAGCAGGCAAGAGCGTTGTCAGCTGGGTGATCGCTCTTATACTCTCGATATACTTCCTGTCTGCCAAGGATTCTCTCAAGAGGGGAGTTCTCAGACTGATGCATGCTCTTGTTCCGGGGAACAGGATAGACTCTGTTCTTGCTTTCCTTGGAAAATGGGACAACATCCTTGTCAGATATATTGTTTTCAGCATCCTTGATGCTGTTATTATCGGTGTCATCAACTTCATCTTCATGGCATGTATGGGAATGCAGTATGCAGGCCTGATATCTGTTGTTGTAGCTGTAACGAATCTTGTGCCGACATTCGGTCCGATCGTCGGAGGTGCAATAGGCGGATTCATCCTGCTCCTTGTCAAGCCGCTGCATGCTCTCATTTTCATCATATTCACATTCATTCTGCAGTTCATAGATCCGTACTTCATCAAGCCTAGACTCTTCGGCAACTCACTTGGAGTTTCCGGACTTCTGATACTGGCATCCGTCATCGTATTCGGTAATATGTTCGGATTTGTCGGTATCCTGCTTGCCATTCCGATCGCAGCTATCATAGATTATGTCTATGATGAGGCGCTGCTTCCTGCACTCGAACGACGCAATAGAGAAGCAAAAGAATAATTGTTTTGTGTTAATTTAATATATCACGTATAATAGGGATATATTTGGGCAACTGAGACTTATAATCACGTTCAGGGGTGGTATCACTATGGATCAACATAATATCTCTATGATTGCGATGCTTAATAATCTGCCGGCCATGACCTTTACTAAGGATTCAGAGACCGGTGTTTATATTGCCTGCAATCAGTCATTTGCGGAGTATGCTCACAAGGACAGCCCGGAAGGCGTCATCGGACTTACAGACCACGATATCTTTGACAAAGCGACAGCAGATCACTTTGTCGAGGACGACCGGCGTGCAGGTACTATGGATGAACCTTATGTCTTCATCGAAGATGTTCCGGATGCTGCAGGATTCCCGAGGCATCTCCAGACAACCAAGCTCAAGTTCACTGATGAGACCGGAAGGCTATGTACCCTTGGAATGTGCGTCGATGTTACCGTAATGACGAGAGTCAAGACCGAAGAGGTAGAGGCAAGAACCAAGGCTGAGGCACGTGAACAGAGGCAGGTGCTTGAAGAGCAGCTGTTTGAAGAGGAACATGTGACTGATGAGCAGAGCAAGCTGATCACAGCTCTTGCTTCGGACTACTGGAGCGTGTACTACCTTGAGCTCGATAAGGATGAGGGCGTATGTTACCAGTCGCACTCAGACATTACTGATGGATTCAGAGTGGGTGACAGATTCAAATATCTTGAATCTGTAACAGCCTATGCCAACAGATATATAACAGACCAGTACAGGGATGAGTTCCTGAGATTCATACAGCCTGAGAATATCAAGGAAGAACTCAAGACTCAGAGAGTTATTTCCTACAGATACATGGTATCAAGACATGGCCACGAGTCGTACGAGGTCGTAAGGTTTGCTGGTGTAAGGCATCCTGAGGACAGAGATGACAATCTGGTCCACAGCGTCGGAGCATGCTTTGCAGATGTTGACGCTGAGACAAGGGAGGCCCTTGAACGCAGGCAGGCACTTAGCGATGCTCTTAAGGCTGCCGAAGATGCCAACAAGGCCAAAACGGCATTCCTGTCGAATATGAGCCATGAGATTAGGACTCCGATGAATGCTATCATCGGACTTGATAACATTGCTCTCAACGACCCTGATATTTCAGACAAGACAAGAGATTATCTTGAGAAGATCGGAGTATCGGCACAGCATCTTCTCAGCATCATTAATGACATACTCGATATGTCCAGGATAGAGTCCGGCAAGATGAGCATCAAGAGTGAAGAGTTCTCATTCTCCAAGGTCCTCGAGCAGGTCAACACTATTATCAGCGGACAGTGCCGTGACAAGCTGATCTCCTACGAATGTCACATTAACAGCAAGATCGATGATTACTATATCGGCGACGATATGAAGCTGAGACAGATCATGATCAATATCCTCGGCAACGCCGTCAAGTTCACACCTGAGGGCGGCAGGATAGATTTTAATGTTGAGAGAGTCGCAAAGTTCGGCGGCAAGTCTACCATCCAGCTTGAAGTCATAGACACAGGCATAGGCATCGGCGAGGATTACCTGCCGAGACTCTTTGATCCGTTCACACAGGAGGATTCATCGTCTACCAACAAGTATGGCAGCACGGGTCTCGGACTGCCTATTACCAAGAGCCTTGTCGAGCTTATGAATGGCCATATTGAGGTCGAGAGCGAGAAGGGCAAGGGCAGCACCTTCACTGTAACAGTAACACTGAGAGACTCTGACAGGAGCGATACCGAGCCTGATCCTGAGCATTTCAAGCCTCATGAAATGTGCGTTCTCGTCGTAGATGACGACCCTGTTGCGTGTGAGCATGCCAAACTAGTCCTCGGACAGGTCGGAATAGAATGCGAAACAGCTCTCTCCGGCGCTGAGGCTATAAGGATGACAGAGCTGAGACATGTCAGGAGAGAACCATACAATCTGATACTTGTAGACTGGAAGATGCCTGAGATGGATGGTATTGAGACCACCCGCAGGATGAGATCCATCATCGGCCATGAATCTGCAATAATCATCCTCACTTCATATAACTGGGATGATATCGAGCATGAGGCCAAGATCGCAGGTGTTGACAGCTTTGTACCTAAGCCTCTCTTCGCATCGACAGTAATGGATGAATTCAGAGAAGCCTTCAGGAAGAAGAACGCAGCAGGAAAACCGGCTGCCGCAGAACTTGCAGGCAGACGCATCCTTCTTGCAGAGGATATGACAGTCAATGCGGAGATCATGGTCATGGTACTTGCCATGAGAGAGATCGAAACAGAGATCGCAGAGAACGGCAAGGAAGCCGTCGATATGTTTGCTGCTCATGAGCCTGGATACTATGACGCGATACTCATGGATATGAGAATGCCTGTCATGGATGGTCTTGAGGCGACCAGAACAATAAGAGCTATGGAAAGAGAAGATTCACAGAACATACCTGTAATAGCTCTTACTGCTAACGCATTCGATGAAGATGTTCAGAGAAGCATGCAGGCAGGACTCAATGCACACCTTAGCAAACCTGTCGAGCCGGACGCACTTTTCGCAACACTTGAGAATCTCATCAAATAATACAGAAATTATATGCCCCTTATTCACATTCGTAAGTGAAGAGGGGCATATTATTTAATAAGAAAAATGGAAAACAATGCTTAAGTATTATAAAATATACATAATCTAACAAAATGCGAAATGATCATCTTACACAGGAGGTCAATATGCAGGTAATACCTAGTGATGAACGAACAACTGCAATTTCCAAAGTTTTGGAAGTTCTTGATCCGGGCAGTTTTATGGAAGTCGGGGAGCATGTATCGGCCAGATATACTGAGTTCTATCATCCTGATTCTGTTGTGGAATCAGATGGTGTAGTAACCGGTTACGGCACGGTAGAAGGCAACCTCGTTTTTATTTTTGCTCAGGATAATGAAGTAATGGGCGGTACCTTCGGCGAGCAGCACGGAAGGAAAATCGTAGATCTTTATGAGCATGCCATCAAGGCAAGAGCACCGATCATCGGTCTTCTTGATTGTGCAGGCTTCCGTATAGAAGAAGGTCTCGATGGTCTGTATCAGTTCGCCAAGCTCTATAAGAGACAGGCTGAGGCTTCACAGAAGATCCCTCAGATAATGGCCGTCATCGGACAGTGCGGCGGCGGAATGTCGATCTCCGCAGAGCTTGCAGACTTTGTCTTCCTTGAGAAGGACAAAGGCAGCATCTTCGTAAACCCTCAGGGTGTCGTAGCAAATGCCATAGGCAACAATCCTTATATTCAGGCTAATGATGACGGTACATATGAGTGGGAAGAGATCGTAGAGAGAATCAGGAGACTTGTCAGAATACTGCCGGCAAGTACTGATTTTGCTCCGTACATCAAGGATATCACTGATGAGGAGCTCAACAGAGTTTGTCCGGATCTCAGATACAAGCTCGGAGATGCGAGAGCTATCCTCGATGACATCTCGGATAACCACAGAGTAGTCGAGACTGCAATAGACAGAGGCGAGGATATGGTCACAGGCTTTATCAGAATCGCAGGCCAGATCATTGGTGTCGCAGCATGTAACTCTGTGAACGGAGAGAAGAGGATTACCGCAGCCGGATGTGACAAGGCCGCAAGACTTGTCGAGTTCTGCAATAAGTTCAATATCCCTATTCTTACTATCACAGATACCGAGGGATATGAGACTACATCTGAGAGCGAGAAGTTCATGCCTAGCGCAGCAGGCAGACTTATAAAGGCCCTCATCAATGCAACTGTTCCTAAGATCAACCTGATCACAGGAACGATCGTAGGAAGTGCATACAGTATGCTCAATTCCAAGGGACTCGGAGCTGATTATGTATTCATGTGGGATTCAGCAGATATCAGCATTGTTGATCCTCGCCAGGCTACAGAGGTCATCTTCGGAAGATGGACACCTGAGCTTGAGGAGCAGTTCCGTGACTCCCAGACCAATGCTCTTGCACTGGCAAGACATGGATTTGCCGACAAAGTTATTGCACCGGAAGACTCAAGAAAGTACCTCATCGGTGCTCTTCAGACCTTCATCAACAGCAGGTAGGTGATCGTATGAGTTTCGGAGAAATCGCAAGAATAGCGCTGATCGATACAGCGCTCGGTATGGGAACGGTATTCCTGATACTGATCTTCATATCGATATGTATATGGCTTCTGGGAATAGCGTGCGGAGCCAAGCCTGCCAAGAAGGCAGCTCCGGCAGCCGCTGTACCTGCAGCAGAGCCTGAACCGGAGGGCATAAGGCCTGAGGTAGTCGCAGCTATCACAGCAGCGATCCATCAGCAAATGAAAGAAGAAGAACTCAGTGACGATCAGTACATCGTAAGGAATATACGGAGGGCAACATGGAGACATACATCGTAAGAGTCAACGGAGAAGAATTCGAAGTAGAGATTGAGAAGAAGGGCAGCCAGTCGTCTGCTCCTGCAGCAGCAGAGGAACCTGCAGCTAAGGCGGCAGCACCTGCCAAGAAGCCTGCAGCAGCTAAGGGCAAGGGAGAACCTGTCGTTTGCGGAACTGCCGGCAAGGTATTCAAGATCGTAAGCAGCGAGGGAACCAGCGTTAAGAGCGGAGATACCATCCTCATTCTTGAGGCAATGAAGATGGAAATCCCTGTTGTAGCTCCTAAGGACGGAACAGTAGGCAAGATCGTAGTAAGTGTAGGAGACTCCACTGCATCAGGACAGACAGTAGCTTACATCGAATAAGGAGGCATGTAATGGGAGAGACTTTAGCTAACCTGGCTCACCAGACGGCCTTCTTCAGCCTCACGCTGGGAAATGTGGCTATGATAGCCGTAGCTCTCGGCCTGATGTATCTGGCCATCGTCAAGCAGTATGAGCCACTGTTGCTTCTTCCGATTTCCTTCGGCATGATGCTCGTTAACCTGTATCCGCCAATCATGGAAGAGGGTGGACTTCTGTACTACTTCTTCATGCTTGACGAATGGACGATACTCCCGTCACTGATATTCCTCGGAGTAGGAGCTTTGACGGACTTCGGACCGCTGATAGCCAACCCTAAGAGCTTCCTGCTCGGGGCGGCAGCTCAGTTCGGAGTGTTCGGAGCATTCTTCCTGGCGATGCTGATGGGCTTTAACGAAGCACAGGCAGCAGCCGTAAGTATTATCGGAGGAGCCGACGGCCCGACTTCAATCTTCCTGGCTATGAAGCTCGGACAGAGAGAACTCATGGGACCAATCGCAGTTGCGGCTTATTCGTACATGTCGCTTGTACCTATTATCCAGCCGCCGATCATGAGGGCTCTGACAACAGAGAAAGAACGCAAAATCAAGATGGAGCAGCTCCGCGATGTCTCCAAGAGAGAGAGGATCCTGTTCCCGATCATCGTAACTATAATAGTCTGCACACTTCTGCCATCAACAGCACCGCTTATCGGAATGCTGATGCTTGGTAACCTGTTCAGAGAGAGTGGTGTTGTAAGACAGCTGCAGGAGACTGCATCAAATGCTCTTATGTACATCGTAGTAATCATGCTCGGAACATCAGTAGGTGCAACTACAAGTGCTGAAGCATTCCTCAAGTGGACTACGATCAAGATCGTAATCCTCGGACTCATCGCATTCAGCTTTGGCACAGCCGCCGGAGTGCTCTTCGGCAAACTCATGTGCAAGCTCACAGGAGGCAAAATCAACCCGCTCATCGGCTCTGCAGGAGTATCTGCCGTACCGATGGCTGCAAGAGTATCGCAGAAGGTCGGAGCTGAGGCAGATCCGTCCAACTTCCTGCTCATGCATGCTATGGGACCTAACGTAGCCGGAGTTATCGGAACAGCAGTAGCAGCCGGAGTATTCATGGCGATCTTCGGAGTGTAATTGTCTGCTAAGTTAACTCAGAAAGGACATACAATGGAAAAGAAACTTAAGATCATGGAAACTGCGATCAGAGACGGTCAGCAGTCGCTGATCGCGACAAGAATGCCTTTCAGCGACATGGAGCCTGCTCTGGCTCTCATGGACAGCATAGGCTATGACGCAATAGAGTGCTGGGGCGGTGCGACCTTCGATGCCTGCATCAGATTCCTGGATGAGGATCCATGGGAAAGACTTAGAAAATTCCGCGACGCAATGCCTAACTCAAGGCTGCAGATGCTCTTAAGAGGCCAGAACATCCTCGGATACAGACACTATTCGGACGATGTTGTTGACTACTTTGTCAAGAAGTCCATCGACAACGGTATCGATGTAATCAGAATCTTCGATGCTCTGAATGACCTCCGCAATGTCAGGACAGCCGTTGAGGCTACCAAGGCTTATGGTGCTCATGCACAGGTCGCCATGGCATATACGATCGGCGAGCCTTATACACCTGATTACTGGAAGGATCTTGCTCTCAGGATCCAGGATATGGGTGCTGATTCGATCTGCATCAAGGATATGGCAGGACTGATGGTTCCTAATGCTGCAGCTGAGATGGTCTCGATGCTCAAGGCTAATGTTGAGATTCCTATCCATCTGCACACACACTGCACGAGCGGTGTTGCGCCTATCACTTACTACACAGCAGTACAGGCCGGTGTTGACTGCATAGATACAGCTATCTCGCCATTCTCAGGCGGAACAAGCCAGCCGTCAACAGAGGTTATGGTTGAGACCTTCCGCGGAACAGAGCATGATACAGGCCTTGATATCAGCAAGCTCGAGAAGATTGCTGCACACTTCCAGACAGTAAGAGATGCAGCTCTTAAGAGCGGACTTATGAATACCAAGGTTCTTGGAACAGATATCAAGACTCTTATCTATCAGGTACCTGGCGGAATGCTTTCCAACCTCGTATCACAGCTTAAGGATCAGAATGCAGAAGACAAGTATCTTGATGTACTCCAGGAAGTTCCTAGAGTAAGAAATGATCTCGGAATGCCGCCTCTTGTTACACCATCTTCACAGATCGTAGGAACACAGGCTGTTCTCAACGTTCTGATGGGTGAGAGATATAAGATTCTGAGCAAGGAGACACAGCAGATCCTCAAGGGCAGATACGGACAGACACCGATGCCGATGAATCCTGAAGTACTCTCAAGAATCAATAAGGATGAGATAATCACTTGCCGCCCTGCAGATCTTCTTGAGCCTGAACTCGACAAACTCAGAGAAGAGGTCGGCGACTACATGGAGCAGGAAGAAGATGTACTTACATATGCATTGTTCGGACAGGTCGCTCTCGAATACTTCAAGAGAAGAGCGGCGCTCAGGAACAAAGTCGATCCTGACGCTATCGACATGAAGAACAAGGCATATCCAGCTTAGTTAATGCATGAAGGAGGACTCAAGCTATGAATTTCGTTAAAGAGAACAACAGAGTGATCCCGGCAGAGGATAAGGTTTTTGCTCTTAGCGGACGTGCCAAGGCAGCTATCGCAAAGAAGGGCAAGGATGCTGTTATCAATGCTACTGTCGGTGCTCTTCTTGATGATAATGGCGATCTTGTAGTCATGTCATCAGTAGTTGATGCCATCAGAACTCTGACACCTCAGGATTATGCTGAGTATGCGCCTATCACAGGCACACCTGCATTCAAAGAGGCTGTAGTCAAGGCTCTCTTTGGCAATTACAAGCCATCCGGACATGTTGAGGTATGCGTTACACCTGGCGGAACAGGAAGTATCACTAACGTAATCGCTAACTACTCACAGCCTGGTGACTTTGTCCTTACACATGACTGGTGCTGGGCTAACTACAGGAACATCTGCAGCCAGCAGGGACGCAAGCTTGCTACATTCAGATTCTTCAATGAAGAGGGCAGCTTCAATGCGGACGATCTTGAGATCCGTATCAATGAACTTGCTGTTCATCAGGATCAGGTTGTCCTGATGATCAATACACCTGCACACAATCCGACAGGCTATTCACTCAGCAATGAGGACTGGGAGAAGCTCATCCGCATAGTAAACAAGGCAGCCTGCAAGGTCGTACTGTTCATGGATATCGCTTATATCGATTATGCCGGCGAAGAGGATGAGGTACGCTCATTCATCCCTATGCTTGCCAAGCTCGGCGATAATGTACTTCCGATCTTCGGATACAGTACTTCCAAGACACTGACTGCATATGGAATGAGATGCGGCGCTATCGTATGCATGGCTAAGAACGCAGAGGATGCTGAGGAATTCAGACGTGCAGCTGAGTATTCGGCTCGTTCGACCTGGTCAAACTGCAACCGCTCGGCAATGGTCGTCATGGGCAAGATCTACAGCGATCCTGAGCTCCAGGCCAAAGTCGATGAAGAGAGAAGAATGTACCGTGACATGCTCCTCGAGAGAGGCAGAGTCTTCGAGAAGACTCTGAATGACAATGGCGTCAAGTGTGTACCTTTCACAGCAGGATTCTTTGTAACTATCGCCTGCGATGATCCTGCATCAGTAGGTAAGAAGCTTGAAGAGCAGGACATCTTCTGCCTGGCTCTTGCTAAGGGCATCAGAGTCTCAATCGCATCGATCTCCAAGGAGAAATGCGTCAAGTGCGCAGAAGCCATCGCCGCTTTACTTAAATAAGTTCCTGAAATTGTTATACTAATAATTAATCATTATTTTGACTAATAATAGATTTGTGTTAACATAATGTTAGACAGGAGGTGAATAACACTTGCTAAAGACTATTGGCATCATCGGAGGAATGGGTCCTGCTGCTACTGCGGATCTCATGCTCAAGATCATTGAAATGACTGATGCACAGTCTGATCAGGAACACATTCCGATGCTGATCGACTCAAATACAAGGATTCCGGACCGTACTCAGGCGATCCTTCATGGAGGTGAGGATCCGGTTCCTGAAATGCTTCTCAGCGCTAAGAAGCTCGAAGCAGGTGGGGCGGATTTCATAATAATTCCTTGTAATACAGCTCACTATTTCATAGGAGAGCTTGAGAAGGAAGTCAGTATCAAGTTCCTTAACATGCCAGTAGAAACCGCCGGTCTAATCAAAGCAAGAGGTGTAAAGTGCGCTGCTGTACTTGCCACTGACGGCACCTGCCAGAGCGGCCTGTATGACAGAGTACTCCGTGCGAACGGGATAGAGCCAATCTACCCTTATCCGGATCAGCAGGCGCTGATAATGTCTGTGATATATGACTATATCAAGAAGGGCATTACAGACCCATCTGAACTTCCATGCAGCGAAATGCAGAGAATAAGAGATGATCTTGAGGACAGGGGAGCAGAGGCTTTGCTCCTGGCATGCACAGAACTGCCGCTTGCCTTCCGGATTATGGATCTCTACGATGATTCTTGTGTTGATCCGACCGAAGTTCTGGCCGCAGCAGCAGTAAGAGAGGCCGGAGCTACATTACGACCGGGTATACGTTATTGAGAAGGTATAGGAGTTTATTGGTA
The DNA here is from genome assembly GCA_017512145.1 of Mogibacterium sp. Classification (GTDB taxonomy): domain Bacteria; phylum Bacillota; class Clostridia; order Peptostreptococcales; family Anaerovoracaceae; genus Crickella. The sequence goes on along the minus strand of JAFWHB010000009.1, from coordinate 80,797 downwards.
AAAGAGAGGTATTAACAATGGAAAAAATCAAAAAATCATTGCCACTACAGATTTTTATCGCCCTAGCCCTTGGTATTGTTGTAGGACTTATTTTCCTGTCCATGGGTCTGGCAGACTTCACAACAGAGTACATCAAGCCGTTCGGTACTATCTTCCTGAACCTGCTCAAGTTCATCGTAGTACCTATCGTTCTCACATCCATCATTCAGGGTGTAGTTTCGCTTTCTGATATCAAGAAGGTTGGAACAATCGGTCTCCGTACTATCATTTACTACTTCTGCACAACAGCATTCGCTATCGTAATTGGTCTGATCTTTGCAAACATTTTCAAGGGATCATATGCAGTACTTGAGACATCCGGCCTTGAGTATGAGGCAGCAGAGCCGACCAAGTTCATGGACACTCTCGTCAATATCTTCCCATCGAACTTCTTCCAGCCTATGGTAGATGCATCGATGCTTCAGGTTATCGTAATCGCTCTGTTCATCGGATTTGGTATCATCATTGCCGGTGAGAAGGGACTTGGACTGAAGAACTGGATCGATAGCTGCTATGAAGTATTCATGGTAATCATGACCGGAATCATCAAGATCACTCCTATCGCAGTATTCTGCATGATGGTTCCTGTAGTAGCAGTCAACGGACCGCAGATCCTCGGATCACTCGCACTGGTACTGCTCACAGCTTACATTGCTTACGCAGTACATGCACTCTTCACATACTCACTTGCTGTCAGCTCACTCGGCCACATGAATCCGGTCAAGTTCTTCAAGGGAGCTCTTCCGGCATTCCTGTTCGCTTTCACCAGCACATCCTCAATCGGTACTCTTCCGGTTACAATGGAGTGTGCTGAGGACCTCGGCGTACGTAAGGAAGTAGCAAGCTTCACACTTCCGCTCGGAGCTACAATCAACATGGACGGAACTGCTATTTATCAGGGTGTAGCTTCTATCTTCATCGCAACATGCTTCGGCATTGACCTGACACTCGGCCAGATGGCTACCATCGTACTGACAGCTACCCTGGCATCGATCGGAACAGCAGGAACACCTGGCGCAGGCATGATCATGCTCGCTATGGTACTCCAGAGCGTAGGCCTGCCTGTTGAAGGTATCGCTCTCATCATGGGCGTTGATAAGATCTTCGACATGGGCCGTACAGGTGTCAACGTAGTCGGCGACCTGTCCGCTGCTGTAATCGTATCCGATTACGAGAGCAGAAGAATGTCTAAGGAAGCCAAAGCAAAATAGTTACAGATATAAAAAATCTCACAACAATTGCTTGCAACATAGCTGGGGAGCCGCCTTACTAGTCAGGGCGGCTCTCTTATTATGTTAATGATACGTAAGAAATAAGTATGCCTTGTTATCCATCTTTGACTAAGACGATTTAATTAGTCAGGAAATAGAGAAAGAGCTGGATGCTAACTACATCTACCTCATAGTGAGCAGATCCAATAGTTAGGAATAGAAGAAAGTGTGAAATGCTAACTAAAATCGTAGAGGATTTGGGTGAGAAATTAGTTAGGGAACAGAGAAAGAGTTGAATTCTAACTAATACAGCTCCGATATTGAACAGTTCATTAGTTAGGAAAAGATGAAAGCGTGAAATGCTAACTAATGCAGTATAATTAACCCAGTCTGTATAATAATGCATTTCGGACCGGCGGAACAACTAGGTGTGTAATGGATGATATATTTGTGATAGTATACTGATAGCTCAGTATTGTCTGCCGAGCAGTGAGATGCAGCAAGTGAAGTATTGCTTTATTGCGGCATTAATCATACTGTATCATATTATAGAAATAGAAAAATCAATGATGATCTGGGGGGAGATAGTAATGAGTGATTCAGGATTGAAATACATGATTCTTGGCACCGGGGGCACTGGCGGTGCTGTCGGTGCTCATCTTGCACATGGCGGGAAGGATGTTACTTTCATAGCAAGGGGCAGACATCTTGAGACCATGAGAGAGAATGGACTCAAGGTCATAAGGCCGGACACAGAATTTACCGTAAGTCCGGCAAGAGCATTCAGCATGGAGGAATGCGCTGAAGATCTGAGACCGGATGTCATACTTGTCTGTGTCAAGGGCTATTCGATTGCGGATACGATCCCATTTATCAGTAAGATCGCGGGACCTGACACATTGGTCATACCGATACTGAACATATTCGGGACTGGTGGAGAGATGCAGAAGGAGCTCCCGGGAATCACTGTAACTGACGGCTGCATTTACGTTGCGTCTGAGGTCAGGGAGCCGGGCGTCATCTTCATGAACGGGACCATATTGAGGGTGGTTTTCGGACTGAGAAAGGATCAGCGCGAGAGGCTCGCAGGGCTGTCCGGATGTGATCTGATCAGCAGACTTAAGCAGGTAGAGGAAGACATGAATGCGTGCGGGATCAGAGGAATCCTGTCAGATAACATTGAGAGAGATGCGATGCGCAAGTTCTCGTATGTCTCGCCACAGGGCGCATGTGGGCTCTACTATGATATACCGGCCGGACCGATGCAGAAGGAAGGCGAGGCGAGAGACTGCTTTGCCGGAATGATCGGTGAGATAGCCAAACTGGCGGATGCGATGGGTATCGGATTTGAGAGTGATGTCGTCAGCGAGAGCCTGAGGATCCTCGATGGCCTTGCGCCTGACATGACCACGTCGCTTCAGCGTGATGTGGCCGCGGGCAAATCAACAGAGATCGACGGACTGATCTACAATGTGCTGACGATGGCAGAGAAGTACGGTGTTGATCTGCCGATATACAGGAAAGTTGTTGCCGAACTGAAGTCAAGAGGCATCAGATAGAATGATTGAGGATGAAAGGAAGGGATTCAGATGAATGACAATATCGTAAAGAGGAATGACATGCTGGCTCAGAAGGTGATCAAGGGACTTCAGTCGCGCAATATGACCGGCTACTATGCTCATGACAGAGAAGAGGCGCTGAAGATCGCGCTTGAGCTGATCCCTGAGGGAAGCACTGCGACAATGGGCGGAGGCGTCAGCGTACAGGAGATAGGCCTTGTCAAAGCCCTCAAAGAAGGCAATTACAACTTCATCGACAGGAATGAGGCTGAGGACAGAAGAGCTGCAATGCTGCAGGCATACGATGCGGATTTCTACCTCGCAAGCGTGAATGCTATCACAGAGGATGGCATCCTGGTCAATATAGATGGTAATTCGAACAGAGTATCTGCAATCGCTTACGGACCTAAGAAGGTTCTCTTCATCGTCGGAATGAACAAGGTCTGCAGTGATGTTGACGGCGCAATGAAGAGAGCACGCAATGTTGCAGCTCCGATAAATGCGCAGAAGTTCGATAATATCCAGACTCCTTGCCGCAAGACAGGCGCATGCGCTAACTGCAAGTCAATCGACACGATCTGCTGCCAGTTCCTGGTAACAAGATTCTCAAGACATGCAGACAGGATACATGTCATCCTTGTAAATGACACACTCGGATTCTAATCAGGAGGGCTAAGATGAAAGAAATCTATCTGGCAGGTGGATGCTTCTGGGGCGTTCAGAAATTCATCGATCAGTTTGATGGGGTTGTTGAGACTGAGGTAGGATATGCAAATGGTCCTGATGGCGCCAAGGCAAATCCTTCATATGAGGATGTCTGCAGGAGCTCGGGACATGCGGAGACAGTCCGCATAGTCTTTGATGAGACCAGGATCTCTCTTGCAGAGCTTCTTAAGATGTACTTCATGGTTATCGATCCGCTCTCGGTCAACAGACAGGGACATGATACAGGCATTCAGTACAGGACAGGCATCTATTATACAGATGATTCGATGCTTGATGAGATACACAAGGTGTACGATGCAGAGGAGGCCAAAGCCGGACAGAAGCTCGCCGTAGAGCTTGAGCCTCTCAAGAACTTCTTCTCTGCAGAGGAGTATCATCAGAAATACCTCGACAAGAATCCTGGCGGATACTGTCATATACCGTCTGAATACTTCAGCATCAGCAAATAGAACAATCAAATTATCAATTTAGGAAGTAATCACATAATGAGCTACAAAATATTCGTTATCAATCCGGGGTCGACTTCGACCAAACTTGCATATTTTGAAGATGAGGAGAAGCTGTTCGAGACGAGCGTTTTCCATGACGCGCCGTTTCTGGCAAGTCTCGGGCCTGTACGCAATCAGCTGGGTCACAGACTTGGCCTGATCAAGGACTTCCTCAGAGAGAACAACATAAATCTGACAGGTGTGGATGCTATCGTCGGCAGAGGCGGCGCAAGCATGCCGTGCATCGGCGGGACGTATGAGGCAAACGATCTCCTCGTACAGGACAATTACAATGCCGTAACAGGTGTTGATCATCCTGCAAATCTCGGACTCCCGCTTGCCAAAGAGCTCCAGAAGGAGTTCGGCGGCAGGGTTTTCATGGTTGACAGCCCTAAGACCGATGAGTTCTGCGATCTTGCAAGGATCACAGGCGTTGAAGGGATCTACAGGACTTCCAGCACACATGCTCTCAATCTCAAGGGAACTGTCAGGATGCATTGCAAGAAGAACGGCGTCAGATATGAGGACGGAAATTACATAGTCTGTCATATCGATGGAGGCATGACGATATCCGCTCATGATCACGGAAAGATGATCGATGCAACCAATAATGCGGCAGGTGAGGGTCCATTCACTCCGACAAGGACAGGTGCTCTTCCTGTCAGTGCGGTGATTGACTACTATTTCGATAATGCAAATAAGAGCAGGATAGGGATAGCAGATACGAATTATAACGGACTCGAGGAGTCGGTCAGAGCCGCCAGAGAAATTCTTACAAGAAATGCCGGCCTTACAGGGCACTTCGGTACTTCAGACTCAGACAAGATCCATGCCATGGTAGAGGCTGGTGATGCCAAAGCGACAAGAGTCTGGAATGCGATGATCTATAACATATGCAAATCGATCGGTTCTATGGCAACTGTACTCAGTGGCAAGGTGGATGGGATAGTTTGCGGCGGAAGGCTGCTGAGGTTCGAAGACCTCAGGCAGCAGATCCAGGAGCGCTGCTCCTGGATCGCGCCGGTCAGCTTCTATCCTGGAGAAGTCGAGCACGAGGCAATGGCTGCCGGCGCCCTCCGCGTGCTGCGCGGGGAAGAGGAGCCGCTCGAATACACAGGCAAGCCTGTGTGGAGCGGATTTGATGATTAAAGAACAAGACCCGGAATCTCGCGATTCCGGGTCTTGTTCTATTATTTGTCGTCTTCTTTCTTCTCGATCTTGCGGATCTCTTTGGTGCGGATCTCTTCGCAGAGTGCGCTTACGAATTCGTTAAGTGGCTTGACGCCTTCGTCTCCAAGATATCTTGAACGTACGGAAACATTGCCTTCTTCAGCTTCCTTAGCTCCGAGAACGAGCATGTAAGGAACTTTCTCCATCTGAGCCTTGCGGACTTTGTAGCCTATACGCTCGCTGCTGTTATCTACAGTTACATCAACACCGTTCCTGCGCAGCTCCTTGCGGACCTCCTCAGCATAATCAGCGACTTTGTCGGAGATAGGCAGGATCCTGACCTGCTCAGGGCAGAGCCATGTCGGCAGGTTGCCTGCATAATGCTCGATGAGCCATGCGAGTGTACGCTCATAACAACCGATCGAAGTACGATGGATGATGTAAGGGCGCTTTCTCTGGCCGTCTCTGTCGATATAGTACATGTCGTAGCGATCAGCAAGGAATTTGTCGACCTGGATAGTGATCATTGTGTCTTCCTTGCCATATACGTTCTTAGCCTGGATGTCAAGCTTAGGTCCGTAGAATGCAGCTTCACCGATTTCTTCGGTAAACTCGATACCTATTTCATTAAGGATATCTCTCATGAAATCCTCTACATCATCCCAGTCCTCCGCAGTTCCGAGATAATTCTCAGCATGATCCGGGTCCCATCTTGACAGACGATAGGTCACATCGCCTTCAAGTCCGAGAGTTGTGAGACAGTACTTAGCCAGCTCTACACATCCCTTGAATTCATCTGCGAGCTGATCCTGTGCAACTACGAGGTGACCTTCGGAGATAGTGAACTGACGTACTCTTGTAAGTCCGTGCATCTCTCCGGCCTGCTCATTACGGAAGAGGGTAGAAGTCTCGCCCATTCTGTAAGGCAGATCTCTGTAACTCTTCTGACGAGCCTTATATACATAGTACTGGAACGGGCATGTCATAGGACGAAGTGCCATTACATTGCTGTCGGCATCGTTCTCGATCAGCTTTAGGTCCTCAACTCCGTGGATCTCAGCAGAACGGTCCTCAGAAGCCATCAGGTCGTCAATGTTGTCATATCCGAGCAGGAACATGCCATCTTTGTAGTGATACCAATGGTCGGAGATCTTGTAGAGTGTGGACTTAGCCATCAGAGGTGTTCTTGTGCGGACATAGCCCCATTCATACTCCTCGAGGTCCTCAATCCATCTCTGCATCTTCTGGATGATCTTGGTTCCCTTAGGCATGAAGAGTGGGAGACCCTGACCGATAACATCTACTGTTGTGAAGAGGTCCATCTCACGGCCGAGCTTGTTGTGGTCTCTGTTCTTGATGTCTGCAAGGTACTCGAGATATTCAGCGAGATCTTCCTTCTTGGTATATGCTGTTCCGTAAATTCTTGTGAGCATCTTGTTGTGCTCGTCGCCTCTCCAGTAAGCTCCGGAGCTTGATGTCAGAGCGAAAGCCTTGATAGGTCTTGTGCTCATCAGGTGAGGTCCTGCGCAGAGCTCGATGAAGTCACCCTGCTTGTAGAATGAGATAGTCTCGTCCTCAGGGAGATCTTCGATCAGCTGAACCTTGTAAGGCTCATCCTTCTCCTTGTAGAACGCGATAGCCTCTTCTCTTGGCATCTCAAAGCGCTCAAGTCTGTCGCCTTTCTTGATGATCTTCTTCATCTCAGCCTCGATCTTGTCGAGGTCTTCTCTTGTAAGAGGCGGCATGTCAAAGTCATAATAGAATCCATTGTCTATTGAAGGTCCGATAGCAAGCTTTGCCTCCGGATAGAGGTTCTTTACAGCCTCAGCAAGGACGTGTGAGCATGTGTGGCGGTAAGCTCTCTTACCTTCATCTGAATCAAATGTCAGGATGTTCAGTTCGCAGTCATGATCGATGACTGTTCTGAGGTCGCAAGCCTTGCCGTCTATCTCAGCGATGCAGGCAACTCTTGCAAGTCCGTCACTAAGGTCTCTGGCGATGTCATAAGCGGACATCGGCTCAGCATATTCTTTCTTGCTGCCGTCTTTAAGTGTGATAATCAATTGTGTTTCCTCCTTATTACTAAGATTGATCTGCCATACGAGAGCAGACAGTTTTGCCTCAGAGAGGACAAAAAATAGTCCCCTCCGACAAGTTAGTCAGAAGGGACGCATACTCTGTTAGAGAATCCGTGGTTCCACCCATCTTCCGGCAAGTATTCTCGCCGGCACTCATTAAGGCTTGTAACGCGGCCAAAGCGGGCAGGATTGGTGCCACTCGGAGGTGGTGTTCGGTGCACCAGGTCTTAGGATGATTCCAGCTGCCATCCCTCTCTCGGAAGACCAGACGGTGTACTTACTGTCCTCGTCAACGTTTTACCCGCAAATGTTACCACCGGATTTATTAATTGTCAACAGTTAGAAAACTTGAATTCTACTCTACGTAGTAGTTATTGTTCCTCTCAGCGAGCTCCTCAACGATTCTCTTGAACTCATCCTCATCGAGAATGTAGTATTTCTTGTAGAGCAGGTAAGCAGCGAGCATCATTACGAGCGGGATGAGGCACATTACGAGCAGAAGTCCGTGGCTCTGTGTTGATGTTACTGAGTTGATAACAGCCTCGATCTGGGTGAGCTTCTCAGCCTCTGTGATGCTGCCCATGTTAGCAGCCTGCTCGAGAGCACTGATCTGGTTGGTGTAGTTGGTAGCACCGAAGATCAGGTAGGAGACAGTGGTGAGGAGAACGGCAAGAGCACTGCCCATCTTGGTGAAGAATGGTCTGATCGAAGCTACGATAGCCTCGTCTCTTGTTCCGTTCTTGTACTCATTGTACTCAACTGTATTGATGATCGAGAGCATCATGATTACGTAGTAGCAGTTCATTCCGAGCTGAGCGAGCATGTAGCCTGCTGTTGTGATCCAGAATGAGAGCATTGTTGCCGGCATGAAGAGGCCTGCAGCGAGCATGAGCGCAAATCCGACAGTCAGTACGATGCCAAAGCCCTTGAGAAGGGTCTTCCTTTTCCACTTTGACGAGAGCCATGGATAAGCAATAAGCAGGATTCCCGAAGCCGAGAGTCCGATTGTTGAGAACAGTGAGTAGAGACCGCCTTTGTATCCATATGTGAAGTAGATGTATGTTGAACCGATTCCGCCGATGATCAGGTCGGCACCGATCTGATGCATCAGGAAGATGAGGCACATCCATGACAGCTGATCGTTCTTGACGATTGTTGAAACGATCTTCTTGAAGCTGACCGGAGGTGGTGTGACATCCATGTAAGAACGGTCTTCCCTGACACCGAAGATGGTGAAGGAGAGGAAGAGCGGAGCAAGTACGCAGAAGATAAGAGCAACTACTCCATAAGCTGTCTGTGCATTGCCGCCGATAGTTCCTGAACCGGTTGTCAGCATAGGGATCATGAGACCTGCAACAGCTCCGCCGATACCAGCGCAGAGGTTGGTCATTGCGGTCAGCTTGTCTCTTGTGCCGCCGTCCTGTGTCAGCGACGGGATCATTCCCCAGTAGGAGATGTCGTGCATCGTATAGGTAATGCTGTATGCAAAGTATATGATGCCAAAGAACCAGATGAATGCCCAGCCTTCGAGTTTGACGTTGAATGCGAGATATACAACGACCGAAGTACTGAGAATACCGATTACCAGCCAAGGCTTGTATTTGCCCCAGCGTGTTCTCGTACGCTCGATGATGTTGCCCATCAGAGGGTCATTAAGAGCATCGAATATACGGGCGCCGATCATGATGCCGGTGATCGCCATCAGCTGTGCTGCTGTAAGGTTGTGGGTGAACAGAACGTACAGCAGAATGTAGTTGGTGAACATGTTGTAGATCATGTCTCTTCCGAGAGTTCCTACAGGGAAGAAGAACATGTTTCGCTTAGCCTGCTTGGCTGTGATGGTTGTGTTGGTTGTTTCGTTCATTTGTGATTGTTTCCTTTGTCTTATCTGAGCTTAGCAACTAACTTATGAGTTTGTGATGTCTTATCTTATTACATCGAGGAAGGAGCGGTCCTTCCAGTCCTTGTTCTTCCAGATCCTGAGATACTCTTCGTAGCTTGCGAGCTGATCAGGACTGTAATTACCCATGTTGTCTGAAGTAAGGAAGAAGCTGCCATACTGTGCGCATACTCTTGCGTGCAGATCCTTCTCTTCCGGTGTCAGCTTGATGTTGTCTTCTCTGAGGAAGAATACATCCGGGTCATTGATGAAAGCTCTGCCGTCGAGCTGCCTTCTGTAGTAAACATCTCCGATAGCATTCTTCGTCGAAACGATCTCTCTGTTGATCTGTCTCATGAGTGGGGTGTTCTCCCAGTCGAGGCCAGCATCACATCCGATCCTGCAGTAGTCAACTTTGCCAAATGCAGGTCCGAGCGGAACTCCGCATCCGAGGATGAGTTTGTCGCCGCACCATTTGCGCAGAAGATCCATCGCGCGGCACATTCTTTCGCCGCGGCTCTCGCCGAAGTGTTTGCCATTGTAAGTAGGCCACGGAGCTGCGCTGTAGAGGAAGTCCAGCTTGACAAGGTCGAATCCCCATCTGTCCAGGACTTTGTCGAAGACTCTCTTGAGGTGATCCTGCACCCTTGGATTGTCGATGTCCAGCGAGAAGAATCCGCCCCAGTTGCAGCCTGCATACCATGGTCTGCCATCGATCCTGAGAAGCCAGTCCGGATGCTGCTTAGGAATCGTTGAGTTCGCTGCTGCCGAGAAAGGCGCCAGCCAGAGCCCTGCAAGGAAGTCTCTTGAGTGGATGTCATCGACTGATGCCTTCATGCCGCGAGGGAATTTGGTCTTGTTGGTCTTCCAGTCGCCTACGGCAGTCTGCCATCCATCGTCGATCTGGAACAGATCTCCCGGATGAAGTATCCTGGAGCAGCCTTCGAGGTCCTCTGTGATAGTCTTGTCGGTGATTTTGTCATATCTGTTATACCAGCTGGTATAGCCGATGAGAGGCTTTGCACTGCGGCATTTGATTCCGGATGCTTCGAACCATGCATCGAACACTTCATCTTCGGTTCCCTCAAAGCAGACCACATGAACGTCCTTGTCATATTTGCGTGTAAAGCCTGCATCCTTGACGATCCTGAGCTCGTGCATCATAGCATCATAGTAGAAGATGGTGTAGCCGTTGGTCTCATCGGTCGAGCCGAAGAGGGTGTACTTGTCACCGCTCCTTATGTACATGTATGTGAAACCATGAAAACAGCCCGGTTTGCCTGAATACTCGATGAAGAAATCATCTCCGTACCTGGAAGTTCCCCATGGCCTTCCCACTAATCTTACGAAAGGCTTAGTAGGACTGATCCTGTCAGTTGGGGATACCTCGTGGGATACTGTCCATGACTGGTATCCGTTGAAGAACAGCCTGTCTGTGGACTTGCATCCGACTTCCAGCACTAATTCAGATTCCGAGCGTCCTCTGGTCAATGAATCAATGTCGATCTGTCTCATAATCCTGTCCATTCTCCTCTTGAGATAAGAAAGTCAGCCTGATTGCATGCCAAACTGAATTTCAGTCAGTTATTATTCATTATATATTAAAACACCCATACAAACGTAATAAATTATGGTTACAATTGCTGAAAAATGTATTAAATCACATTCATTCTGTTGCCGGCATGTTGCTAGTCATCTGCACCGAATGCTCTTGTGATCTGTGACAGGAACTTCTCAGCAATCGGCGTGAAAGTCTGATATCTGTTCCATATCAGATAGAGATGCGTCTCCTGAAGTGGCTCAAGCGGCACGAATACAAGTCCGCTGCCCTCAGAGCAGTCGACAAGATGATTGAAGGTGAGAAGGATCCCGAGTCCTTCTCTTGCGAACATAGATCCGTTATATGCAAGCCTGAATGAACCTTCCATATGCAGTCTCTCATGATCCTTTCCGGCCCAGTCTCTTATTTCATAATTCCAGCTCTGCTCTGAACAGAACAGGGGCTCTCCGATCAGATTTTCAACCGTTACCGTTTCTTTGGCCGCAAGGGGATGGTCGCTTCGCATTACCGCGCCCCAGGTATCTGACTCAGGCAGCTTCACATATTCGTACTTAGTGCTGTCAGGCGGTTCGCAGATAACAGCGAAGTCAAGGAGACCTTTGTCGAGCTTCTCGGTGACCTGCTCAGTGTCTCCACTTGTTATGTGGTAACGAAGACCCGGGTAAACCTTCTTCATGCGGCCGAGCTCTCTGGCTAGATACCTGATCTGATAAGACTCCGCAAGACCAAAGTATATATCTCCGCCTGTGATGTCATCGAGCGAGACGAATTCCTGCTCAATCTTATCTGCCATATCGACAAGATCCGCCGCGCGGTCTCTCAGCAGCATTCCTTCATCAGTAAGCTTGATGCTAAAGCTCTTCCTTGTGAACAGCTTCTTGCCAAGCTCCTCCTCAAGGGCCTTGAGTGTCTTGGACAGGGTAGGCTGAGTCACATGCAGCATCTCAGCAGCCCTTGTCATATTCTCCTCCCTCGCAACAGCAAGGAAATATCTCAGAGTTCTGATCTCCATCTTCAAAAACCTTTCTTAAAAATGTCGCCCCAATGATATGCCTGATTGGAATATCATTCTATTCATTATAACCATTAGCGAATATCTCTGCAACAAGTTAAACTCTAGCTGTAAGATCAGAGGCGCGGATCTGCAGAAGAACCGGTCTTTGCAGAACCAATATAAGAATCAGGCAGATCACAGGAAATGAACAACTTAGATATTGAGAAAATCATCAATAACATGCTTGATGCCGGATGCGGTGAGCAGGACATAGACAGGATCAGATCCATGCACGAGGCGGGCCTTGACTGTGAGATCATTGGCGCCCTCAGGAAATGCAGATGCGATCTGATGGATGAGCTCAGAGATTCGCAGAGGCGTGTGGACCGCATGGACCGCATCATACGCATGACCGAGAATATAGCAAACTGAACATCAACAATAATTACAAAGGAGAACACGACCATGATTATGAAAGAAGACCTCAAGCTGGTACAGGAATGGGACAAGACCTTCGCTAAGAGTGAGAAGGTTGATCACTGCAAGGTTACATTTGTAAACAGATACGGTATTACTCTGGCTGCGGACATGTACGTTCCGAAGAATGCAGAGGGCAAGCTTCCTGCAATCGCAGTTTGCGGACCTTTCGGAGCTGTTAAGGAGCAGTGCTCCGGACTTTACGCTCAGACTATGGCAGAGAGAGGATACTTAACTATCGCATTCGACCCTTCATTCACAGGCGAGAGCGGCGGCCAGCCAAGATTCATGGCTTCACCTGATATCAATACAGAAGACTTCATGGCAGCAGTAGACTTCCTGTCACTTTGTGACAAGGTGGATCCTGACAGAATCGGAATCATCGGAATCTGCGGATGGGGCGGAATGGCCATCAACACCGCTGCACTCGATACAAGGATCAAAGCTACTGTCGCATCAACAATGTACGACATGACAAGAGTCAATGCGAAGGGTTACTTCGATGCTCAGGACAGCGAGGAAGACCGCTACAATGCCAAGGCTGCTATGTGCGCACAGAGACTCGAAGACCTCAGGAATGGGGAGTATAAGCTTGGCGGCGGAGTAGTTGATCCACTGCCTGAAGATGCACCTTTCTTCGTCAAAGACTATTATGACTATTACAAGACTGACAGAGGCTATCATGCAAGATCACTGAATTCCAACGGCGGATGGAATGTCATTGGCTGTGAATCCTTCGTCAACCAGCCGATCCTGCAGTACTCAAATGAGATCAGAAGCGCTGTCATGGTAATGCACGGAACAGAGGCACATTCATTCTACTTTGGCAAAGATGCTTATGATAACATGATCAAGGACAGCAAGTATACAGACAACAAGGTATTCCTGCCGATCGAGGGTGCAGTACACACAGACCTCTATGATGGCGGCAGCAAGGATGCTATCCCATATGACACACTTGTAGAGTTCTTCGAGAAGTATATGTAAACCGGAGCAAGAGAAATGAAGATAACTATTCTGAACGGAAGCCCGCGTCCGCAGGGATGTACAGCTGAGATGATCAGGGCATTCACAGATGAGGCCCTCAAATGCGGACATACAGTTGCAGAGTTCGATGTCTGCAGGATGAACATCAAGGGATGCCTTGCATGTGAATACTGCCATGGCAAAGGTGCAGGCAAATGCGTCCAGCAGGATGACATGCATAAGATATATGCGGAGCTTGCAGATACAGAGATGCTGGTACTTGCTTCTCCGATCTACTATCATGGTATCAGCGGACAGCTCAAGTGTGCGATCGACAGATTCTATTCAGCACTTTATCCTAAGGCACCGGAGAGTCTTAAATATGTCAGCATGTTCCTGGCTTCCGGAGACAAGGATCAGTACACAGGCGCAAGATTCTCATTCGACGGAGACTTCCTCGGATACCTGGGACTTGAAGACAAAGGCTTCTTCACATGCGCAGGAGGCAGAACTGAAGAAGTGACAGAATCAATCAGAGAAATGGCAAGAACGCTATAGTAATTAAGGAGAGAACAAATGAAAAATCTTGGATTCGGAATGATGAGACTGCCGGTCATCGGTGGAGACCCTACTAACTTTGACTATGAGCATCTGAACAAGATGGTAGATGCTTTTCTGGAAGAAGGATATAACTATTTTGACACAAGCTATGTTTATCACAATGGCAAGAGCGAGGAAGCTGCACGCAAGGCTCTCGTCGAGAGACACCCGAGAGATTCCTTCCGCATCGCAACCAAGTTCCCGTCATTCATCCCTATGAGCGAGGAAGATGTTGAGAAGACTTTCGCTCAGCAGCTTGAGAATCTTGGTGTTGAGTATATCGACTACTACCTGCTTCACAATCTTCAGACTGTATGGTATGACGGTATCGAGGGCAAGGGCGACGGACTCTTCCTGTCCGAGCACCTCTTCGATCATGCAAAGGGCTGGAAGGAGCAGGGCAAGATCAAGCATCTCGGCATCTCGTTCCACTCATCACCGGCGCTTCTTGACCGCGTGCTCGATACACATCCTGAGATCGAGTTCGTTCAGATCGCTATCAATCCTATCGACTGGGACAGCGAGTTTGTAGCCGCAAGAGAGTGCTATGAGATCATCAGAAAGCATGGCAAGGACGTTATCGTTATGGAAGCCGTCAAGGGTGGCGGACTCGCCAAGCTCCCGGTTGCAGCTGAGAAGGTTCTGAAGGACGTATGCCCTGACAAATCGATCGCATCCTGGTCGATCAGATTCTCCTCTGATCTCGAAGGCGTTATCGCAGTGCTTTCCGGAATGTCGACACTTGAGCAGGTTCGCGACAACTGCAGAACAGCAAACGAAGCAGAGCCACTTAGTGAGAAAGAGACTGAAGCTCTCTGGAAGGCTATGGAAATCTACAGAGAATGTACTCCATTCCCACCTGCAGAGCTTGAGAAATACCGCGGCCTCACATGGAACAATGTAAGCGTATACGGAATCATGCAGGCATACAGCATCTGTCTCGTTCAGCCGGATCCGACATGCATCGATGACAACAACTACTTCAAGAATCAGCTTGCAGAGCACGCACATCTTGATATCCACGGCGAACTGCCTAAGCAGGAAGTCATCCGCGCTGATGGCATGAATGCGACCTATGTAGTTGAAGAAGCAGTCGCATACCTCCAGAGGAACACATTCTAGAAAGATAACAGGAGAACCGTCCCCGTGTCAGGAAATGAGGGTGCCAAATGAGTAGAATAATTAAATACGCAGTATCAGTGATTCTGCTTCTGATGCTCTCATTTGCTCTTGCTGCATGCGGGCAGGAGGAGAGCACAACAGTCGATGCGCCTGCTGATGCAGAGGTGCAGGCGGAGCAGCCTGCTGAACCGAAAGATGAAGAGGAGATAACCATGAATATGACGATCAATGATACCAAGGTAACTGTAGAATGGGAGAACAATGCTTCGGTAAGAGCACTTGCTGAGCTTGCGAAGAAGGGCCCTGTTACTATTCAGATGAATGCTTACGGTGGATTCGAGCAGGTCGGCTCCATCGGAGAGACTCTGCCAAGCAGCGACACGAATATCAGGACCAAAGCAGGCGATATCATGCTCTACACATCTGATCATATGGTCATATTCTATGGTTCTAATTCCTGGGCATATACCAGGCTCGGAAGGATCACAGATAAGTCAGCTTCAGAACTCCGCGACCTTCTCAGCGGCAAGGGTGTGACCGTTACTGTTACAGCAGAATAGGGAAGACAATTTGACAGATTTGTCTATTAATGAACAGAAAAACTGAATAATTTACGAACAGAATGATGAAGTGTTTTGTAAATTGTTAGATGATTAACAAGGCTATAAGATTGGAACCGGAGAGAGATCTCCGGTTTCTTTATTAACTTAAACATTGTCTAACAAGTATTATGAATGATCCGGGAGGAAATCATGTCTTACGAAACACAGAAAAAAAGGAATTTCATAGCCTTGCTTGCTGCATACTTCGCAGCTAATGTAATTTTCATTATGTCACCTGCAATCAATGCGATGGCAACAGGTATGTTTGCTGACAAGAGCTACACAGCAGTACTTCTTGTATCCACTATATCATCACTTTGCATGATACCTGGATCACTCGTTGCAGGACCTATTCTTAACAAGATCGGATTCAAGAAGCTCGCTATCATCTCAATGGGCGGCATCGCAATCTTCGGAGCAGCATGCGCATTCACAAATAATCTGTATGTGATCTACGTTCTCAGAGGAATCGTAGGATTCTGCATCGGACTTGGATTCCCTCTGCAGGGAACTATGTCACTCCAGCTCTTCAATGATGCTGAGCGTCCTAAGTATCTCGGATGGGCAACAGTTTCACTGGCAGTAGGATCTGTATTCTACATGATCGTTTCCGGATATCTGGCTGACCACGATGCAAGATACTCATTCCTGCTTCACCTCATTACTCTTGTTCCGCTGGCAGTTGTTCTGATCTTCCTCAAGCAGCCTACAGCAGAAGAGATTGCAGCCAACAATGCAGAGTCTCCATCCAGGGTTCCTGAGCATGGCAAGCTCCCTGGATATGCTATCTTCACAGCAGCAATGTTCGCATTCATCTTCTTCACAGATTACACAGTTCTTCTGAACATGTCTTCAATCTGTGCTTATGAGCATATCGGCGGCGCAACAGTAGCAGGAGCACTTCTCTCAGTTTACTGCATCGGCAACATGTGCGGAGGATTTCTGTTCAACCCGCTGTCAAAGAAGACCGGCGGATTCGTAGTACCTGTAGGCCTGATCCTCTGGATCGCAGGAATGGGAATGGTTGCATTCGGTCACAGCGTTCCTTCAATCGTCATCGGCGTACTTCTCAACGGAACAGCTGTACAGACAGTATGGCCTGGAACAGTTAACTCATACTCAACATATGTTCCAAGAGACAAGCAGTCACTGGCAGTCGGAGTATTCGTAGCAGGAATGAACATCGGATGCTTCCTTACAACATACTTCATCCAGGCAGTAATGAACTTCACTGGTTCTGACAGCCCTCGTGTACCGGTACAGTACGGATTTGTCTTTGTAGCAATCGCAGGCATCATCTGGGCAATCGTTGAAGTCGGCAGAGCAAGAAAAGCAGCTAAATAAATCCATACATTCCATATAAAATAAACCCTAAAGAAAAGAACATCTCCGCTGGATCCGCGGGATGTTCTTTTCTTTGCTACCTGCTTGTGGCGGCTTATTCTCTAGTCCTCAGGGTATTCGTAGATTGGATTGTCAGCGCCAAAGTATTTGTCGCTCATGCTGATCTTGCGGACCTCGGTGATCCTGCGGGCCATTTCTTCAGGTGTCATGCGGTCCTTAGCATTCGAGCAGATCCATTCCATTTCAAGATATATTGAGCCTACTGAGTGGTAGTGAGAGATGAACTTGAAATCATCCGGGAGTTCATCCTTGCCATAGTGAGCGAGATGCCACTCGTAGTCATACTTGGATGCATATTCGAAGATGTTATCACGGAGATTGTTCTGGCCTTCCAGCTGATAAGCCTGCTTCATGAAGAATCTGTATTTCTCAAGGGCACGGCAGTAATTGAGCGTGTTCTCGTAATATGTACCGGTGTCGCCGGCCTTATGGAACTCACTCAGAACAGCATTCTCATATGTCCACTGGATCAGGTCGTTCTTGTCCCTGAATCTGTTATAGAAAGTCTGTCTGCTGACGCCTGTCTCATCAAGGATGTCCTTGATCGTGATAGCTTCGAGCTTCTTGCGCTGGCACAGGTCGAGCAGGGCATGAGCCAGAATCTTATGAATATTAAGAGCCATAAAGAACCTCCAGATATGTGGCAAATTGCCGCTGAATTGTATCGTTTTATTATAGCATTCCTGCCGGAAATGTAATTGTTCTAAATGTGTACATAAATAGACGAATCACAGGAAAAGTCTATATATTGACACGACTGAAATTGCAGTCCAAATATGATCAAAACCCCGGAAAGTTCTGAAAAAAGAACGGTTACAGCTTATGTACATTAATGGATAAACGCGTCTGTTTGTGAATTGTTTGTCTGTCTGGCGGCGGGTAATATGAAGCTGCAAAGAGAAATAAGAGGGCTGAAACAGAGCAGCCAGGCAAATCAATAAACAACTGAAAGGAGCAATACAATGTCCAAGATCAGAGCACTGGCAGAACCAATCAAGATCGGTAATGTCACAATCAAGAACAGACTCGTTGTACCGGCAATGGGAACTAACCTTGCAAAGCACAATGGAGAAGCATCCGATGAACTCATCAAGTATTACACCGAAAGAGCTAAGGGCGGATTCGGACTCATCATCCAGGAGTGCTCCGCTATAGCAAGAAATGGTAAGTCCCTCAAGGACGAATGCGGAATGTGGGATGATTACGTAATTCCTAGCTACAAGAAGCTGACTGATTCTGTTCACGAAGCAGGCGCTAAGATCTTCTGCCAGCTGAGACACACAGGCAGAGAGACCAACAAGGGATACACAGAGGGCCTCGAAGTAGTTGCTCCTTCCGCAGTACCTTGCCCTGCATGCCAGGAGATGCCAAGAGCACTCACAACTGAAGAAGTTTACGGAGTAATCGAAGAGTACGCACAGGCTGCAAGAAGAGTAAAGGAAGCAGGATATGACGGACTTGAGATCCACGCTTCACACGGATATCTTCCAGCACAGTTCCTCTCATTACACGCAAACAAGAGAACAGATGAATTTGGCGGATCTCTGAACAACAGAATGAGATTCCTCAAGCTGGTCATCAGATATACAAGAGAAGTTGTAGGCGAAGGTTATCCGATCGTAGTAAGACTCAGCGGATCTGAGATGCTCGAAGGCGGCCGTGAGATCCAGGAGACCAAAGCAGTTGCTCAGATGCTCGAGGAAGAGGGCGTAGATGCAATCAACATATCGATCTCCACATACGGAAGCCTCCAGTACTGCGTAGGTTCATCATACCTCGCACCTGGATATCAGGTACCACACGCAGCAGCAATCAAGCAGGCTGTAAACATTCCTGTAATGACAGTAGGAAGAATCACTGACGGCGAGATCGCTGAGGCAGTTGTAAGAGACGGAAGCGCTGACATGGTTTGCATCGGAAGAGCATCAGTTGCAGATCCACACTTCGCAGCCAAAGTTCTCGAAGAGCGTTATGAAGACATCATGCCTTGCATTTCATGCGGACAGGGCTGCATCATGCACTGCTTCACAGACGAGCCAATGCGCTGCGTAGTCAACACTACTAACGGATGTGAAGAAGAGTATGTAGCAAACAAGACACAGTCCCCTAAGAAGATCATGGTAGTAGGCGGCGGTCCTGGCGGAATGCACGCAGCATGGATCGCAGCAGGACGCGGACACAACGTTTCACTTTATGAGAAGGATGATCACCTTGGCGGAGAATTCCTCGCAGCTTCATATCCTCCGGGAAAGGGAACAATCGGCAGAGGAATCGGATACTGGATCAAGCAGTGCGACAAGTACGGCGTAGATGTTCACCTTAACACAGAAGTAACTGCTGATCTTATCAAGGCTGAGAAGCCGGATGCAGTTATCCTCGCAACAGGCAGCAAGAACCTCGTTCCAAGGATCCCTGGACTTGATCCTGCTAACATCCTCGAGCCTACAGAAGTTCTCCTCGGAAAGAAGGTAACAGGACATAAGGTACTCGTATGCGGCGGCGGACTTATCGGAGCTGAAACAGCAGCATTCCTTGCTGAGCAGAAGAGAGACGTTACCATCGTAGAGATGAAGGACGGATTCGTAATGGATCTCGACCCATATGCTAAGCCGATGCTCCTTAATGAGATGAAGGAAGCAGGCATCAGGATGATGGCAAGCACAGCTATCCAGGAGTTCATCCCTGGCGGAATCACATACAAGGATCTCCTCAAGAAGGATCCTGAGGTAGAAGTACTTGATGGATTTGATTCAATCGTACTTGCACTTGGCCACAAGGCATACAACCCACTCGAAGAGGCTGTCAAGGAGCTCGTAGATGATGTATATGTCATCGGCGATGCTAAGAAGGCAGGATTCGTATGGGGAGCTACATATGAGGCAGCTGACATCGCGCTCAGCATCTAATACAGTCACTACTGCGGGCGGCAAGCCCTGCTGCCCGCAATAATGAATATGACAATATCACCAAGGAATTATTTTGGAGGAATTATGAGTTACGAAGTTCAGAAGAAGAGAAATTTCATAGCTTTGCTCGCTGCATACTTTGCAGCTAACGTCATCTTCATCATGTCGCCGGCTATCAACGTAATGGCAACAGAGATGTTCGCTGACAAGAGCTACACAGCAATACTTCTCATTTCAACTATTTCATCACTTTGCATGATCCCGGGCTCACTCGTTGCAGGATCACTTCTCAACAAGCTCGGATTCAAGAAGCTTGCAGTCATCTCACTCGGCGGAATCGCTATCTGCGGTGCTGCATGCGCACTCACAAACTCACTGGGAGTTATCTATGTACTCAGAGGAATCGTCGGATTCTGCATCGGTATCGGATTCCCTCTCCAGGGCACAATGTCACTGCAGCTGTTCAACGACAAGGAAAGACCTAAGTACCTCGGCTGGGCTACAGTTTCACTCGCTGCAGGTTCGGTATTCTACATGATCGTTTCCGGAATGCTCGCTGACCACAGCGCAAAGTACTGCTTCTGGTTCCACCTGATCGCACTCGTTCCACTGGCACTCATCCTGATCTTCCTCAAGCAGCCTACTGAAGAGGAAGTCGCTGCCAACAACGTTGAGGCACCTTCACAGGTTCCTGAGCACGGCAAAATGCCTGGATACGCACTGTTCACAGCTGTAATGTTCGCACTCGTATTCTTCGCATTCTACACAGTACTTCTGAACATGTCTTCGATCTGCGCTTATGAGGAGATCGGCGGAGCTGCAGTAGCAGGCGCACTTCTCTCCGTATACTGCATCGGCAACATGTGCGGCGGATTCCTGTTCAACCCTCTGTCAACTAAGGCAGGCAAGCTGGTAGTCCCAATCGGCCTTGTAATGTGGATCGCAGGAACAGCTTGCATCGCATTCGGACACAGTGTATTCTTTATCGTACTTGGCGCACTGCTCTCAGGAACAGCTGTACAGACAGTATGGCCGGGAACAGTCAATACATATTCTGAGTATGTACCTAAGGACAAGCAGTCGATGGCAGTAGCTATCTTCGTATCCGGCATGAACATCGGATGCTTCCTGACAACATACTTCATCCAGGCAGTAATGAACTTCACTGGTTCTGACAGCCCTCGTGTACCGGTACAGTACGGATTTGTCATCGTAATCATCGCAGGACTCATCTGGGCAGTAATCGAAGCTAAGAGAGCTAACAAGAAGAACTAATATTTATAGATAAAGACAGAAAACAGCACATCAGACATTCACTTGCATATCGCAGAAAGGAAATAGAGATGAATAACTATACATTCTACAACCCAACTAAGCTTTACTTCGGACCGGACCAGATCGAGAACAACCTCGGAGCATGCGTTAAGAAATACGGAGACAAGGTTCTCCTCATGTACGGCGGCGGATCAATCAAGAAGAATGGAACATATGACAGAGTAATGAAGGCACTTGAGGGTGTTGAGGTTCATGAGTTCCATGGTATCGAGCCAAACCCACAGTACACAACAGTCAACAAGGCTACTGATGTATGCAAAGAGTTCGACTGTAACGTAGTACTCGCTGTAGGCGGCGGCTCTGTAATCGACGCAGCTAAGGTTGTAACACAGGCTAAGTTCTATGACGGAGACTGCTGGGACCTCGTAACTCAGGAAGCAAGCGTTGACCAGGGACTTCCTCTGATCGCTATCCCTACAATGGCAGCAGCTGGTTCAGAGAACGATGCATGGGCTGTTATCTCCAACGCTGATACAAATCAGAAGCTCGACCCATGGGGCGAGACATTCCAGCCGGTAGCAGCATTTGTAGATCCTACCATCTCCTACACTGTAAGTGCTTACCAGACAGCAGTCGGAGCAGCAGATATCCTGTCACACGTTACAGATATCCGTTACTTTATCAAGGAGCACAAGATCTCCTTCATCGATGAGTGGATGGAAGCAATGTGCCGCAACGTCATCAGAACAGCTCCTATCGCTATCGCAGAGCCTACAAATGAAGAGGCAAGAGAGACACTGTCACTCGCTTCTTACATGATCACAGGCGGAATCGTAGACCAGGGCGGTTCTTCAGACATGCCGCTTCACCTCACAGAGTACGGAATCGCTGCTTTCTATGAGATTCCTCATGGACACGGAATCGCTATCCTGATGCCAAGATGGATGCAGTACATTCTCTCTGACGAGACAGCTCCTGCATTCTACAGATTCGGAACTGCCTGCATGAACATCGCTGAGGGTATGGATGTTATGGAAGGCGCTCAGGCAACAATCGACGCACTTACTGACTGGCTCTATGGCAAGCTCGGTCTTGAGAGCCACCTCGCAGCATTCGGCGTTGAAGAGAGCAAGCTCCACGATATGGCTGTTAAGGCACTCAGAGGCAAGGAAGTAGTTCACGGACTTACAGATCTCACTCTCGAAGACGTTGAGAACATTTTCAAGATGTGCATGTAATAGCTGATTGACACTTGCTATAATATATGGCAACATAGCAAACGGGGTTATCTGAGGATAACCCCGTTTTAGATAGAGTTAAGACGAAGGGACAAGTAAATGGAATACAGAAAACTAGGTAATACAGGCCTTGATGTCAGTGTTATAGCGCTCGGCTGTGAGGCTTTCGTGGAAGACAACAATAATGCAAAGCTGTTCTTCGATATGGCTGAAGAGGCCGGCGTCAATTACTTTGACCTCTTCACATCAGACCCTGATGCAAGATCAGCTGTCGGAGAGGCTCTTAAGGGAAGACGTGACAAGTTCATAATACAGTCGCACATCTCATCTGTCTGGAAGAATGGGCAGTATGAGAGGAGCCGCAACCTTAATGATGTCAAGGCAGCCTTTGAGGATTCTCTTGAGAGACTCGGAACAGACTATATAGATGTCGGAATGATCCATTACTGCGATGCAGACAGTGACTGGGATGCGATCAAGGCCAATGGTATTGTTGACTATGCAAAGCAGCTCAAGGCTGAAGGCAGGATAAGACACATAGGTCTCTCATCCCACAATCCTAAGGTTGCTATCAGAGCGATCTCAGAAGGGGATATCGAAGTCCTGATGTTCAGTGTCAATTATGTATATGACATGCTTCCGGGTACTGAGAATGTCGATGATCTGTGGGCAGACGAGGTATACGAAGGCGGATTCAAGAACATGGATCCTGACAGACAGAGACTCTATGAGCTCTGTGAGGATATGGGTGTAGGCATCACTGTTATGAAGGCTTTCGCCGGAGGTGATATCCTGGACGACAAGCTTTCACCTGCAGGAGCTTCACTTACTCCGGCTCAGTGCATCAGCTATGCACTCTCAAGACCGGCAGTCGCTACCATCTGTTCAGGCGCAAGGAACGAAGAGCAGCTTAGAGAGAGCATCAGATACTGCGAGGCATCCGAGGAGGAGAAGTCATTTGCAGAGGCTTTCGCTGCATTCCCTAGGGTCAGCTGGGAAGGCCACTGCATGTACTGCACTCACTGCCATCCGTGCCCGGCAAATATCAATATCGCTGATGTTACCAAGTTCCTCAACCTTGCAGTTGCACACAATGAGTCCAATGGTATCGCAGAGGGTTCTGATGGGTTCAGAGTTCCTGAGACAGAGGCAATGCATTATAAGGTCCTTGAGCATCACGCAAGTGACTGCCTGCAGTGCGGACTCTGCGAGACAAGATGCCCATTCGGCGTAGAGATACGCAATAATATGAAGAGAGCAGAGGCGATATTCGGATACTAGAATGAGCAATATACGTAAGATAACTGAATCTGACAGACCGAGGGTCATGGAGATGATGAGAGATTTCTACTCATCAGATGCTACATGGCTCCTCCCGTCAGATGAGATATTCAATAATGACATCACAGAGTGCATTTCAGATAGCCCGTTTGCTGACGGATTTGTCTTCACTGATGAAGATGGAACAGTCCGTGGCTATGCCATGATAGCGCACAGCTTCGCGACAGAATTCGGCAGACGATGCATCTGGATCGAGGATCTGTATCTTGAGAAGGAACTGCAGGGGACAGGCCTTGCGTCTGAATTCCTCGCGTATATACAGTCAGCCTATCCTGAAGCTGTTCACAGACTTGAATCTGAGGATGATAATGAGCATGCAAACGGTATATACAGACGCAAGGGCTTCCGCAGGATGCCTTATATTGAGATGATCCGCAATCTGCCGGATGAGATGTCGGAATGACTTGCTTTATGCTAATCTGAATATTTCTAAATACAATTGGGGCAGGATTACTAATTGGGTTATAATCAGACATAAGTACATTCAGGCATAGAGTATTTTGTGCCGCAAGGAGTTAACTAGAAATGAAGAAGTTCCGACTGGCTGTTACCGTTCTGATATCACTGCTGCTTCTCGCTATTGCGGGGACTGTTTATTATGTCATGCTGGGGCAGTGGCATTCAGCTTCATTCGCAGCAGGCAACTCCAATACAGTCAGGGTATATAAGATGCATGATGCAGAGGCTGATGCCGCACAGGAAGGTGAAGCCGCAGATCAGGCTGCCGAGGCTTCCGGTACTCTTGAAGAGGCCGGCAAGGTGATCAGGGGTTCCCGCGTAGAGAAATACCGCAAGAGCATCACTGTAGATGGCATCAAATATTACAAGGTAAGTGCTGACCTCATTGGAAGTGAGGCAGATGAAGCGCAGCCTGCAGAGGCTGATGCAGGTGCTGAGGAACAGGCTGAGGGCGCTAAGGGTGAGATAGAGGAGATCAAGTCTACGGTTTTCCCTGATGACAGTAATGACCTCTATATGTCCGAGGACAGCCTTGCAGATACAATAGACGACACAGTACTCGAGACGGCAGTATATGTCAGGACACCTGCAACTATCTATGCAGACAAGGAAGGCCCGGCGATCGCATCATTTGCGCCGAAGGGCACAGTCCTTCCGGTCGCAGGACATGATGCTTTGCTCGAGAACGGATTCATACACAAGTACAAGGTCGCATATACGACTCTGGATGGCCAGCTGGCTGAGGGCTATGTCTATGGCAAGTACATGGCAGGCACCCAGGAAGAGGCTGACGCCAACTACAACGAGCACGGCGAATACAAGAAGGCCAAGAAGGACAAGTTCAGATTCAATCTCTACGGCGGCGAGGCCAAGAATCTCGACTACTATCCGTACGAGAAGACTCCGATCGAGGGCAATGAATTCTGCTCCTACGCAAGGACCATGTATCTCAACGGCGAGGCGGCTGTACATTCAGACAAATATATCAAGATCATCAATAAGACCGACTGCAATGCTGTTGTCATGGACCTCAAGGACGGATATCTCGCATTCCAGTCAGATGTTGCCAAGGAGCTGTCGCCGACTTCGTATAAGAGCGCTTATGCGACGGTAGAGGACTATAAGAAGAGCGTCGATGCCCTGAGAGAGACGGGCGTGTATCTGATCGGCAGGATCGTTGTTTTCAATGACCCGCAGTATGCCAAGGATCATCCTGAAGACTGCATCAAGTACGCAGGCAGCACGAGCTGGCCGAGCGGCTTCTCAAGAGGAGTCTGGGAGTACAATGTAAGACTGGCGCAGGAGGCCGTTGAGAAGTTCGGCTTCAACGAGATCCAGTTTGACTATGTCAGGTTCCCTGAGGCGACCTATGATATGTCAAAGTCAGGCAATGCGGATTTCCGCAACAAGTACGGCGAAGAGAAGGCTCAGGCAATCCAGAACTTCTGCTTCTATGCTGCAGACCAGCTGAGAGAGGCCGGTGCGTACATCTCAGTCGATGTCTTCGGCGAGAGTGCCTACAGTTACGTAACAGCCTACGGACAGTACTGGACGGCGATCTCGAATATAGTCGATGCCATCAGTGCGATGCCTTACACAGACCACTTCCAGGGCGACGAGCCTTGGGCACATCCATACGATTCAGTTCTGAGATGGGCCAAGAGAGCAGCCAAGCAGCAGAAGCGTCTGCAGAATCCTGCCGCAGCAAGGACCTGGATCACGGGCTACAATACACCATACTGGGCACCATCAGTAACTTATGACTCGGAGAAGATGGAAGACCAGATAAGAGCCCTTGAAGAAGCAGGCCTGAATGGCGGCTTCATACCATGGAATGCGCTTTCGGATATCAATAAGTACAAACAATACAAATCCATCTGGAACGAGTAGCATTATCTGGTGCTGCCGGGACCATACATCAATCATCAGAGGGGGATACATATATGGACAAAGTCGCAATTGGAATCATGCTGCTGCCATTCGGATTCGCAGCGATATCTCTTATCATCGCGGTACTGCAGTTTATGAACATAGGCTTCCCGTTCAACACAGCCTACCTGTTCAGCTCGCAGATCGTAAGAGACACGATGGATAAGAAGCCGTACTTCAGACAGTCCGGCATAGTCTTCCTGATGATCACAGCTATATTCATCTTCATGGGTATAGACATTACCAAAGGCTATGGCTGGAGCTTCCTCCTCGAAATAGCTATGATGATCGCGACCGTCGTATATATAATCAAATCCAACAAGAAAATGGGCAAATAACAGACGATCTCAATATCTTACATTATTACAGATAGACACAAACCCCGCCGGGTTATCCCTTTCCAAACCTCGCTGGGCTAAGAATTATTGATTATTAAATAATAAGATGGGGAGGGGTTCCCCAGACTACCGTTTTCAGGTAGTCCACCTCGTCCCCGCTGGGTTAAGCATTATTGATTATTTAATAATAAGCAGCGAGAGGGGTTCTCCGAACGACCGTTTTCAGGTCGTTCGGAGAACCCCTCTCGCTTGCTTTAATTCAAATAATCAACTTGTAATGATTAAATAGTCATGGCTACATCCCATGCTCCCCAGATTACTTCTCTGAGTGCTCCCCACTTGACGCATGTTCCGCATCTGTGGAGGTGCTTGTTCTTGATGGATGCGAACTGATCGTTAGGAACAAATCCGAGACCGTTTACAACGCAGTCACACTCTTCCTTCCAGACTTCGCCAGTCTCAACGTTCTTGATCATGCAGTATCCGTCGCCGATCTCGGTAACTGTGGATCTCAGATGTACAGGAACGCCCTTGAATGGCAGAGCCTCTCTCAGGAATGAGGAGTTAGCAAGGCAGGTACCAGGAGCTGTGATCAGGTCATCCTGGAACTCTACTACTACAGGCTTCTTGCCAGCGAGTACTGCATCATATGCAGCTTCGCAGGATGAAAGTCCGCCGCCGAGGAATACGATCTTGTTGAACTTATCCTTGTCAGGTCCGATCAGGAGATCAGTGAATGTGATAGCCTTGTCGAATCCAGGAATGTTGATTGCCTTAGGGAATGTACCGATTGATACGATAACATCATCATAGGACTTGAGCAGGGAAGTGATGTCCTTGATCTCAGTGTTGAGTCTAACATCGATATCCCACTTCTTGAGTTCTCTCTCATACCACTTAATGAGCAGCTTGTCAGCATCCTTGAAGGACATTGCGCTAGCAGTGTTGTAGAGACCGAACATCTTGTCGGACTTCTCGAATACTACAGGCTGATGGCCTCTCTTCTTGAGAACGAGAGCTGCCTCGAGTCCGCCGAATCCGGCACCAACGATAGCGACCTTCTTAGGCTTGCTTGCAGGAACGATCTTGTACTTGTTGTGCTGCATTGTCTGAGGTGTCAGAGCGCAGCGGGCAAGCTGGAGTGAGTCGAACAGAGGCTGTGTATTAGCTGTGTGCTTGGACTTAGCAAAGTTGAAGCAAGCATTGTGGCATCTGATACATGGCTTGATCTCGTCTTCTCTGCCTTCCATGATCTTGGTAACCCATTCAGGGTCAACCAGGTTCTGACGAGCGATACCAAGAGCATCGATTGAACCCTTCTTGATCTCTTCAGCAGCGAACTTGATGTCCATCTTACCAGCGCAGACAACAGGCTTGGATGTGAACTTCTTGATGTGAGCAACATCCTCGAAGTTGCAGTTGTCAGGCATATAGACAGGTGGGTGAGCCCAGTACCAAGCATCGTATGTACCATTGTCGCAGTTGAACATATCATATCCTGCATCCTCAAGGTACTTGATAGCCTTCTCGGATTCAGCCATGTCACGACCAAATTCTACGAAGTCTTCGCCAGGCTGTGCGCCCTGGAGCCAACCCTTGGTCTTGGATACTACAGAGTATCTCAGTGCAACAGGGAAGTCCTGTCCGCATTCTCTCTTGATAGCCTGTACGATCTCAACAGGGAATCTGAATCTGTTCTCGAAAGAACCGCCGTACTGGTCAGTTCTGTAGTTCATGTTAGCAATAGTGAACTGGTCGAGCAGGTAACCTTCGTGTACAGCGTGGATTTCAACACCGTCTACACCGGCATCCTTGCACATCTTAGCTGTCTTAGCGAAAGCCTCAACCATCTCATGGATCTCTTCGACAGTCATAGGTCTTGACTTGATCTCAGGATACCATCTGTTAGGTGTCTCAGAAGCAGAAGCGCAGCAGTATTCGATATCTACGAATGGCTTAGCAACTGCGCCGAATGCCTTGTTCTGCAGCATCTTAACGAACATGTCGTTAATAGCCATTGAACGGCCGAATCCACCAGCCAGCTGAATGAACAGCTTGGAACCTGTCTTGTGGAATTCAGGCATCCACTCTGCAAGATCCTTGAACATCTTCTTGTTCTGATAGAGCCATCTTCTTCCCATTGTGTCTCTTACGCACTGCATGCCCGGAAGTACCAGACCAACATGCTCCTGAGCACGGTTCAGAATGTGATAAGCTGCTTCCTTGTCAAAGTGGCAAGGCTCGAGCCATCCGAACAGAGAAGTTCCTCCCATGGAAGTCTGCACGATTCTGTTAGGAATCTCAACATTGCCGATCTTCCAAGGCGTGAATAGAGGTTCATATTCCTTCTTCATCCTTCTTATCCTCCCTTAGATAACTAAGTTAGGCCACCCATGCCGGAAATGGCATAGTGACCAATTATTATTGATTTAATTGTATAAAAATCGTCATATAATAGTCAATCACAACCAGCCCCTAAGAACAAAAAAATCCAAACAAAATTTACCATGCGGTAAGGCTATCCCGTTTCGCTGGAATTGCGACTTGACATTAAAACAAACCTTGATTTAATTATAGTAGATATTTGTATTTGGAGGATTAATAATGTTAGAACTGAAGAATATTTCTTTCGGCGTGGAGGATGAAGATGGCGCGAAAGAAATCATCAGGGACATCAGTCTTACGATCCCTGATAACAAGATGATCGTAGTTACCGGCCCTAATGGAGGAGGCAAATCCACTCTCGCAAGAATTATCGCCGGTATTGAGAAACCAACATCAGGAAAGATTTATTTTAACGGTGAGGACATCACAGACAAGAGTATTACAGAGAGAGCAAGGATGGGAATCGGATTTGCATTCCAGCAGCCGGTCAAGTTCAAGGGCATCAGAGTTATCGATCTGATCAGACTTGCCAAGGGCAGCGAACTCTCTGTTTCAGACGCATGCGAATATCTCTCAGAGGTCGGACTTTGCGCAAGAGAATATATAGACCGCGAAGTCAATAACAGCCTCTCAGGCGGCGAGCTCAAGAGAATCGAGATCGCTACGATTCTTGCGAAAGCATCAAGACTTTCGATTTTCGACGAGCCTGAAGCCGGCATCGATCTCTGGAGCTTCCAGAACCTTATCCAGGTATTCGAGGGCATGCGTGAGAATATCAACAACAGCTCAATAATGATAATCTCGCATCAGGAGAGAATCCTGAATATTGCCGATGAGATCGTCGTTATCAGAGGTGGCAAGCTTGCAGCTCAGGGATCCAGAGACGAGATCCTACCGACACTTCTGAATACCGATTCGGCAGTTAACGGTTACTGCTTCAAACAGCAGGGCAAGGCAGCTAAGGCGGCTGCAGCGGCAAACTGATGCATTAAGGAGATTTATACATTATGGGTGAACAACTTAAAGTAGACGAGATACAGAAGAGATTACTTGCGGAGGTAGCTGACCTCCATGAGGTACCTGTAGGAGCTTTCAACATCCGTTCCAACGGTGAATCCATCGGAAGAGTTTCTACAGCTAATATAGATATTACATCCAAGGAAGGTGTCAGCGGCATAGACGTAAGGATTAAGCCTGGCACTAAGAATCAGAGCGTACATATTCCTGTAGTAATGACCGTCAGTGGTCTTACAGAGATTGTGTATAATGATTTCTATATAGGTGAAGACTGCGATGTAACGATTGTAGCAGGATGCGGTATAGACAACTGTGGTCCTAAGGACTCAGAACATGACGGTATCCACAGGTTCTATGTCGGCAAAGGAGCCAAAGTCAAGTACGTAGAGAAGCATTACGGATCAGGCGACGGCAAGGGCAAGAGAATCCTTAATCCGGGAACCGAAGTCTACATGGAAGAGGACAGCTTCATGGAGATGGAAATGGTCCAGATCAAGGGCGTTGATGACACAAACCGCACCAATACAGCTGAGCTTGCTGCAGGTGCCAAGCTTGTCGTCAGAGAGCGTCTGATGACCCATGGCGAGCAGAATGCTGTCAGCATTTATGATGTCAAGCTGAATGGCGAAGGATCGAGCGCAGATGTCGTTTCGAGATCTGTCGCAAGAGGCAACTCCTTCCAGAAGTTCGATGCCAAGATCGTAGGTAATGCACCATGCAACGGCCATACCGAGTGTGACTCGATTATTATGGACAATGGCCGTATTCTTGCAGTACCTGGACTTGCGGCTAATAATGTAGACGCTGAGCTCTTCCACGAGGCAGCAATAGGCAAGATCGCGGGCGATCAGCTCATCAAGCTGATGACGCTGGGACTTACTGAGCAGGAAGCAGAAGAACAAATCGTTAACGGCTTCCTCAAATAGAAAGGAGCTATCATGGAATACGATTTCAGGATCAGTACGCTTGATGATGAGAGGGCGTATCACAATACTGCGATTCTGATCTATCTTAAAGCGGCCAGAGACATTATGGGTAATGTCAATGTAACGATAGGTAACTCACTTAATCAGGGCTATTTTACTTATATAGAGAAGGGCGGGGCTCCTCTGACATCAACGGATATCCACAAGATCTGGAATCGTATGGAGCATATCGTCAGCCGTGATTACCCTATAGTCAAGGAGTTCGACACAGTCGAGCATGCAGCTGAGAAGTGGAGAACTCTGGGATACAAGGAGAAGGCTGGCCTTCTGGAGGAAAGAGATCCTTCTGAGAAGGTCGAGATACTGAATCTGGACGGATACAGGAACTGCCTCTACAGCAGAGTCCTGCCTTCAACCGGATATATCACTTTGTTCGAGCTGAGACCGTACAGACAGGGGCTTCTGCTGAGATTACCTAATGTACTCTCACCGGATTCTCTTCCTTATTACAGAGATGATGACAAGCTCTATGACGCATATGCTGAGAGCAAGAGGATGCGCAGAGAGACTGGAATCAATTATCTGGCAGATATGAACAGGGTCATCCGCTCTGGCGAGATTGAGAGCGTGATAAAGGCGAGCGAAGAACTGCATCAGAACGAGATCGACGAGTTCGCGGACATGATCGTAAGCCGGGGCAAGAGGATCGTGCTCATCGCCGGACCATCGTCAAGCGGCAAGACAACAACTGCGAAGAGGCTGTGCAAAGCTTTGGCCGAGAGAACGGCGGAGCCGCTTTACCTGGGAACTGATGACTACTACATCAACCGTGATCTTACTCCACTCGGACCGGACGGCAAACCGGACTTTGAGAGCTTTGACGCAATAGATATGATGCTCTTCAACAAGCAGATGACAGATCTCCTTGCAGGAAGGGAAGCAGACATACCGGAGTACAACTTTGTCGAAGGCAAGAAAATCTTCGGCAACAGGATCACTTCGATCGAGCCGGATCAGATAATTGTTATTGAGGGAATCCACAGTCTCAACGATGCGCTGACTCCAAGTATCGATCCTGCTGACAAATTCAAGATCTTTATCAGCCCTCTGACTCAGATGGGCATGGACAGACACAACAGACTCTCAACTGCTGACACGAGATTGCTCAGAAGGATGGTCAGGGATAATCAGTTCAGAGGCTACAGTGCAGAGAAGACACTCCTTACCTGGTACAAGGTAAGAGCCGGAGAGAGCGTCAATGTATTCCCGTACAGCTCATCGGCAGATGTAGTATTCAACTCGAGTACTGTATATGAGACCAATCTTCTCAGGACTTATGCAGAGCCTATTCTTCAGGAGATACATCCTGGCAGTGAGGCTTACCCTGAGGCTCAGAGAATTCTGAACTTCATCAAGTACTTCGACAAGATCGAGACTCCTGAGCTCGTACCTGATTATTCTATCCTGAGAGAATTCATAGGTTTTGATAAATAGCTTGGTTATCGTGAAGTAGGAAGGATTATTTATGAGTAATATTTTTCTTGAAGAAAGGGAGATCAAAGAACCTAAGTTATACCAAGCCCTTATTTCACTTTGCGGCCTGGTAGCGGTAATGGTTATTGGAATCGTTGTCTTTGGAGCGGATCCGCATATCCCGATGTTCATGGGCGTTATCATCGCTTCGATCATGGCAATGGTTCTCGGATACAAATGGTCAGATATCGAGGGCATGATGATAGACGGAATCTCCAAGGCGATGCAGTCTGTTCTCATCCTGGCAATCGTAGGAATGATGATCGGAGCGTGGCTCGTATCAGGTACTATTCCGACAATGATCTACTACGGACTCAAGCTTCTTTCGCCTAAGATTTTCCTCATAGCAACCATGCTGATCTGCTCGATCACTTCTCTTGCTACGGGAACATCCTGGGGAACAATGGGAACTATGGGTCTTGCACTTATCGGAATAGGCAGCGGACTTGGAATGCCTGTCGGACCTACAGCCGGAGCGGTAATATCGGGTGCTTACTTTGGCGATAAGATGTCACCACTATCGGATACTACAAATCTCGCTCCTGCCATGGCAGGAACAGATGTATTTACTCATGTTAAGTACATGCTCAAGTCAACGATGCTTGCATATGCTATCGCGCTCGTCTTCTTCGGTGTATATGGCTACATGCATGTCTCCGGTAACAACGTCGACAGTTCGCAGGCACAGGTCATCATGGACGGTCTGCAGAACTCATTTAATATCAATCCGCTTCTTATGCTGCCTCCGCTTGTAGTAATACTGGCAATCGCTCTTAAGATACCGGCTATCCCTGGAATCACTCTCGGTTTCATCGTAGCAGCTATAATGGCACCGATCTTCCAGAGCGGTGCAGGCGTAAGTGAGCTTCTTGATGCATCACTTAATGGATATGTCTGTGAGACTGAGGTCGAATCGCTGAATGATCTGCTCTCGACAGGCGGACTTCTCAACATGGGATTCTCCATCCTCATGGTTCTTATCGCTATGATGTATGGCGGCATCATGGAGGGAAGCCGTCAGATGGAGGTCATCATCAAGGCTCTTCTTAAGGTCATCAAGGGCCCTGCAGCTCTTATCGGAGCGACCGAGCTCACAGCGATATTTGCAAATGCGGTAATGGCTGAGCAGTATATCTCCATCCTGATCCCGGGAAGAATGTTCGCGCCTGCCTACAGAGAGAAGGGTATCCATCCTAAGAGCCTCTCAAATGCTCTTGAATCCGCAGGTACGGTAACATCCTGCCTGATCCCATGGAATACATGCGGAGTGTTCATCGCAACAACTCTTAAGATAACTACCGGAGTCTACGCACCATGGGCAGTCTTCAATTACACGATGCCGATAATCTGCTTCGTGCTCGCATTCTTCGGAGTCACGGCTACCAGGATGACACCGGAAGAACAGGCTAAAGCTGATGCAGGTGAACTCGTATAATTATTGAGCAATATCCGTCTTGCCATGAGCAAGCGAGAGAAAGACAAGAAAGAAAGAGAACAGGAGCAGGCTGATGAGTAAGAGAAATGTTCTGATCATAGGAGGATCCCGCGGGATCGGAGCCGAAGCCGTACGCAGATTCAGAGCTGCCGGAGACAATGTTGTTTTCACCTACAATAAGTCTGAGATTGCGGCTGATGAGCTGCGTCAGGAAACCGGGGCTGTGCCTGTAAGATGCGATGTCAAATTCAGCAACTCGGTCAGGATCGCTATAGACAAGGCGACAACTATTCTCGGCACTATCGATGTTCTTATCTGCAATGCAGCTATTGCCGACTTCAATCTCATTACTGATATAGATGAGACAAGGTGGGAAGAGATAATCGACACCAATCTCAATGGTGTGTTCTACTGCATCAGAAATGTCCTGCCTGGCATGGTGAGCCGTAAGAGCGGATGCATCATTACGGTATCCTCGATGTGGGGACAGGTGGGTGCTTCGTGCGAAGTAGCATATTCAGCGGCTAAGGCGGGCGTGATCGGCCTGACCAAAGCCCTCGCCAAGGAGGTCGGCCCGTCAGATATCCGCGTGAACTGCATTGCTCCGGGCATGATAGATACAGAGATGAATTCCAATGTGGACCCTGAGTCAGTGAAGGCTATAGCTGATGAAACTCCTCTCTGCAGGATCGGAAAACCATCCGAAATCGCTGATGTCATGGAGTTCCTTGCATCAGACAGAGCTGCCTTCATTACAGGCCAGATAATAGGGGTAAATGGAGGCCTTATTATCTGAGAATAGCCACCCCATATTTGGTGGTGTGTGGTGGAGACACCCACTAGGCGTCAAATAATGTAAAGAAAACTTGACCTACATATTGCGGTTAAATTTGCGTCGGACACTATATATTGTGTCTGACGCGTTTTTTTATGCGATTTTCAATTTGTAAAGCCAACTTTACATGAAAAAAGTGGGGGAAAGGAGTCAAAAAATGGGGTTGTTTGTTTGAAATGGGGTGGAGAGTGGGGTAAAATGGAGATACCTTCCAATAAGGGTAAGGGAATCCTATATACATAACCTCAAATCAAGCGCTTAAGAGAATGTTTACAGGTACTTATCAGAACTCAATAGACAGCAAGAACAGGCTGATCATCCCGTCGAAGTACAGGGATCAGCTTGGCGGTCATTGCATGCTCACAAGAGGCTTTGACAAGTGTCTGTACATATACGCAATGGAGGACTACGAAGTCCTTGTTAACAAGATCAAGAAGCTTCCTCAGTCAGACAGAGATGTACGTAAGTTCATCAGAGAGTTCTTCTCTAATACAGAGGAATGCCATCTGGATTCACAGGGAAGGATCCTGATCCCGCAGAATCTCAGAGATTATGCAGGAATCACCAAGAATCTCGTCACCAAGGGCGCGATGGACAAGATCGAGGTATGGAGCACCGAAGTCCTGTCAGATCCTGAGGGCGAGAACATGATGGACAATGAAGAGTTCGTCAGAAAACTCGACATGTACGACCTCTAGAAGTAATTCAGGAGGGAGACGCAAATGGAATTTGAACATGTTCCGGTTCTGTACGACGAAGTGATGGAGACACTTGCAGTCAAGCCGGATGGGATATATGTAGATGGCACCGTCGGAGGAGGCGGCCATTCATCAGGAATCTGCGAGAGACTCTCTGAGAAAGGAACTCTGATAGCTGTTGACAGAGATACAGCAGCTCTGGAGGCAGCAGGCAAGAGACTCGCAGAGTACAAATGCAACAAGAAATTCATCCATGCCAACTACAGCGACGTAGAAGCTATCGCTGAGGCAGCCGGAGGCAAAGTCGACGGAATACTCCTGGATCTGGGCGTTTCTTCATTCCAGCTCGACAATGCAGAGAGAGGATTCTCCTACATGCAAGATGCTCCGATGGACATGAGGATGAACGAGGATGATTCATTCACAGCCTACGATGTAGTGAACACCTACAGCGAGAAGGAGCTTACAAGGATCATCCGGGAATACGGAGAAGAGAAATGGGCATCAAGGATCGCCCAGTTCATAGTAAGAGCCAGATCAGAGTCTCCGATCAGAACGACAGGAGAACTCACAGACATCATCAAGGCAGCGATTCCTGCCAAGGCAAGAAGGACCGGCCCTCATCCGGCTAAGAGAACTTTCCAGGCAATAAGGATCGAAGTCAATGATGAACTCGGACACCTCAGAGAAGCAGTTGAGAAGCTTCCGGACCTCCTGGAGAGCGGCGGAAGAATAGCAATAATCACATTCCATTCTCTCGAGGACAGGATCGTCAAACAGGAATTTGACAGAAGGCTCGACCCATGCACATGTCCGAAGGAATTTCCGGTATGTGTCTGCGGCAAGAAGGCAGATGTAAAGAAAGTAACGAGAAAGCCTCTGACGGCATCTGATGAGGAGCTCGAACGCAATCCGCGGGCAAGAAGCGCCAAACTGAGAGTAATCGAAAAGCTCTAGACAGGCAGCCTGCACAACACACCAAACACACACTATTTAGTTATTGCAAGGGGTGCGGTAATGACAAGCTACACAGGTACAATTCAGCTCAATACAATACCGGGCGCTGGTGCAGGCATGGCCGAGCAGACAGCTTCCAAGGTAAGAGTCAGAGCAGCAAGCAAGAGAAGATCAAGAAGAGCTTCAAGGAATCTCGTTCTTACAGCAACTGCAATCATGACAGCTATCTTCATTCTCATAGGTCTCAGCGCATATGCCGCAAGCCTGCAGCATGCTAACAATGTACTCGCAGAGCAGAACGCTTATCTTCAGGCAGAGATCGACTCTCTTAACAGCCAGATCATCGAAGAGACCAAGGTAACAAGAATAGAGAAGATCGCTACAGAAGAGTACGGGATGATCTACCCGACAGCTGAGAACTGCATCGTTATCAGCGAAGACACAGAGTCCGGACAGAACCTGGCAGCAACAATAAGAAGCGAAGCATATAACTAAACTTCATCATAGTGACTTAAAGCAGCCACTGATCCGGAGACGGATTGGTGGCTTTTTTCGCTAAATGGGGTATTATTATTTACCATCGAATACAAGATGTTGTATAATAACGGAGAATGTCGAAAAAGAAGAATAATAAGAGAATAAAAGGCAATCAGTACGAATACGGCGCGTTCGATTTTGAAGAATATCAGGATCCTCAGCGCGGAATGTCATCTACTGACCGCAGGCGAATGTACCTGAGAGATAAGGGCACTGCCATAACTCCTGACAACAGAAGAAGACTTGTCGGGGGTCTTGCTGTGCTTCTTATTCTTATGGTTGGACTGATTCTGCGTATGGGATACTGGCAGATAGTCAGAGCTGATGACCTCAGGGTCATGGCAGTCCAGATGCAGAAGGTCGATACTGAGATCGAGCCTGCAAGAGGAGCGATCTATGACTCGCAGATGACTACTCTGGCTGAGTCTGTAACAGAATACGAGCTGTATGCCTACACTCAGTATCTGTACAAATCAGACGATATTAAGATCTCAGAGAAGACCAAGGCCCTCAGGGAAATGGCCAAGATCACAGGTAAGGATATCGAAGAAGTCAGAGCCAAATTCGAAGGCGATGAGAACCTTGTTCTGATTGCCGATGGCCTGACAAGAGAGCAGGTAGAGAAGGCCGAAGAGCTCTGGGGCAGCAAGGTCATAGTCAAGACCAGGACTGCAAGATACTACCCGAACGGAGCATTTGCCGCACAGATCCTCGGTGGCGTCAATGGCGATAATGTAGGCAGAACAGGTCTTGAGCTTGAATACAACTCAGTGCTTGCCGGAGTCAAGGGACGTACTGTCAGGACCACAGACCCTAACGGTAACACTTTGTCAGGCAGCAAGACCAAGTACTACGAGCCGCAGGACGGCAGCAGCATCGTAACGACAATAGATTCAGTCATTCAGCACTTTGTCGAGGAAGCTCTTGCAACAGGCATGAAGAAGACCGGTGCGGATTCGATCACCTGCATCGTGATGAATCCTAAGACAGGAGATGTTCTTGCTATGGCAACCACTCCTGAGTACGATCCTAATAATTCATCGCAGCCACTTGACGCCAAGGAAAAAGAAAAGTTCGCGGCAATGACGCCTGAGCAGCAGACAGAATACCTGAGCAGAATGTGGACAATAAGAGGCATCAGCAATGTTTATGAGCCGGGTTCCACCTTCAAGCTCATAGCTGCTGCTTCAGCTCTCGAATCAAACACTGCAGACAGCAAATCCACATATCAGTGCAATGGATACATCCACGTAGGTAACTACAACCTGAGGTGCCTCGGTAATCACGGGACGCAGTCACTCAAGGAGGCTGTCGGTAACTCCTGTAACCCTGCACTTGCCAAGGTCGCACTCGATATGGGAGCTGAGACTTT
Organism: Mogibacterium sp.; assembly: GCA_017512145.1. Classification (GTDB taxonomy): domain Bacteria; phylum Bacillota; class Clostridia; order Peptostreptococcales; family Anaerovoracaceae; genus Crickella. The sequence goes on along the minus strand of JAFWHB010000009.1, from coordinate 42,740 downwards.
CTACAACTATATAGACCTCTTCGGCTTCAATGACAAGACAGGAATCGACCTTCCGGGCGAGACCAATTCTATCGTCAAGAGTGCAGAGGGCATGGGAGATGTAGACCTTGCGACAACCGGTTACGGCCAGGGTATCGCGATAACACCGCTCCAGCTTCTGTGCGCTGTCAACTGCTTTGGTAACAATGGAGTTCTCATGAAGCCAAAGCTTGTCAAGAAGATCCTCGACAAGGATGGCAATGTCAAAGAAGAAATCGAAGACACAGCTGTAAGGCAGGTCGTTTCGCAGGATACAGCGGATAAGATCTGCGACATCATGGAGTACTATGTCAGTGATGCCGGCGGAGACAGGGCATATGTACCTGGATACAGAGTCGGAGGCAAGACCGGTACAGCGAACCTGGTCAGTGAGGGCAGCAAGTCATACGACAAGAAGCAGACCAATACTTCATTCGTCGCAATGGCTCCTATGGATGACCCTCAGATCTCGATGGTCGTAATCGTATATAACCCGAAGAAGATCCATTATGGTAACTTCTCGGCAGGTCCTATCGTCAAGGAAATCATGGAGAAATCCCTCCAGTACCTCGGCGTTGAGCGTCAGTATTCTGAGGATGAAGAGAAGGAAGTCAAGAGTCAGAAGGTCAAGGTACCTGACGTTACAGGAATGAACAGCAAGGATGCCATTAATGTACTTAAGAACAGCGGACTTAAGTACATAGTAATGCCTGAGTCGAATACAGATGCAGCCTTCGTGGTACTTGACCAGTATCCTAAGAAGAAGACCAAGGTAGATAAGGGCTCCACGGTATACCTCTACAGCGAGTAGAGCAATCAGGAGAACACTTTACAGATACTTACATCAAGGAGATTAATTACAGGGATGCAGATCTATAAATATGCCATCGTAGCAGTAATAGCTTTTGCCGTTTCCATGCTCGTAACAGCCTGGATGATACCGGTTCTCAAGAAGAAGCAGTTCGGGCAGTTCATAAGGGAAGATGGACCTCAGGCACATCTCAGCAAGGCAGGAACACCTACAATGGGCGGCCTTGCAATGGTTGCAGGCATCACGGTAGCACTTATCGCCAGCGGATTCCTGACAGGCAGGTTCACAGCTGACAAGCTTGCTATACTTCTCAGCATGTACGCATTCGGCTTCATAGGCTTTGTAGATGACTACAACAAGATCGCCAAGAAACAGAACGAAGGCCTTACACCCAAACAGAAACTGGCTCTTCAAGTCGTATTCGGAGCAGCTCTTGCTGTGTTCATGATGATCAGAGAGGGAACCAGCGTACTTATCCCATTCGTCAAGGTCAACGTGGACTTTGGCATTTTCTACATTCCGTTCATCATTTTCGTTGAGGTCGCTATGGCAAATGCTGTCAATCTGACAGACGGCCTTGACGGACTGGCATCGAGCACTTCGGCAATCGTTGCCGGATGCTTTGCTGTAATCGGGATGATGATCATACCGGGCGGTAACGAGCCGATGGCAGCTGCAGCACAGGCTGTATTCGGCGCAACACTCGGATTCCTTATGTACAACCACTATCCTGCAAGGATATTCATGGGAGATACAGGCTCTATGGCTCTTGGCGGAGTCCTCTCGGCTACAGCTATAATCGGCCATGTCGAGTGGCTGCTTCCTATCGCAGGGCTTATCTACGTATGTGAAGCACTCTCAGTCATCATTCAGGTCCTCTATTTCAAGAAGACCGGAGGCAAGAGATTCTTCAGGATGGCGCCTATACATCATCACTTCGAACTGGGCGGATGGCATGAGACCAAAGTTGTCAAAATGTTCTGCCTGTTCACATTGATCTGCTGCATCATTGCCGCTCTGTCAGTGGCGTGATAAGGCACATATTAATCAGATAATCAGTCAAAGAAGGTATTAGAATCATGGATCACATTGAATTCAGAGACAAAGTCAAAGACATGAAGGTCCTCATCATAGGCCTCGGCAAATCAGGCAAAGCAGCTGCTGCAGCTCTCACAGAGCTCGGAGCTTCGGTGTCCATTCAGGATGCATCACAGCCTGAGAAGATAGATCAGGATTTCCTGATGAAGATGAGAGAACTGGGCGTGACAGAGTATCTCGGATGTCTGCCGGAAGATATGACGGCATTCGACATGCTGGTCCTGAGCCCTGGAGTATCTCCTGAGAAGGACTTTGTCAGGACAGCTGAGGAGAGCGGGGCAGAGATAATCGGAGAGCTCGAGCTCGCATACAGGCTGACTCCTGCCAAGTTCGTAGCAATAACCGGAACTAACGGCAAGACAACCACGACCACACTCGTAGGGGAAATATTCAAGGCAGCAGGCAGGAAGACATCGGTCGTAGGAAATATTGGCGAGCCTGTAGTTACAGAGGCTATCAAGGCAGGAGAGGATAACTGGATGGTTACAGAGGTTTCATCCTTCCAGCTTGAGACAACCAGGTTCTTCAGACCTTGTGTATCGGCTATCCTCAATCTGACTCCGGATCACCTGAACAGACACCACACAATGGAAGCTTACGGCAATGCCAAGGCCAGAATCGCTGTCAATCAGAGCGAGGATGAGTTCCTTGTTGTCAATTATGACGACAAGCAGGCCCTTGCACTGGCTCAGCAGAGCAGAGCAACAGTGATTCCTTTCAGCAGAAGAGAGAAACTTGACTGCGGAGCGTTTGTTGACGATACTGCGATTATCGTCAAAGACCTCGATGGAACAGAATACTTCATCTGCGACACATCAGACCTCAGGATCATAGGCGATCATAATGTTGAGAACGCACTTGCAGCCGCTGCAATTGCTTACTTTGCAGGTATTGAGCCTAATGTGATCACCGAAGCTGTAAAGAAGTTCCCGGGTGTTGAGCACAGAATAGAGTTCAGCGGCAAATACAAGGGCGTTGAATACTTCAACGATTCCAAGGGTACTAATGTAGATGCTGCAGTAATCGCAATCAAGGCTCTCAGAGACAATATAATCCTTATCGCAGGTGGAGATGGCAAGGCTCAGGATTTCACGGATCTTGCCAGACATCTTAAGGGTGCAGTAACAGCCCTTGTGCTTCTCGGAAGAGATGCACCTCAGATAGAAGAAGCAGCCCGCAAAGAGGGCTTTACAGATATATACTACTGCGCTGACATGGAAGAATGCGTACGCAAAGCTTCAGAGCTTGCCAGGGAAGGAGACAAAGTTCTTCTCTCACCTGCATGCGCAAGCTGGGATATGTACGATAATTTCGAGCAGAGAGGCAGACATTTCAAGAAGTGTGTAAAGGAGCTTCTGGACGATGGCATCAAGTGATTCGCCAAGAGCAAACAGAAAAAGAGCAAGACAAATCAAGAAAGCCCGTAAGGCAGAGCTCAGACAGGTAAGACTTGAGGGAGGAGAACTTCAGGGTACTGTAGGACTCACACTGGGAGAGAAACTCAGCCTGGCATTCGGAGGATTCGATGCAGTAGTCCTCGTTGTTGTTGTGCTCTTCTCGCTCTTCGGGGTAGCGATGGTCTTCAGCGCCGGATACTATCAGACAATCAATATCAGCAAGCCTCAGCCTCTTTACTATCTGATCAGACAGCTGTTCTTCGTAGTTACCGGATGGCTGATGATGATCGGTGTAGCTAATATCAATTACCATTTCTACACCAAGATATCATATCCGCTGCTGCTTCTCAGTATAGGCATGCTCGTGCTGGTACTGCTCATCGGATCGTCAGTAAACAACGCCCAGAGATGGATCTCCATCTTCGGTATCAGAATCACACCGAGTGAGCTTTCCAAGCTCTTCATGATCATCTTCACCTCGGCCTTCCTTGTTGAAGATCCGCGGAATATACGAAGTTTTAAGGGACTCCTGGTGCTGCTGGTTGCTATGGCAGCTCACTTCATACTGATCATAAGACAGCCGAACCTTTCAACGGCTATTGTAATCGTCATGATCATGTTTGCCATCATGCTGGTAGCAGGGCTTAACCTGTTCTTCATCTTATTCCCTATAGCAGCAGGAATAGGCGGATACTTCTACATCGTTACATTCAAGACTCCGTACCACTGGTACCAGAGACTTACGAGCTTTATAGACCCGTTTGCTGACAGACAAGGCGACGGATATCAGGTAACACAGGGTCTGATAGCCCTGGGCAATGGTGGCCTCAAAGGCCTTGGCTTCGGACAGAGTATAGCGAAGAACATGTACCTGCCTGAGCCTCAGAATGACTTCATTCTTGCTATTCTCGGCGAGGAGCTTGGATACATAGGCTTCCTCATACTTATGGCAGCATACATTTTCCTGCTCGTCAGGCTTCTTATGATAGCTCTGGATGCTGCAGACAGACTCGGCTTCCTTCTGGCCACAGGAGTAGCCGTAATGCTGGGCCTCCAGGTCATAATCAATGTTGCGGTAGTAACATCAACTATGCCGGCTACAGGAATCACTTTGCCGTTCATAAGTTACGGAGGTTCATCCATGTGGACCTTCATGCTGGCAATGGGCATAGCCCTGAATGTATCTAAAGTGAGCCGGAAATTGCGAGAGGCAGGAAAGGCGGAAGAGCAATGAGAATAGTACTTACAGGAGGCGCTACAGGAGGCCATATCTATCCGGCACTTGCGATAGGTGATGCCTTCAGGGAGAGAGATCCCGAATGTGAGGTAATATACATAGCCAGCGGCAATTCTCTTGAGAAAGCTATAATACCCGACAAAGGTTACACTCTTTACGAGGTCGAATCGAGACCTCTTGACAGACGCAATATCAAGAAGATCGTATCGACCCTGTCAGGTACACTCAGGGGAAGATCGCAGGCACTCAAGATCATGAAGAAATTCAAACCTGACGTTGTTTTCAGTACAGGAAGCTACGTCAGCGTTCCTGTTGTGCTCGCAGGAGATAAACTCGGTGCATCGATATATCTGCATGAGCAGAATGGTTTTCCGGGGGTCAGCAACAGGTTCCTTGCAAGATTCGCAAAGAGGGTCTTCCTTGGATTCGAGAGCGCAAGAGAGCACTTCGCAGACCAGGACAAGATCGTATATTCAGGCAATCCTGTCAGGAGCGAATTCTCCGGAAGGAGCAGGCTGAATGACAGAAGGAACCTCGGAATACCCGAAGATGACTTTGTCATCATGGTATTCGGAGGCAGCCTCGGATCGGAGATGACTAATGCGGTCGGTGAGGCTGTTGCAAGAGAATACGCAGACAAGCCGGGCTACACAGTAATCTGGGGAACCGGAAGCATGTACTTCGAAGATATACAGCAGAAGTTCGCTGCCGAAGGATTTGCACCTTCGAATGTGCGGATTTCCGCATTCATCAAGAATATGCCGGAGATGCTCTCTGCAGCTGACCTTTCGATCAGCAGGAGCGGAGCACTTTCGACAGCAGAGACAACAATGGAGGGGCGGGCAGCGATTTTCATCCCATCCCCTAATGTAACTGCAGATCACCAGTACTATAATGCCAAAGCCGTCGCAGACAAGGGCGGTGCTTTCATAGTACGTGAGTCTGAGAGCACGACAGGAGATGTTCTCAGAATAATCAGAGAACTTGATTCTGACAGGAATCAGATCAGGCAGATGGAGAAGGCAAGCAGGAGCACTGCGCCTGTCCATGCCGCCGAAATTATTTATAACACGATAATGGAGACATACAGATAGTGGCTGATGATAAGACACAGCAGGTTAATAAGGATACTCTGGTAGTAGACAGATCAGGAGATGACAATAGTAAATCTCCTGACCTTACTGTGCAGGGATATGAGAACTTTACTGACTGGACTCTGACGCCGATGGATGTCGATCTTGAGAAGCTGCTTGCGGAAGATCTGGCACTCCTTGCAGCAAGGCAGGCGGAAGAAGAAGGCGTATCTGATGATACTATCGCTGTTACTGACGATACCATTGCCTTTGGCGGCGGCCGGGGAGTCACGGATGACACGATCGCCTTTGGCGGCGGCCGGGGAGTCACGGATGACACGATCGCCTTTGACGGCGGGCAGGGTGTCACAGACGCCACGATAGAGGTCCCGGCAGCAACAATAGTAGCAGGCGAGCCTACCCGCGTAAGAGACGCCACTCTTGTTGTAGCACCTCTCAGACAGATATCTGATGAAACCATAACCGCAAATGCTGATCAGAATGCTCCTAAGGAGACAATCAATCTTCAGTGGGATAAGAGTGATACCAGAGTCATCAAGGATACGACAAATGTCCCTGAGATCAACTGGAAGCAAGCCGAGGATGAAGAATCCGGCTATAAGGGCAACGAAGGCAGGATAACCAGTTATGGCCTCTCAGACAGTGATACAGAAGATATCACCACCGTAGAGGAAGAGAAGCCTCAGGATATCAAGGCCATAGAGAAGAAGATCAGGAAGCGCAAGAAGGCAAATGAGGCCCGCAAGAAGCGCAACAGCTTCCGTATCAAGATGTTCCTCGTTATCTTCGTGTCGCTGATATTCATTTTCATATTCACGATCTCATCGGTATTTACGGTAGATGCCATAGAAGTAAGAGGCAATAATCACTTTACCGCAGAAGAGATCATCAACATCGGACATGCTGTTCCGGGAAGGAACCTCATATATGATCTGCAGGGAGCAGAGATTGTAGAGTACCTCGAACAGAATCCGTACATCAAGAGCGCTGAAGTCACAAGAAAGCTCCCGTCCACGATGGTTATAACCGTCAGGGAGAGAACGCAGGCTTTCGTGTTCAGATATGATGATGATTTCCTGGTAATGGATGATGAGGGAATGCTGCTCAAGAAGAGCAGAACACAGCCTAAGATCACAGTTGTCACAGGACTTGTGGTCAACAAGATCAAGCTTGGCGAGAAGATCGGCACGCAGGATAAGAAGCTCCTGCAGAAGACACTGAACGTAATCAAATCAATGAAAGAATCAGACCTCTACTTTGTCAGTCTGGACATGGGAGAGGACGATGCTGTAACAGCATATATATATGACACACTCATTGTCAGAGGCACAACTGAGGAACTGATAACAAATCTTGAGAACGGCAGACTTCACAAGGTAGTGGAGCAGCTCTTCTCCAAGAAGATCAGAAGAGGTACGATTTCATTCGGAGAGGATGGAACGATATCCTTCGAGCCGGGCATATGAGTTTACAAGTAATTGTGTCGGGTAAAGCAATTAACCCCTAAATATTGTGTTTTTTGTTGAAAAATTAATGCATTTAGGGCTTTTATATGTTAAGATAACTATATCTATTTATGAGTTCAACGAGGAGGGCTATACTATGGAATTTGTTTCTGACTTTGTATCCGAGCAGGACAGAGCCGCGATTATTAAAGTCATTGGCGTCGGCGGGGGCGGATGCAATGCGATAAACAGAATGGTAGACACCGGACTTCAGGGTGTTACATTTATAGCTGTAAATACAGACAGACAGGCACTTTCGAAATGCAAGGCTGAGGTTAAGATCCAGCTTGGCGAGAAGGTTGCAGGAGGAAGAGGCGCAGGCGCTAACCCTGAGATCGGTCAGAAGGCAGCTGAAGAGACTATCGATGAGATCATCGGACATATCCAGGATGCAGATATGGTATTCATCACTGCAGGAATGGGCGGTGGCACAGGAACAGGTGCTGCACCGGTTATCGCTAAGGCATCGATGGACTGCGGCGCACTTACAGTTGCAGTTGTAACCAAGCCATTCACATTCGAAGGTAAGAAGAGATGGAACAGAGCTGCTAAGGGTATCCAGTACCTCAGCAACTTTGTAGATTCACTTGTCATCATCCCTAATGACAGACTCATCGACACAAGCCAGAAGAACACATCAATGCTCGAGGCGTTCGCAATGGCAGACGATGTTCTGAGACAGGGCGTACAGGGAATTTCCGATCTGATCAGCGAATACGGACTTGTTAACGTAGACTTCGCAGACGTAAGAACCATCATGGAGGGCAGAGGAGTTGCTCACATGGGAGTTGGTGTCGGCGAGGGCGAGAACAGGATCGAGGATGCTATTCAGAATGCTCTTAACAGCCCACTGCTTGAGACATCAATCGCAGGTGCTAAGTCGATCCTGCTGTATGTATCCGGTGGATATGACATGGGAATGCTCGATATCAACACCATCGCTGAGAAGGTTCAGACAGAGGCTGACCCTGATGCTAACATCATCTTCGGTGCTGCAATCAACGAAGAGATGAATGACAAGATTTCTGTAACCATCATTGCTACAGATTTCAACAATGCTAAGGCAACAGCAGGCGGCATCATCGATGCACCTGATACTTCTTCAAGAACAACTTACACAGGAAGAGAAGTTGAGATCGACGGAATGAAGGGTAAGGAAGTTGATCTGAACGAGCTGTTCGAGGAGAGAGGCAGTAATTCAGAGACTGACTTTGATATTCCTGACTTCCTCAGATAGCTGACGCCGGGCAGGATACAGGAATGCTGATAAGAATAGCGTCGCAGGATAACAGCCGGATCAGGCTCATAAGAAAACTGCAGACACGTAAGGGAAGGACCGCGGAAGGCCGATTTGCATGTGAAGGTATCAACATGGTCAGTGAAGCCATCCGCAGGGACCTTGACATAGATTTCATCATGGTGCCTGAGGGTGCATGCTTTGGCCTCATAGATGAATGTATCGCAGCTGATGACATTACTGTATGCGAGGTACCTGAAGGTATTTTCAACAAGCTGACAGACGCAGAGAATGGCGTAGGCATTCTCGCAGTGGTCAGGATGCCGCATACGGATATTCAGGCGATAGATTCTCTTCCGGGAGGTTCCAACGTCCTGGTCCTTGACAGGATTCAGGATCCCGGCAATATGGGCACCATGATCAGAACTGCTGTTGCAGCAGGCTACAGCATGATAATCGCAGTCAAGGGTACTGCCGATGTATGGTCTCCTAAGGTCTTAAGGTCTACTGCCGGTATGGTGTTTGATATCCCGATTGCCTACGTGTCCGGTCCTGAAGAATTAAATACTGTTCTCAGGAGAGCCGGCAAGAGAATTGTCGTAACAGATCCGGCGGGAGGAAGACCTTATTATGAGGAGGACCTCAGGAGCAATGTTGCTCTTGTCATAGGCAATGAGGGTAATGGTATCAGCGATGAGGTCATGGACCTTGCCGATGTGAGAGTGACGCTACCTATGAAGGGAGAGACCGAATCTCTCAATGCAGCTGTATCCGCTGCAATACTTATGTATGAGGCTGTGAGGAATTAATTAATTAACAAGGGGAGAATTTATGGAAAAGAACAGAGCGGACGTAGTGATCTGTGGATCAAATTATGTACTCTCCAGCGACAAGAGCGAAGAGCGCATCAAAGAAATCGCGAAGTACGTTGATGAAGATCTGAGACGCACAAGTAATGCACTCAATTCCAATCCTAACTATAAGGCTGCAGTTCTTACAGCACTGAATGTGACAGAGAAGCTCATGGACACTACAGATATGCTGCTCAAGCTCCAGACAGAGAACTACCAGCTCGATAATGATGTCAAGCACTACATAGCTATGTGGGAGCAGACCAAGAAGCAGGTAACAGATCTCAAGGAGAAGATGTCCACCGAGGTAGACAGACAGTCTCAGAGCAATGAAGACTACAAGAAACTGCAAGAGAAGCTTGTTGAGATGGAGAATGCTTACTTTGATCTCCAGATGGAGAATGTCAATCTCAAGAACGAACTTAAGTCAATCAAGAGAATGAATAGCGAAGATGAATTCTAAGATATTAGGACTTCTTGAATTTAATAGAATATTAGACCTGCTTAAGGATCAGGCCGGTTCTGCACTTGCCAGAGAGAGGATTGCAGAGCTGGTACCTATGAACAACAGACACCAGGTGCAGGATGCATTAACGGAAACTACTGAGGCGGTTTCCGTTATTCTATATAAGGGAAATATTCCGATCGGCGAAATGGGTGATATCAGCGGTATCGTCAGTCTGGCAAGAAAGGGCAGATGCCTCAGCATGAGAGAGCTGCTTCAGGTTAGAACGAGCCTTCTGATCACACGTCAGGTCAAGACCTTCCTCAGCAATGAAATGCCTGAGGGTCTTAAGGTCCTTCCGGAGATAGCAAGTCTGCTTGAACCCGTGCCAAAGCTCGAACAGGATATCGGCATGTCGATCCTTTCGGATGATGAGATGGCAGACAGCGCTTCACCAGAGCTCCGCCGGATCAGAAGAGAGATACGTAACAAGAATGACCTTATTAAGTCAAGGCTCCAGAAGATGGTCACCAGCAATTCAGCTAAGACCCAGCTTCAGGATGCCATTGTTACTATGCGTAACGGAAGGTATGTCATTCCGGTCAAGAGAGAGTATATCAGCTCATATCCCGGCATGGTCCATGACCAGTCATCTACAGGTGCAACGCTGTTCGTTGAGCCTCAGGCTGTCGTCAATCTCAATAATGAGCTCAGACAGCTTGATATGGATGAGCAGGCTGAGATCATGAGGATACTTGAGCTCTTCACCAGCAGGGTTGCAGAGCACTTCACTGAGCTTCAGAACAATCAGAAGCTGCTCGTAGAGCTTGATTTCATCAGTGCTAAGGGTAAGCTGTCATGCATGATGGACGGAATGGAGCCTCATCTGAATGATGACTGCTATATCAGTATCCGCAGGGGCAGACACCCACTGATTCCGGCGAGCAAGGTAGTACCGACGGATGTCGAACTTGGCAGGGACTGGACGACTCTTCTCATTACCGGTCCTAACACCGGAGGCAAGACTGTAACGCTCAAGACCATAGGCCTTCTCTGTCTGATGACACAGAGCGGACTTCATATACCAGCGAGTGAGACATCAGATATGCCTATCCTTGATGAGATCTATGCGGATATTGGAGATGAGCAGAGCATTGAGCAGAGCCTCAGTACATTCTCATCTCACATGAAGAATATAATCACCATTTTCGAAGGAGCCGGCAGGGGTTGCCTCGTGCTGCTCGACGAGCTTGGAGCAGGTACCGATCCGCTTGAAGGTGCAGCTCTTGGCATCGCAGAACTTGAGAAACTCAAAGAAGCCGGTGCCCTGGTTGCAGCAACCACTCACTATACAGAACTCAAGAAGTACGCACTTTCAACACCGGGAGTCGAGAATGCTTCAATGGAGTTCAACGTAGAGACTTTGTCGCCTACATACAGACTGAGGGTCGGTCTTCCGGGCAAATCCAATGCCTTCGAGATCTCGAGAAAACTCGGACTCAGCGAGGACATCATCGCCAGAGCTTCGGAGCTCATGGGCGAGGAACAGCTCGAATTCGAAGAGGCTGTATCTAGAGTCGAGGCTGATCATGCGGAGGCCCAGGAGGCTCTCAGAGAGGCCGGTATTGAGAGGGAAGCTGCTGCTAAGAGCAGAGATGAGGCTGCAAGAGAACTTGATGCTGCAAGAGCAGAGGCTGACAAGATCCTCGAAGAGGCAAGAGCCAAGGCAAGAGGCATGCTCAGAGACGCTCAGGGAACTATCGATGAGATATCTGAGGAGCTTCGCAGTATAAGACACATGAAGAAGGATGCAGGCTTTGACGAGGGTCATATTGCAGGCGGGGCTGCTAAGAGCAGGAAGGCTCTGAGGCAGGCTGAGAATGAGTACAGGCCTCAGGAAGTGAAGAAGCCTAAGACTCTGCAGACCGGCAAGGTTCCTGAGCCTGAAATGATCCGCCTTGGCCTCAGGGTCAAATATACCAAGCTCGGGCAGACAGGTGAGGTCGAGTCACTTCCGGACAGCAAGGGCAATCTCGCTATCAGGCTTGGTGCTCTTAAGATGACAGTCAATATCAAGGATCTTGTCATTGCTGACTCAGAAGAGCAGGGCCACAAGGAGAAGACAAGGACCAAGTATGGCAATATGTCATTTGGCAAGACCAAGACCATCAAGACAGAGATAAATGTCATAGGCAAGAACCTAGAAGAAGCCATCGACCTGGTCAACAAGTATATCGACGATGCCTTCCTTGCAGGACTCAAGACTGTGCATATCATTCATGGCAGAGGCGAGGGAATACTAAGAACAGGCATAAGAGATGAACTGAGGCGTAACAAGCACGTCAAATCCTTCAAGTCTGCTCCATACAGCGAGGGCGGCGACGGTAATACTGTTGTCGAGCTCAGAGACCGTAAATAAGCTCGCTGAATCAACAAATCCGTGTGAGTTTGGCGTATTTTATAGATTATATGTCTGATTATTTGTTATAATAATTAGTCAGATTTTGTAATGTTTGGAGATTTAACAAATATGTATATTATCAGCAGATGCCTTCTCGGCTTTGACTGCAAGTACGACGGAGGCAACAACAGAAATGAAGAGATCATCGAGTTCTGCAGGACTCATGATTATGTGACTGTATGTCCTGAGACTGCAGGCGGACTTGAATCACCAAGGAACCCGGCTGAGATAGTACCTGTAGAAGACGGATACTTCAAGGTCCTCGACAAGGAGGGCAAGGATCTCACAAGGGTGTTCGACTACGGTGCTGAGCTGTCCCTTCAGTCTGTCCTCGTAGAGCATGGCAGCCGCAAGAGAGGCACATGCAAGGTAGAGGGCGCTATTCTCAAGGCTAACAGCCCTTCATGCGGCTCCGGAGCTGTATACGATGGCACCTTTACGGGAACTCTGGTAGGCGGCAATGGCCTCTTCACAGACAAGCTGATAGATGCATATATGGAAGAGCGAAATGACCCGGAGGCAGGTCCTGATGACTATGTCTTCGCAGACGATTTCAAGATCTGCGATGAGAAGAACTTCAGGAGAGTCTTCGGCAACAAATAATCAATAAATACAAATAATCAGAAAAGGATCAACATGGTAGATTTTAAAGACATTATAGCAAACGAAATATACGACGAGGCGCTTGGCCTTACACTTGAAGAGATAAGGAACCTTATCGAGATACCTGCAGATGAGAAGATGGGAGACTATGCTTTCCCTTGCTTCAGACTTGCCAAGGCTCTCAGGAAGGCTCCTCAGATGATAGCTGCAGACATAGCAGCAAGAGTATCGGGCAACGAAGCCTTTGCCAAGGTAGAGAATGTCAATGCTTATGTTAACTTCTTCATTGACAGAGCTTTCTTTGCCGGACAGGTAGTAACTGAAGTTGCAGACAAGGGTGCTGCATACGGAAGATCAGATGAAGGCAAGGGCAGGAAGGTAATCGTCGAGTATTCTTCCCCTAATATTGCTAAGCCTTTCCACATCGGACATATCAGGAGTACTGTTATTGGTAACGCTCTTTACAAGCTGTACGATGCTGTAGGCTTTGATGTTGTAAGGATCAATCACCTTGGCGACTACGGAACACAGTTCGGCAAGATGATCGTTGCTTACAGGAAGTGGGGTTCAGAAGAAGAACTCGCTAAGGATCCTATCAAGACCCTGCTCAAGTACTACACAAGATTCCACAAAGAGGCCAAGGAAGATCCTTCACTTGAAGACGAGGCGAGAGAGACATTCGTGCGTCTTGAGGCAGGTGAGCCTGAGGAAGTCGAGCTCTGGAAGAAGTTCAGAGAGCTCAGCCTTACAGAGTTCAACAGAGTATATGACATGCTCGGCATCACATTCGATTCCTATGCAGGAGAGAGCTTCTACTCTGACAAGATGCCTAGATTCATCCAGGAACTCAAGGATAAGGGACTTCTGATCCAGTCACAGGGTGCTCAGATCGTAGATCTTGAAGAGTACGGTATGAGCCCTGCCATGATCACTAAGTCAGACGGATCCAGCCTCTATGTAACAAGAGATATCGCAGCTGCTGTATACAGGAAGGAGCACTACGATTTCTATAAGTGCATCTACGTCGTAGCATCACAGCAGAACCTCCACTTCAAGCAGTGGAAGAAGGTTCTCGAGCTGATGGGCTATGAATGGCAGAAGGACTGCATACATGTACCATTTGGCCTTGTAAGCCTCTCAGACGGCGATGACATCAAGATGATGTCTACAAGAGAGGGTACTGTTGTATTCCTTGAAGATGTTCTGAATACTGCTGTTGAGAAGACTGCAGAGATCATGAGAGAGAAGCAGACACAGGGAGTTGACATTGATACTGTTTCGAAGGAAGTCGGTATCGGAGCTGTCATCTTCCAGGAGCTTTCCAATAACAGGATCAAGGATTACGTATTCTCATGGGACAAGGTACTGAACTTTGACGGCGAGACAGGCCCTTACGTACAGTACACTCACGCAAGAGCATCCAGCGTACTCCGCAACGCATCAGAGGCAGATCTCGCTGCTATCAGAGGCGGCAACTTTGACTGGAGCTATCTTGAGAGCGACAGCGCTTATGCACTTGTCAAGCTGCTCTACAGAGTACCTGAGGTCGTTCTCGAGGCAGCAGACAAATACGAACCTTCGATCCTTACAAGACATCTTGTTGATATCGCACAGAGCTTCAATAAGTTCTATCATGATGAACACATACTTGTAGATGACGAGAACGAGAAGCTGGCCAAGCTGGCTCTTGTCAGTGCGTCAAGAACTGTAATAGCTAATTGTCTGGGACTCCTGGGCATCAAAGCACCGGAAAGGATGTAATTCCTGATAATCAATTGAGGTGATTAACATGAAACTCTTACTAGCTACAATTAAGACAGACTGTAATTACACTGATTATGCTATGAGATATCTGTATTCAATCGTAGAGGATTCTCCGCTCGATGTAGATATGAAGACTTATGGCAAGTACGAGCTTGACGGTAATATCTACGAAGATATCATCAGAGGCCAGTACAATATCGTGTACTTCCATTGCAACGCTCTCAACGAGAGACACATTTCCAATGTAATCGAAATGATCAAGAAGGCAGCTCCGAGCACTGCTGTGGTAGTGGGAGGAATGCATGTTTCCTTCGAAACAAGGAACTACATGAAGGCTAATCCTTGGGTCGACTATGTCATCAGAGGAGAGGGCGAGTCGGTTCTGTTCAGATTCCTCAAGTCTGTCTATGAGTACGAGTTCGACTTCGAGAATATCCCGGGCCTCGCTTACAGGACAGATGAGCAGATCGTCGTTAATAACTACGATGAGCCTGTAGAGATGGATGATCTTCCGTTCCCATATGATAAGACCGACGCTGATGGCAGCGTGATCTATTATGAATCGATGAGAGGAAGTGCTGAGAGGGTAGCTTATCTGCCGCATCTTCCTGAATCAAGGATCAGATCTCTAAGCCTCGCAAGAGTATGCAGAGAACTCAGATACTTCCTGGTCAAGGAGCCTGAGCAGGTAGTATTCTTCGACAGATGCTTCAATGCCAACAGCGAGAGAGCATACAGGATATTCGAGTATCTCATCAACAATGACAACGGAGTAACTTCCTTCGAATTCAACATCAGCGGCGAGAATCTTGATGATGAGACCATCAGACTTCTTGCAGAGGCAAGAGAGGGACTCTTTATATTCAATATCGATGTAGCAAGCACCAATGCCGAGGTACTTGCAGCAGTCGGCCGCAAGGAGAACATCTATCAGCTGATGTACAATGTCACCAAGCTGCTCCAGGCAGGCAAGGTCATTGCTAACGTCTCTGTTATAGCCGGACTGCCATATGAGACTGAAGAGCTCTTTGCACGCTCCTTCAATAAGGCATACGGACTTGCTGACGGTTCTCCATTCGGCATCAAAATGCTGAGACTCGCTAAGGGCACACAGCTCAGAATGGATGCAGATAAGTATGGATATCTCTATACCTCTGCTTCACCATATGATGTTATCGGTACAGATCATCTCAGCGCTGAGGATATGATCAGGATCAGGAACATCTCCAGAGTTACACAGTCATTCATCGGAAATGGCGGCTTCAAGAACGCTTTCCCAAGGATGCTTACAGATCTTGGCATGAAGCCTTACGATCTCTTCAGCAAGCTTGCAGACTATGTATACTCACATGGCATGGACAATAAGATGCATAAGCCTGACAATCTGGCAAGAATGCTCTTCGCATTCGCTCATGAGCTCTATGCTGACTTCGAAGATGATCTCAAGTTCCAGATTCTGACAGATGCGATCCACGCAGATCTTGAGAGCGCAGTCTCCGAAGAAGAAATAATCAGATTTGAAAGGAAAGGCTGGGATCTTGAAGCTTAACGGAGAGGACAGAATAAGCAAATACCTTAGCGCCGGCAATATGAGTATGGTCTTCGGTGAACTCAGCGAAGATTTCATCAGGGTCATGGGAGGCCAGGGCATCCTCAGCGGGGTGCCGGTACCTCTCAGCGACGGCGACAATGGACAGATAGCAGTCAGAAGCATCTTCATCGATATGGCGAAAGTCATCGGCGGAGATGCTGCCTTTGTATACGCAGATCAGTACCTCGCATATATCAAGGCTGCAGCAGGTGATCAGGCTGAGCCGATACTGGTATCGGAAGGCGCCAAGGCTGCAGATGAGGGAAGATTTGAGGACGCGTGCAAGCTCCTGAGGACCGCTCTTCTTATTGATCCTCAGTCTCAGGCCGCAATGTATCTCTATGGCAGAGCGTGCAAAGCGTGCTATGAGACCGCATCAGAGGCAAGCTCCGAAGGAGAGGCAGTTAATGCTTCACTTGCAGGAGACA
The DNA here is from genome assembly GCA_017512145.1 of Mogibacterium sp. GTDB lineage: Bacteria > Bacillota > Clostridia > Peptostreptococcales > Anaerovoracaceae > Crickella. The sequence goes on along the minus strand of JAFWHB010000009.1, from coordinate 26,200 downwards.
CAATAGAAGAATACATCGGCAGCTTCAAGGCTGAGTCAATGGATACCTTTGAAGTGCTGACGATGATGCATCCGGACTTCGCAATGGGATACTATTTCCTTGGATACGCATATCTCAACATGGGACTTTATCTCAAGGCTAAGCTCACATGGGATGAGTTCATCAAGCTGAGCTCATCTGCAGATGAGAACACATCAGGACTTGATGAGAATCAGCTGGAGGACCTGAGACATGAGATATCCGGAATGCTTCTGGATCTTGAGGAGCCTGTGCAGATAGAGCTTGGCTGCAATCAGATCAGTGGCGGAGATTTTGTCGGAGGCAGAGACACCCTCAGCAAATTCAAAGAGGGCAGATATGAGAACTGGTGGCCTCTGTGGTACTATCTCGGAGTCGCTGAGGCTTCGCTGGGAAATGTAGACGAGGCAATCCAGGATCTTCGCAAGGTCCTGACTCTGTCACCAAGCAACACAGATGTAATGGACGAACTTGCTCAGCTGTACGAGGCAGTAGGCGATGAGACTAATGCACACAAGTACAGGAACAAGATCGCGATAATCAACCGCAACCAGCAGCTGGAACAGGAACAAGAACAATAACTTTAACAGAATAATAAAGAACGCAGCTCCCTAAGGCATCATGCCCACGGGAGCTGTTTTCATGTATAGATCAGGCGATATAAGTTTTTTTAAGAGTCTACTTCCTTCCTGTTACGCCAAATGCACTGAGGTCATACCATGCAGGAATGATCTTAGGCATTGTGTCTGCAGGATCGGTTTCTTCGCAGAACTGGCTTGTTCCGAGGAAGAGATCATTCTGTGAGTATCCTGCGCCGATGATGGTTTCTATAGGCAGCTGTGCCCAAGGATCATCAACACTGGACTGCAGTTTGAGATCCTCTACGAATGCAGGAATCCAGCCCTTGTAGTTGTATTTGCAGAGCACCTTGGTGAGGCATGTGCTGAACTTCGAACCGCCTTCTGCATCAGGCATCTGATCAAAGTGCATGTAGTAACCATATCCCATGGTCTCTTTTCCGGCAGAAGGTGCCTGGAAGATGAGGTGAGTCATCGGATGGTTGTACTCACCGAGTCTCAGCTTCATGTCGATGAGCTGTGTGCCTCTTCTCGAAACAGCAACGGTGACTTTGCCTGCCTCATCGTCCTTCCTGATGACGAACTCAGCATCTACCTTCTTAGGGATGGAGAGGACATCACGGCCGAGGGCTGTTGCCATCTCAGCACCCTGGCCTCCGAGAACGAGGCTGATGCAGTAGAGTCCGAGCTGGCCTTTGTATGTGCAGTATACGCCCAGAATCGATTCATAGTAGTTGTCTGCAAATGTAGGCTCATTGATGTGGTTAGCTGAGAGATATACGAGAGGAAGTGCATATGGCTCGAGCGGTGCAGGCAGTATTTCTCTGATCTTGGCAGGATCAGTAGCATAGAGCATGTATACGCCTTCCTGCTTCTTCATTGCGCAGTCCTTAGCGAATGCAGCCATCTTCTCAGGGGATGTTACAAAGCTTGGCTTAGCCTCAGCGAAGAGTGAAGCACCGACATCGTATCCTGTTCTTGTAGCAGGTCCCATTGTTCCGTCCTTGATAGCTGAACCAACCAGTTTGACGCAGATGCCTTTCTCCTCAAGAGCAGCCTTGAGACTTTGATCAGGCTTGTATCCAAGGGACATTACAACTGCATCGCACTCGATCTTCTTCTGTTCACCAGTCTCTGTATTTTCAATGCAGACACCATCTGCCTCAACGGCTTTCAGTGCGTTCTTGAGTTCGAGAGCGATGTCCATCTTCTTGATTCTGCCCATTACATCGATGACATTTGCTATGTAAGCAGTAGGAGCAGGCCTGTCAACCATATCAACTATTGTGACCTTGATTCCTTTCTCTCCAAGGAATTCAGCGGCTTCAAGTCCTGTCAGTCCTGCACCGATCATTGCAACATGCTTGCCTGTGAAATCGACTTTGCCTGTCAGAGCTTCCTCGACAGTGAATACGTTCGGTCCATCTGCACCAGGGATGCTTGCAGGAACTATGCTCTTCGAACCTGTAGCAAGTACTACTGCATCAGGCTCCATGGCAGCGATATCATCAGCTGTAACTTCCTTGCCGAGCTGTACATCTACACCAAGCTTGCAGAGCTGATTACCCATGTAGTCGATGAAGTTCTGCATTCTTTCCTTGAGAGGAGGGAGCTTAGCGAGGTTGACTGTTCCGCCGAGTTCATCCTGTCTGTCGACAAGAGTGACTTTGACGCCTCTTTCGGCCAAAGTCTTTGCGGCATACATTCCGCCAGGGCCGCCGCCGACAACGACAGCTTTCTTATCTCCGACAACAGGTTCGAGTTTGCCACACTTAAGCTCTCTTCCCATTACAGGGTTGACAGCACACTGGAATGGCTGGAGCTGAGCGTTGATTGTCAGCAGTGTCTCGAAGCAGCGCAGACAGTTGATGCACTTATTGAGCTCATCGATACGGCCTTCCTGTACCTTGACACCCCATTCAGGATCTGCAAGCCATGTTCTTCCGAATTCAGCGAAGTCATATACGCCTTCCTCCATGAACTCGGCTGCGATCTCAGGGCTTCTGATGGCAGATACTGCCATTACAGGAATGCTTACAGCGTTCTTTACAGCCTGAATCATAGGTCTTCTCCAGCCTTCAGGGAAGGATGTCGGTTCGATTGCCCAGTTGAGTGTCTCATAGATACCGCAGCTGACATCGATGAAATCTATACCGACTTCTTCGAAGTATTTTACGATTTTAACGCCTTCCTCAAGATCGATGAACGGTTCTGTTACGCCGTTGTGAGCGAGCATTTCGTCAACAGAGAGTCTCATGCCGACAACATAGTCAGGACCGCATTTCTCGCGGATCTTGTCGATGATGTTTTTGACAAATCTCATTCTGTTCTCGAAGCTTCCGCCGTATTCGTCTGTACGGAAGTTTGTGTATGGCGATAGGAACTGCTCAAGGAGGTATCCGTGTGCGCAGTGCAGTTCTATTCCGTCGATTCCTGCCTTCTGGCATCTTACAGCTCCGTCGCTGAACTGTTCGATCAGCTCGAGAACTTCGTCATGAGTAAGGGCTCTTGTAGGCTGATTTGAGTACAGGCATACTCTGTCTGATGCCGATACGCATGGCTGTCCGCCGATAAGTCTTGATACACCTTCTCTGCCAGGGTGGTGGAGCTGGATGAAAACCTTGGAGCCATGCTTGTGGATGGCTGCAGCGAGCTTTGACAGTCCTTCGATATGGCGGTCCTTGGTTACGGACAGCTGTCTGAAGGAGCCTGCACCGGTAGCATCGTTCACTCTGCAGATTTCAGGGATGATCAGACCGCATCCGCCTTTGGCTCTTGCTTCGTAGTATGCGATCATGGCATCTCCGCAGGAACCGTCAAGCTCTGCGAGATTGCTTCCCATAGGGGACATGACTAGTCTGTTCTTGAGCTCGACATTACCGATTTTACCTTTCTGAAATAGAATATCGTACATTATTGGCCTCCTATCTCTTGATGTTGTGGTCAATCTCTACAGCCTCAGGATTTCTCCTTGCGAGCATATTCTCGCAGCGGGCCTGGATGTATTTGTCATAGTGCTCATGAGTGATGATATACAGCTGATCATCTTCTATAGCCTTGAATACGACAGGGCCGGCTTCGTCAATTGCGCGGCCTGTCTTGATGAGGAACTGAGCAGCACCTTGCATCTTCTGATGAAGTGCGCTGCCGTAATATGGACTTTCGACCTTGTATTTGTCCTGCTTATACTCTTCAGAGTGATCGAGATTGGTCTGTATGAATCCAGGACAGTAAGCGCTTATATGGATATTGTTAACGCCAAATGCAATCAGGTCATAATATACAGACTCAGTCAGGGCAAGAGCACCGAATTTGGATGCCTGATAAGCAGCTGCACTCTTTGATGTGAATGTACCTGCTGCTGAGCAAGTATTAACTATATTGCAAGGCGTTCCCTGTTTGATCATTACAGGAATGACTTCATGCATGAAATAAACATGGGATTTGAGATTGGTGTCGATGATCCACTCATATTCGAGAGGCGGAACCGCCCAGACAGGACCGAATGTAGCTACACCGGCATTGTTCATAAGAAGATCTATCTGCCCGTATGCTTCCATGACTTTGCTTACAACACACTTGACCTGCTCATATTCTGTAACATCGCAAGGGAAGAGCATCACATCTGCAGCGCCCAGTTCTCTGGCAAGAGGCTCGATCTCACTAAGAGCATCCTCCATAATGTCTACAGCTGCGATCTTCATTCCGCGCATTGATGCTTCTTTGACGAATTCCTTACCAAATCCATGAGCCGCACCGGTGATCAAAGCGACTCTACCAGCAAAATCTTTCATTTTAACGCACCTCCTTAGACTAGAATTGATAATCAATAATGAATTACTTGTTCAGATCGAGCTCCTTCTTAAGAGGCTTCCACCAGACAAATCCTTTAAGGAGACAAAGCGGTAATGCTTTGCTGACCGGTATGCCTGCTGCCTTAGCTACCTTGCGTCCCTCGAGGAACCATTCAGCTGTATGACAGACTGCAAGAATTCCAATGCAGCTGCCGAGTATCTTAGCTATTATCTTCATGTTAATTCACCTCACAGCATCAGAAGAGTGACATACTTATCTGATTAAATTATGAGTTTGTATCCACTCCCGAACAATATTCAGAGTCTACAAAACACGAAAGGACATTTGTTATCTATGCACAATCGTTCGCCTCAAAAAAGTATTCTTGCATACAAAAAAACCGGGATCTGCTGATCACCGGCTTTCGTGTTGACTTAGTATTCTATCCCAGAGATCCGAACTGCTTTCCTGCCCATTTACGCTTCTGATTGATGACGTTACTAATGGCATAAGACAGTCTGAGACGGAACCTGGTGTCTGTGTCTGTCAGGTCAATATCACACAATTCTTCGATCCTGCGGAGCCTGTAGATGACACTGTTGCGGTGCAGATAGAGAGCATCAGCAGTCTCAGTTGTGTTGCAGGCATGCTTCAGGTATGTATGAAGAGTGAGCTCGAGGTTGGCATTGTTTGCCTTGTCGTAATCGGCGAGCTTAGGAATAGCAGGGTGCAGATACCTGCTTAGGTCTTCACTGTCAGAAACTGTTCTGAACATTACATATATGCCATAATCCTCGAATGTGTATATCCCGATATCAGCATCGAGCATCTCTCCGGTCTCGAAAGCATCTATGGCTTCACGGAAATGAGCTCTGAGAGTCTCAATATTGCTGAATGGAAGACTGACACCTATTTTGACGCGGCACTTGTCAGGGAAGAGAGCTGCAATCGATCCGATCTTATTCAGCATTTCACTGCTGCCGATAATCGCTGCGTTATCTCTCTGAGATATGACATGACAACCCGGCATGACCATTGTCAAAGCCTCAGATAATTCGCCCTCGCGAGGGAATTGCGAGCCGTTCCTTGTTGCTTTGCAATAGAGAACCTGAAGCTCTGACGGGAAGGTAAGATGCGTATAAGCCTCAGGGAGAGAAGCCGGTTCGGCACCGATGATAAGGTTGTACAGGAACCTGTGATAATCACTGGTCATATACATGTAACTCGGTGCGTATTTCATTACTGCATATCCTACAACACCGCTCAGGATCCTTAGCATTTCAACATGTTCAGGCCTGTATGAGTCATAACCTTCAATGACGATGAGAAATCCGATCCATGTATCATGGCAGTATACACGGCTCGAGAATTTCTGGAAAGGTGATGAAGAACATGACACTTCGATAGGGTTCATAGTCGAGTCAGCCATCTGCACTGACTTGAGAGATTTGACTGTCTGAATGAATTCATAGTCACAGTAACCCCTCTCAATATTCTTCTTCCAAAGATCATCCGTAACCGGGATCTGAGTTGAATAACTGAGTATCCTGAAATCTCTGTCTATGAAAACAAGTGAAGCGCCGAATGTCTGAGATCCGATGTCAATCAGAGTGTCGACATCCTTGACCCTGTCAAGGGTGCTCATCATCGATTCATAGTAGTCATCCTTGTGAGAGCCAATGACAAGCTGAAATGCTGTGTTGAAAGCATAGCCGAAGTCGCTCTCAGATACGATGGCATAATTGCCGTTATCGAGGTCAAAGCGGCCTTTTGCCACTGACTCCGAGAATACGCACTGACGCGGGAGTTTGCTGCACTCCTGCATGTTATTGCTGAAGTACAGAATGTTGTCGCTGAATTCCTGCTGTCTGAAATCGATGAACTGGACCTCAAGGATCTCATCCTCAAAGGAATCTGACAGCTTCTCTATCTGACACATTGATTCAAGTCTGGAAATAATATCGCGGAATATCATATTGCACCTCGCTGGTATTACCTGTTACTTGGCATCTCAATACAGAAACAGAATAGTGTACTATGCACAAGAAGTCAATTGGAAGATATCCTAAATACACAATGATATATAGTGCACAATTTGGCAAAAAAGACGGTCTGAAAAGGGACTGAACGATGGTCATCACCTTGCATTTTCTTGTATTGTACACCGTGCACAAATGTCCTTTGATGTTTTGGGTAGAAAGGATAATGCAAGGTTATTTTGTGAAATTTATACTTTAGTCAGGAAACTTATTTCTTTGGTTTATTATGCCGCGATTAGTACGGCGATCCTTATTAGCTTCTGTATTGGAAAGAAGGAAAGGAGATACTATGTACGATAAGCTATTTGAAAAAGGTAAGATCGGCAATGTCGAGCTTAAGAACAGACTGGTAATGACCCCGATGGGAACCAATCTGGCTAACCTTGACGGAACACCTGGCCCTGCAATGATCAAGTATTATGAAGACAGAGCAGCAGGTGGATGCGGACTGATCATGCCTGAGATCTGCAGAGTCAATGAGAAGACAGGTGCAGGAATGCTCAGACAGATCGCTGCTACCAAGGATTATCATATCCAGGGCCTCAAGGAACTCGCTATGGCCGTTCATAAGCATGGATCCAAGATTTTCATCCAGCTGCACCATCCTGGCAGAGAAGGTGTTTCTTCACTGATCGGCGGACAGCCATGTGTATCCGCTTCTGACAGAGTCTGCAAGGTATCGCAGCAGGAAACAAGACCTATGACGATCGAGGAGATCCACGAGCTCGTTGGACAGTTCGGTGATGCTGCACTCAGATGCAAGAAGGCAGGCATCGATGGAATCGAACTCCACTGCGCTCACGGATATCTGCTCCAGCAGTTCCTCTCGCCTTACACAAACTACAGAGATTATGAATACGGTGGCAGCTTTGAGAACAGAATGAGACTCGTTCTTGAGATCATCGAAGACATCCGCAAGAAGTGCGGCCCTGATTTTCCTCTCGGCTGCAGAGTATCCGTAGTAGAATTCCTCGATAAGGTTGGTTACACAGGTGACCAGATCAGACTCGAGGATGGTATCAAGATCGTTAAGTGCCTCGAAGAGGCCGGAATCGACTTCGTCGATGTATCCGACGGTCTGTATGAGACAGGAAGCTTCTCGGTAGAGCCTATCTCATTCCCACAGGGCTGGAGAAAACCTATGATCCAGGCCATCAAGAATGTTGTAAATATTCCTGTAATCGCTGTATCTGTAATCAGAGAGCCTGAAGTAGCTGAAGCATTCCTTGAGGACGGAGTTGTAGACTTTGTCGGAATGGGCAGAACATGGATCGCTGATGCAGAGTGGGGCAAGAAGGTTCAGGAGGGAAGAGTTGCTGAGCTCAATAAGTGTATTGCTTGTCTGCGCTGCTTCGAGTCACTGCTTGGACTCAATGCTCAGGGACTCCCATTCGAGTGCGCTGTTAACCCACGTGCATGCAATGAGCTCCGTTATGGAGATCTCGAGCCTGTAAAGGGCGAGCACAAAGCTGTAGTAGTCGGCGGCGGTCCTGGCGGAATGTACGCAGCTGCTACTTTGGCTAAGAGAGGCGTTGATGTAACACTGTTCGACCGTCAGGAAGAGCTCGGCGGAACAGTCAACCTAGCTAAGAAGCCACCTCGCAAGGAGAGAATGCAGTGGTTCATCGACTACATGGCTAATGAGATGAAGAATGCAGGCGTTAAGTGCTGCCTCGGCAAGGAAGTAACAGCTGATGAGATCGCAGCTATGGAGCCTGAAGCTGTAGTACTCGCTACAGGTTCAACATCCATCTTCCCTGCAAGCATTCCTGGCGTAGATGGAGACAACGTATATGCTGTTAACGATGTTCTTAATGGCAAAGTCGACCTCTCAGGCAAGAAGGTAGCAATGATCGGCGCAGGACTTACAGGACTTGAAGCTGGTGAATATATCGCTGAGACAGGCGCTGAAGTAACATTCGTAGACATGCTCAAGGTAGCTGCTCCTAATGCTTACAGACTGAATGTAGTAGACGTTCAGACAAGACTTGCTGCACTCGGCGCTAAGTACGAGCTCGGCAATGCTCTCAAGGAGATCATGGCTGACGGAATCTGCGTTGAGAATGTAGATACTAAGGAGCTCAAGAAGATCGACTGTGATGCAGTAGTACTCTCACTCGGATATAAGCCGGATCAGAGCCTTAAGGCAGCTCTTGAAGAGAAGGGACTGTGTGTAAAGATGGTAGGATCCGCTGTAGTAGACGGAACCATCGCACCTGCATCAAGAGGCGGATATGAAGTAGGAGCATCCCTGTTCAAGGAAGAGGAGCTCAGCTTCGCTATTGGCGACGGACAGTTCAAGTCATTCTCCAAGATCAGCCATATGAGAGGTCAGGAGGGAACATATGTAGCTTACCTGACACAGCCTGAAGCAATCAGGAAGGTACTGCCTGAACCACTTCAGCCATTCTCAATGCCAGTAGTAACAGTCAGCTGCTGCCACATCAAGAATCCTACATTCGCAGATAATTACTATGAGGCAATTCTTGGCGTTTACTGTACATACAAGGGACAGCTTGGTATGTACACTATCTCGCTGGTACTCGGCGGACAGGGTGCTGAAATGGCTACACAGCTTGGCCGTGATAACTCTGCTATTCCTAAGAAGCTTGATGCTGAGTTCGTTATCAGGAAAGATGACGAGACAGGCAAAGTTTGTGTAGGAGTAACAAGAAGAGGTACACAGCTTGTCAATCTTGAGATGCAGCTCGGTCAGTACAACCACCCACTCATGCACGTACTCTATCAGGCACCTGCTCCAGGAGCTGAGACAGCAGGAAGCGGATACTACATCCACTTCGACAGACTGCCTGGCGAGGATGGCATCTGGAACTTTGCTAACGTATTCCTGATGAGAAACGTTGTTAAGTACAAATACGATGACTGGAAGCCTGGCTTCGTAACCAAGTTCGAGCTGAAGTCAAGCATCGATGACCCATGGGGCTGCCTGCCTGTCAACACAATCATCGGCGGTGCTTATGCTGAGAACAATCTGCTCATCACAGCACTTCAGAAGCTTGAGGATGTAGATGCAGAATCCACAATGAAGAAGATCCTGCCTGCATGGTACGACAGAACAGCATTCATGGAAGTAGGCCGCAAGTAATTGCAAGTATACTACGCATCAGGCTGGGGCCGCTGGGGAGCGGCTCCGGCCAGTCTCCTTAAGGCTGATACGGACAGGTGACAAGGGACTATTAAATTTAAAAAAGGGCTTAACATAGATACAAATATTGACAACTACTGAGGAATTTCATTGAGGGGGCTTATTATGAAAGACTTTAAAGGTAGAGTAGCTGTGATCACCGGAGCCGCAAATGGATTCGGCTTCGAGTATGTCAAAGAGGCCGCAAAGCGCGGAATGAAGATCCTTGCTGTAGATATCGAGGGCGATGAAGTTCTGAGATGTGAACCTGTTGCCAAAGAACTCGGAGCAGAGGAAATCGTCTGCCTGCAGGCCGATGTTTCACTTCTTGAGGACACTCAGAAGATCGTAAAGTGCGCTATGGAGAAGTTCGGTCAGATCGATCTTCTTATCAACAACGCAGGAACAGGAAAGGGAGGCACCATATCCAACCTGCCTCTCAGGGACTGGGAATGGATGGTATATGCTAACCTCATGTCTCATGTATATATGATGAGACAGGTAATTCCTATCATGATGAAGCAGGGAACACACTGCAACATCCTCAACGTATGTTCAATCGCAGGACTCATCACAAGTAATGCGATGCCTGGCTATTATTCGACAAAGCATGCCGCTGTTCAGCTTTCAAGAGCTACTCAGTATGAGCTCGAAGAAATCGGCGCAGATATCCAGATCAGTATCTTCTGCCCTGGATTTGTACAGACAGATCTGCACCACGCTGAGCGCCACAGACCTGCAAGATTCTCAGATCCTACAGATCCGTATTATCAGAGTGCAGAATTCTTTGCTTCTGAGAAGGCAAGTGAATATGTCGTAACCACCGGACTTCCTATCGATGGATTTGGCGAGAAATGCTTCAAGGCTATCGAAGAGGATCAGTTCTATATCGTAACACATCCTCAGTATGATCCACTTATCAAGAAGCAGATCTATGACAGGGTTGATGGCAATAATCCTGACCTCAGGAATGTTGGTAAACAGCGCAAGGTTGTTGAAAGTGGTGATAAGGACCTCACAGGAAGAGTTGCGATCATTACAGGTGCTGCTTACGGATTCGGTAAAGAATTCGTCAAAGAAGCTGCTAAGCGCAAGATGAAGATCGTTGCTGTCGACATCATGGAAGATGAGCTTGCCAAGATCGAGGATGTCGCTAAAGAGTATGGCGCAGAGGATATCACTCTGATTCATGCAGATGTTTCGCTGTATGAGGAGACAGAGAAGGTCGTAAAGACTACAATGGAGAAGTACGGCCAGATCGATCTCCTTATGAACAACGCAGGAACATGCACACCAGGATTTGGCTTCATGATTCCGCTTCAGGATTGGGAGTGGATCATCCGCACCAACTTCCTCTCACATGTATACTTCATGAGACAGGTAGTTCCTATCATGAAGGCTCAGGGTACACACTGCAACATAATGAATACATGTTCAGTTGCCGGACTCATTACAAGTACCGGTATGTGCGCATACTATGTAACCAAGAACGCTGCAGTAGCTCTGTCAGAGTGTATCGAGTATGAGATGCAGGAAGCAGGCGCTGATATTCACCTCAGTGTATTCTGCCCTGGATTCGTACGCACCAACTTTGATCATGCTGATGAGTATCGTCCTGCAAGATATGCCCATGGCGATGATCCTTACTATGAGAGCGAAATGTTCAAGAAGGGCAAGCAGTCTGCTGCATTCGTAATCGGAACAGGATATCCGATCGAAGGATTCGGCGAAAGAGTATTCAAGGCTGTTGAAAACGATGAGTTCTACATAGTAACGCATCCTGAATATGACGAGCACATCAAGGCAGAGGTAGATCAGACTGTTGCAAGAACCAACCCTAAGGTTGTATCGATCGGCGAGGCAATCAAGGATGTAACAAATCTTCCGGGCGGACCTCTGAGAGGATACCTCAAGAGATAGGGAATAGGCTATTTTGAACTGAAAGAAAAACATTGAAACGGGTGTTGACATCAGCACCCGTTTCAGCTATACTAAACGAGTCGCAAATAAGGTAACAAAATGTTCCGAGGTAGCTCAATGGCAGAGCAACCGGCTGTTAACCGGTAGGTTGTGGGTTCGAGCCCCACCCTCGGAGCCACTTTTTAACTTTATACGCCGGAGTGGTGGAATAGGTAGACACCTGGGACTTAAAATCCTATGAGAAGCGATTCTCGTACCGGTTCGAGTCCGGTCTCCGGTACCACTTCACAATTCAATATGCTGACGCGGGGTAGAGCAGTCGGTAGCTCGTCGGGCTCATAACCCGGAGGTCGAGGGTTCAAGTCCCTCCCCCGCAACCATTTTCAGGGCTCTCGGAGAACATCCGGGAGCTTTTGATTTTACTGGGATTCCTTGAAATTTCAATGTTTTGAGCGATTTTCACAAACCTAGCAGGATATAGCCAAACCTGCCTCAAAAATGCAGATAAGGGGAAAAAACGGGGGACGTCCTTTCCATGTGACCATACGTGAAGTGTTTCTGGTTTTACGAGAATTATTAGCTGATTATTTATCCCATGACAGGTTAGGACAGATAATTATGAATTTCGAGTCTTTTGCTCGAGACGAGACGTGAACCCATATATAAGGGATATTTCTTTCAGAACGAAATATGGCAGAGAAAAACTGATCTGTAAAATATGTTCCATATTACTAATGGGATCATACGCGCGATTCACATAATTGTGAGTCGCGCTTTTTTCATTTACACTCATAATGAAAAGAATCCATGGCTGCCGATTCGGGCATATAGAGAAGGTCATAAATGGTTAGATTTTTTCCAACCATAGCAGAAAGAGGTGGAATTATGTTCAGGCCTAAATTCAGATTTACACATGATGAAGTCAGGATCATCGTCATGGCTCTTGTAGAACTCAAGAACCAGCTCATAGCTGAAGGAAGATATACTGACGCTGTAGATGATCTCTTGATTAAGTTTGTTGACTAAGATGCTTTCAACGGCTTCGGCTTGAATTACATTGCTCTGCACACAGGGTGCGGAGCCTTTTTATTTACAGCCGGAGTATACCGGAGAAAGGATCATTTTATGATAAAACCAATCACCAGAAAGAATGAGAAAGTCGCATCACAGGAAGCAGAGAGAAAAGAGGCAGAGATCAGAAACAAAGAGTTCTATCTGATCGGAACTGAAACTGTAAATATGGAAGCCATCTACGACCCGGATATAGCTCCAGATGAGATACTGGCTTCTGATGTTTCAAATTATCTGGCTATAAAGGCAGCCGATAGTTTTACAACCGCAGTAGATGGGCTGAATATGGTCTCTATAAAACAGCTTATAAGAAGAATTGAAAAAGTTGATGCTGAAGAAGCTGTGAAGATGCTTCAGGCAATTTTCCTTTCAAAAGGAATGAGGACTGATGCAGAAATGCTGGATATTCTTATGACCTGTAAACCTCATTATGAATCTGCCTATGATGATTTTATGGAATGCTTCCTTCAAACTGATGAGATTGACTGGTTTCTTGTTGAGAGCTGGCTGGATGAGTGCAGCGGACCGACTGATAGGATGTGTTTAGTCAGAGGGAGGTGTATAGATGGGGAAGACAATTGCTGTTTGTAATCAGAAGGGCGGCGTTGGCAAAACAACGACCACCTTAAATCTCGGTGTAGGACTGGTAAGGCAAGGCAAAAGAGTTTTGCTTGTAGATGCAGATCCTCAGAGTGATTTAACATCCAGTCTTGGGTGGAACGGAGATACTCTTGATAAATCACTTGGCAGACTGATGTATTTGGCAACACAGGAACACAGACCTTCTGTACAGGATACAATAATCCATCATCCTGAAGGTGTGGATCTCATACCTTCCAATCTGGATCTGTCTTCAATGGAAACGCAGCTTGTGAATGCTATGAGCAGGGAGAAAATACTCTCTAACCTACTGAAAGATGTAAAGAAGGATTATGACTATATCCTAATCGATTGTATGCCTTCTCTGGGCATGATAACGATAAATGCCTTAACGGCTGCTGACAGTGTGATTATCCCCGTACAAGCTCAATTTTTGCCTGCTAAGGGAATGACACAGCTCATGAAGAGCATAGATATGGTGAGGAACCACACTAATGACAAATTGCAGATATGCGGCATAGTCATGACACTTGTAGATGGGAGGACTAATCTTGCTAAAGAGGTCATAGATACCATAAGAACAAAATATGGGATGCAGATCAGGATCTTCGATACGCAGATACCTGTCGCAGTCAAAGCGGCAGAGGCATCTAAGGCAGGACAAAGCATATATGAGTATGACCATGATTCCAAGCCGGCAATGGCGTATGAAGCACTGACAAAGGAGGTGATGAGGATTGGCGAACGAGAAAACCGTAGAGATGAGGCTTCCATCACTAGATGATTTATTTTCTTCACAGGAAGAGCGAGAAGATGCGAAGCTAAAGAGGATATATGAGATCCCGCTTGATGAAATAGATCCATTCCCGGACCACCCATTCAAGGTGCTGGACGATGAGGATATGATGAACCTTGTCGAATCAATTAAAACAAATGGAGTCCTTACACCGGCCACAGTACGAAAAAAAGAGGATGGTAGATACGAGCTGCTGTCAGGACATCGAAGACTTAGAGCCTGTCAGCTTGCGGGAATACCGACTCTCAAATGTGATGTAGTCGAGATGGATCTCGATGAAGCTACAATCTTCATGGTCGATGCCAATTTTCAGAGATCCAGGATTCTTCCAAGTGAGAAGGCCTATGCATATAAGATGAAGTTAGATGCCATAAAACGGCAAGGTCAGCGATCAGATTTAACTTCCGCACCAGTGGAGCGGAAGTTCGGAGAAGCAAGAGACGAAATCGGTAATCAAGTTGGGGAAAGCAGGGAACAAGTACGAAGATATATCCGTCTCACAGAGCTAATACCGGAGATCCTTGATATGGTAGATAACGGTGTCATTGCACTGAGACCAGCAGTCGAGCTTTCATATATCCCTATGATAATATAAAAGCAGTCGAAATACATTAAAGATTCGCTGACACTATTCGTAGCTTAGCTTAAGCAACCAATAGTTGCGCAATATTTGGTAGTCGGAAGCATCAGGTTTTGATAGAATCCTCTCAAGGAAAAGGAGGATAATCTTATGTATTATGCGACTTTATGCTTATTTGTGGCTTTGATATTTACAGTTCTTATAATTGTCCTTATCATCAAAGCACTCAGGAAGTTTATCAACTCAAAGCCTGCACGCGAGGAAAAGAACCAGAATGCAAGGAATCTTGGAGAAGTGATTCGTGCTTACCGCACAGAGAACAAGATGACTCAGGAATTCGTTGCAGAACAATTGGGAGTAAGCAGGCAGGCTGTCTCTAAATGGGAAAGCGGAGCGAGTGATCCCAGTACGACAAATTTGATTGCCCTGGCAAAGCTGTTCAAGATAGAGCCAGAGGAGCTAATCAGGAGTATTACATAACAATTGACTCAACTCTAGATACCTCGCTTCCGTGCTCTTTTTTACGACTCAAAAGTAGTCTCTCTCTAAGCACAGGAATGATGATGCTGCCAAAACTGTTAGAGATAATATGAAGAAGAATAGACAAAGACGCAATCACTAAAGTTTAAAATGTGACTACAAACAAGGAACCAGAAAATGACTGCGCATTCGCTGTCACTTATTTTGTTAATTGAAAGAATCTAATGGCTAAGTGATAGAATAGGCAGGAGAGGCATTGCTCTGAACGGGCAATACCTCTCTTTTTACATGTCTGTGATTTATTCTAGTGGTGGCATGATCATTCCTGGATCGAGTAATTCGTAGTCGTTGTATTGTTTGCCGTCCTGGGCTATGGCTATCAATGCGCGCATGGCGTAGGTGATACGGTGAGCTCTCTTGGAGTAGAACTTGATGTATCTGGTCCCGTACTCAGGCAGGATCTTATAGAAGCTGGCTTTGGCGTTGATAGGCATGGCTTTGATGAGCTCGTCGCTGGCGAATGTAGCGCCTATGCCGGAATAAGCCACGTTCAATGCTGTGGCAGACTGGCTGAATGAGGCTATGATATTGGGCTGGAATGAATAGTGCTTGAACAGCTGGCGGGATTTTACATATGTGTCGGTCTCAGGATTCATGGACACGAAAGGCATATTGTCAAGATAATTGACCGGAAGAGGCTTTTTATCCGGAGAGAGATGCCTGTTGTTCATGATATCATCGTGATCAAGGGCATATTTGCTTACATCACGCCTGAATTTGAGATTTTCGGGGACGACGAGCAGGAGATTCTCCCTGACATACAGATAGTGCTGGAAGATTTTGGTATCCACCTCACAGCTGTCAATCAGCAGATCAAGTTCGCCGTCTGCGAGCTTGCGGAGGAGCACATCAATATTTCCTTCGACGAGTTTGAGCTCGATCGCAGGATACTTTGCAAGGAATCGCTTTATTATCGGTGGAAGTATATATGAGATGTTCATATTGCTTCCGCCGATTGTTATGCTTCCTTTTGCCAGAGTGCGGTAATCATCGAGGTATGACAAGAATTGTTTCTCGGATTCGTTTATGGATAATGCGGATGCCACATATTGCTTGCCGCAGTCGGTAAGCTTGATCGGATGAGCGGAGCGGTCGAAAAGAGGCTCGCCAATACGGCTTTCCAGTCTTTTGATCACCATGCTCAGCGCAGGCTGAGATACGTAAAGATTCGCGGCCGCCTGTGAGAAGCTTCCGGTTTTGTATATTTCGAGAACATAATCTTTCGCTTCAAACATTGTACTTCTCCAAAAACATAATGAAATCAACACTTACAGAACTTTATAACAGTAGAGTTATAAGAATCATTATAAACTATATATTTCACAATATAAATATCTAATGCTAATCTGCAATTGATCGGAGGCAGAATCCCTTATCCGGATAGGGTCTGCCATGAGCAATCAGCAAGATAGCTCCCGGTGAACGGCCGTAATATATTATTGGGAATCAGTTGGAGGATAGCAGAAGTGAAGATTACTAAAATTCAAATCAATTCACTCGAAGTTCCGCTTCTCCACCCATATCACCTGTCCAAGGAATACGGGATATTCAGTACAGCAACACCGATATTGGTTTCTGTTTTTACTGATGAGGGGATAGTCGGATACGGTGAATGCGATCCTTGGCCACTCTTCACAGGAGACAGTGCAGCCAGTTCTGCTCTCATTCTTGAGAAACACCTGGGACCTATGCTCATCGGCAAAGATCCTGAGAATATCAACGAGATCCACAGGACTATGGATGCAACGATCCGTAACCAGCATCTTACCAAATCCGCTATCGATATGGCTGTATATGACATATGGGGAAAGTCCCGCAATATGCCTGTACACCAGCTCCTTGGCGGGAAACGCAGAGACAAAATGCGTTGCATGTGGTCAATTGGAGGAAGCACTCCGGAAGAGAGTGCGAAAGAAGTATTGGAGGCCAAAAAGCTGGGCTATGACGGCTGTATGATCAAAATCGGCGGACCGGATTACAAGCTCGACGCGGCAAGGACGTGCGCAGTGCGCGAAGCTGTCGGTAGTGATTATCCTCTTATCGTGGACGCAAACCAGGGATGGGATATCGATACCGCGATAAGGTACTGGAAACTGATCAGAAACTGCGACATTCTGTTCTTTGAACAGCCGCTGCAGAGCTGGGATGTGGATGGTATGGCACGCGTCCGCAAGGCGATCGACATTCCACTGTCTGCAGACGAGAGCGTAATGACTCTTCAGGATGCAAGAGCGCTCGTCAAAGCAGAAGCAGTTGATATCTTCAGCATTAAGGTCACCAAGAATGGCGGCATCATGCCGGCCAAAGCAATATGTGAGTATGCGGATGCCAACGGAATCCAGGTCTTCTTCAACTCAATGATAGAAGAAGGAGTTACAGAGGCGGCGAGTCTGCATATAGGTGTTACCTGCAAGAATATCGTAAATACTATCGGGCATGCATATTTCTCGCCTAATAGACTTGAGAGCGATATCTGCAGCTATTACGAACAGATCCATCCTGAGGAAGGATGTACATATGTTTCTGATAAGCCGGGCCTTGGAATCACAATTGATGAAGAGGCTGTAAACCGTTACTCAGTTGCCAAGTATGTAGTGGACTAGAAATACCATTGATTATGTACATTGATTATGTATATGTAGGTTTGGAGTATTAATGGAAGGAGAATAGAAATGGATTGGTTAATATTAGGTTCAGTAATATTCTTCGTTGCACTTATGCTGCTCGTAGGAATCATAGTATCTAAGAAAGTTAATGACGCAGACGATTTCTTCGCCGGCGGACGTAAAACACCTGAATTCCTGATCGTAGCGACACTGCTTGCTTCCGAAGTAGGCGGCGGTGTAATGATAGGTTCTGTAGGATATGGTTATTCCCTTGGATGGGGAGCGCTCTGGTATCTCGCGCCTATGGCAATCGGACTTGTTTTGTTCGGTCTGATCATGGGAGAACGCCTTAAGAAAGAAGGAGACGAGAAAGGCTATCTGTCGATGTTCGAATGGCTGTCAGGCCGTTTCGGGAACAAAAATGATATCCGCCTCATCGGCGGTATCGTAATGTTGACAGGATTCATCGGATCCCTGGCATCGCAGTTCAAGGCTATGGGCACATCGCTTTCGACAATTGCTTATATCGACCCGGTCTGGGGCCTTCTGATCGGAGCGATAATCATTATCATCTACGCATCCCTCGGTGGTCTTATGTCAGTAATGTGGACAGACCTCCTGCAGGCAGCGGTTTTCATCTTCGGCATGGTCGTCTTCCTGCCTATGCTCTGCGCAAGACCGGAAGTCGGAGGCATTGCCAACCTGCTGGCATATGCAGGATCCAGTTATCCGGGAGTAATGTCGGTTTCAACTGCTGACTGGAGACTCGGAATGATCTGCACAATGACTGTAGCGCCATTCGTACGTCAGTACTACTATCAGAGAATGTTCGCGTCCAAGAGCCCTAAGGTAGCCAGAAACTCAATGCTCTGGCAGGCACTCTTCCTGGTCATTGTGGCTATCTGGACAGTACTTGTCGGCGTCGGCGTAAACATGCTGAACAATGCTCTTGAGAATCCTGAAGGAGCAATGCCATGGGCTCTCGCAGAAGTAATGCCGAGGATTATCGCTGCTATAGTACTCGGTGCTATCACCGCTTGCATCATGTCAACAGCGGATACATTCGTTAACGCAGCTGCACTGACATTCGTAAGAGACATCTACGGAATCATCAACAAAATCAACGGTAAGGAGATCAGCAAGGAAAAGGAACTCAAGGTCGCAAGAGTATCATCATTCGTTATCGGATGTCTTGCCCTTGTAATCGCACTCTTTGCTGCATCAGTAATGACAGTTATCCAGAAGGCCTGGGCTATACTCGGCGGCGGACTCTTCTGCCCGATGGTAGTCTCATACTTCTGGAAGAAGTCCTCGCACAGAGGAGTCGTTCTCTCAATGGTACTTGGCTTCGCTGCCACACTTCTTTGTACACTCTTCGCTCCATTCAATGCGATCTTTGTCGGACTGCCTGTAGGACTGCTGGCTCTGATCATCGGATCTGTCGCTATGCCGGATGAGAAGCCGGCAGCTGCATAAAGCACGGACTCAGATGACGATTACAAAAGAATAAATTGTGAAAGGAGCTATAGTATGAAAAAGACTTGGGCAATTATTGGTGGTGGCAATGGTGGACAGTCGATTGCCGGACACCTTGCATCAATGGGGGAAAAAGTTCGACTGTTTGATGTAGTACCTGCCACGATTGATGCAATTAATGCAAAAGGAGGAATACAGATACATCATACGCTTGAAGCATTCGGAGAACTCGAATTCGCTTCTACAGATATGGGCAAGGTTATGGATGGTGCAGACATCGTTATGATGACACTTCCTTCCATATACCACGAAAGCATGGCAAAGCAGATCGTTCCTCATCTTAAGGACGGGATGGTGGTATTCCTTCATCCTGAAGCATCATGCGGAGCTATCGCATTCCGCAAGGTCATGAAAGATATGGGCTGCACAGCAGATGTAGTAGTCGGCGCGGCCTGCACGCTTCTGTACTCGACGAGAATACAGACACCTGGTGAAGTTTACATATTCAGTATCAAGAACGAAGTGCCGATGGCTGCGCTGCCGGCAAGTGATAACGACAAGCTGGCAGCTGCAATCAGACCCGAGCTGCCATGGTTCAAACTGGTATCCAGTGTACTCGAGACGAGTATCGATAACCTCAACGCTATGATGCATCCGGCACCGATGCTGCTTAATACCAGCCGTATCGAAGCTGATCCGTTCGTTCCTTTCCAGTACTATCTTGATGGAATAACTCCTTCGATAGGAAAGTTCGTTGAGACGATGGACAAAGAAAGGATAGCTATTGCGGAAGCGTTCGGTTTCCACCAGAGGTCGATATGTCAGGAATACATAGATATGTACTCCTGCGGTGACGAAACGACACCGCTGTACAAACTCTGCAAGGACAATAAGGGATATGAAGGCATCATGTGCGGAAATACACTTTCCACAAGATACTGTCTTGAAGACATCCCTTATTCGCTGGAAGCTATAAGAGCTCTCGGAAAGGTTGCCGGCGTTCCTACCCCATGTATCGATGCGATCATAACTATCGGAAGAGTCATCCTCTCCGATAAGATTACAGAAGGCAGAACAGGTAAAATGCTTGGCATAGAAGGAATGAGCAAGAAAGAACTGCTCAAATACATAATGGGTAAATAAATCACCTCCTAATGAAAGGGGGAGCACAAATAATAATAATTTGTGCTCCCCCTTATGGGGCCCTTGGGATAGCCGGGGTTCTCTTCATAATAGGGACAATAAGAACTGAAACTATAGTGGAGGCCGTTCGTAATGAAGATATATGAAGACAAGACCAGAGTAATGTCATGGGGAAAGGCACTGGCAATAGGGTTTTCGATGACGGCGATCGCGTACGGCCTGACAGCATGGTCGCTTCACAGCCTGCTGCTGGACAGGGTATACCTGTACGCAGCGTGCTTCCTTTTTGTCTCATATTTCCTCAGAAACAAAACAGCAGCTCCGGAGCGCCAATGCTACATACATATGTATGATGACTATTTTACCTGCAAAGGTCTCTATGGGTCGCTGCAGCGCGGGAAGAAGCCAAGATATGTCAAAGAAGGCGAACAGTTCAGTTATGCCGACGTGAGTTTTATTCACCGAAATCAGATAAACCTGATAGTTGATGTCGATGATATCCGCGTGATGCTGCTGTCAATGGAGAACGCAAAAGAAACAGAAGAAAGGCTCAAGGCGAAAGTCAGAGAATACAGTTCATAGGGGACGGGAGATATCATGATCTCTAAATTAAAACAATCTGCTGTATTCTGGATGATAGTCTCTGTCACGGGATTCGCATTCATGCAGCTTTTCGTAAAACTGTCTGCTGAGGATATGTCGGTCTATCTGCAGGTGATGGTCCGCAATATCCTGGGAATAATCATCGCAGGCTATTTTGTCAGAAAAGAAGGGCTGCCGGTATTCGGACCGGTCGCCGAGCAACCGTATCTTTTTGCCCGCTCGATAGCGGGATTCGTGGGACTCGTCACATTCTTCTACGCCACAAGACTCGGAGATATTGCCGACGCCACGATCATTAACAGGACTGGCCCGTTCTTCACAACACTGTTCTCCGTGATCTTCCTGAAGGAGAAGACCAGACTCCCGCAATGGATAGCACTGATACTTGTGTTCTGTGGCGGGCTCATTGCCGGGAACCCGGATCTGGACTCATCCATGGCGCCGATGCTGCTTGCGCTGGCATCTGCAGTATGCAATGGAATCGCGTATACTCTGCTTGCGCACTTCAAGGACAAGGTGCCGGCAATGACCGTAGTAATGCACTTCTCGGTAGTATGCGTAATCTGCTCGCTGCCTTTTGTGATCAGAGACTTTACGATGCCTGGTCCATGGGACATTCTCATGCTGGTTATGATTGCGCTGACCGGATGCGTAGGCCTTATCTCGATCACTATTGCATACAGGCTGGCTCCGGCATCGGAAATATCGATATATGACCAACTGGGAATAGTGATGTCTGTGTTAATCGGGTGGATCTGCCTGGGGGAGACCCCGTCCATGACGACACTTGCCGGAGGACTAATCGTACTGACAGTCTCATCGTGTATCTTCTTCTATAATAAGAATAAGAATTCAAAGCATAAAGAATAGAATCTCAACAAAATTAGTGAGTAGGAATTTTGTATTATGAAAACCCTTTTTGCATCTGCAAACGTGAATAATAACAATACCACCCTGAACAATCATCAGGGAGATTCTTTTCGTTCACATATAAGAGGCAAGAAGCGTTGAACAGTACTAAGTAGGTCTTCACCAAAAACACGTTACTGAAGCGAAGCTTGTCTCTAAAAGAGGCAGGCTGTTTTTTTTACGGAGAAGTGATATGAGCAGGAGAGAGGAAATCGTAAAAACAATATATGAGAACTACTGCGAAGATGAACGCCTTGAACGTACAAGACATGGCCAGCTGGAGTATCTGACAACGATGACATATATTCACAAGTATCTCAATAATGGTGCGAGGATACTTGAAATCGGTGCAGGTACCGGCCGCTATTCTATTGCTCTCGCAAAAGAAGGTTATAATGTCACGGCAGTTGAACTTGTAAATCACAATCTGGATATCCTTCGTCACAATGGCTCCGGAATTGAGAATCTTACAGCGATTCAGGGTGATGCAACTGACCTTTCAATGTTCGGTGATGACTTGTTTGATATGACGCTTATCTTCGGCCCGCTATATCACCTGTATGAGCTTGCAGATCAGTATAAAGCTATTGATGAAGCGATAAGGGTGACAAAGCCAGGCGGCGTTATTATGATTGCCTTTCTTTCGGTCCATGCAATTTTGTTCACGAATTACCTTTATGATGGGTTTATAGATGGCCTTGCTGAGAATTTCACTGATGACTTCAGGGTAAGGCACTTTGAAGAGCAACTGTTCACAGGCTTTGACATTGCTGAATTCGAGGAGATGTTTTCGGATAAACCTGTCACATGGTTGAAGACCGTGGCTGCTGACAGCGTGTTGGAATACGGCGAAAGATGGAGCGGGCTTGAAATGGATGATGAAGATTTCGAGTTGTTTTCAAGATATCACCTTGCGACATGCGAGGTCAGGGAGTTGCTTGGAAGTTCAAGTCACCTGATACATATCTGCAGGAAAACCGCAGGGGAGGATCCAAAATGAGAATAAAACTTATAAGACCATCGATAGAATATGCAGACCAGGTTTTGCAATATAGAGACACTATGCTAGCAAACGGAGATAGCCTTGATGGCTGTGCTGATCTGGGCAACTGCAGATCCTTTTCTGAATGGATAGATTTCGAGAACAGACTGAAGGCAACATACGGGGAGGGATATGTACCTTCCGAGGTATACCTGGCAATCAGATCTGAGGATGATAAAGTCGTTGGCATGATAGATTACCGTCTTCGCCTCACACCATTTCTGATGCAATACGGTGGAAATATAGGCTATAGTGTGTTGCCATCTGAACGAAGAAAAGGATATGCGTCTGAAATGCTTAAAATGATGCTTGCCATATGCAGGGATCATGGAGAGCGCAAAGTGCTGGTAACATGTGATAAGAGTAATGAAGCATCAAGGAAAACAATTACTAAAAATGGTGGAGCCCTGGAAAATGAGATAGAACTTGATGGCGAAACCGACAGCAATGAAATCATTCAAAGATTCTGGATCAAGTTATAATTTGCTTTGTGCTCTACGGTTCGTTTAGATGCTTCTGCGTTTAGTTGCGCTATAATTCAAGTATAGCTTATACGATTAAAGACTGCTTTGTTTTGGAGCGAGCATAAATGATTGATCAGAAGAAAATAGGTGCATTTATAAGGACCTTGAGAAAAGAAAAGAATATGACTCAGCAGGAGCTAGCAGACAAGCTTGGTGTTAGTGATAAGGCTGTAAGTAAATGGGAGAATGGCAGGGGGTTGCCAGACTATTCTTTATTGAGCCCGCTTTGCGAACTACTTGAGGTTACACCTTCAGAATTGATCAAAGGTGAGGCTCAGACAGATAGAAGTAATGCGGATGCTAATGAATTACACAACGCTGTTATCAGTTATGACATTGATCTGGAAGATCCGTTGTTTGAAGAATATAAGATCTATCGAAAACGCATGTTGAGAGTTAAAGCAGTTTTGATCATGGCTGTAACGGTGTTTGCGGTATACCTAATGATAGATATGGATCAGCTCAAAATGATACCTGAGGAAGTATATCCTTCTTATCAGTGGGAAGTCCCTCAATTAGAAATAGAAACCGACGGAGATGAGCTTACGATATTATGGAAACCAATTAAGGACGAAGAATCATTCAGCAGTTATGAATTGTATTCAGCTGAAGATAAGGATGGTGAATATGATCTTATAGCAGTAGTAAACAAAAGCAGGCACATGGAAGATGGAAAGTATGTATATAAATCCGAAATGCCGAATGGTTTGATGTGGTATAAAGCCTGTGCAGTATCGGACAAAGGCAATACCCAATATGGCACAGCAATACCGATGCTGCACACTTCCGGCAGGATTGTGGATGTGAAGGAAGTTGGTGACAAATGGCTGGTGGAAGCCGAAATCAGCAATTATACAGACCTTGATCTCTGGCTTTCTACTGACTCAGCGAATCCGGATCGACCATGGGATATCGTTACTGCTATTGGGACAAAGGCTTATAAATCTGAGGAAAAGGTTGACTTGTTTGATACTGCGCTTTGCGATAGCAGTGGAGCATCTTTAGTGCCTTATATGAAAATAATAAGAGGAACTAAGAAGCAGCCGGTCTATTTTCTGATCAAGGGCCAGGGCCTTGGCAAGTATGATATAAATGGTTGCTATGTAAGTATTCGTACAATTGGTCTGGATTATCGACAGCCAATATCAGATGAGGAAAACCCGCCTGACGATATGCCGATGTTTACCATAAATTACAATCGGAACCCAGATAATTACTATTGCGGAGCAAATTGGTTTCTTGATGAAATGTGAGGATGATTATTCGTAAAAAACGCTGTTATTATTCACGAAATTCTACCTTTGAGGGCTGTAATTAATTGGTATTTCTCCATAAGATTTGCTTAAATCATGTGAAAGAAAGGCGGTCAATATGGATCAGATCAAAATCGGAAATTACATTTCGGAGAAAAGAAAGGCAGCCGGACTCACACAAGAGCAACTTGCAGAGAAGCTAGGCAAGAGTGGAAAATCTGTGTCCAAATGGGAGCGAGGGGTTTGTCTTCCTGATGTTTCGGTATACACAGAACTCTGTGATATTCTCGGCATTACACTTAACGAATTCTTCGCAGGTGAAGATATAAAGCCTATCGATGTACCGGCACGTTCTGAAAAGAACTTGCTTGGCGTTGCAACTGAAGGTGAAAACAGGAGCGGGAGATTCAAAAAAATTGCGATAGCGATTACGGCAGTCGCTCTTGGTTTGGCGGCAGCGCTCGGATTTGTGATGATAAAAGAAGGGTACTTCCTGTCAAATTACCTCAAATCACTTGACTACAATACCAAAGAAGGGAAGATGGCAGTCATGCTGTCAGATGGATATCCTGCGATTTATCAGTTCCATGTTGATAAAAAATATACATATGCTGAGGTCAGCATCCATAAATACGTTGATGGTGTCGAACGGAAAATAAGTGGAGGAGATCTGAGACATTTTATAGAAGGCGAAAAGCATGAGGGTACTGTCGCTTTGATCCCCAATACGCTGAGTAGCAATGAGCTCAAGCTGATTCTGGCTACAAATGAGTCCCGTATAGAAACGGGGATGGATATTGAATCTGAACTACCTGAGTATTATGAAGACTATTCCACATCATTTACGTGGCAATCTAAAGGGATAATTAAAGCAAAGACAAATGAAGAGATTCCTTTAGGTATTTTATACGTCAGTAACGATGAAAGTGACATCTTCCCTGGTGTGGCTGAATCATCTGAATCCATTGAAGACACAATACGTGGGATTAAGGACGCAGGCATAGATTACGCGTTCCTTTTCACGGTGAGATTCGGCATTGACTAATGAATGTTAACACTGTCGATACATTATTTCTGGCGGATGGTTCTACTGATAAGATTGGCAGTGGCAAAAGCTGCTGCCTTTTCATATGCAAAGATTCTTTGCGCGATGATTTCATCGAATGTAAACGCCCTTTGATAGACTATGATGTACAATGAAACTACACTGACCATGTAAATCAATTCCAAGGAGCATTTAGATGGAACTCGGAAAAAGGATCGCCGAAATAAGAAAAGAGAATACCCTTACACAGGAAGGATTGGCAGAGCTTTGTAATGTGACAAGGCAAACGATCTCAAATTGGGAAAACAATAAAAGCTATCCTGATCTGGAGACATTAGTCCTTATAAGCGACACTTTTGATGTTTCACTGGATGCAATGCTGAAAGGAGACAGAAAAATGGTCAGTGAGATAACTAAAGAACAGAAGCAAGGCAGATATTATAGAATCAAAATGGTAATTGCAGTTATAATAGGAGCTGCTATTATCCTGGCAGCTATTTTGATACTGCAAAGCACT
>JAFWHB010000008.1 GCA_017512145.1 Mogibacterium sp. | reverse complement strand
AGATACTGCTAGAATCGCTTAGATCATTATGACCGATTACTTTAATACGCTATTTTCTTCTAACTACCTGAAAATGGATTACTTATTTGCTGATCCTAAGAACACACAGTCGGATCCATCATTCCGGAAACGGCTGAAGGCGGGTGTTGTTGGTGGCTGAGCAGCTGAAATGCGAGCTGACCACTGCAATAATAGTGGCTGAGAAGACAAAACTAGCATTTTACCACCAACACGTTACACATCAGATACTGCTAGAATCGCTTAGATCATTATGACCGATTACTTTAATACGCTATTTTCTACTAATTGCCTGAAAATGGATTACCTATATTCTGATCCTATGAATACAAAGTCTGATCTATCATTCTGGAAAAGGCTGAAGGCGGGTGTTGTTGGTGGCTAAGCAGCTGAAATGCGTGCTGGCCACTACAAAAGTAGTGGTTGGAAAGACAAAACAAGCAATTAACCACTAACCACTTCGCCGCAGATTCTCTCCGACTAAAAAGCGATAGGACTGCGTGCCTGCTATCACGCATATCCTATCGCACTTAATCCTACGCTATTCTGTTGTCCTATTATTTTTGTGGATTCAGTCCTTCGTTATTCTCTGATGTGTTTCTTTGTCGAAGAGGTGAATCTTCTCTACATCTATCGCAAGTTCTATGTTCTCTTCTGCCTTCTTTGCGTATCTGGCCGGAACTCTTGCTATCAGCTTCTCGCCTGCGTATTTGAGGTACAGATAGGTTTCCGAGCCCATCATTTCGTCAAGGTCGATATATGCATCGATTGCATTTCCTTTGCCGAAGAATGATTTCTCTGCATGCAGGTCCTCAGGTCTGACGCCGCAGATGATCCTTTTCCCCTCATACGCAGCAAGTTCAGGCTTGTTCGCTGCTATCTCTGCCTCACCAAAGCAGAGGACGTAACCATCCCCGGCCCGCTTTACTTCTGTATCAACGAAGTTCATCTGAGGTGATCCGATGAATCCCGCAACAAACAGATTGCAAGGATAATCATACAGGTTCTGAGGAGTATCAAACTGCTGAATTACTCCGTCCTTCATGACACAGATGCGGTCGCCCATGGTCATCGCTTCTGTCTGATCGTGGGTTACGTAGACAAATGTGGTTCCGAGTCTCTTGTGGAGTTTGCTGATCTGCGATCTCATTTCTGTTCTGAGCTTGGCGTCAAGGTTGGACAACGGCTCATCCAGCAGGAAAACCTCCGGATCTCTGACCATAGCTCTTCCGAGCGCAACTCTCTGTCTCTGGCCGCCGGACAGTGCCTTAGGTTTCCTGTCAAGGTATGGCTTGAGACCCAGGATCTCAGCTGCCCAGTTAACTCTTCTGTTCATTTCTTCCTTAGGAACCTTGGCAAGCTCAAGTGCAAATGTCATATTCT
Organism: Mogibacterium sp.; assembly: GCA_017512145.1. Taxonomy (GTDB): domain Bacteria; phylum Bacillota; class Clostridia; order Peptostreptococcales; family Anaerovoracaceae; genus Crickella. Next base: position 63,979 of record JAFWHB010000008.1, on the reverse strand, counting down.
TGTAAACACTAAGATGAGGATAGAGTGCATAGTTCTGGAACACCATTGCAATATTCCTGTTCTTAGGTGCTACAGCGTTCATGAGCTTATCGCCGATATATAGCTCTCCGTCTGTAATAGATTCGAGCCCGGCGATCATTCTCAGAGTTGTCGATTTGCCGCATCCGGAAGGACCGACCAGCACGACGAACTCCTTATCCTTGATCTCAAGATTGAGATCCGGAATAACGGTGACACCGTTATCGTATGTTTTAACTACATTTCTGAATGTAATACCTGCCATGTCTGTCTCTCCTTATGCTATTCCTTGACTCCGCCAAGCGCTACACCGGCAACAATGTATTTGGACAGCGCTATGTACACGATGATGATCGGCACTATCGCTATTGTGATGAGCATGTAGACCTTGCCCATGTCGAACTTGAGGAAATCCGCACTTCTTAGCATAGCTATCAATATAGGGAGTGTCCTCTTACTGTTCTCCTGAAGTACCAGAGCCGGAATGAAGTAGTTGTTCCAGTTCGATACGAAGGCGAATATCGCCTGTACAGCCAGGGCAGGCTTCATGATCGGAAGTACGATTCTGTTGAATGTTCTGAACTCATTGCTCCCGTCAATTCTCGCCGCCTCGACCAGTTCGAGCGGCAGACTTGACTGCATGTAGCTGTACATGAAGTAGAATACTGCCGGGGCCGCCACGGAAGGCAGGATAAGAGGATAAAGCGTATTGATCATACCCATCTTGGTAATTACATTGATGAATCCCATTGCAGATACCTGTGTAGGCATTACCAGGATCAGCATGATGAATATGAATGCCGGTTTCTTGAGTTTGAAATTATATGCGTACAGCCCGTAAGCCGTCAGCGCTGAGAAGTATGTTGAAAGTACAGCACAGCACCCCGATACTATAAGGCTGTTCCTGATTCCCGACATTACCGGAAGCTTGGCATCATGTATTACTGCGTTGAAGTTCTTCGAGAAAGAACTGCCCGGGAGGAATGAGAATCCTGCCTGTATCTGCTGATGACTTCTTGTGCAGTTGATAATAAGAATATAGAAGAAGAACAGGCACAGGATGGTCAGTATCACCAGCACTATATAAGCTATGACCGTTCTTGCATGTGAAGGCTTCTTATCCATTGATTGCCTCCTTTCCCGCATTGGATCTGTTCTTTTTCCTAGTCTTCCTGTCGCTGTCTGTCGGGTTCAGATTGAAGTACACAAGCAGGCACAGTGCTGCACATATGATGAACAGTACAACTGAGATCGCTCCCGCCATTCCGTAGTTCTTATTGTACAGATGGTTGTTAAGGTACATGATCAATGTTGTTACTGTGCGGTCCGGAGATCCTGTACCGTTGGTGAGGATCTGTGGCACGTCGAACATCTGGAGTCCGCCGATCATTGAGGTGATCAAGACGTATACCAGTATCGGTCTGATCATTGGCAAAGTGACCCTGAAGAAGGTCTGCCTCGGCGAACATCCGTCGAGTTCAGCTGCTTCGAACAGTGATGGATTGATTCCCATTACAGCTGCCATGAGAAGTATCGTCGTATTGCCGAACCACATGAGGAAGTTCATGAGTGCCACCAGCCCTCGGGTCCCTGCGATCGATGCCAGGAATCTGAAAGGTGTTTTCAGAATGCCAAGCGATACAAGTGTCGCATTAACTGGTCCGTTCTCTGAGAAGAGAGCGAAGAACAGCATAGCGAAAGCTGATGCCATGATAAGATTAGGCATGTAGATGACCACCTTGAAGAACTGTTTGCCCCTGATCCTGAGCCTTACATCTGTAAACCAGGCAGCGAGAAGCAGCGAGATGATGATCTGAGGTATGAACCCGGCAAGCCACAGAATTATGGTATTAGCTGCATACTTAAGGAAGTCACTCTCAAGCAGCGCCTTGTAGTTATCCAGGCCAACCGGATTAGGTCCGATGATGGTCAGACCCGAACGATAATACTCAAAGAAGCTGTAGTAGATCGTTTGTCCCAGCGGAATCAGCTGAAAAACGACAAAGGTTATGAAGAAAGGAGCTATGAAAATATATCCCCATTTCGCATAACTTATTTCTTTGATTTCTGATTTCTTTCTCTTTGACATGTCGACCTCCTGAGCACGGGGATCTGGTTAAAAAGTAAGGGGTGACCTGCCGGCCACCCCCATTAAGCATGGCTGAAATTATTCCGGCCAGTTAACTGTTTCGATTTCTGGATAGAGTTCCTTGATGACTGTCTCGAAGTTAGCCTTAGCTCCATCGAGGTCAACGTTGCCATCGAAGTAATCCTTCATTGAGCTCTGCATCTTCTCGATTACACCCTGGTCATAAGGTGAAGCGATCTTGAGGCTGAGTCCTGCTGCTGCGTCTGACAGAAGTGCGTAGTGGTTCTGTCCGCCGAGGAAGTCATTGCCTTCATAGTTAGCTGCAAGGTCTGCGATTACGGACTTGCTGTTAACGAAATCGCCCTTATCAACTGCGATCTTCTTGAGGATATCCTTGTCAGTTGTCATCTTGGTCATGATGTCAGCAACGAGAGTCGGATTGTCTGTTCCTGTTGCAGCGGTGATCCATGTACCGCCCCAGCACCAGTTAACAGGTCCTACACATACTGCATAGTCGCCCCAAGCGCTCTGCTCTGGATCCTTTGTTTCATCAGGGTCAGCATTGCCTGTCAGTGTGAAGTCGATCTCCCATGTGCATGCAGGGATGCAGAATACCTTAGCGTCCTTGCCCTGGTCAGCAGCCCACTCTGTGCTCCAGAGTGAAGTCTTGTTGTTGTATCCCTTGTCTGTGTAGTCCTTGGTCATAGCTACCCAGTCCATGATGTTCTTGTCAATGTTCAGGGTCTTGCCATCTTCTACGAATGGAGCTGCATCATTATTGTAGAAAGGTCTGAAGGTGTCATCATATCCGGAGAGCATCTTGTATCCGGCATCGGACATCTTCTGAGCTGTTTCTGCGAACTTGTCCCAGTCAGCAACAGCTGCCTGTACAGTTTCAGGATCGTCTGATCCCAGTACTTCCTTAGCGATGGAACGTCTGTAAGCGATCAGTCCCGGGCAAGCCTGCCAGGAAACACCCTTAACGTTGCCGTCTGCATCAGAAACAACTTCCTTTGTGTAATCATACTGATCTGAAGTTGCATCAAGTACTCCGCCAAGATCAGCAACGTTCATTGTTGCATCTGAATTGGTGTACTTTCTTGCATAGTCTGCCTCTACGAGGAACATATCTACCTTGCTGTCAGCATCTGCATTCTCCTGATTGAGAAGAGCCTCGTCCAGCTTGTTCTGATAGTTGTTGCCTTCGTTAGGCTCGATGATCCAGTTTACTACTGTTCCGTCGTTGAGAGTAGTTGTGGAACCATCCTCAGCTACCTCTGCAACCTCAGGATAATAGTCGTTAAAACGTGTCTGGAATTCGTCGTTCCAGCACCAGATGTTGAAGACCTTGCCTTCTTCAGCAGGGGCTTCTTCTCCACCGCCGCCGCTGTTGCCGCCGCATGCTGTCATTCCGAAGATCATTGCTGCTGCAAGAGCGAAGCTCAGGAATGTTTTGAATCCCTTCTTCATTATTCTATCCTCCTTAATAATAGCTGTTGGGTCTATTCTTCGACCCATCTTCTGACACTGTTTCCGCTAAGAAACTCCCCCGACACCATGATCTGTTCGGCTACACTCTTGCCTTCGATCGATTCGACAAGCTTGCGAACCGATTCTTTACCTATCCTGTCAGCATTCTGATACCAGGTTGTCAGTCTCGGATTGAGGATTCTAGAAAGATTGATCCCGTCATATCCGCATACACTTATGTCATTCGGTATGTTGAGTCCTCTTTCGAGTATCTCCGTCTGCCCTCCTATGAAGGAGAAATCGTCCGGGAACATGATCGCTGTCGGCGGCACTTCCAGATCCAGAAGAGCCGCTGTTGCCTTCCTGACAGAAACAGCATCGTGGTATCTGGCTTCAGCCATATATTCAGGAGGAGTCTCGATGCCATATTCTGCCATAGCACGATTGAATCCTCTGATACGCTTCTGCGTTACGAGGGTGCGCTCGCCGTGAATGAAAGCGATCCTTCTGTGACCCATTTCAGCCAGATAGGAAGCCAGTCTGTATGCTCCCTCCTGATTATCCGAAACTATTGAACTCAGATTGTCAAAAGAATAGTCGATGGTCACCACCGGAACCTTGCTTCTGACAAGCTCAAGTACCTCAGGGTTCTGGAAGTCAATGCTTGCAATGACGACTCCATCGCAGTTCCTGTACTTGCAGTGCTGAAGGAATGACATCTTCTGTCCGCCGATATTATTGCTGATAAATGTGATGTCATACCCTCTGGTCTCAGCCTCTTCCTTGACGCTGTTAAGGATAAGTGAGAAAAACTCGTGTGTCAGACCGCTCATGGTGTCATCGACGAACAGCACTCCGATATTATGGGACTTGTTAGTCTTGAGCAGTCTGGCCGCAGCATTAGGCATGTAATTAAGATCACGTGCCGTTTGCTTGACCAGCTCAACTGTCTCCGGGCTGATCTCAGCGTAACCGTTAAGAGCCTTTGAAACAGTGGCCGGGGAAACGCCGCATGCTTTGGAAATATCTTTAATGGTTGTCATTCTGAAATAGACCTCCCTCGCGCAGCATTTCTGCGAAACCGTGCGAATACGTTTTCGCAGCTTCATTGTAATTTACTAAATCGTTTTCGTCAAGATATTTTCGCTATTTTTTTGAAGGATAAAGAAATTAGGATTCCTTATTAGGCATTATACCATGTTTTTCGTAAGTTTTTTCATTTTTTTCTTTACAACCGGCACTTTGCGACCATATAATAAGATTGTATTTACGAAAACGTATTCGCTTATAGGAGACAGCCAAATGAAATACGGATATTTCGACGACATTAATAACGAATATGTCATAACAACGCCTAAGACGCCCCTCCCATGGATCAACTATCTGGGATCCCAGGACTTCTTCAGGCTTATTTCCAACACATCAGGGGGATATTGCTTCTATAAGGATGCGAAGCTGCTGAGGCTCACCCGCTATCGTTACAACGCAAGCCCAATGGACTCTAACGGCCATTACTACTATATAAAGGATGGCGGCTGCATATGGAATCCGGGATGGCAGCCTGTTAAGACCGATCCGGACTCTTACAGATGCAGACATGGTCTTGGCTATACGGTTTTCGAAAGTTCTAAGAACAATCTTGATGTAGTGCAGGAGGTATTTGTTCCTCTTCATGAGAGCTGCGAGCTCACCAGAGTGACTATGACGAACAGCTCGTCAGATACCAAGGAGATCGACCTCTACAGTTACGTAGAGTTCTGTCTGTGGAATGCGCAGGATGACTCCTCCAATTTTCAGAGGAATTTCTCAATCGGTGAAGTAGAAGTTAAGGGAAGCACGATTTTTCACAAGACCGAATATCGCGAGAGGCGTAATCACTACGCAATGTTCCATGTCAACAAGGACATCTGCGGATTTGATACAAGCCGCGATGAATTTGTCGGCATTTATAACGGCCCCGACAGACCTCATGCAGTCGAGGCCGGGACCAGTTACAACAGCATTGCTCATGGATGGGCGCCTGTAGGAAGTCATCACCTTAAGATATCGCTGGATCCTGGTCAGGTTTATTCGTGCATCTTCATTCTCGGGTACTGCGAGAATCCGGTTACCGAGAAGTTCTCAGCTCCTGGTATCATCAATAAAGAGCCTGCCGAGAGACTCATTTCTCTTTACAGCTCAGACGATCAATTTGACGCTGCACTGCTTGAACTCAAAGATTACTGGACTAACCTTCTTTCGACTTTCACGATCAGTTCAGGAAATGAGCAGTTTGACAGATCCGTGAACATCTGGAACCAGTATCAGTGCATGGTGACATTCAATATGAGCAGATCAGCGAGCTATTACGAAAGCGGTCTCGGACGCGGGATGGGATTCCGCGACTCATGTCAGGATCTTCTCGGATTTGTGCATCTTATACCTGAGAGAGCTCGTGAAAGGATCATCGACATCGCCAATACACAGCTGCCTGACGGCAGTACATACCATCAGTATCAGCCACTGACAAAGCGAGGCAACATTGATGTGGGAAGCGGCTTTAACGACGACCCGCTCTGGCTCATCGCCTGTGTCAGTGCATACATCAAAGAGACCAGTGACTTTGGCATACTCAATGAACCGTGCACATTTGACAGCGACGAGAGTAACAAGGCCACACTTCTCGATCACCTCAGGAAGAGTTTCAATTATACATCGACGCATCTGGGTCCTCACAGGCTGCCTCTTATCGGGCGGGCAGACTGGAACGACTGCCTGAATCTTAACTGCTTCTCGGAGCAGCCGGGTGAGAGTTTCCAGACGACCGGGCCAAGCGAGGGTCCTGTTGCAGAGAGTGTGTTCATCGCCGGCATGTATGTCAAGTACGGCACTGAGTTTGCAGAGCTGCTAACACATATAGGTTGTGACTATGAAGCCGCCGGAATAATGCACAAAGTAGACAGCATGCGCGCTGCTGTGCTGGATGCAGGATGGGATGGAGAATGGTTCAGGCGTGCATATGACGCATACGGCTCCCCTGTCGGCAGCAAAGACTGCGAAGAAGGCAGGATTTTCATTGAGCCGCAGGGCATGTGCATCATGGCAGGCATAGGAACAGAGACGGGCGAAGCCGAATCCGCCCTTAGAAATGTTGAAAAATACCTCGAAACAGAATATGGCATCATGGTGCTGCAGCCCGCATACACGACTTATCATCTCGAACTTGGCGAGATTACATCATATCCGCCAGGTTATAAGGAGAATGCCGGCATATTCTGCCACTGCAATCCATGGATAGTCATTTCTGAGGCTTTGCTCGGTCACGGCAGCCGCGCATATGAGATTTACCGCAAGTTCACGCCGGTATATCTCGAGGACATAAGCGATATACACCGCACAGAGCCATATGCTTACTGCCAGATGGTTGCGGGCAGGGATGCAGCTACACACGGCGAAGGCAAGAACAGCTGGCTGACAGGAACAGCTGCATGGTCATTCGTAGCCGCCAGCCAGTACATACTCGGCATCAGGCCTGAGCTTGATGGACTCCGCATAGACCCTTGTCTGCCTGATGATATAGATTCGTTCACCTGCGTGCGTAAGTTCCGCGGATCCGTCTACCACATAAGCGTTAATAAATCTGCGGATAGTCATGAAGGCAAATCCTCCGTTACTGTGAACGGAGTGCCGTCTGCAAACCTGATACCGGTACCGGATGGACCTTCGGACATCGACGTCCGCATCACTATCAGCTAATAGTTTTTTTCTTCATATTTCCACCTACATAAATAATCCCGCGAATTCCCGTAATGCGCCAAACGAGAATTCGCGGGATTATATTTTTGAGAAATATTTCTTACAGACACGTTGCCTGTTCGTTCCTCTAATTATCCGATCTGCTGTATCCGTTCTTCATCCCCTGGCTGGCAGTCAGGAGAACGGCGTTCATGCACTTGGTGGTCTCTTCCTTGAGCATGTCTGTGATCTTGTCATTTGCCTCTTCGAAGAGATCATAGCTGCCGGATTCCATCATCCTCTTGTCGTATTCACGGATCAGTCCGCGGCCGCGCGATGCGACTGCATTCTTATATCTGTCGACATCCATTATTGTGCCGCCGTAGTAAGGATCTGCGAGCGCACCAATGAATCTGCTTGCCCAGTACAGATTGTCTGTTGTGGCATCCAATGTGACATCCGAGAAGTACTCAGGCATTTTGCTTACATTCGTATAGAGCGGCACGAATGCGCTGTATGTGGTGGATGCGAAGCATACCCACTCTACTGCCATCAGCTCCTCCGGCATGTATCCTCTGATCTGGCAGATCGAGGTGACTCCCGTCCTGTTGATTCCGATCGGTCTGTAGATGCCGGGCTTCTCTGCGAATTTGGCAAATGGGTCATACGGTGTGTTCTCATAGTGTGACGAGAGAAGGCTTGCCACATCCTCAGCAGCGAGCTTCTTCTCCGGTACGAATGACCATGGAATGTTGTCGCTGACCGGTGTGAAGTCTGCTCCGTCGCCGTCCCATTTGTATGTAGTCGGGCAAAGCGTTCTTCCCATATACCATGCTCTCGGTGTGTTGTAGACGTGGTCGTGGGATGACTTGGAGCCGAATGCGTCTCTCGGATTGAACTCGCCGTCCTGTCCGAGATCAAGATAATTGTCCTTAATGAACTCTCTGAGGTCCTCTGAGCAGAGGTTCTCCTTCTTATCTCCGAACGCATCATCAAGGTCGAATCTGTCCATGCCGAACTGATTTGGCATGATGACGACCTCTTCATCTCTTACTCTTCTTGCGATCCAGTGGTGACCGCCGATTGTCTCGAGCCACCAGCACTCATCTTTGTCGTTAAAGCATATACCGTTCGACTCATAGGTGCCATACTTCTCGAGCAGCGCTCCGAGTCTGAGCACGCCCTCTCTTGCGGACTTTATATAAGGGAGCACCAGAACAACGATGTCTTCCTCGCCGATACCTCCCGGAACTTCTGTATCTTCAGGCTTCTTCGCCTCTATGTATTTGACCAGCGGATCTGCGGCCAGAACTCTCGGATTGGTCGTGATGGTCTCAGTTGCTGTCATGCCGACATTTGCCTCATTGATACCTGTTGCTGCCCAGATACCGTCCTTGAGGTCAACGCTCGGACATGATGTATATCTCATCGGATCATCCGGAAGCTCTATCTCCAGATGACCAATAGCGCTCTTGTACTTTCTTGGCTGGTCTTCAGGGTTCACGACGACCATTTTCTTGACATCAAAATGGCCATCATCGGTTCTTGCGACCATTGTTGAACCGTCGTTAGTTGCTTTCTTGCCTAGTAAAACTGTTGTGCAGGACATTTCTCCTCCTCTTGATACTATAACTTACTTTATTTACCTTCTTCGGCTGGGGCTATTACGGAATAGCCATTCCATGCGAAGAGTGAAGGCTTAGATCCATCAAAGATACCGGTGCTATATTGGTGCTCCCGTCTTCCTTCTCTGTGCAAACCAGCACAAGAGGATTAGGCGACGTGAGCTTGAACGCCTGAATTGAATTGATTTCTTTCACGATTAGCCTCCTGTATTCAAACTACTTTGTAAGGAAGTTATACATGCGCTCCTTGTAATCTGGTGCCAGATCATAGGCCGCATGGCCGTAACCGTTATACATATGCATCTCAAAGCCCTCATGACTCTCGAGCCTCTCAGCGATCTGCTCTGACGCCTCAGCGCCGAGAACATTATCGTCCTCCGAGCCGAGCAGCAGGACCGGACACTCGATCCTGTCAAGATCGTCCAGCACATCAAAGCCCTTGATTCCCTGAGCGTTGATGACAAAGTGCGCGAGCTCCTCGTCTGTTACCGTCTTAGCCACTGAAATCAGGGTGTCCCTGTACTGCTCGAAGGTCTCCTCGGGATATATCATCTGGCCAAATCCAAGATACAGCCCCTCTGCATCTCCTGCCTTAGCGAGCTGCACCCACTTGTCAATGGTCTCATAGCCCTTGTCAGATATACTTGCTGCAGTGGATCCGAGAATCAGCTTGTTCACAAGCTCAGGATGCTCTATGGCAATGACCATGGCCATCATGCCGCCCTGAGAAGCACCGAAGATATCGGCTTTGGCAAGCCCCAGCTCTTCGAATGCTGCTGCAGTATCCCGCGCCATATCGTACACCGAATAGGTCTCCGGCGGATTCTTGCGGCGGTCGAAGAGATATACAGTGTAATCATCTTCGAACATGCTGTAGGAATCAGCTACGGCTTGAGCCGAGGGCATTACGCTCTGCACGCTCAGTCCCGGAAGGATCACGAGCACTTTGTCACCCGACCCGAATTTGAAATAATCCATCTCGAAAGAGTCAGTCTTCACTGTTTCAATTGGTATACTCATCTCCTGCCCCTGTTCTTCTGTCGGTTTTTCTGTCGGTTCTGCTTCCTTAGCACCACTGCATCCGCTCAGGATCAACGTTGCCAGCAGCATGAATAGAATTATTCTTCTCATTTGTATCTCCCAGTAATTCTTTGAGGCTCAGGATCTTACCGGTCAGTGCCTCATCAACTTCCGCATGGAGAAGAGAGCTGATGATGCTCTCCTCAACGGCTTCACATACTGCAGCGAAGACAGTGTCCAGTCTCTCTTCGTGCAGATATTCCGCTCCGCAGATATCTGCATCAGGATAATGGCTGATCCTGTTCGCAGTCGAGAAGCTGAGCACGATCTCGCCGCTTCCGGTCGCTGTTATCGAGCCGGTCCTCGCTATGCCGTTCTGCGCGCGCCTTGAAATGCGGCCAAGCTGCCTCGCTGTGAGAGGCAGATCGGTTGCGATCAGTACTATTATAGACCCGCGGTCAGGCTCCTCTCTGTATTTATCTTCGCACTTCTCCTTGATTCTCTCCCCAGTATGTTCACCATCGATGACCAGCTCATGGACCTTGCCAAAGTTTGTCAGCACCATGACGCCAAGGGTGTATGTTATGCCGCCTATGCCTATCAGGCGTGAAGCCGAACCGATACCTCCTTTGAGTCCATAACAGACCATGCCTGTACCAGCACCAACCGCACCCTCTTCGAAGGATGGCTCCGCATTCCGCGATCTCTCCAGAGCAAGCTTTGCATGATCTTCCGTGACATGCATGCCTCGGATGTCGCTCAGTTTGCCGTCGTTACACTCGAATACGACAGGATTCACAGAGCCTGTCGTTGTACCGATGTCCGGATTCTCCTCGAGCATATGGCGGATAAGAGCCGTAGATGCCGTGCCGACGGAGAAGGTATTAGTCAGCAGCAGCGGTGTCTCGATCGTTCCAAGCTCCTGCACCTGCACAAGACCGGTGCTCTTGCCAAAGCCATTGATCACATGGACTGCTGCCGGGCATTTCTCTCTGAAACAGTTGCCCTGATGCGGACGCACTGCAGTTACTCCGGTCTGGATTCTGCCCTGCCTTAGGGTGACATGTGACACAGAGACTCCGGGCACATCCGTTATCTGATTGAGCCTGCCTGCCGGCATCTTGCCGATTCTGAGTCCGTATTCAGCGGGGATACCCATGGCTTTACCTCCTTAAATAGCTGCTTATATATTATCATAAAAAGAAAAGTCGAAGCCGATTAAGGCTCCGACTATGTTGTGCTTTATTAAGAAATATGATTATGACATCATGGCTTAAGTTCAAGATACAGCTGCCTGTACTGCTTAGCTGAGGATTCCCAGGATACATCCTTGGCCATGTCTCTCTGCACCATTTCATCCCAGTGCCAGCGGTCGGTAAAGAACACAGTCTTTGCACGATTCACTGCATCATAGAGAAGACCTGCCTCGTATCTGTCGAAGGTAAAGCCATTTCCTTCATGTGTGAACTGATTATATGGTTCTACTGTATCTTTGAGTCCTCCGGTCTCACGCACTACCGGAACAGTTCCGTAGCGCATTGCAATAAGCTGTGTCAGACCGCATGGTTCGAACAGAGAAGGTACCAGCAGTGCATCTGCTCCGGCATAGATTCTGTGAGCTCTGCCTTCATCATACATGATGCATGAGCATACGCTGCCCTTGAAGTCATTCTCGAACCAGCGGAACGAATCCTCGTAGCGGACATCGCCTGTTCCCAGCACGACGACCTGAGTATTACCATCGATAAGTGAAGGCAGTATCGCATTCACCAGATCAAGTCCCTTCTGATCTGTAAGACGGGAAATAAGACCGATCACGAATTTGCCGTCATCTACTTCCAGGCCTAGCTCCTGCTGAAGGGCACGCTTGTTATCCCTCTTCTGGCTGAGTACATTTGTGATATCATACTGAGCTGCCAGTCTTGCATCATTTGCAGGATCCCACTGAACTGTATCGATCCCGTTTACGATGCCGCGCAGTTTGCCTGAGTGGTAACGAATGTGAGCATCCAGATTCTCACCGAAGAACGGAGTCTCGATCTCGCCGGCGTAAGTGTTGCTTACGGTCGTGATGATGTCTGCATAAGTCAGGCCGCCCTTGAGCATGTTTGCATCTTCATAGCCTGTCTTGAATACATCCTTGTTGAAGATGTACTCAGGCAGATTGGTCCAGTAACGCAGTGTAGGTATATTGTATACACCCTGGAATCTGAGGTTATGAATGGTCAGGATCGTCTTGGCATCCTTAATCGCAGTATTCGCGAACTGTGTACGCAGAAGTACCGGAACAAGGCTTGCCTGCCAGTCATGGCAGTGAATGACGTCCGGTATCCAGTCCATATAGTTAAGTGCTGCCAGGGCTGCCTTGCAGAAGTAGCAGTACTTAGGGATATCGTCGACGAGATTTACATACGGATTACCGCTGGTGAAGAAATCATCGTTATCGATGAAGTCATATACTACTCCATCCCATACATATTCCATGATTCCTACATAATATGAAGTGCCGTCCGCACACAGATCCATGTTGAATGAGCCGCGATAGACCATCTTCTGCTGGTATTCCCACGGAATGCAGTGATAACGCGGAATGATAACCTTGACATCGCAATTCAGGGCAGCAAGTGCCTTAGGAAGAGCATACATTACATCGCCAAGGCCGCCGGTCTTTATGAACGGGTAGCACTCCGAGCCTATGAAAGCAATGCTTCTTCTAGGCTGAGGAAGAGCCTCTTCTGCAGGCGAAGGTGCTGCAGGTGCCTGAACAGCAGGATTCTCAGTTTTAACAGGTTTCTCTTTTTTTACAGTTTTTTCTGACTTTGATGTTTTTGTTGTTTTTTCTTTTTTTGTTTTACTTGCCATATTATTCCTCTCTTATGATTAGGACTTTATCGAAAAATGTTCTACCTGTTAGGCAGATGCATGTTATATACATTGAACCTATTGTACCATAAAAGAGATTTTTGCACTGCTTTTCTTTTTCCATATCTTAAATTTGTGGGCGTTCTCTGCGAGAGCAAGAGAAAAGCCGCGTCATTTGCGGGTTGAAGCTGCACAGATGATAAGTATAATTATTAATATACTTAACAACAAACAGGAGCATTTATATGGACAAAATCACATCAGGTATTATTGATAAACTAAGTCTTATAGGATTCTTTAACGTTATCCTCTCCGGCGGAATAATCCTGTACGGATCATCGCCACTGATTAATGAATACGCACCAGGCCTTCTCTATGTCCGTCTTGGCGTCGAAGAGGATTTTGAGAAAGTAGTCGTAATAATCCTGCTGTGTTTTGTCATTGGCAGCATTTTGCAGGGTTTTCAGCGTCTTCTTTTCAAGAATGTGAAGTCGAAGATAGTAACGAGATGTCTGTCAGACATGGTTCAGGCAGATGACGAAGTGCTGAAGAAAGGTGTTCTGTCAAACAAGTATCAGCGCGAAGGTGTAATAAAGATGGCAGAGAAGCTGTTCAAAGATAAGAATCTTGGACCGTTTGATCCGACAGATGCATCGATGGCCGGCTATTTCTTCAATTATTGCGAGAATAGCAATTCGATCAAGGGATACAGCGGCAGGGCCAGCAAATCAAGCGAAGCTGCCAACTTCTATGAGCAGCTGGCTGTCGCATTCTACATGCTGGCAGTGATTGGTGTTCTGGCTACAGTGTTCGGGACCTCCAACGTCTTGATATATTCTGTCGGATTCTTTGCACTGGGCGGCGTCCTCACGGGAATGGCATACAACAGCCGCATGAACTGGGCAAAGGCTGTTCTCTCGACATACGAGGTGGTAACGGACATCGAGAATGCACGCAGGAGAATGATCAGGAAGACTATGGTCAAATAATATCCGAGTACGTAAGAGAAGATCTCATCCATTTGATAAAGACGCCGGAGCACTCAGTTAGAAAGTGCTCCGGCGTTTTTAATTATTCAGTTTCTTATCCGTCTCTATTCATCTGAAGAATCCTCAGAATCATCGGATTTCTTCTTGCCAAGCAGGTTGGTTATAAGGGTTCCGATGAGAAGTACAGCCATCAGTATCGTGTACTTATCGAAGTATGCCATGGTATTGCTCATATCCTCTGTGAGGAAGAATGCTACCACTGATACTATCGCGAGTACTATCGCTGCGATCACTGCAGATCCTCTGTGCTTCTTCGAATCTGATTCTTCTTCTGCATCTGCACTAGCAGTCTGGGATTCTTAATCCTCATCGTCTTTCTTCCTGCTTACCAGCCATCTGATGCCGTTGATCAGTGCAAGGACAACTGACAGGACTGCCATGATCAGGTTCAGGAGAGCCCAGTAGCCTGACGGTGCGTTAGCATACGGTATGCCGGTATCCTCAACGGATGCGGTTCCTGCCTCTGCCTGTTCTGCAGCTCCGGTCTCGCCTGCTGCGCCTGTATCTGCAGGCTGTCCGCCTCCGCCGTTATCGCCGCCGTCTTCATCGTCTCCGCCGGTTGCTGCCGGTGCTCCAGGAGCCTCTTCAGCTGCCTGAGGCTTCTCTGTGATCGTGAGTGCTCCGCTTACATATGATACCGCGAACTCTTCGGTCACATCGTGGCCATCAGCATCCGAGACAACCGCATCGCCTTCAAGTACAGTTCCGTATACTCCAGGCTCCGTACCAGTAGCTGATGACTCTATACCTGTTACATTGAATTCATTATTCTCAATAACGAATTCGGTCTCTGCAAATCCGGTTACTGTATGCTCATTGCCGTCGTATTCTACAGCGTCGCTGTTAGCAACAAGCTTGACCTCGTACTTGCGGTCACGTCCGGTGATGCTGATGTATCCGAATACTGTGCTTACATCGTAGTTGCCTGCATCAGTGCCTTCGTTGAATGTCCAGTCGAATGAATTCTGTGTGACACCTACGATAGTCCTGCTTGAATGATTCGACAAAGCAACTCCGTCGTCTCCTGCGAATCCGTCGCCCTCTACTGTGACTTCTTCACCTGTGAGAGGTGTTCCATCGTATTCCTTTGAGACATCAGGGCTTCTCAGCACGATTTGTCTCGGTCTGATCTCGAGTGTTGCAGGCTCTACCTCTACTGCGAACTGATCGCTTACATCATTTCCAGCAGCGTCAGTTACTACCGGTGTGCCGGATACTTTGACTTTATACTTGCCTGCTGAAGTTCCCTCAGCAGATGCTGTAAGGCCGCTGACCTCGTATCTGTTGCCTTCTATGACAGCATGTGTACTGATGAATCCGGATACTCTCTTCTCATCTCCGTCATACAGGTATGAGCCGCTCTGAGGTGTCATCGTGAGCAGATACTTAGCATCTCTTCCGGTTACATTCAGCTGTCCGAAGACTGTGCTGATCGTGTAGTTGTCAGCACTTGTTCCATCATTCAGACTGTATGTGAAATCGTTGCTGCTGGTTCCTACGACTGTTCTGGTTCCGGTCACATCATAGGATGCGCCCTCGCCTTCAGCAAATCCGTCTCCGCTGACCTCTACGTTGCCGTTGGTCAGTGGCTTGCCGTTGTATGCATGAGTCGATGAACCTGAAGTCAGAGTGATCTCACGCTTTGCAATGTTCAGAACTGCGGATTCCGATCTGATCACGAACTGATCTGTCACATCGTTACCGTTAGAGTCGAGTACCACTGGTGTGCCGGTCACGTTGACCTTGTAGCTGCCGGCGTTCGTCTCAGTTCTTGATGCCTCAAGTCCGGTCACTGTGTATGTGTGTCCGTTGATAACGACTTTGAGCTCGGAATCTTCATTAGTCTCACTATTTGCAGCCTTCCTGCCTGCTGATCTGGAGATCAGGCCGCCTGCGCTGTGCTCTTCACCATCGTACTTGAAGCTGCCGCCTCTTGCGCTGACTGCGATCTCGTAGCGGGCATCCTCTGACAGTTTGGTGATAGCGAGCATTCCGTACTCGGTGCGGATATCGTAATCAGATGCCAAAGTTCCCTCGTTCAGCGTGTATGTGAATGCATTCTCGCTGCTTCCAGGGATGATCCTTGATCCTGAGAACTCGTATGCAGCACCTTCGCCCTCTGCGAATCCGTCGCCGCCTACGCTGATCTCATCTGATGTGATCGCGCCGCCGTCGTATGCCTTCTCAGCTGAGCCGGAAGTAATGGTGACAGCTCTGCGTGTGATCTCAAGTGTTCCAGGTACTGTCTCTACCCTGAACTGATCAGATACATCATTGCCCGCTGCATCTCTTACGACTGCAGTTCCTATGATGTTGACCGGATATTTGCCTGCATGTACTGCGGCTGCATGTGCTGTCAGGCCGCTTACTGTGTATGTGTTGCCATCTACATCGAATGTTGATGTAACGAATCCGTCGACTGCCTTCTCTGCACCGTCATACTTGAAGGTGCCGCTGTTTGCACGGACTGTCACGCTGTATGCGGTTTCACGTCCTGTGACGTTCAGTGTTCCACAGGCTGTCGTGATGACGTAGTTCTCAGCCTTTGTTCCTTCGGTCAAAGCATACTCGAAGGTGTTCTCTGAGATTCCGACCAGTGTCTGTGCTCCGGTGAATGTGTACTCTGCGCCTTCGCCCTCTGCAAATCCGTCGCCTGTTACCGTTACTTCCTCGCTTCTGAGCTCTTCACCATTGTACTCTCCGGTTGCCGATGCGGATGTCATGATGACTGTTCTCGGATTGATCACGAGCTCTGCCGGCATGACGCTGATGCTGAACTGATCTGTTACATCATTGCCGTCAGGATCTGTGACTGCAGCCTTGCCGGTTACATTGACCGGATATCTGCCTGCATCTGTTCCGGAAGCTGATGCACTCAGGCCGGATACAGTGTATGTCACTCCACCGAATGTGAACTCGCTCTTCTCGAATCCTTCGGTCCTGTGCTCTGCTCCGTCATAAAGTGCTGCACCCGGTACAGGCTTGAGGGATATCTCGAACTTCTTGCTTCTGTTATTAACAGTGAGCTTGCCAGGTACTACTGATATATCGTAGTCAGCTGCCAAAGTGCCTTCAGTGAGTGCGTATGTGAATGAATTCTCTGATTCACCTGCAAGCACTCTGCTGCCTGTCACTGTGAATTCAGCGCCCTCGCCTTCAGCGAAGCCATCACCTGTAACTGCGACTTCATTATTAGTCAGTGGCTGTCCGTCATATTCCTTCTCAGCATCTGCTGATGTGAATACTGCCGTTCTCCTGGTGATCTCAAGTGTGCCATTTACAGGTGTCACTGCGAACTGATCAGATACATCGTTACCTGCATCATCCCTGACAACTGCTGTTCCTATGATGTTGACAGGATATGTTCCGGCATGTACTGCTGCTGCCTGTGCTGTCAGGCCGCTTACGGTATAAGTGTTACCCTCTACCTCGAAGGTTTCTTCGGTGAGGCCTTCTACCGCCTTCTCAGTTCCGTCGTACTTGAAGCTGCCGCTGTTTGCAGTAACTGTGATGCTGTACTTGGCATCTCTGTTTGTTACGGTCAGAGTTCCAGGTACTGTAGTGATGTTGTAGTTATCTGCCGATGTTCCGCGTTTCAGCTCGTATGTGAATACGTTCTCGCTGGATCCTACTGTCTTCTGGGTTCCTGTTACCTTGAATTCAGCGCCCTCGCCCTCTGCGAAGCCTTCACCTGAGACTGTTACTTCAGCATTCGTCAGTGCCTGTCCGTCATACTCCTTAGCGGATGTTCCGGATGTCAGGGTGACCGCTCTCTTGCTGATCGTGAGGCTTGCAGGAGCGATATGTGTGATGAACTGTGTCGTCACATCATTGCCGTCTGCGTCGAGGATAACTGCTCCGCCTTCGATTACTACAGGATGCTCACCAGCGTTCATTCCGGCTGCTCTTGCATTGATGCCTGTGACTGTGTATGTCACTCCATCGAATGTGAACTCGGTCTCCTCGAAGCCCTCAACTACATGCTTCTGTCCGTCGTAAACTACTGCATCGCTGCTTGGCCTGAGTGTGATCTCGTACTTGGCCGCTCTGTCGGATACTGTAAGTTTGCCAGGAACTGTCTTGATGATGTAGTTCTCAGCCTTGGTGCCTTCCCTGAGGCTGTAGCTGAATGTGTTGTCACTTGAACCAACCAGTGTCTGGCTGCCTGTTACAGTGAAGTCAGCACCCTCGCCTTCAGCGAAGCCGTCTCTTGAGACTGTGACTTCCTGTGCAGTCAGGCTCTTGCCGTCGTACTGCTTGTTAGCATTAGCAGATGTCAGCTCGATGTATCTTCTGGTGATCTCGAGTGTTCCGTTCACAGGAGTTACTGCGAACTGGTCTGTCACATCATTGCCAGCTGCGTCTGTGACCTTAGCTGTGCCGACAACGTTGACCGGATATGTACCGGCGTCTGTTGCTGCAGCACTTGCTGTCAGGCCGCTGACTGTGTATGTGTTGCCTTCGACCTCGAAAGTCTCTTCCTTGAAGCCTTCTACTGACTTCTCTGCACCGCTGTACTTGTATGATCCACTCTTAGCTTCAACAGTTACTTCGTACTTGGCATCTCTGTTAGTTACTGTCAGGGTTCCAGGTACTACAGATACGCTGTAGTTATCTGCCTTGGTTCCTGCATCCAGCTTGTAGGTGAAGCTGTTCTCGCTTGATCCGACCAGCTTCTGTAATCCTGTTACGCTGTAGCTTGCACCCTCGCCCTCTGCGAATCCATCGCCTGTTACTGTCACTTCGTCATTAGTCAGTGCCTCGCCGTCATACTGCTTGGAGTCTGATGCGGAGGTCATAACTACTGACCTTCTGGTGACTTCGATGGTTCCGTTTACAGGCTTGATCCTGAACTCGTTAGTTACATCGTTGCCTTCAGCGTCGGTTACGACTGGCTTGCCTTCGATCGTTACTGCAGCTTTTCCAGCATCTCTCAGTGTTGCTGATGCTGTGAGTCCGCTGATCGTGTAAGCATTGCCGCCGACTCTGGCTGTGATCTTGCCTTCCTCTTCGCCTACAAGGCCGCTGACCTCGTGGGCTTCGCCGTCGTACATGAAGGTGCCGCTGTTAGCTGCTACGCTTACTTCGTATCTCTCAGCCTCAGGTCTTCCGAAGATGTTCAGCTGACCAGGTACTACTGAGATGTTGTAGTCGCCTGCCTCTGTACCGTCATTCAGGATGTAGCTGAAGAGATTTGCGATGAAGCCTACGATAGTTCTCTTGCCGCTGACGTTGTAGGTTGCGCCTTCGCCTTCAGCGAAGCCGTCGCCTGTAACTGTTACTTCATTGCTTACAAGTGCTGTTCCATCGTATACCTTCTCAGCACTTGCAGATGTGAGGATGACGTTCCTCTTTGTTATCTCAAGAGTACCGCTTACTGGTGTTACTGCGAACTGATCTGTTACATCATTGCCATCTGCGTCAGTTACGACTGCTGTTCCGTTGATGCTTACAGGATATGTTCCCGCATGTGTTCCGGTACCTGCTGCTGTCAGGCCGCTGACTGTGTAAGTGTTGCCGTCGACCTCGAAGGTGTCTCTGATAAGTCCTTCTACAGTCTTCTCAGTTCCGTCATACTTGAAGCTGCCGCTGTTTGCATTCACTGTGATGCTGTACTTCGCATCCCTGTTAGTGATTGTCAGGGTGCCAGGTACTTCGCTGATGCGGTAGTTGCCTGCCTTGGTTCCGTCATTCAGCTCATATGTGAAGCTGTTAGCGCTGGAGCCGACTGTCTTCTGGCTGCCTGTTACTGTGAACGATGCGCCTTCTCCTTCGATGAATCCATCGCCTGAGACTGTGACTGCATCATTTGTCAGTGCCTCGCCGTCGTATTCCTTAGCAGATGTTCCGGATGTGAGAACGACTTCTCTTGGCAGGATCACGATTTCGCCTGCATCTGTGTTCACGATGAACTGGCCTGTTACATCATTTCCGTCTGCATCTGTTACAACAGCTGAGCCTTCGATCTTTGCAGTGTATGTGCCTGCGTCTGTTCCGCTGCAGCTTACTGTGACGCCGGATACTGTGTACTTATTGCCTTCGATCTCGAACTCTGTCGTCTCGAAGCCTTCATATTCATGGGCCGCTCCGTCGTAGACTGCTCTCTGGCCAGGAGCTCTCAGTGTAATCTCATACTTTGCATCTCTGTCTCTTACGAGCAGTGTGCCAATAACCTTCGAGATCTCGTAGTTGCCTGCTTTGGTGCCTGTAGCAAGTACATACTCGAACTCATTACCTGAGCGTCCTGTTATGAGCTGTGAACCTGTCACTCTGTAGACTGCGCTTTCGCCCTCAGCAAATCCGTCGCCGCTTACAGCTACTTCGGTGTTAGTGAGTGGTGTGCCGTCGTACTGCTTCTCAGCATCCGCAGATGTGAGGGTGACTGTTCTCTTGGTTATCTCGAGCTTGCCAGGTACGAGGCTTACCGCGAACTGTGCGGTAACGTCATTGCCCGCCTCGTCTGTTACGATAGGCTCTCCGGTTATTACATTGTTGTAGATGCCGGCATCCTGTGCTGTTACAGCTGAGCTGATGCCGCTGAGAGTATATGTATGTCCCTCTACATCGAATGTGGTCTTGACTATGCCATCAGCCGACTTCACTTTGCCGTCGTAGAGATAGCTGCCGCTTGCTGCCTCAGCCTCGATCTCGTACTTGACGTCACGGTCGGTTACCGTGAGAGTTCCAAGCTCCGTCAGGATGTCGTAGTTCTCTGCCAAAGTGCCCTCATTCAGTGCATATGTGAAGCTGTTCGGGCTTGAGCCTGCTACGGTCTGGCTGCCTGTTACTGTGAACTCGGCGCCCTCTCCGCGGACAAATCCGTCGCCGCCTACTGTGACTTTGTCATTGGTCAGCGGGCTGCCGTTGTAGCTCTGGCTGCCGTCAGCTGAGGTCAGAGTCACGCTTCTCTTAGCGATCTCGAGGCTGCTGTTTACAGTGTGTACCAGGAACTCTGACGAAACATCATTGCCGTCAGCGTCTCTTACGAGAGGTGATCCTGTAACATTTACCTGATAGCTGCCTGCGTTAGTTCCTGCTGCCACAGCATTCAGTCCCTCGACCGTGTATGTCTTGCCCTTCAGCTTGTATGTAAGAGGCTTACCGTTCTCGATGACTTCACCGTCCGGTGAGACAAATCCACCTGCAGTGTGCTCTTCGCCGTCATAGACAGCGCTTCCGCCTGCAGCATAAGCTGTGATCTCGTACTTAGCGTCGCCTCTTCCGAGGATCGTAAGTGTTCCGAATTCAGTGGAGATATCGTAGTCTTCTGCCAAAGTTCCGCCTGCG
Organism: Mogibacterium sp.; assembly: GCA_017512145.1. Lineage (GTDB taxonomy): Bacteria > Bacillota > Clostridia > Peptostreptococcales > Anaerovoracaceae > Crickella. The sequence goes on along the minus strand of JAFWHB010000008.1, from coordinate 42,845 downwards.
AGAATGTATGTGAATTTGTTCTCGCTTGAGCCCGGTATGGTCTGGCTGCCGCTTACAGTGTAGACAGCGCCTTCGCCCTCAGCGAAGCCATCTCCTGAGACTGTGATGTCTGCTGCAGTCAGCGGATCGCCTGTGTACATAGCGGAGCCGCCTGCAGAGCTCAGAATGACTGATCTCTTTGAGATATCCAGTGTTCCGTTCTCTGTCAAAACGCTGAACTGCTCTGTTACATCATTGCCATCAGCGTCTCTTACCACTGGACTTCCAGTCACGGCTACGCTGTGGCTGCCCGCATGGAGGGCAGAACCTGAAGCTGTGAGGCCGCTTACTGTGTAGATATTGCCTTCAACGCTGAAGTCTCTTACATGTGAGCCATCCTCAAGGACTCTGTCTCCTTCGAAGCCCTCTACGGTCTTTGCGGTTCCGTCATACTTGAACGAGCCGCTGTTAGCTCTCATGGTTACGCTGTACTTGGCGTTTCTGTTAGTTACGTTCAGACTTCCGAATCTTGTAATTATGTTGTAGTTATTTGCTGAAGTTCCGCTGGTCAGGCTGTAGACGAATGTGTTCTCGCTTGTTCCTGCGACCGTCTGTGTACCTGTTACAGTGAATTCAGCGCCTTCGCCCTCGGCAAATGCATCTCCGGAGACTGTAACTTCGCCATTTGTCAGCGGCTTGCCGTCGTACTCTTTGACAGCATCTGCTGATGTCAGGACTACGTCTCTCTTGACGATGTTCATCTGGCCGGCTGACATGCTGATGATGAATTCTTCGGTTACATCATTGCCATCAGCATCCCTGACTATAGGGGTTCCGGTTACAGCTACTTTGTATTCGCCTGCAGCTACTGCCGAAGCTCCTGCGCGGAGTCCACTCAGTGTGTACTCGTTGCCGCCTGCAGTGAATGTTACTGCCTCACCGTCTGCGAATGCTGTTCCGTCTGCCAGTACGAGGCCGGATACCGCATGCTCTGCGCCGTCATATTTGAATGATCCGCTTGCAGCTGCAACGCTTACTTCATACTTGGCATCTTCCGGTCTGCCGCTAATTGTCAGCATTCCGAAGATGGTGCGGATGTCGTAATCTGCTGCCAAAGTTCCTTCTGTCAGAGCATATGTGAAGCTGTTCTCGCTCGCTCCTCTGATGGTCCTTGTGCCTGTTACCTTGTATTCAGCTCCCTGGCCTTCTGCGAAGCCATCGCCTGTAACTGTGATCTCATCATTTCTGAGAGCTGTTCCGTCGTATACCTTCTCTGCATTTGCAGATGTCAGGATGACGTTCCTCTTAGTGATCTCGAGAGTTCCGTTAACAGGTGTTACAGCGAACTGATCTGTTACATCATTGCCATCTGCGTCTGTTACGACTGCGATTCCGGTAATGTTAACAGGATATGTTCCTGCATGTACTGCTGCTGCCTGTGCTGTCAGGCCGCTTACTGTGTATACATTGCCGTCTACAGTGAAGGTGTCCTCGATGAGGCCTTCTACATTCTTCTCAGTTCCGTCGTACTTGAAGCTGCCGCTGTTCGCGTTCACTGTGATGCTGTACTTCGCATCTCTGTTCGTTACGGTCAGAGTTCCAGGAACTGTGGTGATGTTGTAGTTGTCTGCCGATGTGCCACGCTTCAGCTCATATGTGAATGTGTTCTCGCTTGAGCCTACTGTCTTCTGGGTTCCTGTTACCTTGAATGCAGCGCCCTCGCCCTCTGCGAAGCCATCGCCTGTGACTGTAACTACATCGTTTGTCAGTGCCTGTCCGTCATATTCCTTAGCGGATGTGCCGGATGTCAGGGTGACTGATCTCTTGCCGATCGTCAGACTTGCAGGTGCGATGTTAGTGATGAACTGGGTAGTTACATCATTGCCATCTGCGTCAAGGATAACTGCTCCGCCTTCGATTACGACCGGATGCTCTCCTGCACTAGTTCCGGCTGCTCTTGCATTGATGCCTGTGACTGTGTAGGTCACTCCGTCGAATGTGAATTCGGTCTCCTCGAAGCCTTCTACAACATGCTTCTGTCCGTCATATGTGGCCGCGCCGCTCTTAGGTCTGAGTGTGATCTCGAACTTGGCCTCTCTGTCAGATACTGTAAGTCTTCCAGGAACTGTCTTGATTATGTAGTTATCTGCCTTGGTGCCTTCTTTGAGGCTGTAGCTGAATGTGTTGTCGCTAGAGCCGACCAGTGTCTGGCTGCCTGTGACTGCATATTCTGCACCTTCGCCCTCTGCGAAACCGTCTCTTGAAACGGTTACTTCCTGAGCTGTCAGGCTCTTGCCGTCGTACTGCTTGTTAGCATTAGCAGATGTCAGCTCGACATATCTCTTGCCGATCTCGAGTGTTCCGTTCACAGGTGTTACTGCGAACTGCTCTGTAACATCATTGCCTGCAGCGTCTGTTACGACTGCAATACCTGTGACGTTGACAGAATATGTGCCTGCATCAGTTGCGGTTGCACTTGCTGTCAGGCCGCTGACTGTGTATGTGTTGCCATCAGCCGTGACATCTACAGTAAATGTTCCGTCTTCAAGAACCTTGCCGCCCTTGAATCCTGCTGCAGTTCTCTCTTCGCCGCTGTACTTGTAGCTGCCGCTCTTAGCCTCGACTGATACCTCGTACTTGGCGTCTCTGTTAGTGACTGTCAGGGTTCCAGGTACTACAGATACACTGTAGTTGTCTGCCTTGGTTCCTGCGTTCAGGTTGTAGGTGAAGCTGTTCTCGCTTGAGCCGACCAGCTTCTGTGAGCCTGTTACTTCGTAGCTTGCGCCCTCACCTTCAACGAATCCGTCGCCTGTTACTGTTACTTCGTTATTTGTCAGTGCCTCGCCGTCATACTGCTTGGAGTCTGATGCAGATGTGAGGATGACATTTCTCTTCTGGACTTCGATGGTTCCGTTTACAGGCTTGATCCTGAACTCGGATGTTACATCGTTGCCATCTGCGTCTGTTACTGAAGGCTGGCCTTCGACTGCGACTGCAGCCGTTCCTGCATCTCTGAGGGATGCTGATGCTGTCAGGCCGCTGATCGTATAAGTATTGCCTCCGACTGCTACTGTGAGCTTGCCTTCCTCTTCGCCAACAAGGCCGCTTACCTCGTGGGCTTCGCCGTCGTACATGAAGGAGCCGCTGTTTGCAGCAACGCTTACTTCATACTTCTCAGCTTCAGGTCTTCCGAAGATGTTCAGCTGTCCAGGTACTACTGTGATGTTGTAGTCTCCTTCATTAGTTCCATCATTCAGGATGTAGCTGAAGAGATTTGCGATGAAGCCTACGATCGTTCTCTTGCCGCTGACAGCGTAGGTTGCGCCTTCGCCCTCAGCGAAGCCGTCGCCTGTTACTGCGACTTCTGCATTCGTCAGTGGCTGTCCGTCATAGATCTTTTCAGCGCTTGCTGATGTGAGGATGACATTCCTCTTGGTGATCTCAAGAGTTCCATTTACAGGTGTTACTGCAAACTGGTCTGTTACATCACTGCCGTCAGCGTCTGTTACGACTGCAGTACCGGTGATGTTAACTGGATATGTTCCTGCATGTGTTCCGGTACCAGCTGCTGTCAGGCCACTGACTGTATAAGTGTTGCCCTCTACCTCGAAGGTATCAGCAACGAGTCCTTCTACAGTCTTCTCAGCTCCGTCGTACTTGAAGCTGCCGCTGTTTGCGGTGACTGTGATGCTGTACTTGGCATCTCTGTTCGTTACGGTCAGAGTTCCAGGAACTGTTGTGATGTTGTAGTTGTCAGCTGATGTGCCACGCTTCAGCTCATATGTGAATGCGTTCTCACTGGAGCCGACTGTCTTCTGAGTTCCGGTTACTGTGAATGCAGCGCCTTCGCCCTCTGCGAAGCCATCGCCTGTGACTGTCACTTCATCGTTAGTCAGTGCCTGTCCGTCGTATTCCTTAGCGGATGTTCCGGATGTCAGGGTTACTGATCTCTTGCTGATAGTCAGACTTGCAGGTGCGATGTTGGTGATGAACTGAGTAGTTACATCATTTCCGTCTGCATCAAGGATAACTGCTCCGCCCTCGATGACTACAGGATGCTCACCTGCGTTCATTCCGGCAGCTCTTGAATTGATACCTGTGACTGAGTATGTCACTCCGTCGAAGGTGAACTCGGTAGACTCGAAGCCCTCGACTACGTGCTTCTGTCCGTCGTAGACTACTGCATCACTCTTAGGCTTGAGTGTGATCTCGTACTTAGCCTCTCTGTCAGATACTGTAAGTCTTCCAGGGACTGTCTTGATTATGTAGTTATCTGCCTTAGTTACTGCGGTCAGGCTATAGCTGAAGCTGTTGTCGCTCGATCCAACCAGTGTCTGGCTGCCTGTGACTGTGAATTCAGCACCCTCGCCTTCTGCGAAGCCGTCTCTTGAGACTGTTACTTCCTGTGCTGTCAGGCTCTTGCCGTCGTACTGCTTGTTAGCAGATGCTGAAGTGAGCTCTACATATCTCTTAGTGATCTCGAGTGTGCCGTTCACAGGTGTTACTGCGAACTGGTCTGTAACATCGTTGCCAGCTGCATCTGTAACGACTGCAGTACCTGTGACGTTTACAGGATATGTTCCTGCGTCTGTTGCAGCAGCACTAGCTGTAAGGCCACTGACTGTGTATGTGTTGCCCTCGATCTCGAAGGTCTCTTCCTTGAAGCCTTCTACTGACTTCTCTGCACCGCTGTACTTGTAGCTGCCGCTCTTAGCCTCGACAGTTATCTCGTACTTGGCGTCTCTGTTAGTGACTGTCAGGGTTCCAGGTACTACAGATACGCTGTAGTTATCTGCCTTAGTTCCTGCATCCAGCTTGTAGGTGAAGCTGTTCTCGCTTGATCCGACCAGCTTCTGTAATCCTGTTACTTCATAGCTTGCTCCCTCACCTTCAACGAATCCGTCGCCGGAGACTGTAACCTCGTCATTAGTCAGTGCCTCGCCATCATACTCCTTGGATTCTGATGCAGATGTGAGGATGACATTTCTCTTCTGGACTTCGATGGTTCCGTTTACAGGCTTGATCCTGAACTCGCTTGTTACATCGTTGCCTTCAGAGTCTGTAACTACCGGCTTGCCCTCAACTACTACGGATGCGCTGCCTGCATCTCTGAGTGTTGCTGATGCTGTGAGGCCGCTGATCGTGTATGTATTGCCACCTGCTGCTACTGTGAGCTTGCCTTCCTCTTCGCCTGCAAGTCCGCTGACAGTATGGTCTTCACCGTCGTATACGAATGTGCCGCTGTTTGCAGCAACACTTACTTCGTACTTCTCAGCTTCAGGTCTTCCGAAGATGTTCAGCTGTCCAGGTATTACTGAAATGTTGTAGTCTCCTGCCTCTGTACCGTCATTCAGGATGTAGCTGAAGAGATTTGCGATAAATCCTACGATAGTTCTCTTACCGCTGACATTGTAGGTTGCGCCCTCGCCCTCAGCGAAGCCATCGCCGCCTACTGTTACCTCGTTGTTAACAAGTGCAGCTCCGTCGTAAACCTTCTCAGCGCTTGCTGATGTGAGGATTACATTCCTCTTGGTGATCTCAAGAGTTCCATTGACAGGTGTTACCGCGAACTGATCTGTTACATCATTGCCGTCTGCGTCTGTTACTACTGCTGTACCAGTGATGTTAACAGGATATGTTCCGGCATGTGTTCCGGTACCAGCTGCTGTCAGGCCGCTGACTGTGTATACATTGCCGTCTACAGTGAAGGTGTCCTCGATGAGGCCTTCTACAGTCTTCTCAGCTCCGTCGTACTTGAAGCTGCCGCTGTTTGCGGTGACTGTGATGCTGTACTTCGCATCTCTGTTCGTTACGGTCAGAGTTCCAGGTACTGTGGTTATTGAATAATTCTCTGCGCTGGTATTTCTCTTGAGTTCGTATGTGAATACGTTCTCGCTGGAGCCTACTGTCTTCTGGGTTCCAGTTACTGTGAATGCAGCGCCTTCGCCCTCTGCGAAACCTTCGCCTGAGACTGTCACTTCATCATTGGTAAGTGCCTGTCCGTCATATTCTTTAGAAGCAGTTCCCGAAGTGAGAACGACTTCTCTTGGCAGGATCACGATGTCGCCTGCCTCTGTGTTCACGATGAACTGGCCTGTGACATCATTTCCGTCTGAATCTGTTACGACAGCTGTGCCGCTAACCTCTGCAGTGTATGTGCCTGCATCAGTTCCGCTGCAGCTTGCTGTGATGCCGGATACTGTGAACTTATTGCCTTCAATCTCGAACTCGGTCGTCTCGAAACCTTCATATTCATGGGCTTTGCCATCATAGAGCACTCTCTGACCAGGAGCTCTCATTGTGATCTCATACTTTGCATCTCTGGCTCTGACCAGAAGTCTGCCAGGTACATTCGAAACATCGTAATTATTCAGGTCAGTTCCGCCTGCTGCATAGTAATTGAAAGTATTCTCCGATGTGCCCGGAAGAGTTCTGCTTCCGGTAACTTCGATTACTACATTCTCGCCCTCGACAAAACCGTCGCCGCTGATGGTTACCTCGCTGTTTGTGAGCGGCTTGCCATCATACTGCTTCTCTGCGTCAGCAGATGTCAGGATCACAGCTCTTCTGGTTATCTCGAGCTTGCCAGGAACAAGGCTGACCGCGAACTGATCTGTTACGTCGTTGCCGTCTGCATCTGTGACCACAGGTGTTCCTGTAATGAGTGATGTGTAGTTGCCGGCTGCAGTACCGGTAACCTCAGCATTGACATTGCTGAGAGTGTACTTTGAACCCTCAACTTCGAATTCATATGCTTCGAGTCCGCTGACTGATTTCTCTGTACCGTCATATACGAACGAACCGCTCTTAGCTACCGCCTCGATCTCGTACTTGACATCACGGTTTGTAATTGTGAGAGTTCCGAATTCGGTCTGGATGTCGTAGTTCTCAGCCAGAGTTCCATCGCTGAGCACATATGTGAATCTGTTCGGACTTGAGCCTGCAAGTGTCTGGCTGCCTGTTACGATGTACTCGGCGCCTTCACCGCGGACAAATCCATCACCGCCTACTGTGACTTTGTCGTTCATCAGCGGCTTGCCATTGTACCTGTGGCTGTCACTTGCTGATGCCAGTGTCACACTTCTCTTAGCGATGACAAGGTCTCCGCTGAGAGTATTGATAACGAATTCAGAAGTTACGTCATTACCCTCTTCATCTCTTACAACAGGGCTTCCTGTAACATTTACCCTGTAGGTGCCAGCATTTACACCTGTTGCCTTAGCTGTAAGGCCGCTTACGCTGTAATCATGTCCGTCCACCTTGAAGGTAAGCACTCCGTCTTCGTCCGCTGCCTCACCACCGGAATTCATTACGCCGGATACTTCGTGCTCGGTTCCGTCGTATGTGAATTCGCCGCCTGCTGCGCGGACGGTTATCTCATACTTTGCATCATCCGGTCTTGAAGTAACGGTAAGTGATCCAGGAACAGTAGTGATCTCGTAGTTCGCAGCCTTCGTTCCCTCGTTCAGGAAGTAAGCGAAAGTATTCTCGCTTGAACCGACAGCTGTCTGCTTTCCGGTCACGCTGAAGAATGCTCCCTCTTCAGGTGCAAAATCATCTCCGCTGACTGTTACTGTTTCGTTAATAAGAGGTGATCCGTTGTACGGACGGTTAGCCGAAGCTGATGTTAGAGTTATCTGTCTCTTGCGGATAGTCAGCTTGCCGTCAATTGATCCGACCTTGAACTGGTCAGTGACCTCGTTCTCGGCTGCATCATATACATGCGGCTCACCGGTTGCGATAACGGTGTACTCGCCGGCATCGGTTGCTTCGAGATAAGCTTCCATGCCGTCGACATAGTATTTGTTGCCATTAAGTGTGAAGTACTGGCTCTCGAAACCGCTGACGATCTTCATCTTGCCGTCATACAGATAATCTCCGCCATTTACTTTGAGATTGATCTCGAACTGTGCATCTCTGGAAGTAACTTCGAGCTTGCCGAATTCTGTTGAGATGTCGTAGTTAAGCTCGCTTGTTCCCTCATTCAGAGTGTATTCAAATGTATTTGCGCTGGTTCCGACGACAGTCTGTGTTCCTGTAACGTTGAACTCTGCGCCTTCACCTTCTGCAAAGCCATCTCCGGTTACCGAGACATCGCTGTTTGTCAGGGCATTGCCGTCATATTCCTTGCTGTCTGATCCGGATCTGAGGATGACATTCCTCTTAGCTATGGAAATAACTGAAGGGATAAATGCTGTCTCATAGTCAGGGTTCTCAAGCCTTATGGTGTACATCACCATTCCTGCATCTGTTCTTGATGGAGGAACGTCAGTCCAGTTCTCGCCGTCAACGCTGTAGCTGACAACTGTGCCTGCAGGAACCGCCTGATCTATCTGTCCGCTGACTGGCTGTCCATCGTATACCTTGACGATGTTCATAGGAGAAGTCTCCATTACAGCCTTATTGATCGTGAATTCTCCAGGGACAGTGGTGACAGTATAGTTGCCCTGATCTGCAGCTGCTTCAGCCATGATCTCGTAAGTTCCTGCAGATTCGCCCGCTGCACGCTGAACTGTATAGCTAACTGTATCTTCACCGATAGTTCCGGTCACATCAGCTGTCAGTTCAGGATCAGGTTCTCCGAATGTCTTGCCGGTGCTTACAGCCGTAATGGTAACAGGTCTAGGTGTTATTCTGAGTACAGTCTCTGCTGCAGCATCTTCATAGCCAGGATTTACAGCACGCACGCTGACAGCTGCCTCACCTACGTTAGTAATTGCAGGTGGCTCAGGGCTCCATGTCGTGCCGCCGTCAGTGCTGTACTCTACTGTTGTGCCATCAGCTACAGAAGGTACTGCAGATACTGCGTGGGACTGTCCGTCATAGACACCCTCAAATCCATTGACGATCAGATTCAGCTCGTCTGACTTCGAGATAGTGAATGCGCTGTCCTGATAAGTCACATGGTAATTGCCCTGTTCTGCTTCGCCGGCTGCATGGATAGCATACTCTCCGACTTCTTCGCCAGGATCACGTGTAACTGTGTATTCGATCGCGCCTTCATCTGCGGCAGCGAGTCCCGAGACAGAAGCCGTAAGCTCAGGATCATCCTGACCGTAAGCTTTGCCCGAAGCATTTGCTGTCACAGTAACTTCTGCCGGTCTTATTACAAGACTGCCGGCTCTTGTTCCGGTAACTATATATCTTCCGGTATTGTCGACACGGCCTGTGAGGTCGGCTGTGAATGCTGCCTCATAAATGCCTGCGGCAGTTCCCTCAGCGCCTGCTGCGATATCTCCGAAGTCAGCATCCGGCTGATCGCACGTGTATCCCGAAACTGAGTGCGGCTCTCCGTTGTATGCAAATTCAGCGCTGTTAGCTGTAAGTGTTACGTTCTTATAGTAGTAGAATCTGATTTCTGATCCCGATGCCTCAATGACCATTGACTTTGTATTGTCAGCATCGGCCGGAGTGTAACCGGCGATATCCAGTCTTGTGCCGGTACCTGTCTCTCCGAACTTACACGTCTTGCTGACTGCAGGAGCGATGGATTCATTGGTTCCTGCAATGTAGTAACCGACTCTGTAAGTTACCAGTCTCTTGGTGTAGTAAACTCTGATGATGTTATCTGCCTCATTCTCGCTGACAGTGATCGAAGATGGCTCGACATCACTTAAGTTGAATCCGTTCTTGGCCTTAGGATCGAACGTGCTTACAACTGTGCCGAGCGCGACCGGTCCCTTGACCTCTGTAAGAGAGGCGTCTATGACTCCATCATAGTAGTATTCGACTCTGTAGCGTGCATTCGTCGGAATGTATCTTCCGTAGAATGTCATGTTGCTTTCTATGGTTCCTGCAAAGTCCGCCTTCTGTGTGCAGCCTTCATCAAGGTACCACCCGTCAAAGCTGTATGTTATGCCATCATACTTCTTCGTCGCAGGTACTACAGATGCTGAAGGCTTATTGATCTGGCTCTGCGAGGTGCCTGCCCTGAATCTCTGGCCGTAATCCATCAGAGCCTCGTAGCTGGTGCTGTCTGCATCCCTCAGGACAAAGCTTGCACTTACATAGCTCTTCTCATTGAGGACTGCCATGTAGTCAAGGTGATATGTCTTGCCGCTGCCTACGGTGCTGTTGTACTTGTTGTTGCCTGCATTTGCGCCATTCGCTACAACCAGTCTGAACGGTGTTACGGTATAGTACCCGCCCTGCTCTGCCTCTGCAGATCCTGGTGCGGCATATTTGTATGTTGTTCCACCGTAAGTGAGATCCGGGAACAGAGTCTTGCCGTTGACTGCCGCACCGATCTTGTAGGTGAAGTTATGTGCTCCGTTTGCAATCGATGTCGGATTAGGAACACCGCTTACCTTGGTAACGCCAAGGCCGAACCAGCTCGCGTCAGCTCCTGCAGCTCCGACGGTGTCTGCACTTGCTCCAGGTATAAGAGCATAATGGTAGACATTGTATGATGAGAATGCCACATTGACTGTTGCGGAATCTGAATAAGTATTGCCGTACAGCTCGTCTTCCTCAGGTGAGACTGAGGCTGTTATGGTCACAGTTCCCTCATCCTTGGCTGTGACTACGCCATTCTCAACGGTCGCTATGCTTGGATCAGAGGATGTCCAGACAACAGAGTTATCTGCATCGATCATCGAAAGCTCAGCTCTGAAGGTCTGCGTAGCACCTATAGTATTAAGTGTTGCCGTCTTAGGTGAAATGCTGATCTCCGGTGTGCGAGGCTGCTCTGTGACTTTGACTGTGTATTCTTCAGTAGTCGATGATGAGAACCAGCCTCCGCTGCTCATTTTGCAGGATACTGTTACTGTTCCTGCCTTAACTCCGGTAACTGTTGCTGTCCTGCCATTACCAGATACTGTTACATAATTCTTAGGGCTTACGCTCCATGTATATGATTTGTATCCGTTCGGAGCAGTCAAAGTAATACTGCTGCCGACCATCACTGTATTGATACCTGTATCGGCATCGTCGCCTCCGGCGCTGCTGGTGGTAGCGATCGCATACTCTGAGAAGTGAGAAGCATTGAATGAAACCTGACCAGGGTCAGCGACATCCGAAACTTTGTCGGCGGAATTACCATCGACATGATAGAGAGATGCTTCTTCTCCGGCCTCAAGGCCAGCTCCTATGATCGAGACCTTGACACTAGAGTCCGGCTGAACCTCTTTGCCTTCGTGGTCGTAGATGACGATGTCGTATACAACAACGTCAACAAGCTCGGTGTCATCACCGAGAGTGCTTTCGATTGCAGCCTTGGCAGCCTTGGAGGAAACTCTCTTTATAGTTACACGGCTTCCTTCAGGAAGAGCTCCTTCAGGAGCATCTACTGTTACCATTGCTCCGTCTGATGCCTTGGCTGTCAGCTTCTGCGCCGGATATTTGATTTCTTCTTCCTCTTGTTCAGCTTCCTGTTCAGGCAGAAGCTCAGGCTGCACCTCTTCGGTTACTACTGCCTCAGGCTGGGCTTCTGTCTCTGCTGCACCTGCTTCTGCAGTTGCCTCCTGGGCTTTGCCGCCTTCAGGCTTTTCAGTAGATGTATCCGAACCGGCCTGAGGTTCAGCAGATGCGACATTCTCAGGCTCTGGCTGTGGCTGAGGCTCTGGTTCCGGCTCCGGCTCTGGCTGCGGAGCAGGTTCTTCCTTCGCTGGCTCCTGCTTACCTGAATCAAGGGTGATCTCCTGTGTGGTCACAGGAGCCTCCTCCGGAGCAGGTTCAGCTCCGCCTTCCACCGCTTCTTCTTCAGGAATCGATGTTGCCCGCAGGACTCTGTCCGCTGAATATGAAAGCCCAAGCCCCGCAACAAGCACCACTGCTATAAGCAGTGCCAGCATGCGCTTTAATAGCTTACGGGTCTGGGCATTTAGTTTTCTGTCTCCGTTATTCATGGTCATCACCCTTATCCGGTTTTTCTGATTCTTCAGAGCTAGTCTGAAAAGCTTGTATTACATGATTAAGTCTGTCCTCTTCCCCTTTTCTGTCTCTCCTGCCTAGTATGAATGCAATTAGCAGAAGAATTCCTGCTACAACAGGAATTATGTCCAGAAGGACTGTTATTGCGCCTTGAGTTGCCATGGCTGTTACCGTCCTTCCCCTTTATATTTGTTGATAAGATCTTCTCTTCCTTTCTTCCTGATGGAGCGGATACGAAGCTCCGAGGCAAGGAACAATGCAGCTGATAAGCATCCTGCAGCAATTGCTATGACATCTCCGCTCATGGCCGCACCTCCCGTCCTGATCTTTCATCTCTTCTCCGCAGCATTGCCATCTCCTCGGCCTCAGCTGCCTTCCTTCTGAGCACGACCAGCTTGTTCTCGTATCTTATGAAGTAGATTGCGTAAGCTGCCGTTCCCATGAGAAGGATGATCATCATTACAGCATGTCTCATCTCTATTCTCTTCTGTGTATCCGGCATTGCAGCCAGCGGGACCGGCTGCTCCTCTATATCTCCGGCAGGGATATCTTCAATCTTCTCGATGACTATCTCTTTGCCTCCGTTGTTCTCTCCCTCTGCATTGATTGGAGCAGTATATACAAACATACTAAATGTCAATGTCAGCAAGGCTATGATGAGAGCCATCAGAATATTGCTCTTCAGGTTCCTGTTCATAGGGCGTCTCCTTTATTCAATGTATACTAATAATGCCGCCTTGATGATAAAGATATGGCGGCTGACTTGTTCTATGACTATTATTACACAGAAACCGTCATTTTAAGTGTCATTAAATGCCGTATTTGTATGTAATTTGCTATTATTATTTGACTATTTGAGGCTTATTGCAAGATGCAGGGTGTTCCCGATGTGATCCGGGATATAGATGTCCCAAGGTTCTTCAGGATATTCGAATACTATTCCTTCTTCCGAATCAGATGTAACAGGATAGTAGACAGTGCCGGATTTGCTGATTGCATACACTTCTCTGTAATCTACACCAATTCCCGCATCTTCAACTCTGATGATGAAATAGTCATCAGTTGTCTTATTATCTACCAGCTGAGGACCCTGCGAATCGACATTTACGACATCATATTCTCCGGATGTCCGCTGGCGGTTTACAAGTTCTATAGTTATGCTGAGCTTGCCATTCCTGGTTGGCTCAATGGTGAATTCTCTCGCACCTGCTTCGTATACAGGGAGGTTGTGGTTCTTAAGGCTTGCAAGCACCTTGCCGACCGGAAGGACAGATTTGACATTGACCGTGTATACCGGAAGGCCTCGTTCTCCATTCTCTTCTACACTGACAGAGTAGCCCGGGATCAGGAAAAGCATCGGCAGCATCATGAACACAAGTATAGCTATCGCGAGGATGCCTCTCTGAAGAGAGAATCTTTCCTTACGGTAGACTGCATATGCCGAAAGGGCCTCCATAGGAACAGTATTAGCCTTGGTGTCGCATGACTCAAAGACTTTATCAAGGATATCCGCTGCCTCAACAGGCGTGAGCGGACTGTATTCACCGCCACTGACCTCAGCTACTGCATTATCCGGTTTTTCTGCGGCAGCAGCTGCGCCTCTGCTGAGATGCTTCCTTCCTAATCTGACAAATCTTCTGATAGTGCTCCTTCCGATATTGAGGATGTCTCCGATCTCAGATTCTGTAAGGCCATGCTCATATTTCATGAGCATGATCTGTGATTCTGCGAGAGGCAGATTCAGAAGCTGCGACAGAGTGTACTTGCCATTCTTAGCACGCTCCTGCCCTGACATCTCAAAATACTTATTTGCGGATAATCTTGACAGCCAGATCATGAACAGCTCAGGTCTTGTCAGGCCAGGCAGATCTCTCCATGCTGCAGCGAAGACATCCGCAAGAGCAGATTTGGCCTGCTCTCTGTCTCCGAAGGCGCTGCACAGATAATGCAGCTGGCGGTCAGCAACAGACGCAAAAAGCTCGGCAAAGGCATTGCTGCTGCCTTGCCCCGATCTTACGACGAGATCGTTCAGATATGTCTGATCAAGTCTGTCAAAGACGCTCTTTACTCCCATGCTTACCTGTTCCTGTCTGAATGATATTGCTACCAGACACGTCCTGAGTTCTCCCAGGCTCTCCTGTCTGACAGCGCTACAAGTTCTGTTATCTCACTGACGCTCTCGCCCTCGTTGAAGGCTTTGCCAAGGCTGTACTTGATCGCCGCATCCGGGTGCTCAGCGTTCCTCGCGGCCACCATCTCTTCAACGGCCTGTAAGAATCTGTCAAGTTTGGCATCAGTACAATCCCTGAAGAAAGCGACAAATTTGTTGCCACCGTTACGCCCGATGAAGCACGCACCGCTTGATGCATTCTTAAGTATTGCCGAGAATGCCTGGATAGCCAGATCACCTCCGCTGTGGCCATGACGGTGGTTTATATCTCCAAGATTGACTATCTCAAGTGTTATTGCGCCCATATCCTGCGGGAGAGGTTTGTTGATGAACTGTCCGATGTACGCATCAACACTGTATCTGTTGGCGACTCCCGTCAGGGCATCTGAATACAGAGCGTTATCAAGCTCGAGGTTCTCACGTCTCATATCTGCATATGAATTGAAGTCATACAGCAGGAACAGGAATGACACTCCGAGTGTCAGCCATAAGATCACGCTGATGAGTCTCGCTGCGGAGTTGGTTCCTATGAGCATGAACAGCTCATCGTTACGCAGTATCGATATCAGTGCTACTGCGGTAAGAACTATCAGCAGCACCAGCTGTATGGTTTTGATCCGGTCAAATTTCTTCATATTTATCCTCAATCTACTTTGTGTATGCCGTGCCTGTCAGCGCAGAGTATTATCTTGCCTTTGATCTGTCTCTTATTGACTTCACCGAACATTCTCGAATCCATAGATACCTGCCGGTTGTCGCCGAGGACGAAGAGGTTGCCGTCTCTGATAGCGTATGGATATATGACCGCTCCGGTCTCCTCTTCAGTCAGGCCGACCGCATGGGAGTCTTCTGCTTCATTTCCATCAACATAAAGTTTGCCGTCATGTACATCTACAGTGCTTCCGCCGGTTGCAACTACTCTCTTGATATAGAAGTCACCTGAAGGCACTCTTACTGCAACGACATCATCAGTCTCATACTCTCCTGCTATTCTGAGGTACATTACCAGCTGCCCGTCAGTAAGAGTCGGGTCCATGGAATCCCCGCCTACAACAGAGAGCCCGATCACAAATCTGAACATGATAAAAACGACTGCCACAGCCGCTATGAAGAACAGCGAGTCACGCAGCCAGCCGAGCTTGAGTCCATTGTATCTTTCAAGTATCCTATTCTCTTTCATATATTAATAATTGTAACAGCAAAACTATGTTTTGATAATGCTTCTGTCAATTTTTATTATTAATCTGAACAAATTATGAGATTATCTTTCAACGATTTTGTTCTTATTACATCTTGTCTCCGATTGCACATACTCGGAATGCGATGCTATACTACAAATGGATTATTTTCTCGTATAAAGGAAAGGATTATTTCATGCCAGCAGATCATGTAAAGTTCCATTCATCTAACGGCAAGCGCCGCATCCTCATCATTGATGACGAGCAAGTCAACCGCGAAATACTGGGAGTCATACTTGAGGAGATATATGAGCCAGTATTTGCAGCCTCCGGAGAAGAAGCCATCGAGATACTGAGAAGTGATTATGCATCTTTCAGTCTTGTACTTCTCGATCTCATCATGCCCGGCATCCACGGTCTGGATGTGCTGAAGATAATCAAAGAAGACGAGCGCATGAAGAACCTGCCTGTTATCGTTACGACATCGGACAAGCAGGCTGAGGTTGAGTGCCTCAATATGGGAGCCATAGACTTCATACCTAAGCCTTACCCTGAATCAAAGGTCATTCACGCCAGAGTCCAGCGTACGATAGAGTTATACGAAGACCGTAATACCATCAGAGACACAGAGCGCGATCATCTGACCGGGCTTTATAATAAAGAATTCTTCTACTATTACGCAGAGCAGTATGATCTGCATCACAGAGATCTTGAAATGGATGCCATCGTCATAGATATCAACCATTTTCATATGATCAATGAACGCCACGGCAAGCTTTATGGTGATGAGGTACTCAAGAAGATCGGTGAGCTCGTCCGCAATATGGTAACAGACGATGGCGGTATCGTCTCCCGTCGTGAAGCCGATACCTTCATGATATACTGCCCGCACAGAACAGACTATGCAGCCATTATGGAGGCCGCCAACAGAGGCATCTCTGAGAGCAAGCTCTCTGATTCCCTTGTAAGGCTCAGGATGGGTGTTTATTCCAATGCAGACCGTACGATCGATATCGAGCGCAGATTCGACCGCGCGAAGATGGCTGCTGATACAGTAAGATCCAGCTATACTAGGAGCATCTCCATCTATGATGAATCCATGCACTCAGGCGAACTGTTCCACGCGCAGCTGCTCGATGACTTTGTCCAGGCGCTCGACCAGCACCAGTTCAAGGTCTATTATCAGCCTAAGTTCAACATACTTGCTGACGAACCAGTCCTCTCAAGTGCCGAAGCTCTTGTCCGCTGGCAGCACCCTGAGCTTGGCATGGTCAGCCCGGGAGATTTCATACCACTTTTCGAAGAGAACGGACTCATAAGGGACCTCGATAATTATGTCTGGAGAGAAGTTGCAGCCCAGATCCGTGACTGGAAATCCAGACTTGGATTCTTCGTGCCTGTATCGGTCAATGTATCCAGAGTAGATATATTCGGAACTGACATCGTAAGCAAATTCGAGAACATTCTTAAGGAGTTCTCGATTTCGGCTGCCGATATGTATCTCGAGATAACTGAATCTGCATATGTTGAAGACTCCGAGCAGATCATCCGCACCGTAGACAAACTGAGAGAGCTCGGTTTCTGTATTGAGATGGATGACTTCGGAACAGGTTATTCATCGCTCAACATGCTTACAAGCCTGCCTATCGACGCTCTCAAGCTCGATATGCAGTTCATTCGCGCCGCTTTCAGTGAGCGTAAGGACACTCGCATGCTTGAGGTCATACTCGACATTTCAGAATCACTCGGAGTACCGACAATAGCTGAGGGCGTAGAGAATGCCGAGCAGCTGATGACGCTGAAGGCTATGGGCTGCGATATAGTTCAGGGTTACTATTTCTCAAGGCCTCTTCCGGCAACTGAATTTGAGCCATTCATGTCAAAGCGCCGCTCTTCGGACAGAGGTGCAGGATATACAGCCACTCCGTATATTTCAGATTTCCGCAAATACCGCCAGGAACGCAGGTACGCCCGCAAGCACGACCGCTTTGCATATGACGCCCTGCATGATCCTGTAACAGGACTCTACAACGCAAGTGCTTATGACATGCTCTATCACGACGCAGATCACGATCATATTGCGGTGCTTATCATATTAGTGAATGACTTCAGAGAACTGCGCAAAGATTACGGCATAGAGATATCCGATCTTATTCTCAAGAGGATAGCCGATGCTCTTAGGCAGTCTTTCAGATCTGTAGATTATATATGCAGAATATCCGGCAATGAATTCTCCGTCATCATGACAAGGGCGGACAGCTCGATGGCTTCAGTGATCAAAGACAAAGTCGCCAGTGCCAACAGCTTCCTTTCCGCACCTGAGAACGGCATACCGGCCGTATCTCTGTCAGTCGGAGTTGCCTTCGGTGACAACCAGAGCTCAAAGGATGATCTGTTTGCAAACGCCGATACTGCCCTGCTCCGCATGAGAGAATCCGACAATGCAGGCTGCGCTTTCTATTGATACGGAGGATAGTTCATGGCTTCAGCTGCAAATACAGAACAAGGCCTGAAACCATATATCGGGCGCACAGGAGCCTGGGCGCTTTCTCTTGGCACAGCTATAGGCTGGGGCTCTCTTGTAGTTACAAGCAATACATATCTGGCTCAGTCAGGAGTCGCAGGCAGCATTGCTGGTCTTGTTGCCGGTGCTGTTATTATGCTGGTCATAGCCAGGAACTATCACTATATGATGAACGCCTTTCCTGATGCCGGCGGTGCTTATGCATACGCAAAGGAGACCTTCGGCTATGACTATGGTTTTCTGACATCGTGGTTTCTAGGTCTCATCTATGCGGCGATACTTTGGGCAAATGCCACATCACTGCCTCTATTTGCGAGATACTTCATCGGAGATGTGTTCCGTAGAGGCATGATGTATACGATATTCGGATACGATGTCTATGCAGGTGAGGTCCTGCTGACATTTGCGGGTCTTCTCCTTACGATCTTAATGTGCTCCAGACACAGACGGCTGACGATGTCTGTCATGGTCTTCTTTGCAGTTGCCCTGACAGCATGTATTGCGGCCGCTTTTATTGGTGTCATTACCGGCTGCAGCTCTTCAGGTACCGGCTTCGATCCTCTTTACATCCCGGACAAGAACGCTCTTCTTCAGATAGTGCATATAGCCTGCATTTCACCATGGGCTTTCATAGGCTTCGAGAATATTTCTAACTCGTCTGAAGAATTTACATTCCCTAGAACCAAGGCTTTCAGAATAATGACCGCAGCCGTAATAACAGCTACAGTGCTGTATCTTTTCGTGCTCCTGATGTCTGCATCTGCATATCCTGACAGATACTCAAGCTGGCTCGAATACATAAGAGACATCGGCAATCTAAGCGGTATCGAAGGTCTTCCTGCTTTCTATGCGGCTTACACTTATATGGGCAAAGCGGGCATCACGCTGCTCGTTGCTGCGCTGTTCGGACTTATCGTAACGAGCCTCATCGGCAACAGCATCGCACTCAGCCGCCTTCTCTACGCTCTTGCGAAAGACAAGGTTATTCCTGACCGTTTCTCTCATGTAAGCAGCAGACATATCCCTGCCAAAGCCTTCTGGCTAATTCTTTTTCTCTCGCTGCCTGTCCCGTTCTTCGGAAGAACAGCCATCGGCTGGATCGTTGACGTGACCACGATTGGCGCTACGCTGATATACAGCCTCGTCTCCGCATCAACAGCAAGGCTCGCCTTCATCCGCAATGACAAAATCGAGAAGATCACCGGCTACGCAGGTCTGATCCTGATGATACTCTTTGGCATCTATCTCTTGCTCCCTAACCTCTTCATGGCAGGATCAATAGAAAAGGAAACATTCTTCCTCTTCGTTGCATGGGGCATTCTCGGATTCATGTTCTTCAGGAACATACTCAGAAGAGATTCAGAGAGAAGGTTCGGCAAATCTCTCATTGTATGGATAGCTCTCCTCTCGCTCGTCCTCCTTATTTCCCTGATCTGGATGAGCCAGTCCATGATGAGTTCTTCGAACAAAGCAATGAACAGCATCCACTCATACTACATTGACGATGGAGGAATGAGTGTTGAAAGAGAGGCCGATGAGCAGTTTATCGACGAACAGTTCTCCGAGCTAAGGAGCGCCAACGCCAGAACAATGGTGGTTGCAACCGGAATGTTCGCATTTGCCATAATAATCCTTCTGACAAATTACACATATATGAACAGGAGACAGAAAGAGAGCGAAGAAGAGCTCGGGCATGCGCGTGCTATCGCTTACACTGATCCTCTGACAGGTGTAAAGAATAAGAGAGCATTCACTGAGGCAGAGCGTGAGTATGATGAACGCATCTCATCCGGCTCAGAGCCTCATCCGGAGTTCTCAGTCGTCGTCTGCGATCTGAACGGGCTCAAGTATATCAATGACACTTATGGACATAAGGCAGGCGACGGATATATCCGCAGCGCAAGCCGCCTTATTTGCGAGACCTTCAAGCACAGTCCTGTATTCCGTATAGGCGGTGATGAATTTGTCGTGATCCTTCACGGACATGATTACGAGAACCGCGATGAGATCATGAGCGAATTCAATAAAAAAATCGAAGCCAATGTAGGCTCCGACAAAGTTGTCATATCCGCAGGAATAGCGGATTATATACCTTCAGAAGACAAGGATGTGCATGCAGTCTTCGAGAGGGCTGACACACTCATGTACGAGCGCAAGCTCAGCCTCAAAGCGAGCGGCGCCAGAACTAGATGATATCAGGACAGCTCGCATTCTAAGACTTCTTTGAGCACCTTCCTGATATTGTCTTTATTGATCGGTTTGGAGATATGACCATTCATGCCTGTATCGAAGGCTTTCTGTATGTCCTCGGCAAAAGCATTTGCAGTAACTGCAATGATAGGTACCGACGCGAGATCAGGGTCAGACAGTGAGCGGATCATCTCTGTTGCTTCATATCCGTTCATTACCGGCATCTGAATATCCATGAGGACTGCGTCATAATATCCTGCCTCCTCAGCTACGATCATGTCTACAGCCTCTCTTCCGTTAGTAGCCGTCTCTACCATGAATCCCATCGATGCAAGCATCATAACAGCTATCTCACGGTTGACCTCAACATCTTCAACCAGCAGCAATCTCATGTCTTCGGCGCACTCGCATTCAAAGCTTTGAACTACCGGCGCGTTTATTGCATCCTGAGATGTGACCTCCAGGTTGACACGTACAGTGAATTCGGTGCCTTTGTCCTGCTCTGTCTCAACCTCTATTGTGCCGCCCATCATCTCAACTATGTTCTTGGTTATGGCCATTCCGAGGCCTGTACCCTGCAGATTGCTTACTGTGGATGTTCTCTCCCTTTCGAAGGAATCAAACACTTTGGCTGCAAATTCTTCGCTCATTCCAATTCCATTGTCCCTGACTCTGAGCACATAATCTGCTCTTCCGTTTTCAGGTTTTTCTTCTGTAAGTGTTACACTTACGCTGCCGCCCTCAGGTGTGAATTTGTAGGAATTGCTGATGAGATTCATCATTACCCTCATGTATCTGACTCGGTCGCAGATAACATATCTGTCCCTGACTCCGGAGGCGTCTATTGAGAACTCAAGACCTTTGGCCTTCATCTGATCGGCAAATACGGCAGACACCTCATCAAGCACGCTGCGTATATCCACCGGAGCCTCTTCAAGATGCATCCTGCCGCTCTCTATTCTGCTCATCTCCAGCACATCATTGATAAGGTCAAGTAGATGCTTGCCGGCAATGTTGATCTTATCAATATATTCACGCAGCTTATCCGTGTTATCTGATTCGCTCTCGGCAAGAGCGGAGTAACCGATGATCGCATTCAGCGGCGTCCTTATGTCATGTGACATGTTGGAAAGGAATACCGACTTGGAATTGCTGGCCCTCTCTGCAGCCTTAAGCTCTACTCTGAGCTGTTCGGATTTGTATACGCCCTCCGCAAGACTGCGCAGGACCTTGATTACAATGAAAACAAAAACACTGCCCCCGAACAGGATGCTCGCCATAACTATATCCGGTCTGCCGAATAAGCCAACGACGGTGTACCCTATCAGGAACAGCACAAGCAAAACTATCGGCACATACAGCCCGGCGATCTGAGTTCTGCTACCCCACATATGCCGTATATACCGTTCAAATCTGACGTACAGGATGATATTTATAATCATCAGTGCACTGCCCGAAAATATCAATGCATCTATAAGAATATTGCTGTCCATGAGATATTTTCAGATTTGACTATAGTTCTTATTAATTATTATTATAAGCTTTTAGACGCTTTGAATCAAAATGATTTCGCTATTTCCGTATGTTCGGCGCCTTGGTAGTTACTTGCTTATGAACCGCTTTATCTTATTCTCGTCCATTCCCGGCAGGATCTTTCTCAGGTGCTCGAACAGCACCTCATAAGATTCTTCCGGAGTTCTTATATATACTCTGTCTGTGAATTTCTTCCCCAGGAATTGTTCCGGTGTTGAGTATTCTGCCACTCCCCATCCATATTCATTGCCGTTCCTGTCAACCATATACCTGAAGTCACTTATCAGTACATAGCCTTGTGCCTGCAGACGATTGATGATGGTATCAAATCCTTTATTGCCGCCCTTACGGTAATTGCCCAGATATTTGAGATGCTTGGAAAGAACCGGAGCATTGTTATCAATCAGATCATACAGGGTCTTATCACCATGATATACCAGTCCGTCTTCGAACCTTGCATCGAAATCATAGCCATTCCGTCTGTAGTTGGCAAAATCCGGGAACCAGTCAGGACTTATGTATGCAGCCTTCTTCTCGAAGAATTTGCCATATGCACATCCCAGATCATTGATCACCGGGCCCTTCCATTCCCACGGGCCATCCCCGCCAGTAAACCACACACCCGGGTCGACATGTTCTTCTACGGAGAATCCTGTAAGTGAATTCTCAAAGAATGGCAGGAAGCCAAGCTCTGTTACTGCGTTCTCAAGATCTTCAATTGTTCTGATATAAATGTCGTTAATAGTCATCATTGTTCTAAGGGTCATCATAAGAGCGACCCGCTGGAAAACCAATGGGGCTTACACGGTTATGCTAAAATAATTATATATTAAATATTCTTGATGACACTAAAAAGAACTAAAGGAATAATCCGATGAATCCTGAAAAAGCAAGTACCGATGTGAACGCAATCGATACGAATGTGAGTATAAGATGCGCTATGAATATCTTGTCTCTGTCAACGGAATCAGGATACATCGCTATCGTCATAGACCCGAGAACGGAGAACGGGCTGTAGAATGCGCTGTTAGCTCCTGAGCATACTCCGGCTATCAGCATATTTGCTGTAATGTTCTGACCCATCGATGCAGCTATGCTGCCTGCTACCGGAATAAGTGTAGGCATTACGACACCGGATGAACTGGTAACTATTGCAAGTAGTCCTGATAACAATGCCATGATTCCGGTTCCGGTTCTTGGTGTGATGAGCTTCATTATGGTATCGGAAATGAGATTAATTCCGCCCGCATGATCCACCAGAGTTATCAGCATGAACATCCCGGCTACCAGCATGAGAGTATTCCAGTTCACTGTGGATATTGCCTTGCGGTCCTTCATAACTCCGAACATCAGCAGCACGGCCGCTCCGGCCATTGATACTGTCGCTACATCAAGTCCTAGTACGATAACGCAGAATATTACACTGATTATAACGATTGCCGTGAGTTTCTGATAGCGATCCATTTGAGGAACAGGCTCGCTTATCTCTCCGCCTTTAATATTCTCTGCTTTGTGCCCTCCTCTGAAGAAATAGATAGCAACAGCCTCAATGGTCATGATTATTACATAAGGAATATACATTCCCATATAATTCGTGCCGCCTGCAGCCTCTGCGAATCCTGAGGCAATGATTCCGTTAGTTGCAATCGGAGACATGCCTCCTGCCCCTGCACCGGCTTCGATCATGACCCCCATCATAAAAGCAGAAAGACCTGTTTCCGCACATATTCCCATAGCAATAGGCATGATCATCGGAGCGATGCCCGGACCCGCTCCTGCTGCAGACAGTATAAATGTCAGCAAGAATATAAACAGCGGCATTATCCTTGTCCTGCCATGAAGCAGTCTTATCAGTCTCTTGGCGACTATTTCCATTGTCCCGTTCGCTCCTGCCATGCCGAACAGCAGTGTCACAGCGAGCATCATGAAGAAGATTTTGGAAGGCCAGCCAAGTGTATATATATCCGTAAGAGTCAGATCAGGTATGAAGAACTGGACCAGTATAAAGCTGGTAACCATCGCAACCAGACCACAGTTGACCTTAGTGGCAATGCCGGCTGCAATAGTTATCAGGAATAATATGAGTGATAATAATGCCAGGTTCATATGATTTTTCTCTTTCTACAGTCTCTGATTGACACATTACCTTTAGTCGAAATGCCCGGGACATTTATATGCCCGGGCTTTCGTAAGGAGTGTATTATTTATGGATTCTTTATTATTCTAGAACAGTGGCGAAAGTGGTCTTGCGATCAGGAACATTACGATTGGGAACAGTACGATACCGATGAGTTTGACTACAAATCCAGCCTTAACCATATCCTTGGTCTCAAGGTACTCAGTACCGAATACCAGAGCATTCGGAGGTGTTCCTGAAGGCAGCATGAATGCCAGTGATGAGGACAGTGCAACAGCCATCATGATGAAGAGTGGGCTGGTGCCGATTGTATCAGCAAGTCCTGACAGTACAGGCAGGAATGCTGCGACTACTACGAAGTTCGATACAGCCTCTGTGATGAAGGATACTACTACGCAGAGGAAGATAACTGTGAGGAGCAGCGGCCAGTCAGCGAGGAAGCTCAGTCCGCCTGCGATCCATGCTGCGATTCCGGATGATGCGAACATTCCGCCGAGAGTAAGTGCACCACCGAGGAGGATGAATGTACCCCATGAAATCTTTTCCATAGCATACTTTCCGTCCATCAGGAACTCGCCCTTCTTGAAGTCAACCGGGATCATGAAGGAGATCAGCAGTACGCAGATACCCCAACCTTCGTTAGTGATGTACTGGAGCCATGGAATAGCGCCTGCGATCTGGTCGTTGAATACCCATACCAGGATGGCAACGATAAGATATACCATTGCGATCTTCTCGCCTTTGCTCATAGGTCCGAGAGCCTCAAGCTCATTCTTGATAACCTGGTTGTCACCGAGATCAGCCTCTTTGACCTTGAACATTTTGCAGATTGCAAGAACTGAAAGCGGCATGATAAGCAGAGTGAAAGGAAGTCCGATTGTCAGCCAGTCAGTAAATGACATGTGGATTCCTGCAAGCTCTTCAATAAGGCCTACTGAAGACATGTTTGTTCCGGAGCCGATAATGGTTGCCATTCCGCCGATTGAGCCTGCATATGCAGTTACGAGTACAAGAGCTTTGGCAAATCCGTCTTCTTTTCCGAATCCAAGCTGTGATACAAGAGCCATTGCGATAGGGATCAGCATAGCTACAGCTGTTGTGTTGGACATGAACATCGAGATAATAGCAGTTGCAACTCCGAATCCGAATACTACAGCTACTGGCTTGCCCTTGAATATGTTCAGGATATTAAGAGCAATTCTCTTGTGGAGATTCCATTTCTCTATTACAGCACCGAGTACGAATACTCCAATTACCATGATTGTAACAGCTGCTGCATATGATCCGTAAGTGCTGATGCCATCTTCTGTAGGCTTTGTACCAGCGATATTCATCAGTACGCCGCCTGCGATCGGCAGAAGTGATGTTACCCAAAGTGGAACAGGTGTAGTAACCCACCAGATTACCATCCACAGCGTCATTCCGAGAATACGTGTCGCTACCGGTGTCAGACCAGGCAGTGAGAAGAAGCAGAAGATAATTGCGATTACAGGTCCAAGTATCAATCCGATCTTCTGTGATTTCTTAGTCATCATGATTTAATCCTCCAATTTATTTTCATATATGTTAGTCAAAAACATATAGAGCAAAAGCCGTGCCAAAATGGCACGGCGTCAGGAGGGTTTGCGGTAAAAGTTTTCTTTCTCTATAAATGTGCATTTTTAAGGATTTCCGGAGGCTTTTTGCAAAATGCTGTGTTCCGGAAATGCCCGGCACAGCATTTCCATTGAAGTAAACGGTGGCCATGATGTCAAAATCTTTTTACTGCATGTAACTAAAGTTGACAACCTATTCCTTGTTCATCTTCTTATAGAGAGCTTGTCTGCTAATGCCCAGGGCCTTGGCAATGTCAGTTCTTGACAGGCCTTTGTTCTCCATCGCTTTAATCACCAGGTGCTCTACAGTATCAGACAGCTCTGAAAGGCTTATAGTATCACCTGCAAGTACATCGGTTACCGGAACATCAGTGGATTCATCTGACTCTTTTTTCTTCACAGTCTCAGCCGGTTCCATCTTCAGAGCTTCTGACGAAGCTGTTGTCTTCAGAATATCTCCGTTCGAATTATCCCCGCCAAATGCATTATATCTCAGAGCAGTGCTGCGTATTTCACGGACATTTCCAAGCCAGACATGCTCCATCAGCTGTTTTTCAAATTCCGGGCTCAGATCAACTTCATCAGGTGTTGTCGGATTGTCAGCGAACTTTGCAGCATAATATCTGAACAGCAGCAGGATATCTGAATTCCTGTCACGGACAGGCGGAACTGTTATTTCAAATGTATTAAGTCTGTAATAGAGATCCCGTCTGAATGAGCCTTCTTCTATATCTTTTTCCAGATTACCGTTGCTTGCAGATAATATCCTTACATCGAGCGGTATCACATAATCAGAGCCTACACGCATGACCTGCTGTGATTCTATTACCCTGAGTATCTTGGTCTGAAGGCTCAGCGGAGTGGAATTGATCTCGTCCAGGAATATCGTTCCGCTGTGAGCCAGTTCAAACAGTCCCGCTTTGCCTTCCTTGCGGGCTCCGGTAAATGAACCTCCTACATAGCCGAACAGTTCACTTTCAAGAAGGCTCTCTGTCAGTGCTGAGCAGTTTACTGCTACGAACGGGCCGTCGCTTCTGCTGCTGGCATTATGGATGCTCTGAGCGAAAAGTTCTTTGCCTGTACCGCTCTCACCATAAATAAGAACAGAGCCCTCATAGCCTGCTATTGTGCGAGCCTTATCTATTGCCCTCTGCATTACAGGCTCGCCGGTGAGAATATCTTCAAATCTGTGCTCAGCAGTCAGTCCTTTTTTTGATAGCTGTACACGTATATTCTGCTCCAACGTCTGGATCCTGGTGACATCCTGCATTATCATCATGCAGCGTGTTTCGCCACGGAAGAATTCAAATGGATAAACTGTATAGCTGATCTGACTCTTGCCGAGCTTGCCTGTAAAGGTTCGAGGTGTATCTATTGAGCATTGTCCGTCTTTTCTAGGAGCCGGCAGTTCAGGGACAAATTCGTTGATCAGGTGGTTAAGCAGGCTGCTGCGGCTGCTATTAATCATTGAGACCGCCCTGTCGTTGATTTCGGTAATAATATGCTCATTGCTGAAAATCACAATGCCTTCATCTATATTGTTGTATATTGAATTCAGTGTATTGATCTGCTGGGCATTACTCTGCATCCTGCTCAGGAAGGTACGTGCAGTCCTTACGGTCTCGCGAATTGTGTGAGGCCGGTTTATCAATTCAATGAAAGTAAGGTCTGAACGCTGGCATATGCTCGCAGCATAACCGCTTGTCAGTATTTGTACATTGCTGACAGGCAGATTCTCAAGCAGTTCTTTCAGATCAGCCAGATTGGAATATCTGAGGACTCTGACTTTACCTCCCGAAATGGCTTCCAGGTTCTCTGCGCCATCAGCAGTTTTTTCATGAATAACTACATAAACCGCTTCACTGTCATGGACTCCGGATTCAGCCAGCCCCGCTACAATATCTGCGGTTCTGATGCGTTCTTCAAGAACTGGTATTATATTCTCAGCACTCTTAAGATCGGTGTAAGTACCGCCTCTGGCAATAATACATGTATATCCTTCCCTGCAGATTCTCTGGTATTCGCCCTCAGGGTCGTTTACATCAATCCTCATGACATCCAGCAATCCGGATTCGATCTCACTTTTAAGTATTTCAGAGATTGCCAGTTCTGCTGCATCTGATGGAACAATATATGCTATTTTCTCTTCATTTCTCATAAAACTATCCGCTCCGCAATTTGCAAGAATCTATATGCGTTTTTTCCTGCCTGAAGCAGGGGGTATCCACGCCTCGTCTCTGTACTTCGCTACTGTTCTTCTGGAAATATCTATATTCTCTGCGACCAGAATATCTGCTATCTTCTGGTCGCTCAAAGGTTTGGCCGGGTCTTCCTCAGCGATAAGCTCTTTGATCCTTTTCAGGACTGAATCACGGGTTCCTCCGGCAACTTCACCTGTAAAGAAATGTTTGAGTGCAAATGTCCCTGCCGGACATTTGATGTATTTGTCATTTACAGCACGGCTTACGGTGGAGACGTTGACTCCTATCTCATCAGCAACTTCCTGCATCGTAAGTGGCTTGAGTGCCTTATCTCCGTTCTGCAGGAACTGGTCCTGTCTTGCCAGTATTGATCTTGTTACACTTATTATTGTTCTGTTCCGTTGCTCTATATTCCTGATAAGAAGATTTGCACTGTCAATTCTGTCTCTGAGATATTTAGTGACCTCTTTATCATCTGAACTCTTTGCCAGATCAGTGTAGTACTCACTCAGTTTAAGATGAGGTATGCGTCCTATTGTCCTGATTACAAGATCGCCGCCGTCTATCTCTGCAAGAACATCAGGTGTAACATACTTCTGTGCATTCCCTGATGAAAATCTTACACCCGGCTTCGGATCAAGCTTGCGTATGATTTCGATTATTGCCTTGAGACGGTCCATCGTGATCCCGGTCTGCTTAATAACCTCACGGAAATTGCCCGATGCAATATCGCTGAGCTTGCCTATGACTTTGCATGCATCCTCTGTCATTTCATCATCAGGATCCAGCTGCAGTCTGAGACATTCTTCCAGATTAGCTGCTGCAATTCCGGCAGGGTCCATGCTTTGCACTATAGGTATTGCCTGAGCGAACTCTTCGGCTGTGTTCTCAGAGGCCTCTTCGAGTTCCTTGGGAGTCATGTCCAGAAATCCGTTATCATCAAGTGAATATATTACGAATCTGCATGCTCTGCGGACATTGTCAGGACAGCTTATCGCATGCAGCTGTTTCATCAGATGATCTGTCAGCGTGTCTTCCTGAATGTAGAATTTGTCGAAAGCAGCTACTCCCTCTGCGTCATCAGGAGCATTAGAAGCATGAACGCTCTCTCTGTAGCTGTCCATTCTTATGCTGCTGTCACTATTCCACTGTTCATCAGCCTCCAGAACCGGGTTCTCCGTCAATTCATTCTGCACTCTCTGTTCAAGTTCAAGAGAACTCATCTGCAGTATTTCTATCATCTGCAGTTGGGCCGAGCTGAGTTTCATTGTCTGTTTCTGTTCTGTTACAAATCCCAGTTCCATTACGTTCTCCCACCTTCAGTCAATGGCATTTATCCATGAGAAGATTTTACCATACTCAACATTTTTAGGGACTATTTTTTGAATGCAAAAGCCTCTGCCTGTATGGCAGAGGCTGTTTCTTGTACAAATTCAGGATTATCAGTCAATGTATCCTGTATCATGGCTTGCGTTTATTCATTATGTGCACAGAGGTTGCTCTGACAGCTTGCGAGAGTTGCCTGAATATCGGCTGCCATTTCAATTGCTGTCCTGTTGATCATCTCAAGGTCGTAGCCTGTCTCGATGCCCATGTCATGGAGCATATAGATCAGATCTTCCATTGCGATGTTTCCTTTGGCACCTGGTGCGAACGGGCAGCCGCCCATGCCGCCGAGTGAAGCGTCCATGATTGTGATCCCCTCCTCGAGTGCAGCATAGATATTGGCAAGTCCCATTCCGTATGTATCATGCATATGAAGTGATATCTTATCAACATCGACATACTCCTTCATTGCACGAAGTACTCTTCTTGTGTTTTCCGGATTGCTGATACCTGCTGTATCTGCAATACCGAATTCTGTTACTCCTACGCTCAGCGCCTCATCTACAAGCCATTTGATCCTGTCAAGAGGTACTTCATCTCCGAACGGTGATCCGAATACGCATGGCATGCAGAGTATAATATCCAGACCCTCAGCAGACTGTGCCAGGCCCTTGAATGCGTCAAGTGATTCCTGGATCGTCCTTCTGGAATTTCTCAGGTTGTGCTCCTCACTTGCTGACAGAACGAACTCAACATTTTTGAAGCCAGCTGCTCTGGCATCATCAACACCGCGCTTGTTAAGAGTCAGTGCAAAAGCTTTTACACCTTTTTCTTCGATATAATCGCGTACTCCGGCGAATACTTCCTTAGCATCTCCCATCTGAGGAACATACTTAGGGTTTACGAAGGATGTGATTTCGATTCTCCTTGAACCGTAATCGATCATTTTCTTGATATATTCTATTTTCTTTTCTGTAGGTATCAGTACAGGATGATTCTGCCATCCGTCTCTTGGGCAGACTTCTCCGACATTAACCTTTTTAGGCATACTCATTTTCAGACCTCTGCTTTCCTGATCAATCGGATAATTGTATTAGTTGATGACCTTCTTCTCACGGAACTCA
The DNA here is from genome assembly GCA_017512145.1 of Mogibacterium sp. Taxonomy (GTDB): domain Bacteria; phylum Bacillota; class Clostridia; order Peptostreptococcales; family Anaerovoracaceae; genus Crickella. Next base: position 13,017 of record JAFWHB010000008.1, on the reverse strand, counting down.
GCGAGCTGCTCATCTGTGAATCCGAGATCTTTGAGAATCTCAGTATTGTCTGCACCGATGTCACCTGCTGCTCTGCCATACTGCATCGGAGTGAGCGGCATCTTGATAGCATTTCCTACTACAGTGAGTTTTCCGTTCTCGCCTGCTTCCGGATGTGCAGCCGGAGCATCTACCTGAACTATCATCTCTCTGTCTACTGCGATTCCAGGATCAGTTACAACGTCTTCAACATTGTAGATTCTTGCTGCAGGCACACCTGCCTTGTCGATGATATCTACACACTCAGCTGCAGTCTTGTCCTTTGCCCATTCGTGGATGACTTCTCTGAGATATTTGTCGTTCTTCTTACGTGTCTCTGTATCAACGAATCTAGGATCATCTTTGTATTCAGGGTGTCCCATTGCATCACAGAGAAGGCCCCAATGCTTGTCAGTACCGGATGCAATAACGAATGTTGTATCCTTTGCGGAGAATGAATCATATGGTGAGCTTGCGGAATACTTGTTTCCCCAACGTCCGTAAATCTTATGATTTTCATTGAAATATGTCATGATCTTGGCTTCCATTGCGGATACTATGGAATCTACAAGTGCAACGTCGATCCTGTTACCCTTGCCGGTAAGCTCTCTCTTGTAGAGTGAAGCACAGACCGCAACACCTGCATTCAGTGCACCGAACATATCTCCGACAGCAAGACCTGATCTTGTAGCTTCCCCATCAGGCCATCCTGTAACACTCATAGCACCGCCCTGTGCCTGCGCGATCAGGTCATAACCAGGCTTGTATGAATTTCTTCCTGTCTGGCCAAATCCTGAGATGGATGCATATACAAGACGAGGGTTCATCTCGTTTACTTCTTCCCAGCCAAATCCAAGTCTTTTCATGACGCCAGGTCTGTTGTTCTCGATCAGAACATCAGCGCTCTTAACAAGCTCTGTGAAGATTTCTTTTCCTTCCGGTGTCTTGAGATCTATTGCAACGCATCTCTTACCTCTGTTGAGGTTGTGCCAGTACATGCTGATACCGGTATTAGGATCCTTAGGACGAGCATTTCTTGTAAAGTTGCCCGTCTTGCAGTTCTCAATCTTGATTACATCAGCGCCCATATCTGCAAAGTACATTCCCAGATAAGGTCCTGCAAGGAAATCTGTGAAGTCGAGTACGCGGATACCTTCCATAAGTCTGTCTGCCATTTTTAATTCCTCCTGATTCTGTTCTGTATTGGTTCAGTTTTGATTTCTGTGTTTAACATTTTCGCCATCCGGCTTGGATTTTTCTTCTGTAAATATGTAGTGCAAATACCGTGCCAAAAATAAAAAGACTGCATTTCCGCAGTTTTCCGGATTTTGCTGTCTATATTTCGCTGATATCTGTCAACAACATTTGACGGACGTTGACTAAAGTTTACAGAGCAGCAGTTTCTGTCATTGAATCTTTCACGATCATTCAAAAATATATTTTTTTCGAATTTCTTATAGTTTCTAATAATTCTCTTAATTTTGACCTCTATACTACAGACATCAGCTAAGGAATACAGCCGGCGGCCAGAGCAGCCGGCAGAATATATAACCACACAAGGAGGAAACTAAAATGAAGAACATCACAACAGTAAATACAGCAAACATCACTTGCACAGTAATCAATTCGCTCATCGTCAAGGCAGCTTCTGAGGCAGGCATCAGGGACAACGAGAACTACAAAGCAAGCATCGTATCCTGCGAAGGCAACCTCGCAGAGATCCTGCTCGAAACCGAATGGAACACAGTTACCTGCTATGCAGACACCGAGTCCGGCAAGATCCTTGGCCTGATGGCTGAGGCAAAGAGCAGCGATGACCTTATCGCAGAGCTTACCGCATCAGAATTCCGCACCTCAGTTGCTGCAAGCAGAGTTGTAACCGGCAAAGCTGCATAAATAATTACGATCAGATGACACTACAAAATCGCCGAAGTGCTAGTAACACTCCGGCGATTTACATTACATGGTCATAGTCCGATCGCCTTGCAGATCTTCCCGAAGTCTATGCTGCATTCACCGCCGGAAATATGTACCTGGATCCTGTCAGAGAAGGTATATATCTGTGGCAGAACATCCTCCAGGAAATCATACACTAATACCTTGTGTGTCTTAGGATCTACAATCCAGTACTCATGTACACCTGCCTCCATATACTTGTTGAGCTTGAGAATGCAGTCCTTGCTGCGGGTCGAATCCGACAGCACCTCCAGTACGAACTCAGGCGCACCTTCAATACGCAGCTCATTGTTGTCTTCATGGCACAGAACAATAAGGTCCGGCTCGAACATATTCCTGTCGTCCCTGAAGAGTCTTACATCTACTGGTGCAAAGTAGACCTTGCATCCTGTACCATGCTTCTTGTTGTGCTTGTCAATGCATGCTGCAAACTCAAGATACAGCTGCCCCAGAATCTCCTGATGTATGCGTCTCGGCGCAGTCATATCGTAGATAACACCATCAATCAGCTCTGCTCTAACATTATCAGGCAGTGAATAGTAATCCTTAAGGGTATACTCACCCTGCCTCGGCCAGCGCTCGACAAGATTGGCCTTGATCCGGCTCTCATATGCCGCATCATACTCCGCATGCTCCTCTCTCACCAGATCTGCCTGTGGATCAAGCGTATATTCAAACAGCACCTTCTCTATTGCATCAAGGGTCTCCCATCTGGGATGTCTGGTCGCCCCGGTGAATATCTTCTGAACTGTCGCAAGAGGCACACCTGATCGCTCGGCAATCATAGCATTTGTGTATCCTAGCTGTTTCTTACGTTCTTTGAGTTCTTCCGGAGTTCTCATATGGGTCACCTCTGCATCAAATAGTTGTTTTCGTATTTATAATACACCTAATTTGGTTATTTATCAACAAACGCCGCTGCGTTTTTAACCATATTTGGTTATCGCCAGTTCTATTGGTCATGTTCGAAGCGCAAAAAAACACCGAAGTGCCTTTAAATGCTGCACTCCGGCGTTTTAGTTTTATATCTTATCATCGTCAGTATTACACCAACATCTGTCAGTACAGTTTATATATACCATTGCCTGTCTCCTCAAAGGATGAGGAAAACAGTACTTTGGCGGTATCAACAAGGTATGCGGTATCCTTAGCGCCTGCTGTTTCATAAGGGGAATGCATTGCAAGCTGAGGGAGACCGATATCTACGGTGTTCAGTGACACCTGACTCTGAGCGATATTGCCGAGCGTGGAACCGCCGAGCATGTCGGAGCGGTTAGTGAATGTCTGATACGGAACACCCGCTTTATCGAAGATCGCACGCATCATGGCTCCTGATACTGCGTCAGTAGTATATTTCTGGTTAGCACTGTATTTGATCACAACTCCCTTGTTGAGATAAACACGGTTGGTCGGATCGCTCTTGTCCGTGTGATTAGGATGCACTGCGTGGGCATTGTCCGCTGAGACGAGGAAGCTTGAGGCGATATCCATCAGGTACTCCTCCTCCGTCTTTCCCATCGAGCTGTTTATGCGGTGCAAAGTATCCTTAAGGAAGCTGCCTGCAGCACCCTGCTTGGTGCCCGAGCCCACCTCTTCATTGTCGAATACACAATGTACCGCCACCGATCCTGCAGGTGTTGCTTCTACAAAGCCTTTGAGAGAAGCAAAAGCGCACTGCAGATCGTCAAGTCGCCCACTGGATATGAACTCGTTGCCCAGTCCCAGCATCGCAGCTGGCATGCGGTTGTAGAGGAAAAGATCCGTATCAAGAATATCCTCAGCGGATACGCCCGCCCGGGACGCGATCAGCTTCATGAAAGAATCTGATTCCTCGCCCTTTTCGCAGAAGAGCGGCAGCATGTCTACCTGCGCGTTATATGCATACCCATCGTTGACATTCCTGTTCATGTGGATAGCAAGATTAGGAATTATCATGAGGTCGCGGTCGACATTCACAAGCTTTGTCTCGATGCCGTCCTCTGTTCTGACAACGATCCTGCCTGCTACCGAAAGCGGCCTGTCAAACCACGGAGCGCAAAGAAGACCGCCGTATTTCTCCACGTTGAGCTTCACATAACGGTCATCTACTGTGATCTCAGCATTAGCCTTGATCTTGAATACAGGAGAATCGCAATGGCTAGCCATGATCATGAAGCCCTTATAATCCTTCTCAGGTATCCTGAATGCGATGATCGCGGAATCATTTCTGGTCACGTAATAGCCCTTGCCGGATTCGAGATCCCACGGCTTGCCTTCATACAGGCGTGTCATCCCGTTCTTATCAAGAATATCGCACATGTTTTTTACAGCAAAAAAAGCATTTGGACTATTGTCAAGGAATGAAAATAGCTCTTTATTTATCTGATCGAAGTCCATAAACCACTTCTCCTTTTATTAAGAAGTTATCAAACATATCAAGTCTAGCCCTGCACATTTCCAAAGTCAACCCTGCTGCAGCCGTCTGTCGTGGCAAAACAAGGGCTTGCGAGTCACGAATGAGACCTTGGGGCGGTAATCGCATAAGAATAGTTTTTGGAGAGAAAACTCGCTCTGCCAACTACACATTAATGGTACTAAAAACGCCAGAGTGCTTAGAAATACAGCTCTCTGGCGTATACTTTTACTCGAACTCTTCAGAACCACGCGTAATAACGGGTTCATTTTAGTCCCAAAGCCTTTGTTATGCCCACGCAGCCATTATACCTGCGAATACTACTGATACTACTGATACCGAAACCATTCCTGCGATAATCATCTTAGGTACGAGATGTTTCTTGAGCATTTCGACTTCTTCTTCGCTTTCACCAACAGCGTTGGCAACTTCTGTAGGAACTATGAGTGTTCCCGGGAATCCGAAAAGTGCAGTTACGCCAAGTGCAAATGACATGTACCAACTCTCTCCAAGAAGCTTTCCAACAAGGATAGCAACGATTGCACAGATCGCAAGTCCGACTACGAAGATGATCACGAGCGGTCCAATCATTGATACAAGCTGTGATGGTGTTGTATTTGCAAGAGAAGCGAATACGTTGGTCAGTACGGCTCCGATTACGAATGTGAATCCATTAGCCTTTGTCAGTGAGCCTTCATCAAGGAATCCGATTGCACGGAAGATTACACCGAGGATCAGGCAGATAACAAGCATGTTGACCTTGCCTGCTGTAAGACCGGAAAGCCACTGTGCGATGCAAGCTACGATGGCGAGCTTTGCGATCATGAAATTAGGTCCGTTATATTTCTCCGGTACCTGTGGGAGAATTGTCTTCTTTGCAGCATTTCCATCAGCAACTGCTGAATCATCAAGCATCTTAAGTGATCCATCTCTGAAAGCGGATCTGAGTCTGAGTGCTTCTTTCTTGCAGAGGAATGAAGCGATAGGGAATCCGATGACGCCCTGCATTACCAGTACGATTGAACCAAATACGATTACATTTTCTCCGGCATCCTTGAGCGCTTCTGACATTACGAGGAATGCTACGACTCCGCCGCCTACGATAGGAGCAGCCATGAGTGCCATTGCTTTCTCAACGACCAGGCCGCCAATGAAGTAAACTCCGAGGCAGATTGCAATTGTGGAAGCGAGAACGAGCACAACTGTTTTCCACTCAGCAAGGAGTTCCTTGACTTTGATGGTGGTTCCCATGTGCACGAGAAGCAGTCCTACTGTTACCGAGGCAAAAGTCTGGAGCTGTGAGTCTGCGAAAATTGTTCCCGGAAGTCCGTTCCAGAATCCTATAGCGAATACTACGGATGCAACGAACAGCATTGATATGATTGCCTTGGTCTTGGTTGCTACCATATCACCTGCGGCATAGACTACCATGATGATTGTAAGTGCGACTAACCCGTTCATTATACTTTCCTTTCTCTCTTGTTAACTTAAGGTATTAATTATTAGTGGAGGTTATTTATGCTATCGGCCTAATTGGCCGTTCATAACTTTGTTATTATTCGCTGTGATTTCTGAGCCATTCTGTAGCAAGATGGCAATGGGCGGCTACGCCGTATGGAAGTCCGTTTTCATCAATACGCATCTTAGGGTTATGCATTGAGTACTCATATCCATCTGACGGATCTCCGAATCCTATATTCGCCCAGAATGTCGGAACGTATTCACATACATTTGCAAAGTCCTCGGAACCTGCAACCGCCGGCACTATCTGAACTTTATCCATTACATCGAGTGCATACTCATGCATTTCCGCGGCCATTTCCTCGTTGTTGTAGACCGGTGCTACTCCGACAACGAATTCTGTCTCGGCTTCTGCTCTCCAGGCGCTTGCGATTCCTGATGCCAGTTCAGGGACTCTTTTACGCATATACTCTCTTGCTTCTGAGGTAAAGGTTCTGAAGCTCATCGTAATGGTAGCCTCATCAGGAATGATGTTTGCTCTTGCTCCGCCTTCTATCTTGCCAATACACATGATGACATCATCGTTGTACTTGGTCTCCATTATCGGCATCTGCTGAAGTGCAGTGACAATATTCGATGCTATTGCTACTGCATTGATTCCCAGATAAGCTGATGCTCCATGAGCAGATCTGCCTTTGACCTTGATATTGATCTCATCTGCAGAAGCCATCATCCTGCCCACAGCATGATTCATAGTTCCTGCGTGATAGTCAAATGGCCCAAGCGGACCAACGTTGACATGAAACCCCATTGCTGCATCCACATGAGGATTTTCAAGGATTCCCTCTTCGATCATTCTTCTTGATCCTGCAAGAAGTTCTTCGGCAGGCTGGAACATGAACTTGACTGTTCCCTTGAGCTCACACTCATGTGTCTTGAGGAGTTTTGCTGCTCCAAGCAGCATCGTTGTATGCGCGTCATGACCACATGAGTGGCACACCCCGTCTTTCTCGCTGCTGAACGGAAGTCCAGTGTCCTCTTGTTGAGGAAGCGCATCCATGTCCGCTCTGAGCATGATTACCGGGCTGCCGCTGCCAACTGTGCAGGTAAGACCTCCGCCGATTTTGACAGGGTTATATCCGTAAGATTCCAGCTGGGTAGCAACAAATTCAATTGTTTCCGGCAGATCGAATCCCAGTTCAGGTCTTCTGTGAATGTGCCTTCTGTTGGCGATGAGTTCGTCCTTCATGGCCATTGCTTCTTCAAGATATTGGTTCATGTGAGCCTCCTCTTCATAAGCTGGATAAGCAAAATCCATAAGTAATCTGTAATTAAACTTTATCGTCAGCCGGATCAAAACGGAAATGCTTGCTCTTCATACGCTTATAAAGCAAAATAATAACCACCTGAAATAATCCAGATGGTTGGCAACAAAGCTTTTTCATATATAATTGTTATAAAAAGATTAGTTATTCAGATTTCGGATGGTTGTTTATGGAGATCAGACAAGTATATTACGTATTGGAAGTTGCAAAACAGAAGAGTTTCTCCGGTGCAGCAAAAGCGCTTTATGTGACTCAGCCGGCAATATCCCACCAGATCAATGCACTGGAAGAAGAGCTGCAGGTCAAGCTTTTCAGGAGAGATACTCACAGTGTTTCGTTAACTTCAGATGGTGAGAAGTTCTGCGAATATGCGCAGAAGATCGTGGATTCAGTCGACGATCTTTTTCAGGCATTTGACCTTGAGCGTTCAGATGAAAAGCCGATCCTGCGTGTCGGAGTGTATCCTTTCTATGGCAAGTCTCCGTTAAGACAAATCCTTACCTCATTCTTTGCAGCAAACAGCAATGTGATGGGAAACATCAAGGCAGTCGATAACTATGCAGCTTACGACATGCTGAGAAATGGTAATCTCGATTTTGCGATCATAAAATGCAGACGCGACAACATGCCGGATTTCGAATACACCGAAATCGATGACGAAAGACTATATGCTGTAATAAGCAGGAAAAGAACCGGAGTTAATGCTAATATAATGATCCTTTCGGATCTGGGCAATTACCCTCTACTTACAGGTGAAAAGGATTCTCATTTCTACATAGAAATGAAGAAGCTATATAGCGAAAACAACATTCCTTTCAATGTTTCTTTCATGAATACTTCTGAAACCAGTCTGATGCAGGACATGGTGCGCGATGATGTTGGTATAATCCTTGCGACTGAAAGCACTGCGCGGAGTCTGGAAGACTCAGAAATCACAGCGCTTCCTATTGAGCCAAAGCAGGAACTTGTTACTCTTATCATCTATCCTAACAAGAAGAAACTCCGCGGCGCATATCTGGCATTCCGCAACTATGTTACAGACGCCTACAAAATGTCCCCGGAATCCGATACGATAATTGAGTAGATAAAATCAACCTTTTTGAAGAATGGACACTGCCCGGATTTCAGATCTGCGAGTCCGGGCGCGGCTTTCCACCATTCATATATTGTGTGTGAAGAGCCAAAACTATAATTCTTATCTCGTCGTAACTGAATTTATAATTAGGCCTGAACATTGCTGTATACCTCCTTGACTTCTTTATGGTCCTAGTTTATCTTATGAGACATCAATTGAGAATTATGCGAATTCTCCCGGATCTCACGCATATTTCAACAACGAAAAAACGCCGAAGTGCTTGGAAAATGTAGCACTCCGGCGTGTGTGGATTTTTGGGGTTATTTTAGTATCAAAATAGTATCACACTCATTTTTCCGCCATTAGGCTATGGTATCTCTACTCTTCTGACCGGTTGAGGCTTGTATGTCCTCTGCCGCGCCTGTTTGTCAGCGAGTCTTAACAGTTCTCACCTTGGACCAAGCTGAGTAGTATTTTGTGCCGCTGACCGTCTTGTAAGTTCTGATTCTTACGAAATATTTGGTCTTTGCTTTGAGCTTTGTAATCTTACGGACTGTCTTCTTGTATTTGTTGACAGTCACGGTCTTCTTGTTTTTGGTGAAACTCTTGTCGGTTGCTATCTGAATCTGGTATCCGGTAATGCGCGATGATGCCATCTTAGCGGCCTGCTTCTTCCAGCTGACCCTGATGCCTTTCTTCAGCCTTTTCAGTTTGCTAAGCGAAGTCCCTTTCGGCACGATCCTGAATGTCGCTTGCGCAGTTCCTGTGGCGCTGCCTTTGCCGGTCACTGTCACCATGTATTTGCCGACATTCTTGCGCACTGTGCTCGAAAACTTGACCGTGTAATAATCTTCGCTGATTATGCTGCCGTGAGTGTCTTTGACCACGAGAATCGGCGTAATCTTCTTGCCTGTGAAGGTATAGGAGCTTTTATTCAGAGTGACTTCTGCGATTTCAGTGGTCTCAGCAGGTTCACTTCCTCCCCGCTCTGCAGGGTCGTATGTCACCCCAAAGCCTCTCTCATACAGTATGGTATCCGTAAAGGTCCTGCTTTCAGCATCGAATTTAGGGATGTTGACCGGGAGCTTGCCAGATGCACCGAAGACGCCGAAAACTACTTCGACACCAGCCGTGATATTCGGGCCGCAGGCATTCTCATCTGCCAGAACAGCGCCGCCGATCAGCGCTTCCGTGACGTCGAGGGTAGAGCCTTTGCAGCCATAGACAGCCAGCACCGCATCTGCGTCAGGATAAAGCTGCACGTCGTATGGCTTGTCGACCGACATCACTACCGACGTCTTTCCCTGCTCTTTGCAGTATCTGGTAAAAGTATCAGGTCCGAGCGATGTCCAGTGTGTGAGTGACATGCCGGCAGGACCCGTGACCTCCGAGTTGATGATCACAAGATCGGCCCAGTCGATCATTTCCTTGAGATTTTCGCCGTCTTCATTCCCTACTTCGCTTTCCGTCTTGACCTTTATATTATAAATTCCCGTCGATACGTCCTGCTCGATATCTTCATTTGTATATCTGTAGACTTTGACCTCAGCGCTTTCAGGAACAATGCCCTCAGCTTTTGCGCGGTTCAGACCTATTACCATCTGCGCCCTCTCATTATTGTACGGGCAAAGCATCAGTACTTTGGTTTCATTATCTGCCTTGTACGGCAGCACACCGTTATTTCTGATCACAGTAACGGCTTTCGCAGCGATTTCCCTCTCAAGGCCGCGGTTCTCATCACTGCCGACAGTCTTCAGTGCTCTTTCGGTTGTATAGTCACCCGGGTTATAGTCAAGAATGCCCTTGGACTGCTTGAGCGAAAGCACCCTTGCAGCGGCCTCGTTCAGCCTGGCTTCTTCAAGATCTCCACTCTCTACAGCACTCTCGATGTACGAGATGACACTCTCGATCGCCGCCACAGCATCTTCTTTATTATATAGTCCCGTGACCGGCATGCATATGATGTCCGCACCGGCCTTGAGTGCCTCGAGCGTCGACTGCTCCGGCGTGAAAGTGTTCATAACGCCCGCCATGTTCATGGCATCGGTGACGACAACGCCTGTAAATCCCATATCGTCACGGAGGAGTTCTGTGAGAATCTCATGCGAAAGCGTCGCAGGGCGGTTCTCTTCCTGACCGGTTTTGTCCGAGAATATAGTCGTATCATCGATCTGCGGGTAAAGGATGTGAGCCGTCATGATCATGTCTATTCCATTATCGATTGCTGTCTGGAACGGTGCGAGCTCAGTAGCCTTGAGTGCATTGAGGCTCTTGTCCACGACAGGCAGGCCATAGTGAGAATCCGTCTCAGTATCTCCGTGTCCCGGGAAATGCTTTGCACAGCCTATTATGTTGTATTCGTTAAGGCCGCTTATGTACGCACTGCCAAATTCTCCTACCACAGACGCATCATCGCTGAAAGCTCTCAGACCGATTACAGTGTTGTTGGCATTGCTGTTCACATCCATGACAGGTGCGAGTGTCGTGTTGATGCCTACAGAGCTGAGTTCCCTGCCGATGATTTCGCCGGCCGCAAGCGCATTCGCTGAGTCGCCTGTTGCCCCGAGAGCCATGTTGCCCGGAAGTGCTGTGCCGCTTCCAAGCCTGTAGACTATGCCGCCCTCCTGGTCAGTTGCAATTAGAAGCGGCAGGCCGCCTCTGCTCTGAACAGCAGCCTGCATGTCCTTAGTCAGTGCGACGGTTTCGTCAGTCTTCTTTATATTATTGGCAAAAAGAATGACAGAACCGAACTGGTAATCTGCAATAATGTCAGCAACATCGCTGTCAAGCGCAGTCATATCCTGCGCGTTTCCGTCGGCATCATTCCACTTGCGAAAATCCATCATCAGGCACTGCGTGATCTTCTGCCTGGTTGTCATATTGTTCAGAATCTCCGGGACTGAAGAAAATGCCCTCAGATCGACGGCGCCTGCCTCAGCATCCAAGTCAAGGGACGCTTCTGTGTCTTCTGCATCAGCGGCGGCGCCATCTGCGTCTTCATAAGCGCCATTCTCCGCACCCTGGTCATTGGACGCTTCTGTGCCCTCTGCCCCTGCATTGGCGCCATCCAATTCTGCGTATGCAAGTGCCGGCATGCATCCCGCCAACATCATTACTGTCAAAACTGTAACCACAGCCTTTCTGAAAATCCCGCGCATTTGTTTTACTCCCTTATGCATTGACCTGCGAACGTCGTCAGCTGTTGAGTCACGAGCAGCTTGCCGGTGTCTGACTTGTTCATGTCAGATTGATAGCAGCACGTTCGCAATCAATATAACTGTATTACATTTAAAATAGCAAAGTTGGCGGAATAATTCAAATCTACATACAGTTCAGAACCTACAGCTTTGAATTCCTACAAGTGACACATAACAACTACCGAATCATAACCACCAGTTGAACTGGTGGTATGCACTAGCCCTAAAAGGGCCTCGTACTTGCAAGCGTCTTAAGACGCGCCGAATAAACTGCCAACCGCATCTCAATTCTCAGGCGGCGCCTAAAGGCGCTTTTCTATTGCCTACTTATTCTTGCTACCCGTGAACGGGTCTATATACTCTTTCAGAGATATCTGATCATTGGCGATGTCTTCCATAAAATACCTTTAATACCAATGACGTTTACAGCCGTGCTTGAGGATCAGTTATCCTCTAACACGGCTGTTGTCATATATTCTATGATTATATGCTGGAAGCATCATCGTAGTTAGAATGAAATAATTCAATCAATGCATCGAGTACTGCTTTCGCAACTTCATATCCTTCCGGGCACTCGCTGGCACGAGGACCGCCTATACATAGTTCTGTATCATCAGGGAGAGTATTTATCCAGCTTATTATGGCAGGTACATCCTTTAAACCTTCAGCTGTGCACATAGGTTTGCCGAGCATTTCCCCTTCCACTAATCCTGTTTCAGTTCCCGGAGAAGCATCTGACCCATCAGGAATAATTGTCAGTATAGCGTCACAGTCACGCATATTCCATTTTGTCCGCTGCGCTGTCTCCGCTGAAGGTGTTTCTGTTAGTTCCGGATAATCTTTAAGAAGTCCTGGTGCATCAGGATAGTCCTCTGCCCATCCGTTTTTAGGGCACCATCCGCACAGAGGAATGTCATGCTCTCTGGCAAAATCCATTGCAGCTCTGTCTACGCCGCTTTGCCCGCCGGTATGGATCCTCGCTATTTTCTTTGCTGTATCTGACATATTTTTTATCATCCAAGCTCAGCCAAATCTACTATCAGAAGACCGTATTTCGCTGATAGTTTCTCATTTACTGTTGCTCTGAAGTGTCCTGTCCCCTGATCAAAATTGAACGCTCCCCTACCTAAGCTGATGCTTTGAGGAAGGGGATTCCTGCTTCATCGAGAACTGCGCTCGCTCCTTGGAGCTAGCGTCTCACATTCTCTCGACAGGCGTAAAGTTACTGAACTCTTTCAATGATCAAATCTGCAGATCCATCTTCAAGAGCATTGTGCTCATCATAATGGATGTGATCTCCCGGCGCTCCATCCGCAAGTGTCATCAGGTGCTTGGCCAGTGAGAGCATACCTTCCCTGTTTGCAGATATCACGATCTCGCCGTTTTCATAAGCAGTCTTGATTTCAAATCCAACGACCCATTCAGTTTTCATTATTATATCCTCCGCAAACGGGAAGTTGTCGGGTTAGCGGTCCGCATTCATCGATACCATTCTGTGATATGCTTCTTTGTGACTTTTTGACTCCTCATAAAAATCTGCCATATCATCACACGGAAAGTTATTGCAAAATGCGCAGAAATCGATCCCTTTTT
>JAFWHB010000007.1 GCA_017512145.1 Mogibacterium sp. | reverse complement strand
GCCTCCGCCGCCTCCGCCGCCTCCGCCGGAATATCCGCCTCCGGAGAAGCCGCCTCCGCTCCAGCTGTCATGGCTTGATGAACTGCCCGATGAGCCTCCAGATGAACCTCCGCTACCGGAGACATATCCGGACGCAGAATGCAGCTGGATATTGTGACTGACACTGGCACTACAGTCGCTCATCATCCTGCCCATCATGTACGCATCGAAGCTGTCACTGCTGTCTGCTGCGCTGGTTCTGATCCATTCAGGCTGGACTATGTCTATATCTTCGAATTTCCTGATCCATCTGTTCGTCAGGCCGAATACGTAAGCATATGGAATTATGTGGTAGAAGTATTCAGGATCCTCTTCAACCAGCTCGTTGATCTTGTCGAGCTCTGCCGTCCTGATGAAATCCCTGAAGCCCAGTATCCGCCCCAGCAATCTGGTATATCCTGGTGATCTTGCTGCAGAGATTATAGCAAAGAACATCGTCACCCCTGTACCGAATATGACAAGGAGGACCAGTATGGCTGCCTTTGCCTCACTGACACTGTCAAGCATATCTGATACCGCAAGTGGTGGTGTGATCCCAAGAAGAGTCAGCGAAAGTCCCAGGCAGAACCATAGAGCAGTCCTGATCTTATTCGATTTGCGCACGGAGTCGGCTGCATAGCAGAGTGTTACCGCCGCGAGCCAGATAAGGATCGCGCCCCACAGAAGTCCCAGCACCCCGTTGCTCGAGCCATTCTTCAGCTCCCATATCGAGAATGCTATCATCGGCATTGCGCTGGCAGCGACTCCAATGCCCCTCGCTGTCCACGATGTCTTCGTTGTGAATGTCCCGATTCTGATCCCGTCAGGAATCTCCGCCTTTGCCATCTGGTACCTCATACCGAAGAAGGAACCCAGCTTGCTGGTATAGACGCGTCTCTTGTCTCTGTTGGCAAAGAGTCCTTCGTATATGAGCTTTACATATTTAGGTTCCTTGGCCGATGGTTTCCTGATTCCTGTGAGGAGGAAGTCTTTCCTGTTCTTCTGCTCTATGCTTATGTACCCTTTGTCCGCAAGATAAACTATCGTCGAAACTATATCCCGCTTGTCGACATTCTCGTCGTACAGGTAACCTATCTCGCCAGGCGTCAGATCATCAGGCGGATAGAATTCAAGAGTCTTTACAAGTTCAGGGTCTCTTCCATAAATGAACCACAGGATCAGTGCTCCCACAGGTCCGAGGAGGAACAGAAGCCAGAACAGCGGCGTGATAGCGGCGTACTCCGCCTCACCTGTCCAGTAGCCCTCCGGCAGTTCAAGTATGACAGTCACACCGTGATATGCGGGCAAATCGTATCCGTCAATGTGAATAGTTCTGCCGTCATCGGAAGCAGTCAGCTTGACATTGTCTGTATTGCCTGTGTCCCCATACCCTCCGGAGAAGATCTGTACTTTACTGAGATCTGCCTCATTTGGCAAAGTGATCGTTGCTGAGGCATGATCTATCTGAGTTTCCCAGCCTGTCGGAATGACATTCAGCGCAAGCCTGTCAAGGGATTCGTCTTCATCATCATAGAAAGCCATCCTATATCCGACATTATATGTCTGAGACCCTGTCAGGGAGATATCTCCATCTCCGATCCTGATCGTTTTGTTTCCACTCTGGGTCGTGACCTTGAACTTATATCCCGGGACACTGATATCTGAGATATGTACTCCATTCAGCGGGATGTACCTGTATATCCCGTGATGCGGATATGTGAAATCCACGTCTATGGTCTCGTTAACGACGAACGAGTTATCCTCTGAGGCGCTTATGTCCACATTGAAGAAAGTAGTCCGGTATGAGTCATCGGCATATGCCGGGAGAGATGCCACAGGACATGCAAATGCGAACAGCAAGAGCAGTGCCGCAATGACTGCAGCGCCCCGCTTTATGGATGATTTCAGCACATTTCTATTCATCAGTCATTCCCCTGACTCACACAATTCTATCTTCTCTGTATTCAGATTTCTGTCATGGCTGCACAGAACTGCTTCGCACCCAGGGTCTGCCGCTGTCTCTGCTATCCACTCAAGTGATCTAAGCTGCAGTGCTGAGTCAGCAGCAAATCCGGGGCCTTCCATTCGCTCCCAGCTCCTGGAGGATATGGCTGCATCAGATGCCAGCAGGACATATTTGCCGCCATTTCTTACTATAACTCCGCACATTCCATCCGTATGTCCCGGCAGATTGACCATCATAATGCTTCCATCACCGGTGACATCGATTGCCTTGTGCAGAGGCCCCAGCAGATGTCCTCTGAAGAACACCCTCTCTGCGCCCTCGCCGCTCCATAGGTTCTCCGGCTGCCTGAGACGGTATTTGGTTCTGACCGTCCAGTATGCTTCATCCTCGGGAACCACTATTCTTCTTGCCTTGCTGACGGACCTGAGTCCGGAGACATGATCCGCATCAAGATGAGTGATGAGTACTGCACTCAAATCCTGTGGTTTGATTCCCATAGATGCAAGCTGCTCAACTACTGCCATGCCTTCGGGTACATATGGCTTGTACAGCGATGCAAGGTGCGCCGGGAGCACTTTCCTTACGGCCTTGTGATCATATGTGCCATTCGGACTTATGTCTCTGCCCCATCCGGTATCTACGAGGAACAGCCCCGCCGGATGCTCTATAAGATAGGCATACACAGGCAAAGTCACGCGCCTGCCGTCCGGAGCCATGACCGCTTTGCCAAGGTCTGTCATCATATTCCCGCCGCCGTACAGCAGCTCTTCATGTATTCTTATATAACCGCAATTCAATGGATAGATTTTCATAACAGTATTATACTTCCCTAAACGATATATAGGAAAGCAATAATGTGGATGACGTATCACATGCCGCGGTACCTTTTGCCATATACATCTACGCGATACCGCTGGTCAATCTGATAATCAAAATGATCCGCAAAGACGTCTAACGAAAAGGGAGACAAGGGTTCCTGTCTCCTACTCGTTAAGGTTCCTGTACAGATCGTTGATCTTGGCCTCTGCGTGCTCTGCGATGTGCTTGTCGCGTATCCTGTCACGGTCGCTCTGTATGGCGAGCATCTCATCCGCAACCTCCTCAAGAGGCCTCAGATCATTCCTGGCAATATAACTCATCATCCTGTCTGCTGTGAAGTCAGTAGACATTTCTATTGCGATGATTCTCGAGAATGCCTCGGGATAACCCTTCCTCAGCATCAGTTTGTATAGAAGTTCACTCTTTTCTGTCATGTTCAGCAGCTCCTTAGATCAGCGCAATCAGAATCGTTATTACAAGTGCCGGCAGCAGATTTGCGACCTTGATCATCTTAGGCCACATCAGGTTGAAGCCTATGCAGAATATCAGGATGCCGCCCGTCATGGAGAGAGCGTCCAGCATCGTGTCAGTCATGAATCCCGCCAGCACGGATGCGAGCAAAGTCATCGTTCCCTGCAGCACACCCACTGTTAGGGCCGAGAATATGCAGCCTTTGCCCATCGACGAAGCCATAACGATCAGGAGCACGAAGTCGATTGTTGCTTTGGCCGCAAGAATGCTGTAGTCGCCGTACACTCCGTCCTGGATGGAGCCCATAATGCCCATCGCACCGATGCCGCACGTGAGCGACGCCGTGACAAATCCATCGATGAACCTGCTGTCGCCGTCACTTCCCGACTTGTGTCTCAGCCACGCACCGATGCGTTCGAAAAATCCGTCTATATCTATCACTTCGCCGATGAATGCGCCGAGCGCAAGTGAAACGACGATGTTGATCGTTCCTGTTGTGCCTAGCGTCCCGTCATCGCCTATTACGATCAGCTTAGAAAAAGCGCCGGATGCCCCGACGAACATTATTGCTATCGCGGTAGCCCTCAGAACGATATCCTGATACCGCTCCTTGATAAATCTTCCGCCTGCTATTCCAACCAGCCCGCCGGCGATTATCGCCAGCGCATTTATTACCGTACCAAGTCCCTTGATCATCTTATTCCTTCACTATATGCAGATTTTCACGCGTGCAACTATTCTACCACAATGCATCCCCACGATGCCCCCTCCCTCAGAAAAAAGAAGAACGCCGCCCGCGGGCAGCGCCTTCTCATTCTAAGGAAATCGATTATGACATTCAATCAGTCACTGTCGTATTAATCTATGAAGCCTCTCTTCTGGAGGACTTTGACGATGTTACGGCCTTCCTCTGTTCCGTCGATGATTCTTCTCTGTCTCTTGGAATCGCCGATGTTCATGATCTCAACGCTTCCGTCGCCGAATTCTTTGTTCAGCATGTCGAGTACAGGGTTGTTGGACTTGAGGCCCATGCAGATGCAGCCATAGTCGAAGTCAACTTCTTCGATGGATCCGTCCGGATTCTTGACTACGAAGCAGTCAGGCTTAACTTCCTGCAGTGCTGTCGAAGGTCTCTGATGTACGTTGTACTTCTTCATGAGGTCTGCGATGCTGACCT
Organism: Mogibacterium sp.; assembly: GCA_017512145.1. Classification (GTDB taxonomy): domain Bacteria; phylum Bacillota; class Clostridia; order Peptostreptococcales; family Anaerovoracaceae; genus Crickella. The sequence goes on along the minus strand of JAFWHB010000007.1, from coordinate 25,187 downwards.
TAGTGATAGGATCGAGTGCCGGTCCGATGATATACGGTAGCATCTCGATTACCGTGGTGTCCGCTCCTCTAGGCGCGAAGAATTCCACTACATCGAGTCCTACGGCGCCGGCGCCGATAACAACGACCTTCTTGCCCGTGCAATCCTCTGGATAGTTAGGCAGGTTGTTGATAACTCCGAGTACGGTCTGGACCTTGCCCTTGCCTACGTTCTCCTTGAGTCCAGGAATAGGCAGGATGAGTGGCAGTGAACCTGTTGAGTTTACGATGATGTCAGGGTTCAGGCTTCTGATGAACTCAGGTGTAGCCTCTGTTCCGAGGAATACGTGCAGGTTGTGGAGCTTAGCCATTCTTCTCTGCAGATAATCAGGGAAGTCTCTGAGTCTGCTCTTGTCAGGGAACTTGGAGATCTCTACAGCGAGTCCGCCGAGGTGATCTGCCTTCTCGATCAGGAATACTGTGCATCCTACTTCTGCAGCTGTGCATGCAGCTTCCATTCCGGTTGTACCACCACCTACAACTACTACGTTGCAAGCCTTGTTGACTTTGAGCTTCTTGTATGCTTCGCCCTCGATGACTGCAGGGTTAACTGTACATCTGATAGGACGGTTGTTGCCGATACGGTTGCCAGCACATCCGATGTTGCAGGAGATGCACTTGCGGATATCTTCTTCACAGCCAAACTCAGCCTTGTTGACCCAGTCAGGATCTGCGATAAGACCTCTGCCGATTCCGATGAAGTCAGCATCGCCTCTCTCGAGGATGTCATTAGCTACCTTAGGGCTTCTGATGTTACCCATTGTGATAACCGGCTTGCCGTATCTTTCCTTAACAGCCTTAGCGAGGTATGAACGCCATCCGTCAGGATAGCAGTTGCTGTCGATCTGATACTGAAGTGATGGATTGAGAGCTGCGGATACGTTGAAGATATCTACTTCCTTCTCAAAGTACTGCAGATACTCAAGGCAGTCTTCGAGAGTATTGCCGCCCTCGAGGAACTCGTCAGCACTGATTCTGCAGAGGATAGGAGTGAAAGGTCCAACCTGCTTGCGGACTTCTTCAACTACCATCTTGGCAAATCTTGCGCGGTTCTCTGCGCTGCCGCCGAATTCGTCTGTTCTCTTGTTGTAAATTGGTGAGAGGAACTGGCTGATCAGATATGAGTGGCCTGCGTGGATCTCTACTGCGTCAAACCCTGCTGTTACTGCTCTCTTAGCTGCCTCTCCGTATTTCTTAACGATTGCCTCGATCTCGGATACTTCGAGAGGACGAGGTGCTTCTCCGCCATCCTTTGAAGGAACGTTTGATGAGGATACTGTAGGTACTCCTGTACGTGCAGATGATGCGGATGCTCCGGCGTGGTTGATCTGTACTGCGATCATTGCGCCTTCATCATGGATCTGCTCTGTCAGCTTGTAAAGTCTTGGCAGGAACATATCGTGGTCAAGTCTGAGCTGGCTTGTTCCGTTGGAGCCTGTAGGGAAGTCTACGCATACGTTCTCAACAATGATGAGACCTGTGCCGCCTCTTGCTCTCAGCTTGTAGTAATTGATGTGATCGTAGCTCATCTGGCCGTCTGCCTCAGCGTAGTTAGTTCCCATCGGAGTCATGACTACTCTGTTCTTAAAGGTTGTACGCTTTACAGTGATCGGCTCGAAAATGTGCGGATAATCCTTTTTCATGATCTTTCTCTCCTCTTTAGATTCATTCAGGGTTATCTTCAGTGATTGTGGCACTTCCATAATAAAATCAAAACGAGCAGAAGAGAAGTATCTTTTCTGCTCGTTATTAATAGCCTCAATGTATCAATTATTCCGAATGTTTGACTTTGATTCTATATGTGCTCACGATCTATATCCGAGTCTTCTCTCATGAAGTCTATGAATTTCTTGACGGCCGGCATCTGATAGTGATTGCGGAGCCACACCATGTTGACATAATGCACAAGGTCAGCATCAGATACGCTGTGGATGCTTATGTCTTTGTCATTAAGAACATCGACCCTGGCGACAAGGGCTATGCCGAATTTCTCACTGACCAGTGCCTGAATAGCATTCTCATCAGGGCATTCGCAGACTATATCCGGCTTGAGACCCATGTTACGGTAGAGCCTGTTGGTATAGCCGCCGAGGCCCGACATGCGGTCGTATCCGATGACCGGATAATTCCCAAGCTCGCGGATCGATACTTTGTCCATCGATGTCAGCGGATGGTCACGGTCTGTGATGATAACCATCTCCTGCTTGAGGATAGGAACGAACTCAAGGTCCTCCACACTATCGACATATGCACAGAATCCGACATCCACAAGACCCTTCTTGATATCGCTGATGATCGACGATGTCCTGTTCTGTGTGAAGCCAAATGTAATGTGCTCGTTACCCGGCATGTCAAGGAATGTTCTGACCTTGTGCGGGATGTAGTGATTCGCAAGCGGGAAGACATAACCGATATCGATACGGCCGCCCGATGTCGAAAGTTCCTTCATCTTATATACTGCGATATCGCACTCCTCGAGGATCCTCTCTACATATTCAAGAAAAAGTCTTCCGCTCTTGGTAAGAACTATGCCCCTGCCTGACCGGTCAAAGAGCAGTACCCCCAGTTCCTTCTCAAGCGAATCAATCGATCTGGAAAGCGACGGCTGCGATATATAAAGTTCCTCCGCCGCTGCCCTGAAGTTCTCAAGTCTGGCAACTACCCGGAAGTAAGATAGTTGATTTAATGTCATCCGCTAACCTCTACATAATTACTGAAAAATAATCATTATTACTGTTTTTTATGGGAATATTATCAGACTTTATTCATTATATCAGATTCATTTTCCTTTTGATACATTTAAAGTATCAATTTGGCCAACAACTGGCATTGGATTGTATCGAATGGCGAATATAAAATTGAATCAAGAAATCGTTAGAGTTTTAACAAGCGTTATCTTCCGTGTTGTGGCAAACCCGAAGAATCAACACTTTTAGAACATCTTGTATTCAATAAGGAGACAGAAAAATGGCAGAAAGAATCACAGGACATACTGAACTTATCGGCCTTATGGCTTACCCTATTCGTCACTCCAGCTCCCCTGCAATGCAGAACGAAGCTTTCGCAGAAGTTGGTGCTGATTATGCTTACCTCGCATTCGAAGTAGGTGCTGATGAGATTGAGGATGCTGTAAAGGCAATCCGTACCCTCAAGATGAGAGGATCCAACGTATCAATGCCTAACAAGACACTGGTTGGCCAGTACCTTGACGAGCTCGACCCAGCTGCTGAGCTTTGCGGAGCTGTAAACACTATCGTTAACGACAACGGTCACCTCAAGGGTTACATCACAGACGGCATCGGATTCATGGCAGCAATGAAGGACAATGACATCGATCCTATCGGTAAGAAGATGACAATCGTTGGTGCCGGCGGTGCTGCTACTGCTATCGAGATTCAGGCAGCTCTTGACGGAGTCGCAGAGATCTCAATCTTCAACATCAAGGACAAGTTCTACGAAGTCGGCGAAGAGACAGTTAAGAAGATCAACGCTAACACTAAGTGCAAAGCTACAATGTACGACCTCGCTGACACTGAGGCTCTCCGCAGAGAGATGGCTGACAGCTACCTCTTCGTAAACGCTACAGGCGCTGGCATGAAGCCACTTGAGGACGTATCAGTAGTTCCTGACAAGAGCTTCTTCCGTCCTGACCTCATCGTAGTAGACGTTCCTTACGGAACACTTCTTACCAAGATGCGCAAGATGGCTAAGGAAGTCGGCTGCAAGACAATGAACGGACTTGGCATGATGCTCTTCCAGGGAGCTGCAGGATTCAAGCTGTGGACTGGCAAGGAAATGCCTATCGAGCACATGAAAGAAGTCCTCGGAATATCTTATGACGATTAATATCAGGCCGCCGCACGATATGAATTTCTCGCGGCTGATCTGAATATCTACAGAAAGGAAGATTTTATAGTAATGACTAACAAGAAATATTTACCAAGTGTCATCGTGCTCTACCTCAACTACTTCCTGCACGGTGTTGGATGTTCAATCCTCGGACAGGCTGTAATCAAGGAAGCTCTTGCAGGCAGCTGGAACGTTGAAGTAATGGCTATCACTGCTATTTCAGCAGCTCTCGGACTCGGAAGACTTATCGCACTTCCATTCGCTGGTCCTCTTTCAGACAAACTCGGACGCCGTGTTTCCGTAGTTATCGGCGGACTTTCATACGCAATCTACCTGATCGGTCTCGCTATGGCATTCAATGCAGGCGGCGGCGCAGGCTACAGAATCGCATACGTATGCGCTATCGTTGGTGGTATCGCTAACTCATTCCTCGACACAGGAATCTATCCTGCTGTTGCTGAGATCATCCACAAGGCTCCTGGCGTTGCAACAATGGGAATCAAGTTCGCAATCGCTATCTCCCAGATGCTGCTCCCATTCTTCCTTGGAGTAACAGTAGCTCAGACTGCTACAGGAACTTCCTACAACAGACTGTTCTACATCTGCGGTATCTGCTACCTCGTACTCATGGCACTCATCATCTTCTTCCCACTGCCTGATTCAGATAAGAACAAGGCTGCAGAGAAGAAGGAAGGCCTTATCGAGAGCATCAAGCACACCAAGTTCTCCGCTGGTTCAATCGCTCTGATCCTCATCGGATTCACATGCACAGGTACATTCCAGCTCTGGCTGAACTGCGCACAGAACTTTGCTAAGGACGTTGTCGGCTGGGAAGATCCTTCAATCATGCAGAGCTTCTACTCAATCGGAACTATCCTCGCTCTGATCGTTACAGCATTCCTGACACGCAAGATCAAGGACGTAAGATTCATTCTTATCTACCCTGTTATCTGCCTCGTTACACTTGTCGCTGTTCTCATGGTTCCTTCACAGGCAATGTGCAAGGCTGGCGCATTCCTCATCGGATGGGCTGGAGCAGGCGGACTTCTGCAGATCGCAACTTCCGTATGCAACATGCTCTTCCCTAAGATCAAGGGAACAGTTACAGCTCTCGTAATGATCGCTTCATCACTCTGCAACTACACAATTCTTACAGCTGCAGCTCAGATGACTCCATCCGGAGTAATGATTATGAACATCGTTCTTACAGCAATCGGAGTTCTCCTCGGACTCTTCGTAAACAAGAACTACGCTAAGATGCTCGCAAGTGCTGAGGAATAATAATTCCTGCAATTGTTACAGAAAGGAATCAGATTATGAAAACCGTAAAAGTCAGAAATACAGTTATCGGCGAAGGAATGCCTAAGATCTGCGTTCCTATCGTAGGTGTAACTAAAGACGCTATCCTCGAAGAAGCAAAGGCAATCACCAAGCTTCCTGCAGACGTTGTTGAATGGAGAATCGACTGGTTCGAAGACGTATTCGACTTTGACAAGCTTGAAGATGTACTGAAGGCTCTCCGTGAGGTACTCGGCGACATGCCTATCCTCATGACATTCCGTACTTCCAAGGAAGGCGGCGAGAAGGCTATCGAGGATGATGTATATGCAGACATCAATATCAGAGCAGCTCAGACTGGTCTTGTAGACATGGTAGACGTTGAGGTCTTCACAGGCGACGAGATCGTTAAGAAGATCATCGACGGAGCACACGCTGCAGGCGTCAAGGTCGTAGCATCGAATCACGACTTTGGCAAGACTCCTGACAAGGACGACATCGTCGGACGTCTCCGCAAGATGCAGGACCTCGGCGCTGACATTCCTAAGATCGCTGTAATGCCTAACAGCAAGAGAGACGTTCTCACACTCCTTGCTGCTACAGAAGAAATGGCAACAGAATATGCTGACCGCCCTATCATCACAATGTCGATGGCAGGAACCGGAGTTATCAGCCGTCTCGCAGGCGAAGTCTTCGGATCAGCACTGACATTCGGAGCAGCTGCTAAGGCATCCGCTCCTGGACAGATGGGCGTTGAAGATCTTAAGACTGTTCTGACAAAGCTTCACAACGCTCTGTAAGCGTAATATTCCAAGGAGGGTGAGCCATGGCTAGAATTTGGAAATGGCTTGACCACTATCTTGAAGAATTCATACTTGCCGTCTTGCTGCTTGGCATGGCGCTGATCATGGGCATTCAGGTATTCTCCAGATTTGCCCTTAAGGAGTCTCTTTCATGGACGGAAGAGCTCACCCGCTACCTCTTCATCTGGAGCGGCTTCATAAGCGTCAGCTATTGCAGCAAGCGGTGTATTTCGATCAAGATCGAACAGTTTGTAGCCAGATTCTCAAGACGGAACAAAGCTATAATCAAAGTAGTCAACCATACATTTGAGCTGGCATTCTTCTTCTACATGATACCTTTCGCATGGTCATACATGATGTCCGCCGTCGAGAGCGGACAGGTCAGCCCTGCACTTTCGATACCTATGTACTACGTGCAGGCAGCGCCGCTGGTATCATTTGTACTTGTTGCTTTCAGGATCCTGCAGAGATGGATCATCGAGTTCCGCGTCGCACGCGGCGAGAATGTATTCGATCCTGCCCACCCTGAGAGGAACACGCCTGAATCTTTCATCCAAGCTAACAAGGCAGCTGAGACTGCCTCTGGCGGAAAGGAGTAAGGCATGCCGGCAATAGTATTATTCATAATATTTGTTTTCCTGCTTATCATCGCGATTCCTGTGGGCATCACGCTCGGGATCACGGCAGTACTTCCGAGCGTATTTGACCAGTCATTTACGGTCGGTGCAAAGTACCTGATAAGAGCCATGTTCGGCGGTCTCGACAGCTTCCCGCTGCTCGCGGTCCCGATGTTCGTTCTCTCGGGCATCATCATGGCCAAAGGCGGTATCTCCCGCAAGATATTCGACGTATTCGCGTATTTCTTCGGCCGCTTTACCGCAGGTATGCCTTGTGCGGTGATAATAACATGTCTGTTCTACGGCGCTATTTCGGGGTCTGCCCCTGCTACTGTCGCAGCTGTAGGCAGCATGACCATCCCTGTCCTCATAGGACTCGGATATGACAAGACATTCTCCACATCCGTTGTCGCAGTTGCGGGTGGACTTGGCGTAATCATTCCGCCGAGCATTCCGTTCATCATGTACGGAATGGCATCGGGAGCCTCGGTAAGCAATCTGTTCCTCGCAGGAATAATTCCGGGACTTGTGATCGCGCTCCTTCTCATGTGCTACGCTGTATGGCACAGCAAGGTCTACGGCGAAGACAAAGAGAAAATCCATGCCGAGATAAGTGCTCTTCACGAGAAGGGCCTCGGAACTGTACTCAAGGAGAGCTTTTTCGCTCTTCTGAGCCCGGTCATCGTTCTCGGATGCATTTACAGCGGCATCACATCGCCAACCGAAGCTGCCGTAATATCGGTATATTACGCACTGATAGTCAGTCTCTTTATCTACAAAGAGATCAAATTCCGCGACCTGTGGGGTATCCTCGTTGAAGGAATCAAGACTTATACACCGATACTGTTCATTCTCGCGGCATCGACTGCTTTTTCAAGAGTCCTGACTCTTATGCAGGTACCGCAGACTGTCAGCACATTCATTCTCGAGAACTTCTCGAGCAAAGTAGTCATTCTGCTGGTTATCAATGTATTCCTGCTCATCGTCGGAATGGTCATGGATACAACACCGGCAATACTGATCCTGACACCGATCCTGCTGCCTATCGCAGAGGGTATCGGAATGGATCCTATCCAGTTCGGTGTAATAATGGTAGTCAACCTTGCTATCGGATTCGTTACTCCGCCTATCGGCGTCAACCTCTTCGTAGCAAGCGCCCTTACAGATGTGCCTGTCATGGAGATTGCCCGTAAGGCATTGCCTATGATAGCGCTCTTCCTGATCGCGCTCTTGCTGTTCACTTTCGTGCCTGCATTCTCGCTGGCACTGCTGTAGAGGAGGTGCGATAGTAATGAATAGAATCAAAGCAAAACGTACACTTACTGTGCTCTTAATGCTGATGCTTGCTGCGTGCATGGTAATGACCGGCTGCAGCAGTAAAGACGGCGAGCAGAGATATGCCTATCCTCTCGCTACTGCCAGCCCGGAGGATACCGTAACTCAGATCTATGCCGAGAAATTCGCAGAAGAAGCCGGCAGACTGAGCGACGGCCGTATCAAGATCCAGGTTTATGCGAACTCGACTCTCGGCGGAGACCGCGAGCTGCTCGAATCCTGCAAAGACGGCGACATACCTTTTGTCGTTCAGAACACTGCGCCTCAGGTCACATTCATGCCTGATCTTGCGGTATTCGACGTACCATGCGCTTTCGAGAACCTTGATGACTGCAGGGCCGTACTCGACAAGCCGGAGTTCAGAGGTCTGATCGACTCTGTTTATGAAGACGGAGGCTATCACCTCCTCGGAATTGCGGATCAGGGCTTCAGAGTAATGAGCACCAACAAGAGTGTCCACTCGCTCGCCGACTTCAAGGGCCAGAAGATCCGTACAATGGAGAATCCGTATCACCTGGCATTCTGGAAGTCTATCGGAGCGAACCCGACACCGATGAGCTTCTCCGAGGTCTACATCGGACTCCAGCAACACACCATAGATGCTCAGGAGAACCCTTACGAGGTCATAGTTTCGAACAGACTCTATGAGCAGCAGGATTATGTCGTAGAGACCAATCATCTGCCGCACCTTATAACCCTGATCATGAACGATGAGTTCTTCAAGGGTATGCCGGCAGAGGATCAGAAGATCCTGACTCAGGCGGCTGCAGTCGCAACTGAGTATGCAAGGCAGGCTTCTGATGACAGAATCGCAGACAGAGTCAACACCATCGAGGAGAGCGGAACTGAGATCATCAAGATCGATGAAGAGACCTACCAGGGACTTGTCGACTCAAGCTCCTCAGTAAGAGAATCCATCAAGAAGAACGTAGACAAACAGATCTACGAAGCCTATATAGGAAAATAACGAAGAAAAGCAAAAAAGAGTCAGGGGACGTACCCTGACTCTTTCCTATTTGCAGAATTCGTAGCCTTCAGACTTCGATACTATCAGATTTGCAGCAACATCGCCTTCTACATTGATCGTTGTGAATGCCATGTCGAGCAGCCTGTAGAATGCTGCTATCGGTCCGATTAGGTCGACCGGAAGGCCGAATATGGTCAGGTAGGAAGTCATCAGCACGATGCCTCCTCCCGGAATTCCCGGGGCTGCCATGTTGATAAGTGTCGCGACGACCGCCATTGCAGCAAGCTGCGCAAGAGGCAGGTCGAGCGAATAGAAATCAGCAACGAACAGTGACAGGCAGCAGAACGAACATGCTCCGCCGCACATGTTGATCGTGCAGCCAAGCGGCAGTGTGAAGGTACTGATGGATTCTGGTGCTCCGAGCTCTTCGATGCTGACTCTGATAGTTGTCGGAAGGGTCGCTGCTGAGCTCGTCGTTGAAAGAGTCATGAGAGCGACTTTGCCGCAGGCTCTTAAGAATCTGCCAAATCCGATACCTGTGTACAGCCTGACCGGGATCATAAATACCACAATGAACACTGCGATGCATGCAAGCCAGCAGCACAGGATGTATTTGCCTATAGCCATGAATATTCCGGCGCCGTATTCAGCAACTGAGAAAGCCATCAGAGCCATTACTCCGACAGGCGAGGTCTCCATAATGATCCCAAGTACCGCAAAGGCCACAGCAGACGAACTGTTGATAAAGTCCTTGAATACCTTGCCCTTGTCCCCTGCGTAGATGATCGCGATCGAGATGATCACCGTGAACAGTATAGTCGGCAGGATAGCATTATTCATCATGGCAACAAGCGCATTGTCAGGAACGATGCTGGTCAGCACATCGCCAAATCCCATCTGGGCGGTCTCGCCTTCGAAGACCGGCTGGTTCTCGAACACGACATTCCTGCCCGGTCTTATCAGCAGAGCAACTGCAAATGACACTGCAAATGATGAAAGGAACATCACTATATACAGCAGCACTGTCTTGACACCGATCCTCTTAAGAGCGGCCGCATCTGATGAGTTGATTATCCCGCCTGCTACCGCGCACACAAGGATAGGTATTATCATCAGCTTGATCAGGCTTAGATATATGTCGCCGAGGAACTTGATGCTGTGCGAGAACGAAGGCGCAAGAAAACCAAGCGCGATACCTATTATGAAACCTATCGCGATCCTTATGAACAGATTCTCCTTCTTAAGTATGGTCTTCATCAGTTATTCGTCTTGTTCCTCTGCTCCGGATGTGTCATCCGGCTCTTCAAATTCGTATGTCTCAGCTGTTTCATCGCCCGCCTCAGGGCTCTCATCGCGGATCACAGGTCTTGCCAGGGCTTCTTTTCTGGCAGCCTCTTCGCGCTGCTTCTTCCTGCGGCGGTTCATTACTACAAGCAGAATGACTGCGAGCAGCACGATCACAGCAGCAGCGATCAGGATGTATCTGACCTGATTCTGATCCTGAGCTGCGGCCGCAGCTTTATCGCTGCCGGATCCGCTGCCTGCATCCGACAGATCTTCACCGGCAAACAGCTTAACCTCGCCAGGAAGCTCATGGCCCTTAGACTCTACATATTCTCTGACATCCTTCTCGACCATGTCGAAAGGTCTTGATCCATTAGTCAGCAGCTGCAGATGGAACTCCTCCAGATCGAAATCGTCTCCGAGAGCAGCCTCAGTCCTGCATCTTAAGTCCCAGAACCTCGCCATTCCATATCCATAAGGCAGCAGCAGTCCCGGATAGCTGACCACATAATCATAGATGCTCGAAACATAAGACCTGTCGAGGCCGACTTCCTCGAGCCAGGATGAGAGCTCCTTGATGCTGTAGCCGAGCCCGTTGACAGCTATATCCGCACCTGCATAGGTCATATATGACATGAACTCGTCGCAGGCGATCACTTCAGCACTGACATTATCAAGTCCCGAGCGGAGCAGCATGATGCGCTCTACGTAGTTCGCCCAACCCTCTTCATAGCCGATCATCGAAAGGTCATGTCTCAGGCGGCTGTGCTCCTGATTCTGATACCATGTCAGCTGGTAGAGATGTCCCGGATATCCCTCATGAGCGAGGGTGTAATACAGGGTGTTGATATCGTCTACAGCATCCTTGTTGACATGAATTATATTCTCATTTATATCGTCTACCGGCGACTGCATATAGTAGGCCATCGCAGACTCCGAGACGCTCTCATCAAGGTATGCAAGGCTGTGGTCAACCTTAGGTCCCTCCGGGAATCCGTCCATGTGATTCCTGAGGTATTCGATGACCTCGTCAAGCGACTCGAGCCCCTCTATTGTCGCAGGCTCTTCAAAATCCGGATTCGCTTCGATCAATCCCTCATAGTATTCACTGACATCCTTGGTCAGGCGTGTCAGATAGTCGAATTTGTCCTGCATAGGCTCATCCGAGCTGCACTTGAGATCCGAATACCACTTGTAATATTCGGCACCGTCCGGATAGCTGCAGACCGCTTTGCCCGCGCTCCTCTTGTGATGGAGCTTGTCGATCGCATCCGCTGCCTTCTCGTATGCCGGGATTATCTTATCGAGAACGATGCGGCGGTTCAGCTCCGAATACTTCTCGCGGGTAGCATCATCTATCCATTCCTCGGCCTCGAGGTTGTTATCGAAGACCACGATCATCTCGTTGTCCTCACCGGCCTCGACAAAGTCATCGATCTCGCCTATCGCTTCGTCGAGGGTGGTGTCGTCCATCATGTAGCCCTTCTCCGCCTGCTGCTCTGTGAAAGCGATCATCTGGTCTATAACGCGCGGGAAGTCCTCCAGGAGGGTTATATAGTCATCTAGGTCCTCCTGAGTGTGAAGGGCGAAGTCCAGCATGTAATCCTTGACCAGGGTAAAGCTGCCGGTGATCGGGCGGAACATCTCTATGTATTCTGGGTAGCTCTCTACGCCGATGAACTTCTCCAGATAGTCCTCATATACAAGGTAGTCATATTGCTGGGTCTCATCGAGAGAGTCAAAGTCGAACTCATGGAGCTTATCAAGAGACTCCTGGGCATCGCTCACTTCCTTGGCGATCTCCTCATATGTAATATCGCCCATGTCGACCTTGGGCTTGGTGAGTCCGAGCGCCTTGTAGTCCTTGACAGATGCGTGCATCGTCATGTAATCGGACTCCATCAGCTCCTTCCACTCATCATCAAGGAAGGCATCGAAGTCTTTGCTGTCCGCATAAGACGGGACCACGCCTGTCACAGAAATCGACAGAGCGATCAGCAGCACCGCAATCTTCTTGAATAAACTCTTCATTAATTATCTCCTATACTCAAAAGCCCTTGATCCGGCTATATATTCGCATGGACAATTCTACCGCAAATACTGTCTATATGCCAGTCTAAGGCCATCAGGCTCCCAATCAGGTCCGGACTTCAGCAGCCGGGCACTGTATTTTAAATAAATAAAGTTTACCTCACAATAATCTTGTATTATTAAAGTACATTAATTCCTCTTGACTTTTATGTATCGGAAAGAATACAATCTAGTCAAGCCAAAGGAAATAAGAACTTGCCGACAACAGCAAGATTTGCAGTACACCACAGTACAGATACACAAGTGGAAGAAGTACTCAGCAGGAAGAAGTAAGCAGTGGAAGAAGTAGTCTTCAGGAGTTAGCCGGTATCCAATCAGCCGGACTGAGAACTCAGATGAAGAGCGAAGAGTACATAGCCGAATAGTACGCAGAGGAACAAGTACACATCTAACAGTTGTACGAGGTAGTATACCGGCAGACACACAGAACAGAGTCGGCGTCAAGATAATGCGAAGGCATAGAAGAGGAGGAACGGACCGATGGGAACATTTGAGAGAGAGGTTATCCTGTTATAGGAACTCTGCAAGGCCCACCTGCTTACAGGTATCAGATAAGTGAGAAGAGATTGAACGATCATTAACAGATAGCTTATCAGGATAACCGCAAACGAACTAATAGGTAAGAACTAACGCTAGGAACTCTCTCGTATAAGGACATTACGAAGAGCGACACAACTGAATATATAATGTAAATGCTAAGGACGAGCTACGACACAGCCCGTCCTTTTCTATCGTTACCGTATATCTGGATTTGTATATTTATCAGTCTATGATTCTTACTGTCGTGATCACCGGCTGATCTTCCGGTGCGATGGTGCCGTTGTCATCAAGCGGCTGTGCGTCTGCAGCGATCTTGTCTGCTACGTCCTGTCCGGATGTGACATGACCAAATGCAGCATACTGTCCGTCAAGGAACTCAGAGTCTGCAACTGTGATGAAGAACTGTGAGCTGCCGCTGTCAGGGTCCTGTGCCCTTGCCATTGAGATGACGCCCTTGACGTGCGAGATGTCATTCCTGACACCGTTCATATCGAATTCGCCCTTGATGTTATGATCCGATCCTCCCATGCCGTTGCCGAGCGGATCTCCGCCCTGGATCATGAAGCCGTCCATGATGCGGTGGAATGTCAGGCCGTCATAGAAGCCTGCATTTGCAAGATCCATGAAGTTCTGAACTGTGATCGGCGCAGTGTCACCATCGAGTTCGAGGGCGATTGTGCCATAATCCTGTATCTCTATCTCTGCATGATGAATGCCTATGCCGTTCTCAGCAGGCTGAGCCTCCGGCATACTCTCTTCGATGTCTTCTGAAGGTTCACTGTCCGAAGATGTCTGGGTGCTGCCGCATGCTGCAGCAAATGCCAGCATCATCAGTATCAGCATTAGTATTCCTGTTCTCTTAAATAACTTATTCAATGTTCTCTCCTCCATTAAGTGGTTTATTGTCTCTGTATCTGAGATAGTGAGCATATGCTTCCTCGCCGTATGGCGTTATCTCCCTGGTGTTCTGGTTGTACCTTGTGAAGGTCAGCTTGTAGTCGTTCTCGCTGAAGTTCTCGAAGTCTGTCCTGCCGGTCATCTCATCTGCGGCGCAAAGTATGTTGATCGATCCGATCTCGATATTAGCCTTAGGACTTGTGTGAAGAAGGTCCCAAACCAGCCTGACATCGTCGTGATTCTCTACATCGAGCCTGTGGTCTGTGTGAAGGCCTATGCTCTCGTAGTCTGCAAGCCCACTGTCAACAGCAAAGTTAACAGCCTTGAGTCCTACAGATCCGAAGATCTGAGCATATCCTGTGGAGCTGTCCTTCTTCGCAAAGAGGTCTGACCAGACTGCAATATCTGCAACTGAATCAAGAACATCGATCCGGATGAGCTCGACGTAGAGTATTGCCTTGATCGCAGGAGCCGGGATGCTGTACTTGTTGCTGACAGTATCTATCCATTCACTGTACTTAGTGATGATTTCCTCAGCTCTCCTGCTGCTAATTGTCTTCATCATAATGTCTGTCTCCTAATCTGCCTGTTAATCCGCCATGACCGCCGCGAACATCTCGTCTGCAGGATCTATTATCGGGATGGTGCAGATCTTCTCAAGTTCTTCCTTAATATACGGGAAGTGTGTGCATCCGAGCAGAAGTGCCTCGCAGCCGCAGGCCTCCATGTATTGTACCATATGGTCAAGTCCCAGTTCCCTGACTATGTCAGAAGGTGCCCTTCCGGCCTCGATCGCGCTTACGATAGCCATATTGCCGGATCCTATAGCGTACAGCTCCTCATTCTGTGACATGAGATGCTTCTCAATATTGTGAGCGGAAAGATTGTTGGCAGAGATAAATCCGATTCTCCTGTATCTCTTCCCCAGCTCGCGGTAGATCTGAAGTGGCGTGACGATTTTTACATCCCGCTCCTTAGAATACTCGTCAAAGTCAAAGGCTCCGGATAATGAGTTGCAGTAGACAAAGTAAGCCTTCACGCCTTCCCTGGCGGCTTCATCGAAGATCTCGTCCATTCTCCGGCGCTTGTCTTCGTAGCCTGAATACTGGAACTTTATCTGATCATCACAGGTATCTGTTACCGGCAGGAACACCGGCTCGGCCAGCCTCTCACCTGCCTCGGCATTCTTGTGTTCGACATAATCGACACCCATTCTTGTATCCACCTGAGTGCCTGCAATTACAGCAATCTTCATATTATCCCCCTCTTGTTCCTGCAGTCTCTGACTGTCACCATTATTTATACCATAAACATAGGGCTTCTTGACAATCTGTATCAATATTGGTACAATCATTCGGTTTTGATTTGACCATTTAAACACGCAATAACAATCTGATAAAGGGGGTTAAGGTATATGGATTATGATGTAATTATTATCGGTGCAGGTCCTGGCGGAATCTACGCAGCGTACGAGCTGACAAGAGAGCACAGTGATCTTAAGATCGCAGTCTTCGAATCAGGCAATGAACTGCATAACAGGAAATGTCCTATTGACGGTGATAAAGTGAAAAGCTGCATTGGCTGCAAGAACTGCTCCATCATGAGCGGATTCGGCGGCGCAGGCGCTTTTTCGGACGGCAAGTACAACATCACCAATGACTTTGGCGGCACCCTTTATGAATATATCGGCAAGGAGAAGGCTATCAGCCTGATGGAGTATGTCGACAAGATCAACCTTGAGCACGGAGGCGAGGGTACCAAGCTCTACTCTACCGCCAACACTTCCATCAAGAAGGTCTGCATGCAGAACAAGCTCAAGCTCCTGGATGCTTCGGTAAGGCACCTCGGAACTGACATCAACTATGTCGTCCTCGAGAATCTCTATGCCGAGCTCAAGGACAAGGCTGATTTCAGATTCCTTACGCCTGTAAGGCACATCGAAGTCAATGATGGCGGTTTCCGCGTGATCACAGATAACGGCAGCTACACCTGCAGCAAGTGTATCGTTTCGGTAGGCCGCAGCGGCAGCAAATGGATGGAGTCCGTCTGTCACGAGCTCGATATCGAGACAAAGTCAAACCGTGTGGACCTAGGCGTCAGAGTCGAGCTCCCTGCTGAGCTCTTCTCCCACCTGACAGACGAGCTCTACGAGAGCAAGATCGTATACAGAACCGAGAAGTTCGAAGACAGAGTCCGCACATTCTGCATGAATCCGCGCGGCAGCGTCGTAAATGAGAACACCAATGGTATCGTTACCGTCAATGGTCACAGCTATGAAGATCCGGCCAAGCAGACAGAGAACACCAACTTTGCCCTGCTCGTATCCAAGCATTTCTCTGAGCCTTTCAAGGACAGTAACGGCTACGGCGAGAGCATCGCGAGACTTTCGAACATGCTCGGAGGCGGCGTCATCGTCCAGAGATTCGGCGATCTCATAAGAGGCCGCAGAACCAATCACAAGAGGCTCGATCAGAGCTTTGTCACCCCTACTCTCAAGGCAGAGCCGGGTGACCTGAGCCTTGTACTGCCTAAGAGGATCCTCGACGGAATCATCGAGATGATCTATGCACTCGATAAGATTGCTCCGGGCACTGCAAATGACGACACACTGCTCTATGGTGTCGAGGTCAAGTTCTATAACATGGAAGTCAGCCTGAATGAGAGGCTTGAGACAAAGTATGAGGGTCTCTACATGATAGGAGACGGCAGCGGAGTCACACATTCACTCTCGCATGCGTCAGCAAGCGGAGTGTTCGTCGCAAGGGAGATCCTTGGACTTAACTGATCACTCCTTCTGACCGATGATGGTAGCCGCGAAGATTATAGCGCTGCCGGCAAGTTCTCTCAGTGACATCATTTCACTGAGGAAGAGCGCGCCGAATACAGCCGCGAAAACCGCTTCGAGGCTCATGATGAGGGCTGCTGTCGAGGAGTCGGTGTATTTCTGACCGACGATCTGAAGAGTATATCCCATTGCTGTAGGGATGAAGGTTGAATACAGAAGTATCGGCATGCACTGCCAGACTTGTGCGAGGGTCGGATCCTCCATGAACAGTGAAATGATCAGGCCCATGATGCCGCAGCTAAGCATCTGCAGTACCGAGATCAGGATATCGTTGTCCTTGTCGACAAAGTAATTGACGGAAACGATCTGTGCGGCAAAGCCCGCTGCGCTGGCAAGTGTCAGCCAGTCGCCGGCTGTTGCACCGCCGAGACCGCCCTTAAGGCTCATGATGGCAAATCCAACCATCGCAAGAGCGATGCAGACGATTGACTTTGGTCTGACACGAACGCCGAGAACCGTGCTGAACAGCGGCACGAATACGATATATACAGATGAGATGAAGCCGGACTTGCCTGCAGAGACGGTCACAAGGCCCATCTGCTGAGTAGCAGTTCCGACCATGAGGAAGAAACCACATACAAGACCTGCAAGGAGCATTTTCCTCTTCTTGTAGTCAAGCTGGGATACGGAATTGTAATCCCTGGACAGATAATGGTTCTTCCTGAGATTGACTGCGAGAACCGGGCACAATACAACAGCCGCCATCAGTTGACGCACAGCATTGAACGTCATTGGCGGCATTACCTCGTTACCGAGCTTCTGAGCGATGAACCCTGTGCCCCAGAGCATCGCTGTCATAAGAAGCGCTATATTACCCTTAGTTCTGTCAGTCATAGCAGCAATTATAATGCCAAAACCGCTTGACTTCAAGGGTTCTGACGAATATACTTATAGGGCATGTGCGAGCATGCCAGCTGAGGCAGGCCTTAGAGCCGGCAGCCAAGGCACTAATAATTTATTACTAGTAATGCCGAAATCGAAGCAATTCAGAGTAGGCGGACCGAAAACGGTTCGAAGCGCAGACTGACGTCTGCCCACGGAACTTAGTAGGTAGAAAGGAATCACAGAATGAAGTCTTACATCGCTAAGCCATCTGATATCGACCGCAAGTGGTACGTTATCGATGCAGAAGGAAAGACTCTCGGTAAGCTCGCTGTAGAGGCAGCTATGATCCTGAGAGGCAAGAAGAAGCCAACTTACACACCACACATCGACACTGGTGACTATGTAGTAGTTATCAATGCTGAGAAGGTAGCAGTAACAGGCAAGAAGGAATCTGACAAGGTTTACAAGAGACACAGCGGTTATCCGGGTGGACTCAAGGAGACAACTCTCGGTGAGATGAGAGCTAAGAAGCCTGAAGAAGTCATCATCCACGCAGTAAGAGGAATGATGCCTAAGGGCAAGCTCGGACGTCAGATGTTCAAGAAGCTCAAAGTTTACGCTGGTCCTGAGCATCCACACACAGCTCAGAAGCCGGAAGAATGGAATTTCTAGGAAAGGAGGAATAAGAAATGGCTAAGACTATGTATCAGGCAACAGGCAGAAGAAAGTCATCCGTAGCTAGAGTCAGACTCCTCCCGGGTGCTGGAAATATCATCATCAACAAGAGAGACATCGACACTTACTTTGGTGAGAAGGACATCGTTAAGAACGAAGTTAAGAGACCTCTCGAGCTGACAGGTACACTTGGAAGCTACGACGTTATCGCTACAGTTAACGGCGGCGGATTCACAGGTCAGGCTGGCGCACTCAGACACGGCATCGCAAGAGCACTTTGCGAAGTTGACGCTGAGGCTTACAGACCAGCACTCAAGGCAGCAGGCTTCCTCACAAGAGACCCAAGAATGAAGGAAAGAAAGAAGCCAGGTCTCAAGAAGGCAAGAAGAGCAAGCCAGTTCTCAAAGAGATAATTCTTCATCACGAAGACATTTATCCCGATTTACAGAACAAATTAAAGAAGCGGTTCGCAGGAACCGCTTCTTTTCTTTATATTATTTCTGGGCCTGTGCTTTCAGCTTCTCTGCAGCCTCTTCGATATATCCTTCTTCATCAGGTACATGTACTATGCCCTGTGATTCAAGAGCTTTCCTGTGTTCTTCTTCTGCCTCTCTTATGGCCAGATCGAGTCCGTCAAGTGCCTTGAACGGAGCGAATTGCTTGGCTCTCTGCGCTACAGGCATCCTGGTCCGTGGTTTCTTGCCCATGCTCTCTCCTATTCCTTGTGCCCGCCGATCTGATGGTTGCGCTCTCTGGTGGTCGCAGCCTCCTCGAGGTCCATGCCTCTGATCATGGCGTCCTTGCCGTATTTCTTCCTGATAGAATTGACTGCTTCCTGCAGGGCCGCATCCCTCTTCATCTGGAACTGCGTCTTAGCTATAGGATCTTTCATCTCATTCTCGCGCATCCTGCCTGCGGTCATTCCCTCTTCCTTGTCTTCCGTCTCGACAAGGTCGAACAGCGTCATCTGCCGCTCGGAATCCTTGTCCTTGATGTCATTGAAGTTGACAAAGACTCTTCTCACCGGATAGTCCGGGATCGTGATCTTCCTGTAGAGATTCGCTGCAGCCGGTATGATGATCGACGCCGCATCTGTCGGAACGCTGAAGGAGATCGATCCGTTTGACAGCGGCAGCCCGAGTGAATTCGAATAGCCGATGCCAAGCGACACATTCTTCGTGACCATCCTGTGCTCAGTCATCTCATGGCAGAGCTGCTCGGTCATCTCCTTGACGATAAGTTCTCCCTCGTCATTTGAATAATCTCTCATCAGCACTTGTCCGCTCGAAAGCGAGCGGCTCTTGTTCTTGTAGCCCTTGATGTCGGCGATCGTCGTCGGCTCAATGCCATATGCGTGGTCTATCAGGAGCTCCGCGTCTATGCCAAAGATGCGGTAAAGCAGATCCTCGTCTGCCTCAGCTATTCCGCGCATCGTGGTTATTCCGATCTTCTCGAGCCTTCTCGCCGTTCCGGGACCGATCCGCCAGAAGTCTGTCAGCGGCTTGTGATCCCACAGAAGCTCCTTGTATGTCTGCTCATCGAGCTCGCCTATGAAGTCCGGTGCGTGCTTTGCCAGTATGTCGAGGGCTATCTTGGTCAGGTACATGTTCGTCCCGACACCGGCTGTCGCTCTGACACCGATCCGGCGCCTGACCTCACCCATCAGAAGGTCCGCCATCTCTCTCGGAGTGCAGTTGTATCTCTTCAGATAATTAGTCACATCGAGGAAGACCTCGTCGATCGAATAAACATGCATGTCTTCAGGTGCGATGTAATCAAGATAGACCTTGTATATCTCCTTGGCGTATTCGATATACAGCTGCATCCTCGGCGGCGCCATGATGTACTCAAAGCTCTTAGGTATCTCGAAGACTCTCGCCCTGCTGCTGACCCCGCGGGATCTCAGCGATGGCGAGACAGCAAGACAAATCGTTTTGTCAGATCTTGACGGATCCGCGACAACAAGGTCGGTTGTCATCGGGTCGAGTCCGCGCTCGACGCATTCAACCGACGCATAGAAGGATTTGAGGTCTATGCACAGATATGTTCTTGTCTCGTCAGGTCTTCTCATCTATATAACGCTGTTCCTGTATTCCACAGGAGTCATTCCTTCGCGTTCTGTAAAGTTCTTGGTAAAATAGCTCTGCGAGCAGAATGCCAGTCTGTCGGCGATAGCCGCCGCGGTCAGGTCAGTGTCGCGGAGCAGACGCTTTGCCTCGAGCATTCTCTCGTGCATGATGAACTCGCTGATGGTAATTCCCATCTCTTCCTTGAATACAGCCGAGGCATATGTACGGCTGATATTGACATGCTCTGCTATCTGGGAGAGTTCGATCTTCTCTGTGAGGTGTTCTTCTATGTATGTCATCATCTTGATGAGTCTCGGTGAGTGGGACTTCTCTCTGATGACGTATTTCATCTTGACCGCATAGTTGTGGGCCATGCCGTGTACGAGGTCATACAGGTCCGGAAGCGATGCTGCGTGGTCAAATTCTTTGATGAATTCATCGCGGATATCGTAGGCTACCATGTCAAGAAGGCCTGCCTGGATTGTGACGATGCACATCTCTGAAGCAGCACAGACTGCTTCGTAATACATCTTGTTCATTGCTTCGCTGTATGATCCGCATCTGTTGAAGAGTGCGGTCGGATACTCATAGTTCTCCTCCGAAAGCGCTGCTACTCTGTCTGTGTCTCCCTTGGTTATTGCATCGAAATATTTCTTCTTGCGGGAGTACGGAAGGTATATCTGGTTGCGCCGAGTACGGCTGAGAATCATGTTGGTTGTCTTTCTGTTAGCCATTATTGTCCTATTTTCTGTTTAGATTCGTAATTTGTTTATATAATTCGCAATATTATTATAACATATTGCCCTTTGATTTAATACAATATGTTCATAGATTGTGCTGTTGTTGCAGGCTGTCAGTTCAACTCGAAAGAGTATGTTTGCATACTACACACATGAAAACGATCCTTCAGTCTACGGGAAGGATCGTCCAATTTAAACTCGATATGAGATAGTGCTTTGAAGAAACGACTATGTGCAGGTGTGTTGGGGTCATACTTGAGCAGAGTCGTTTTTTCATTGGCTCATATGCTTGCCCTTATACTCATTCTTCTTCCTGCTGCGCCTTAATGCGGCGAGCGAGATTATTATTCCTGCTACTGCCAAAGCTCCGCCCGCAATGCCTATGGCATTCCGGGAAATCTTCTTTGGCATCCTCTCAAGGCCCCCGACCGGGTACTCATCATTTGCATCAGGAGGACCTTCTTTGTCCTCGTCTATAAGGCCCGGATCTGGATCCGCAGGTGTATCTCCGGCTGCCTCAGCCTCTGTATCCGCCGGCGCATCTTCCACTACAGGCTCTTCTTCTATCTCTGCAGGTTCGCCTGTGGTCTCGGACGACATGGAACTTGAGTGGGCATCTTCGCCATGATCTTCATCATCTGCCCACACAAATCCAAATGGGATCATCACCATTATGAGTGTAAGAATAAGTATCCTGATCTTCATAGTCCTTGCCTCTTAGTGATCTGTACTTACTTCGTCTTGACCTTCTTGGTCTTGCTCCACTCTGAATAGTACTTGACGCCGTCTACAGTCTTGTAGGTACGTACCTGTACGTAGTAGGTTTTCTTCTTCTTGAGCTTGGTTATCTTCTTGCTGACCTTGTTATATTTCTTGCCGATAGTCTTGATCTTGGCATCAGACATGTCTTCATTACGGCCGTATCTTACCTGATAACCGCTCGCCTGTGACTTCTTAAGCTTCTTGACCTTGACGGTAAAGCTCTTACTGCCCTTCTTGAGGGACTTTATTGAGGTTGCCTTGACCTTGACTGCAGGCAGCTCAGGCATTACCGAGAATATGGTCTGTCTTGTCAGATAATTCGCTGCAGTCCTGTTCAGCTCTTCTCCGGTTACAGTAATGTCTGCTGTTCCGACAAGAACGCCGGCTCTGTATACTCCGAGCATCATTCCGGTCTTTACAGCTGCGGTCGGAGTCTGTGGCTGTCCTGCCGCATTGATTACCTCGAATGTGAGGCTGTCGCCTTCCTTATATGTCTCGAGTCCGTCCTTCAGAGCTGCAACGGTGGTTCCCGCAGCAACGCCTCTGAAAAAGCTTCCGTACAGGTTGCCGCCGATCAGATAATTGGTTACTGTTCCCTCTGCCTCTGTCACGGATTCTGCCAGTGGCTCGAGAGTGTCAGGAACAGGCTGCAGTGCAGCCTCAGGTGCTGCAGGTACCTCTGCCGGTACAGGTTCTGCTGCTACAGGTGCCTCTGACGGCTGAACTTCTGCCGGTACAGGTTCTGCTGTTGCAGGGTCTGCAGGTGCAACCGGAGCTTCAGGAGCAGCTGCGCCCTCTGCCGGTGCTATAGCTGCAGGGTCTGCAGGTGCCGGCTGCGCTGCCTCAGGAGTTCCCTCAGCAGGAACAGGTTCTGTCTGCTTTGGCACTGCAGTGTAGGTTGCATAATATGTAACTGCTCCCGCCTGAACGTCAGTGACCACCTCAGGCGCACTACCCTTGACGGTTGTCCATCCTGCGAAAGTATATGTGTTCTCTTCATCCTCTGCCTTGACAGGAGCTTCCGGAAGGACGATCTCTGCAGCAGGTGTTCCAGGCTTATAGTAAGCGTGTGAAAGCTCCTGCGTACCGTCCTCGTTGGCGAATCTGACGAGGTATTTGGTTACCATGTTGCGCTTGTTGCCGAATATCAGGCTGCCATTCTCAACAAGTCCGTTGAGTCCGATGTGTGCCTGGTATCCCTGTCCTATAGTAATAGGTACAAGAGCCTGACCTGTATAGTTGCCTATTCCTCTTATGTATGCATAGGCTCCCGTTGTACTCGGATTGACATTGTTGATGCCGCCCACGATATAGTCGACGCCCTCTGTCAGCAAGGTCGCTCCATCATAGATCTCGAACCTCGGCTTGACAGGCAGACCTGTGTAAGCGTAGTCCGTTATGCCATAGATGCTCGTTACCGGTGCAGCCGATGGTACCTTGCTGATATACCAGAAGTTGACATCTGTATTGCTGACCTTGCCGGTCGAGTAGCTGAGGATACCGTTGGTTTTGCCCTTGTCACCGATGTAGGCCGAGCTTGAATACTGCCACTTTGAGTAGTTCGCTCCGGATTCGCATCTTGAATAATACTGTGCGCACCACAGATCGACATCAGGCTCAAGACCTGCGCCGTTATCAAGATAATTCCTGAAGAAGCTCGTGTTGGCATAGATTCCAGGCTGATAGCCATATGCCCTGATGACCTGGCAGAAGACTTTGGCACAGCTCATGGCCTGCTCTTTGCTGATGCCATACAGACGGCCTGCGCTTGCGCCGCTCGAAGGACCGGAGAACTCGTAGTCCATGTAGACCGGAAGTTCCAGATCCTTAGGTGTTATGCCAAGGCCATGCAGACAGTTAACTGCATATATAGCCTCATTGATTGCCTCTTCATCGGTCTTGGCCTGAGAGAATACATAGACACCTCTCATGACTCCGGCAGCTCCTGCCTCTGTATAGAACTTCGCAAAGTTGCTGTCAGGATACTGCTTGCCAGATGTGGTTCCTGTATAGGATACCCTCAGAATGGCAAAGTCGACGCCTTTGGCTTTGGCCTCATTCCACTTGCTGCCGGCGTGCTGCCACTCCGAAACATCGACGCCATTCACGATAAGGCTGCCCGCAAATCTTGCATTGTGGGTGTAAAGTTTCTTTCCTGCGTTGCTGAATGGTGAGGCGGTCTGTGTGTTGTAGTCAGACGCCGCATTCGCTTCTTCCGCGAACGGAAGAGTACCTGCGATCAGGCACAGAGTCAGCATACATGCGATAAATACTCTTGCTGCGCTCTTCCTGTGTCTCATCTTACTTACTCCTTTCGCTCTAGAAGGTTGCTACCTCCGGGTTACAAGGCTCGCATTTCTCGAGTTTCTTGATATACAGTACAGGGCCCTTTTCCTTATAGGCCTCTGTGTATTCTGATCTGACTTTGGCCGTGATCTCGACCCAGTCTCCGACCTTGAGGACTTCCTGGCCTGCATAATATGCCAGAAGTCCGGCGAACTGGATGTCCGCCTCGCAGCAGGTCATCACGTGTCTTCCGAATGCGAACTGTCCCTGCGGAAGCTCATCGGAGAGTGCTACGCGGCCCTTAAGTGTGAAGGTCTTGCCGTCGTAATCGTCCTCGTTCTCGTTGATATCGCGGTACCACTCTGCATACCAGTCGTCCTCGATATTGATCTTGGACTGGTTCATGTCGTATGGCAGCGGATCGACGATGTCATCCGGTTCGATGTCGTCCGGACCATACTCATAAACGATGAGGTTGCGGCGGTTTGCGATACGTACTTCCTTGTGGAACGGCATTTTGTCAAAGCCCTTCTCGCATCTGTTGAATACTACCATGTCTGCGGTCTGCATCTTGTTGAAGCAGAGCTGACGCATGTTGCGGTTGTACATCATGAATGTAGTTGCATCGAAGAGCGCCATCTCCTGCTGGATCAGCCAGTTGACAGGCATTGCTGCGAAGAGCCTCTGATTCTCCCACATGCCGTTGTACTCAACTACGACTCTGTCATAAGGGGCCTTCTTCGAGATGTCCAGGAGGTGGGAAGGGTTGATCTCTTCCTGCGACTTGATGACCTCGACACGGACTCCCGGCCCTACGAACTTCTCAGGCTCGTAGTCAGCCTCGCCTCTCTCGCAGATGAGGAGAAGTGTTCTTCCGTCATCTCCGAATTCATGATTCTCCAGGGTCTCCTTGATGAAGGTCGTCTTGCCGGCTCCAAGGAATCCTGTAAATAGATATACCGGTTTGTCTGTCATGTTATCTTTCCTATGCTAATCTGAATAATTCTTTGATCTTGTCTTTCTTGAGGCTTGTTCCGATTACTACGATCATTCCGGTAGCCTCTGCTTCTGTCTCTCTGACTTCACCTTCACCAGGTACATAGTCAAATTCGAGCCAGCCGCCTGCTGTGTTCTCTACGATGCCCTTAGCTCTGAGAACCTCGCCACACTCATCAAGGCTGTCGATGATCTCGTCAAGCTCTTCTCTTGAGTACTTGTTGCTGGTCTGTGTGCCGACTTCGTCAAATACCTCATCAGCATCGTGTCCATGGTGGTGATGATGGTGG
>JAFWHB010000006.1 GCA_017512145.1 Mogibacterium sp. | reverse complement strand
TTGTCTCTATACTAGATCTTTCATTTTCGCTCCGTAGAGCTTTAAATTTAAGACCTGTTCTGCACTATGAAGTTTTCAATGTTCCGCTGTGCTTTTCAGCGACAGCTTCATTAGTATACACAACTTACTGATCTCTGTCAAGCACTTTTTTAATTAATTTTGAAAAAGTTTGATTCGATCTTGTGTGGATACTATGCCGAACAATTCGCCCTTTCGAGGCTCTAATCATTCAGCTTTCCGCACGCCGTTTAAAAACCGGGCCCGTGTTTAATGCCCGGATTCCTTAGCGCTCGTCTATATTACTGCAAATAAGAAAACATGTCAACGGTTTTTGCGAACTTTTTCGTTGTTATTTTGAACAAATTATGCTGGGTTTTTTGTGTCGGTTTCGCTCACTAAATACTCACCTTCGTCCTCAGCCACTTGCCACGAATGATCGTAGTTCATTCCGCGTTTTCTTATCTCCGGAACGCGTGTCGGCGGCTCCCAGAGACTGTATGGCGGATACTTAAGCAGATATCTGCGGTAAGCCTGCCTGGTCTTGCTCACAGAGTTCTTCCCCATCGTAACACTCTGGCCGGAATAGAAGTTGATGTAGTTACCAGTAATATCCTTAACCTGATCGAAGTTAAGGATCAGTCCCTTCATTGCGCGGTAGAATGCTCTGTCAACAAGGGATCTTGCTATTGTATTGATACTCTCGTATACAGTATAGTCTCTGGCCGGTGTGATTATATGAAGCTTGCGTCCTTCCTGCTCGATGCATTCAATATCTGCGATCTTGACCCTTGCACACTGAGATGCACTGATAACTGATATATACTCCGGCAGGTCGCGGTTGGTTTTGTAGTGACTGATACCCATGATACATCCCCCTTTCAGTAATTGATAGTAGTGTTTTATTAGTTATTCTGGTTTGTTTACATATACATATATATGAAGATCTTCGTATCTGCAGACAGTCAAAGCTGCTATACAATGAATACCTCTGCCGTTATTCCCGCTCCGACATGACAATAGTCTCACATAATACTGAATAATGCACTATACAAAAAACCGCATAAAATCGCCATTTTCTTGCAACTTGAATTGATATTGTAGTCCATTTCCATATATGGTAAAATCCGAAATGTAGAGTAAATATCAAGCGTTAAGTGTCCTGGGATGGGATGTTGCCCGGGAACGAAAACTTTTCAGAGTTGCGATTTGATATTGCATCCGCTACTGCAGTTCACAATAGGACGGAAGACTTCCCTCTTCAAACAGCGTTCACTGCAGTGAAGCGATTACGTAAAGTTATTGCAATTGCTAGTTTTGGGGAGGTTTTTATAATGAAAAAAACTAGACTGAGCACTGAGACAATCGTTGTGATGGGTCTTCTGATAGCACTAGTTATTGTGCTTTCCAAGCTTGTTTCGATCAACATATCGTTCCTTAGAATAGGCTTTGGATTCCTTCCGGTCGCCATTATGGCGATTTTATACGGTCCTGTATGGGCTGCTGCAGGATATGCCATTGCAGATCTCATCGGAGCATTCCTGTTCCCTACAGGTCCGTTCAACCCGGGATTCACTCTGTCGGCATTCCTCACCGGCCTGATCTTCGGTCTCGTGCTATATAAGAAAGAAGTCACCATTGTAAGAGCAATCATCGCAAGCGCTCTGGTTTGTCTTCTGGTGAACCTGCTCCTGAACACTTACTGGCTTACATTCATTATTGGCAAAGCCTTCAATGTTCTCGTCGCCTCCCGCGCCGTCAAGGAGCTGGTCGCGATCCCGATTATGGCGATTCTCATAGTCGCGATGGACAAGACCGCAATCAAAGCATTCAATTCACGAGGCAACTGAATCGAATCCACACAAAAAGCCAGGCTCCGGGAAATGAACCATCATTCCCGAAAGCCTGGCTATTTTATTGTCCTGTTTGCACCTACAATGCTTCGTACATTGATGCAGCGTCGTCTTTTCTTACGGTCTCCGGCATTGACACCACTCTTACCTTGAGTATGTTGTTGCCAAAGGTGATCTGGATTATGTCACCTTCTCTTAGCTCAAGGCCCGGCTTAGCTACCTTGCCGTTGACCTCAACACGACCCTGCTCGCAAGCCTCCTTAGCGACGGTGCGTCTCTTGATTATTCTTGAATTCTTAAGGTATTTGTCTAATCTCATAATGTTAATAATTGTTGGTGAAATTGAAAAAACGGATAGCCGTAAGGCTATCCGTAGTTTTCAGGTCAATTACTTATTGACTGCATCCTTGAGGGACTTTCCAGCCTTGAATACTGGAGCCTTGGAAGCCGGGATCTCAATTACTGCATCTGGCTTCTGAGGGTTTCTGCCTGTTCTAGCCTTTCTGCTTCTTGTTTCAAATGTTCCGAAGCCGATAAGTCTTACGCTGTCTCCATCAACGAGAGCCTTCTCGATTGTCTCGAGTACTGCATCGAGAGCAACCTCTGCGTCCTTCTTCTTGAATCCAGTCTTATCTGCAACCTTTGCAACCAATTCAGCTTTATTCATATTAATTAATCCTCCTTAATAGTCGAAAACATATCGTTGATATTATAGGCTAAAATCCGCTGTTATGTCAATATGAAAAAAGGCCTCAAAATGTTGATTTTACTGACTTCTTGTATTATTTATTATTCATTTCTTATAAGCCCCAGTTTAGCTGCGATGCTGTATATCCTGTCACCCTTCGGGATCATCTCGAGTTCATCGCGGGTCAGTGCCTTGGTAACGAAGACCATGACAAAGTACACTAAGACCGCAACGAATATTGCAAGTCCGGTCGCCACTAAGTTGCTTGGATGCAGCATGAAGATCAACTTGTATACAGCGATTGCTGATACGCCCATGATGAGTGAAGCCGCAAGAGGTCTGAAGATTATTCCGCCAAATTGAAGATCAACATCGGCATGGCGTCTGAGGCCTGCATAATTGAGAACCGCAGCTATCAGGTATGCACAGACCGTGCCCAGCGCAGCTCCGTTGATGTTGAGAGCCGGAATTCCTACGAGGATGAAAGTGATCACGATCTTAGCGACTGCGCCTATGAAGAGATTGATCACAGGCAAAGTCATTTTGCCTATACCCTGCAGGCTCGCGGAGAGCGTACGCATGACAGCAAGAGTTACAATTCCAATCGACATTATCTGAAGAGTAGTAACAGCCATCTCTGCTTCGTGCGGTTTGGTCGGATACAGGAGCAGCAGAATAGGTCTTGCGAGTACCATAAGGCCTATCATGCACGGAAAAGCGATTATCATCATTGTCTTGAGCCCTGTACGGATATTCCCGTCGAGATCAGACTTGATATGCAAAGTAAATGCAGTGGTTACTGCCGGGATCAGACTGATACAGATCGCATCGATGAAGACTACCGGAAGATTAACGAGTGGATCGCAGTAACCGCTGATGAGACCATACAGGGTCTTTGACATCTGAAGATCCCAGCCTGTCGCCTGGAGTCTTCTCATTACGACCGCTGCGTCTATGGTCATCATGAGTGGCATGATAGATGATCCGATGGTGATCGGAATGACTATCTCGAAGAGTTCTCGGATCCTGTCTCTCGTGGACTCTTCAATCACAGCTGACTGCGCGATGTCCCTGTCACGCTGCGGGATGTATTTTCTATACATTACAAACAGCACGATCATCGCTGCGATCATGCCGGCTGAAGCGCCAAAAGTCGCACCTGCGGCCGCCAGTTCAAGGTTCGTACGGAAGAACATGTACGCGATCAGAAGTCCCAGGCAGACTCTTATAATCTGCTCGATTACCTGTGAAACTGCAGTCGGCGACATGTTCTGGTGTCCCTGGAAATAGCCTCTGAGAGAAGCTGCGAAAGGCGTGAACAGAAGTGCGATAGAGATTGCCTTTATCGATGCCTCAGCACCCGGATTACCAATAAATCTTGCAATAGCGCCAGCGCCAAAGAAACAGATCAGGAAAGATATCGTGCCTAATATAATTGTTGCCCTGAGAGCGACCTTGTAAGACTTCTCAGCATTGATATAGTCATTCCTGGCTATTCGCTCGGAAACCATCCTTGAGATGGCTACCGGAAAGCCTGCAGTCGCTATTACATAGAAGAGCTGGTAGACAGGATAAGCTGCGCCATAGTAAGACTGCCCCTCTGCACCAATCATGTTGGTAAGAGGGATCCTGAAGATAGCTCCGAAGATCTTGCTGACGATTCCGGCGATTGCAAGGATCGTAGCTCCCTTCATCAGACGGCTCGCAGCCTGACTGCTCTTATTAAGATTGTTATTCTCGTTGTTATCCATTAAGTATTTGCGTATTATCATGCGGCCATAGCCGCTTATCAATTATCTGTTATCTGTCAAGCAGATTAAGGATATCGCGGGTAGCTTTGTCAGCCTCCACGATGGTCTGCTCTATATCTATATTCTTGTATTCGCCTTCTCTGTAGAGGACTTCGCCATCTACCATTGTAAGAAGTACATCCTTGCCGTCAGCTGAGTAAATGAGATTGTTCAGCATGTTGTGTACAGGATGCATATTAGGACAGCTTGCATCAACTACAATGAGGTCTGCCTTGAAGCCTTCTTTGATAAGTCCGCAGTCCTCTCTGCCCTGAGCGAGAGCTCCTGCTCTTGTAGCACTGTAGAGAACCTGCTGAGGAGTCATGACAGATGGATCATTAGCAACGATCTTGCCTGTCAGAGCAAAAAGCTTCATCTCCTCGAAGAAGTTAAGGCTGTTGTTGCTTGCTGTGCTGTCAGTTCCGATAGCAACATTGATGCCCTTCTCATAAAGTGCAGGAACATTGCACATACCGCTTGCGAGCTTGAGATTACTGGCGGTATTGCTGGAAACCGAAACTCCCTTCTCTGCCAGTATGTCTCTGTCTCTGTCTGTAAGCCAAACGCAGTGAGCAGCATTTGCAGGCACATCGAACACTCCGCAATCAGCCAGGAACTCAGTCGGAGTCCTGCCATATCTCTCGATGCAGCCATCAGTCTCAGACTTTGTCTCAGAAACATGGACATGCATGCGGACGTCGAATTCCTTCGCAGCATCGGCAATAGCTCTTACAAAGAACTCATTATTGGTGTATTCAGCGTGGACAGATGCCTCTACCTGGATTTTGCCATTCTGGAAGCCATCATACATCATAATAGCCTCGCGCATTTCCTTGTAGCCGACACAGTCTTCAAGACGCTTCATATCAAAGCTCGTAACAGCTCTTGAAATGTTGGACTTCATGCCGCTGACACTGATCGCCCTTACCATGTCATCTATGAAATAGTACATATCGCTGGTAGAGACTATTCCGAATCTGAGTGACTCAGCCATTGTAAGAAGTGTTCCCCAGTAGACAGCATTGCTTGTGAGCTTGTCTTCGAACGGGAAAATCTTGTCATTCAGCCATCTGTCCAGAGTCAGATTCTCGCCATAGCCTCTCATAAGGCACATTGGCGAATGACCGTGAGCATTATAGAATCCCGGCATCAGGACTTTACCGGTGCCGTCGTATTCCTCATAGAAAACAGGATGGAACTTCTCAGGTCTGTGGCAGTTGCACTTCGGAATGAACTCCTCGAGCTCCTTGCTGTATTTCTTAGCCAGCTCATCGCAAGTCTCCTTGCCAGGTTCTTCATCGCCGATATAAACGATCCTGTCACCTATAGTGCCGACACAGACATTCTCCTTAACACGGAAAAGCTCATCAACTATTGTTATATTCTTGAAAAGCATCTATATTCCTCCTGTTTATTGTGCTGCATGCGCAATGCCAAAATTACGTCAAAAGTTATTATACATATTCTAAGTTACAAATGCACCACTAATATTGCGCTCCTCTGCCTTACCATTATCATACTGAAAAGATGACAGAAGAACCGTCCCCTTGTCAGGATTGCTGCTCTGCGGCCTCCCTGAGTATGCGCATCAGCTGCAGCAGTTTGTCGAGGTCGACTGTCTTGCCGGTGAACAGACTGAGTGCAGTGACTTTGCCACTTGAGATGGTGAGAGATTCGCCGAACTCTGCTTTGGCCATCACTGCAGCATAAGCATTGAACCTGTTCGTCTCGGCAAAGCGGATGACGATCCTCTTGTCGCGGCGCGATATGTTGGTCGCCCCGACCATCTCTGCATGTGCCCTAATTTCTGCGACCTTGAGAAGGCTCATTGTCTCTTCAGGCACATCGCCATATCTGTCAAGGAGCTCGTCTGCGAGATCCTCCGCATCCTCGCGTGAGGTTATGCCGGCGATCTTCTTATATGCCTGCAGCCTGAGAGTTTCATCAAGTATGTATGCAGACGGGATCGACGCCTGAGTCGGCAGTTCGATCGTGATGTCGGACCGCTCCTCTGTGACGGTTTCACCCTTGAGACGGCGGACAGCACGGTCTATCTCTTTGCAGTAAAGCTCATACCCGATGCTCTCGATATGTCCGCTCTGGGCCTCGCCAAGCATGTTGCCTGCGCCCCGCAGCTCGAGGTCACGCATCGCCAGCTTGAATCCGGCGCCGAATTCCGTAAACTCACGGATCGCAGTAAGGCGCTTTCTGGCGATCTCTGTAAGGACTTTGTTCGGCTGGTACATCAGGTACGTGTACGCAAGCCTGCTCGAACGTCCGACCCTGCCCCTCAGCTGATAGAGCTGAGCCAGACCGAATCTGTCAGCATTGAGGATTATCATGGTGTTGGCATTCGGGATGTCGATGCCATTTTCGATGATCGTCGTCGCGATGAGGACATTGGTCCTTCCCTCGACAAAGTCAAGCATCGTTGTCTCGAGCTGCTCTTCGCTCATCCTGCCGTGGCCGATAGCTGTAATGGCTTCCGGCACAAGGCGTTCTATGGTCTCGCGGATCTGCGTAAGACCTGTGATCCTGTTGTTGACCACGAAGACCTGCCCGCCCCTGGCCAGCTCTCTCTCGATCGCATTCTTGA
The DNA here is from genome assembly GCA_017512145.1 of Mogibacterium sp. Classification (GTDB taxonomy): domain Bacteria; phylum Bacillota; class Clostridia; order Peptostreptococcales; family Anaerovoracaceae; genus Crickella. Next base: position 4,478 of record JAFWHB010000006.1, on the reverse strand, counting down.
TGATATCTTCTTCATAAGGCGTAACGTATGTGTGGACCGGCAGCCTGTCCTGCGGCGGCTCCTCGATAATGCTGATGTCCTTGATTCCCGCAAGAGACATGTTCAGCGTCCTCGGGATCGGTGTCGCAGACAAAGTCAGAACATCTATGTTCTTCCTGAGCTGCTTGATCTTCTCCTTGTGACGCACGCCGAACCTCTGCTCCTCGTCTATGACCAGTAAGCCGAGATCCTTGAATCTGACGTCTTCCGAGAGGATCCTGTGTGTACCGATAAGAAGATCTATCGTACCATCTCTGAGTTCTTCGGTGATCTTCTTCTGCGCAGCCTTCGAGCGGAATCTTGAGAGCTCCTGTATCTCGAACGGGAAGTTCTCAAAGCGCTCCTTGAGGTTGTGATAGTGCTGATTTACGAGCAAAGTAGTAGGTGCGAGTATCGCAGCCTGCTTGCCTTCTGATATGCATTTGAATATCGCACGGGAAGCGACTTCGGTCTTGCCGTAACCTACGTCTCCGCAGAGAAGACGGTCCATCGGCAGAGGCTTCTGCATGTCTTCTTTGATTTCTTCGGTAGCACGGAGCTGATCATCAGTCTCAACATACGGGAAGTCGCTCTCGAATTCCTGCTGCCAGACTGTATCCGCACTGAAAGCGTATCCACCGGCGGCCTGCCTCTCTGCATATAGTTTGACGAGGTCTTCAGCGATCTCCATGACCGCCTTCTTAGCGCGCTCTCTTGTTCTCTTCCAGCTGCCGCCCGAAAGCCTCGAAAGGACCGGTGCGTTGCCGGAATTACCGATGTATTTCTGTATGATATCGAGTTGCTCAGTAGGAATATACAGAACGTCTGAGCCCGCATATCTTATGACAAGATAATCGCGGGTGACTCCGTCTGCAGTCATCGTCCTGATGCCCTCGAACCTGCCGATTCCATGCACCTCATGGACCACATAGTCGCCCTTGTGCAGGTCTGAGAACTGGATGGTATCGGCGGATTTCTTGCGTTTGCCTGACTTCCTGGCTGGTTTTCTTGCAGGTGCTCTTCTGCTGTCAGGGAAGATATCTGATTCTGTAATATAGCAGACCTTATCATCTTCCATGATAAAACCTGTCGCCAGGCTTCCTGTTACATATGAGATGTTACCTTCTACCTCTGCGATATCAAGGTATTCACGTATTCTCTCATTCTTCTCGGCATCAGATGAGACTATTGTTATCTGATAGCCGTTATTTGCCAGTTTGCCAAGGTCTGAAGCAAAGAGGTCGATCTGCCCGTTGAAAGGTGCGATCTGGCGGCTCTTTACATTGACTATTCTGTCCAGTTTGTCTGCGCCTGATATCCTCTCAGGAAATGGCGTAAAGACCACCACATTCCGGCAGCTGTATATTCTACGAAAATCGTCTCTGCTGACTGATTCAGGAAGTTCATCTTCGAGTCTTGCCGGATCCCTGATTATAACCGCTCCGTCGCCTGCATAGTCCCAGAGACGGCTTGTCTCTACATCAAAGTAATCAATGAAATCCGAGTATAGCTGAACATTAGCCTGCTCTTCGAACAGGTCTGTTATCCTTCCTTTGTGAGCCTCGAGTCTCTCGATCCTGCCGTCAGCAACGTCTTTGTCTGCATATTCTTTGCGGGCACTCCGGATCCTGCGGTCGTACTCGCGCTGGATCCTGACCAGCGCCGCCCTCTTCTCCTCGCCTGTAGGAATGAACTCAGCAGCAGGGCCAATGACAACATCTCTCAGGTTATCAAGCGACCTCTGGTTGTCCTGATCGAATGACCTGATCGAATCGACCTCATCATCAAAGAATTCTATTCTCACCGGATGAAGAAGTGCCGGCGGGAAAACATCCACTATGCCTCCTCTTGTGGTGAACTCGCCCGGGCTCTCAGTTACAGGAGCTGCATTGTAGCCGGCTGCGACAAGCCTGCTCCTGAGGTCGGCAGGTTCTATGACATCACCTAACGAGATCTTAGTCATGGAAGCCTTAAATCTGTCAGGGCTCTCTGTCTTCTTGACAACTGCACTGACAGGCGCGACCACGATAGTGCCGGCAGTTCCACCGGCACCTGAATCCTGCGGTGCACAGAGAGCCTGTATTCCTCTGATCCTCTGAATCAGCGACTCTCTGTTCCTCGCTTCATAGAGGACCTGCAGATCCTCCGCCTCAGGCATAACGATTATCTCAGAATCCGGCGCAAAAAAAGCGAGGTCTTCAGCCAGACGCATAGCCGCGCGTCCGGAGGAGACCACTACTAAGGCTTTATTCTTATCAGCGAGCTGACGGGATATCAGGTAAGAAATCCTGCTGCCGCTCACGCCAGTGTAATTAATGATCATAGATTATTATTGTCGTCTGAGTCAGCCTGCTCCTTGTTCTTCTTAGGCTTTGCAGGGGCATGATTGTGGCGGTTCATAGCGATATCTGCTCCAAGAGCAACGATATCATATGCAGCCTTGGCAGCTTCAGCAGCAGCCTTGTCAAGAAGCTCCTGCTCGGACTTAGGAACCTTGCCAATTACGCGTTCGATAAGATCGTCACCAGGCTCAGCTGCGCCAACACCGATACGGATGCGTGGGAAATCCTTCACGCCGAGGTGCTGCACAACAGATTTCATCCCATTGTGCGTACCTGGTCCGCCTGACTTACGGATGCGGATGGATGCGACAGGCAAATCAATGTCATCATAGATAACAATGACATTAGAGCTCGGCACATTGTAGAACATCGCAGCTTCTCTTACTGCAATGCCGCTGTTATTCATGTAAGTCTGCGGCTTTGCAAGAATGACCTTCTTACCGGCTATCTTGCCCTGACCAAGCAGCGCATGGAATTTAGCTCTTCTGATGTCGATTCCTGCATCAGAAGCAAGCACATCAAGGGCTCTGAATCCCATGTTGTGCCTTGTATTCTCGTATTCTTTACCAGGATTGCCGAGGCCCACTATTACATAAGTGTCCTCGGCAAATCCGCTATCCTTCTTATTCCTTCTTAATAAACCCATTTGTAATTGCCTGCTGTCAGCATGCCTTAAGTACTATTCGTTGTCGTTAGTGAACATTACTGAGATCGGCTTGTGGCAGTATACTCTTGAAATCGTCTCCGCGAAGATGTGTCCTACTGAGAGAACTGTGAACTTCTTGAGTCTCTTCTCTTCCGGAATAGGAATTGTGTTGAGAAGTACCATCTCCTGAATCGGGCTTGCTTCGATTCTTTCAAGTGCAGGTCCTGAGAGAACTGCGTGTGTTGCGCATGCGTATACATTCTTTGCACCCAGATCTACAAGAGCCTGTGCTGCATTGCAGATCGTTCCAGCTGTATCGATTAGGTCGTCTAAGATGATGCAGTTCTTGCCCTTGACATCACCAATGACGTGCATGATTTCGCTCTTGTTTGCCTCAGGTCTTCTCTTATCGATGATAGCGATAGGAACATTCAGAGGCTTAGCCATGTTGCGGGCTCTCTTTACTGAGCCATGATCAGGCGAAACGATTACCAGATCATCGAGGTCTTTGAGTTTGAAATAATCTGTCAGCATTGGCTGACCGAGCATGTGGTCTACAGGAATGTCAAAGTATCCCTGTTCCTGAGATGCGTGGAGGTCCATTGTGATGACTCTGTCGATTCCGGCAGCAGTGATCATGTTAGCTACGAGCTTAGCTGTGATCGGATCTCTTGCCTTGGCTTTACGGTCCTGTCTGGCATATCCGTAGTAAGGAATTACGGCAGTTACACTGTTGCAGGAAGCTCTCTTAAGAGCGTCCGTCATGATCAGCAGCTCCATCAGGTGATCGTTTACAGGGTCATTTGTGGACTGTACGATAAAGCAGTCCTTGCCTCTTACCGATTCCCAGATGCTGACGCTGATCTCGCCGTCACTGAACTTTGTGACTGTAGCCTTACCGAGTTCGATTCCCATGTGTTCTGCAATCTCCTGTGCAAGTTCAGGGTGCGAGTTGCAAGTAAAAAGTTTGAGATTGCTGAATCTGTCATTCGCCATTTCATGGTCCTCCTGGTGATAATTCTGGTGGTGAGTTGTGTTAAGAATTGTTTTTGTGATGGACTTAGCGTCCCTACGCATTTTCTCGCTCATAAATTGATTCTCAGAGCCTCCTTACAAATAGTTGAATTAGCGTATTATAGCTAACAGGTCGCTGCAAACCACTTAAAATGCGCCTGTCTGCTGGCTTCGGGGGATTCCGTGTGATCCTGATGTACGGGTAAGGTTCCTCACATCAGGTCCCACGAGCTGGATAATTCCTGCCTATCTCTTGCCGAGGAGCATTTCGCCTACTTTGTAGACATCGCCTGCTCCCATAGTCATTACGATATCGTCCTTGCCTGCGAACTTCTTCACGTAGTTAACGATATCTTCGAAATCCTTCACATAATATATAGGATGTGTAGGATATTTCTCTTTCATTGCTGTTACGAGCTTGTATGAAGAAATGTCATAGACGTCCTTCTCTCTCGCTG
>JAFWHB010000005.1 GCA_017512145.1 Mogibacterium sp. | reverse complement strand
GGCGGCGGGTTCCATGTTCGACCGTCGGTGGTGGGTACAATCCCCAACCGACGCTCTCAGGAGCTGAAGCTCCCGGCGTCTGTTGACGGCGTCGCTCGCTCCAATCAAGCGAGCTTGTTGGAGCTTTGCTCCTGGTTGAATTTGCCTGACTGCGCTACAGATTAGGGGGTGTATGCAATATGGCATACCAGAAAGTTTTCAAAAGATATGAACTTAAATATATGCTGACTCAGGATCAGAAGGAACGCATCCTCAAGGCAATGGAGCCTTACATGATGCTGGATAAGTTCGGAAGATCCACGATCCGCAATATATATTTTGATACAGATGACTACATCCTTGCGCGCCACTCGATCGCAAAGCCTGACTACAAAGAGAAGCTCAGAATCAGGAGTTACTCACGCGTAGAGGGCAACGACAAAGTCTTTGTCGAACTCAAGCGCAAATACGATCATGTCGTATATAAGAGAAGAATTGCTCTACCGGAAACAGATGCGATGGCGTGGACGACCGGGGCCAGACGGATGACGAGCCTTAATGACCTGGCTGCTGATGCTGCCGGAACAGCCGCAGGCTCGATCAGACCTGTTATAGAGGATAACACCCCTCAGCTCTCAGATGAGATCAACTACTTCCTCGACTATTACAAAGACCTGAGACCTGCCGTCTTCCTCAGTTACGACCGTGAGGCATACAAAATGAGAAAAGGCGCATCTGATGCCGATGGCGGCTCGGACTTCCGTGTGACCTTTGACGAGAACATCCTTTGCAGAGACTACGACCTCTCACTCAGGTCCGACGTATACGGAACACCGGTCCTCCAGCAGGGCAAAGTCCTCATGGAGCTCAAGTGCTCCGGCGGCATCCCGCTCTGGATGGTCAAAGTCCTCTCAGAAGAGAAGGTCTACAAGACATCCTTCTCCAAATACGGCACCGCATATACAAACATGATCCTGCCTGAACTGCTGGCCGCAGCCCATGCTGCACAGGCCGCAGATGAGAGAGACGCCCTCGCAGCAAAGAGCGCATCCGAATCAGTGAAAGGAAGCCGCTCATCAAGGAACGGTGAGAACAGCGCTGCATCAGGCAGACATGGCAAACACAGCCAGAGAAGATGGTTCGGAGGCGGGCGCATAGCCGGCAGCCAGCTGTTCTTTTCCCGAAGGACTGCATAGAAATGCAGAATACCTTTCTTCACAACACTTTCAGGAAGCACATTGCCAGATGAATAGGTCCGGCAATGTGTTTTCCTTTTCCCTAACTAATTATCAGATCAAATCGTCAGCTGCATTAGTTAGGAATCGCGACTTCCTTTATTTCCTAACTAATTATCGCGCCAAATTCGCAGCTGCATTAGTTAGGATTCACGACTTTCTCATTTTCCTAACTAATTATCAAACCAAATCTTCAGCAGCATTAGTTAGGATTCACGTCTTTCTCTTTTTCCTAACTAACTATCCCTGCCAGAGGCACCACCTCCAGCAGTGCTGCTTCAGTGTCTGACCATTCTGTATTCGCTGAGTCAACATATTTGAGAAAAACTTTGCGGAATTCAAAAAAGCTGATTCGTTTAATTTTCGTTTAAGTTAGTGCTCCTATTATTAGGCTGTAAGTTGAAGAAAGGTGCGGGCGGCGCTGACCGGAAGATACCAGTTAACAGGCGCCGGCTGCAAGAACAAGTTAAAGGAGGAAACACTATGCTGGATACATTGATTTCAAGCATTTATGATACACAGATCGCAACATCGATCAGTATGGCTCAGTTCGGAGCAGCAATGGGAGCGGCTCTCTTACTCGGACTGATCATAGCGATGACCTACATGCATAACACAAGATATACCAAGAGCTTTGTCGTAACACTCGCTCTCCTGCCGGCAATCATCAGCGTGATCATCATCATGGTCAACGGCAGCGTCGGAACAGGAGTCGCGGTTGCAGGCGCATTCAGCCTTGTAAGATTCCGTTCAGTACCGGGAACAGCCAAAGAGATTTGCATAATCTTCCTGGCGATGGCATCGGGCCTGATCACAGGAATGGGATACCTCGGACTGGCAGCAGTATTCACACTCGCGCTTTGCCTGATATTCCTGATTTACGGCAAAGTGGACTTCGGAACAACGAAGAATTCGGACAAATACAAGACTTTCAAAGTCATGATCCCTGAAGACCTTGATTACACAGGCGTTTTCGAGAGCATCTTCAGAGAGTATACAGATTCCTGTGAACTCGTCGGCGTCAAGACAACCAACATGGGCAGCATGTTCAAACTGACATATGACGTTGTTCTCAAGGATCCATCAAGAGAGAAAGAACTTATCGACAAGATCCGCTGCCGCAATGGCAACCTCGAAATCAATGTTTCAAGGCAGGCAACAGCCGCAGTCGAACTTTAAAGCACCAATGGATTTGCAAGGAAGAGGTGACAATAATGAAGAATACCAGGAAATATATAGTAGTAGCACTGCTGTCGGCGCTGATGATGATCTTTACAGCATGCGGAGTCAGCGTAAACGGAGCATCCGAGGCAGCAGCCACACTTACATCGACAACATCAACAGCATACACTGCAGCCAGCAAGTCGGAGCAGTTCACAGAGAGAGACCTCTCGGGTGAGTACGATGAATCCGAAGCAGTCAAAATCGACCTGAACGGCAGCTCTGCAGAGGCTTCGGGCTCCGGCGTAACGGTAGATGGCAGCACGATCACGATTACAGCAGAGGGCGTTTACCTCGTATCCGGTACACTTACAGACGGCCAGATCATAGTAGATGCGGATGATGCGGCCAAAGTCCAGATCGTTCTCGATGGTGCTGAGATCACCAGCAAGACATCGGCAGCTCTTTATGTAAAGTCTGCAGACAAAGTTTTCGTAACTACTGCAGAGGGAACAACCAACACACTCGCAAATGGCGGAACTTTCACAGCAATCGATGACAGCAACATCGACGGAGCTGTTTTCGCCAAGGACGATATCACATTCAACGGAAGCGGCACTCTCACAGTCACATCACCTGCAGGCCACGGCATCGTTGGCAAAGATGATGTCAAGATCGCAGGCGGAACGATCGAGATCGAAGCTGCAGATCACGGCATCCAGGCAAACGACAGCGCACGCTTTGCCGAGGCAACAGTAACAGTCACAGCAGGAACCGATGGCGTTCATGTTTCGGACAACGCTGATGAAGAGGAAGGAACAACATCCGACAGCTACTTCTACATGGCTGATGCAGACCTCACAATCGCTGCAGGAGACGATGGCGTCCACGCAGATGCTGTTGCAACGATCGAAGCCGGCAACATCAATGTGACAAAGTCATATGAAGGAATCGAGGCTCTGACCATCGATGTAAGCGGCGGAGATATCAAGGTGGTTGCATCTGACGACGGATTCAACGCAGCAGGCGGTAATTCATCTTCATCAAACACATTCGGCGAAGACGATTGGTTCGGTGGCAAAGGCGGCGGATTCAGTGATGGAGGCACAAATGGATCGATAGTGATCAGCGGTGGCAGCATCAGCATCCAGGCAGGCGGCGACGGAGTGGACTCCAACGGATCAGTTGAAGTAACAGGCGGTTACACAGTTGTATCCGGACCTACTCAGGGCGACACTTCAGTACTTGACTATAACGTATCAGCAACCATCACAGGCGGAACCTTCATCGGAACAGGCGGTGCAGGAATGGCTGCGAACTTCAGCGGAACTGAGAACCAGGGACTGATCGCAGTAAGCACAGGCAACCAGTCAGCAGGCACAACAGTAACACTCAAGGATTCTGACGGCAATGTTATCGCTGAAGTAACTCCGGAGCTCGATTACGCAGTCGTATACATCAGCACACCTGATGTTGAGCAGAGCGGAACATACACACTCAGCGCAGGCAATTACAGCGAAGATATCCAGATCTCTGACGGCATCTACAGCTCAATCGGCGGAGGCTTCGGAATGGGCGGAGGTTCTCCCAGAGGCGGCGGAATGATGGGCGGTCAGCAGGATCAGCAGAATGGTAACGGATGGATGAACGACAACGGAAACGGCGGACAGAATGGATTCGGCGGCCGCGGCCATCACGGAAGAGGCGGCTTCGGCGAGCCTGATGATAACACCGGCGCGACTCAGATGCAGCCTGAGCAGGGCTCATCACAGCAGACGACAACCCCATTCTCATCAGGCAGCGGCAATGCAGCCTGATCGCAAATACAGCAGAACATAGATCGGAAAGGAGGTCCCGGCAATGGCACTTGAATATTTGGCACTTATCCCGGCTTATGAACCGGACTCTAAGATGCTGGAAGTCAGCAGAGATCTCAGACAATCAGGATTTGACGTTGTGATTGTCGACGACGGCAGCGGCAAGGACTTCGAAGACCTGTTCCTGCAGGCCTCCGAAGAAGCTACCGTCCTCACTCACAGCATTAACAGAGGCAAAGGCGCGGCGCTGAAAACCGGCCTTGCATATATAAATAAGTACAGAATCAGCGGCGGGGCAAGAGCATCCGATGTGGTGATAGTCACAGTAGATGCAGACGGGCAGCACCTTGCGAAGGATGCTTTCCGGATCGCAGCACATGCAGCATCAAAGCCTGGTACTCTTGTCCTCGGCAGCAGAGCTCTTGAAGAGGATGTGCCTCTCCGCAGCAAGCTCGGCAACACAATTACAAGATACGTTTATCAGCTCAGCACAGGCCTGGCGGTACATGACACACAGACCGGCCTCAGGGCTTTCACCGCAGACATGATACCGCGCCTGCTTGAGATCAGAGGCGACCGGTACGAATATGAGATCAACATGCTCATGGAATTTGCCCGCGAGGGCGTTCCGATCATCGAGGAGGAAATCGAGACAGTGTACCTTGACGGCAACAGCGCTTCGCACTTCAGTACAGTCAAAGACTCTTTCAGAATATATAAGGAAATAATCAAATTCTCGGCATCTTCATTCATCGGATTCCTTGTGGATTACGGGATGTACGCTTTGCTGCTGGCGCTGACAGCCAGATACGCTCTGGCCGGCAGCCTCATCATCGCGAATGTCGGTGCCAGGATCGTCAGCTCGGTCACGAACTACACGATCAACCGCAAACTTGTCTTCAAGAGCAAAGCAGGTGTTGCGAAGTCTGCGCTCCAGTACTTTGCACTCGCAGCTCTGATTCTCGCAGCGAACACCGCAATCCTGTCGGTGCTCACAGGATACTTTGGCATCAACCAGATGGTGGCCAAAGTCATCACTGAGGTCCTGCTCTTCTCGCTCAGCTGGCTTGTTCAGAGATACGTTATCTTCTACAAGGAGCAGGAGACGGGCCGCGAGACCGACGCGAAGTCCGGACAGAGATGGCTTCTCGCAGGCGAGATCAGCCAGCCGGCAAAGCTCAGGGACAGACAGCCTGCTCTCAGGGCGGTCTACCTCAAGGGTTCTAAGAGGGGAAGATAAATAATTAAGGAGATAGATACATGAAGAAACATAGATTTCTTGCATTATACATGGCGCTGCTGATGGTGTTCACATCCTATGTGGCGCTGGACACATTCGTAATCACAAGGGTTTATGGCGATGCATCATCGGACAATATTGCATCTGAAGGTATCGTCCTTGAGCAGGAAGAGGGCAGTGCAGAACAGGATCAGGCAGGCTCTTCTGATTCAGACGAAGATAGCGATAGCGGCAAAGGCGGCTTCCCTGGTTCGCAGGATGGCAGCAGCTCCGGAAGCGGTCACGGTCCAGGCTCAGGCAGCGGACATGGCCCTGGCTCAGGCAAAGGACACGGCCCCGGATCACACAAGTCAGGATCGTCAGACTCATCCGGAAATAGCAGCTCCGGCAGCTCAGAGTCCGGCAGCTCGGGATCATCCGACTCAATTAATCTCGGATCTGCATCCGGTTCAGAGAGCCTCAGCTCATCCGCACTTGCAAGCTCACTGCAGTCCTCAGATACATACAGCAGCGACGACGTAAGCATCACGATGAAGGAATACAGAATTAACGGCACAACGATTCATGTAGCAGACGTGACAGTCAGCTCACCGGAGTACCTTAAGACAGCTTTCGCGCATGACTCCTACGGCAGAAATGTCACAGCAAAAACCTCCGAGATAGCAGAAAGCGTGAATGCGGTACTAGCTGTCAACGGCGATTACTACGGAGCTCAGGAGAAGGGCTATGTGATCAGGAACGGCAAGATTTACAGAAGCACAGCCGAGTCAGGTGCAGAGGATCTCGTAATTTACGAGGATGGTTCATTCGATATCATCAGTGAATCCGAGATCACTGCAGAGCAGCTGCTTGCCAAAGGCGCAGTACAGACACTTTCCTTTGGTCCGGCACTTGTCACAGACGGCAGCATCGCGGTCACTCAGGGCGAAGAGGTCGGCAAAGCAATGGCAAGCAATCCAAGAACGGCCATCGGCATCATTGATAACTGCCACTATCTCTTCGTTGTATCCGATGGAAGAACAGATGAGAGCGAAGGCCTTTCGCTTTACGAACTGGCAACCTTCATGGAATCCCTCGGAGCAGATACCGCGTACAACCTCGATGGAGGCGGGTCATCAACAATGTACTTTAACGGAGAGGTCGTCAACACCCCGACTTCCGGAGGCAGCATAAAAGAAAGGAGCGTGAGCGACATTGTATACATCGGATAAAGACACGATCATAATCGACTCCTACGAGATCATCGAGGAGGATCTCAGGAACAATAAAGAAGCCAGAGCGAAGGAAAGATCAGGCCGCCTCCCGCAGGACTTCAGAACATCGCTAATATATCTGGCAATATCTGCAGGACTTGCATTCGCCGGAGCGATATACGAGATCTTCAGTCACGGAGTCTACTCATACTTCATGATATACGCATTTGCGATCACTCTGATCGGCGGCGCACTGCCATACATGCTTAGCTATATCGGCAGCCTGACAGGGAGATTTGCACAGCTGAGAGCACTGCTCGGAAGTGCTGGTGACTCAGCAGTAGGAGCTCTTGATCAAAACCGCATGGGAATGTATCACGCAGGCATTGCGACTTTGACAGTAGGCAGCATAATGAAGGGCGTGCTCGATATATATGGCACAACCAACAGGCTGACAATGGTCTATCCGGTCATCGGAGCGATCCTGATCATCGCAGCAGTAGCACTTGCAGTCAGAAAGAATACTTTGAACATCAATACAGAGCAGCCGGCCGCATAAGCCTGCTGCTTCTTTTTTTGCATTAGTTAGGGATAGAAGAAAGTGCATAACGCTAACTAATACCCTCGCAGATCCGGACGAGATATTAGTTAGGGATAGAGGAAAGTGCGCAACGCTAACTAATACCCTCGCGGATCCGGACGAGACATTAGTTAGGGATAGAGGAAAGCGCCCAACGCTAACTAATATCCTAGCGTATCTGGGCGAGAAATTAGTTAGGGATAGAGGAAAGCGCCCAATGCTAACTAATACCCTCGCGGATCCGGACGAGATATTAGTTAGGGATAGAGGAAAGCGCCCAATGCTAACTAATACCCTCGCGGATCTGGGCGAGAAATTAGTTAGGGATAGAGGAAAGCGCCCAACGCTAACTAATATCCTAGCGGAGCCGGGCGAGAAATTAGTTAGGTATAGAGGAAAGTGCGAAATGCTAACTAATACCATCACGTATCTGGGCGAGAAATTAGTTAGGGATAGAAGAAAGTGCGCAATGCTAACTAATGTCGCATCAGAGGTTGGCTCGTAGTGAAGAGATGTTATATAATTACTTGATATGCGAAGCCGGGCGCTATTATATATGGCGGTCCGGCGGATTCTCAGACATATGAGGTAATAATTATGCTTACAGGTAAGACTATAGTTCTTGGAGTCACAGGCGGGATCGCAGCTTATAAGTCGGCATATCTTGCAAGCGGACTTAAGAAGCAGGGCGCGAATGTTCATGTTGTAATGACTAAGCACGCAACAGAGTTCATTTCGCCACTTACATTTGAGACACTTACGAATAACAGATGTGTAACAGATATGTTCGACCGCAACTTCGAGCATGATGTCAAACACATCTCGCTTGCCAAGGCGGCTGATCTCATCATTGTTGCACCTGCGACTGCGAACTTCATAGCGAAGGCTGCAAATGGCATAGCCGATGACATGCTGACAACAGTAGTGCTCGCTGCAAAGTGCCGCAAGCTCTGTGTTCCGGCAATGAATACTGCAATGTATGAGAATCCGGCAACTCAGGACAATCTCCGCAAGCTCGAGCACTATGGATGGAAGCTTGTAGAGCCTGCGACCGGACTTCTTGCGTGCGGCGATGAAGGCAAGGGCAAAATGCCTGAGCCGCAGGACCTTGTAAAGCATGTTATAATGGAGCTTGCGCATGAGAAGGATCTTGCGGGACGCAAAGTTCTCGTAACTGCAGGTCCGACACAGGAAGCGATCGATCCTGTAAGATATATAACCAACCATTCCAGCGGCAAGATGGGCTATGCACTCGCAGAAGCAGCAGCCATGAGAGGCGCCGAGGTCACTTTGGTCAGCGGACATACAGCACTGGAGGTACCGTTCGGAGTCACGAGAGTTGACGTAACCAGCGCAGAGCAGATGCATGATGCCGTAGTATCGAGAGCGGCGGATGTTGACTTCATCTTCAAGGCAGCGGCAGTTGCAGATTACAAGCCGGCGACTGTATATGATCACAAGGTCAAGAAGTCAGACAGTGACATGTCCATCCCGCTGACAAGGACCAAGGATATACTCGCAGACGTTGCTAAGATCAGAAGAGATGATCAGGTTATATGCGGCTTTGCCATGGAGACTGAGAATCTGATTGAGAATGCAAGGGGCAAGCTCGCAAGAAAGAGCCTCGACATGATCTGCGCGAACAGCCTGAGGACAGAAGGCGCGGGCTTTGCAGGGGACACCAACGTTGTAACAGTTATTACTGAAGACAGTATCACAGAACTCGGCAAACTCTCCAAGCTCGAGACCGCACAGAAGATAATCGACATAGCTCTTAAGATAAGAGCAGACAGGACTGGTAAGGATGCTTAATATAAGGGTGATCTGCGTGGGCAAGCTCAAGGAGAAGTACTGGGACGCTGCCTGCGAGGAATATATGAAGAGGCTGAGAGGCTACTGCAGCCCGGCGATCGTTGAGGTCAAGGAGTCAAAGCTTCCGGCAAATGCTTCGCCTGCGGATGAGCAGAATGTCATCATAAGAGAAGGCAAGGACATTCTGAGCAAGATCGACAGCAGCGACTATGTCGTAGCGCTCGATATTGGCGGCAAAGAGCTGGCATCAGAAGAGATCGCGGCAAAGATCAGTGACATCTCATTCAACAATTCGAGGATAGATTTCATTATCGGCGGCAGCCTGGGGCTCAGCGATGAAGTGAGAAGAAGAGCAGACATGAGGCTCAGCTTTGGCAGGATCACATTGCCGCATCAGCTTGCAAGAGTAGTCCTGCTCGAGCAGCTATACAGGGCATTCAAGATCAACGCCGGCGAGACATATCACAAATAACCGGACATACGGAGGAGCAATTAATGGCAAACAAATACAGCAAGAGCAACAACTCATCAAAGGCAAGAGAACACAAGACAATGGAAGATTACCGCAACGACAGAAAGCGTCTCAATACGGGCGCTAAGGTAATGGCACTGATAATTATCGTTACCATGGTGTTTTTCTATGTGCTTTCTTCGGGACTGGCATTTTTTGAATAATAATTGACTGAAAGGCATTTTTTATTATTTGAATACAATAATAAGCCCTTTGCGGGCTTGTTTTTTTGTGTTCAAAAATGACAACCGAAGACATGTTAAATGATAAAATTGTGTCAAGAGCAATACAATCATGATATAATGTTAAATGTATAGGTTTATGGCGTTGATTGCTTTATTTAATTAACAGGAGGTGCCTATGGAATTACAGATTCAAGATCTTGTTACCTCTATCCGCAAAGAAGGGGTAGAGGCGGCAAACGCAGAAGCTGAATCCATTGTTGCAGAAGCAAAGAAGAAGGCCGATTCAATGGTTGCCGGTGCTAAGGCTGAGATACAGCAAATGAAGGAAGCATCGGAGAAGGAAATCGCTATTCTCAAAGAGAGCGCAGCAGTCAGTGCAGAGCAGGCTAAGAGAGACGCTGTTCTGGCATTCAAGTCTGAGATCCAGAAGGAATTTGAGAAGATCCTGGCTGCAGATATACGCAAAGAGCTTTCAGGCAATGGCCTCGGCAAACTGATTCGTGCTGCCGTTGCTGGTGAGAACGTTGCGGACCTTGCTGCTGAAGTATCCGAAGTTACTGACGTACTTAAGGCTGAGCTCGCTGATGAGATCAAGAAAGGCCTTGAAATCAGACCTACCAAGAACGTTCAGAGTGGATTCAGACTTGCAGCTAAGGATGGATCCGGATATTTTGACTGCTCAGATGATGGAATAATGGAGATGCTGATGCCATACTTCAGAAATCTGGATTTCCAGTAAAGAAGGAGGCGCAGTATGGCTTCATATTATTATCTGATAGCAAGCCTGCCTGAGCTCAGAGCTGATGGGGATATGCCAATAACTTATAGCGAATTCCTGTCGTGTTGCCAGTCAAATGTAAGTGACTCAGTTTATCAGATTCTGGAGAATCTTAGTCTTTCTTCCACGGAAGGACCTCTTGTAAAGGAGTGGGCTAATTTCTATGGAATGCTGACTAAGGAACTTAACTATCAGAGAAGTATGAATCTTGGCAGGAGTTATTCTTCAGCCTATGACAAAGACGGTCTGATCGCGCAAGTGGTCGCACAGGCTTTGGCGGCTAAGAACCCTCTGGAAGCCGAGAAGGTCCTGCTTGAGTATGAATTTGAGAATCTCGACTCACTGATTGGACTGCATATGTTTGATGACTATGTGCTATTTGGCTATGCGATCAAATTAAAACTGCTCGAGCGTCAGAACTGCTTCGAACAGGAGAAGGGCCAGGCTGAATTCAAATCCCTCTTCGACGGGATACAGCAGCGCGTTTATAGTTTGTAACAGGAGTGTTATATGAAAACAGAAACAGGATATGTAGCCGGAGTCAACGGAAACCTGATCAAAGTTGATTTCGATGGCTCCGTTCGCAAGAATGAAGTCGGTTACATCCTCGTTGATGACAAGCGCCTCAAGGGAGAGGTAATCCGTATCAACAACGGGGAAGTAAGCATGCAGATCTACGAGATGACTAACGGCATCAAGGTCGGTGACCCTGTAGAGTTCACCGGCGAGCTGATGAGCGTAGATCTGGGTCCGGGACTGCTGACACAGGTATATGATGGTCTGCAGAACCCGCTGCCAGCACTTGCAGAGCAGTGCGGTTTCTTCCTGGACAGAGGAGTTTATCTGGATGCTATTCCGGATCGTGAGTGGGACTTTACACCAGTCGCTAAGGAAGGTGACTCAGTAAAGGCCGGCAGCACTTTCGGAACAGTACCTGAAGGACTCTTTACACACCACATCATGGTTCCTTTCACACTTAAGGGAAATGACTGGACAGTTAAGTCAATCAAGCCAGCAGGTTCATATCATGTACGTTCTACAATCTGCACCATCGTTAACAGCAAGGGTGAAGAGAAAGACCTGTCCATGGTATTCACACAGCCTATCAAGCAGGCGGTAAAGTGCTACGCAGAGAAGCTGCGTCCGTCCGAGCCGCTGGTAACTAAGATCCGCTGTATCGACTCCTTCCTGCCGGTAGCTAAGGGTGGTACATTCTGTACTCCTGGACCTTTCGGAGCTGGCAAGACAGTACTTCAGCACATGCAGGCTAAGAACTCTGAGGCAGACGTAGTAATCGTAGCTGCCTGCGGAGAGCGTGCCGGCGAGGTAGTAGAAGTACTTAAGGAGTTCCCTGAACTGATCGACCCTAAGACAGGCCGTTCACTGATGGAGAGAACTATTATCATTTGTAACACATCATCCATGCCGGTAGCTGCCAGAGAAGCTTCCTGCTATACAGCAGTTACACTCGCTGAGTACTACAGACAGATGGGCCTCGACGTTCTTCTGCTCGCTGACTCGACAAGCCGTTGGGCTCAGGCGATGCGTGAAATGTCAGGACGTCTGGAGGAAATCCCGGGCGAGGAAGCTTTCCCGGCTTACCTTGAGTCAACTATCGCTGCATTCTATGAGAGAGCCGGCGTAGTTCGTCTTGATGACGGCACCAAGGCATCGATCACTATCGGCGGAACAGTTTCACCGGCTGGTGGTAACTTCGAAGAACCTGTAACACAGGCTACACTGAAGGTAGTAGGAGCATTCCACGGACTCGCAAGAGAACGTTCCGATGCTCGTAAATACCCTGCTATTCACCCGGTTGATTCCTGGTCAAAGTACAAGGGCGTTGTAGACATGGATCTTGTCAACAGAGCTCGTGGAATCCTCATCAGGAGTACAGAAGTAGGTCAGATGATGAAGGTAGTAGGTGAGGAAGGTACTTCCAGTGAAGACTACATCACATATCAGAAGGGCGAACTTCTGGATGCTGTATATCTGCAGCAGAACTCCTTCGATCCAATCGATGAAGCATGCTCACCTGAGAGACAGCGCAGGGAATTCGGCGTACTCTATGATGCTTTGACTAAGACATACAGTATCACAGACAAGAGAGAGATCCGTGCGTTCTTCAACCAGCTCAGACAGGAATTCCTCGACTGGCATGGAACACAATTCGAGACACCTGAATACGAAGCTCAAGAGAAGAAGATCTCAGACTTCTATATGGCAAAGGTCGTTGAGTAGGAGGTCGGAGTAATATGCAGAAAGTTTATACAAAGATAGAATCAATCGTCGGTAACGTAGTCACCGTACGAGCTCCGGGCGTCAAGAACGGCGACCTTGCTCTTGTAGGCGACAGTTACGCGAACGTAATTAAACTGGATAAGGATCTTGTATCCCTCCAGGTATTCGCAGGCGCACAGGGCGTCAGCACAACAGACCCAGTCCGCTTCCTCGGCAGACCTATGATGGTATCGTTCTCAGAGCATCTGCTCGGACGTATCTTCGACGGAGCCGGAGTTCCGAGAGATAACGGACCAGCTCTGACTGAGAACATGATCCCTATCGGTGGACCGTCCTTCAACCCGGCTAAGCGTATCCTTCCTAATAAGATGGTACGTACAGGTATCCCGATGATCGACGTATTCAATACACTGGTAGAGAGCCAGAAGCTCCCGATCTTCTCCATCTCCGGAGAGCCTTACAACCAGCTGCTTTCGAGAATCGCGATGCAGGCTGAGGTAGACGTAATCATCCTCGGTGGTATGGGACTTAAGTACGATGACTACATGGAGTTCCGTGACACACTTGAGAAGGGCGGCGCGATGAGCCATACAGTAATGTTCATCCATACAGCTGCTGACCCTATCGTAGAGTGCACACTGGTACCGGATATGTCACTTGCAGTTGCAGAGCAGTTCGCTCTTGCAGGTAAGAGAGTACTTGTACTTCTGACAGACATGACCAACTTCGCCGATGCTCAGAAGGAAATGGCGATCACTATGGAACAGGTACCGTCCAACCGTGGATATCCGGGAGACTTATACAGCTGCCTCGCTTCACGTTACGAAAAGGCTGTAGATATCGAAGGTGCCGGATCGATCACAATCCTTGGTGTTACAACAATGCCTGGTGATGACGTAACTCACCCGGTACCGGATAACACAGGATATATCACAGAGGGCCAGTACTATCTCAAGGGCGGACGTATCGAGCCGTTTGGATCGCTTTCCCGACTCAAACAGAACGTAAACGGCAAGACCAGAGATGACCACCGTGCTCTGATGGATGGTATGATCAAGCTCTACGCTCAGTACAAGGAATCTCTTGAGAAGAAGTCCATGGGATTCATGATGACTGAGTGGGATGACAAGCTCCTTAAATACGGCGAGATGTTCGAATCCAAGATGATGGATCTTTCCGTTAACATTCCGCTTGAGGATGCACTTGACCTTGGCTGGGATATCCTCGCAGAGTGCTTCGACCCTGTTGAGACAGGAATGAAGACAAGCCTTATCGAGGAAAGATGGCCGAAGAAGGATGCGTTGAAATAAACAAAGGAGCGGGTCATGGCTATCAAACTAACAAAGAATGAACTGAAGAAGCAGAAGGACAACCTCAAGCAGTTCCAGCGCTATCTTCCGACACTGCAGCTCAAGAAGCAGCAGCTTCAGTCGGTAATAATGGGCATACGCCAGGAACTTGCTCGCAAGGAAGCCGAACGCATTCAGATGATTGGTGATTTGGACGATTGGGTAGCTGTATTCGCAGAGAATGAGATCTTCGAAGAGACCAAAAAACTTGACCAGCTCGTACAGCCGGACAAGGTAATAGTCAAGGATGAGAACATCGCAGGTGTAACGATTCCTGCCTTTGAAGAGCTGACGTTCAAAGATATCAATTACGATGTAGACGACTATCCGCTTTGGGTTGATACTGCAGTATTCAAGCTTCGCGAGATTGCCAGACTGGACGCTTTAGTCTCAACTTTACGGAAGCAAGCAGAGCTTCTCGAGAAAGAACTCCGTACAACTTCTCAGAGAGTTAACCTCTTCGAGAAGGTCAAAATACCTGAAGCAAAGGAGAATATCCGAGTCATCCAGGTATATCTGGGAGACCAGCAGACAGCGGCTGTAGTTCGAGGCAAGATCTCGAAGAAGAAATTAGTGGAGGTATAGCGATGATTGAGAAAATGAAAATGGTTCACATCGTCACATCTGCCTCCAATAAACAGGAGATGCTCAAGGGCCTCAGAGACATAGGCGTTATGCATCTCGCTGAAAAACAAAGTGCAGATCGTGAGGTAACTGAACGTTTCCAGAATCTGTCCAAGACAGCTAATACCCTCAAAGAGTATGCTGACCCTAAACAGAAAGGAAGCACAGAGATCCTCAGCGATGCTGAATTCAACAAGATGTACAGCGATGTACAGGACGCTCTGGACCAGAAGAGCAATCTGGGACAGACAATCAGTGCTGCAAATGCAGAAATAGACAGAGTAAGAGAATGGGGAGACTTCTCTCCGGAAGATGTTAAGGCGCTCAGAGCAGACGGTTACGATTTTCACTTCTACCGTATGGGAGATAAGGAATTCCAGGCAGCCGCAGCCGATGAGAATATCCGCATGTTCCGCCTCAAACCTGTCGACAAGATGGCCACTGCAGCAGTGCTCGGAACACTTCCGGCTGAGATTCAGGCAACTGAGTTCGTTCTGCCGGAGAAGAGCATGTCAGAGCTGCAGCAGGATATTGCAGCGGCTCAGGATGGCATAGAGGCCTGCAACAAGACACTTAAGTCTGCATCTGTATATGATGCAAGCTTCAAGGCCGAAATGCTGAAAACACAGAATGAAATGAATTTCTCTGCAGCGAACGCTACCGCACAGAGCGACGGAGATTTCGTCTGGCTGTCCGGTTATGTTCCTGAAGTCGACCTTGACAAGTTCAAGGCTATGGCAGCAGAGAAGACCTGCGCTTGGGCAGTTGAAGATGTTGCGGATGATGATGACAAGATACCTACCAAGGTTCGCTATAACAAGGTATCTAAGTACATCCAGCCGGTATTCGACATCCTCGGTATCCTTCCGGGATACAGAGAACAGGATATCTCACTGTGGTTCTTCCTGTTCTTCATACTGTTCTTCGCAATGATCATCGGAGACGGCGGCTACGGCTTGCTGATCCTGATCCTGACGATCGCGCTGACAGTCATGAAGAAGGGAACGAAAGACGTCCGCTTCCTGCTCTACGTGTTATCGATCGCAACAGTTATATGGGGCGCAATAACCGGAACCTGGTTCGGCATGGAAAGTGCTATGAATATACCTTTCCTCAAGGCCATGGTCATTCCGACATTTGCAACCTATCCGGAGGTCTTCGGACTCGAGGCAAATGTACCGCAGAATATGATCATGAAGTTCTCCTTCTCGATCGGAGCGATACAGATGGTGCTTGGATCCTTCATCGCAATCAAGGACAAGCTGCCTAAGAAAGACCTGTCGTGGATTGCCAACGCCGGCTGGGCAGTTGCTGTAATAGCAATGTACCTGCTGTCACTCAACCTGGTTATCCATGAAGACATCAATCTTGTACCGGTATTCGGACTGATCGGTGTCGCATTCGTACTTGTACTTCTGTTCGGCGGAATGTCACCTGACAAGACATTCGGACAGGGACTCAAGGCAGGTCTTGCTAACGCATTTACCGACTTCCTGGATACAATCAGCTGTTTCGGTAACGTAATGAGTTACATCAGACTGTTCGCGGTAGGCATGGCCGGTGTTGCTATTTCGCAGAGTTTCAATGGAATCGCAGCCGGAATGCATGGTCCGCTGATCATTCTCGGTGTTCTGGTCGTACTAATCGGCCACGCACTGAACATCATCATGTGTTTCCTGTCGGTAGTAGTTCACGGCGTACGTCTGAACGTACTCGAATTCTCAGGCCAGGTAGGACTTGAGTGGACAGGACTTCCATACGAGCCATTTAAAGAGTTGAATAAATAAGAAAAGGAGAATTAATATGAATCTTGCATTTCTTGGTATGGCTGCGGCCCTTGGTTTATCTGCTGCTGGTTCAGCATTCGGCACAGGATTTGCCGGTATGTCATCTGTAGGAGCATGGAAAAAGTGCTATGCTGGCGGAAAGCCTGCTCCATTCATCATGATCGCGTTCACTGGTGCGCCTCTTACACAGACCATTTACGGTTTCCTTCTGATGAACTTCATCAACGGAGCTAACTGTGATGCAGGAATGGCACTCGGCGTAGGCCTCTTCGGCGGCCTTGCAATCGGTATGTCTGCACTCTTCCAGGGCAGATGCGCAGCAGCAGCTTCTGATGCTCTTGGTGCAACAGGAAAGGGTACTGCAAACTACTTCATTGTAATCGGTATCATAGAGACTGTAGCGCTCTTCACACTGGTATTCAGCTTACTGCTTCTGAACAGCTAATCTGATACAGACGAATCAATCGATAGATAATATAAGAAGCCTCTGAGTATTTCACTCAGAGGCTTCTTGTTTAGTGTTTGGCATATTTAATTGATGTCCCGGAATTAGTTCTCCGGATCCCAGTCTACCTGATCACGGTAGCTGCCGAACGGTGTTACAGGCAGATATACCTTGAGCTCGAATCTGTGACCCTTGGTGCGGTCCTTGACCGGCTGGAGCATGATGCATACCGACCAGCCTCCGTCGAATGAGATCTGGATAGTATCATTTGAGAGCTCGCCGTATCTTCCGTTGGCAAATCTTACGTCAAGGAGCTTGGTCGGGAACTTGACTGAAGGTGTCTTCAGATTGTCGTTGTCAGGAATGCGGCCAAGGCATCTGTGTGAGTTGACTGCGCCGATACGAGTAGCCTCTACCTTGTCGATAGGGTTGATGTAGTAATAATCGATAGTTCCATAGAAGTAATCGATCAGGCGCTGAGGTGCCTCAGGGTGATCCTTGCAGATTCTTGGGATCTCGTCTCCGATTGCTCTGAGCATCGGCTTGATGATGGAGCCATAGATGAATTTCTTATCTGTGATGAAGTCTCTCCACTTCTCCATGTCATGTGGTGCCATTCTGAGAAGGATCTCGTTCATGTCCTCGAAGTATCTGTTGGAGCATGGAATACCGAATATTCTCTGACCAAAGTCGTCGATCTCATTGAATACGTTGTCGACTTTGTTCATGTAGAGCGCCATCTCACGGCCTGCGACCGGCATTGTAGCGATGATCTTGGCGTCGACTTTGACGGAAATCGAGAATCTCCAGTCGAGATCTTTACGCTCAAGTAGGATCTCTCCAAAGGAGTCTCTCTCAAGCTCACGATTCTGGTCGTTGAATCTGATGAACAGAGGATCTCCACTCTTCAGGAAAATGTAAGGTTCCTTGGATGCTATACGCTCTACTGCAGGCCTTGCCTGTCTGAGGGCAAGGTCTTTCTTGGTGGATCTATCCCATATGTCTCTATAAGCTCTATATGCTTCACTATCCTCGAATTCGAATGGGACACTGCGTCCATTCAGGATATCTTCGAGAGATTTGATTGTTGCTCCAACGAGTATGCTGTTGATCATAATCTGCTCCTCCTTATAGGTGTCAAATGACCTCAATCAAGCGGTCGACATACACAATTATTATATGATATATGATGAAAAAATAACATACTTATCAGGCAAAGATATCATGTATTCTTCAGACCCTTCATGTGATAGAATATCTGTGTATGGGCTGAATTGTCTGACAAATAATAATACCGGGAGATAGACATGGAAGATATCATGAAGCTTCAGAATGGAAGCGACATCAGGGGCATAGCAATCGCGGGGGTTGAAGGAGAAGAAGTTAATCTCACAGAAGAGATAGCAGGAAGAATAGGCGGCGCATTTGCCTACTGGCTCGGATTCAAGGTCAAGAAGAATCCGTTTGACCTGAAGATTGCAGTAGGCCATGATTCAAGACTGTCAGCTGACCCACTCAAGGAAGGATTGCTTAAGGGCGTTACAATGTTCGGCGCTGAAGGCTATGACGCAGGCCTTGCGACTACACCTGCTATGTTCATGTCAACTGTACTGCCTCAGTTCGATTTCGATGGCGCTATCATGATAACAGCAAGCCATCTCCCTTATAATAAGAACGGATTCAAATTCTTCACCGGGGAAGGCGGACTCGACAAGGAGGATATCACCGAGATCCTCAGACTTGCGAGCAGATATATATTCGTAGGAGAGTACTACGAGGAGAGACCTGTCAATCTGATGCAGATGTACGCAGCTTATCTCAGACAGATGATATCTCAGGGTCTCAAGGATGTTCCGGGTTATCTCAGCGGAATGCATATCGTTGTCGATGCAGGCAACGGATCAAGCGGATTCTTTGCTACAGAGGTTCTCGAGAAGATGGGCGCTGACATAAGTGGCAGCCAGTTCCTCGAGCCTGACGGCACTTTCCCTAATCACCAGCCTAATCCTGAGGATTCAGAAGCTCTGGCATCCATCAGTAAGGCAGTAGCAGATAATAATGCGGACCTAGGTATCATCTTCGATACTGACGGAGACAGAGCTGCAGCTGTCGGACCTGGAGGCAAACTTATCGCAAGAGATGCGATCATCGGACTTGCTGCTGCACTTGCTGCAGAGGATTATCCGGGCGGCACAGTAGTAACAGACAGCATTACCTCGACTGAACTGCATGATTTCCTCGAGAATAAGCTCGGACTCAAGCACTACAGATATAAGAGGGGATACAGGAATGTTATCAACAAGGCCAAGGATCTGAATGCTGCCGGCGAGCAGGCATTCCTGGCCATCGAGACCTCAGGACATGCAGCATTCTCAGATAACTACTTCCTCGATGACGGAGCCTTCCTGGCAGTTCAGATAATCATCAATGCCGCAAGACTCAAGAGAGAGGGCAAGGACATAAATGCTTTGCTCGAAGGCCTCGCAGCACCGGAAGAGAGCTGGGAAGTAAGATTCAAACTCACGGCTGACGACTATGCAGCACTCGGAACCAGGATAATTGAAGACATGACCAGATGGATCTCAGAGACTGAAGGCCTTTCACTGGAAGAGCCTAACTACGAAGGCGTCAGAGCGAACTTTGATATTGACGGATGCACGGGATGGCTCCTAATGAGGAAGTCTCTGCATGAACCGGTTATGCCACTGAACATTGAGTCAACGCATAAGGGCGGAATTCGCAAGGTTATTCCATTGATCGGCGAGTTCCTCAGCAAATACGAAGGCATAGAAATGCCTTAATCAACTGACAGGGGATATTAACAGGGGCAATGGATAACAATACTAACAACAAGAAGACCAGACGCAAGAAGAGCAAGGCCAGAAGAATAGCAGAGGATATCATTGTTTTCTGCCTGGCTGCGATCGTGCTTTTTTCCGGATGGAAGGTTTATTCGATCTATCATTCATATAAGATGGATGCAGATATCTATAAGAAGATAGCAGATGTCGCCATGCCTGATGAAATGGGCTTTAACGGGGAGATAGACTTCGACGCTCTCCGGGAGATCAATCCGGATATCGTCGGATGGATCTATTATGAAGGAACTAAGATCAATTACCCTATAGTTCAGGGCGATGACAACGACTACTACCTGCACGTGGCATTTGAGAACACATGGGCAGCAGCTGGTTCCATCTTCGTTGATGCTATAACCGAGGAGCCTTTCAAACAGTTCAACACGATAGTCTACGGCCACCATATGAAGGACGGGACTATGTTCGGAGACCTCGGCAAACTCAGAGACAAGGAGTTCCTCAAGGAGCACCCTCAGTTCGAGCTGATCACGCCGGAGGGCAAGTTCCATCTCAGGATATGCGCCTTCCTCAATCAGCCTGCGGACAGCCAGATATATACGACCAATTTCCATGAGGAAGAGGGCAAGCAGTCATATATCAATCTGATCAAGGGCATGGCGGAATACATAACCACTGAGGAGATGACCACCGATTCAAGACTCGTTATACTGAGTACCTGCGCATATGAATATCAGGATGCGAGATACATGGTCGTCGGCAAAATGATCCCATGGGAATAGCCTCATACGATGAATAACCGATAAAGAAAAGAGCTGATAGCCTGGCTATCAGCTCTTGATTTATTGTGTATGAAAGTCTGGATTATTGTGGAGTTCCGTCTGCGTTGAAGAGAGGCAGGTACTCGAGGTATGTGATGTCATCTCTGTCAGCAGCCTCGCCCTCTGCGAGTACTGTGAACTTGCCGACGATGTTGCCGCCGACTGTCTCGACCAGCTGCTCGAGTGCTGCGATGGACTCGCCTGTGCTGATTACGTCGTCAACGATCAGGATCTTCTTGCCTTCCATTTTCATTCTCTCATCCTTGCCGAGGCAAAGTGTCTGAACGTGATCTGTTGTGATGGAGTTGACCTGTACCTTGACGATATCCTGCATGTAGAGCTTAGCTCCCTTGCGGGCTACGATATAAGGCTTACCGGACTGACGAGCCATCTCGTAGCAAAGAGGAATACCCTTGCTCTCAGCAGTGATGAGAACATCAAAGTCAGGCGCGCTCTTCAGAAGCTCGGTTGCGCAAGCAACAGTTACCTCAACGTCATCAAACATAATGAACCCTGCGATGTACAGATCATCAGTTACTTTACAAAGAGGGAGGTGCCTTTCAAGGCCGGCGATAGTCATCTTGTATTCCATAATCGTAGTCCTTTCTCTGTCTGTATCGATGTTACAGATACTATATTGCGGAACAATTATATCACCTAACAGTATTAAAAGGTACAAAACAATTGATAAAACAACAGAAAATGACCTATAGTTTGTGTAAAAAGTCTCTGTTCTGTATTTGATACACAATTTTTGGGCCGAAATTTGAGTTTACACACAAAAAATGGTTGACACACAATCTTCACAATGTTATTATCGCACTGTACTTAAGAAAGGAGATCTTACATGTACTTTACATCAAGCGTTGTCATTATCAGCATTATAAGCGTCCTGCTTCTCGGAAGAGTGGTTGTGGACTAATTTGTGCTGTAGGGCAATGCGAGTACTGAGATCAGAATCAATCAGCATGGACGCCCGCAGCAATGCGGGCTTATTAAATGCCATAGCTGAATTCCTAAGGGACGGGACAAGAACAAAGTTATTAATTAAAGGTTATAGGTTTTAGAAGGAGAGAAAGAAATGAAGAACAAGAAGTTTACTAAATTCTTTGTAGTAGTTCTGGCATTCATGATGGCATTCATGATGGCAGGCTGCGGCGGCGGATCAGGTGAAAGCGCAGACAGCGGCGATGCAGAGGCTGCTGGCGCTGTACTCAAGATCGGTTCATCCGGCCCTCTGACAGGCGGCGCATCCATTTACGGTGTTGCTGTTAAGCAGGGTGCTGAGATCGCTGTAGCTGAGATCAACGAAGCTGATCCTGATTTCCAGATCGAGTTCAAGATGGAAGACGACGAGGCTGACGGTGAGAAGGCTGTCAACGCTTACAACAAGCTTAAGGACTGGGGCGTACAGGTAGTTATGGGAACAGTTACAACAGGTTCCTGCATCGCAGTATCAGCTCAGACTTATGAAGACAGAATCTTCGAGCTCACACCATCTGCATCTTCCGCAGACGTAACTGCAGGCAAGGACAATGTATTCCAGGTTTGCTTCACAGACCCTAACCAGGGAGTCAAGGCTGCTGACTACATCACAGAGAACTTTGCCGGCCAGAAGATCGGCGTTATCTACAACAACTCAGACCCATACTCAACAGGTATCTTCAACGCATTCAAGGCTGAGGCTGAGTCAAAGGGCTTCGATATCGTTGCAGCTGAGACTTTCCCTGATGATACAAATGCTGACTTCAGTGCTCAGCTCACATCCTGCAAGTCCGCAGGCGCTGAAGTAGTACTTCTGCCTATTTACTATACACCTGCATCTGTAATCATGAAGCAGGCTAAGGACATGAACTATGCTCCTGTATTCTTCGGAGTAGACGGAATGGACGGAATCCTCGATATGGAAGGATTTGACACATCACTCGCTGAGAACGTAATGCTCATGACACCGTTCAACCCGTGGTCAACAGATGAGAACGTATCTTCATTCGTTCAGAAGTATGAGGATGCTTATGGCGAAGTTCCTAACCAGTTCGCTGCAGACGGATATGACGCTATCTATGCTATCTATGAAGCATGCAAGGCAGCTGGCGTTTCAGCAGATCAGGCTAACGAAGAGATCTGCGATGCACTTATCGGACAGTTCACAGGCGGCTTCTCATATGACGGACTCACAGGTTCTGGCATGACATGGAACGACAAGGGCGAAGTCAACAAGACTCCTGTTGTCTGCGTAATCCAGGACGGAATCTACGTTGATAAGTAGAATACATTAATATCTGACAATGAGTGGGGGTGCCGTATGTGAATGCGGCACCCTATTACCCTATTTAAGGAATGTTATTATGATTTTTCTGACCAATCTTATTAACGGCCTGAGCCTTGGCAGCGTTTATGCTATCATCGCTCTCGGCTATACAATGGTATATGGCATTTCCAAGATGCTGAACTTCGCTCACGGCGATGTAATCATGGTTGGCGCGTACATCTCTTTCTGTGGTACGTCCTACCTCAATCTGCCGGCGTGGGTCTCTGTTATCCTGGCAATGATCGTATGTACTGCTCTCGGAGTGCTGATCGAAGGACTTGCTTACAGACCACTGAGAGGAACAGGTTCACTTGCTGTACTTATTACAGCTATCGGTGTATCCTACTTCCTTCAGAATGCAGCTTTGCTGATCTGGGGCAGTGCACCTAAGGTATTCACATCTGTCTTTGAGAAATTCACATCCAACATCAGCCTCTTCGGCGGCGAGCTGACAATTACCTGGGAGGCTCTGTTCACTCTGGTAGCTGCAGTTCTGGTAATGCTCGGAATGACTTTCTTCACTGGGCATACCAAGGTCGGCAAGGCTATGAGAGCTGTATCTGAGGACAATGGTGCAGCTCAGCTGATGGGAATCAACGTAAATACTACGATTTCAATGACATTTGCGATCGGCTCAGCACTTGCTGCAATCGCCGGAGTACTGCTTTGCTCTTCATATCCTGCACTGATGCCTACAACCGGCGCAATGCCTGGTATCAAGGCCTTCACTGCAGCTGTATTCGGAGGCATCGGATCCATCCCTGGTGCGATGCTCGGCGGCATACTCATCGGTGTTATCGAGATCTTCGGAAGAGCGTACATCTCATCGGAACTGTCTGATGCGATCGTATTCGGTGTTCTGATCATAGTTCTCCTCGTTAAGCCAACAGGACTTCTCGGCGAGAAGATCACAGAGAAAGTGTAGGTGAGCAGCATGAAGACATTCGGAAAAAGAAAGCTCTCGCCATATGCTAAGGATTCGGCTATTTCCTATGGCCTTGTTACGGCTGCATTCGTAATAGTCTCCATTCTCAACAGCATGGGTCTTGTATCCAGCTCTCTTCAGGGACAGCTGGTACCGATCTGCTGCTACATCGTCATGGCTGTATCTCTCAACCTGGTCGTCGGTATCTCCGGAGAACTGTCACTGGGGCATGCGGGATTCATGTCAGTCGGAGCATTTACCGGAATCGTTATTTCGGGTATTCTTGAGACTTCAGGACTTCCTGACGTAGGCAGGCTGATCGCTGCGATTCTCTGCGGCGCTATCATGGCAGGTGTCTTCGGATTCCTGATCGGTATCCCTGTACTCAAGCTCCGCGGAGACTATCTGGCTATCGTTACACTCGCCTTCGGTGAAATCATCAAGAATTTCATGAACATCATCTATGCGGGCAAGGACAGCACAGGATTCCATCTCAGGACTAATCCGGATCTCGGACTCGAACCGACCGGAAGAATGCTCCTGAACGGACCGATGGGAGCAACCCAGGTACAGAGAATCGCCAGCTTTACTGCGGGCTTCATACTTGTACTTGTCACGCTCTTCATCGTTCAGAACCTGATGAACTCCAAGCAGGGAAGAGCCATAATGGCCTGCCGCGACAACAGGATCGCTGCAGAGTCCATCGGACTTAATGTAACTAAATACAAACTGATGGCATTCACAGTATCTGCAGCTCTTGCAGGTATGGGCGGAGCTCTGTTCGGACTCAATTATTCGACACTGCTTCCTATCAAGTTCAACTTCAATACATCGGTACTCATCCTGGTATTCGTTGTACTTGGCGGACTTGGCAATATCTGGGGATCGATCATAGCCGCAACTATTCTTACTATCCTGCCTGAGGCATTAAGACAGTTCGCGGATTACAGAATGCTGGCTTATGCTATCGTACTGATACTGGTAATGATCGCAACATATAACCCATTCCTGAGATCAAGGGTCATGATGCTCAGGGACAAGATCATACCTAAGAAAGACAAACCTGACGAGGGTCGGAAACCTCGCACTCGCAGGAAGAAATCCGGAAAGGAGGTGGGTTAAATGGCAGAGAATAAAGACTCAAGATATGACATTGAATCCATCGATACCGGACATGGCTACGAGAACAGACAGGACATCTATTACAACGATAACGTTGGCGGAAGAGCTGTTTTCGTAGATGCGAAGGAACACGATCAGGAAGTCGTCAAGGAAACTATCCTTCAGGAAAGAGATAAAGACAAGACACCTATTCTGGAAGTCAAGGATCTCGGCATCGACTTCGGTGGTCTGACAGCTGTAGACAACTTCAGCATCGCCATCGGAAGAACTGAGATCGCTGGTCTTATCGGACCTAATGGTGCCGGCAAGACAACTATCTTCAACATGCTGACCAAGGTGTATGAGCCTACTCGTGGAGAAATCATCTTCAATGGCAAGAGCACCAAGGGAATGAGCACCGTAGATATCAACCACGCCGGAATGGCAAGAACCTTCCAGAACATCAGACTCTTCGACAAGCTCACAGTAGAAGAGAATATCAAGGTCGCTTTGCACCACACAACAGACTATGGACTGTTCGACGGAATGCTTCACACACCAAAGTACCGCAAGGAAGAGGCCAGGATCCGCAAGGAAGCTCTGAAGTATCTCAAGATCTTCGGAATGACCAAGATGGCCGGCTACAGAGCTGATTCTCTTCCATACGGCGCTCAGAGACGTCTGGAGATCATGAGAGCTCTTGCGACCAAACCAAGACTTCTGCTCCTCGACGAGCCTGCTGCAGGAATGAACCCTTCCGAGACAGCCAAGCTCATGGAGACCATCAGAGAGGTAAGAGACAGATTCCAGATCGCTATACTCCTTATCGAGCACGACATGAATCTCGTCATGGGAATCTGCGAAGGTATCGCCGTTCTCAACTACGGCCGTACTATCGCCAAGGGCTCACCTGCTGAGATCCAGAGCAATCCAAAGGTAATCGAGGCTTACCTCGGCAAGAGCAGAGGCAAGATGCAGGAAGAAGAGGCACACGAGGACTTCGAAGAGGCCCTCAAGGTCGGTACTGTTGCATCCAAGGTCAACCCAAAGCCGGACGCATCACGTGGGTCAGCTGATGAGGAACCTAAGACAGCTAAGGCAGAACCACAGGACACAGTACCTGCTGCTGAGAAGACAGAAGAGTCTTCAGAGAAACCTGCTGTACCATCAAGAAGGGAGGTGCTGTAATGGGTACTGTACTTACAGTAAGAGACATCAATGTCTACTACGGCGCTATCCACGCTATCAAGGGAATCTCCTTTGACGTAAACAAGGGCGAGATCGTAACTCTGATCGGAGCTAACGGCGCGGGCAAATCCACCACCCTGCATACAATTTCGGGACTTCTCAGGAGTAAGACAGGTGACATCGAGTTCCTTGAGAGCTCTATAGCAAGAACACCTGCACATAAGATCGTTGCCAAGGGAATCTCACACGTTCCTGAGGGAAGACGTATCTTCCAGAGAATGACAGTTGAAGAGAACCTGCAGATGGGAGCATTTGTCTCCAAGCCTGAGAGGATCGCTCATAACCTTGAATATGTATATGAGCAGTTCCCTAGACTTAAGGAGAGAACCAAGCAGATCGCAGGTACGCTCTCCGGCGGTGAGCAGCAGATGCTTGCTATGGGAAGAGCCCTGATGTGCGACCCGAGACTTCTCATGCTCGATGAGCCGTCAATGGGACTTGCGCCTATCCTCGTAGACCAGATCTTCGAGATCATCCAGAATCTCCACAAGGCTGGTACGACTATCCTCCTCGTAGAGCAGAATGCTCAGATGGCACTTAGCGTAGCTGACAGAGCATATGTAATCGAAACAGGAAGGATCACACTCTCAGGAACCGGCGAAGAACTGGCAAAGTCAGACGAAGTAAGAAAGGCTTACCTCGGAGGCTAGGAAGCCGGGCAATAATCATCAATACACTATGGAAGCGGCTTAGCGGCCGCTTCTTTTATATTTCCGGCAAGGAGAGGGAATCACATATCTTTGGCTAAAAAATCACAATAATATCATCGTATGTGTTTCGCGTTGTATGTTATAATATTGCGTAATATTTTTGACATTTCACGGTCTGTGTGCAAGGGGATTGTGTAAATGAACTGGTTTGTATCAGACTGTTCGTAGTATAGAGGGGATTAAGTTTATGAAGAAGAATATAAGAATCATATTTTCACTGATCATGGTGCTGGCACTGATGGTATCGATGGTTTCGTGCGGCAATAAGGAGGAGGAAGAGATCGAGGCTGAAGATGCTGCTATGACTCAGGAAGTAGAGCAGGGTCCTGCTGTCAAGTACACTATTGATGGCATTGATGAATCCGAAATGGATGAGCCGCTTCAGATCGAATCAATCACTCTCTTTGAGGATGGCACTGTTCTCGTAGTTCCTACTGATGATCTCAGGAAGAATGAGATGAAGGAAGATCCTGAGGGTGAGGGAATCTATCCGTTTGCTGACAGCGGCAAGGTCAAGGATGTATATGTTATGAACTTTGGCAATGCAGGATACAGGACCATCGTTGCTCTGCTCGAGGACGGAACTATTTCCTGTGTCAATGCCGGAGCTCTTATCGAGGACCACATCATTGCAGTCATGAACAATGTTGCAGGCAGGGATAATTTTGTGAAGGTTGAGAACGTAACAGATGAGAGTGCTTCGGGAATCGTCGGCACAACAGATGACGGCGAGGAGGTCGTTCTTGATTACAGCATCAATATGACTTCAGATAATTAGGCTCTAATAACTAAGTTATATGCATGAGTGCACTGCAGTTATGCTATAATTATATGAATACTAACGTTGCTTGGGCCAAGTCCATACATGAAAGGAAGATGTAATGGGAGCTTACGCTACAGATGATAGAAGAGCAGTACTTGAATGGTTTGAGACCGATTTCAAGGAGACTGCCAAGAGTACAACTAAGACAGCAAGACTTGACGATGGCAAGGTGAGCTATACATTCTCAGTTGTCAACAATTCAGGAATAGATTTCTCGAGATTCTCATTCAGAGTCAAGATCCTGAACAAGGCTGACGGCAAGGAGATCGGTTCAGCTAAGATCAATGCCGGACAGTGGCTGAACGGAGAGAAGAAGAACTTCAAGTCCAAGATCGCTATCCCGCAGAATGTCAGGAGCATTTCGTTTGTCATGTTCTCGGAGTCTGTTGACTACGAGGGCGTACCTGCTGACAGGATGCCTGATAGGATGGACAGGACGGATTCGCCGTTCGATGATCTCAGAGAGCTTGGAGAGATGTTTACTGGCGCTGACGGCAGCGGCGGAGTTCTCGGAGAACTCTTTGGCACAGGCGGAATGCCTGAGACTACCGTGACAAGGACCACTACAACAAGGACACCATCCGGTACGACGACCACTACCACCACGACGACCAAGAGAGGCAACTCTTCAACAACAGAGAAGACTACTACCACAAGGCAGACAGCTTCGAGCCAGAACAGATCCGGCCAGACAAGGAGCAGCCAGCAGAGCAGCTCAGCGCCGAGAACAACATACGCTCAGCGCAGACTCGAGAAGAAGCTCAACAAGATGAGACTCGGCAAGTCCGGATGGACAGCAGCAGGAGTCATAATGGGTGCACTCTTCACAATGTCCGCTATGGGTTCAGGCAATGATCCTGAATTCATGATCGGCAGTCTGTGTGTTGCGGCTGCATCATTCATAGCTGCTGCAGCAGTCAAGATCTTCAACTCAACAAGAGCCAAGAGGATCAGAGCTTATGAGGCCAAGATCAACCCTAAGGGCAATACATCTATTGATGATCTTGCTGCACATGTAGGCAGATCCCCTGAGAAGGTTGCAGATGATCTCCAGAAGATGATTGTAAGCGGATTCTTCCCGGAGGCTTATGTGGATATCAATAACAGGCTGCTTGTAATGACTAAGAATGGCGAGCCTATCGAGCCTGTAGACAAGTCCGCTGCAGCCAACAGGAAGAAGAAGAGAAAGGCTGCAAGAGATAAGGGACTCGTGCCTGAATCCCTCGATGATCTGATCACAATGACTGACGACAGCCAGATCAAGTCCAGACTCAATAGCCTCAGGACGATCACCAAGAAGATCGACCAGAGACTCGAAGAGAGACCGGACCTCACAGAGCAGGTCAAGGAATTCAGAGAGAAATACTATCCTGAGGTCGTCAGACTTACAGATGAGTACAATGAGAAGATCGCAGACCTTGGCAACCTTGAGCCATCAGCTCCAAGGAGTGAGACTGAGATCAATGCTAATCCTAACTACCTGCAGGAGCAGGCTGCAGAGATCAAGGATCAGCTCATCAAGCTCATCGATTCAGTAACAGAGGCTTCAGAGAATCTGCTTGAGAGACTCCATGAGGATGACATCATGGATATTACAACAGATATCAAGATGTTGCAGACCACACTCGCAAGCAAGGGTCTGCTCGATTCAGACTTTGACATCAAATTATAGGTATTATTGGGCGCACATAAGGAGGACACAATGACAGATTTAGAACTCATGCCAGAGGTAATCACCAAGGAGACAAATGAACAGGTACAGCAGGTCGTAGACCAGGCTAATGATATCGCTGCACAGGCTGCTGTTGTAAGCCAGGCACCGGTCATCGATCTTGAACCTGCAGCAGAAGTTAAGACAGAGAATACTTTGTCCCAGTTCACACCGGATGAGCAGAGACAGATCACTGCTGTTGCTGATAAGATCGACATCACAGACAGCAATGCAGTCCTCAGCTACGGAGCAAGTGCGCAGCGCAAGGTTTCGGATTTCGCAGACGGAGCACTTCAGAGCGTAAGAGGCAAGGACATGGGAGAGACCGGACAGGTTCTCACATCACTGATCGTTGAGCTCAAGAGCAACAGCGAAGAGAAGAAGGGCTTCCTGTCCAAGATCTTCGGCAATGCTGAGAAGAACTTTGAGAGACTTAAGACTCAGTACAGCACAACAGAGGCTAACATCGACAAGCTCGTTAAGATCCTCGAGGGTCATGAAGAGCAGCTGGTCAAGGACATCGTTCAGCTTGACAAGCTCTATGACAAGAACAAGCTCTACTTCAAGGAAGTTTCGATGTACATCGAGGCTGGCAAGCTGAGACTTGAGAAGGCTAAGAATGTTGAGCTCCCTGAGCTCCAGGCTAAGGCTAAGGAGACCAACTCACCTGAGGATGCACAGGCTGCTAAGGACTTTGCAGACATGATCACAAGATTCGAGAAGAAGCTCTATGACCTCGAGCTCTCAAGAACTGTCTGCCTCCAGTCCGCACCGGAGATCAGAATGGTTCAGAACTCAGACACTATCATGTCCGAGAAGATCCACTCCACAATCATCAATGTCATCCCAATGTGGAAGACTCAGATGGTTCTTGCTCTGAACAACTATCATACACAGAAGGCTATCGAGGCACAGCAGGCTGTTACTGACGCAACAAATGAAATGCTCAGGAAGAATGCAGAGGCTCTCCACCAGAGCACTGTAGAGACAGCTAAGGCTAGTGAGAGAGGTATCGTAGACATCGAGACTCTGCAGAACACCAACCTCCAGCTCATCAGCGCACTCGATGAGATCCAGCAGATCCAGGCAGAGGGCAAGATCGCAAGAGCTGCTGCTGAGAAGGAACTCGTAAGGATCGAGCAGGAACTCAAGGACAAGATGCTTGGCATCGCTGCACACGCAGGCATGACTGCAGAGCAGATCGAAGCTGCAAGAGCAAGCCAGAACTAATATATGGCACGTAACAGACCGAATAATTCGAATAATAAGAATGCAAGCAGGAGTCAGCGCAGGCTGGCTCTTGCTGTATTGCTGATAATTCTTGCCGCAAGTGCACTTCTGGGAACCTCGGACGATCCGGCCATTCAGGAATACAGAGAGCTTGTTCTAAACAGGCTTGGATTTACAAGCGGGCAGAATATAGACGATCCTGACAATGGTGGCACAACAGAGCCCGCTGTCGGCAGGCGGACTGACGGGAATATAGGCAATATAGATTTTCTCGACATAGAGGCACTTCCGGAATACGACGGATACAACTATGTCACGATCAACGGCAGCAAGCCATTGTTCCCGCATGAGGTATATGACAAAGCCGGTCTTGTCGAGAAGGGCGGCAAATGGAAGACTGAAGGGACTTTGGCAGGAGTCGATTCCGGCAAACTCGTGAAGTACGAGTACTACGGAGAACTCGACAGTCTCGGGAGATGCACCGAAGCCTACGGATGCCTCGGACTTGAGACCATGCCGGAGAGCGGCACGGAGAGAGGCGATATCGCTTCTATACATCCGAGCGGCTGGGCAAAGGCGCAGAACTGGGAGCGCTCGCATCTTATCGCATGGGCCCTCAGTGACGAGAACGCCAATGAGAGGAACCTCATCACAGGAACACATTACCTCAACTATGACGGCATGAGGCCTCTGGAAGAAGAGGTAGAGCATTACATCTGGGATACCGGCAACCATGTGCTCTATATGGCAAGGCCTATATTCAGTGGCAATGAGAAGATCGCCCGCGGCGTCAACATGATGGCATATTCAGTTGAGGACAACGGCAAGGGAATCTCATTCAATGTCTACTGTTTCAATGTGACGCCGGGAGCTGCAATCGATTACAATACAGGCATCGTAACGACAGCAGAGCAGGCGGCGCAGGACGCAAGAGTATATATTATCAACACAAGAAGCGGTGTATTCCACTATCCGACATGCGAGGGCGCACAGCAGATATCAAAGTGGAACCGCAAAGAAGTGACCGCAACAAGAGTCGAGCTCACAGAGCAAGGCTACACACCATGCGGCTACTGCGAACCATAAGACTTGACAAGGGGAAGGCTAATTTGAAATGAAGTTTGGGATAATCGATGTTGGCGGCGGAATGAGAGATGCATATGGCGCCGGTGTCTTCGACTGGTGCAATGATAATAATGTCAACTTTGACTATTGCATCGGAGTCAGTGCCGGCAGCGCCAATCTGTCTTCATATCTTGCGGGCCAGCGCGGACGCAATCTCAAGTTCTACACGGATTATGATCTCCGCGACGAGTGCATGAGCATGAAGAACTTCGCGAAGACTCGTAATTTTGTCGATCTTGAATACATTTACGGCGAGATGTCGAATTCCACAGGCGAGTGCCCGCTGGATTTTGAGGCTGTTGTCAGGAATCCGGCCGAGTACAAGATCGTAGCGACCGATGCTCTCAGCGGCAAGCCGTACTACTTTGACAAGTCCGATATGGCGCAGGATGACTACTGCGCGATCAAAGCGTCAAGCTGCGTGCCGGCAGCTAACCAGCCATACTACGTCAAGGGCACGAGATACTTTGACGGCGGGATCTCGGACCCAATCCCGGTCGCAAAGTGCTTTGCCGATGGCTGCGACAAAGTCGTTCTCATCCTGACAAGACCGAGGGATTTCGAGAGATCGCCTAAGAAGGACCGCCTCACGGCAGGCATACTCAGGGCCAGCTATCCGAATGCGGCTGTAGCCATGAGCAAACGTGCGGAGACGTACAACTACGAGCTGAGACTGGCTAAGAAGTATGAGGCAGAGGGCAAAGTCCTGATCATCGCTCCGGATGATATCGGCGATATGAAAACTCTCACTAAGGATAGGGAGATGATCGAGGAGCTGTATCATAAGGGCTACCGGGATGCGGAAGTGATCAGGGCCTTCGTAAGTGAGGAATAATAGGGACTTCACTTGTTGAACACTTGTTCGCATAGACTTAGTGTGATATAATCCAGTCAACCTCTGAAAAGGGGTTGATATTTTTTTCTAATCCACAGATAATGAACATCGGACACGAAGGGGATGACATCCGTGTCAGGTTTTTTGGAGGAGATAGATGCCTAAGTTCAGGGTTGTTAGTGATTTTGCGCCGATGGGCGACCAGCCGCAGGCGATAAGAGAGATAGCAGATGGAATACTTGCAGGGAGGGAGGCCCAGACATTGATGGGTGTTACCGGATCCGGCAAGACTTTTACTATGGCCAAGATCATAGAGGCCGTACAGAAGCCTACACTTGTCATTTCTCACAATAAGACTCTGGCGGCGCAGCTCCATGGTGAGTTCAAGGAATTCTTCCCGGACAATGCGGTCGAGTACTTTGTCAGCTACTACGATTACTACCAGCCTGAGGCATATGTTCCTTCGACCGATATGTATATAGAGAAGGATGCGGATATCAACGAGGAAATCGACAAGATGAGGCACTCCGCTACGGCTGCTCAGCTCGAGCGTAAGGATGTCATCATAGTTGCTTCGGTATCCTGTATTTACGGACTCGGCTCGCCGGCTTCATACCGCAATCAGCTGATCAGTCTGAGACCGGGAATGGAGATCGAGAGGATGGACCTCCTCCGCAAGCTCACAGACATCCAGTATACAAGGAATGACATAGACTTCCAGCGCGGCAGCTTCCGCGCGAGGGGAGATATAATAGATATTTATCCGGCAGGCGGCGAAGAGGCTGTCAGAGTTGAGATGTTCGGCGATGAGATCGAGAGCATCAGGGAGATAGATCCTGTGACCGGAGAGGTAACAGGCACAAGGCAGCACATCTCTATCTTCCCGGCCAGCCACTACATCACCAGCAAGGAAGACATGCAGATGGCGGTGGCTTCGATCAGAGAGGAGCTCAAGGAGAGACTCGACTGGTTCAGAGCCAACGGCAAGCTGCTAGAGGCCGAGAGGCTCGAACAGAGGACCAACTACGACATCGAGATGATGCTTGAGGTCGGCACCTGCAAGGGAATAGAGAACTATTCAAGACATATCAACTTCCTCAAGCCGGGAGAGAGACCATACACTCTTCTCGACTACTTCCCGGATGGGGATTTTCTCACCATCATTGACGAGTCGCATGCAATGCTTCCTCAGCTGAGAGCGATGTACAATGGCGACCACTCAAGGAAGGAGTCTCTGGTAGAGTACGGATTCAGGCTGCCGTCGGCATTCGACAACAGGCCGCTGAGATTTGAAGAGTTCACCAAGCTCACAGGGCAGACGGTATATGTATCTGCTACACCTGCAGATTACGAGCTCAAACGGTCGGGCGGCATCACTGCGGAGCAGCTGATCAGGCCTACCGGCCTGCTCGATCCTGTGATCGAGGTCCGCCCGACAGAGGGGCAGATAGACGATCTTATCGGTGAGATATACACCACTGCCAAGAAGAACGAGAGAGTTCTGGTAACTACACTCACCAAGAGGATGGCGGAGGACCTTACCAAGTTCCTTCAGGAGCAGGGCATCAGAGTCAGATATCTGCATTCAGAGATCGATAACTTTGAGAGACTTGAGATCATCAGGGATCTCAGACTCGGCAAATTCGACGTCCTCGTCGGCATCAACCTGCTGAGAGAAGGTCTCGACCTGCCGGAGGTTTCGCTGATCGCCATACTTGACGCAGACAAGGAAGGCTTCCTCAGGACAGAGACTTCGCTCATCCAGACAGTTGGAAGAGCCGCCCGTAACGAGAACGGCAGAGTAATAATGTATGCTGACTACATCAGCAAGGCCATGAAGGTCTGCATAGATGAGACAGCCAGAAGGCGCAGCGTACAGGATGAATACAACAAGGCGCATGGCATCGTGCCTAAGACCATCGTCAAGCCTGTAAGAGAGATCGCAAGGGCTGTGGACGAATACCACGGAGACAAGGATCTCAGCAATCCTAAGGCAATGACAACAGCCGAGCTCCGTGAGACCATCAGAGACGTAGAGAAGAACATGAAAGAGGCTGCCAAGCAGCTCGACTTCGAGAGAGCGGCAGAGCTCAGGGATGTTCTCTTCGAGCTCAGAGCCAGCATGCGTGCTTAATACAGAAGGATCAATTAATGGACAAGAATATTGTTATCAAGGGTGCCAGAGAGCACAACCTTAAGGGAATA
Organism: Mogibacterium sp.; assembly: GCA_017512145.1. Classification (GTDB taxonomy): domain Bacteria; phylum Bacillota; class Clostridia; order Peptostreptococcales; family Anaerovoracaceae; genus Crickella. Next base: position 60,497 of record JAFWHB010000005.1, on the reverse strand, counting down.
GATGTGACCATCCCAAGAGACAAGATGGTCGTTCTTACAGGCCTCTCAGGGTCGGGCAAGTCTTCGCTTGCTTTCGATACTATCTATGCGGAGGGTCAGAAGAAGTATGTCGAATCCCTGTCTTCATATGCCCGTCAATTCCTCGGCCTCATGAAGAAGCCGGACGTACAGCTCATCGAAGGACTTTCTCCGGCTATCAGTATTGACCAGAAGACGACCAGCAGGAACCCGCGTTCAACTGTCGGTACTGTCACAGAGATATATGACTACCTGAGACTTCTCTATGCGAGAATAGGCATTCCTCACTGCCCGGTATGCGGCAGAGAGATCAGCAGCCAGTCCATCGACAGCATCATTGAGAACATTCAGTCTCATGGTGTCGGTACCAGGATAGTTATACTTGCACCTGTCATCAGAGGCAGGAAGGGCGAGCACAAGGCCATCTTCGACAGGATCCGCCGTGATGGTTTTACGAGGGTCAGAGTCGACGGAGAGATGAAGAGGCTCGACGAAGAAGAGATCACTTTGGCCAAGAACAACAAGCACACCATCGAGATCGTCATCGACAGGATAGTCATACGCGAGGACAACAGGAGCCGTATAGCTGAAGGCCTTGAGCTCGCAATCAGAGAGGGCGAGGGCATCTGCAATGTCATGTATCTTCCTGACAGGAATGCCCAGCAGTATGAGGGCGATGCAGGAGCAGACGGCAAGGTCTTAGCAGAACAGAAGGAGACCGTAGTCACTTACTCCACTAAGTTTGCATGCCCTGATCACGGCATCGGACTCGAGGAGATGGAGCCGAGAATGTTCTCGTTCAACGCACCTTACGGAGCATGCGATACCTGTAGCGGACTCGGATTTACACTCAGGATCACAGATGAGGCAGTCGTTACTGATGAGAACAAGAGCATTCTCAATGGAGCAATGGGGAATGTCTTTGCCTCGCTGGACGCAATGGGCTTCTACAGACAGATGCTCAACAGACTTGCGATAGACCACGGCACGGATCTGTCGGTACCATACAAGGCACTGCCACCTAAGTTTAAAGATGAACTTCTTCACGGAACTGGCAGCCGCAGGCTCAAGTACACATACGAGAGCAGATCCGGCAGAGTTTCCCATATGAATCACACCTTCGAGGGCGTTATTCCGAGCCTTGAGAGAAGATGGGGAGAGACCAATTCAGACTTTATCAAGAATAAGATCTCAGACATGATGACCGAGGAGCCATGCCCTGTATGTCATGGACGCAAGCTCAAGGACACAGTCCTTGCGGTCACAGTCGGAGGCAAGAATATAATGGAACTTACCGATCTCTCGGTCGTTCAGGCACTGAGATTCTTCGAGGATCTTGAGTCACAGCTGACACCAAGAGAGAAGAAGATCAGCAGCATGGTAACCAAGGAGATCAAGGCAAGGCTCAGCTTCCTTGTCAATGTAGGACTTGGATACCTTACGCTCAGCAGGACCGCAGCAACTTTGTCCGGAGGAGAGTCGCAGCGTATCAGGCTCGCAACTCAGATCGGATCGGGACTTGTAGGCGTTCTGTATATCCTCGACGAGCCATCGATCGGACTTCATCAGAGCGATAACGACAAGCTCCTCGCGTCACTGAGGAACCTCACGGATATGGGCAACACCCTCATCATCGTTGAACATGACGAGGACACCATGTATGCAGCAGACCACATCGTAGATATCGGTCCGGGAGCAGGCATTAATGGAGGCGAGCTGGTCGCTCAGGGAACCATCGAGGACATCAAGAACTGCCCTGAGTCGATAACAGGTCAGTACCTCTCAGGCAAGAGGCATATCGAAGTCCCTAAGGAGAGGAGAGCAGGCAACGGTCTCTATCTCGATATCCTCGGAGCGCAGGAGAACAATCTCAAGAACATAGATGTCAGGATCCCTGCAGGCAAGCTGGTACTGGTAACGGGAGTTTCGGGCTCCGGCAAGTCAAGTCTGGTCAACGAGATTCTGTACAAGGGCGTTTCGCGTATCACCAACCGTACGCAGGAGAAGCCGGGCAAGTTCAGAGAGATCCGCGGCATCGAGAACTTTGACAAAGTCATCAACATCGACCAGTCGCCGATTGGCAAGACGCCAAGGTCCAACCCGGCTACATACACCGGTATGTTCACTCATATAAGGAACCTCTTCGCAGAGATGCCGGAGGCCAAGGTGAGAGGATACAATCCGGGCAGATTCAGCTTTAATGTCAAGGGCGGACGCTGCGAGCACTGCAGCGGAGACGGAATCATCAAGGTAGAGATGAACTTCCTGCCTGATGTATATGTACCTTGCGAGGTCTGCGGCGGAGCGAGATACAATCATGAGACACTTGAAGTCAAATATAAGGGCAAGAATATTTCGGAAGTCCTTAACATGACAGTCTCAGAGGCTATACCGTTCTTCGCGAACCAGCAGAGCATCCTGAGATATCTCAAGACCCTCGATGATGTCGGCCTTGGATATATCAGTCTCGGACAGCCTTCGACACAGCTTTCCGGAGGAGAGGCACAGAGAATCAAGCTTGCAACAGAGCTTTCCAAGAGGAGCACGGGCAGGACACTGTACATTCTCGATGAGCCAACGACAGGACTGCACTTTGCCGATGTCGAGAAGCTTCTCTATGTCCTTAACAGACTTGTCGACGAGGGCAATACCGTCGTAGTCATCGAGCACAATCTCGATGTAGTCAAGCAGGCGGATCATATCATTGACCTCGGACCGCAAGGCGGAGATGCAGGCGGATACATCGTCACAGAGGGAACACCGGAGGAAGTTGCGGCAGTCAAGGAATCCTACACAGGCCAATACCTCAAGAAGATGTTACGATAATTATAAAAATATTACGATTCCAGGCAACCAACAGCAATATAACAGCTGCTGGTTGCTTTTCTTGTGCGGATAGTGATCAGGGTATTAAAAAACCAGCTCCGGAGAGCTGGCTGAACTGTTATTAGAAAAAGATGACAGGAGAACCGTCCCTTTGTCAGGTTATCTGTTCCTGGATTCTTTGATGGCTTTGTCGATCTTGCGGTCTGCGGAGCGCTTGGCTTCGGCTTCTCTCTTGTCGTAGTTCTTCTTACCTCTGCACAGGCCGACCTCGACCTTGCATCTGCCGTTCTCGTCGAGATATACAGACAGCGGGATCAGTGTCAGACCCTGCTGTGTCTTGAGAGTTCCGTACAGCTTATTGATCTCCTTGCGGTGCATGAGAAGGGTGCGGACTCTCAGCGGGTCGACATTGAATCTGTTGCCCTGCTCGTAAGGAGCGATGTGCATTCCGGTCACGACAAGCTCGCCCTTGCTGGTTATCTTAGCATAGCTCTCCTTGATGCTGACACCGCCTTTCCTGACAGACTTGATCTCTGTTCCGGTAAGTACGATACCAGCCTCATAACGCTCTTCGACAAAATAGTCATGAAAAGCCTTCTTGTTATTCGCGATGACTTTGCGGCTGCCTTTACTCATCAGAATGTACGTATCTTGTTGAATGGGAATAATCTAAGTACGACCCTGCCCTTGATCTGGTCTGACTTGACGCATCCGACTTCGTGATATCTTGAATCGATGCTGCCTACACGATTGTCACCCATGACGAAATAATGGTCATCAGGCACTGTATATGTCTGGCCCTCAAGAGGGATCTCGAAGGCAGGAGTGTATCCGTCCTTGAGATAATCTTCTATATATGCCTCGCCGTTGATATACAGCTGATCGTCAACAATTGAAATCTCTTCGCCCGGAAGACCGATGACACGCTTGATGAGAAGCTTGTCATCTCCGGAGTCCTCATCGTAGAGTTCGCTCTGGAATATGATGATATCTCCGCGCTCAGGAGTGTGGCTGCGGTAAGCCTGCCTGTACATGATCATGTAATCGTTCTCATGGAGAGTATCCTCCATTGAAGACTGCTTGACGATGGTCGGTCTGATGAAGAACAGAACGATCGCCGCGAGAGCTACCGCAATAACGATGTCGATTATAAGGCTCTTGAAGAAGCTGCCTGCAGTCTCCTTGGGTTGTGACTGGGCGTGCTTAGGTCCTGTGTATGTGTTGTTGGTCTGGTTATCTTCCAAGAGAGTCTCCCTTCAGATTATGGTTGAAATAGCTTATCTGCCCTCGCGCATTGATGCGAGGATCTTGTCGAAGACCGGCGGAACAGGAGCGGTGAGCTGTCTGCCCTTGAGATATTGAAGGTCCTCGGTTGTCTCTCTGAACTCGATCCTGTATGCGTGCAGGAGCTGTGTTGAGAGGCGGAAGGTGCGGCTGAGATAGTCATTCGCCTTCCGTGATGATCTGGCTGCATACTTGGTATCGCCTATGACAGGGTGACCGATGCTCGCAAGATGCGCCCTGATCTGGTGCGATCTGCCGGTCACAAGATGTACTTCTACCAAAGTAGCAGTGAAGCCTTCTGCGTATGTGAAGGTCTCGACCGGTCTTACGACCGTTACGATGTGAAGCCCTTCAGAATCATCCGCAGAAATGCTGACCTTGTTAGTGTCCTGATCCTTGATCAGAGAACCTGTGAGCGTCATCTCCTCAGTGAGTCTTCCGTGGACGATCGTAAGATAGAACTTGTCGATCATGTCGTCACGGATCATCTTGTTCAGAGACTTGAGAGATGCAGCTGTCTTGCCAAACAGAACAAGTCCGGTCGTATTGCGGTCTATTCTGTTGGCAGGAGCAGGTGAGAACACCTTCTCTGATGATGGATCGAACTCGCCCTGTTCGATCAGATAATCCTTGACCTGATTGGCGAGGTGATTCTTCTTCTCGTGAGAGTCACCGTGGGTCAGAAGCCCGTAAGGCTTATCTGCAGCGAGGATGTTAGAATCTTCGTATATGATGCGGAACTGACGCTTGGCCTTGTGATTGTCAGCCTTGCGCTGTCTGCCGGGATTGCCTCCGGTCATTCTGTCTATTGTCTCATCGGCAAGATAGAGAGTCAGAACATCTCCCTCAGCGAGCATGTATGATTCGGCCTTGCGCTTGCCGTTGACCTTGACATCCTTGCGGATGATCTTGTATATCTCAGCAAGAGTCGCATGCCCGAGATATTTGCGGAGAAAACGGTCAAGTCTTCGTCCGGCATCATTTGATGTGATATTAATATCCCGCATGAGGTCTCCTTCTGTCAGATATGTGCAAGCGTCCAGATACGCACCGCTTATTATATCATTCATTGGAGTGCCACTCAAGGTAAACAGACAGTTCACCTTGATTCGTTGCAATTACAAGAAATTGACTGTATAATAACAAATCGGAAAGGAAGTAATGAAATGAGAGCTATCAAGAATTTCTTTCATAATATAAATGACATCCTGCTTGCACTGATTATCGTAGTGATAGCAGCCGGTATCATATACTGGAGGATGGGTATTATTCTTGACTACCCGAGACAGCTCGCAGAGCAGCAGGTCGTTTATGAGGATGGGACTGGAGAGACAGCAGAGGAACCTGTTGCAGAAGAGCCTGCAGCTGAAGAAGCTCCGGCTGAAGAACCCGCAGCAGAAGAGACTGCAGCTACCGAGGAGCCGCAAGGCTAACTAATGTATTGGATTATTAAGGGGAGAAAACATGACTAAGAAAAGAGACTACGCTAGACTGAATGAGTACAACCTCACAATGCTTACAGATTTCTATGAAATCACAATGGCTAATGGTTACTTCAATTCAGACATCCGCGACGCAGAGGCATGCTTTGATGTATTCTTCAGAAAAGTTCCTGATGGCGGCGGATTTGCTATTATGGCCGGACTTGAGCAGATCATCGCATACATGAAGCGTCTCAAGTTCACAGAAGCAGATATTGATTATTTAAGAACCAAGAACTGCTTCTCAGAAGAATTCCTGCAGTATCTGCTGGACTTCGAATTCACATGTGATGTATGGTCGGTTCCGGAAGGATATCCTATATTCCCGTATGAGCCGGTAATGATCGTTAAGGGACCTCTGATCCAGGCGCAGTACGTTGAGACATTCATTCTGATGCAGTTCAACCATCAGAGCCTTATCGCAACCAAGTCCAACAGGATCGTCAGAGCTGCACAGGGAAGACCTGTCATGGAGTTCGGAACAAGAAGAGCACAGGGTGCTGATGCTGCTGTTTATGGAGCAAGAGCTTCCTACATCGCAGGATGCGCCGGAACAGCCTGCACAATCGCTGACAGGAACCACTTCGTACCGGCACTCGGAACAATGGCACACAGCTGGGTTCAGAGCTTTGACACAGAGTATGAGGCATTCAGGAAGTACACAGAGCTCTATCCTGAGAATGCTACACTGCTTATCGATACATACAACGTACTCAAGTCAGGACTTCCTAATGCTATCAAGGTATTCAAGGAACTCAAGCCTGCTAAGATGGGCATACGTATCGACTCCGGAGATATCACATATCTTACCAAGGAGTGCCGCAAGGTCCTCGACGAGGAAGGCCTCACAGACTGCAAGATCGTAATCAGCAACTCACTTGATGAATATATTATCAGAGACGTAATTCTCGAAGGCGCTCAGATCGATTCTTTCGGTGTAGGCGAGAGACTGATCACAGCAAGATCTGAACCTGTATTCGGCGGAGTTTACAAGCTCTCCGGAATCCAGAAGAATGACGGTGAGCTCGTTCCTAAGATGAAGATCTCAGAGAACGTAGAGAAGATCACCAACCCTGGATTCAAGAAGGTCGTAAGATTCTTCAGCAAGGAGACAGGCAAGGCACTTGCCGACGTGATCATGCTCCGTGATGAAGAGATGCCAGACGGCAAGCCATATGAGATCTTCGATCCAAACGCAGTCTGGAAGAGGAAGATCCTCGAGAACTACGAGGCTAAGGAGCTGCTTGTTCCTATCTTCGAGAAGGGCAAGCTCGTCTATGAAGAGCCTGATATCGAGGATATCAGGAAGACATGCAAAGAGCAGATCGATACACTCTGGGGCTCCAGCCTGAGATTTGAGAATCCGCAGACTTACTATGTGGACCTTTCCAAGCCACTCTGGAATCTCAAGCACGACCTGCTGCATAAGTTCGGAGCAGACAACATGTAATACACTTGCAGTCAGCACTTCGCTGGCTGCAATTAAGGGGATGTACTGGTTTCGACAGGTGTGTGGAACGAAGATAAGCATGCCGTGGCGGTGATCCACGTAAAAAGTACCCGTTAAAAAGAAACGCAAAAACAAACAACAATTTCGCACTCGCTGCATAGTTCAGCACCGCGCGTCGGCTCCGGTTCACCTGCAGACCGGAATCCCGGCGTCATGCATGCAGGAAAACTCTTACGTAACCTCCTGCTAGCGTAAGAGGACCAAGCGGGATAGTCTTGTGATAGTCTGCTGTGTGACGCTCACAAGGCAAAATCAAAAACACAGATAAGCATGTAGAAAGTCGTCCGGAAATACTCTTGGACGTGGGTTCGACTCCCACCGTCTCCACCAGCTATAAAGCCTGAAATTTCAACGATTTCAGGCTTTTTTCGTACTCGAAAATAACCTTTGACTATGGTACGCATACTGCTGATGTTTGCAAGGAGTTTTGCATCTTACCGGCTTAAAATGCATCTTACCGTAGAGGCTATTGAAGAGAAGCCTCTTATTTTTTTACACTCGAATCGGGAGATCACATAGAGTCAGACAGAGTAAGACATTTGAAAGGAGCCGATCATGGAAATGCTGTTGTTGCTGGTTTTGATATTGACAGAGATAGGTTTTGCAGCTTTTGCAATGTCCGGAAAGATCACTCGCGGAGAATGGGCGAAGCGCCGTCTTTGCGTTTCAGCGGTCGAATTAGTGACATTCCTGGTCATGACGCTGCTGCCGGGAATCGATTTCAGCTTCAGATTCAAAGGAGTACTGGTGATCCTTGTTCTGCAGCTTATTATTTCCGCGATCTTTTGGCTCGTCAGGAGAAAGAAGGAAACTGCCAAAGGTAAACCGTCGATCGTTATAAGAACGGTGCTGGGCATTTTGATTATCTCACTGGCTATGATTCCGGCTTTTATCTTTACCGATTACCATGGACGCCCGCTGTCAGGTGAATATTCTGTAGCGGAGACTGAGGCAATTCTGATCGATTCATCAAGAGCAGATGAATTCGAAAACGACGGATCTTACCGCGAGGTACCGGTACATTTCTTCTATCCGGAAAGCACAGATGCGATAAAAGCTCATTCACTGCCGCTGGTAGTTTTCAGCCATGGCGCTTTCGGTTATTATCAGAGCAATATGTCTGCGTATATGGAACTTGCAAGCAACGGATACGTGGTCATCGCACTTGATCATCCGCATCATTCATTCTTTACGACTGATTCGGCCGGCAAGACGGTTCCGGTGGATATGGGCTTCATACAGTCCGCAATAAAAATCGAGAACAATGAATATGACGCGGAAACGACTTTTGATATCATGTCCAAAGCGATGAAGCTGCGGCTCGATGATATGAACTTTGTACTCGATACGATCAAATCAGCCGTCAAGGCAGAACCTGACGGATCATGGGCATTCAGTAGCGACGGAAGCCGCAGTGATGTCGGCCGCGCACTCTCGCTCATTGATACAGAGAAGATCGGACTCTTCGGACACTCAATGGGAGGAGCCACTTCCGTTACCGCCGGGCGAAGAAGCGATGTTTCCGCGGTCATAGATCTCGACGGAACGATGTTCGGAGAGGTTCTAGGCATCGAAGACGGCGAGGAGATATGCAACACTGAGCCATATGCAACACCTGTCCTTGATGTAAGGAATCAGAATCATCAGGAAAGCTGCGAGGAAGCATACAAGCTGCAAAAGGATTATGTGAATAATGTTATAATGGACAATGCGGCCGATGGTCACACGACGTATTTCAAGGGAAGTGGTCATATGAACTTTACGGATCTGCCTCTCATCTCGCCTTTTATAGCTAAGGCTCTTGGTACGGGTGACGTCGATCCGGAAGTGTGTATTGATCAGGTAAATACGCTTGTCCTCAGATTCTTCGATCACTACCTGAAAGGGAGCGGAACATTTGTAGAAGAAAGCTATTGATGAGATATGGAAATAGAAGTAATCACGATTGGCGAAGATAAGAAAGAGTATATAAGAATAGGCTGTCACAGAGTGGACTCCAATATAAAGGAGATAGTACGTTTCATAGAATCGCGTCAGGGCAGGATAGACGGAAAGGACGGAGACTCACAGGTCAGCATTCCGCTTGCGGACATATTCTATGCAGAATCTGTAGAAAACAAAACCTTCATTTATCTGCAGGAGGCTTGCTATGAGTCCGGGCTCAGGCTGTATGAGCTTGAGGAAGCTCTCTCCGGGAACAGATTTGTCCGCATATCGAAATCTGTGATCGTCAATCTTATGAAGGTCGAATCCATAAGACCCGCTCTGAACGGGAGATACATGTGCCAGCTGATGAATGGCGAGGATGTCATCATTTCGCGCAAGTATGTCACCGAAGTCAAGGAAAAAATCTCGAGGTAAGAAATGAAAGAAAGGATAATAGAGACAGCAAAATATTTCTTTATAAGCACGGTCCTGATCAATGTCGCGATGTATGTGACCGGTTCACTGTTCGCTCCTGATCAGAAATTCGGATACGAAGTGATGATCTATCCTCTGATCTACGGTTTTCTTGCCTGCATTCCAAGCTTCATCATGTATACTAATAGGGAACTGAGCGTAAGACAGGCGCTGATACATAAGATCATTCAGCTGATCATCATTGTGGCAATAATCGAAGCGATGGTTTTCAGAGGAAACATAAGTGGATATGCCATGCAGGTTGCTGCAGTAGCTGGCAGTGTCGTGGTGATCTATTTAGGGGTTGTGCTTATCAGATACAAGATGGATCAGAAAACAGCTCAGGAGATGACAGACCAGCTTAAAGCATTTCAGAATAAAGCCATATCATAAATAGCAAAAATGTGAAAAAAGTGCGGCAGCCGGAAACGGCTGCCGTTTTATGTCACTTCTTAACTACTTTCTTTGATGTTCCGATCGCTTTGGTCGTGCAGACCAATCTGCACAGATGACAGCCTACGCACTTGCTGCCTACAAGTATTGGTGTGCGGGTTTCCGGGTCGATTTTTATTGCCTGATGGCCGCCGTCCATGCAGGATATATAGCATCTGCCACAGCCGATACAGAGATCATAGTTGAATACCGGATACAATATTGTATCTCTCTCTATGCTGCGGTGATCCACAATGGTACCTGCTGCGCTTCCGATGAGATCATGGATAGATGAGATGCCTTTGCTCTTCATATATTCCTCAAGGCCTTCGATCAGATCTTCGATGATTCTGTATCCGTACTGCATAACGGCAGTAGTTACCTGCAGGCTTCCGGCACCGAGAAGTATGAACTCAAGAGCATCACGCCAGGTCTCAATACCGCCCATGCCGCTTATGTGCATATTTTCAAGCTCGGTGCATCTGGTGAGATCAGAGATGAATCTGAGAGCTATCGGCTTCACAGCATTGCCGGAGTATCCGCCTATAATAGATTTGCCCTGCACTGCAGGTTCTGCAACGAGAGTGTCGATATCTACACCGGTGATTGAATTGATCGTATTAATGGCTGAGATACCATCTGCTCCTCCGCGCTTTGCCCCAAGCGCAATAGGAACCATGTCAGTTATATTAGGTGTAAGCTTTGCAAGTACTGGCAGGCTTGTGCCTCTCTTAGCAGCGCGGGTAAACCTCTCGACGAGCTCTGGTGATTGGCCGATCGTGATGCCAAGATCATCATCTTCCATATTAGGGCATGAGAAATTGCACTCGATGACAGAGGCTCCGGCTTTCTCGCATTTAGCTGCGAGCTCAGTCCATTCCTGCTCATTCTGTCCCATTATAGAGGCGACTATTACTTTGGTAGGGAATTCTTCTCTGAGTTTTTCAAATATCTCCATGTTCTCTTCAACGCTGTGGTCTGAGAGTTGTTCTATGTTCTTGAACCCGCAGAAGGCGTTGGAGTGATGGCTGATGGCAGAGAATCTTGGAGAAGTCTCATGCTGCGGAAAGCTGCAGATCGTTTTGAAGGATGCTCCGGCCCATCCAGCTTCAAAGGCTCGTTTGCACATGTCGTACGAACTTGAGACAACTGAAGATGACAGGAGGAATGGATTCTCAAGCTTTATGCCGCATATCTCTGCGGTCAGATCCACCTGATCGAGTTTGTTTTCCGGAAGACTCGGAGCAGCCTGTTTTACCTGCATGAAGACCTCACGGATGTCGACTGGAAAAGTAGACTCACTCAGGAGGCAGGCTTGCTCGCATGGAGAATTGCAATATGTGCAGTCGCAGTCAAGATTCTTGACCGCACCGATATAATTCCTGAAATACAGAGATCTTAGAACTTTGCCCGTATCAGTGTGCTGCGGGCAGGCTTTTGTACAAGGCGGATCAAGACAAAGTAAGCATTTGCTGACCTCGGATCCGAAAGTCATAACATATTGTTCACTAATGTGTTCCATTTTAATTCTCCTTGATGACGGGTCCGTTCGTTAGTACTACTTATATACACGATATCCTTGCTATAATCCAAGTATAGCATTAAAAGGGTTTGGAAAGATTGACCTATACAGAAAAGATAACAAATAGTAGAATTATGCTATCGGTATAAGAGAGGAAAGCAAGAATTGGAGAACAACATGACAAAACAGGCTCTTGTTGGCATGAGTGGTGGCGTAGACTCAAGTGTCGCTGCGTACCTGGTGCGTGAAGCGGGCTATGAAGTGACTGGTGCCACAATGAGATTATTTGATAACGAGACCATAGGCATCACAGACAAGACGTGCTGCTCTCTCAGCAGCATAGAGGATGCATGTGCGGTTGCCAATAAGCTTGGCATAAGCTATGTTGTATACGACATGCGGCCTGATTTCAGGCGCGAAGTAATAGACCGATTTGTCAGCGCATATGAGCATGGCGCGACTCCTAATCCGTGTGTCGCCTGCAACAAGTACCTGAAGTTCGACAGGCTGTATGAACTGAGCGCAAGTGACCTTCTTGAAGGGAATGAAGAGTCCACTCTCAGCATCGCAACCGGTCATTATGCTGTTATCGAGAAGTCTCCATCGGGGAGATTCATGCTTCGCAAGGGCGCTGATCCTGGCAAAGACCAGAGCTATTTCCTGTATGATCTGACTCAGGAGCAGCTCTCGCGCACGCTCTTCCCGCTCGGCAACATGACCAAGCAGGAAGTCAGGGAGATAGCTGGGTCTCTCGATCTTGTTACAGCAAAGAAGAGGGAGAGCCAGGATATTTGCTTCGTTCCTGGCGGTGATTATGCAGCTTTCATCTGCGGATACACAGGACATGACTATCCGCCGGGGGATTTTGTCAGTACCGACGGCACAGTGATGGGCAGACACAAGGGCATCATCAACTACACCATCGGTCAGCGTAAGGGCCTCGGGCTGGCTCTTAAGAAGCCTGCATATGTTCTGGAACTTGACACTGACAGGAACCGTGTTATCCTCGGAGACAACGAAGAGCTATTTACAAGAGAACTTACGGCTGAGAGCTTTAACTGGGTCTCAATGGCTGCACCATCCGGCGATGTAAGGGCATCAGCGAGGATCCGGTACAGACATCATGAGGCTCCGGCGACGGTAATTCCGATTTCGGAAGACTCGGTCAGGATCATATTCGATGAGCCGCAGAGAGCGATCACACGCGGACAGTCAGTAGTTGTATATGACGGCGAGTACGTGCTCGGCGGAGGAATCATCAGATAAGAGGGATTTAAAAAATGGGCACTCTAAGACCACTTATAGACAAATTACAAGTTGAACGGACCCTGACTCATGATGAGTTCGTTCGCATGTTCACAGAGCGCAACCCTGAGGACAGTGAGTACATGCGGGCTCTGGCGCAGGAGACGGCTGTTGCAAACTATGGTCACGACATCTATCTGCGCGGACTGATCGAGTTCACGAATTACTGCAGGAATGACTGCCTGTACTGCGGCATCAGGAGATCAAATGACAAAGCCGAGAGATACCGCCTCACTACGGAGGAGATACTGGAATGCTGCGATATCGGTTATGGATTTGGCCTCAGAACCTTCGTACTGCAGGGCGGTGAGGACATGACATATAAGGATGATGATTTCTGCGAGCTTATCCGCCAGATCAAGAAACAGCATCCCGATTGTGCTGTGACTCTGTCTGTCGGCGAACGTTCGAGGGAGACATATGAGAAATACTACGAGGCGGGTGCTGACCGTTATCTTCTGAGGCATGAGACCTCTTCGCCGGAACATTATGCTATGCTGCATCCGGCAGAGCTTACGATAGAGAACCGCAAGAGATGCCTCAGAGATCTCAAGGATATAGGTTTTCAGATCGGTGCCGGGTTCATGGTTGGATCTCCTTACCAGACATATGACTATCTGGCTGAAGACTTTGAATATCTCAGGGAACTCGATCCTCATATGATAGGCATCGGTCCTTTCATTCACCATAAGGATACACCGTTCAGGGATATGCCGGATGGCAGCTACGAGGAGACTTTGTACTGCCTGGCAATTCTCAGGCTGATGTTCCCGAGAGTTCTCCTGCCGGCAACGACTGCACTCGGAACTATCAATCCTCTCGGCAGAGAAGAAGGCATAAGACATGGTGCTAACGTTATAATGCCGAGTCTGTCACCTAAGGATGTGAGACAGAAATACCTTCTGTATGACGGCAAGATCTGCACCGGCGAGGAGGCAGCGGAATGCCACGCATGTCTCGAAGGACGGATCGCACGCATAGGTTACAGAGCCGTATCTTCGCGCGGTGACCATGCAGACTGGGTCAGAAAATAGATAGGAGGCTTTGCCTGAATAAATGATTAAACCAATAGTAAGGGACGCATTCTTTCTGAATCAGAAATCCGAAGAAGCTACTAAGATCGACCTTCCGGTAGCGCAGGATCTTGAAGACACACTCAAAGCAAACCGTGAGCGCTGTGTTGGCATGGCCGCAAATATGATCGGATATAGGAAGAAGATCATAATCGTAGCTACAGGCTTTGCAGATCTCGTTATGATCAATCCTGTGATCACAGCAAAGTCTGAACCATATGAGGCAGAAGAAGGATGCCTGTCGCTGCCCGGAACAAGAAAAACTACGAGGTACAAACAGATCACTGTCAGGTACCTCGACAAGAAATTCATTGAACATACACAGGATTTCAGTGGATATATAGCACAGATAATCCAGCACGAATGCGATCATCTGGAAGGAATACTAATTTAAACCTTGGAGAATAATATGAGCCCACTTCTTATGAAGGCTGTCATAGCCATTACACTTGCACTCATTTTCTATACGATAGGCGTGTGGTCTGAGCACAGAGCCAAAGTGCTGAAGCCGGTGCATCTCGCATTCTTCTGGCTCGGACTTTGCATGGATACAGCCGGCACTGCGATGATGTCGCAGCTTGCCGACGGATCAGGCGGAGGCCTGATGAGCGCTCATGGTATTACAGGAATGATAGCCATAATACTCATGATGATCCATGCAGTATGGGCGACTGTAGTGCTGGTCCGCAAGGATGAAAAGGCGATGCACACCTTCCACAGATTCAGCTTAATAGTATGGATCATATGGCTCATACCTTTCGTGCTGGGCATGATGATGGGTATGAGATAACACTTTGTAACTACTGGACCTCAGGATCAGATGCCTGAGGTTTTTTCATGCAAAACTTTGACATATAGAGGAGAAAGTATTACAATGCGAGTTAGTTTAAGTTAACTAACTCATAAATACAAGGAGGTATCTCAAGATGTCTGCTGTAATCATAATAGTAGCAGTATTACTTATCGCTTATGGAGTGTATGCCACTGTGCAGAAGGCCAGGGGCAAAGCAAAGTCAAGCTGCTGCGGCACTGCCGAAACTGTACTGCCTCGTCCTGTCGATGACACGGATGAATCCCATTATCCGTTCAGATACAACCTGGCTATAGACGGCATGATGTGCAGCAACTGTGCGTCCAGAGTCCAGAATGCATTAAATGCCGGAGGGGACGTTTGGGCCAAAGTCAATCTCGGACGCCACAGAGCAGAGGTCCTTGCTAAGTCAGAGAAGACGGAGGACGATTTTGCCAGACTTCTGAAGAAGACAGACTATAAGGTCGTCGGATTCGAAGAAGTCCACTGATATCTAAAGAAGATAATTATCACACGGAGATTATTAATTATGAAGATTATTCAATTCAAAGATGTAACAAGGACATATGTGACAGGAGACCATGTTCAGAATGCACTGTCTGATGTCGATCTGGAGATTGAAGAGGGAAAATTTGTAGTAATTCTCGGTCCGTCAGGGGCCGGCAAGAGTACTTTTCTGAATCTGCTCGGAGGACTCGATAATCCTACGAGCGGTCAGATAGTTGTAGATGGAACAGATATATCAACACTTTCAAGCGATGAACTAGCGGATTACAGAGCTGCGAAGGTAGGCTTTGTCTTCCAGTCTTACAATCTGATACCGACGCTCACTGTACTTGAGAACGTATCTCTTGTCGAAGAGATCGCGCCGGATCATATGAGTTCTGAAGAGCTGCTTAGCGAGGTTGGCCTTGCAGATCATGCTCATCAGTTCCCGCACGAGCTGTCGGGTGGTGAGCAGCAGAGGGTTTCCATATGCAGAGCGCTTGCTAAGAACCCGAGGATCCTCCTGTGCGATGAGCCGACGGGAGCGCTCGATTCTGAGACCGGCGTTGTAGTGCTCAAGCTGCTTCTCAAGATGGCCAGAGACTACGGCAAGACGATAATCATAGTAACACATAACCAGAACATAGCCAGAATGGCTGATGTGGTTATTCATATCAGGAGCGGCAAGGTCACATCAGTTGATGAACAGCCAAATCCGCTGTCAGTGGAAGAGGTGGAGTGGTAATGCTGATACGCAAATTTTTCAGAACCGCGGGCGTCTACAAGGTCCAGTTCATCTCCATGATTCTGCTGATCATGCTTGGTGTCGGGGTCTTCGTAGGATTCAATGCTGAGTGGGTGACTATCGGCAGAGACACAGACTCATTCTTCAGGGACTGTGGCTTTGCAGACTACAGGGTGATAGATGAGGATGGCATATCGTCAGCCGATGTAGATAAGATCCGCGATATAGAGGGTGTTACAGGCGTCAGCAGGTTCCTCTCTGTAAATGCCGATGTCGCTGGGACGGGCAATCAGCTTGCGCTGACCGTGACAGAGAGCGAGCATACGTCCGGCTTTGTCCTGATGGAAGGCGATAAGTACGACAGATGGGATCCTGAAGGCTTCTGGCTGATGGACAAATATGCCGAGCAGAACGGTGTGAAGATAGGCGATGAACTTACTGTTACCTTCGAGGACATGGAGTTCACCGGGACGGTCAGAGGCCTGATAGAGTCAGCAGAGTATCTTATCTGTGTCCGCGACGAGTCACAGCTGATGCCTGACTTTGATACATATGGATATGTATTTGCTTCGCCTGCGATGCTGAGGAAGGTCGTTGAGCAGCAAATCAGGGAAGAAGAGCCTGATCTTGAGGACGATCTGATGAGCATAGCCGTCAAGGAAGTATGCGACGACATATTTGCACAGGTGAACATCAATTCATCGATGGATAAGGCCGAGCTGCAGGAGGCTGTGGATGCAGTCCTTGGGCGCACTCTTATGGTCCTGTCCAAAGATGAGAACATATCATATGCAGAGTCAAGAGGCGAGATGAATGAGGGCAAAACGATGGGCTCTGTTCTGCCGGTGCTATTCCTTGCGATTGCGATCCTGACCATGATAACGACCATGAACAGGATCACGATCAGTGAGAAGACACAGATCGGTACGCTCAAAGCTCTCGGCTTCAGGAACAAGAGGATAATCCGCCACTATACATCATATGCAGTCTTTATATCGCTGGTAGGCTCAGCACTGGGTATCGTAGTAGGATATCTGCTTTGCAACATGATTATGTCTCAGGACGGGTTCATGGGAACGTATTTCGTTATGCCTGACTGGTCGATTCATATCCCTCTGTGGATATGGGTGATCGTTGCACTGATAGTAGCGCTGACGATCTTCATAGGATACCTGTCAGTCCGTAAGCTTCTCAGCGGAACCGCATCAGAGACGCTCCGCCCGTATACGCCGAGGCACATCCGCCGCGTACTGCTCGAGAAGACAGCCCTGTGGAACAAGCTGAAGTTCGGCACAAAGTGGAATCTGAGAGATATCTTCAGACACAAATCCCGCAGCGCCATGTCGTTCATCGGTACATTCGGCTGCATGCTGATGCTGGTAGCATCATTTGGCATGAACCAGACTATGGATGTTTTTCTCGACACATTCTTCAATCAGTCGGCGGTATATACTTCGAAAGTCTTCATATCTGCAGACGCAGACAATGACGATGCACTGAAGATCGCGCACGATCTGGACGGGGACTACAGCGCATCGGTCAGCTCCAAGGTGGGGGACAAAGCGATTTCCGTGGATGTCTACAACATCACTCACGGGACATATCAGTTCATAGATGAGGATTCGAATATAGTGCATTTGCCGGAAGACGGAGCCTTCATATGCAAGAGGCTGGCGAAGGAATTCAAAGCCGGGCCAGGAGACATAGTGACTGTGGAACCTTATGGCACGGATGAAAGCTACGATATCCATATCAGCGGTATCAACAGTTCCCTGACAGAAAGCATATCAATGACAGAAGGATACGCTGAGTCTCTTGGTCTTACTGACAGCGAGGCATATAAGATAAACAGCGTATATACTATGACTGCCAAGGAGGAGATCGGTACCGGCAGTAATATAACAAGCGTACAGAGCAAGCAGGACATTATAGATTCATTTGACGCATTTATGGAGATATTCTATTTCTTCATAATAGTTCTCATTGCTGCATCGGTGCTGCTCTGCCTCATAGTGCTCTATAATCTCGGGGTCATGAGCTACATGGAGCGCTACCGTGAGATGGCAACACTCAAAGTTCTGGGATTCAAGAATAATGCTATAGGGCGTCTTCTTATCTCGCAGAATCTGTGGATCTCTGTAGCGGGTACTCTCCTTGGAATACCTGCAGGCGTATGGGCCCTCAGGGTCCTGATGGACCTGCTGGCAGGTGAATATGAAATGGAGACCGTGATCGGTCCCGGAAGCCTGCTGCCTGCTGCAGCCCTGAATCTGGGAGTGGCCGTGATAGTAGGCTTGATGATAGCAAGAAAGAACAAGAGCATCAATATGGTAGAAGCTCTCAAAGGAACAGAATAAAACAACAACAGCCCTGCCAGTTATATACTGACAGGGCTGAGTTCTTGTTAGACTTTCTTATTATGCCTGGACTACTTCAAAGATGTTGTTGTCAGTCTCGTGGAAAGACTCAAGTCTGGTCATAATGCCTTTGACAGCCTTCTCGGAGTATGCCTTAGCTTCGCTCTCATCAAATGTGTTGATGAAGCACTGTTCCTTGTTTGAAAGAGCAGCGACATAGCCCGTTTCATTGCTATACTTATTAGTCCATTTGATCTTGACCATTATTGTCATACCTCCTTTATAAGATTTAAAATCCAATACTTTCAAGGTAATTCCCTGCACCCAATTCCATATTAAGCCTTTCTGCCCAACTTTTCAATGCATTTCAGGAAACAAGTACGAACACAACAAATGTAAGATGAATAATAATAATTAATTTTTCACTGCGGCAATTGCAGCTGTGATAAGATTAGACCAAAGCTGACAAAGTGGTATTTAAGGGAGGGTCTGATGGCTGATAACAATGATCTGATCAAGGCACAGATGATACAAGCTATCAATAATGGCGGTGCCTGGTTCAGTACAAGAGAGAACAACTTCCTCAGGATCGGTGCAGCGGGCACAATGCTTGCCAAGGAATGCATACTGGAGGATGGCAGGGTCACGGGCAATGCCTACACCTTCGGCACAGACTGGTTTGATATCAGCATGCACGGCAGGTGGACAGACATTTATGTTGACCCGGATACGCTGAAGGTCTGGGAGATAGATGAGGATACGGATTATTCAAAGTTCCCTGCGGATCTCGCGCTATTCTGCAGAGAGGCGGATGAAGAGGCTCTTGCCGGGATAACCGGAGCGTATCACATAGACGGGACCGGATTTGCACAGAACCTCAAGCCATCTGAGGAGAGGATGGGCAAGAAGGAAGACATCCTTTCAAAGGTGGACTTATCAGTACTTGAGAAGGAATAAATGGAGAACAAATTCAGATTAACAAACAGGAACGCAACAGACAAATGCGCAAGCTGTGACAGGCGGTGCCTCCGCAGCCTTACTGTGATATCCGGACTTGACGACACTCTTCAGAAGAAGATAATGAATTCGGCCATACGCAGGAAGTACCGCAAGGGCAGTTATCTCTTCAGAGAGGGCGATGCCTGTGATGGCGTATATCTCCTGCACACGGGTAAAGTCAAGCTCAGGACATATGACAGCGAAGGCAGAGAGGAGATTGTCGGTATCTTCTGGGCAGGCGAGATAATCTGGGAAGGGCTGTTCATCGAGGGCAGCACTTATTCTTATGATGCGGTCTGCCTTGATACTACTGATTGCTGCATGATACTAAGGACGGAGATAGAGTCTGTCATGGATGAGCCGGGAGTGGCTCTTCGCGTCATCAGACTTCTTAGTGAGAAGCTTAGAGCTGCCAATGAGAGGGTGCTGCTGCTGACAACAGAGGATCCTAAGGCACGGATCGCCGGTTTTCTCCTGAGGCAGAGCAAATACTCAGGCTCAGATACGATAGTGATGCGTCTTGAAGAGATATCTGCAAGCATCCACCTGAGACCGGAAACTGTCAGCCGCAAGATCAGGGAACTCGAGCGTGAGAAGATCGTTGCGAAGACCGGACAGAGCAGCATCAGGATCGTCGACATGCAGAGACTCAGAGACACTTATAATAATTAAGAAAAACCCATCAAATAATTTTTTGAAAAATTGATTATAATCAATTTTCGCAAAGTCCTCCGGTGCTATCCTACGCATTGTAATCAAGAAACAAAGAAAAACAATAAGCCAATGCGAAAGGAGATTATAGGGGAAATGATGGAGTTAGTAGTAGGAACAGCAGTACTTGTACCTTCACTTTACTGGACAGCAGCAGTAGTTGCATCCGTAAAGACAATGATCCAGGGCGAAGACAGATAATAAACCCGGCGGAACGATACAAGAGCTTTAAATAAAGATGTATAACGGGCTCCTCCCTTGTAGGGACGGAGCCTGTTCTATTGTCAGAAAAAATCCCCATGTGGTATACTCACTCTATCAATTCAGTGAGGGTGCAGACTCTTATCAAGGCACAGAAGGGTGAAATGGACGCAGTTCTCGGATTGCTCAAGTAATAAGAAAAGGGGACAGAATACAATGAATAATCATATCAAAGTCGGAATGCTTGGAATCGGTAATATAGGCAAGGGCACATATCAGGCTCTTGAGATGAATCACGACAAGATCCTTGAGACCACAGGCTTTGATATTGAGATCGTGAAGATACTCAATCGCCATCCGGAGAAGGACCGCGGCATAGATATTCCTAAGGACAAATATACTAAGGATATCAAGGATATTATTGAGGATCCTGAGATCAGCATCGTCGTTGAACTCATAGGTGGTATCGAGCCTGCAACTGAATATATGGCTGAGGCTATCAGGCATGGCAAGAGCGTTGTAACAGCAAACAAGGCTGCCATCGCAGCGAACGGCAAGTTCCTCTCAGAGCTCGCGCAGGAGCATCAGGTGCTGCTGAGATTCGAGGCTGCTGTAGCAGGTGGTATTCCTATCCTGACATCTCTTACAACAGCTCTTCTTTCGAACAGCTTCAGTGAAGTGCACGGCATTCTCAATGGAACCACTAACTTCATCCTGACCCAGATGAGTGAGTTTGGCAAGGACTATGGTGAGGTTCTCAAGGATGCTCAGGCAAAGGGCTTTGCCGAGGCTGATCCGACTGCAGACGTAGAGGGTATCGATGCAGCCAACAAGCTTTCGATCCTGATTTCACTTGTATTCGGCGCCGGCATAAGACCTGAAAAGATTCCTACACAGGGCATCACTGCTGTCTGCCCGGAAGATATTGCATTTGCGAAGGAATCGGGCTACCGCATCAAGCTGCTTGCAAGCGCAAGAGAACAGGGTGACAAGCTGACCTGCAGTGTAGAGCCTTCAATGGTTCCTGTTAAGCATCCGCTCGCATCTGTTAACAATGAGTTCAATGCTGTATATGTCAAAGGAAATGCCGTTGATGAGCTGATGTTCTACGGAAGGGGCGCAGGCTCGCTTCCAACAGGCAGTGCCGTTCTTGGTGATATCATCGGTATCGCCCGCAAGCTTGGCAAGGATTCAGCCTATGACATCGTTCCGCAGCTTAGATATGACTCTGATCTTGAATTCCGCGGAGTCGGAGAGAGCAAGTACTATGTGAGAATGACTGTAGCGGACAAGCCAGGTGTACTCGGCAGGATCACGACGATGTTCGGTCACTATGACATCAGTGTTGAGGCGATTCAACAGAAGACTCCGTATGAATGTGACGGAGAGCGAGTTGCAACTCTCATATTCATACTGTTCAGTGTGGACAAGTCGCTGCTGACACATGCTCTTGATGAAGCATTGAAATTCGACGTAACAAAGTCGATCGACAACGTTATAAGAGTAGAAGAATAATTTAATCTGAGACATGTGAAGAGCCCCGGATGAGTGATAAATCCGGGGCTCTTCTTATGTATTGCGTTAAGGTAAATATCTATTAGTTATTATGCGTAGTGACCGAGAACCTTGACTGATTCGCATGCTGCATCAAGCTCTTCGAACATCTTCTTGCCTTCTGCTGAGCAGCAGTCACCGTTAGCCTCTGCGAGGAAGTAGTAGTTCCACTCGAGGTCTTTTCTCTTTCTTGAGCGCATTGTGCTCATGTTGAAACCATGCGCACTGATGGTGTTGATGGCCTTGGCAAGTGCTCCGGTCTCATCCTTTACTGTGAATGTGAAGAGGAATCCGCCATCGCTGTCTTCAGGAAGCTCTACGAGTTCCTTGCAAAGTACCGCATAGCGAATGGTCTCTGATCCTGTATCAAGGTTGATAACGCCATTGATAACAAGGTCTCCCTCGAAAAGTATATCGATAACGTTGCCGAGTTCACCGGAGTAGCTCTTCTCAAATGGCAGAATAGCTACTTCGCATTCGCCGGATATAACAGCATCGTAAGTTTCTTTATGATTTGGATATGCTACGAGATCACCATTAGGGAAAGCACTCTTAGCGATCTTGTAGTCTTCAGGGCTCATGCCGCCGCAGTATGCGACCTTCTTAGCTTCTTCTGTCATTGCTTTGATCATTTCTTTCATTTCTTCCAGACTCATGTTGATTAGCTCCTTTCATCTCTCTTAAGTCTTCTGATTATTATAAAAAGCCATATGGTGGCGTTCCACATGGCTTTGACTTGACTTACCTATGATAACGCCGACATCTTAAACGCAGGCGATTATCACTCTATAATGCCTGCAAGGGTTATCTAAAGTATTTAAATATGTAAGTCTTAATTATCTTTTTCATGCGGCCATTATAAACCACTTACAAAGAGACATCAAGGGAAAATTGTGGAAAATAACAATTAATTACCTGAAAATTGAGTATTTTAATAAAAACAAAACCCCGGCGAATTGCCGGGGCTGTGCGGTCAGATGTTGTAATAAGGCTTATGCGTCGAGTCCGTTCTTGATGCGGTTCTCTGCGAACTGTGTTGCGATCACGCCTTCAGGAACGCCTGTGGCCTTGGATTCTTCGAGCATTCTGTAAACTGTGTTGTAGATGTTGTGAACCTGCTTGAGCACGTTCTCCTTGTCATATGTTGTGAATGCTTCCTGACCTGCGTTGATAACGCCGCCGCCGTTGATGATGAAGTCCGGAGCATAGAGGATGCCTCTTGCCTTGAGAGCCTCGCCTGCAGCATCGTCATAGATTACATTGTTAGCAGCGCCTGCGATAGCTTTGCACTTGAACTGAGGGATAGTCTTGGAATTGACTACAGCACCAAGTGCGCATGGAGCGAAGATATCGCATTCTACTCCGTAGATCTCGTCTCTGCCGACTTCGGTAGCACCGAGCTCTTCAACAGCATACTTCATTGCCTCGCGGTTTGAGTTGTTGCAAACGATCAGCTTAGCGCCAGCTGCATGCAGCTGCTTTGCCAGATCCATTCCGACCTTGCCAAGACCCTGAACTGCGATCTTCATGCCGTCGAGACTGTCAGAACCATTCATGAACTGTGCTACAGCGCGGATACCATCAAATACGCCGATAGCTGTGAATGGGGATGGGTCGCCGGATACATCTTCACGGCCAACTACATACTGAGTGGTGCGGAGCATATACTCTGCGTCCTTGGTGTCAGTATTAACATCCTCTGCTGTGTAATACTTGCCCAGGAATGTATTGACGGCTTCGCCAAAGGCTTCGAACATTGCCTCTGTCTTCTGGGATGGGTGTGCAATGATTACGCCCTTAGCTCCTCCGAGCGGCATTCCTGCTGCTGCGTTCTTGTGGCTCATTCCACGTGAGAGACGCAGAACATCGAAGAGAGCTGCTTCTTCGCTCTCGTATGGCCAAAGTCTGCATCCGCCTACAGCCGGGCCGAGGTTGGTGTTGTGCAGTGCGATGATAGCCTTGAGGCCTGCCTTCTCATTGTTAAAATATGCTACCTGCTCATGTCCGTATGCACGGATCATTTCTATATTAGTCATTAGTGCTCCTCCAATCCTTTTTACATGCTTTTTCTGGTGATTTAACCTTAAAGCCAGCAAAGCAATTTGTCAATATGAACAAATGAAATATACGTTTTTTATTTCATAACACAAAAAGCGGGCTGGTTGCTTCTGACTGTCCTGACACTGGGACTTGCAGGTATATTCTGGACATTCCCGTATCTGTTGTATTTGGCGAAATATTCGTTGATAATACACGCCTGTTGTAATAAAATCGTCAAGGACGATTAGCTTAAGGGTATAACTGGAGGGGACGACAGTTAAGAAGAAAGAATGAACAATACAAATATGAACGAAATCACTTACACTGCAGAGCGTACATACACAGATACCGAATATAAGAATGTCAAGAAGAGAGAACGTCAGGTAATGGCAGAGATGCTGGATGAACTCAAGGACTCCAAGGACCGCTGCTATCTCTTCAAGAACAAGCATGTCGTAACAGATATCAAGGACATGCTCAATTACTCAGCAGAGAATCATCCGGATGAGCCTCTGTTCAAGCAGAAATTCGGACCAAAGCTCCCTTATCAGGAGATCACTTTCAGACGTGTACTTGAGGACGTAAACGGACTCGGAACATCGCTTCTGGCGCTCGGTCTCAAGGGCAAGCACATCGGAGTTATCGGCCGCAACTCATCAGAGTGGGGCGAGTCTTATCTTGCTGTTGTCGGCGGAGTCGGAGTCGTAGTTCCTCTCGACAGAGAGCTTAACGAGGACGAGCTCCATCAGCTTACTATCAAGGGAGAACTTGCTGCAGTAATCACTATCAACAATAAGTACTATGAGATGTTCAAGAACATCAAGGCTGCAGGTGATACAGGACTTCAGTATGTCATCAATGCTGAGATGGAAGAAGACGAATCAGTTGAGGAGGGACTCCTCTCCTGGAAGAAGCTTCGCGAAGACGGACGCAAGAAGGTCTGGAGCGGAGACCGCAGCTACATCGACGCAAGAGTTATCAACACTGATCTTGCAGCTATCCTGTTCACATCAGGAACGACCGGTGTCAGCAAGGGCGTAATGCTCAGCAACCGCAATCTTGTACTTGATGCTATCCTGTGCCAGTCAATGTTCGAAGCACGTCCTGGTGACACCTGCTTCTCAGTGCTTCCGATGCACCATGCATACGAGTGCACTGCAACATTCCTGACATGCGTTTACAGCGGAGCGAGCATCGCTTTCTCAAGAGGTCTCAAGTATCTGCGTAAGGATATCGTAGAGGCTAAGCCTACGATCATGCTTGCTGTTCCTATTATTATTGAGAACTTCTACAACAGGATTTACCGCAGCATCCATGATCAGGTCAGCGACAAGCTCCTGCTCAAGCTGATCCTCAAGAAGACAGAGGAGAAGAATATCAGGCTCAGACTTCCTAAGAAGGTCAAGAACAGCATCAGAGAGGTATTCGGCGGAGAGCTGAGAGCGATCATCTCAGGCGGAGCTGCAATAGACGGCAAGATCCTCGATTTCTTCTGTGACCTTGACATCAATGCTCTGCAGGGATACGGGCTTTCAGAGTGCTCGCCTATCGTAGCGCTGAACCCTGACAAGAAGAAGCTCATCAAGAATGCTTCTGCAGGACACCTTCTCCCATTCGTAGAGTGCAAGATCGAAGATAAGGACGAGAACGGAATCGGAGAGATCTGCTTCCGTGGACCTGTCGTCATGATGGGATACTATAAGGATCCTGAGAGAACTGCCGAAGTCCTCGACAGTGAGGGATGGTTCCATACAGGTGACCTTGGATATCTTGACAGAGATAACTATGTATTCATCACAGGCCGTAAGAAGAATGTCATCATCGCGGCTAACGGCAAGAACGTCTTCCCTGAAGAACTCGAGGGATATCTCCTCAGCAGTCCATACATCTCAGAGTGCATGGTATGGGGCGGAGATACAGATCCTGCTTCGCCGTGGAATGGCATATGCGCGACAGTAAGACTTGACGACGAAGCCCTTAAGGGCAAGCTCGGCGAGGGCTATACTGATGAGCAGGCCGAGGCTCTTATTGATTCAGAGGTAGACAAGATCAACAGTTCTCATCCGAGGTTCAAGAAGATAGCGCATGTCGTTATCCGTAAGCGTGAATTCGACAAAACTACAGGTCTCAAGATCCGCAGATTTGTCGAGGATAACAAGAGAGCTTAAAGTGTTCGAAAGTACGTACAAATCAAGGCTTTGAGGCTATTGACAAGCACCATATGAAATGTTAATATTGTGAGAACCTACAAATAATTAATGCTTTTTTGTGATTTCACAGGAGTTTTCAATGACGATGAGTCTCACTCTCAGCATCATAATTATGATTATCAGCCTTATTCTAGGCCTTAGGGACATTACCTGGCAAGAATAGTGCTGCAAGTTGTGATGTGAACTGCGAGAAAATCTGAGAATTCCACCAAGGATACAGAATTATATATGTTAACGCAGTCCCTACGATCAACTTACGGTGATTGTAGGGGCTTTTTTTACGGAATCAGAATATCCAGACAGATTCCGGGGAAAGGAGTAATTATAGTGAAGCTAACAGGCGCAGATATATTGATGGAGTGTCTGCTCGAGCAGGATGTCGAAGTCATATTCGGCTATCCGGGAGGCACAATACTCAATGTCTATGATTCGCTGGTCAAGTACAAGGACAGGATCAGACACTATCTGACAGCACATGAGCAGGGTGCATCCCACGCGGCAGATGGCTATGCAAGGAGCACGGGCAAGGTCGGAGTAGCTTTCTCCACATCCGGGCCGGGAGCAACCAATCTTACTACAGGCGTAGCAACAGCATATATGGATTCATCACCGGTTGTGTTCATTTCATGCAATGTCGCTGAGAATCTTATCGGAAAGGATTCATTCCAGGAAGTTGACAGCACGGGAATAATGCTTCCGATCACTAAGAGCAACTTCCAGGTAACGGATGTCAATAAGCTTGCAGATACAGTCCGTAAGGCTTTTGCAATCGCAAGAAGCGGACGCCCGGGTCCTGTGTTCATAGACATTCTCAAGAACGTTACAGCAGAACAGGCAGAGTATGAATTCATTCCTCGCAAGCAGCACAAGGCTGCCGGAGCAATCAGCTCGCTGTATGAGAGAAGTCTGGCGGATTTCAAGATACCATCGATCGATGAAGAGGATATAGACAAGCTCGTCGATATGATCAGAGAATCCGAGAAGCCAATGCTGATCTGCGGCGGCGGAGTTGTAAGAAGCAGAGCTCATAAGGAATTCGAGGCCTTCTGTAATCTGGTCGATGCTCCGGCTGCCATTACCGTAATGGGTGGAGGCGGAATGAACGGCCGCAATCCTCATACTACAGGAATGATCGGTATGCATGGCTCGCAGGCATCTAACATCGCATGTGATAACTGTGATCTGCTGATCGCAGTAGGCTGCAGATTCTCAGACAGAGTAGCGCTCGATCCTGCCTCATTTGCGAAGCAGGCCAAGATAGTCCACATCGATATCGACAGGTCGGAGATCAACAAGAACATCATGACAGACCACCATATCATCGGTGATGCCAAGGAAGTTCTGAGAATGCTCAACGAGAGACTTGAGCAGCAGAGCCACACTGAATGGAAGAAGTTCGTATTCTCACATCCGACAGAGACTGTCTATGATGACGGCGGAGACACACTCAACCCTAAGCAGGTCTGCGACACCATCGCAAGACTCGTACCTCAGGATACGATTGTTGCGACAGATGTCGGTCAGCACCAGATGTGGGCGATACAGCACTTCCACTTCGAATACCCGGGTCAGCTGATAACCTCAGGCGGATTCGGAACAATGGGATTTGGCCTCGGAGCTGCCATTGGCGCCAAGGTCGGTAATCCTGACAAGACGGTAATACATGTTGCCGGAGACGGAAGCTTCCGCATGAACTGCAACGAGCTTTGCACGGAGCAGTACTACAACATCCCGATAATAACATTTATCTTCGATAACCGCACGCTGGGAATGGTAAGGCAGTGGCAGAATCTGATCTACAAGAAGAACTTCTCGGAGACGACACTCGACAGGGGACCTGACTTTGTCAAGCTGGCTGAGGCATACGGACTCCGCGGCTTCAGAGTCAACAACCAGAAGGATCTCGAGAAGGCTATCGTAGAGGCCATGGAGAGCGGCGAGGGCTGCGTGATCGATTGCATGCTCGATATCGATGAGATGGTCAGACCTATGGTGGGCGGCGGCAGCCACATCACAGATTTCATGAGGATATAGGAGGGGCGACGATGGACAAATCCAATAATGTCAGAAGACAGACGCTTGCGCTCCTAGTCGACAATGAACCAGGAGTGCTCTCACAGATAGCAAGACTGTTCTCCCGTAAGGGATACAATATCGAAGCTTTCGCAGCTGGCCCGACAGAGAATCCGGGCAGATCGCGTATCACCATCGATGTACTTGCAGATGAGCCGCATACAGAGCTCCTCTGCAACCAGCTGCGCAAGCTCTATCCGATACACTCGGTAAAATGGCTCAATGCAGAGTCATCGATCTATCGGGAACTTATGCTCGTTAAAGTCCGCGCCGAATCAAGTGAACGCCGCAATGACATAATGCAGCTGGCGAACATCTTCCGTGCGCAGATAATAGATGTATCGCTTCAGACACTGACAATCGGCATCTCAGGAGATGCTGAGAAGCTGTCGGGACTTCTGAATATCCTGAAGGAATTCGAGGTTCTCGAGATCGCCAGAACAGGTGTCGTAGCGATTGAAAGAGGTATTGCAACAATTAATGATGAATCTAAAGAAAGTGGGGAATTCAGCTATGGTAAAAATGTACTATGAAAAGGATTGTAATCTTGATGCACTTAATGGAAAAGTTATCGCTATCATCGGTTATGGCTCACAGGGTCATGCACACGCTCTCAATCTGAGAGAGTCCGGCTGCAACGTAATCGTAGGACTCCGCAAGGGCGGCAAGTCATGGCCGGTAGCTGAGAAGGATGGCTTTGAAGTATATACAGTTGCTGAGGCAGCAAAGAAGGCTGACATCGTCATGATCCTTATCAACGATGAGGTTCAGGCAGCAGTTTACAAGAGTGAGATCGCTCCTAACCTTGAGCCGGGCAATGCTCTTGCTTTCGCTCACGGATTCAACATCAGATATAAGCAGATCGTTGCTCCGGAAGGCGTTGACGTATTCATGGCAGCTCCTAAGGGACCTGGACACACAGTACGCAGCCAGTATGTAGCAGGCAAAGGCGTTCCTTGCCTCATTGCTGTTGAGCAGGATGCTACAGGCAAAGCATATGACATCGCTCTTGCATACATTGCAGGTATCGGCGGCGCTCGTGCCGGAATCCTCGAGACAACAATGGATGAAGAGACTGAGACAGACCTCTTCGGTGAGCAGACAGTACTCTGCGGCGGCGTAGTAGACCTGATGCAGTGCGGCTTCGAAGTACTCGTTGAGGCAGGATACAAGCCAGAGAACGCATACTTCGAGTGCATCCACGAGATGAAGCTGATCATCGACCTTATCAACAAGGGCGGTATCGCTGCAATGAACTACTCCATCTCCGACACAGCTGAGTTCGGTGAGTATGTATCAGGACCTCGCGTGCTTCCTCACGATGAGATCAAGGCTAACATGCGCAAAGTTCTTGCTGACATTCAGGACGGAACATTCGCAGGCAGATGGATCGCTGAGAACAAGAACGGCCGTACATTCTTCAACTCCAAGAGAGCACAGCTTGCTAAGCACGAAATGGAAGTTGTCGGAAAGAAGCTCAGAGATGAGATGCTCTGGAAGAACGACAGCGACCTGGATAATGCTTCCAACTAAATATACGGCGTTGCCGTAATGTCGGAAGCATTGATTTACGGAGGCTGGGCTCCTTCAATAAAGATGCTTCCAACTAATATATAGAGTTCATCGAAGACTGAGCCGCATCGCTCGAGGCTCGAAGATCGTGCACTGCATCGGCGTTCGCTCTGCGAGCATGGGGAATTTGCAAGCTCCGCTCACTGCGTTCGACTTCGAATTGCAAATTCCGGCCATTCTCGCTGCCGCGAACTTGTGCATTGCATCGATCTCCTCGCAACTCTCGCTTCACGGCTCACTCTTCGATAAAAATCATAATTAGATGAACAGCACTTCACATGTGCTGGCCATACAATGGATATATAAGAGGAATAATAGAATGAAATCTGACCAGATCAAGAAGGGGGTGGACAGGGCGCCTAACAGAAGTCTTCTGTATGCGCTCGGTCTTACCGAAGAAGAACAGAGCAGACCTATTATAGGTGTTGTCAGCTCATACAATGAGATCGTTCCGGGTCATATGAACCTCGACAAGATAGCTGATGCTGTCAAGGCAGGCATCAGGGCTGCAGGCGGTACTCCTGTACTTGTACCTGCAATCGCAGTATGCGACGGAATCGCAATGGGACACATTGGAATGAAGTATTCACTTGTCACTCGTGACCTCGTTGCAGACTCAACCGAGGCTCTTGCGATCGCTCATCAGTTCGACGGACTCGTTATGATCCCTAACTGTGACAAGAACGTGCCAGGCCTGCTGATGGCTGCTGCACGTATCAACGTTCCTACGATCTTCTGTGCCGGCGGACCTATGCTGGCAGGACGTCTGCCTGACGGACGCCGCACATGCCTTTCACATATGTTCGAAGCAGTCGGCGCATACCATGCAGGAACAATGGACGAAGAAGGCGTCCAGACCTATGTTGAGAAAGCCTGCCCATCCTGCGGTTCATGCTCAGGAATGTACACGGCTAACTCAATGAACTGCCTGACAGAGGCAATAGGAATGGCACTTCCTGGCAACGGAACTATCCCTGCACCTCTTTCGGCAAGGATCCGTCTCGCTAAGGAGACAGGCATGCAGATCATGAAGCTCGTCGAAGCGGACATCAAGCCTAGCGACATCATGACTGAGGCTGCTTTCCACAATGCAGAGACTGTAGACATGGCTCTCGGATGCTCCACTAATACAATGCTGCATCTTCCGGCCATCGCTCATGAAGCACATGTTGAGATCAGCTTTGACATGGCTAACGAGATCAGCGCAAAGACTCCTAATCTGTGCCACCTCGCACCTGCAGGCGACACCTTCATGGAAGACCTCGAAGAGGCAGGCGGTGTATATGCAGTAATGAAGGAGCTTACTAAGGGCGATCTTCTGGACCTCTCTGTAATGACCTGCACCATGAAGACAATGGGTGAGAACATAGAGCACGCAGAGAACCTGAATCCTGAGATCATCAGACCTTATGAGAATCCGTTCATGAAGACAGGCGGAATCGCTGTACTCAAGGGAAATCTTGCACCGGACGGCTGCGTTGTTAAGCAGGCTGCTGTCAAGGAATCCATGATGCAGCACGAAGGCCCTGCAAGAGTCTTCGATTCAGAAGAAGATGCGATCAAGGTCATCTATGCAGGCGGCATCAACCCTGGCGACGTAGTTGTCATCAGATATGAAGGCCCTAAGGGCGGCCCGGGAATGAGAGAAATGCTCAATCCTACATCCGCTATCGCAGGTATGGGACTTGATGAATCAGTCGCACTCATAACAGACGGCAGATTCTCAGGCGCCACAAGAGGAGCATCAATCGGACATGTAAGCCCAGAGGCAGCATCCGGCGGCAACATCGGACTGGTCAAAGAAGGAGACATGATCGCAATCGATATCATCAACAAGACGATCGAGCTCAAAGTGTCAGATGAAGAACTTGCAGCCAGAAGAGCATCCTGGGTATGCCCTGAACCAAAGGTCAAGACAGGCTACCTCGCACGCTACGCAAAACTCGTAAGCTCAGCAGACAAAGGCGCAATCCTCGAATAGAAGGATAGCGAAGGCAGCCAGACACCCCGCTGGCATTTGAGACTTAACAGAATTATTTGTTTATAGAATTTGAATAAGACAGATCGAGAGTTGCGAAGCGAGAATCCTGCAAGAGAGCTCGCCCAGCAAACCCTCTAGGAATAGCATCCGTTGCAAGATAAGCCCATCTGCAGGTTGCAACCAAGCTATAATTATTACTCGTAAGATTAATGAATCAGATGGGACATTGCGGAGCGAGAATCCCGCAGGAGTGTTCGCGCAGCGAACTCTCCGAGGACTCGAGCGAAGCAATAGTCACATCTGATTCAGGAAAGACTAGAGAAAAATATGGATCAGGTAAAAATTTTTGATACCACATTAAGAGATGGTGAGCAGTCTCCCGGCTGCAGCATGAACCTCGAGGAGAAGATCGAAGTCGCACGCTGCCTTGACAAACTCAACGTTGACATTATTGAAGCAGGCTTTGCAATCGTATCGCCTGGAGACTTTGAGTCCGTCAAGACCATCTCAGAGACTGTCAGAAACTGCACAGTCGCAAGCCTGGCGCGCTGCAATACCAAGGATATTGACGCTGCATGGGAAGCAGTAAAAGGCGCAGCCGATCCTAGGATACATGTTTTCATTGCTTCATCGCCTATCCACATGCAGTACAAGCTCAAGATGTCTCCGGAAGAGGTGCTTGAGCAGGCAAGAGCGATGGTAGCTTATGCAAGGAAGTATTGCTCCAATATCGAGTTCTCTGCAGAGGACGCAACAAGGAGCGATCTCGATTTCCTGAGAAAGCTGACAGAAGTTGCTATCGAGAGCGGAGCTACCACCATCAATCTCCCTGATACAGTTGGATACACAACTCCTGAAGAGATGGAATTCCTTATCAGGAATGTAAGAGAGAATGCTAAGGGCGCTGAAAAGGCTATCTTCTCAGTTCACTGCCACAATGACCTCGGAATGGCTACAGCTAACTCGCTTGCAGGAGTCAAGGGGGGCGCGAGACAGATCGAGTGCACTATCAACGGACTCGGCGAGCGTGCAGGCAACTGCTCCATGGAAGAGGTAGTCATGGCGCTTCGCACAAGGCAGGATGAGTATCAGGCCGATACGAGAATCGAAGCTACTCAGATCCATCGTGCAAGCAAGACCGTGTACAACATCATCGGTCAGTCCGCACCTATCAATAAACCTATCGTCGGTAAGAATGCTTTCGCACACGAGGCCGGCATCCACCAGCACGGCGTTCTTGCGAACAAGAAGACATATGAGATCATGACTCCTGAGTCAGTCGGAGTACATGTGAACAACCTTGTTCTCGGCAAGCACTCAGGCCGCCATGCGGTAGGCAAGAGACTCGAAGAGCTTGGATATGTCCTGACCAAAGAAGAGCTGAACAGCTGCTTTGAGGAGTTCAAGGTAGTATGCGACAAGAAGAAGAATATTACCGATGCCGATCTCGAAGCTATCGCAACCCATCACACTGCTGACATCTACGCCGGCAATGATGATGATTACAAGCTCGACTGGTTCCAGGTATCAACAAGCAACTTCACGACAGCGACCTGCACAGTCAGCCTGATCAAAGATGATGAAAAATTCCAGGATGTAGCTCTTGGAGATGGTCCGATCGATGCGGCATATAACGCTATCGACGCAATAATGAAGCCATCCCAGCATACATTCGATATCTTCAATATACATTCGATCTCTGAGGGCAAGGATACCCTTGGAGATGTAACAGTCAAAGTTAACGCTCACAAGAGGACCTTCACAGGAAGAGGACTTTCAACAGATATTATCGAGGCCAGCATCAATGCTTATCTCAAGGCTCTGAACAAGCTGGCTGCATATGACAAGGAACTGGAGGAAGCATAATGGGGATGACAATGACACAGAAGATCCTCGCGGCGCATGCCGGACTGCCTGAGGTCCATGCGGGAGATCTCATAGAGGCCAAGCTCGATATCGTTCTTGGTAATGATGTCACCACACCGGTAGCGATCGGAGAATTCGAGAAGGCAGGCTTCACTGAAGTCTTTGACAAAGACAAGATAGTTATCACTCTCGACCACTACACACCTTGCAAGGACATCAAATCAGCAGAGCTCTGCAAGATCGCACGTGACTTTGCCCGTGAGCAGAACATCACACATTTCTATGATGTCGGAACAGTAGGAATCGAGCACGCACTTCTTCCTGAGCAGGGAATCGTTGGCCCTGGAGACTGCGTCATCGGCGCGGACTCACATACCTGCACATATGGTGCTCTCGGCGCTTTCTCAACAGGCGTCGGATCAACAGACATGGCAGCAGGCATGGCATCCGGACTTAACTGGTTCAAGGTGCCACAGGCTATCAAGGTAGAGCTCAAGGGCAAGCTCCAGCCATTCGTATCCGGCAAGGATGTCATCCTTCACCTGATCGGAGAGATCGGAGTTGACGGAGCTCTGTATCAGTCGCTTGAATTCACAGGAGAGGGAGTCAGCGAACTCTCTATGGATGACAGATTCACCATCTCCAACATGGCAATCGAAGCAGGCGGCAAGAACGGAATTTTCCCTGTTGATGAGAAGACCATCGAATACATCACAAACAGATTCGAAAGAGAACCTGTGATCTTCGAAGCAGATGAAGACGCTGAATATGCAAGAACTGTAACAATTGATCTTTCAGAGCTCAAGCCTACAGTTTCGCTTCCGCATCTTCCATCCAATACCAAGACAGTAGATGAGGTTGCAGGCATGCCTATCCAGCAGGTCGTTATCGGATCCTGCACTAATGGCAGAATGTCAGATATGAGAGCTGCCGCTGCAATCATCAAGGGCAAGAAGGTAGCAGACGGAGTACGCTGTATCGTCATCCCTGCAACTCAGGACATTTATATGGAATGTCTTGAAGAGGGCATTATCAAGACATTCATCGAGGCAGGATGCGCCGTTTCGACTCCTACATGCGGACCGTGTCTTGGCGGACATATGGGAGTAATGGCTGCAGGCGAGAGAGCTGTAACTACTACAAACAGGAACTTTGTAGGAAGAATGGGCCATACCGAGAGTGAAGTAATACTCGCAAGCCCGGCTGTTGCGGCTGCTTCGGCTGTGGCAGGCTGCGTTGCTTGTCCGGAAGCATAGGAGGAGAGAGACATGATCAGAGGAAAAGTTTGGAAATTCGGAGATCACGTCGATACAGACGTCATCATCCCTGCACGTTATCTCAACGCTCCTGAACCATCAGAACTGGCAAAGCACTGCATGGAGGACATCGATGCTTCATTTGCAGGTACAGTTCAGTCCGGAGATATCATGGTCGGCGGCTGGAACTTTGGCTGCGGCTCATCACGTGAGCACGCTCCTGTGGCGATCCAGGCAAGCGGCATATCATGCGTAATTGCAGCTAGCTTTGCGCGTATCTTCTACCGCAATTCGATCAACATCGGATTCCCGATCCTCGAGTGCCCTGAGGCATCCGAGGCAATCAAGGCCGGAGACATAATAACAGTAGACACAAAGGCAGGCGTCATAACAGATGAAACAACTGGCGAGACATTCCAGGCAAAGCCTTTCCCGCCGTTCATCGAGAAGATTATCGAGAAGGGCGGCCTTCTGCCGTACCTCAAAGGAAAAGAGGCTTAATTATGAAATATAATATAGCGTTGGTACCTGGCGATGGTATCGGGCCTGAGGTCGTTGAAGCAGCTGTCAAAGTTCTTGAAGTAACCGGAGAGAAGTTTGGCCACGAGTTCTGCTTCACCAAATATCTTGCAGGCGGA
Source organism: Mogibacterium sp. (assembly GCA_017512145.1). Classification (GTDB taxonomy): domain Bacteria; phylum Bacillota; class Clostridia; order Peptostreptococcales; family Anaerovoracaceae; genus Crickella. The sequence goes on along the minus strand of JAFWHB010000005.1, from coordinate 25,146 downwards.
GCTGCATACGATGCATGCGGAGAGCCACTCCCTCAGGAGACCATAGACGGATGTCTTGCAGCTGACAGCGTTCTGTTCGGATCTGTCGGAGGCCCTAAGTGGGACGGCGTTCCAAGAGAGAAAAGACCTGAGCAGGCTGTTCTCGGACTTCGTAAAGCGCTTGGATTATACACAAATCTGAGACCTGCCAAGATCGAGCCGGCGCTTGCTGATGCGTGTGTTCTGAGACCTGATATCGCAGCGAAGGGATTCGACCTGATGATCGTAAGAGAACTTACAGGCGGCATCTACTTTGGCGAGAGAGGCAGGAACGAGGCCGGAGATGCGGCCTACGACACAGAGAGCTACAGCGTAGCTGAGATCGAAAGAGTTGCAAGGAGAGGCTTTGAGGCTGCCCGCAAGAGGAAGGGCCACCTCACGAGCATAGACAAATCCAATGTTCTGGAGACATCCAGACTCTGGAGAGAGACCGTGCACAGACTCGGAGAGAGCGAATATACTGATGTAAGGCTCGACGATATGCTGGTAGATAATGCAGCAATGCAGCTCATCAGAGATCCGTCATTCTTCGATGTAGTTCTGACATCGAATATGTTCGGAGACATTCTCTCAGACGAGGCTTCTCAGGTAACAGGCTCGATCGGACTTCTTGCATCGGCCTCACTTGGAGATTCGGCCTCGGGTCTGTACGAGCCTATACATGGTTCGGCTCCGGACATCGCAGGCAAGGATATCGCTAATCCGATAGCAACGATCCTTTCAGCGGCAATGATGCTCCGTTATTCATTCGATCTTGGCGAAGAGGCGGACTATATTGAGAAAGCCGTATCCGACGTTCTTTCAGACGGATGGAGAACAGCAGATATCAAGTCACCTGACGCAGAAGAGTGGCTGTCAGGAAGCCAGATGAGAGACAAAATTCTAGAATATATGAAGTAAGAGGAGATAAGATGCCTGATTTCAGATTCTTATTTTACAGAGATACAGATCAGATCAATACAGACTGGCATGATACACTTGCAGTTCTTGGAACTGACAAGCCGGTAGTGCCTAAGCAGGTCGTGCTTGATCCATATGGCAAGGCGCGCACAGTAACAGAGCAGAGCGCGAAGGGCAGGAAGGCTGCAGCTTCTGTCACTGCATTCGATGCAGAGGCGGCTGAGAGCATCAGGAAGCTGACATGCAGACTTGTTTCTTTTGCGACAGAGTTCGGGCTTTATGGCAACATCTGGCAGCAGTGGATCACATATATGCTGATGATGCATGAGAATGCATTCACTCTTGCTTGCGAGAGAAGAACAGTCAGCAGAACATCCACTATGCTGAAGCTTGCCGAGAAGGATTTCGAGCTTTTCAGAGAGCTCCTGGCCTTAGACCTCGACGCAGTCGGCAAAGCAACGGGAACCGATCTCCTGTCGATGATGGCGAACTACCGCGTGCCATATGCTCAGGACACAGAGAACGGACCTGGCAAGCAGATCCGCATTCTCTCAAGCAGACTCTCCCGCGCGGGAGATGCGGCTGAATTCGGACAGATCATCTCTCAGTATTATGCAGAATTCGGAGTAGGCATCTACGGACTTTACAAAGCCTTCAGAATTGCAGAAGGCGAAGATATTACAAGAATCGTTCCTGTTACTGAGACCGAAGATGTCAGATTCGACGATCTCATCGGATATGAGGAACAGAAGAAGACGCTGAAGGAGAACACAGAAGCCTTCGTGAACGGTGTGCATGCCAACAACGTGCTTCTGTATGGCGACAGCGGTACGGGCAAATCGACAAGCGTTCATGCACTGATGCATGATTACTTTGGCAAAGGCCTGAGACTTATCGAGATATCCAAGCCTGACCGCAGCAAGCTGCCACAGGTTCTGGCAGAAATCAAAAAACGCAACTACAGGTTCATCATCTTCCTCGATGACCTCTCATTCGAGGAGAACGAGAGCGATTACAAGGAGCTCAAGGCGATGCTCGAGGGCGCGCTGGAATCAAGGTCCGACAGAGTTCTGATATACGCTACTTCCAACAGGCGCCACCTGATCAGAGAGACATGGGGCGACAGGAGCGATATGGAATACAACGAGGACATCCACCGCTCAGACACAATGGAAGAAAAACTCTCACTCGCGAGCAGATTCGGCGTTACGATCTACTACGCAAAGCCTAATCCGGGAGAGTACCTGAATATAGTGAGAGAACTCACAAGGCGTAATGGAATAGAAATTGGAGAGAAAGAGCTATCGGATATTGCCAGAAAATGGGAGCTCCGTCATGGCGGCATGAGCGGAAGAACAGCAAGCCAGCTCATAACATGGCTCAGAGGTGAAGCCGCAAGACTCAAGGATTAAGAACAGAAGGGGACGAGAATGAATAATCAGCTATCACTTGACAGAATATATCAGGCAGCATTTGCTCTTAAGGATGTTGCCCGTAAGACAGATCTTATCTATTCACCGCATTTCAGCGGCAAGAACCAGGTTTTCTTCAAGACCGAGAACCTGCAGGTAACAGGAAGCTTCAAGCTTAGAGGAGCATATTTCAAGATCAGCAGACTGACTGATGAGGAGAAGGCTGCAGGCATCGTAGCATGCAGTGCTGGCAATCACGCTCAGGGAGTCGCGCTGTCAGCTCAGAGAATGGGAATCAAGGCTACTATCTGCATGCCGGACGGAGCTCCGATCAGCAAGGTGCAGGCAACAAAGTCCTATGGAGCTGAGGTAGCTCTTGTAAAGGGAGCCTACGATGATGCTTATCAGTATGCATGCAAGCTTCAGGAAGAGGCGCATGCCACATTCATTCATCCTTTCGATGATCCGGATGTAATTGCAGGACAGGGAACTATTGGTCTTGAAATACTCGACCAGCTCAGTGATGTTGATGCAATCGTGGTTCCTATCGGTGGCGGCGGACTGATCTCTGGTGTAGCATTTGCTGCCAAGAGTCTCAAGCCGGACATCAAGATCTACGGGGTACAGGCAAAGGAAGCAGCCAGCATGGCTGACAGTCTCAAGTATGATGAGCAGGTAACTCTCAAGACGGTCAACACCTTTGCAGACGGTATTGCTGTCAAGCATCCGGGAGATCTGACATTTGAACTGATCAAGGACTATGTGGATGAGGTCGTTACAGTAACCGAGGACGAGATAGCTGTTGCTATCCTTGCCCTCATAGAGAAACAGAAGCTGATCGCTGAGGGCGCTGGCGCTGTTTCACTCGCTGCAGTAATGGCAGACAAGATCCCGGTAGAGGGTAAGAACGTAGTCTGCATCGTTTCCGGGGGCAACATTGATGTAAACATCCTCTCGAGAGTAATCACAAGAGGTCTTGTCACAAGTGGCAGAAATGCGACACTCCAGATAGCTCTCGAGGACAAACCGGGACAGCTCGTGGATGTTGCAACTATTATTGCTTCATGCGGCGCCAACGTAACCGGTGTACATTACGGACACTCAGATCCGAATACTGCAGTTACAAGCTGCGTACTGACACTTGAGATAGAGACAAGAGACTTTGAACAGCTCGAGCAGATAAGGCAGACACTTACGGACCAGGGCTTCAATCTGGTACAGTAGAATATAAGGAGGTTCAGACTAATGGAATACACATTCCCTGTAACAAGAACACAGACACCTAAGGCTAAGCCGGATCAGAAGAATCTTGGATTCGGCAAGACATATACAGACCACATGTTCATCATGGAGTATGATGAGGGTCAGGGCTGGCATGACGGACGCATCGTTCCTTACGGACCGCTTTCACTTGATCCTGCTTCGACAACACTCCACTATGCACAGATGACATTCGAGGGAATGAAGGCATACAAGAATCCTCAGGGCGGAGTCAACCTGTTCAGACCGGATATGAACGCAAAGCGTCTCCAGAATTCCAACCAGAGACTCTGCATTCCTCCTATCGATGTAGACCTCTTCATCGCAGCTGTTAAAGCTATCGTTAAAGAGGATATCGACTGGGTACCATCCGAGCCTGGAACATCACTGTACATCCGTCCGTTCATCATCTCACCGGAGCCAAGCATGGCTGTACATCCTGCTGAGAGATATCTGTTTGTCATCATCCTGACACCAGTAGCAGCATACTATGAGGGAAATGACAAGGAACTCCACGGCAGCCACATCTGGGTTGAGGAAGAGTATATCAGAGCAGCTGTAGGCGGCACAGGATTTGCAAAGTGCGGCGGCAACTATTCATGCGGAATGATCGCTGGCGCTGAGGCTAAGAAGCACGGCTGCGAGGAAGTTCTCTGGCTCGACGCCAAGGAACACAAGTATGTTGAGGAAGTTGGTACTTCCAATGCGTTCTTCAAGATCGGAGATACAGTATATACATCATCACTGACAGGTTCAATTCTGCCTGGCGTTACAAGAGACAGTGCTCTTAAGCTGCTGCAGAAGTGGGGTGTCAAGACTGAAGAACGCCGCCTCGAGATCGGTGAAGTTATCGAGGCAATCAAGAACGGAACCCTTACAGAAGCATGGGCAACAGGAACAGCATGCGTTGTTTCGCCTATCGGACTTCTTAACTATCAGGGAACCGAATATCCTATCAATGGAGAGAAGGTCGGCGCACTCAGCCAGAAGCTCTACGACAATCTGTATGGAATGCAGACCGGAGAACTTCCTGACGAGATGGGCGACTGGATCGTAACACTTTAAGGACAAATGACTGAGAATAAGACTGTTAATAAATATGCCGGCCTGCTTGATTTTGCAGGCCGCTGCATTGTAATAACCGGTGCGCTCTCGGGAGCCGGAAGAGAGATCGCAAGAGTATTCATCGAGTGCGGAGCAGATGTGATACTTACATATAATCACTCCTCAGGCGGCGAGAAATGGTTCCGTGACAACTATCCTGACAGCAACATCAGAGTGATGCACCTTGATCAGAGCGACACTTTCTCGATCGAAAGTTTTGCCTCTGAGATCGCTGCGGATGACACGAGGATAGACTGCATCATCAACAATGCAGGGATATATCCATCGAAGGATATAGAGGATATAGATACATCTGACTGGGATGAGATGATGGATACCAATTCGAAAGGCCCATTCTTCCTGGTCAAGGCCCTCAAACCTTTCATGAAGAAGGGCTCGTCTGTCATCAATATCTCTTCAATCAATGCGACAAATCCGTCAAGATATCTGGCTCATTATGGTATATCCAAGGCGGCTGTTGAGATGATGACCCGCGCGCAGGCTCAGGCCTATGGCAGTGACATCAGAGTCAACTGCATAGCTCCCGGCCTCATATACAAAGAAGGCCAGGAGGAGTTCATACCTGGCTGGACTGAGAGCTACAAGGAGAGAAGTCCTCTTCACAAGCTGGTGCAGCCGGAGGAGATCGGCAAGACCTGCCTCTTCCTGGCAAGCGATCTTGCAAGTGCCATAACCGGACAGGTCATAACTGTAGACTGCGGAGTAGGGCTCGCACCGTACTTCTATAACGAGCTTTAATCATATAGGATTTGTGGAATGGATAAGGTAATGATACCGCTGGAAGATATTATAAGAGAGCTGGACCTCAGACATCTGACGGATGAAGGAGGACTCTGGGCTCAGGGGTATGTTTCGGATGAGACGGTTGCTGCCGGAACCCTTGATGGGAGGAACACTGACAGGCCTCTTTACGGAACTATATATTATTTGCTGACTCCTGCCAGCTGCTCTTTGATGCATCTTCTTGTAACAGATGAGATCTGGTACCATCATGCAGGACCTGCAGTCAGGCTGCTGCTTATCTACCCTGATGGCAGCAGTGAGATCAGGCTCCTTGGACAGGACATCCTGAATGGTGAGCGTCCTCAGATATGCGTACCACGGGGGACATGGCAGGGAGGCGTAATGGCATCTGATGGAGAATACACTCTTATGTCCACGCAGATGGCGCCGGCCTATCAGCAGGAGGATTTCACTGCAGGGACCTTTGAAGAACTCAGGGAATTTGTAAGAGAAGAACATCTGGATCTCCTGAGAAGACTGACCTCAGAGCCGGTATACAGGTAACTTAAGAACAAGGACAGTAAGCACCTTCGCCTGAAGACAGCGCTTGCTGTCCTTATTGTATTGCTCAAAAAAATGCGTTATTATATAAGGTACGATAAAATGACCACAGGTCAGATATGGGATAGGATTTTAATTACAGGGGTTTGACTTGAAGACGATTTTAAGGATTTTCAGTAGTGATATAAGGTCTGTTTCGAAGCACTTCTTCGCTATGGCCATTATTGTTGCTATCAGCATCCTGCCGGCTCTGTATGCATGGGTAAATATCTACGCGAACATGAACCCATATGTCAATACAGGCAATATCAGGATAGCTGTAGCTTCAAATGATAAGGGTATCAGGCTTGAAGACGGAACTTATGTAAATGCAACAGACGAGATATTCGCTACTTTGAAGGAGAGTACAAGTATAGGATGGCAGTTCCCGGATACTGCAGACGAGGCCATCGAGGGCGTCAGGTCCGGGGAATATTATGCTGCAATAGTATTCGAGGATAATTTCACTTCGAATATGTATGAATTCGAGCAGGCACTCTCGGGAGAGGATGTTCCTCTGACTTATTATGAGAATCAGAAGAAGAATGCTGTAGCATCCAAGATCACAGAGACTGCAGCTTCAACTTTGCTCGAGACCATCAACACCAAATACCTCGAAACGGTATTCGGCATAATCTTCGATAAGACCGGCGAGGTCTCTGACGAGCTTGCGGATGGAGATACAGTTGATACAGTAATAGCAAGACTTGAGGAGACAAGAGATACACTGAGAGCTTATGACAGAGCCGTTGATTCCTTTGCATCTAACAGCGGCAAGGTGCAGAACTCTCTGAGCACATCTGAGAAGGAACTCGGCAGCGCAAGAACAAGGGGCAGGGCATCCCTTAGTAATGCTGAGAAGAATCTCAAAGAAGCCCAGAAGACCGCCGACACTCTTAACAAGGCTCTCGATGAGAGACTGACTTCAATAGATACACAGATCACTGAGCTTGAGACAGCAATGAACAAGCTCCAGGCTGATGGCGTAGTCCCTGACTCTGAAGAGCAGCAGGCACTTGCTGATGCAGCAGCGGAGAGGGCGGAGACACTTCTCAAGGATCTTGAAGCTGTCAGAGCTATAATGCCGGACAGCGGCAGCATCACCGGCAGCAAGGCGGTAAACACAGCACTTGATGCCATGATAGGAAGCACAGAAGAGATCGCCAAGACCATCAGAGAGACACCGGAAAGAATTCAGGAAGCGACCGAAAAACTCAAAGCGGTCCGCAACTGGGAGCAGAACAGTCTGAGACCAGGATACAAGACAATGGTAGCGAATATCAACGCTACGATCGAGACGATCGGACCAATGGTCAAGGCAATCTCGGGAATGCTCGATGATATCAATCCGGTGCTGAATGCGGCAAGTGAAACCGTAGACAGCCTCGATATTTCACTTCGTCAGCTCCAGAAGGTGATGAGATCAGCTGCCGACAGGATCGACGAGATAATCGATAAGGTCGAGGCGGCAGATGACAATGAAAAGCTCCAGCTCCTTATCGAGCTCCTTGGCGGAGATCCGGAGCAGTATGCTAAATTCTTCTCCTCGCTTGTAGATGTAGAAGTAGAAGAAGTCTATCCTGTTGTTTCGTATGGTGCAGCAATGGCTCCATTCTACTCGGTACTTGCTATATGGGTAGGCGGCGTAATCCTTGTTTCGATCCTTAAGACCACGGTCGACAGGAAGAAGTTCCCGGATGCGACGGATTCACAGTGCTTCTTCGGAAGATTTCTGATCTTCCTTCTGGTGGGCCAGATGCAGGCGGCTGTCATTGTTGCCGGCGATATCTTCCTGCTGAACTGCAGCCCGGTTCATCCGTGGCTCATGTGGCTGGCTGCAGCCATTACGAGCGTTGTGTTCGTATTGTTCATCTACGCTCTGACGCTCTCCTTCGGTGACGTGGGCAAAGCTATCGTAGTCGTAGTCATGGTCGTACAGATCGCAGGCTCGAGCGGTTCTTACCCAATTGAGATACTTCCTGAGATATTCGACAAGATATACAAATTCTTCCCGTTCCCGTATGCAATTAATGCAATGAGAGAAGCTCTTTGCGGTACATATGGGCATGATTATCTGAGATATCTTGCCGAGCTCATGGTATTCGGCGTGCTGGGTCTGGTCATCGGACTTCTCATCCGCAAGCCATTCATCGGCATGAATCACTTTGTATCTGAGAAGCTTGAAGATACGGAGGTGCTGTAATATGGACGAAAGACAGATCAACAACAATTACGAAAGTCTGTATTCGCAGCTTTACGACCGTGCGGAGCAGCTTCATGAGAGCAACAAGAGAAGAATAAGAAGAGGAATGATAGGCCTTATCGTTCTTCCTGTAGTGCTCGGTGCGATCCGGGCAATGACGGAAAGTGACAGGGTAGTATTCCTTATCATATGGGTCATCAGCATGTTCATTCTGTGCGCATATCTTATCACGGTAGAATACCTTGATGACTCCATCAAGAAAACCCTGGAAGATATGACGAGCCAGGAAGCAGAATTCGATGAGCTGTTCGTACATCCTGAGAGGATCCAGGGCAGACTCCGTGAGAGGATAAATGAGATCCGTACAGGCAGACTATCGCTTCCGGAGGGTAATGCCGGTGCTGAAGAGCCTGCACCTGTGGCAGAACCTGAACCTGAGCCTTCTTCAGAGGAAGGAGGTGCCAGGTGAAGAATATATTTAATATAATCGGACACGATCTCAGGAAATGCACCTCCAGTGTAGTTGCAATGATAACCATCATGGGACTTTGCATAATACCTTGCCTCTATGCATGGTTCAATATCTTCTCGAACTGGTCCCCATACGATTCTGATGCTACAGGAAGGATATCCGTAGTTGTAGCGAATGAAGATAAAGGAGCTAACGCTGTAGGAATAGAGATCAATGTAGGAGAGAAGATAGTATCAGCACTTCAGGCAAATGATGCGATCGGCTGGAAGTTTGCCGATTCGAGCAAAGAGGCTCTTGACGGAGTCTATGCAAGTGACTACTATGCTGCGCTTATCATTCCGGAGGACTTCAGCTCGGACGCTCTTAGCTTCATCAGCGGAAGTCTTGAGAATCCTAAGCTGATCTATTATGAGAACGAGAAGAAGAACGCTATAGCGCCTAAGATCACAGGCAAAGCCAAGACAGCTGTACAGGAAGAAGTGAATGCTGCCTTCGTTCAGACACTTGCAGGTTATGTTGCAGATGCGGTCTCTGTAGCAGAGGCATCAGGATATGATCCTCAGGATATATTCGCTGATCTCAGCAACAGGATCGAGCTCCTGAGCGAGCGTCTTGATGACTGCATCGTAATGCTCGATGCGGCAAGCTCTCTCTCGGATGCGGCAGACAGCCTTCTTAAAGTATCCGGAGCTTTGACCGATAGCGCCGGAGATGCGGTTACCTCTGAGAAGAAAGTTCTCGACACAGCCTCGACAATTGCACCTGAGAACGACAGTGCATATACCCAGGCGATCGACTCGGTAACCAGGATCAATTCGCAGACAAGATCGAATCTTTCAGCTCTCGACAGCAGGCTTGAGGCGGTATATCAGGATAAGGACCTATATAATTCATTTGTAGAGAATGAGCTCGATACCCAGAAGAAGCTCGTCGCCGAAATGCAGAAATCCAACAGCTCTGCGGCGGAATCTCTCAAGACGCTCGGCCTCAATACCCTTGCGTCGCAGTTCGAGGAACAGAACAAGGACCTCGAAGCGATCGCTGCAAAGCTTGATCTGCTCGTTCCGGCAACAGATGAGAACTGGCCTGAGATGCAGCAGAATGTACAGGATATCAGGACTATTATTGCAGGATCGAAAGGAGCCGCGATAGATACGGCGCTTAAGACCGACAACCTCTCTGAGCTTGACAGGAAGCTTCGCACAGCGCTGCAGCAGACAAGCGCTTCGATTGAAGGCATGAAGCAGTCACTTACAGGTCTTGGCGGGATCCTCGAGCAGCTTGGAGGAGTATTTGACGGATATGGATCATCACTCGGCAAACTCGACAAGGGTGTGGCAGGAACCAGATCAAATCTGATCGCTATGAGGAGCAACCTTGATGTTCTCGCTGAGCTGATGGCTGCAGTAGCAGGCAATCAGGACCTTGCAGAGGCTGACAGCATCCTTTCGGAGAACTCCGGGAGATTCGCGTCCTATCTGGCATCACCGGTCAAGATGGATACATCGGTGATCTATCCGATAGAGACATACGGATCAGCCATGGCGCCTTTCTATACAGTACTGGCACAATGGGTCGGCGCTCTCCTGACAGCTGTTCTTATCAAGGTCAAAGTCAAAGAACGTAAGGATCTGGTAAAGCCAAGACTTTACCAGAAGTTCTTCGGCAGATACGGACTGTATCTGATCATAGGACTTGCGCAGGCACTCATAGTATCGCTCGGAGACCTTCTGTATGTGAAGATTCAGTGCCTCCATCCTGTACTGTTCGTACTGCAGGCCTGCATGAACGGCATCTGCTTCATGATGATCAACTATGCTCTGGTATTCGCTCTTGATAATATCGGCATGGCCGCCGGAGTCATCATACTGGTGCTTCAGGTAGCAGGTTCCGGTGGAACATATCCTGTGGAAGTACTTCCGGATGTGTTCAAAGTCCTCTATCCATTCATGCCTTTCAGGTATTCGATGACTGCCATGAGAGAGTGCATAGGCGGCACATTTGATCATACTTATGCTAAGTGCATGGGAACTCTTGCGCTATTCTTCGTAGGATCTGTGATACTCGGCCAGCTGCTTTACAAGCCGGCTCTGTGGATCAACAGGCTCATTGCTGAGAGCAAGCAGAAGAGCGACATAATGTTATAGACGATTGCCCGGCTCCGGCCGGGCTTCTTCATACAAATGCTTTGACTTATGCAACATATGTATATTATTATACATTTATCTGACAATACACGAATTAGATTATGAGGTTTTCAGATGAAGGATAAGAGAACAGACAGACGAGTTATCAAGACCAAGAAGGCGATCCACAATGCCTTTGTCGAGCTCGTAACAACCAAGGGCGTGCGCAGTATAACTGTCAGAGATATAGCAGAACTTGCGGATGTCAATCGTAAGACCTTCTACAATCATTACAATGATATCTCTGAACTGATAGATGAAATGGAAACAGAGATAATCAAGGCTTTCGACAGCTCAATGGCCGGTATAGATCTGGTAGAGGCTCTTGAGAATCCTAAGGAGATATGCAGACGTCTGCTTGCAATAGGTTACAATCTCAAGGATATATGCGAGCACCTCATGAAGATAGAGTATGACGGCAATATGGTACAGAAGATAGCAGCAGCACTCACCAAGAGTATAAAGAAGACATCTGCTGATCAGATACATGTTGATGAGCCTACTCTCAAGATGATGATGGAATTCGCAGTAGCAGGAATGCTGCAGGCATATCAGAGCTGGTTCTATTCAGACAGAAGTGAGTCTATTGAGGAGCTATCAATGCGCCTGAGCATCCTGATCGTGAATGGATTCAACGGGCTGCTGTCAGAAATAAGGAAATAACAAACAAGGAGCAAACAATGGCAATAATATACGACAATAACACAAGAACACTGACGCTGCATACTGAGCACTCTACATATCAGATGCAGGCAGATAAGTATGACTATCTCTTGCATTTATATTATGGAAGACGTACGGAGGGGTGCATGGAGTACCTCCTCGATTTTGCTGACAGAGGCATGTCGGGGAGTCCGTATGATGCAGGTTCAGACAGGACATACTCTCTCGACGCTCTTCCGCAGGAATTCCCGGTGCAGGGAACCGGAGACTTCAGATCTCCTATGCTTGTTGTAAGGGCATCGAATGGAGCATTTGGCTGCGACCCTAAGTACACAGGCCATGAGATAGTCAGAGGAAAGTATTCACTGGAAGGACTTCCGGCAGTATACGCAGATGATGACGAGGCGGAGACTCTCAAGGTCTTCCTTAGAGATGATAGGCTTGGACTCGACGTGACTTTGCTGTATGGCGTGCTGCCTTCGCTTGACATAATCACAAGAAGTGTCATTGTCACGAATAACGGCGATGACAACCTGATAGTGCAGAGACTCGGCACAGCCTGTATCGACTTTGCCGGAGGAGACTATGACATGATCACCTTCTGCGGAAGACATGCAATGGAGAGGATCCCGGAGAGGCAGTACGTCTCGAGGGGAGCACATGTGATCGGAAGCAGAAGAGGCGCATCATCTCATCAGTACAATCCGTTTGTCATTCTCACTGACAGAGATACTACAGAGGAAGCAGGCAGATGCTGGTCGATGCAGTTCGTATACAGCGGAGGCTTCAGTGCCGAGGCTGAGCGGGATCAGTACGGACAGACAAGATTACAGATGGGTCTTTCCGGAGAGAAATTCGCATATCCTCTCCATCCGGGTGAGAGCCTGACTGCGCCTGAGGTCATCATGTGCTACAGTAATTCAGGCATCGAGGCATTATCTCACTCGCATCATAAGTGTCTGAGAGATCATGTCTGCAGAGGCAAATACAAGGATTCTGCAAGACCTGTGCTCATCAACAGCTGGGAAGCTTCATATTTTGACTTCACCGGAGAATCAATCATCAGACTTGCGAGTGAAGCTGCTGAGCTGGGAATCGACATGCTGGTCCTTGATGATGGCTGGTTCGGGACCAGGGATGATGATCTCAGAGGACTTGGCGACTGGAATGCCAATGAGGACAAGCTTGGATGCTCACTGGCTGAGCTCATTGCCGGAGTGAACAAGGCTGGCGTCAGATTCGGTATCTGGATGGAGCCTGAGATGGTAAATGAGGACAGCGAATTATATCAGATGCATCCTGACTGGGCGCTGGCAGTTCCGGGCAAGAAGCCGGTAAGAGGCAGGTATCAGCTGGTCCTTGACCTTTCGCGCAAAGAGGTCAGAGACTGGATGTATGAGCAGATCACGAGTGTCCTTGATCAGGGCAATATCGAATATCTCAAGTGGGATTACAACAGATCCATAGCGGATGTCTATTCACAGACTGCTGAATTCCAGGGCAGGGTAATGCATGACTACATGCTGGGTCTCTATGATGTCCTTGAGAGGCTCTTCGTGAGGTATCCTGACCTTCTCATAGAAGGCTGCAGCGGAGGAGGCGGCAGGTTTGATGCAGGAATGCTGTACTATACTCCACAGATCTGGTGCAGTGACAATACTGACGCGATCGACAGACTCCTTATACAGTACGGTACTTCATACGGATATCCGTCATGTACTGTAGGAGCTCATGTATCGGCATGTCCTAACCACCAGACCGGAAGGACTGTTCCTTTTGCAACAAGGGCGGCTGTCGCAATGAGCGGCACCTTCGGATACGAGCTTGATCCGGCCAGACTTACAGATGAAGAACGCCTTTCGATAAGATCCCAGCTTGAAGAGTTCCGGAAGGATGAGGAGCTGAGAAGGACAGGGCTCTATTACAGACTTACAGACCCTGCGAAGGATATCTGTGCAGCATGGGCTCATGTGGCAGAAGACGGGAGCAGGGCTATAGTAACTGCCGTGCTTCAGAACAAACATGGCAACATGACTAACATGTACTTCAGGATAAGAGGCCTGAAACAAGGAGCCTTCTACAAGGTCAGCTGCTCTCTTGCAGATGAAGAGGACAGAGTGCTTCCTGCAGATGCGCTTATGGAGGCAGGAATAAGGGTCCCAAGGGTTCTGAATGAGTATGACTGCGCAGTATGGCATCTCGAGATCTGTGATAGAATGTGAGGTGCATTTATGAAGATAGAGAATCAGGCGATGATGTTTGCGTTCCTGAGTAAATATACGATACTCGCACATCAGGAAGAGGGACGCAGCGTGATACAGGAAGGTATGAAGAGATACGGAAGGGAGCGCGGCGCCAGGATGGCAGCAAGGGCAAGAGCATGCGGCGACCCTGTCGATCTGTGGACAAATCAGGCATATGGAGAATGGAAGCCTGATTATCCTGGCCAGATGGAGTTCGGAACTCTTGTAACTCAGCCGACATTCAGGACATATATCAGCAAGTGCGCATGGTGCGAGGCCTGGAAGAAGTATGATATCCTTGAATACGGCCGTGAGTACTGCGTAAATGTTGATGCTGCAGTATATGAGGGCTTTGGCTGCGGAGCTGTCTGCACACCGCTGACGACTTCGATGAGCTGGGGCGGCACAAGATGTGACTTTGACTGGGGCAAACCTCTGACAGACGAGGAAGTCAGCATGATAGCAGCGAAGAAGGCTGAGCTCGGAACGAGCGCGATGAGAGATTTTGACTTCCATACAGCTCATATTTATTACACTATCACTAAGACGGTCAGGGAGTTTTTCCCTGATGATGCAGAGGATATAATCTGCAGAGCCGTTAATGATTATATTGACCTGTTCGGACAGGCTGATTACGATAGAATTATGGACTTTGCTGACGAGAAGTTCTGATGATAACAGGAGGGAACAAGAGATGAAATTCGGAGTTATTGGATTTGGCAACATGGGCGGCGCTATCGTAAGGGGCGCTCTTGCTAAGGGCACACTCAAGGCTGAGGATGTTAATGTTTATGACATTCTCGAGATAAGGAATGATGAGGCTCGCGAGCTCGGACTGCATGTATCTGCAGATGATGAGACACTCTGCGCTGAGTCGGATGTCATTCTTCTTGCGGTCAAGCCGCAGCAGATGGAAGAGGCTCTCGGCATGTGCAAGAAGGCGCTCAAGGGCAAGGCTATGCTGTCCATCGTAGCAGGAGTGACTATCGAGAGGCTCAAGAAGGCTATCGACGGAGGCAAGCCAAGAATCCTGAGGCTTCTTCCTAATACGCCGGCAATGGTATTCGAGGGAGCATTCGGTCTCTGCAAGGAGACAGACTTTACGGATGAAGAGAAGGCTTTCGCGGTTGATCTCTTCGAATCCATCGGAATTGTTGAGTGGGTCAAGGAATATGATATAGACGCTATCTGCGGACTGTCAGGCGGCGGCCCGGCATATGCAGCTATGTTCATTGAGGCTCTTGCAGACGGCGGAGTCAAGCAGGGACTTACAAGACCGGTTGCAATGAAGATGGCAGCTCAGACTGTGCTCGGAACAGCTAAGATGATCCTGGAGACGGGTATGCACCCTGGCCAGGTCAAGGACATGGTATCTTCACCTGCCGGAACAACTATTGAAGGGGTCGAGAAGCTTGAAGAAGGCGGAATGCGCTCGGCTGTCATGAAGGCGGTTGTTGCAGCGACAGATCGTTCAAGGGAGTTATAGGAGTCCTGATTGGAACTATAGCTTTTATCTATAGTACCTCTACTTGGGGATATATTTACTCAATTGGTTAATGCTTTCAAATGAGAATAAAATGTGTAGAAGCAGTTTTATCTGCTTCTACACTTTTTATATGGATTATTTATATGGAGGATAAGTTATGGCTAAGAAAAATGATAAGCTGATGATCATCATCGCAGGCCTTGTCATTGGTGTTATTGCTGCAGGTCTTTCGTACCTTGGCAATCCTAAGAACATGGGCTTCTGTATCGCATGCTTCCTGCGTGATACTGTAGGTGGACTCGGACTTCACAGAGCAGCCCCTGTACAGTACATCAGACCTGAGATCGTTGGTATCGTAATCGGTGCATTCTGCGCAGCATTCGCTAAGAAAGAATTCAGCTCAAAGGGCGGCAGCGCTCCTATGACAAGATTCGTTCTCGGATTCTTCGCAATGGTAGGATGCCTTATGTTCCTTGGATGCCCGTTCAGAATGATCCTGAGACTTGCCGGCGGAGATCTTAACGCAGTTGTTGGACTCGTTGGATTTGTTATCGGAATCTTCTGCGGAATCTTCTTCCTCAAGAATGGATACTCACTCAAGAGAACATACAGCCTGACCAAGGCTGAGGGATTCATGCTCCCTATTATGGAAGTTGTTATTTTCGTACTGCTTCTTGCTAAGCCTGCATTCCTGTTCTTCTCAGAAGAGGGACCTGGATCAATGCACGCAGGAGTCGCTTTCGCAATTTGCGCAGGCCTCATCGTAGGAGTTCTCGCTCAGAGAACAAGACTGTGCATGGTTGGCGGAATGAGAGACCTCGTTCTCTTCAAGGAGACAAGACTCCTCTGGGGATTCATCGCTATCCTCGTTGCAGCTCTTATCACTAACCTCGTTCTTGGCGGATTCAAGCTGGGAATGGCTGAGCAGCCAATCGCTCACACTGACGGACTCTGGAATGCTCTGGGAATGCTCCTCGTTGGATTCGCTTGCGTACTCCTCGGCGGATGCCCACTCAGACAGCTCGTTATGTCCGGCGAAGGTAATGCAGACAGCGCAGTAACAGTTCTCGGACTTATGGTCGGAGCTGCATTCTGCCACAACTTCGGACTCGCATCAAGCGGCGAGGGCCCTACACCTGCAGGTAAGATCGCTGTTATCATCGGAATCGTAGTTGTTGCTCTTATCGGTGTTGTTAACACCTATGTAAAGGCTGAGAAGACAGCAGCAGAGGCTGCATAGACTGGAGGTACAGTAAGTATGGTAGACGCAAGAGGACTTTCATGCCCTATGCCGGTACTCATGACCCAGAAGGCTATGAAGAGCAAAGAAGACTATTATGAGGTTCTTGTAGACAACAAGACACCTTGTGAGAATGTTACAAGATTTGCTGAGAGCCAGGGCTACAAGGTAGCTGTAGAAGAGAAGAATGGAGAATATCTCCTCAAGATCTCCAAGTAACAGACAGTCAATTGTACTAGAAAAGGCGGTGCTGAAGAATGATTCTTCCGGCACCGTCTTATTTCTATGTAATTAATACTAGGATGGATCAGAGATTGGCTGCCTCCCAGAGCTGTGTATATGTTCCGTCATCATTGCAAAGGACGGTCCGCTCCATCTCGTCGTGGTCAGGATCATACAGAGGCTCGTCTGCTACATATCTGACGCAGGTCCCGCAGCTGCTTGAAAGATTCCTTGGAACAGGCATTGTCCTCGCCTCTATGCCCTTGGACTTGCAAAGACGCTCGAACCTGATAGAACCGAAATGCATAAAAAATGTAGCAATATATGTATTCATGGCAAAATCCCCATTCCTTACCGATAATTCTATGTAATTGTAACACAGCTCAAGCGAAATGTATGATAAAATTAAACCAACTATGGGCAATAGTATTTTAATTGGCGGAGGATCGTATGTTCAGGAAGTTTAAAGACAGCCCTTACTCCAAACTTGCAATAACGCTGCTGGTTTGTGGTGCGCTGCTTATAGTTTTCTATAACTGGGTCAGCAATACCAAATTCTCGGTCGGATTCGAGATGGTCAACAGCACACTGGCACCATTCTACATTGGCATCATATTTGCGTTCATACTTTGCCCTGTATACAACTCCTGCGTCAAATACCTGTACAGGAAGATGCTCAGAGGAGCTCAGCGCAAAGGCTTCTCAATAGGCGCGACCATAATTCATCATGATGATTCCGAGCTGCCTGTCACACCGGATGAGAAGAGAAGGATCCTGTCTGCAGCAAGAGCTATAGCAACTATGATATGTGTCATCCTGGTCGTCGGACTTGTCGGACTTCTCATATACTTTGTAGTGCCGACAGTCGTTCAGAATGGTATCAATCTCGCGAATACTCTTCCGCAGAGACTTACGGCATTCTCTGACTGGCTCGATCTGCATTTCTCGAGATTCCCGATGTTCGCAAAGTGGGTTGATAATGTTGCAAATGCCGGCACCAATGACATCATCAAGTGGGTGCAGGAACATATTCTGTCAGGCAATGCGGTCAATCTCGCAACCATGATTTCGACCGGAGTGCTCACGGCCTTCAAGTATGTGACCAATGTAATCATCGGCCTCCTGATAATGGTTTACCTGCTTAACTATAAAGAGAAGCTGTTTGCCATCAGCCGTAAGATCGTTGCTGCTACATGCGGCCAGAGGAGACAGGATAGTCTCTTCGAGTTTGCTGACATAGTCAATGAGACCTTCATCGGATTCATCGTAGGAAGGATAATTGATTCGTTCATAATAGGCGTACTGACATACATAGTCCTCAAGGCTTTCAACATTCAGTTCGCACTGATGATCAGCGTGATCGTAGGAATTACCAATGTAATACCATTCTTCGGACCGTTCATCGGAGCGATTCCGTCGGTACTGATCCTTCTTCTGGAGGAGCCGGTCCAGGCACTGTATTTCGTGATCATTATATTAGTCATCCAGCAGATCGATGGTAATATCATCGGACCTAAGATCGTAGGCAATGCTATTGGCATCAGCAGTTTCTGGGTACTTGTAGCGGTGCTCGTCGGCGGCGGAGTGTTCGGGTTTGCCGGCATGGCACTTGGTGTCCCGGTCTTCGCTGTAATATACAGATATGTCAACAAGCTAACATCGAGGAGCCTCAGGAAGAAGAACAAAGCGACACACACTGCGGACTATATTAGTCTTGAGCAGTTTGGCATAGACGATGATGAAGTCGAACTCGAGCCACAGAAGAAGAAGCAGGATTCAATCATCAAGAAGCTCAGGAACAGAAGAGAAGCCATGGCAGCAGCTGCTGAGAAGAAGCACACCATGAACAGAGCAAATGCAGAGAATAAAGAACATCATTCCGGCGATCCGAGACATACATCTCCTAAGATGCATGAATACATCGACGGATATGAACACAATACTGAAGAAAGTGATTTTAACGAATGAAGCAAACCAATATAAGTGAAGCAGTTCTTAGAGCTGCCGGCAGAATAGAGCAGATTACCGGACCTGACAGAGCTCTCAGGCAGGAGCCGATGAGCAAACACACATCTTTCAGGATCGGCGGTCCCGCTGAGATGTTTGTTATAGCTAATACCGAGGAAGAGCTTGCAGAGGTTCTGAGGATCTGCTGCGAGGAGCAGGCAGAGCACATCCTGATCGGGAACGGATCGAATTTCCTTGTATCCGATGAAGGTTATCCAGGGATCATGATCAGGCTCGGAGACGGATTTGATCAGGTAAAGATGATCGAGGGTACAGACACTGAGGTAAGAGCCGGCGCAGCCAGACTCCTTTCCGGTGTCAGCTCCTTCCTTACCGAGAGAGGTCTCGCAGGATTTGAATTTGCAAGCGGTATTCCGGGCAGCATCGGAGGCGCTGTATTCATGAACGCCGGAGCATACGGCGGCGAGATGAAGGATGTTGTGGCAAGCGTCAGACTGATGAGACCTGACGGCTCAGAGATAATAGAAATGTCAGGCGAAGAGATGGGATTTAGCTACAGACACAGCATCGTCGAGGAGTCCGGACTGATCGTGCTCTCAGCAGCTCTGAAGCTTACCAAGGATGATCCTGCCGGAATCGCAGCGAGGGTCGCAGACCTTCAGAGCAGGCGCAATTCCAAGCAGCCTGTCAATTATCCTAGTGCGGGCAGCACCTTCAAGAGGCCGGTAGGCGGCTATGCGGCAGCCCTCATAGATGAAGCCGGGCTCAAGGGCTATACAGTCGGAGGAGCGATGGTATCTGAGAAGCATGCCGGCTTTGTCATCAATGCAGGAGGAGCGACCTGCGAGGATGTTCTTGCTGTGATGAGACATGTAAGAGAAGAAGTATACCGCAATTCAGGCATAATGCTTGAACCTGAGGTAAGACTGATCAACTGCGAATTGTAATATAGAAATGAATCCACAAGAACTAGCTGATAAATACATAATAACAGGCGACTATCACACACATACGGTCTATTCGAGGACGGGACCTCACCTGCATGGCAAGGGGCGTATTATTGAGAATGCTGCGGCTGCTGTCAGTAAGGGACTCAGAGAACTTGCGATTACGGATCATGGCCCTTCAGATGTCTATGGACTCAGTCTCAAGGACATCCCTAAGATGCGAAGAGACATTGCTGAGGCGGCAGAGAAGTATCCGGAGCTCAGGATATATCTCGGAGTAGAGGCCGATATAACAGATTCTGCGAATGGACTTGATGTCAGGCCTGAAGAATTTGAACTCTTTGACTTTGTCAACGCAGGTTATCATTATGTTCCGAATTCCCATATGATAGCGAACTGGCTGTCTTTTCATATTCCTTTTCCTAAGGCATGGAAGGAGAGACTGAGACGCCAGAACACGGACAGGATCGTAAAGGCTCTTAAGAGCAACAGGATCAGGATACTGACTCATCCCGGCGACAAAGCTTTCATTGACGAGCATGCGGTAGCGAAGGCATGCGAAGAGACGGGGACTTTGGTCGAGATCAATGCAAAGCACCGGCATCCTGACATCCGGGATCTCAAGATCTACGCAGATTATGATGTCAGCTTTATTATCAGCAGTGACGCACATAGCCCGGACAAAGTAGGCAATTATGTGCTGAGCCTTGCGCTCGCATTATCTGCAGGCATCTCGCCTGACAGAATAGTGAATATAGAAGAACTCAGGAGTATATAAGAATATTATGAAAGTTGTAATAATTACCGGAATGTCCGGTGCAGGAAGATCAAGAGCAGCGCACTGGTTCGAGGACCAGGGGTATTATTGTGTCGATAATATGCCGCCTGCACTTGTAGACAGCTTTCTTGAAATGGCATCGGTCGGCACAAGCCAGATAGACAAAGTCGTTTTCGTGGCGGACCTTCGGAGCGGAGGCTTCTTCGACAAGCTCTCCAAGGTCATAGACGATCTGAGGAAGAGACAGGGGATCAGCCTCACGGTCCTCTATATGGAAGCAGCACCTGCAGAGATCGTAAGAAGATACAACGAAGTCAGACGTAACCATCCTCTTACCGGAGGCGAAGCAAGCAAAGAAGTTATAGAAGAAGAGATCAACAAGCTGAGAGATATCCGCGAGAAGGCAGACATCATTCTTGATACAACTAATCTCAAGGTCGCTGAGCTGAATTCAGAACTCGACAAGGTCATATTCGGCGGCAGCGGATCTACGAATTTTGCGATCAATATCAGTTCATTCGGATTCAAATACGGAATACCGAGTGAAGCCGATGTAATGTTTGATGTGAGATTCATCCCTAATCCATACTATGTTCCAAGCCTCAAGAAGCTCACGGGCAACAACAAGAAGGTCAAAGACTTTGTCTTCCGCCATGAGATAGCAAATCAGTTCGTTGACTCAGTTCACATCCTGCTGAGAGCGATGGTCAAGGGATATATTAACGAGGGCAAGTATCATCTGAATATTGCCTTTGGCTGCACAGGCGGACACCACAGATCAGTGGCAATCGCGAATGCTGTTGCAGAGAAATTCGAAAAAGATGGTATGAGAGTAAGGGTCAACCACAGAGACCTGGATCTTCAGAACAGGAAGAGGTAAGCAATGTCATTTTCCTCCGATGTCAAGGGCGAACTCGCCCGGATTGAGAGCAAGAAGAAATGCTGTATGCTGGCTGAAATAGCCGGCTTTCTTCGTATGTCCGGGTCTATCAAGCTCGCAGGCGGAGGCAAATTCGGAATAGTGGCATCTACAGAGAACGCGGCTACTGCAAGACATTTCAAGATGCTCATCAAGGAATACTTCAAGAGCAATGCAGCCCTCTCGATCGGGGACTCTCAGATGCCGGGCACAAGCCGCAAGAAAGGCCGCAACAGATATTATCTGAATATAAGCCCTGAAGAGAAGTCCATGCAGATTCTGAGAGAGACCGGAATGATGCTGATACGCGAGGGCGATGATTATTTCAGTGATGGCATCTATCAGCCGATAGTCAGGTCAAAGTGCTGCAGAAAATCATATATCCGCGGGATGTTCCTTAGCTGCGGCACCGTATCAGACCCGAGGAAGAGCTATCATCTCGAATTCGTCCTGGATAAGGAGCGGAGCGCGAGTGATCTCCGCAAGCTTATCGGGACCTTTGTGGACCTGTCTGCCAACATGACAATGCGCGGCGACAGCTATATAGTCTACGTCAAGAGAGCTTCATATATAAGTGACATTCTCGGCATAATGGGGGCTGATGATGCAGTTCTTAAGTTCGAGAATATAAGGATCAGCAAAGGCCTCCACGGTGATGTCCAGAGAATGCTCAACTGCGACACAGCAAATGTAGACAGGACACTGTCGGCAGCCGAGGAGCAGCGCGAATGGATCAGGAAAATCCAGCTCGCAGGCCTCAGAGCCGAAGGTTATAAGGTGGACGTTGACAGTGATGACGCTGCGGGTGCAGAAGAACTGCAGAAGCTGCTCGAGAGCGGAGCCGGCCTCAGCGGCCTGGCAGTCCCACTCAGGGAAGTCGCTGTGCTGAGACTTCAGAGACCGGCGGCAAGCCTTACGGAGATCGGTGAGCTGCTGTCTCCGCCGGTAGGAAAAGGAGCCGTCAGCAAGAGATTCGCCAAGATCAAAGCCGCAGCCGAAAAAGAGGTTATATAAATGGAAAAAGGACAGATCATTAATATAGTAATTGAAGATATGCTCGATGACGGCAGAGCCTTCGGAAGATATGAGGGCTTTGCCGTATTCGTGACAGGCGGTGTGCCGGGTGATGAGATCAAGGCACGCGTAACCAAGGTCAAGAAGACCTCAGCCGAAGCTGTCATGACAGAGATCATTACTCCGTCGCCGGACAGGATAGAGGCTAAGTGCCCATACGCCGGAAAATGCGGAGGCTGCTCCCTTCAGGAGCTATCGTATGAGGCACAGAAGAGACTCAAGACAGAGCAGGTCATAAACAAGCTTGCAAGACTTGGCGGGATAGAGGATCCTGTGATCGATGAGTTCATCGGAGCAGATACCCTGGAGTACTACCGCAACAAGGCGGTATTCGCTGTCGGACCGCACGGAGAAGTCGGATTTGTCAAAGGTAAGAGCCACTTTGTCATAGACATAGATGACTGCATGCTGCAGACTGACGCAGCCATGGTATGCGCCGACGCGCTGAGAGCTTTTCTCAGGAAGACCAGACTTAGCTGCATAACACAGCTGACGGTAAGAACAGCATTCGGAACCGGCGAAGTAATGGCCGTTCTTGAATCCGAGAAGAAAGAGATCCCGCAGATAGAGACTCTCGTTGAGATGCTGGATTCTGCGGTATACAGTCTGAACCCTGAGGATGAAGAGACGTTCAGCCTCGAATCTGTCGCAGTGATCCACAAGGGCAAGTGCAGGATCATCGCCGGCAAGCCTACGATCACAGAAGAGGTCATAAGAGATGATGGCCGCATGCTGAACTTTGAGATCAGTCCGCAGTCGTTCTATCAGGTCAATCCTGAGCAGATGCCAAAGCTGTACGACAAGGCTCTCGAGTACGCGGCTCTTACAGGCAGCGAGACAGTCCTTGACCTGTACTGCGGAGTCGGAACGATCGGTATATGGATGGCAGACAAGGCAGACCGGATCATAGGTATTGAGTCTGTTAAGCCTGCAGTCCTGGATGCCAACAGGAACTCAGTCATCAATGGACTTATCAATACAAGATATATATGCGGCAAGGCGGAGGAAGAACTGCCTGGCATGATGGGCCTTGCCAAGCTATACAAGTGGAACGAGGTCAACGAGAGAGTAGAGCGCGAGCCTGAGATCCGTATCGATAAAGTAGATGTAGCGGTCCTCGACCCTCCGCGGGCAGGCTGCGACCAGGCTTTGCTCGAGGCAGTGGTGAAGGCTGAGCCATCACGCATAGTATACGTTTCATGCGACCCGGGCACACTCGCAAGAGATGTGAAATACCTGACAGAGAACGGATTTGAGTTGGCGAAGGTAAGTATCACAGATCAGTTCCCATGGACCAGCCACATCGAAACATGTTGTCTCCTGAGAAGGTTATGAATGATCGGGAAAGCATTTGGCGCAGTAAAGCCGGAGGATAATGCGGCTCAGATGCCGGATGCCCTGTAAAAAAGAGAAAACGGTGAGCCGGAAATCAAAAGAGCGTTTTTCGCGGGGAGCGTAAAAACGCTCTTTTCTGTTATCAGAAAACCTAAAAGAACAAATAGAAAACAAGTGGTTGACGCTGTGTCAAGACAAGCGTATAATGCAATTGTTGACATGGCGTCAACCTGCGAAAGGAGAAATATCATGTTCAAAGGAACTCCGGAAATCATCGCACAGAGAAGAGAAGAAATCGTGGGTGCATGCGAGCAGCTGTATCAGACGATGAGCTTCAAGGACATTACTCTCAAAGAGATCAGCAATGTCACATCCTTCTCCAGACCGACGATATATAACTACTTCCACACCAAGGAAGAAATATTTCTTGCACTGTTCGAACGTGAATACAACAGATGGAATGCAGATCTTGAGAAGATCCTGAATAGTGAAAAGGACTATGCCGGCCAGGAGCTTGCTGAGCAGATAGCAAAGTCCCTTGAGAGAAGAGCACAGCTTCTCAAGCTCCTCTCGATGAACAACTTTGACATGGAAGAGAACAGCCGTGAGGAGTTGCTTGCATCGTTCAAAAGAGCATATGGACAGTCTCTGAAGCTGTTCAGAGAGATCCTCGGGAAACACTGCTCTGGCATGAGTGAGGCAGAAGCTGAACAGGTGATGTATATATTCTTCCCGTTCATGTTCGGCATCTATCCTTATGCAGAGGTAACAGCCAAGCAGAAAGAAGCCATGAAACAGGCGGAAATCGATTATAAATATCAGTCGATCTACGAGATAACATATGACTGCCTGGTTAAACTGCTGTAGAGCGGCAGCCGGACCAGTGAATAAACAAGACAATACTTTTCAATATTCATCAAATATTAGGCAAGGATACCCCTATCTTCTACAAGTAGGGGAGGAATTGCCTTTGCCTCCTTTCGCATAATAGTAAAGTATAGATTTAGTAATAAACTTTGAAAATAGCGGGGCAACAGACCCGTTCGTAAGGTTCGTAAATCAGCGATAATCAGCGATAAATGGCGATTTTTGGCGGAATATTCTAGCGCTCAATCCCTTGAAAAAACTGGGGTTCCGTGATATAATACGAACATAAGTTCTTTTCTGTTGACTGCACATACTCCACGGAGCTGCCATGCACATCACCCTCACCTCCAAAGTGCAAATACTTCCCGATGAAGAGACAATAGATCTCCTTATCAGGACAATGCATGCATATACAGCTGCATGCAACTATGTTTCTGCGCATGTGTTCGCCTCTCAGGAGACACGTAAGCAACGCATCCACGAT
>JAFWHB010000033.1 GCA_017512145.1 Mogibacterium sp. | reverse complement strand
TATAGTATACAGAAGATCGATGGAGGAGCTCCCTGCAAGAGCAGAGGAAGTAGAGCATGCCAAGGAAGAGGGCATCGACTTCAGACTTCTGAACAACCCTGTCGAGATCCTCGGATACAACAATCCTGATGATCCGCGCGACCCAAGGAACGGATTCGTAACAGGCATCAGATGCATCAGGATGGAGCTCGGAGAGCCTGATGCATCCGGCAGAAGGAGACCTGTACCTATCGAGGGCAGTGAGTTCGAGCTGGATGTAGATGCAGTCATCATGGCTATCGGCACAAGCCCTAACCCGCTGATCAAGAACACAACAGCAGGCCTTGAGGTCAACAGAAGAGGCGGCATCGTAGTCAACGAGGACGGCCTGACTTCACGTGAGGCAGTATATGCCGGCGGAGACGCTGTTACCGGAGCTGCAACTGTAATCTCGGCTATGGGCGCAGGCAAACTCGCAGCAGCATCCATTGATAAGTATCTCTCTGAGAAGTAATACACTTCTGACAGATCAGATTCACGAATCACAACACAACTAGAAGAAGGAGGTAGCAAGATGGGACTCTTTGATAAGAAATCCTGCGCCATCTGCGGCAAGGAAATCGGTTTGCTCGGAGCCGTCAAACTCGAGGACGGCACCATTTGTAAGAGCTGCTCGGGTAAGCTTTCGCCATTCTTCACCGGACGCAAGAAGACTTCTGTCAAAGAGATCGAACAGCAGCTTGCTTACCGTGAGAAGAATATGGTTCACCTCAGGACCTTCAATCCGGATGTGATCATCGGAGACGAGACCAAGGTCTACATCGAATCCGGCAGCGGCAAGTTTGTCATCAGCAAAGCTTCGAACTGGCGCGATCAGAACCCTGATCTCATCACACGGGACATGGTCGACACCTGCGACATTGAGGTCAGAGAGCACAAAGAAGAACTGTACGACAAAGCTGAAGACGGGTCGAAGGTCAGCTTTGACCCGCCTAAGTACAGCTATACTTATGAATTCGTCCCTCACATCGGGGTCGAGTCGCCATACTTCGAAGAGATCAAGTTCGAACTGAGCGACTCGAATAACAGACCTGAAGGCAAGGACTCAGACGCATACAAGAGAATGGCCCTCCTCGGCCGCAAGCTCCAGGCTGCTCTGATCCCTTCCAAGTATTCATTCACTGAAGGCGAGGAGGATGTCCTGTTCAGCGTAGATACTGCTGCGACTCCGGCCGACACCTGGAAGTGCGAGTGCGGACACATCAACACCGAGGGCAAGTTCTGCGCAAAGTGCGGCAAAGCACGCCCGGTCCGCTGGTTCTGCCCTGACTGCGGCAAAGAGAACCACGGCCAGTTCTGCGTCGCGTGCGGCCGCAAGAAACCGGAATAACACAACAGAATGAGTAATAACACTACAATCAAAGAAGAATACAAATCATACACGCTGGGACTGGCACTTTTTGATGCAGTCCCAGTTATAGTTTTTCTGCTCAGCGGGATAGTAATATACACCATGTTCAGAAGCCAGGTCTTCCTCATCGGCGTGCTGTCCGCCTTCGCTGGCGGCCTCTCCAAGGTCATCTGGAAGCTGATTATCGTGACTCGTAAGAAGGATGTGACCTGGCTCACCAAAGCCTTCTGGATCCTCATGTCCGGCGGCTTTGGCATTATGCTGCTGTCAGTGATCATAGCGGCAATAGCCGATCCTGCAGGCGGCACGCTCGCAGGCCTCTGGCATGGCCTTACAATGCATCCGGCATGGATATTCTTCCTGACCGGATTTGCCGGGATGTGCCTGATGGGCTATCTTGGCGCGCACATGGATGCCAGCGCGAGATCGAACTGGATCGAGGAGGCTGTCAACACTCTGGCGCAGACTGCAGTGCTGATCGGAGTCATCATCGTATACTTTGGCACATACTATCACGCAGATGCAGCAGCATATAGCGCACTTAAGAGCACCGATGCCGTGCAGGTAACAGCAGGCGAACAGTCTGAAGAAGTTCAGACTGAAGAAGTGCAGGACGAAGACTTCTATTTCTTCGACGGTGAAGGCACGGAGAACATCCTGATCTTCTACCCTGGAGCCAAGGTCGAGGCAATTGCCTATGCGCCTCTGATGAAGAAGCTCGCAGAATCAGGCACAGACTGCATCCTATGCAAAATGCCTCTGAACTTTGCCCTCGCCGGCAAAGACATGGCTGCGGACCTCCGCAGCAAGATCGAGAGCGGAAGTATTCTGCCTGAAGGCGCAGACACATATCAGAAATGGTTCCTTGCGGGACATTCTCTGGGAGGCGTTGCAGCATCAATGCTCGCAGAAGAGACTGAAGCTGAGCAGTCAGATTCAACTGGCGGGCTCTGGAATGGCATCATCTTCCTGGCATCATATCCGACCGGAGAACTGAGTACTCCTGCGCTGTCTGTTTATGGTGACAGCGATGGCGTGCTTAACATGGAGAAGTACGACGAGGCCGGCAGCGAAGGACGTTGGCCGGATGATTTTACGGAAATAGTTCTCGCAGGCGGCAATCATGCGCAGTTTGGCAGCTACGGACAACAGGAAGGCGATGGGACAGCGGCCATTTCAAAGGAGCAGCAGACAGAGCAGACCGCAGCAGCAATACAGACGTTCGTAGACGAGCATTAGATGGGAAGTAGCATGGATCGTCATTCAATTGAAGAATTAATAGAGATAGCATCTGCTTTCAATGTAGATGGTGTGCCTGCTGAGGCGAAACCTATCGGCAATGGGCATATCAATGATACATATCTTGTAACAAGCAGGGCGGAGGCTGGTGACAGAGCCGCCGGCACGCGCAAGTATATACTGCAGCGGATCAATCACGGGGTTTTCAGCGAGCCTGATAAAGTGATGGAGAATATCACAAGGGTCACTGATCATCTGAAGAATAAGATCGAAACTGAAGGCGGTGACCCTGACAGAGAGACTTTCACAGTGATCAGGCTGCGCGATACAGAAGGCAGTTCACCTCAGGCAGGACAGACCCTTTACCGCAATTCTGACGGGACTTGCTGGAGGATGATCACATATATAGACGGCACATTTACATGTGAATCCGCAAGTGCCGCAAGCTGCAACGCTGCGGATATTATGTATGAGACCGGGCTTGGCTATGGCAAATTCATGCAGAGGCTTGCGGACTTCCCGGCGGAGGAGCTGCACGAGACGATTCCGGGATTTCATGATACGCGGCGGAGATATAATGACCTGATGAGAGCATTCGATGTGGACATAATGGGCCGTGCAACTGAGGTCAGTGAAGAGATTCGTTTCATCAGGGACAGGGAACAGGATGTGGATGTGCTTGCAGAGATGGTAAGAAAGGGTGAGCTGCCTCTTCGCATAACTCATAACGACACCAAGCTGAGCAACATCCTGTTTGACAGTACATCGGGCAAAGCTATCTGTGTGATCGATCTCGACACCGTAATGCCGGGGCTCGCAGTAACAGACTTTGGCGACGCGATAAGGTCAGGCGCATCGACCGGCCGGGAGGATGAAGGCAACCCGGACAAAGTCAGACTGGATCCTGATCTGTATCACGCTTTTCACAGGGGATTCATCGAAGGATTCCCACAGCTGACTCAGACAGAGCGGGACATGCTGGCCTTTGGTGCGAAGATCATGACGCTGGAGTGCGGGATCAGATTCCTCACGGACTATCTTGAGGGGGACACATATTTCAAGACAGATCATCCGGCGCAGAATCTTGCGAGATGCAGAGCGCAGCTCGCTTTGGTCAGAGACATGGAACGGAAGGGCATAGGACAATGAACGGAAGCAGACTTCAGGAACTTAGTGACTTTCCCAGGATGAAGAACGCGTTCGATTCATGTGGAAAAGGTGAATCTCATACACTATAATATACACAATGAGGCAAAACGAATAAGATAACACAATAATCAAGGAGGGTATTATGCTTGTAATCAACGTATTTTACACATGCAAGCCAGGGAAGAGAGAAGAATTTCTGGAAATGGCAGAGAGAGAAGGCGTTCGCGTTGGCTCACTGGAAGAAGAAGGCAACCGCGCCTATAGATACTACAGATCAGTTGCTGATGAGAATGCGCTCTTCCTGTATGAAGAGTGGAAGGATGTAGAGGCTCATGCACTGCACCGCACAATGCCACACTATCAGAGACTGCAGGAGTGTCAGGGGGAATATCTTGAACTCGACAAGACTGTAGTAAACAAATACATCACAGAAGACTAAGAACAGATAAGATGCCTCCAATGAATCAATATAGGAGAACACAGTTATGATTTCATGTATGGGGAAGGTACTCAGAGTAGATCTGACGACAGGAACGACAACTGTAGAGAAGATACCTGACGAAGTATATGAGGCAGTCCTCTCGGGCAAAGGCCTCGGCGCATGGTACCTTTACAAGAATATACCTGCAGGCGCAGATCCTCTGGGTCCTGACAACATCCTGGGGTTCTGCTCAGGCGCTCTTACAGGAACCGGCGCAATGATGACAGGCAGATGGACCGTAGTCTGCAAGAGCCCGCTCACAGGCGGCTGGGGCGATGCGAACTGCGGAGGATATCTCTCGCCTGCGATCAAGCAGTGCGGTTATGATGCGATTTTCTTCTCAGGCATCTCCGACAAACCGGTCTACCTGTATTGTGACAACAAGAAGGCTGAGCTGAGAGATGCTTCGGAATACTGGGGCGTCGATGCTGTCGATGCAGAGAACATGCTGAGAGAGGCTCACTCCGGTGGCAAGATCCCTCGCATAGCAGTCATAGGCAGGGCTGGTGAGAACCTTTCACTCATATCCGGCATCTGCAATGAAGGCGGCAGAATAGCTGCAAGGAGCGGTGTCGGAGCTGTTATGGGCAGCAAGAAGCTCAAAGCTATCGTACTGGCAGGAAGCAAGCCGATCAAGTGCGCAGATCATGCCAAAGTGAAGGCTCTCTCCAAGGAGCTTGGTCGCAAGATCCACAAGATCAGTGTTCCTAAGGGACTTGGCGGCTCGCTCGCTATAGGCGGCATAGGCATGGGCAAATCCCCTGT
Source organism: Mogibacterium sp. (assembly GCA_017512145.1). Taxonomy (GTDB): domain Bacteria; phylum Bacillota; class Clostridia; order Peptostreptococcales; family Anaerovoracaceae; genus Crickella. The sequence continues at coordinate 61,040 of JAFWHB010000033.1, read as the reverse complement.
AACACTTCCACTCGATGGTTCGCTGACACCGATGCTGTTCAAAGAATGGGGAACTCCGTCGAATACACCGATGGCCGTAATGAGCGGCGACGGCCCTCTCAAGAACTGGGGCGTCGGAACACCTGAGGGCGGCGGACTCAAGATGGCTTTGGCATACAACCCTGAGAAGATCAACAAGATCGAAGAGGTCAAGTACCACTGCTATTCATGTCCTCTCGGCTGCGGTGGAAGACTGGACCTCAGCGACATCGCAAGCACCGAATTCTATGACACACACAAGCCTGAGTACGAGACACTGCAGGCCTTTGGTCCACTGGCTATGAACAGCGACCTCAATTCAGTTCTGCATATCAATGAGCTGCTCAACAGAGCTGGCATGGACTCGATCTCTGCAGGCAACACAGTCTGCTGGGCGATAGAGTGCTACGAGAATGGCATCCTCACCAAGGAGCAGACCGATGGACTTGAACTGACATGGGGCAATTATGAGGCAGAGATCGCCCTCGTCAACAAGATGATCAACCGCGACGGCTTCGGAAATGACCTCGCGGATGGAGTCAAGAGAGCTTCTGAGAAGTACGGCGGCAAGGAATTCGCGATGCATGTCGGCGGACAGGAGCCTGGAATGCACGACACCAGGAATGACCCTCAGCTCGCGATACACATGGCAGCTGAGCCGGCACCTGGCAAGCATACGATAGGAATGTCGATTCAGTACGGCGCAATGTCGCTTTGCGATATCTGTTCATGGGCGCCTCCTGCAACGATGCACTCGAAGGGCGAGGACCTCGAGCCTACAGATACGATGGCTTATATATCCAAAGCAAATGCCTGCTATTCGATGCTGTTCGATGGTATCGGCGGATGTTACTATGCGGAGATGATGGGCGTACACATGTACAAGACTGTCGATTTCATCAACGCAGCAGCAGGCTGGGACTATGACGGCGATCACTATATGGAGATCGGCGCAAGGATCCAGACCATCAGGCAGATGTTCAATGTCAAGCACGGCTATGCACCTGCTGATGTCAAGCTGCCTAAGAGAATGCTCGGCAAACCGCCTCTTTCATCGGGACCGCTCAAGAACGTCACACTCAAGACAGAAGAGCAGATCGCTTTGCACTGGAAGGCATTCGGCTGGGACGAGAAGACCGGAGAACCTCTGCCTGAGACGGTAGAGAGCCTCGGAATAGGCAAACTTATGGAGGTGTGATCATGGCAGTTAAGAAATACCCGCATTTCCATTATGATAATTGTGTAAGCTGCGGCATCTGTGTGCAGGCATGTCCTGTCGGAGCCATAGACCTTACAAGAAGAGGCAAATCCGGCAAATACAAGAACAATTTCCCGGAAATAGTTAATGACAGATGCATTGGCTGCAGCATGTGCGCGACCAGCTGCCCAATGGATTGCATCAATATGACAGCAGACTATGAAGGTTAAGATTATTCCTCCTGCAGGCAGCGACCGGAGCGCTCTTGACGCAAGATCATGGGCAGAGCTTCCGGAGGGCAGCACTGTAGCAGATGCTCTTAAGATAATCAAATGCAGCCCGGCTAAGGCCAGGCTGCTTCTTGTTAGTGTGAATGGTGAACGTACTCCTCTGTCCCGCAAGCTTCACGATGGTGATGTAGTTGGATTCTTCTCGCTGGTCAGCGGCGGCTAGACAAAGCTTAAAATGTATTGAGCTTTGTGGATGGCCGGAGGCTTTCGAGTTATACTCTCTTATGTGATAGAAGGGAGTACTATGAAGAGAAAGATATCTATCGCGCTGATACTGGTGATGCTGCTGACATTACCTGTAAGCGCCGCAACTGATTACGGAACTAAATGGAGCGGGAAGTACAAGACACCAAGGAAGTACTTCCGCGCATATATGGACTACACCTGGGAGCCGGACTATTCCCCGACACAGGCAAGACTTACTATATCCGGATTCGGGATACAGTGCCTGAGCAAGACTAAGAAGTTCAAGCTGCCGGCAAAGTCTGAGAAGACTGCTGCTGTCAGTGTGAATGTCCAGCCTGTCAACGGAGCGGCTTACGTATCCGTTACCAAGAACGGCAAAGTCAAATTCCCTAATGCCAGGAAGAATGCCAAGGCCAAATTCGGCGAAGGGACATGGATCTTCAATAAGACCCGCACCTCGCAGAATCTCAAGGTCACATATACAGCATCCAAGGGCAAGCAGAAGGGCAAGCACCTCAAGAAGGCATACAAGAAGGCTTTCAAGGGCTCATCAATAGGAACCCTCGATCTTACGATCCCGGCAAAGCCATCATATGTAGATAACGGTCTTGTATTTGGTCTGCCGGCGAACTCGAGAACATCTACAGCCACTGCGACAGTGACTAACGCAGCTGGAAATACATTATCATATACGATGTTCAACCAGACGTCAGGTTTCGCAGAATATTCCAATTATCTTGATGAACATGGCTGCTCTACATGCGCGCTGACGACCATCCTCAACACAATGAATGATCTCCAGCTGACGCCTGATCAGACGATGAATATACTGATGGAGACAAATCCTCAGGAGTTTGCCGTGAACATGGCATCTAAGCAGATGCCGGTTGCACTCTCTGGTATCTGCAAGGTGCTCGATGCATACGATGTTCAGTACCGTTATGGCAGCAATAATGCCCCTGAGGAGACTAAGGTTGCTGAGGTGACTGAATGGCTGAATACCGGCAATCCTGTCATCATGACAATAGGCAATGGCAGTGCAGGCGGCCTTTCATCAGTTCCGCATACACTTCTCCTCCTTGGCATTGACAGCAATGGATATGTAGTAATAGGAGACTCCGTACTTAAGAGTGCCTCGACATGGGGAAATCAGGGGCTTGTCAAGAGCGGCAGGCTGACAGTACCGGATATGCTGTCATATATCAAGACCGACAGCTGGAACGTTGCGGGGGGCAGCTTCTACTACGATACAGCTAAAAATAGCCGGGGATATATTCTCGTCGGACCTAAGAAGGACAAGCCAGAGCCGGAACCAGAAGAACCAACTCCTGAAGAGCCGGTGCAGGAAGAAGGTTCAGGCCAGGAGGGCTAGAGCAGAATTACAGCAAAGAAATGGAGACAGGGGTTCAGTTCTCTGTCACCTTTTTGTGTGGAGACAGAGAACCGACCCATGTCTCCTCTTGCTGTGAATAAATATACACAAAAGATATAGTAAGTATACATTTTATATATACAGATTTGGGCATAAATCAAAGCTCTGCCCGCTAAAGGGAAGAGCGTGTTTCAAAAAGAGTGCAAAAATATTAAAAAAATTGAATAAATATGCGTGACAAACCTTCTTCCCTGTGTTAGAATCTCACCAATTACTCAATAAAGACTAGAAACAAAGGGGGAAGTTATGATGAAGAAGGGAATACACAAGAAGTATTTGTCTCTGATCATTGCACTGGTTATGGTTCTTTCCAGCGCACAGATGGCATTCGGTTGCACTGGTATTTACTTTGGCAGCGAGACAACTGAGAATGGATCCACCTTCATCGGAAGATCAGAGGACTCTTCATGGAAGACCTATAAGAAGGTCTATACAGTACATGATGCTGAGGACCATGAGGAAGGTTCAATGTACAAGAGCGTTAGCACAGGATTCGAGATGCCTTATCCATCTCATACTTACCGCTACACTCTCGTCAAGGATGCTACCAATTATCTGACACTTGAAGATGAAGAGATGGCTCAGGCCGGCACCAATGAAATGGGAGTAGCCGTATCCGGAACAGTAACACTGTCAGGCGGCAAGGCAGAGATCGTCGGCAACAGAAGGACAGGAGTTACCGGAGTAGATCCAATGGTTTCCGGAGGACTCTGTGAAGAGGATATCCCATCAGTTATCCTGATGCAGGCATCCACAGCAAGAGAAGGCGCTCAGCTCCTTGTAGATATATATGAGACTTATGGCGCAGGCGGCCGTGACATGACAGCCATTATTGACAGCAAGGAAGCATGGATCGTACAGTCGCTCTCCGGACACGTAGCAGTAGCTGTACTTTGCCCGGACAACATGGTCGGAACATCGCCTAACATTACTTCTAATGTACCACTCACAGATGACGGCAATACTATCGCATCTTCCAATATTTATACAGTAGCTGAAGAGGCAGGAACTCTCGTAACAGATCAGGACGGCAACATGCTGATCGCAGACACATATGCTTCAGCATCAAGCAGCATGTCAAAGCGTCTCTACAACTGCTATCTGTATCTCATGGGCGAGGAATACGCTAACAGTGCAGAAGAGGGATGGTCACAGTATACTGACTACTTCATGCAGCCATCCGAGGAGAAGTATTCGACTTATGAGGTTCTCCAGAGCCTTGCATACCGTGGAGAAGGCGGCAAGTACTATGCAGCCGAATCTACAGGCAACTCAATTGGTATCGGTAACGACAACAATCTGGAAGTTCACATGTTTGAGTCAAGAAAGAACATGCCGGAAGAGCTTTCAGTGATCCAGTGGGAGTCACTCGGACCAGTCGAATTCGGTGTATATCTGCCTGGATATAACGCACTTATCACAGACACGATCGAGGAGAACAAGATCGGTACTGATACAATGACATACAATTACGATAATCCTGAGCTGAACAATTATCGTACTGCTTATTTCGAACTGTACTTCCTCTGCAAGGGCAGGGACAATCAGGATGGACTCACTGTTGGATCTGCTGAGGCAAGGGAAAAGTATGGCGCAGGCGTAAGGGCTTTCTGGGAAGCATATCAGAAGGAGCTGATCGCTCAGCAGCCTGCAATCGATGCACAGATGAAGAAGATCCTTGCTTATGACAAGAGCCTCGCAGAGCAGAAGGCAACCGAGCTCAACATGCACCTTCAGAAGGAGGCTCTCGGATACATCGATCAGATGGTACAGGAGCTGAAGGAGTTCGAGTCAACAGCACAGGAAGGTAACTATGTACCAAGCTGCATGGGAGCACTCCCTACTTACAGCTTCGACGCTATCGGCGGAACAGGACTTCCATCAGATAAGCCTGCAGCTTCAACTGTAACAGCACCTACAGCAGGAGCAGGAACAGCACCTGCAGCAGCACAGCCAGCACTTAAGAAGGCTACCGTCAAGGTCAAGACAGTCACAGCCAAGGCAAACAAGACAACGAAGATTTCAGTTAAGAAGGCATTCAAGGTCAATAGCTCTAAGACTTCGCTGAAGTTCAAGAAGGTATCCGGAAACAAGAACATCACCATTACCAAGAAGGGTACTATCAAGGTCAAGAAGGGACTCGTCAAGGGTAAGACCTACAAGCTCAAAGTCAAGGTCACCGCAGCTGAAGGTAAGGGCTACAGCAAGCTGAGCAAGACCGTGACACTCAAGATCAAAGTCAATTAAATCTGATTTGGGACTGCTATGCGAAAAACCACCGGAACTGCAAGTGCATCCGGTGGTTTTTCGTTGTCATGGAAGTCATACCCGTCTATGAGGTAAAAATTCTTTAAATGAAAATGAGGCCCGGCAGACTGACTGGGTAGGCAAAAGAACTGAAGGGCACATCAGAATTCTGATATAATTAATAGGTCGGAAAGGCAGATTATTCTAAATTAAGAGAAAACAAATACGAGGAATACGAAATGCGATTCATACATCTCGGAGATCTCCATATTGGCAAGTCATTAGGAGAATACAATCTCATTGAAGACCAGCAGTATATACTTGACCAGATCCTGGAACTGATCAAGGACAGAGACATCGATGCAGCACTTCTTGCAGGCGATATATATGACAGGGCGCTGCCATCGGAAGCAGCGGTCAGTCTTCTTGACTATTTCATCAGCCGGCTGGCTGAGAATGGCATCGAGGCATATATCATCAGCGGGAATCATGATTCCGAGGACCGCCTGAATTACGGCAGGAAGCTGTTCTCAAGCAAGGGCATCCACATCGTGTCACGCTTTGGCGGAGCCTTAGAGAAATACGAGCTCGAAGACGAATTCGGGAAAATCAGTATCTGTCTGCTGCCATTTGTCAAGGCTTCTCAGGTCAGGCACTTCTATCCTGAAGAAGAGATCAATTCATACGACGATGCTGTCAGAGTTGTCATCGATCATGCGGATATAGACTTTGACAGCCGTAATATTCTCATAGCGCATCAGTTCGTGACAGGCGAAACAGATCCTGCGATAGCCGGATCAGAGGGCGGCTCTGTGCAGAATGTCGGGACCATTGAGAAAATCAGCTGCGAAAGCCTTAAGGCTTTCGATTATGTCGCGCTCGGACATTTGCATTCTCCACAGAGGATCGGATATGACAACATAAGATATTCAGGGTCGATTCTCAAGTATTCGCTGAGCGAGGCGGGCAGTTCAAAGTCGGTGCCGGTCATCACGCTGAAAGAGAAAGGCAATATGGATATCGAACTGGTCCCGCTCAGGCCTAAGAGAGATCTCAGACATATTACAGGTAAGATGGAGCAGCTGCTTGCCAGCGAGAACATCACCGATACTGATGACTTCATGTATGTGACTCTTACCAATGAAGAGATAATCAATGATGCGATGAACATAATCCAGCAGTATTATCCTAATACTGTCAAGATAGATTATCAGAACTCCCATACTAAGGAGATCGAAGAACTTGGCGTCTTCGAGGCAACAGAGAACAAATCCTTCGATGAGCTCATATCAGACTTCTATAAGAAGATGTACGGAACAGACATCACAGACGAAGAGCTCAGGATAATGATGGAAGTAGCCAGAGAGGCAGGTGTCATCCATGAAGCCGATTAAACTAATAATCAGTGCAATTGGACCTTATGCAGGGGAGGTCCCTGAGATCAGATTTGATCAGTTCGAAGAAAGAGGGCTGTTCCTTATTTCCGGCGATACCGGTGCCGGGAAGACCACGATCTTCGATTCTATTTGCTATGCCCTCTACGGAGAGACAAGCGGCAGCTACCGTGATTCAAAGAACCTCAGGAGCGAGTATGCCGAACCGGAAACCAATAGCTTTGTCGACTTCTACTTCTCACATCAGGGCAAGGATTATCATGTCCGCAGAACACCTGAATATGAGAGGAAGAAGAGCCGCGGAGAAGGCACTACACTGCAGAAAGCTACAGCTGTTTTCTATGAAGAGGGCAAAGCGCCAATCGAGGGACTGAAGCCGGTAGAGACAGCAGTGAAGGAGCTTCTGCATATCGACAGGAATCAGTTCAAGCAGATTGCCATGATAGCGCAGGGCGAATTCAGGGAAATGCTGAATGCCAGGACCGACCAGAGAACCGAGATCCTCAGGACTATTTTCATGACCGGCAATTACAAGGCCATCGAGGACAAGCTCAAAGCCCGGATGGACGCAAGCGACAGAGAGAGACTCCAGACCGAGAGCAGCATCGTCCAGCATTTTGGCGATGTTACTGCAATGCCTGAGAGCGAACTTGCGGCAGAACTAGGGGACCTGCAGGACAAATCGGCTCAGTCCAGAAGCGCCTGGAACTCGCAGGACTTCATCGACATTATTGACAGGATCGTTGCAGCCGATGAAGAGAGCAGAGCAACCATCCAGGAGAGACTGACTGCACTGATCGATGATCTTGATAAATGCAAAGAAAGGCTCGCAACCGCAGAGTACAATAATGGCCTTATCCATAAAGTTGAGGCGTTACAGACTGAGCAGGGCAGACTCAGCGAAATGAGTCCTCAGATAGACGAGCTGAGAGCAGCTGCCGGCAGACAGAAAACAGCAAGCCATACAATTGCTCCGACATATAACAACTGGACCGCTAAGGCCAGGGACAACAAGGCCGCTGCAGGCAGGATAACTGAAAGCGAGAAGACTCTTACAGAACTGGAAGCTGCTGCAAAGGCTGCTGCCGAGCTGCTTGAAGCAGCAGAGTCACGGCGGAGCGATGCAGACGAACTCAAACTCAGGGCAGACAGGATCGCCGGGGACAAGGATAAGTATATTCAGAGAGACAAGCTTCGCACCAGCCTTGAAGGCCTTGAGAAGCAGAAAAAGGATCTTGAAGAAGAGAAGACGGCAATAGACGATAAGGAGATCGCACTTAAGGACAGGATCGACAAGTGCAAGGAGACCATAGCTGATCTCAAATCCAGACCAGATGAGCTCTCCGCTGTTCTTGTGCTGGAGAAAGACCTCGAATCTCTGAAGACGGATCTTGAGAAAATCACTACTGACCGAGCTGCGATATGGAAACAACAGAAGAAGGCTCTGCAGGAAAAGCAACAGACTTATATTGAGGCGAGTGACAATTATGACAGCTCGCGCTCTGAAAGAGAAAGAGCAGAGAAGCTCTACGAGGACAGCAGGGCAGGTCTTCTTGCGAGCAAACTGGTAGAAGGCGAGAAATGCCCTGTTTGCGGATCAGTCCATCATCCGGAGCCTGCGAGACTCCCTGATGAGAGCATCACCGAGGATGAGCTCAACAAACTCAAAGCCGATGAAGAGGCTCGCAGGAACACTAAGGACACAGCACTCTTGAATGCAGAGACCGCGAGGACCGAGCTTGAGGAAACAGAACGGACTATAAGAGAAGAATTCAGCCAGTGCGCAGAGAGCCCACATGCCAATAATGCATCCGCACCGGATGCTATCGGGGAATTGCTCGAGCAGGCAAGGTATCTGCTTGATCATATCAAGGACAGACTCACAGAAGTTCAGGCTGATAAGAAGCGGCTTGAATCTGACTGCAAGCTCCTTGATGAATCCAGAGAATCCCTTGAGAAAGCTCAGGGCGAAGATACCGATGCCCTGAATACTGAGAAGAAGAATAACGCAGACAAGCTCCAGGCGCTAGCAGTTGATATTGCAAGCGCAAAGACTGCACTTGAAGGAATCAGGGAACTCGGATTTGAGAGCTGGGAGGCTGCGGAGAAAGAGAAGGAAGAATGCGAGAAGCAGTCAGAGTCTCTCCTCAGAGCGATCAAGGAAGCAGACGAGAAGAGAAAGTCTGCTGACACCAGTGTTGCCGAGAAGAAGGCCGAGATCAAGACTCTGAAGGACAATCTTACACACACTACAGAAGAAGAGGCACGGCTCGAGAGCACATTACAGAACCTGATGAGTGAGCATGAGTTCAGGGATATAGATGAACTTAAGATGTTCATTGTCCCGGAAGAAATAATAGCTGATAACGAGAAGACGGTCAGCGAATACGATAACAGTGTATCACTTAATAAGGCACAGCTGGAGCAGGCGTCCAGAGATGCTGAAGGACTTGAGCTGATCGATACTGAAGTCCTGAAGGCGGAAGTGAAGCAGAAAAGTGATACGGTAGAGACTGTCAGATCTGATTCGAATGATATCGGAACGAGGATCAAGATCAATACCGATAAGAGGAACACCATCCAGGAGCTGAGACCGGTACTCGACAAAGCAAGAAAGAGCAGCACGACGCTGAGGACTCTGTATGAACTTGTCAAAGGGCAGACAAGGAACGGCAAGATCACCCTGGAGCAGTACGTTCAGGCAACTGGATTCGATGGGATCATAAGAGCTGCCAACCGCAGGCTGCTCCCTATGAGCGACGGGCAGTTCGAACTGTACAGGCAGGAGGATTCTCTCGGCAAGAAGAGCAATACCTTCCTGGACCTCGAGGTTCTGGATAATTACACAGGTCACCGCAGGCCGGTAGGCAATCTGTCAGGAGGAGAGAGCTTCAAGGCATCACTCAGCCTTGCGCTCGGACTCTCCGACACCGTCTCGTCCAACCTCGGAGGCGTGCAGATGGATGCACTCTTCATTGACGAAGGCTTCGGCTCACTGGACAGGAAGTCGATCGAGAGCGCAATGGATATACTGCTCAACCTCTCCAATACGCACAAGCTCGTAGGAATAATCAGCCACCGGGAGGAACTGAAGGAGAGCATACCACAGCAGATCAAAGTAACGAAGACCAGAAGTGGAAGCACAATAGAAATGGATAGAGGAGTGTGATTGACATCATACACCCGTATACGTACCTCCTTCGGAGGTTCTCGCCTCTCCGTAACAAACAACAAAAAAATGACAGGCTTGCAGCCTGTCATTTTTTGGTTGGTGTCCCGGAGAGGATTCGAACCTCCGACACCCGCTTTAGGAGAGCGGTGCTCTGTCCCCTGAGCTACCGAGACTTAGTGTGTTATGCATATCAGCTATGCCTTATGCGCCCAACTACTATAACACACATTTCTTGATATATCAAGGTGAGTGGAGTACAATTTAAACGTACAATTAATGGGATGTACGAGCTTTTTATGGTTCATTTAAGCCTGAGAAGTATAATCAAATCAGGGTATAAGTAAGGAGAGGATATTATGTATAAGGAAACTTTAAGACAGGTCTGGGCAGAGATCGATATGTCTGCTTTTGACCACAATGTCAAGGAGATCAAGCGCCAGATGGAATGTCCTTCGATGATCGGTGTCATCAAGGCTAATGGCTATGGCCACGGCGCTACAGAGTGTGCCAAAGTTCTCAAATACAACGGCGTTGATCACTTCGCTGTAGCTACTCTCGAGGAAGGTGTCAACCTCAGAGAAGATGGTATCGAAGGCAGCATCGTAGTACTCGGACTTACACCTGCTGAGTGCGTAGATACAGTTATCGAATATGATCTGACTCCTGTAGTAATGCATTATGACTACGTCAAGGCTCTCAGCGATGCAGTTGTTGCAGAAGGTGCTGAACCTGTCAAAGTTCTCTTCGCTCTTGATACAGGTATGGGACGTATCGGATTCAGAGTATTCACTGATGAAGAGAGAGAAGAGGCAGTTGAGGCATTCAAGAAGTTCTCAGAGCTCCCTGGCATCACAGTTCCTGGAGTCATCACTCACTTCTCAACAGCTGACGAGGAGCAGAGAGAATATACTGAGCTTCAGATCAGTAACTACAACGCATTCATCGAGAAGCTGAATGCAGCTGGCTTTTACCCTAAGAAGATCTGCGCTAACTCCGCATCCATCATGGTATATCCGCAGATTCACTTTGATGCATGCCGTCCGGGAATCATCCTCTACGGACTCGCACCTTCAGGCTATCTCAAGGGCAAAGTTCTCGACCTCAAGCCTGTCATGACTGTTAAGGCTGAGATCGTAAACCTCAAGACCGTACCTGCAGGCACATCCGTAAGCTATGGCCGCAAGTTCACATCAGACAAGGAGACCAAGATCGCTACTATCGGACTTGGCTATGCTGATGGTTATTCAAGACTCAACAGCGGCAAGATCAGCGTGCTCTGCGGCGGAATCAAGTGCCCGGTAGTCGGCAATATCTGCATGGATCAGTGCATGGTAGATGTATCCGCAGTTCCTGATGTCAAGCTCGGCGATGAGATCGTTATCATGGGCAAGCAGGGCAACGAGGAGATCAGCGCTGATGACCTCGCTGCAATCAACGGAACCATCAACTACGAGATCACATGCTGCTTCGATCTGAGAATACCTAAGGTATACATCAACTATCCGGAAGGAATGTTCGAATAGCAGCTGACCTTCATAGCTCTTAACTAGCTGACTTGGCGGGGGAGGGTTACTTCCCCGCCGTATTATTTGCAAGGAGTCAATATAAAATGGAAGCTTTTACACAGTTTGACGGCAATCTTCTTATTGCGATCCAGAATGCTCTGAACGCTGACTGGCTCACGCCGATTATGAAGATAATCACTTTCTTCGGAGAGGGCGGATATTTCTGGATAGCGGTCTGCCTGTTCCTCCTGATTTTCAAGCGCACGAGAAGGCTTGGCATCCTGTGCACTCTTTCACTGATGTTCACATTCCTCTGCTGCAATCTTGTGCTCAAGCCTTTGATCGACAGAACGAGGCCGTGGATCACTTTCACTGCAGTCAACGCTATGCTGCCGCCTCCTGGGGATTCGTCATTCCCGAGCGGACACTCGGCAAATGCGATGGGACCTGCATGGGCGATGTTTATCAGCACCATGCCTGTCAAACACAAGGTGCGCAAGGAAGGTTCTGACGAGGTCCGCCTGATGAGATCCTACGACGAAGTGCCATGCCTTGGATGGAAGGGCGCAGGTGCTGATCCGCGTCTTATGCACAAATTCGGCATAGCAGGAGTTGTGCTCGCTTTGCTCATAGGACTGTCGAGACTTTACCTTGGCATGCATTATCCGTCAGATGTACTCTGCGGACTGCTGGTTGGCATCATATGTGCGACAATAATTCACCTCGCTATCAAAAAAATCGAATCAACCCGTGGTATTATCGGTCGGGAAAGTATATAATTCTCAGGATGTGTCTTCAATCGGGCGCATCAGAGTGAACTATTCATAACAATTAGAAAGAAGCGCCAGATGAAGAAATTCTTAACAACACTTATTATGACTTGCATGGTTTTCGTTCTTGCTGCATGCGAGAGCGGACCTGTAGGATTCTGGAAGATAGACAAGGTAACAGCCGGTGATGTGATTATGACTCAGGAAGATGCTTCAAGCCTCGGACTTTCAACCGTTGGCTCAGTCAAGCTTCAGAAGAGCGGAGCATGCGTCGTAGATTTTCTGGGTGAAGAGCTTGAGGGCACATGGACTCAGGCACAGGACGGCACTATCACTATCACATACGGCACGGAAGGTCTGGTTCTCACAGGATCCATAGATGAAGAGGGCGTAATGCTCCTCAGAGACGAGCAGGGTTCTGAATACCTGCTGAGCAAATAGGAATGCTGACAGACCTATGATCAACATTGGCAACGACTGGGACGAGCGACTCAAGGACGAATGGGATAAGCCATACTACAGAGAGCTTCGCTCGTTTCTTGTTAATGAATATAGAGACGGCACGGTTTACCCGCCGGCGGATGACATCTACAATGCGCTGAGGCTCACGCCTTACGAAGATGTCAAGGTCGTCATACTCGGGCAGGACCCTTATCATGAGCCAGGTCAGGCACAGGGCCTTTCGTTCAGCGTGCCTTATGACATTCCCGAGCCGCCGTCGCTTGTCAACATAATCAAAGAGCTTGAGAGCGACAATTACGGCGATATCTCCGCATCCGGAGCTCTGCCTGCTGAGGACAATGCAGGGCAAAGCGTGCAGGTCAGCGGTATCCTCGTTCCTTGGGCGAAGAGAGGGGTGCTGCTTCTCAATACCGTCCTGACGGTCCGGGCTCATCAGGCAGGTTCGCACAGAGGCAAAGGCTGGGAACAGTTCACAGACAGAGTGATCGAGCTGCTGGCTAAGAGAGAGAGACCGCTGGTCTTCATCCTGTGGGGTGCAAATGCAGGAACGAAGAAGGATCTCATTCTGAGGGCTCAGGAAGAATCCGGCGGCAGGCGTCACCTGATAATCCAGGCACCGCATCCGAGTCCGCTTTCCGCTTACAGAGGATTCTTTGGCGGACGTTACTTCTCAAGGAGCAATTACTTCCTTGCAGATAACGGCGTCGAACCGGTCGACTGGAGACTGTAAATTATATATTGAAATATAGAAAAGAGGATTATTAAGATGAAGAAGTACAGAAGAACACCTATTTCAATAGTGTGCTATGTAATCGCAGCTCTGCTGATGATATACACTATCTATGTCGGATCAACAACCGTTGCAACGATCGTTGATTATTATGCTTCATACGACATGGCACCACAGGCAGGAGAATTCGTTACATACCTTATGCAGAACTGCCTCATGCCGTTCGTATCTTCTATTCTTATCTGCATGGCTGGATTCATCCTTGATGCTGTAAGGAAGGCAGACCCTGCTAACTGGCTCACAGACGAGGAACTCTCTGACGCTAAGGAAGCCAAGAAGGCTGCAAAGCTCGAAGCTAAGGCTGCTAAGGCTGAGACTGCTAAGAAGGATGAGGACGAGGATGAGGATCCTGCATCTGAGAGCATTGAATCCGAAGAAGGCGCTGCATTCTTTGCAGATACACAGGAAGATAAGGAAGTCATAGAATTCAAGGACTTAAAAGAGTCGAAGTAATATCCTTACGAACATCATTTCAAACTAAGAACCGGAGGTTTTATGATCAACTGGAAGGAAGTGGAACTGGCAGATAAGCCTGCAATCGATGATAAGATCTGTGCCAGCGGATGTCACGGAGCAGATTATAGCTTTGCGAATCTCTATATGTGGCGCAAGGCATACAGAACTCTGATCGCATTCAACGGATCCAGATTCCTTGTTGGCATGCCACAGTGGAACGTCTATGCATATCCAAAGGGGGACGGAGATGTAAGACCTTCCATAGAGCTTCTTCTTGAAGAGGCGCATTCCAAGGGCAACAAGCTTATCATCAGAGGACTCACTGACAAGACCCTGGCAGAATTCCTGCCGCTCTATGGCGACAGATTCGAGATCAGCGATGACAGGGACAATGCGGACTATGTCTACTCAGTAGACAAGCTCTGCAATCTTCCGGGCAGACATTTGTCATCCAAGCGCAATCACATCAAGCACTTTGAGCGAAATGGTGACTGGGAGTTCCACATCATCTCTGCAGGTAAGTGCGGATGCATTACCTCGGGAAACCCTGATGTCGAGAAGGAGTACAAGAAGTCATCGATTGGAGAAGCCCGCGCCTTCGTTGACGAATTCTACAAGGAGAAGAACGACCCGGATCTTGAGAAGGAAGCTCAGGCGATCGAGGAGATGTTCGATCATTATGCAGAGCTCGGGTTCATCGGCGGACTGCTGTATCAGAATGGCGAACCTGTCGCTTTCACAGCAGGTACCAAACTCGACGAGGAAGTCTTTGACGTTCACTTCGAGAAGGCTATGCCGGGAGCTCCTGGCGCTTATACAATGGTCAACCGAGAGTTCGCAAGACTGATTCACGCAGAGTTCCCGGACATCCAGTATTTCAACCGCGAGGAAGATATGGGACTTGAGGGACTGCGCCGCGCCAAGGAGAGCTACCATCCGGATATTCTTCTTATGAAATACTTTGCAACAGAGAAATAACAAGCCATGAATACTGATAACTGCAGAATTGAATTGGTTCAGACTAAGGCTCAGTACGAGGGACTTCGCGCTTTGTGGCACGAGGTCTTCGGCGACGAGCCTTTTTATGTAGACAATATGTACCGTGCGTTCGGCGATGACATCGCAGGATTCATTATCACAAATGATGAGGGCAAAGTCATTTCGGCGCTCACCTGCTATAAGTGCGGAACTTACAGGATACCGGAATCTCTCAGAGAGGAGCTTGGCTGGGAAGAGGAAGATGCCTCTGGCAAGAGCGATGCCTTCTCAGCTGCGGAGCTCGATGGAAGACCTGTTTATGTAAGCTATGCTATCTGCACGGATCCATCGTACAGAGGGCTCGGGCTTGCGGGCAGGCTTACTTCATACGTAAGAGATCTTGTGATCCTTGAATATGACGGGATATCGATCGTAAGTCCGGCAGAGAGATCACTGGAGGATTTCTACTCGGAGCTCGGTTACAAGCAGCACTTCTTCGCAAATCACGGAATCGCATTCAGCGGACCTGATGCCGGGGATGATGAGCTTATGGAGCTTGCCTTCGATGATGACGATGATGTCATGATATGGGGCGAAGACTTCGGGCCTGAAGCTGACATAGATGGGGAAGATAATGGCCCGTTCGATCCGGGGATCAATATGACCCCGGTATCAGCTGCAATGTACAACAGATACCGTGAGGCGTTCCTTGCTGAGACAGCACATATCGAGCTGAGCGAGAGAATGATTGATTTCGTTAAATCCGAGAGCCTTGAAGGTGATGGTCTCTTTGTCATCAATGGCGGAGATGCGATCGCTGCTGTTCAGGGCGAACCTGCCGAAGAGGGCGGACAGCCTTCACAACTGGCTTTGACAGAGCTCCTTGTCAATCCTGTGCTAGCGGATTTCTCATATGAGATAGATATCCAGATCGCGTCGATGATCGCAGGATACTTTGGCTTGGAGAGGCTGCCATACAGAACACCCGGCTATGGCAGATGCCAGTCGATGCTCGCGGCTGGAACCGCAGGCCCGGAAGATCAGCCTGCGTACTTCGGATTCCCGATCGACTAAGAACAAATTATATAAGGAAGGGATTTTGGCATAGTTTTGTTTCAAACCCTTCCTTTTTCTATGGTATAATTCTTTCATTAGATTTCAAAATTCAAACAGCCGGCCGCCTTGGGGGATGCGGCAGAAGGAGGATATATGAACGTAGTATGTCTGGATATGGAAGGTGTTCTTTTCCCTGAAATCTGGATCGCATTCAGTGAGGAGAGTGGCATCCCTGAACTCAGAAGAACCACAAGAGATGAACCTGATTATGACAAGCTGATGAAGTGGAGAATGGGCATCCTGAGAGAGCATGGTCTCAAGCTCAAGGATGTACAGAACACGATCGCCAAGATCCGTCCGCTTCCTGGCGCAAAGGAATTCCTCGATGAGCTTCGCCGCACCACACAGGTCATCATTCTCAGCGACACATTCTCACAGTTTGCACAGCCGCTGATGGAACAGCTCGACTGGCCGACGATCTTCTGCAATGAGCTTGTCATTGATGACGAGGGCTACATTGCAGACATCAAGATGCGCTGCGACCACTCCAAGTTAACGACTGTCCGCGGCCTTCAGTCTATTGGCTATGATACCATCGCTGCCGGAGACAGCTACAATGACCTTGAGATGATCGAGGCAAGCAAAGCAGGCTTCCTCTTCCGCACTACTGACAAGATCAAGGCAGACTATCCGCAGTTCCCTGCTTTTGAAGAGTTTGACGAATTCCTCGCAGCCATCAAGGCAGCACTTTAGCGGATGATTCTTTTCCTACCAGCTAAATAGGAATTACATCTTGACATTCGCACGCAGGGGATGTAGTATCTTCTCTGGAATTAAACGAAATAATCGGCTTTGCACGAAAGGAGAATACAACAATGATTACTAAGGATATGATTATCGGTGATGTTATCAGTGAGCACCCAGAACTCGTTCGCACATTCTTCGCTAACGGCATGATGTGCATCGGATGTCCTGCTTCCCAGGGTGAGTCCATCGAGGCAGCAGCTCAGGTTCACGGACTTGACGGAGAAGCTCTGACAGCAGCACTTAACGAGGCACTCGGCGCATAATCTGCACCAGCATCGGTTATTACAAATTCAAATTATCGAATAGTGGCAAGGAGAGGCAGGACCTTTCCCTTGCCACATTTTGTAAGGGAGGGAAAGATGTTTTACGAAGTAAGCCAGGAAGTATTCGACAAGCTGCCGAATTTTGTAGTAGGAGTTGTCGCAGTCACAGGAATCAACAACAGTAAGGAATATCCTGCAATCGAGAAGATGCTAGAAGAGAATTCTCAGGCAGTGATCGACTATTTTGCAGAGTCAGGCAACAAGGCTAAGAATGATCCGTGTGTCGTTCCGTACAGAGAAGCATTCCGCGCACTCGGAATCAATCCTAACAGATACGCATGCGCAGCAGAGGCTCTGATGGACCGCCTTGCTAAGGGCAAAGGACTTCCTTCGATCAACCCTGCTGTTGACCTTGGTAATGCAATTTCCCTCAAGTACAAGCTGCCGATCGGAGCTCATGACATGTACACCTTCGTACGTCCTGACGGAACCGGCAGAGGAGCTGAAGACACAGGTCTTGAAGTAAGAGTTGCAACCCCTGAAGATACTTTCAGACCATTCGGAGCTGCTGAGGGCGAATTCGATAACCCTGAAGAGGGCGAAGTTGTTTATGTCAGCGGTCACGAAGTAAGGACCCGCCGCTGGACCTGGAGACAGAGCGAAGTCGGCAAGATGACCGAGAAGACTTCCGCAGTACTCTACCCGATCGACGGATTCTCAGACGTCAACCTCGATGAAGTACACAAAGCCATGAAGGACTTCACTGAGCTCGTTGCCAACTACTTTGCACAGTCCGGACGCAGCTGCACAGTCGCAACCGGCCTCGTAGACAAAGACAACAGAAGATTCGAGTTCTGATAGAGGGCAAATTATGAACGATTATACTATTGATAATGATATGAAGAGGGTGCTGATTCGCGAAGCTCTTAGCAAGCTCCCGAATTCATTCGCACCATACTCGCACTACAATGTAGCTGCCGCTGTTCTTACAGCATCAGGCAAGATCTACACAGGAGTAAATGTTGAGAGTTCACTTCTTTCCTGCACGATCTGCGCCGAGCGCAATGCCATCTTCAGTGCAGTTGCTGAAGGCGACCGCCGCATCACAGCCATCGCTATAGTCGGCGGACTCAATGCAGCAGACACAGAGGATCTCGAGGAGCACGACTACTGCACACCATGTGGAGTCTGCCGCCAGGTCATGAGAGACTTCTGCGGCGATCCGAAGACCTTCCCTATAATCTGTGCAAAGTCAGCATATGATTACAAGGAGTTCACTCTGGATCAGCTGCTGCCTGAGAGCTTTGGACCGGAAGATCTGGACGAATAGAGAATTCCGAGCCACAGATGGCATTAGCATAATGGGAACAGAATTAATCTGAACTGAACACATACTAATATGATTGGATTAATAATCCAGATCAGGCGAGAGCGTGGAGAATATCCGCGCTCTTTTTTTGTTGATCTGATTCAGTGTGCGAGCTTTAGGTGGGTCGGAGTCAAGGCTGCAGCATTGGTGTTGGTGGTCAGATTGATGAAAACGGGCATGGACCACTAACTTTGTAGTGGTTTTTTCCTAAATCGGGCAAATTACCCCTAACAGATAAACCTGGAATCCGAGAAGGTACAACTGCTCTGCTGGGCAAGTACTCCAGATTCAATGATTTCAGCAAAGTTGGATTACTAAAGTAATCCTTTTCCGCTGAAATCGATGATTTTGCAGTACTTGATTCATAGGACGGATCAACGCAATGCTCAGATACAGCAAGGTGTTGGTGGTCAGGACGCGAAAAACGGGCATGGACCACTAACTTTGTAGTGGTTTTTTCCTAAATCGGGCAAATTACCCCTAACAGATAAACCTGGAATCCGAGAAGGCACAACTGCTCTGCTGGGCAAGTACTCCAGATTCAATGATTTCAGCAAAGTTGTATTACTAAAATACTCCTTTCTATCAAAATAGGCCGGATATGCATTATCCGAAGACTGTTATCCAAAGTCCGTCCTTTGAAGCTCTTTCCGTTGAAAATAGCACCTGGACTGGATCCTCAAGGCGTCTAGAACAAAAAATAGCATAGTCGTCAAAAAATATTTAATATTTCGTCACGATATATATTACTAATGACGAATATAATGACGATAATAATGATATGCTTCAATCAAGAATAACAAGCATGACAGCAATGCAGCTTCTGGAAGCTTTGGCGTTGCGGTCTTGGCCAGGGAACATCCGGTCCGATGTATCCAGTTTGAAGTCAGCCTGATTCTGCAGGCTGGTTCAGAAGGAACATATGCGGGAATGTCCCACTGGTTAAGGTCGCTGCAACTCAGCTTACAGAGAGCAAACGGGAGATCCTGGCAGATATCCCTTAGCTTGATGTTGCCGAAGTCCACTTGAAAGTGGTAGGCACGCTTGATGTTGCCGAAGTCCACCTGAAAGGGGAAGGCAAGCTTGATGTTGCCGAAGTCCACCTGAAAGTGGAGACGCGCTTGACGTGCCATGCACATCCGGCGTCTGCCTACGGCATCGTTGCTCCTGGGTGAACTGTATGCGTTATGCACTTGGTATTCTGCATGTCTTTACATTCAGCAATATGGACCGGGAGCTGCGGCAACCCGGATAACGAAGGTGAAGGATCACAAGGGAAGTGTGGATCCTGCTTTACAGGCTTAGCGTACGCTAAATGCCAGTTAAAGGAGGAAACAGGCTGACTCCAAGTAAAAAGTCACGTATATGATTTAAATTCGTCATTATTTCTTATAATAATGACGGTCTTCGTGACGAAATGAATGCTATCATATAGCTACAGAAAGGGACAGGGAAATACTCACCCTGGCGGGCATGAAGGATTCCGGGTCCCATCTAACAGATCAATAATTAAATCTTCATAAATCAAAAGCGTGCAGGGAGGGCATGAACATGAAAGCACCAATCATCAAGATTCTTTGCCGGTTCAGATGTTAAATGAACATCATCACTTAAGACCGCGTATACAAACCAAGTGCCGATCCAATACGGAGGCACTTACACCACTAACTAGTTATCAATTATCACTTTAAGCTAATACCAATCATTTCTTAGAACAGGAAAGGGGAAACAAAATGAAACCTAGATTCAAGAAATTCCTGTCTATGCTCATGGTATTCTCAATGCTGATGCAGTACACCTTCACAGTACAGGTCTTCGCTGAGGGTCCGGAAGATGCGGGCACTTCAGTAGAAGCTGTTCAGGAAGACAAGGCCGCAGAAGAAGCAGCTAAGAAGGCAGCTGAAGAAAAGGCAGCAGCTGAAGCAGCAGCCAAGAAGGCGGCTGAAGAAAAAGCAGCAGCTGAAGCAGCAGCCAAGAAAGCTGCTGAAGAAAAGGCAGCGGCAGAAGCAGCAGCACAGAAAGCAGCTGAGGAAAAAGCGGCAGCAGAGCAGGCCTCCGAACCAGCAGTCGCACCAGCTCAGCCAGCTGTACCAGAGCAGACGGAAGAGCCTGAACAGGGTCAGATCCCATCTGAAGACAAGAGCATGAACGCTTCAGAGCAGATCGATCTTGAGCAGGCAAGAGCACCGGACGAAGAAGCATCCGGCGAACCTACAGAAGAGCAGCTCACAGAGCAGCCACTCGAAATGACAGAAGAACTCACTGAAGAAGAGCCAGAAGAAGAGGAAGAGAAATTCCCTGAATTCAAGCACTCCGAATCAGTAGGAGGAATGACAGTCAGAATCAACGCACCAGAAGGAGCACTTCCTGAGGGCGTCAAGGTAGTTATCACTCCAGTAGCAGCATCTGCAGTCGAAGGCGCAGTCAAAGCTACAATGGGCGAGAACGCAGAAGTCGTCAAGGCAGTAGACATCACATTCTACGACAAGGACGGCAAGGAAGTTACACCTAAGAAGGCTATCAGCGTCAAGTTTGTATCCAGCGAGATCAAGAAGGCTGAGAATCCATCAGTCCTCCACATCGCAGACAGCGGCGCAGCTGAGATGGCTGACAACGGAAGCGTATCCGGCAGCACAGCAAGCTTTGTATCAGACAACTTCTCGATCTACGTAGTAGTAGAAGAAGGCGAAGACGCAAGACTTACAGTCAACTTTGTCAAAGCCGACGGAACTACAGCTTCAATGCAGATCAACGAGAGACAGGCTGCAACTCACATCGAGCAGTACATCTACGATCCTGGCGTAGGCGAGATCCCGTCAGGCGCAATGTTCATGGGATGGACTGACAAGCAGAACTACGGCAAAGAAGATGCTGCAAACGGCAAGACAATCGCAACAGTAAGAGATGAAGTAGTCCAGGCACTCGGCAAGGAAGGCTTCAAGGACGGAGATGAGGTAACATACTATGCTATGGTTTTCGAATCATACATCATCACTTACCTCGATGAAGAAGGCGTAACACTCAAGACAGAGCACCTGCTCTATCCAATGAATGACACAAGCGCACACAGCTACACAGCAAACCTCGCTTACATTCCATATGTAAAGCCTGAGTATGCAGCTCTCGGAACAACAGCTGAGTTCCTCGGCTGGGAAGACCAGGATAGCAAAGAACTGTATGAGAACGGTCAGTCATTCAGCGTATCGAAGGATGTTACTCTCAAGGCCAAAGTCGGAGTAGGATACTGGCTCACTTTCGCGGACAACATGAAGAGTGCTACATACACTCAGCCACAGTTCGTACAGAGAGGCGACAAGCCGGTCGTTCCTGAAGCACCGACCCGCGCAGGCTACAACTTCGACGGATGGTACACAGAAGATGCTGATCCAGCTGCAAGAGACGGACAGGTTGCAGGCGAAGAATTCGACTTCAATAAGGAGCTCGAAAAGACCACAACAGTCTACGGCAAGTGGAGCAAGAAGGCATCAGCAAGCTACAGCGTAGTAATCTGGAAGCAGAACGTTGAGGACCTGACAAAGTATGACTATGAAAGGACCATCACCGTTAACAATGCAACAGTTGGAAACAACACATACCAGATCACTGCAAGAGGAGCCGGTAACAACAGAACAGCTCGTGTTTACACAAGCAACAACAATTACACAGACGTAAGCTTTGAAGGTTTCCACCTCAGCACAACTAAGCCGAATGCAAACGGATTCGATCCACAGACGGCAGTTGCAGCAGAGGGCAACACAGTAATCAATGTATACTTTGACCGCAACGAGCATACACTGACCTTCAGACAGGACAGATACGGCACTGTATACAAGACAATCACAGCACGTTATGGAGAGAACATCGGCAGCAACTTCCCGATCACAGACAATGGTGCTCAGGCAGGCTGGAGATGGGATCCGCAGAACAGCAACACATACAATCAGGTAATGGTATACATAGATATCATGCCGGATGAGGATGTTACGTTCTACAGAGATACAGGTGCCGGCAAAGACACCATGTACATGGAGTTCTATGTTGAGAAGCTCCCTGAGCAGACAACAGAAAGAACATGGAATGGCCGTAACTTCGTGAAGCAGGGCAATACCATCACTGCGAAGTACAACTTCTTCACAGAAGACGAGGACTTCATCGATCTCCCTGGCTTCACCAAATTCGGATCTGATCCTGCTTTCAACAGACAAGGCCAGGCAGACCCGGGTAATGGCGGAACTATCAGGTTCTACTACACTCGCAACAATTACGAGATCAACTACACTGACGGCGTATATGGCAAGTACACTGACGGACAGTTCGCTCCGATCGAAGAGGACAAGCTTCCGGAGTCAGCTTTCACAGATGCGACTAACATCCCATATCAGTCAGACATCTCCGGCAGAGGATCTTACACACCATCCCGCGCAGGATATGTATTCCTCGGATGGTACGCAGATGAGGGCTGCAGCACCAAGTACGATTTCGACAAGATGCCTGCAAACAACGTAACAGTTTACGCTAAGTGGGTAGCAAGCGAATTCGCAGTACAGCTGCATCCGAACGACAGCGAAGCAGACCCTGTACAGTATGCTACAGAAGGCGGACAGGCAGAGTCCTTCCGCGCAGACTACGGCGACAAAGTCGGCGATCCTGGAGCTTCCAGAGAGAACTTTGACCTCGTAGGATGGTATGCAGATGAGGCACTGACCAAAGCATACGATTTCTCAGTATTCGAACTGAACGAGACACTCATCTCGAACGGTTACGCAGTAGCATACACAGATGCAAGCCGCGACTCAGTCATCGGCAAGCTCGATCTGTATGCAAAGTGGCGCAGCAAGCTCGATGGTTCCAAGGGAATCCAGGTCATCTACGATGCAGGACAGGGAACCGGAGCACCAACAGATCCTAATTACTACACAGATCAGGCTGAGGCAGTCGCAGGCAGCGGCGCTACAGCAACTGACACAGAGAAAGTATTCAGCCACTGGGTAATCCAGAAGTGGAATGCTGAAGCAGGCGCTTATGAAGATACTGAAGAGACAGTATTCCCTGGCGACACATTCCAGGTCAATAAGAGCTACGCTAAGCAGGTAGATATCGTAGATACCGGCGATGGAATAGACAAAGAGTTCTACATCCAGCTCAGAGCCGAGTACATCGAGAAAGACAAGGAAATCCTCACATACATCAACTGGTACAATAACTATGATGGCGGACTGGTTGATAAGAGTGAGAACATCAAGATCAATGAAGCGGTTAATATTCCTGCAGCTCCTACCCGCACAGGTTACGAGTTCAAGGGATGGATCCGTGGAATTGAAGAAAATGGACCTACAACAACACTCACAGAGCTTTGGCTCACATACACAGGCGAAGGCTACACTCATAATGGCGGCGAGGCTGCAACTCAGGTAGCAGCTGACGAGAACCTCGTAGGAGACGGAACACAGCACCATGCGCTCTATGCAAAGTGGGAAGCTGCAGATGTTAACTACAACGTAGAGTTCTGGTACCAGAATGAGGACGGCACAGACTACATCAAGGATGCAGAGCTGTCAGAGACACGCACTGCGAAGACAGGCGAAACAGTAGAAGCTACAGCTGCTGATAAGGCTCAGACTAAGGGCGGCGAGTATGAACTCGTAACCGGAGATCCAAGCGTACTCTCAGCAACAGTAGCAGCAGACGGAAGCACAGTACTCAAGCTTTACTTCAACCACTCCAAGGCTGAGGTTACAGTAGAGCACTACCTCCTCGGAGAAGAAGAGGCATTCAAGACAGATACATTCGCAGATCAGCAGGTCGGCAGCACATTTACTGCAACACCTGAGACTAAGTATCTCGAGAAAGATCTGACAGTCAACAGCTATGATCCTGCGCAGGCAGTAACAGTTACATCCGGTGACAACATCATCAAGATCTACTACACACTGCCACTCACCATCACAGCTAAGACAGACAGCAAGGTCTATGACGGACAGCCGCTTAACGGTGAGTATGGAGTATCCGGAGCACTCAATACAACAGACAAAGCGATCATCGAGGCAATGCTCGAAGAGGCGCCTTCGATCACTGAGGTATCTGAGAGTCCGAGGGCTTACCAGCATCCGGAAATTGAAGGACTCCCTGCATACTATGTACCTACATATGAAGAGGGAACACTGACAATCACACCTGTCACAAGCAAAGTAACAGTAACTATCACAGAGAACTCAGGCAGCGAGAAGTATGATGGAGCAGCTAAGAGCGTAACTGGTTACACAGTTTCGATCAGCAACCCACTGTACACAGAAGCAGACTTCGAGTTCACAGGTAATGCAGCAGTAAGCGGAACAGACGCAGGCAGCTACCCAATGGAGCTCGCAGCAACAGATTTCGCTAACAAGAGCGCAAACTTCACTAACGTAGAGTTCGTGATCGTAGACGGAACACTCGAGATCAGCAAGAGATCAGTCATCCTGACATCTGCAACAGACGAGAAGGTTTACGACGGAACAGCACTCACAAATGACGAAGTAACAGTATCCGGCGACGGATTCGCAACAGGCGAAGGCGCAAGCTACAGTGTAACCGGAAGCCAGACAGAGAAGGGCAGCAGCGCTAATGCGTTCACCTACACTCTGAATGACGGCACAAAGGCTGACAACTATGAGATCAGCAAGGTTGAAGGAACTCTGACAGTAACTGAGAGCACCGACAAGGTAACAGTAACTATCACAGAGAACTCCGGAAGCGAGAAGTACGATGGAACAGCTAAGAGCGTAACTGGTTACACAGTTTCGATCAGCAACCCACTGTACACAGAAGAAGACTTCGAGTTCACAGGCAATGCAGCAGTAAGCGGAACAGACGCCGGCAGCTACCCAATGGAGCTCAAGGCAGAAGATTTCGTTAACCACAGCAAGAACTTCACTAACGTAGAGTTCATCATCGTAGACGGAACACTCGAGATCAGCAAGAGATCAGTCATCCTGACCTCCGCATCAGACGAGAAGGTTTACGACGGACAGCCTCTGACAAATGACGAAGTAACAGTATCCGGCGACGGATTCGCAACAGGCGAAGGCGCAAGCTACGAAGTAACAGGAAGCCAGACAGAGAAGGGAAGCAGCCCGAATGCATTCACCTACACTCTGAACAACGGCACAAAGGCTGACAACTATGAGATCAGCACTGTTGAAGGAACTCTGACTGTAACAGCACAGACTGATAAGGTCACTGTAAGAATCAGAGAGAACTCAGGAAGCAAGATGTACGATGGAATCGAGGAGACAGTATCTGGCTACACAGTTCAGAGCATCTCAAACCCAATGTACACAGAAGCAGACTTCGAGTTCACAGGTAATGCAACCGTAAGCGGAACAGACGCAGGCAGCTATCCGATGGAAATCACCGCAGCTGACTTTGTCAACAAGAACGAGAACTTTGCAGAAGTTGAGTTCATCATCGAAGACGGAACACTCGAGATCAGCAAGAGATCAGTAGTACTGACATCCGCAACAGACGAGAAGGTCTATGACGGACAGCCGCTGACAAATGACGAAGTAACAGTAACAGGTGACGGATTTGTAGAAGGCGAAGGCGCTACATTCGATGTAACCGGAACCCGCACAGAGAAGGGAAGCAGCCCGAATGCATTCACCTACACTCTGAACGAAGGAACCAAGGCTGACAACTATGAGATCAGCAAGGTTGAAGGAACTCTGACAGTTACAGCAGTAACTGATGAGGTCAAGGTCCAGATCACTGAGAATTCAGGTTCTGCAAAGTATGACGGAGCTGAGAAGAAGGCTGAGGGATACACAGTTTCCATCAACAACAGCCTCTACACAGAAGCAGACTTCGAGTTCACAGGCGAGGCAATCGTCACAGGAATCGATGCAGGCAGCTACCCAATGGAGCTTGCAGTAGCAGACTTCAACAACCTGAACCCTAACTTCGATAACGTTACTTTCGAGATCATCGACGGATCACTCGAGATCAGCAAGAGAGAGATCAAGCTGACATCTGCTACAGACAGCAAGGTCTATGACGGAACAGCACTCACAAATGATGAAGTTACAGTAGGCGGCGACGGATTCGCAGCAGGCGAAGGCGCTACATATGAAGTAACCGGAACACAGACACTCGTCGGAAGCAGTGAGAACACATTCACTTATACTCTGAACGAGGGAACCAAGGCAGACAACTACACAATCACTACAGAGAACGGAACACTGACCGTCACTGACGGAACAGACCCGGGCGATGAAGAGGAAGTAGATCCTGCACTCGTAGTCAATAAGACTGCAGAGAACAAGGCGTATGCACTTGGCGAAGAAGTAACATTCACCATCACTGCAACTAACATCTATGACAAGGCAAGCACCATCACACTCTCCGAGATCGCTGGTGTAACCCTGGCAAAGAGCGAGTTCGAAGCAGCAGCTGGCGAGACAGTTACAACAACAGCAACTTACACAATCAAAGAAGCAGATATCGTTAAGGGAAGCTTCACCAACACAGTTACAGCTAAGCTCGGCGAGATCGAGAAGACAGCAAATGCAACTGTAGAGACAGAAGCTAAGAACGCACACCTCACAGTAACCAAGGAATCCGATGTTGAGGAAGGCAAGAAGGTAGATCTCGGCGAAGTCATCACTTACACCATCACAGTTGAGAATGACGGCAACGTAACTATCTCCGGAATCCAGCTGACTGATACAGTCGCAGGATATGAGCCGGCAGACATCACTGCAAACCTCGACAAGACTACTTTGGCACCTGGCGAGAGCGCAACAGCAACATTCACTCACGAAGTAACTGAGAAGGACATCCTTGCAGGCAGCGTTAAGAACGAAGCAACTGCAAAGGGTTCTGACCCAGAGGACAAGGATCCTGAAGTAGTTCCTGGAACTACAGATGATCCGACAGTTCCTAAGAATGCTCACCTGACAGTTACCAAGGAATCTGATGTTGAGGAAGGCAAGAAGGTAGAACTCGGCGAAGTCATCACTTACACCATCACAGTTGAGAATGACGGCAACGTAACTATCTCCGGAATCCAGCTGACTGATACAGTCGCAGGATACGAGCCGGCAGACATCACTGCAAACCTCGACAAGACTACTTTGGCACCTGGCGAGAGCGCAACAGCAACATTCACTCACGAAGTAACCGAGCAGGACATCCTTGCAGGCAGCGTTAAGAACGAAGCAACAGCAAAGGGATCTGACCCAGAGGACAAGGATCCTGAAGTAGTTCCTGGAACTACAGATGACCCAACAGTTCCTAAGAATGCTCACCTGACAGTTACCAAGACTTCTGACGTAGCAGCAGACACTAAGCTCAAGCTCGGCGACAAGGTAACTTACACAATCACAGTTACAAACGACGGAAATCTTACAATCAGCGACGTAGAGATCAAGGACGAGCTTCCGGGATTCAAGTTCAACGATGATGCAGTAACAGCATTCGATGCTCTTGCACCTGGCGAAAGCAAGTCAGCAGAGGGTACTTACATAGTAACTCAGGCAGACGTAGATGCAGGCAAAGTAGTCAACACTGCAATTGCAAAGGGCGTTGACCCTGAGGACAAGGACCCTGAAGTAGTTCCTGGAACTAAGGACGATCCTACAGTAGATCCTGATGCAAGACTCGCCGTAACTAAGACAGCTGACAAGGTCAGCGGAGTAAAGGCCGGAGAACTGATTACTTACACAGTAACAGTTTCAAACCCTGGCAACGTAACAATCAGCAACATCAAGCTCAGCGATTCACTCGTAAGCCTTGGTGAAGCAGCATTCACACTCGCTCCTGGCGCAAGCAAGGTAGTCACATACGGATATGTAGTAACCGCAGCTAACGCAGCAGCAGGCAGCGTAGTCAACACAGCAGCCGCAAACGGAACAGACCCTAAGGGTAATGCAGTAAACGGAAGAGCAAGTGTAACAGTTGGCACAACTGCTAAGGAAGATACTCCTGATCCGAATCCAAATCCGGGACCGAATCCAAGACCTAACCCAAGGCCAAATCCGAATCCAAATCCGGGCGGCGGCAACCCTGTCGTCAACCCAGGAGCACCTGATGCAGCAGCTGCAGCAGATATCGCAGATGATGCAGTACCACAGGCAGAAGAACCTGAAGCTGTAGAAATCGACGAGCCTGCAGTACCTCTTGCACAGGGAGCATGGGCACTTGTAAACCTGATCTGCGCAGCACTCGCAACAATCGGAGCAGTTATCGAACTCTTCCGCAAGAAAGAAGACGATGACGAGGACGAAGAGGACGAGAACGGCGAAGGTAAGGACGGAGAAGCTAAGGACGCAGCTAAGGCAGCAATGGCAGCCGCAGCTAAGGCCGCAGCAGACGCTGACAAGGCAGATGATTCTGCAGATGAAGAAGACGAAGAGAAGGATACAAGAGGCCGCAAGATGACCATCGCTAAGGTTATCGGAGCACTCGCAGCAGTAGCTTCCATCGTAGCATTCATCCTCACAGAAGACATGAGCCTGCCAATGATCCTCACAGATAAGTGGACACTTCTCATGGTAGTACTCTTCGGCGGACAGATCGCTTCAGCAATCGGCGCTAAGAGAGCAGCTAAGAAGGACGACGAAGAAGATGAGGACGGCAAAGGCGGAGCTGGTGAAGGCGAATCCGGCGAAGGCGCAAATGCCTAGGGCGAAGGCGCAAATGCCTAATCAGGCACATCTGCCACAAGGCGGAATGCAACTAACCACACTTAAAAGACTCCCCAAGTCTTAGAAATGATGGAGTCGGCTATGAGGGGAGCCGGCACACAGAATAGCAGGGCCCGGTTCATTGCGAACCGGGCCTTCTGCTTACATTCGACATAATAATCACTACAGAAAAAATATTTTTCTCCGTTCGTTGTTGGGTTTTATTACCAAAAATAATATTATAAATGTAACGCGCTAGTGGCACCCAAGGATTGCAAGGAACCGGGCAGCCTGCGCATAGGTTATATGGGTTATTATTTAGGAGATTTCAGAAAATGAATGCTATTGAAAGTTTAAGAAGGACATTGGACAATCTGTACAATGCCAGGATCTGGAATGCTATCGGGGCATTGCTGGTTATGTTTGCCGTCAAGCAGATGCTCGCGACAAGTTTTCTGGATTCGACTCTGTGCTGGTCGGTGGCAGTCGTAATGGCACTGCTGTTCCTGTTCGCACCGGCTTTTGCAGTCGGATGCAGCGCTATCGTTATCTTCCTTGCTATGGGACATTTCAGCGGATTCATGACAGTGGTCCTTGCTGTACTGACCTTGCTGCTTTGCATCAAGGCACATCCTGCAGCATGGTGCGTTATCGTTCTGCCGCTCGCATTCCTGCCTGGATCGCCGGTTCTGTCATTTGGTATGGCACTGCTGTTCTTCGGTATGTGCATGTTCGCAAAGCATGACAATTCCTGGCGTGTTGTCGCATTCCCGGTACTCTGGGGCGCTTGGTGCCTTGCGACACTGACAGGCGGAGTAGCCAACTATGTATATCCGGAAGGAATCTTCCCTATTATCAAAGCAGAAGGCACTGCCGATCAGGTTCTCGAGATGTTCAATCCGATGCCTGGCTATACAATGCTCACAACAGGAGACATCAAGGGCTTCCTGCTCGTGCTCGCAGCATTCGCAGCCCTCGGAGTTGTAGCATATGTAGTCTTCATCAAGGTAAGACTCGTAAGAACACTCAATGACGACATCAGAGATGCTATCAACTTTGTCGTACTCATCATCGCAGCGATCGCCGCTTACTTTGCCGTAAGCAAGATCTGCAAGACCGGTCTGCCGCTGCCAATCGCTCAGGTCATCATCGGCGGAATCCTCGGATACATCATCAGCAGACCATGGGCAGGCGCAGTTGCGATCGAGATGGAGCAGGCACAGGATCCGAACGCCGCAACAGGCAAGATCACTTCGGTAACTTCGGGCGAGACCTGGGACAGCCTTGCTGGTTATGAAGAGACCAAGAAGGAGATCCAGGAAGTCATCAAGCCATATATCAATAAGAATGAATACAACAAGCTGGTCAAAGCCAACATGAGACCGGTCAAGGGCATCCTCCTCTACGGCCCTCCGGGAACAGGTAAGACCACAATGGCAAGGATCATTGCGAATGAGACCAAGATGAACCTCATCCTCGTCAATGCCAGCCAGTTCATGTCAAAGTGGGTCGGCGAATCCGAGAAGAACCTCGCCAACGTCTTCAAGCAGGCCAAACTCAAAGCACCGGCTATCATCTGCTTTGAGGAGATCGAGGCTTTCCTCCGTAAGAGAGTGGACACCGAGCGCACCTATGAGACTTCGATCATCAACGTCTTCCTTTCGGAGATGGATGGATTCAGGAATCTCAAGAACGTGCTGATCGTTGCGACAACCAACAACCCTGAGCTCATCGACGAAGCAGCGATGAGACCTGGCCGCTTTGACAGGATCATCTACATGGGAGCACCGGATCCTGAGGGACGTAAGGCGCTCTTCCGCAAGTACCTCAAGGGCAAAGTCGAAGTCGGATCGATCGACCTCGACAAGCTCGCAGAGAACACCGAGCGCTTTACCGGAGCAGACATCAAGAACGTCTGCGAGACAGCGTTCAGAGACAACGATTTCAAGATGCTAACTGAGGAGGATCTGCTCGTAAGGATCTCCCAGACGATGCCATCTTACACACTCGATCTGCAGGAAAGATACGAGCTCTACAGCAAGAAGTTCAACAGATCGGTTTCGGCTCAGAACGACAACAAGGGCAAGGAATCGCCAAAGCTCACCTGGGACGACATCAAGGGTATGGAAGCCACCAAGGCTATTCTCAAAGACAAGATCGAGAGCCCGATCGTCAATGCAGAGAAGTACAAAGAATACGGAATCCCTGCATCCAAGGGAATCCTGCTCTTCGGCCCTCCGGGATGCGGTAAGACTTTCTTCGCCAAAGTCGCTGCAGACGAGGCTAATGCTAACTTCTATGTCGTAAACGGACCTGAGCTCCTCGGCGCCGGCACCGGTGAATCCGAGGCCAACCTCAGACGCAAGTTCCGCGATGCCCGCGAGACCAAACCATCGATCATCTTCTTCGATGAGATCGATGCTATTGCAGGCAAGAGGGGTGCAGGCACAGGATCAGTCCGCATCATCAACCAGCTCCTCACAGAGATCGATGGAATGGATTCACTTGATGGCGTAATGGTCATTGCAGCAACCAACAGACCGGAGACTTTGGACGAAGCCCTGATGAGATCGGGAAGATTCGACACCAAGATCTACATTCCGCTTCCTGATCAGGAATCCATCAAGGATCTCTTCAAGAGCACAATGGATCCGGTTCCAACAGAGGCCGACCTCGATGCAGTCGCTAAAGAACTTGACGGATACACCTGCGCAGACATCGTCGCTATCGCAAACAAGGCCAAAGAGACTTATGTCAAGAAGACCATCATCGCAGGCGATGACGCTAAAGTTCCGCCGGTCAGCACGGCAGACATCCTGGCCATCACCAGCCATGTCAAGTCCAGCGTAAGCGAAGAAGAGCGCAAGAGATACGAGTCGCTCAAATCAATGGAGAGCATACTCTAAGCGCCATATATAAGTAGGAAGAATAGCGAGCCGGCGGCCCTGAGTCCTGGAGACTCAGCGGCAAACATATCGTCGCATAGCAACAGCAAATCAACACAAGAAGCAGTCAGCTTTAACAGCCGGCTGCTTCTTTTTGTAACTCAATAAACTAGGGCGAGATTGTTAGTGGCGGAATAGTGAAATGCAGGCTCGAGCCAGTAATTTTATAGTGATTTTTCTATGAAAAGATGATCCTACCACTAACGGGTACTCCAGGACCGACTACTCTGAGCAAATCTGGAGTATGAAAGTAGTCTATTTTCTTGTAAAAAGACGAATTTGTAGTACCTAATTCTGCAACCCAATCAATAAGCCTGTCAGATATGGGACGTTTGTTCTGTAATCATCTTGTTCTGTCCGGACTCTGACTTGGGTGTTAGTGGATTGATACTGAAATCCGATCTCGGACCAGTAATTTTATAGTGATTTTTCTATGAAAAGATGATCCTACCACTAACGCGTACTCCAAGGACCGACTACTCTGAGCAAATCTGGAGTATGAAAGTAATCCTTTTGCCGGAAATCATCGAAAAAAGCAGTACTTTAACTTTGCTGAGTGTACAAACCTGATGGCTCGAAATGGAACTGATAGACAGTGGGGAGCAAGATATAGAGGAGACTCACGAACTATGGTAGAAAAACAGAAAATCGTCATGAATAAATTTATAAATGACGGATAATATGACGATATGCATGCTAAACTAAGGCCAACAAACAAGATAACAATCGAGCTGCAGATCAGGCAGACTGAACATAGAATTCCTACCCTCCTAATAAAACTTCCTATAAACCTTATGAAGAGGCCCTCGCTGGATGATTGGCGGGGGCTTTTTCATTAAGCAGAGAAAAAGTCACAAAATCGTCATAGATAGATTTCATAATGACGATTAAAATGACGGCTTGCATTGTAAACTGTAGCTACAAACACAGAATCACTAAATCTCCGGCAACCTGGACCACATATCCGAGGAAAACCGGAAAACCCAAGTAAGAAAGATACTAAATAAAGGTTAAAGGAATACAGAAGAAAGAAATGAGGGACGACATGAAGACCAAGATGATGAACAGAGCAATAGCAATGATGCTCGCAGGAATAATGACACTCACTCCGGTAACAGGAGTTTTCGCAGAAGACGGTATCACCGAAAATCCTTCAAACGATCAGGTAGCAGTTCAGCTCGTAGACGAAGCAGATAAGCCTGAGATCAAAGAAGAGATCAAAGAAGAAGTTAAGGCAGAGCCGGTACAGGCTGAAGTCAAAGAAGAAATCAAGGAAGAAGTAAAGTCAGAGCCAGCAGCTCAGGCTGAGATCAAGGAAGAAGCAAAAGAAGAAGTTAAAGAGGAAATCAAAGAAGAAGTAAGCGAAGCATCTCCTGAGGCACAGGTCCTGACAGCGGAATCCAAGATGGAGACAGTAAGCAAGCAGGCTATGAACGCAGCAGCAGCTTCATACAAAGTAACCATAAGATACGAAGGAATCAAGACTGCAAGCGGAACTGAAGAGAAGGTAATGAGCTACACAATTTCCGCTAACCAGACCAAGACGATTTCAGCAGCAACAATCAATGGATATGTAAAGTCCAAGTCAATCAAGATCGATGGAGTTACATATAAGTACGAGAGCAAGTGGAGAGACGCAGCCGGCAACGAGGTAACAAGCATCGTTATCAGAGGCGCAGAACTCGAAGGAAACACAGAGCTGGTTTACACACCTGTATACTCAGCATATCCAGACAAGAAAGTCACAGTCAACTTCAAGAACATCTACAAGGCAGACGGCACTCAGGTAGACATGACCGAGAGCAACACACTCTCAAACGGAGTAAGCTGGTCATTCACAGCTAAGAAGCTCGAGAACAAGATCCCGGTCAAGAGCTTTAGCCACAACGGAGCAAAGTACACTTATACAGGCAAGTGGATCAACGATAACGGCGAAGAAGTAGATTCCTTCAGCATCAAGTATGCAGACATCGAAGGCGACACAGAGATCAACTACTATCCGGTATACAACATCGAAGAAGTCAAGAAGCTGAGCGTTAAACTCATCGACAACATCTCAACAGGATCCGGTTCCTGGGCAAATGTAGACGAGTTCTCAAGCTACACCAAGACCTTCAAGGCACCATCAAATCAGCCGCACTACCAGTTCATAAACTGGGAGAACACCTCAAACGGAGACAAGTATGTTGCTGGCGACAAGATGACAATGAAGTATGCAGACCTCACAGAGCTGAACACAGAGGTTAACATCTACGCGATTTGGCAGCCGTCAGTAACAGTAAGATATCACTACAACGGCAAAGTAATCGAGAAAGAAAGCTTTGACAGCATCAGAGTATACGACCAGAGCCTCACAATAGACGGAGTAACATACGGCGCATGGCTCGCAGCAGACGGAAGCAAAGTCGCAGAAGACGCAGTTTTCGCAGCACCGGCACCTGTAAGAGAGAGAACAGAGAGACTTTATCAGGACGTATACGCTAAGAGAGATATCGAAGTAGCAGCAGCAAGCAAGACCTGGACATATGACGGACAGGAGCATTCAGATAACACAGTAGCAGTAACCGGCGGAGCACTTTTCGCAGGTGACACAATCAAGGCAGAACTTGGCGGAAGCGTTAAGAACGTAGCAGACGGCGAAGTCGCAAACAAGATCGAAAGCATCCGCATCATGAGAGGCAGCAAGGACGTTACAGAGTACTACAACATCGCAGCGGCAGACGGAACCCTCAGAATCGAGGCCGCAGACGTAACACTTAAGAGCGCAGACCTGAGCAAAGTATATGACGGATCAGAGCTCATCAACGGAGAGACAGCACTCGAGACAGAGACCGGCTGGGCAGCAGGCGAAGGCGCAAGCTACGAATTCACAGGCAGCCAGCTGAACGCAGGCGAGAGCAAGAACGCTTTCACTTATACACTGAACGAAGGCACACTCGCAGACAACTACAACATCACAGCTGAAGAGGGAACACTCTCAGTTACACCAGTAGAAGAGACAGTTACAGTAAAGATCACAGGCAACTCTGACAGCGTAATGTTCGACGGAACAGAGAAGACAGTCGAGGGATTCAGGACAGAGATCGCAAACGAGCTATACACAGCAGAAGACTTCACTTTCGCAGGAGAGGCCAAAGTAAGCGCAACAGCAGTTGGTAAGTATCAGATGGGACTCGCAGCAGAGGACTTCGCAAATGTAAGCGAGAACTTCTCAAGCGTAGAGTTCATCATCGAAGACGGATCACTCGAGATCAAGGCACTCCCAGTACCAGCAGCAACAGTTACACCGCAGGACCCAACACCAGCAGCACCAGCAACACCTGACAAGCCAGTAGTTAAGAAGCCAGTCAGACCTGCAGCTCCAGCAGCACCGGAGACACCTGCAGCACCAGTCGCAGAGATCACTGAGAACGCAGCACCGATGACAGAGAATGCAGCAGCTGAGCGTCCGGCAATCGAGATCGCAGAGGTAGAGGCACCACTCGCAGCAGAGATCGAAGATACAGAAACACCACTCGCAGGTGGCAGCGCATGGGCACTCATCAACCTGATCTGCATGATCCTCACCGGAATTCTCTCAATCATAATGCTCGCAGGATACTTCAGAAAGAAAGACGAAGAAGATGAAGAGAACGCTGACAAGGCAGCTGAGAACCAAGAGGACAAGGAAGACCGCAAGGGTCTCGTAAGACTCGCAAGCCTTATCCCGTCAGCAGCAGCAATCATAGCCTTCATCTTCACAGAGAACATGGCAAACCCAATGGTTCTCACAGACAGATGGACACTCCTCATGGCAGGCATCCTCGTAATCCAGGCACTGCTCGGACTCTTCACAAAGCCAAGCGAAGAAGACGATGATGACGACGCTCCAGCTGAGAACCTCGAGCTTGACATCCAGGCAGAGTAAAAACAAGAAATTCCTTCATAATATCTTCCAATAAACCTTATGAAGCAGCCCTCCGGTTCAAACCAAACCGGGGGCTCTTCATTTGTGATCAGCTAAGGAATGTACAGGCTCCACGGGCAAATTATGTTCCCCAAGAAGGTCTGCTCAAACAGCAAATTATCAGGTGAATTAACCCATGAAAGACAGATCTATTATGGTCGCGGGGTGATAATTCATGCGCAAATACAGTGAGCCGACCATACTTGTTATGGTCGCGGAGTGATAATTCATGCATAAATATGCTGGGCGGACCCTACCGCATGCGATTAGATTGCTCTAAATATTTGTAAGATTTATTGTGCGGCTGTATAATTGGAACCAATAGTGATTAGCATGAACTTTCGAAAGGAATATATATGAGCAGGGTTGAGCGCCATGCAGCTGAAGAGGCTGCAAAGAAGGGCAATAAGAATAAGAACAAAGTCAAAGACGTCAGCAGACCGGTCGAGCGGATCGATTTTGCTGTAGATGAGAGCAGTGAGAACGAATACGCAAAGCGTGTACAGGCTGCGCAGACAGGACGGACAGATAAGGCGCAGACTGGCGGTGCGCATGCCAGAAAGGGTGCAGATCCTGAGTTCTGGAAGGAAGATAATGGCAGCACCACCAAGAAGAAGAAAAGGAAGGGCCGCGTCACCCCATTTGGCAAGTTCCTGAACTTCATCGGAACAGTAATAATGCTGGCTGCGATAGTTATCAGTTTGGCTCTGGCACTTCCGAGCCTCACAGGGCTCAAGTCGTTCGTAGTTGTATCAGGCAGTATGGAGCCGGAGATCCCGGTCGGAAGTATGGTTTATTCCAAGGAGGTCAATCCGAAGACCCTGCAGCCTGGCGATGTGATCGTTTTCTATACGACCAATGCGATTATGAATGGAGCTACCGACGGTGCAGCTAATGATGTGATTCCGGTCACACACAGGGTGGTCGAGAACAACACTGAGACAGGCGAGATCATAACCAAGGGTGATGCTAACGAGAACAACGACCTCAGTCCGGTTATGTACAATAATGTTGTGGGCATAGTCGTCAAGCATGTTCCGAAGTTCGGATACATTGCATCACCAATCGCGACCACAACAGGTAAGATCGCTATGGTGATGATCATCCTGGCGGGCTACCTGCTTACAGAAGTCGGCAGCAGACTGCGCAAGAAGATCTAAGAAGACAGCAGACTACGGCCGGCTGCAAGTCGGACGAGAAAAACTGAACCGGCAACTGACCGCGCAAGTAAGGATGCGGGCATTTGCGGACAATTGAGTTCATAGGGGCAGAGAACATCTCTGCCTTCCTCTTTTTTTGATATTGCTCCTGCATATGGCTCCTTGTTTTGGTATTAAGGTTTCTGTTTAATTTCTTTCTAGGTTCACACAAGGGAGAAGGGAGCTTCTCGCTGACAATATTTTTTGGATAAATGATATTTCCCAGAACTATTATTATGTTATAAATAGTATTATTAACTATTACTAACTAAATTATATTGGAGTCTCTGACGTTAGGCGAAAGGGTATTGTTTCATGAAGATTAAAAAATCATCGGATCGCTGTTTAATATGGGTCCTGTCTTTGATTCTTGCAATTGGCTTGGTGTCTGTGCCGCAGCCTTCTTATGCACTTGGTTCGGAATCTGCATCTGAGACGGCGATGCCGGTTGGCGGTGTAGATATACCTGAAATGATACGTATTTCGGATGACATAGACGTCCCGGAGGATCTCAAGGTTCCGGCCGTTCCACCGCAGAAGAAAAAGGCTCGCAGAGCTGAGTCTTTATACTATGATTCCGTGATTACTCAGGGAGTTTCTACAGTGGCATATGATAGTCTTCAGACGGATGCACAACGTCAGCTTTACGATTTGATCGATATTGCAGAGACTAGACTTATGGATACGGATTTTGATGTTCAATCTGATACTCCTATTACTAGCTATTCACTTGGCGTAATCAATTATGCTGAGCTTGGAATCACGGATGTAAACGACGCGTTTGAGGCTTATGTTGCTTATGACCGTGATCATCCAGGTTACTACTGGATGTGTCCTAACGTATTTCACAATTCCACATACCTGTTTCCATACACATATGAAGAGTACAGTTTAGGCAGCACAAGGCAGCAGATCAATGAAATGATAGATTCCGGAGTCAAGTCGTATGTGGATCTGGCAAGAACCGAGACCGATACATTGGAGCAGGTTGCGATCATACACGACAAGATCGTCAATGATGTCGACTACGCTTACTATAACAATCATTACGCTGTATGGAATAAGTGGGCACACAGTGTGCATGGGACTTTTGATCCAGTTCATAAAGCTGTCGTATGTGAGGGCTACGCGGATACCTTTGCGCTGATTATGAACTATATGGGAATTCCGAATTATTATATTGTCGGTTATGGCGGCAATGGTGGAAGTGGTGGAAACTCAAAGCACGCTTGGAATGCGGTTTCTGTCGATGGCGGCGAAACATACCTCTATATGGATTTAACCTGGGATGATATAACAGATACGAGTCCCTATGATGACATAGCAGATAAAGGGTACACATATAAATTTTTCGGGATGCCGGCGTCAGATTTTGAAGCTCTGCATGTCAAAGATGAAGTCATAGTATCCGATGCTGACTGGACCTATGATACTCCGGGACCATATAACGATTCGTTCGAAGGCACCTACTATAAGAAGGGCGGATTCTATTACGATGGAAGCACCGACCTTAATGCATTCGCCTCCACTGTCAAAGCAAAAGCTTTGCGCGCAGGTGACTACGTCAGCGTTCTGGCTCCGACTCTGGATCTGCTTAATGAAGCAGCTGAGGCAATAGACACATCAGACTATCAAACTTTCACGGTGACATATGAGGGCAAAGAGTATTATTGGATGCCCATAAAGCTCCGCGAGCATGTTCACGACTATAGAGGCCCTGTATATGAGTGGATTACTAAATCCGAAGAGGCAAGAGCGTACATCGTGTGCATGAATCCGCAATGTGACCAGCGCGTTATAGAAGAGACACACTACTACAATTCTGAGGTAATCACAGAACCGACATGCACAGAAGACGGTCTGACTAGGTACACCGTAACATTTTGGAATGAAACCTTTGGGACACATACAGAGGATGTGACGGTTGCAGCGCTTGGTCACGACTGGGATGAATGGGTAGTCGTACAAGAAGCGACGGACTATGAACCTGGCCTCAAGGTAAGGACATGCAAGAACGATCCGTCCCATACTGAAGAGGAAGTGATCCCACCTTTGAAGACATCTGAACCTGCCGAGGACACATCTGGCTCTGAATCGGCGGTGGCTCCGGCTGCTGCTCAGGTACAGGCTCAGGCTCTGCCGGTCGAGATAGTCGATTTGCCGACAGTAAAAATCTCTAAACCTAAGGCAGCTAAGAAGAAGGTAACTGTCAAGTGGAAGAAGGTCAGCAAGAAGAATAAGAAGAAGATCCAGGGCATCGAGATCCAGGTTGCGGCGGATCCGGACTTCACGCAGATCGTCAAGAGCACAACTGCAAGCAAGAAGAAGACGTCCAAGGTCGTCAAGGGCCTCAAGTCAAAGACAACATACTACGTCAGAGTCCGAGCGTATAAGAACGCAGCGGACGGCAAGCATGTATCGGTCTGGAAGACTAAGAAAATCAAATCAAAATAGCAGATAGTGGCAAGAAGAAGTAAGAATGGCAATAGAATAGTGAAGCTCCTGGTGCTGGTGATCATTCTGGCTGCGGCCGGGTATGCCGGTTACCGGATATATGGCGGCACGCAAGGTGATGCCAAGGCGGAAGGCGTCATGTCGAGTCTCGAGAGGGTGATCCCGGGACTTGGCGTGGACACAGGCGTCGAGCGAGGCCTCGGAAGAGATCCTCTGGCGGCAATATCTATCGATGGCATGGATATCGTCGGAGTCATTGAGATCCCGGCGCTTGATATCATGGCACCGGTCACGGACAAAGGCATCGAAGAGCCTTACTTTGCTGCATGGCTGGATGGCTCGCCGGTCCAGGGCAATTTCAAGATCATCGGAGGGCGCGATGACATTTTCCGCAAGATCGCCAGCCTCAAGCCAGGCGACAAAGTCGTTTTCACTGATATCGACGGCGTCCGCTACAACTACAATGTCACCACCCAGTACCATCTCAAGAAATGGGACGCAGGAGACAACGACATGCAGCTTTGCTATGAAACCGACGGCGACACATACTTCGTAGTCGGCTGCTCGAACGCAATCTGAAATCTGTCAGGTTTGTCGATATAGTGCAAAATAGAATAATGAAAATGATAGGGGAGATCGGCCGAGCGGCCGGTCTCTTTTCATTCTTCTATAGCCAGAATATGACGGGAGAACCGTCCCTTTGTTAGGCTTATGAAAAACAACAAAAAAGAACAAGAGTATGTAAATAAATACATAATATTAGCTTGTTTTATCATAAAAAATGGTAGCTCAGGAGGCTCTCGATTAGCATTTTATCTTAACTCGTGGTAAATTTATATTGAGCAGATTTGCGCTTTTGTTGCTCAGTATATTAATGCATTTTTGTAGCGCTTTTCGCTAATTTAGGACTATTCGAACGGTTTGTTGCTGTGTGGATCTGAAGACCATATGACTCTGCACACTTAAGCCGTTTCCGTAGATACTTAAAGACGAGGGTTTAATTATGAGGCAAACTCCAGACAAATTGAGGGCGCTGGCGGCGTTCCTCAAAGGAAAGATGAACATGCGGTCGCTGGTCATGACGCTAGCGGTCCTTGTCGTGTTCGTCACGACCTACCTCCTGATACTCCCGGCCTTCACACTCGAGAAGGACGAGGCTGTCAGGCAGGGCGGTATTGATGTGGTTGCAATTGAGTCAGCTGCAGAGAACGAGGACGCTGCTGAGACAGAGACCGCAGAAGCCACTGCGGATGTCAAGGACGACAGTGACACTAAGACCGATGCGGAAGACAAGGACAGCACAGACACCGATACCAAAGACGATGCAGCCGATGCTGACAAGTCCGAGAAGACCACATCAAGTGACGCTAAGTCTGCAGATGTCAAAGTACTCACCTCAGAAGACGGACTGACCGCCGAGGGTGAGGGCTTTGTTGTACAGGCAACAACCGAGAACAAGACCGAGGTTCCGGCTAACACCGAGCTCCAGGTCGCAGAGGTCAGTGACAATACAGACGAACTGAAAGAGTACCGCGAAGCAGCACTCACCGCACTCAAGGATGACGACAAGTATGTCAAGGACATCAAAGAGATCAAAGTCTATGACATGTCTCTCCAGGCAGAAGGCGAGTCCGTCAAGACCGATTCCAAGTTCAACGTCAAGATCGAGTACGAAGAAGGAGTCAAAGTAGAAGACGCAGACAACGTTCGCGTCCTGACATTCGATGCCGAGAACAAGGCAGCAGTTCTCGATGCAGAAGATAACAAAGTTGAAACCAAAGTAGAATCCGCTGGTAAGAAGTCCAACGTCACCGAGGCCTCATTCGAGACAGAGGGCATCAGCAAAGTCGCAGTAGTAGAAGTCGAAACCCTCGAGAAGACCATCGTAGCAGATGGCAAGACATATAAAGTAACAGTTAAATACAACAAAGACGCAGGCATCCCTGACGGCTCGACCCTCGAAGTATCCGAGCTCAAAGGCGACGCTTATGATGCATATCTTGAGAAGACAGCAAGCAAGCTGGGCAAGTCCGCAGATGAGCTTGCAGACACCAAATTCTTCGACATCACCATCAAGAACGGCGATGAAGAAGTCAAGATTGCAAACCCAGTTAATGTATCCATCCAGCTCGTAGGCAGCGACAACCTCGCCGAGAGCACACAGGTACTCCACTTCGCAGACGAGAACAAAGCAGACCTCGTAGACAGCAAAGTCAGCGGAGACACCGTTAAGTTCAGCGCAGATGGATTCTCGGTATATGCGGTAGTGGATACTGGTGATCAAGGCGAAAACGCTAGGATGACCGTTGAGTTCTATGACGACACAACTAAAATCGCCAGCATGATCGTCAAGAACAGCGATACAGCAGAAGAAATCGAACATATTCTCTATGATCCGGGCGCCGGAACAATGGAGACAGGCGAGCTGTTCAAAGGCTGGATCATGGGAGATCCAGACAATGATTATGCAATGCCGGCATATACGACCGATGATGTCAGCAAGGCAATGACAATACAAGACATCAGAGCATGGGCTGAGGCAAGAACTATAACAGAGCATGAAACGATCAAGTTCTATGCAATGAAGTTCAAGACTTTCGCTGTTTCATTCAAAGATGAAGACGGAAGCATGGTTCATTCAGAAGCTCTGATCACAGGTGGTAATACAGCCACCTATCTTGTAAATCAGGAATACACACCAAAGTCAGAAGACGCCAAGTTCGAAGGCTGGTACTGGGAACCACTTGAAGTCGGCTCTAATGCTTTGGTCACAAACGCTGACGGAGTTGAGATTGCACGTAACACACCTATTCCAAACGGAACAACAATACAGATTTCGGGTGGCAGTGTAGTCTTCAGACCTAACCCTGCGACTGGTTTCTGGTTGAGCTTCATGGAGAACGGTAAGGGAGCAACTTATACACCTCCACAGTTCATTAAGACAAATGATGTAACCGTAAGACCGGACAATCCATCAAGACTGGGATACGAATTCGCCGGATGGTACACCAATCCAGAAGGAACAGGTCAGCAGTTCACATTTGGCAATACTATCTCTGGAAGAACGACACTGTATGCTAAGTGGACGCCTGTTGCAACAGCGCCATACACAGTCATCATCTGGCAGCAGCAGACAACTGGGGATAAGTACGACTTCATAGAGAGCATCCCGTTAACAGGAAATACTAATACCACCGTTAATTCAGTAAGCCAGCAAGGAAACGGTAACAATACATATGCCAGAATCAATGGCGCTAACTATAGGTATGACGGATTCCATCTCAAAGAGTTCGATCAGAATGTGACCATCACTCCTGAAGGAAATGCTGTTGTAAATGTTTACTATGACAGGAATGAATACACCTTATCGTTCGTGGATTCTGATAATCCAGCATATGGATATACTCAGAATAATAATGGGAACTACGGAAAGGTCGGGGATACTTACGTAAGACTTTCAAACGGTAATACGAGATATTATCTTGCCTATAGCGATGGTACTCCAGTTCCTGCAGGAACGGCAGTGTACTATCGCGCTAACGGCTGGTTCAGTACTTATTGGGACAATACAGTCGATCCGACAAGTACCAATACTACATACTATGCTGCGGAGAATTATAACACTCAGTTGACATGGACCAGATATACTGGCAGCAGATATACAAGGACACAGAATAGTACAGTAAAAACAATAACTGCCAGATACGGGGCAAACATTGCCTCTAATTTTCCTATAGTTGGTGACAATGGAATAACGTACAACAATGGTGAAAGATGGGATCCACAGGATAACAGTCAGGGCTGGACTGAGGTAATGGTCCATGTCGAGACTATGCCTGATGAGAATATAACTTTCAATATTGATAGGGCAGAACGACCTCTGAAGACGATGTATTACTATGTAGAGGCGCTCCCGTCGGATACAACGAACATCGTAACTAGAGGCGGTGTAAGGTACGTATTACACAACACTGTCAGGGCTCGTTATAACGGTGTAACTGAGGAAGACTTTATTGAGCTGGAAGGATTTACTAAATCAGTTGCTGCTGAGACTGTCAATGGACAGGCGCTTTCTCCTCATTCAGTTTCCGGACTGAGCGGTCAATACTATATAGCAAGCACTACGCAGGATCAGTCAATCTACTTCTTCTACACTCGTGATAAGTACAAGATCGTCTACAACGATGGCAGATATGTAGATGGTAATGGAAACGTTTTGGACGAGGCTATTCGTAAGGATATCCATGAATCAGGCGATATCTACTATGGAGCGAGCCTTGCAGATCAGAAGAACGAATACAAACCTACTTTAGATGAATATGAATTCGCAGGTTGGTACCTTGACGATGCATGTACACAGCCGTTTGATTTTGATACTTCGACCATGCCTAAGGGCGGTATCCAGCTTTATGCAAAATGGGTTCAGAAGCAGTACAGAGTATTCATGCATCCGAATGTCCCGACATCGGAAAGCCTGGAGTGGGGCCAGACTGATCAGCAAATGAGCTATCGTGTCAGCTATGGCGAGAAGGTTTCAGGCGGGCACAAGGTCGTGGGAATTCGTGATGGCGGCAACTATGAGCTGATAGGCTGGTATACGGATCCGGGATTCACAAATGCATTCAATTTTGATGCTTATGTACTTCGTGATGACACTGTAGATATCAATGGCAATCCATTGCTTGTCGATTACAGCAAGACAGAGAATACGGAGCTTGATGATTACGGCAATCCTTCTGAAACTGGAAACAA
Organism: Mogibacterium sp.; assembly: GCA_017512145.1. Lineage (GTDB taxonomy): Bacteria > Bacillota > Clostridia > Peptostreptococcales > Anaerovoracaceae > Crickella. Next base: position 16,690 of record JAFWHB010000033.1, on the reverse strand, counting down.
GGATAGTTCGAATAACCGTTTCTGGGTTAATAAGAAGTTAGATCTCTATGCTAAGTGGAGATCAGTAATCGTCGGAGCACCTGGCATCAATGTCGAGTATGATGCTGTACTTGACAAAGGTCAGTTCCCTAACGGTTCCATAATATACACCGACCCGCTGACATACTACCTTGACAGAGCTGAAGCAACTGCTGCAGCTGCATCAAATGCATTAAGCGAAGATGAGCAGTTCCTGCACTGGGTCGTTCAGAAATGGGATGATGAACAGAATCAGTATGTCGATGTTCAGGATTCTCAGGGTGAAGATGTAATTGTATACCCTGGCGATACCTTCGAGGTACTGAAGGCGTATGCAAGGGAAGAGGACATTCCTGAGCATGAGGCAACTGACACACAGTACAAGAGATATACGGTAAGACTTCGTGCTGAATATGGCAAGAAGCAGTCGCCAACGCCAACACATATCTACTGGTACGCAAATAACGATTCGGAGCCAGGCGCTGATCCTAGAACAAATGAAGACTACATGGTCAAGACTTTTGAGGAAATCAACGGCCAGCAGAGTGAGTTCCTTGAGATCAACAAAGGCTTCCCGATTATGCCTGCAGATACCTTCGAATATGAAGGCCACAAGTTCCTCGGCTGGGCAAGAATAACAGAACCTGAATCAGGATACGAGCAGGGAGACTACGTCAGACCGGATGTGGATAGATTGAAGAATACCACACTTGATGATGCTGATCTGTACCTCAAATATGACAAAGCAACTGGCAAGTTCCAGGCATATATCAAGGACAATGACGGAAACTGGGCATGGACTAATGTTGCAGAAGTTGCAGCTGATGAGAAGCAGCCATACCACGATATGTTCGCTGTATGGGGCGTAAAGACTTTCAACGTAGATATTACTAAGGAAGTCAGTGGCTCTGATGCCGACAAGGCACAGTCCAGAACTTATGAAATCAGTTACCGTTATCAGAAAACATCGGGTGAAGAGGTAAATGGCTCGGTCAATCTGTATCACGGCCAGACAACTTCTTCTACAGAAGGACAGCCGCAAACCATTACCGAAGTACCTTACGGAACGATAATCACTGTCACCGAGGCTGGCGAGACAGAATTTGACAAAACTTATTCAGCAACACACAAGGTAGACGTTGAAGGTGAAGACGAGCCACAGGATCAGGCATTTGACCCTGAGCCTGAATCGACCGAAGGAGCAGTACGCAACAGATTCAAGATTACTTTGGATACTACGATCAAGGTAACGAACACAAGAAAGTCTCAGCAAGTCATGGTCAAGAAGACTGACATGGCCGGAGCTGTACTTGAAGGCGCAGAGTTCAAACTTAACGGAACTACTTACACATCAGGCAGTGATGGATTCCTCAAGGAAAATGGAGAGACCAAAGTATTCGAACTGAATGTCGGCTCTCATAATCTGTCAGAGACTACTTCACCTGCCGGGTACATACCACTGCAGGGAGATGTGATTATCACCGTCGAAGCCCAGAATGTCGGAGCTTCAATAGATGGCACTGTAACTCAGCTTGATTGCGTCAAGGATCCTGAAACAGGAATCTGGACTGTTACGGTTACAAATAGCTCCGGCCAGGAACTCCCTATGACCGGTGGCATCGGCACTACGATCTTCTACATCCTCGGATCGCTCCTCGTGATCGGATGCGGTGTGGTACTGATCAGCCGCAAGAGGGCAGGTTCAGGAAAGTAAGCTATAGAGTCGATCAGCTAATAAGAAAGGCAACGAAATGAAAGCGGACCGTCATGCTGATGAGCAACTGAATACAGAAGCAGCTGAGTACAATCTGGCCAAAATGAAGAAGAAAGACCTTCTCGAGATCATGCTGGCTCAGAGCAAAGAGATCGATGAGCTGAGAGAGAAGGTTACTGACCTCGAGGCACAGCTTGCTAACAGAGAGTTCGAACTCAGCAAAGTCGGCTCCATTGCAGAGGCCTCCCTCGCTGTAACCAACATTTTCAAAGAAGCCGAGGAGGCAGCAAGGATCTATCTCGATAACATCAGGAGGAGCTATGAGAAGCGAAGCAAAGAACAAGGCTCCAAGTGACGAGATGGCCAGCAACAGCCGGATCGAACTCCCATCGACAGCTGAGTTACAGGCTGCATACGACAGAGTATCGTATCTCGACAGGCTCAGGAAATCGATCATCAGCACGACCAATATCCTGATAGTCGTAGCGGCTCTGGCAATACTGACCGCAATGCTGTTCCTGCCTGTTCTGAGGATCTACGGCCAGTCGATGAGCAACACACTCCACACCGGAGAGCTGGTCGTTTCAGTCAAGAACTCAAGCTTCAAGACTGGCGACGTAATCGCTTTCTACTATAACAACAACATTCTGGTAAAACGCGTTATAGCGACTTCCGGCGACTGGGTCGACATCGACCTTGACGGCAACGTCTACGTCAATCAGGAGCTGATCGAAGAGCCGTATCTCGATGAGAAGAGCTTTGGCGAACCAGACATCGACTTCCCGTATCAGGTGCCGGAAGAGAGGATATTCGTCCTCGGCGACAACAGGTCCGTCTCCGTCGACTCGAGGAACTACGCAGTCGGATGCGTAACCTCAGAGCAGATTGTCGGCAAAATCGTTTTTCGAGTCTGGCCACTGAACAGAATCGGGCCAATACACTAGTATTCATTGGCTAAAGCCATTGAAGATAAATTACTAACAACGCATGTGTACGTACGAACCCTAGGCCGTACACGGCAGCGCCCACTGATCCGGGCTTAAAGAATAGGAACAGGCACCGCCGCGGCAAAGCGGTTCCCCGCTGCGAGGAAAACTTCGCAGTCATAACCGCAAACGCGGCACTAAAATCAGCCCTACAGGGCAGACACTATGACCGAAAGGTCAACCCGTCGGCACAAGCCGGCACAATCAAACGACCGACAGGTCATAGAACATAGCCCAGAAGGGCAAGAAAGGAAGGACAAACATGAAGAAATTAAGCAAAGTTCTCGTTCTGGTACTGTCCGCAATCATGGTACTGGCAATGAGCGCAAGCGTATTCGCAGCAGGTGGAACGATTACTGTTGAAAATCCTGCAACTGGTGAAACCTATACTGCATACAAGATCTTTGATGCATCTGTTGGAACCAAACCAGCAACTGGCGAAGCACCAGTATCCTACACAATCACTAAAGCAGACAATCCAGTTTGGACAGCTATTATTGGCGATACAGCTGCTGTTGAGGGTGTATATACCGTCCAGGGTCTCACATTTACACCTTCAGCATCTGATGCAAATGTTTACATTGTAAAAGCTTTGGATACATTTGATGCAGCAGCATTTGCAGCATTCCTTGATGGTAAGAAGGCTTCTCTTCCTGTAGCTGGAACTGGAACAACTATCACAGTAACTGAAGATGGTTACTACTTTGTAGATACTACACTTGGTTCTCTCTGCGCTCTGTACACGAATAATACTGAGCAGAAAATCTATGAGAAGAACAGTATCCCTACACTGAAAAAGGAAGTTCAGGAAGATTCAACATCAACTTGGAGTGCAACAGCACAGGGCGACATGGGTCAGACAATGAACTTCAGACTGACAGTAAACACAGGTACTAATGCCAATGCACCTGGATCACCTGCAAGCAATGGTGTTGATGCAGATTACGTAATCACAGATACCCTTCCAGCCGGAATGACATACATGGACAATGCGGCAATTGAAGGCTGGACAAAGGATACAGATTTCACAGTAGACTACACAGGTGATGTTCTTACAATCACTCTGAAGGCTGCTAAGGTTGCAACTCTCGGTCAGAATGCAGATGTTGTAATAACTTACGGAGCTAGAATCGATTCTGATGCTGTTGTCGGAGGTTCCGGCAATGTAAATAAGGCAACCATGACGTATCAGCACCAGACAACCGAAGAAGTACAGACTACTGTATATACATACAAGTTTGAAATCGAGAAGGTTGACAAGGCAGATAATACTATAAAGCTTGATGGTGTTGAATTCGTACTTAAGGATGCAAATGGCAAGCAGTACAAGGCAAGCACTGACAATTCCTCAATCTGGGTAGATGATAACAAGGTGGTTACAGCAAATGGCGGTAAGGCTGAGTTTGTAGGACTTGATGCTGGTACATACACGCTGACAGAGGTTAAGACAAATGATGGATATAACCTGCTTGATGGTGATGTAACTGTAACTATCTCAGATACCGGAGCGGTTTCAATGGAAGGTGCAAAGAGCGTTGTTGATGGAAAGATTGTAATCGAAAACGCTCAGGGTACTGTTCTCCCTGGCACCGGTGGTATCGGTACTACTATCTTCTACGTTCTCGGTTCACTCCTCGTAGTTGGATGCGGAATTGTTCTGATCAGCAGAAAGAGAATGCAGAACAAATAATTGATCGAAGTTGATCAAACAAGACTTAATGCTTCGGGCGGCCTGAGTCGGTCGGCCGCCCGGGGCTAAGCTCGTAAGAGCTTACATGGTTCCCGGGTGCTTAGGGCCGGGAGCGCGCAGGCAGACAAGAATGCGCTTTCATGACCTGCGGAGAGTTGCTGCAGAGCCAGCGGTTTTCCGGAGGTTCATGAGAGCTTATGCAAGACACTTAAGATCATGACGATCTGGCGTGTTTTGGCGATAAAATGCGATTCGTGGAACATTGACAACAATTGAATATAACGGTAGAATGACGGTAGTTAAGAGGACACTGCAACAAGCGGTTTGGTCTCGTATCAATTGTGATAACTAATTAAGCTATAACAACCGTCACTTGGCCGAGTGGCGGTTGTTGCTTTTTATAGTAACTGTAATGGTCAATCCCAATACATGTATTGTTACCGTAATAGGCATAGGACTCACCTCCTTTCGCAAGGAGTAGACCCAACCGCCTGCGCTTATGCAGTGTCCTCATGCTCAGTAAAGAGCAAGACCATACTATCGTATTTGTTCAGTTCAATTCAATCGCAAAATATCGCCAATAATCGCCAACTAATTGTGTGAATCTGTGTCATTTCAAGACAAAGCACACATCGATTTGGTGGAAATATGCGGTTTTTTCTACTGCTGCACCCACTATAAATCAAGAATCATCTACATACATATAATAGGAGACAGGATCGATTCAGATGATCAACTGGATACGGAAGAATCTACTGTCAGGGGTCATGGTAATCGGGCTTCTGGTAGGAATAGGGCTCCTTGTATATCCATCGGTCGCGAACTACTGGAACCAGTTCCACCAATCCAGAGCCATCATGAGCTACAGCGAGACTGTAGACAAGATGAGCGAAGAAGACTACAAGAAGATCCTGGATAGTGCGAGGAAATATAATGAAAGACTCGCTGAGCGGGGACTTCATTTCGTGATGTCTGACGCCGACAGGGCGGAGTATGAGAGCGAGCTCAACATCGACGGCTCCGGCATCATGGGCTACATCAGCGTGCCAAAGTTCCATATCCGCGTCCCGATCTATCACGGCACTGAGGAGAACGTCCTCCAGATAGCGATCGGACACCTCGAGGCGACATCGCTTCCGGTAGGCGGCGAGAGCACTCACGCACAAGTATCCGGCCACCGTGGACTTCCGTCAGCAAGGCTTTTCACAGACCTTGACAAAATCCGCGAAGGCGATACATGGACGATAACGATCCTGAATGAAACTTTGACCTATGAATGCGATCAGATCCGCATCGTAGAGCCGGAGGATCTGTCGGAGCTTCAGATAGTAGAAGGCGAGGATCTCTGTACACTCATCACCTGCACACCTTACGGTATCAACACCCACAGGCTGCTGGTCAGAGGACACAGAGTGCCAAATGCGCAGGGTAACGCAGATGTCACAGCGGACGGCATCCAGATCGAGCCGGTCTACATTGCACCGGTACTGGCAGTCCCGGCAATAATCATCCTGCTGATAATCCTGCTCATCAGTACAAGACGAGCAAAGAAGCACGACTCAGCCGCAATCAAGCGCCTCTATATGGAGCGCCGCGGCCTACGCAAACCAGATAGCAAGTGATTTGGCAAAGCCAATTGACGTTTTTGCATAAGACAAGGGCGTCAAAAACGTCAAATCCGAAGACCGAAAGGCTAACAAGAAGAGGCCAATTGACGTTTTTGCATGAGACAAGGCTGTCAAAAACGTCAAATCCGAAGACCGAAGGGCTAACAAGAAGAGACAAATTGACGTTTTTGCATAAGATAAGTTCGTCAAAAACGTCAAATGCAGCCAATGTGTATATCCTTACAATATATTAGATGGAGGATGTCCCCAGTCTCAAGACATACATATATGGCTCACATAGATACCAATAACCAATCAACCAAGACAGGGAGATAAATATGAAGACATTCACAACCTGGAAGAGAATATGCGGCATACTGCTGGCATTGGCACTGATGGTGCCGGGCTTTGCTTTGCCGGCATATGCAGCGGGCAGCTACACCGTCTCGGGCACCTACGATCCTGGTGTCACGCTCGAAGGTACCACAGAGTTCAAGCTGTACTCAGTCGGAACCTTTGACCGCAGCGAGGACCAGACAAAGTCGATTCTCGTGCTGAACCCGGATCTGAAGGAGCACTTCAACGGCAAGATCGATCTCGGCATCCAGCGTGACGACTACGCAGAGGGCGAGGCAGGTGACAAACAGTGGACAGAAGACTGGCTCACACAGGCTAAGACTTTGGCTGACTGGATCAACAACTACGAGGCAACAGCTGACGAGAGAGATTACACAGTCGAGTCCATCGAGAACCCTGCAGTAGCAACCCTGACAGGAGGCGCATTCAACTTTAGCGGAGTAGAGAACGGACTCTACCTGCTGACCAGTGACTCGAGACAGAAGGTCAAAGGCGCTGATGGCACCAACGACAGCAAGTACTACTTCCCGCGTCCGATGCTCGTACAGGTTCTGAATGGCAATGCAGTGCTTGTGGTCAAGACCGGCACAGAGGATGTCAAAGACTTCACTGTCCTCAAGGCATGGGACGATGACGGCAAGGAAGCACTCAGGCCGGCTTCGGTTACTATCAACCTCAACTACGGCAAAGCAACCAACAGAGTGGTCACCTTCAGCAACGACCAGGTCGAAGTAGTCTTCAAGAACGACGAGAAGATCGACAAGGAGACCTACACCGCAGACGGAGACAAGACCAAAGTCACAACTGTAGACAAGAAGGGCAAGACTACTGAGAAGACTCTCGAATCCAAGTTCAACGGCTGGACTTACTCCTGGGAGACTAATGAGGTCGCAGATCCGTGGACAGCAGTCGAGCTGATGGATGCAGATACAGCAAGCAACTACTACTACACAACAACAGAGAACGTCAATAACGACACACATCAGAAGGTCATAACACTCACCAACATTTGCGAGAGATATGATCTCAGGATCACCAAGAACACTCCTAAGCTGGCCAAGGTCAGCGATGGCTCCAATATCACAGCAGTCTTCGAGATCAAGGGCTACGCTGCAGGTTCAGAGGAGCCGGTATACACAGATCACGTCAGTGCAGTTATCGACAAGACACAGGTAGAGCTCGTTGCGACGAATGTGCCTCGTAACCTTGCCAAAGTAGTGGTCAAAGAGGTTTATGCAGGCGGCAACTACACAGGAGCACCTGCAGAGCAGGAAGCAGTATTCGTAGCAGACACAGTAGAGCCTGCTGATCAGGAAGGTGAGGCAGAGCCTGCTGAGGACACAGTCAAGGCTGGCCACTACGAAGCAACTTTCACTAACACTTTGAACGAGGATGTAGATATCTTCTCAAGCGGTATCGTCAACAAGTTCAATGAGGCTGGCAAGATCATAGAGAGAGAAGGTAAGCGTGCTGCCGAACAGGTGCAGCAGTAACAGGGAGGTATATATTAAATGAGAGAACGTAAAGGCAAGTCATTAATAGCCCTCCTGGCGGTACTTGTCATGCTGGTATCCACCGTCGGCATCACAGTCGCTTACTTCAGTGACAGAGATGCAACCGCCGGTGCAGTCACTATCAGTCTGACGCCGGACACGACCATCCATGAGGGCACGAGCGATGAGCAGAAGGATGTCACCATCGAGAACACAGGCGATACCGACGTAGTGGTACGCGTGCAGTTCTTCGGTCCTGAGGGAATGGTGGTCACTCCTGGCGATGGCTGGGTTCAGAGCACAGACGGCTGGTACTACTACAACGAGGTACTTGCAGCAGGCAGCGAGACCAAAACAGCTATCAACGCCAAGATCGAGTTCGCAGGAACCGATGAAGAGATCGCAAGGCAGAAGGCTGAGCTTGGTGACAACTACCAGATCACAGTAATCCACGAAGCAGCTGTAGCAACCTATGCAGGCGATGCAGTCGACACACCGGCCGGCTGGACACTGCCTGAAGGTTTCAGCTTTAAATAAGGGGGCGAAGATATGAAGACAAAGCTATCTAAGAGAACAATCGCCCTCCTCGCAGCCGCGGTAATTGTACTCAGCGGCGGCGGGATCATGGCTTCAAGGGCACAGCTGACAGTATTCAGCACACCGTATAATGCGGATTTTGCCATGGACCACATCGGCATCAATCTGGTCGAGAACGACAAAGTCCCGACCGACAAGCATCTCCTCAGCGGCATCAAGCCAGCTCCAGGCAAGGAGTACAAAGAAGAGATCGCAGCAGCGAACACCACCGAGTTCAACCAGTACGCAAGAATCATCATCAGGAAGTATTGGATGAAGGACGGAGCCAAGGATCCGACTATGGACCCTGCACTGATCCAGCTGAAATATGACGGCAGCGATTTCAATACAGCTGCATGGCAGAAGAGCAACAGAGAGTCGACAGCTGAGAAGCAGATCTACTACTTCAGCAAGAAGCTCGGCAGCAAAGAGCAGACAGCACCTCTCTTCAACACATTCAGCATCAGCAAGGACATTGCAGATGCCAAAGTATCCGAGGAGAAGGATGGCGTAACTGTTTATACTTACAAGTACGACGGATACACCGCAGTTGTCGAAGCCGAAGTTCAGTCGATCCAGACACACAATGCTAATGATGCGATCATGTCAGTCTGGGGCGTAGAACATGTCAAAGCAAACGGCGACGATCTGACAGTCACCAACTAGAGTAACAGGAGGCATACAAGATGAAGAAGACAAACTATCTTATGACGCTCCTGCTTACACTGGCACTGGTACTCTCAATGAGCATGGTGGCTTTGGCAGAGAGCAAGAGCTTTACCGGGGACGTTACATACGACGGCGGATCGAGCATGAAGTCGAACTATGACGGCAAGGACATTGCCGCTTCGGCTGCAGACCTCGAACCTGGCGACGACGTAACGATCACCATCACATACAACAACAGATCACAGAAGACCACCGACTGGTACATGCGTAACAGTGTCCTGCAGACTCTCGAGGAGTCGGGCACACCGGCAGAGAACGGCGGATACACCTACACTCTGACTGACAGCAAAGCAGGTGTCATCTACAGCAATGACGAGGTCGGCGGCAACAAGCAGACAGGAATCCCTGAAGGTCTCAAGCAGGCAACCGCAAGTAACGAAGGAGAGTACTTCTCCATCAACACTTTGGCACCTGGCGAGAAGGGAACAACGACACTTCACATCGCTTTCGAGGGCGAGACTGAGGTCAACGATTACCAGACAACAGCCGCAAAGCTCGATCTGCAGTATGCTGTGGAAGAGCACGGTGTCGATACGACCGAGACCAAAGTCATCAACAGAATGGTCAAGACCGGAGACTCGACTAAGATTCTCAGATACGTTCTGACATTCGGTGTCTCACTGCTCCTCTTCCTCCTGGCTCTTATCAGCTGGAAGAAGGACCGCAGGAAGGGAGGTGAGAACGCATGAAAAGATTGATCGCAGTTCTCACAATGATCATGATGCTCTTCTCCATGGGCATGATGCAGGCCTTCGCAGAGGGCGAAGAGGCAACTGGCGACACAGCAGCGCAGTACACACTCAACGTCTACTCAGGCAACAAAGGTAACTTTGGCGGCAAGAAGGTCTGGAGCAAAACTTACAAATACGGCGAGTACGTCGACCTCACGACTGAAGACCTCGGCTTCAAGCTCGAAGACGAAACATATTATGTAAAGGGCTTCCGTCTTACGGGACACGACAATGGCATCGCAAGCTCGACCGGTACACAGGCTCTGAGATTCAACATCGACCGCGATCTTGATTACGAGCTCGCATACGGAATCGCCGGCAACATGACAACTTACACAGTAAGGTATGTTGATCAGGCAGGCAACGACCTCATCGCAGCAGACACCTTCTACGGCAAGATCGGGGACAAGCCAATGGTAGCTTTCCGCTATGTCGAGGGTTATCTGCCGGCAAGCTACTACATCACCGGCACTCTCAAGGAGAGCAACAATGTATTCACATTTGCATACAACCCGGCAGAGGGCAATGTAACTGTCAATACAATTATCAACAACATCCTCGCACCTGGAGCCGGAGCCGCTGGAGCAGCTGCCGGAGTAGCAGGAGCAGGAGCGGGAGCTGGCGCAGGAGCCGCAGCTGCCGACGGAGCTAACATCGGAGACGGCGGAGTTCCACTCGCAGACCAGCCGGATCAGGTAGTCGACATCGATAACGGCGATACACCTACAGCCGACAATCCGACAGACATCGATGATAACAAGACACCGGGCGCAGGTCTCAATTGGCCGGCAATCGGAGGCGGCATCGGTGCAGTAGCGCTCATCGCAGTGATCGCAGCACTCCTTGCAAAGCGCAGGAAAGACAGCGAAGAAGTGGATGAGGAAGAATAAGATATTAGAGCAGAATACTACATATTGCAGTCAGATTTGACGGACGGCAACATGTTGTATCGAGACGATTAAACAGTGGCCACGCCTTACCGCGTGGCCATTTGATTGGCAAAAAATACCGAAAAAAGTGATTCTTAAAAGATATTTAATTGATGCACTTTTGTTGCGAATTTCAATAATTTGTTGTACTATAAAGTGAATTTGAATAAATAATTGGCGTTGTGTTGCCCAAAATTAGCTAAGAAGGCTAAGCAACACCTGAAATCACCAACTATTTAAGCCTGCGGGAGCGCAACAATTACAAGCCTTCCGCAACAATATAAACCATTTCTTTAAGTAAAGCTGAGGGGAATAACATGAAGAAAGATCACAAATTACTGAAAAGATTCCTTGCTTTCCTCTTGTCGTTTGCTATGGTAATCACCTACATGCCGATGTCCGTAATCGCGTACTCGGTAGAGCCTGGTGCAGCCGTGGCAGATGCACAGGAAATCTCAGCTGAAGCCACTCAGGCCGCAGCCCCGGCCGAGGAGGAACAGCCAGAGAGCACTGAGGAAGCAGCCCCTGCAGATCCAGAACCTGCAGACCAGGCTCCCGCTGAGGAGAAGGTAGAGGCCGCAGCCCCAGATGAGGAACCGGTTCCTGAAGAGCCAGCTAAGACCGAAGAGGCACAGCCTCAGGCAGAAGCAGCTCCAGCGGAACCAGTTGCAGAACCTGCAGAAGAGGAAAAGCAAGAAGATCCGGAATTCAAGGCAGACACCTTGGAAGCAACAAGTGACAATTACAAAGTCACTGTTACTTATGGAGCTGACGCGAAGATTCCGGATGGAGCAACACTCAAGATAACTGAGTTTGCTAAGGGCAGCGATGAATACGAAGCTGCCAAGAAAGAACTTCTCAAGGACGAATTAGGCAATTCACCATTCTCAGAATTCGATGAGAATGCAAGCGATGAGGACCTTGAGGGTCTTGGCATGGCCGCATTTGACCTGACCATCTATGATAAGGATGGCAACGCAATTGAGCCTGATAAGGATTCGCATGTACAAGTCAATGTAGAGCTTGTCGAAATGCCAGAAGGCGTTGACGCGGAGACATTAGCAGAATCAATGGAGATCCAGCACCTGAATGAAAAGTCAGGTGAAGTTGTCGTAGAAAAAGTTGCGACAGTTGATGCGCAGGAAGCAAGTCAGGTCAAGGAAGTCGGAGAAATTACAGTAGAAAACCCAAGTAATGTTGCTGAGGTTGAATTTACTGTAGATGGTTTCTCCACCTACACAATGACATGGGGAAATAGGACTGCTAGAATCCATTATGTTGACACAAATGGCAATAGCGTAACTCCAACAAGGACGCCGACATTCTCAGACGACAGCATGTATCTGATCTACGATGTTGAAGGCTACACTTATAACTCGACACACTATGGGTCAAGAACAGGCACTGCAATATCCCCAAGAATCATAAGATACAATAATGATCGTTACTATCAAACTCTAAACGGCGGCTGGAATACTGTTAGAGATGATATCTATGTTGTGTATAGCAAAACTCCTGATCCTACTCAAGGCGGCAGTCAGCAGACAATCGATCCTACTCAGGAGACATGGCCTAGCGAGATACCGAGTCTTGTTAAGAACTCCACCAACAACGGAAACGGAACGAACACGATCAGCCTCAGAATAACCGGACCAGAAAAAGAGGTTGAGTCAGGCGGCAAGGCAGATATCATAGTTGTATTCGACCGTTCCAGAAGTATGACGTATGACATGAACGGGCAACAAAGACTCGCTCGTGCAAAAACTGCTATCAACGGCATGATCGATGAGCTGATGAGTACCGAGAATGACAACATTCGTATGGGACTTGTACAGTTCTCTACTTCAGGTTCAGTGGTGCAGCCTATCACAGGTGATCCTGCAACAATGAGAAGCGCTGTAGCAGGGATTACGGCAGATGGCGGTACCAACTGGGAAAAAGCTCTATACGAAGCCAATCATATGTCTGTTGCCTCTGACAGGCCGACGTTTGTGGTGTTCATCACAGACGGAGACCCGACATTCCGTATGAGCAGAGGCAATATAAGCGATGCTACTGTAGCTAATAATGATATTAATAATGATTATTACAGGACCGATAATGTATATGGAACAGGTAGTTCCGATCAGGCAGGAAGAAACTTCGATTTTGCTGTAGAGGAAGTAAAGAAAATCGTTGGTGCTAACAAGCAGTTCTATGCTATTGGTGTATCAAATGATGTAGCGAAAGTACGCACCCTCTGTACAGACGCAGGGGTAGACGGAAGCCATGCATTTACTGCTGCTAATGCAACTGCTATGGCGGAAGCATTTGAGCAGATCATAGCAGCCATCAAGACTCAGCTCGGTTATGGTGATATCAAGATCAACGATGGTATCACTTCCATGACAAGCATTGAAATGAAGGCGCTTCAGGAAATCGATCCTGAGAGCTTCAAGTATTATCGCTATGGCGGTGAGTACGGAGCCGACTATGCTCATAAGACTGAGTGGACAGCTGAACAAATGGCAGCTGAAAAGTGCGCTCCAGCGACATACGATAAGGACACCGGCTCTGTCCAGTGGAATATGGGAGATGACTTCCAGCTTGAGAATGGAGTCACATATATCGTAGAGTTCGAAGCTTGGCCTAGCCAGGCAGCTTACGACCTGGTTGCTGACCTCAACAATGGTCTCAAGGACTATGAGAGTCAGTCTGCTGAAGTAAAGGCCCAGATAAAGAAGCTCGATTCTGGTGAGTATACTCTCCTGACAAATGTTCCGGGTTCAGTTGGTGCGACCTATGCACAGACACATAAGACCGGTGACGAGGTTACTGTCACAACAAAGACCGGAAATGCTAACTATACTGAAACCATCCAGAATCTCAATCTTGATGAGCAGACTATCGGTGCGGTCAAAGAGTGGAAGAACGACCTCGACGGAAGAACTGCCCAGCCTGTAACTCTTATCGTGAACAAGGATGGTGCTGAGTACCTGAAGGATGATACCAAGACTACAGTATCTCCGGATAACAACTGGACTATCAATAACATCTTCATTTCCTGCGGATTTATCAAGCAGGAGGGAGACCCTCTTGGCGGAGGTGCATATGAGGTAAAGGAAGTCGGACACGACTATACCATTGATGAGCCGGATGATCTTGCATACTATTGGGATCTGTCATCGGAAGACTACAGACCGATGGCAATCAATGGTGTTGCTCATCTGCTGATTCATGTTGATAAAGCCGAGTCCGGATGGGTAGATGGTAAGGACTATTTCGTAATTGATAACAAAATCTATAAGGTAGACGACCAGCACAACGTGCTGAGAGCGGTCAATGACCGTCGAAGCTTCCTGAATCTCTCTAAGACAGTTTCAGCTAGCGGAGAGAACCCTGACCCTGATGCATTATTCGAATATACGATCACAATTAAAACCAAAGATGATTCAGACGTATGGTTCAGTGCAATGGACGCAGACAAAAATACCGTTAGCATTGACGAGCATTCTGCGAACGTTACTCCTGAGACGCGTACTGATGAAGAGTCCGGAGAGACTACAGAAACCGGATACTATTATGTAAAGTCCGGAGAGGCGTTTACTATCTCCATCAAAGACGGCTGGAATGTAAGATTTATCAACCTGCCGACGGGAACGACTTATGATATCCAGGAAACCGGCATGGACGGAACCTTCAGATTCGTCGAAGCTACAGCAACTGCAACGGCATCTGCACAGGCTGAGCAGGGTACACCTGGCACTGTCACAGTTGACGCTGTTTCCGGAACAATCGACAAGCCGAATAATGACTTCACTGTAGCATACACTAACAAGGTCGTTGGTGCTTATGGTGAACTCCTTGCGGAGAAAAAGGTTGATTATGATTGGGATGATGGTGATGATGCGTACACATTCACTGTTGAAGCTTTGAATGGCGCACCTGCACCAGAAAATAACACAGTAACAGTTTCAAAAACTCTGCCTGAAGGACAGACCAAGCATGAAGCATCCTTCGGAAATATCAAGTTCATTAAGGCTGGTACATACTCTTATAAGGTCAAGGAGACTGCAGGATCCAACCATGCTATCCAGTATGACAATAGAGAGGTAACTGTCACTTTCACAGTCGAGGAAACAGGCACTGGTGAGAACAAAGCTCTTGAAATCACTGATGTCAGTGTAGCGGGCGGTGAAGGATATGAAGACTTTAGTGTAGAGAATGCTGGCGCAAAGGCGACTGTATCCGCTGCTTTCACCAATAAGTGGAATGTAACAAGCCTCTCAGGAGAGAAGACTTGGGATGACGCAAACAATCAGGATGGTTACAGACCAACTGCAATCATTGTGACTGTAATGCAGAAAGTCGTTGGCGCGGCAGATGCAGCCTGGGAAGCAGTCAAGGTCACTGTTGATGGACAGGAGCAGGATCTTACAGCTCGTGTAACAGAGGGAGCAGACGGAAAGTGGACTTACAGTTTCGCTGATCTTCCAAGATATACAGCTGAAGGACAAGAACTCGTCTACAAGATCGTTGAGTCTGCTGCCGCAGATGCAGGTGGAGACCTGACAAAATACCAGGAAGACTACACAAGCGGAGAAGATGGCTATGAGAAAATCACTGCTGAAGACGGCTCCGTGACCTTCAAGTCCGATGTCAAGAACACTCACGAGGTCGAGACTGTAGACGTTACAGCTAAGAAAATCTGGAATGACAATAATAATGCTGACGGAGTAAGACCTGCAAGCATCACATTCCAGCTGTACAAGACTGTAGGTGGAACAACCTCAGCAGTTACGGGCAAAACCGTTGATCTCAGTGGAACAGGTAATACATGGACAGGCACAATCACCAATCTTCCTAAGTTTGAAGGTGGTAATGAGATCACTTACAGCTTCAAGGAGCTTGACGGTGCAGGCAATCCGGTAGAGAACGGCGGTGTTCTGGCAATCGGAAACAGCCGCTGGACAGCAACTTATGCTGGTCCTGACAGCGAGGCAGTAACCACAATAACCAACACACCTTCAAAAACTACAGTCAGCTTCCCTGTCAAGAAGATCCTCAGCGTTCCGCAGGGAATGACTGGACCAGAAGAGTGGACGTACACAATAACTGTCGAAGCACAGAATGGAGCTCCTGCAGCTACAACAATGACAGGAACAGTTACAAATGAGGCAGATACTGCCACATTCGGACCATTCACATACGCAGCAGCAGGAACATATACCTATAAGGTAACAGAGTCCGGAACAGTTGCAGGTGTAACAAACGACGCTGAAGCAACAAGCGGTAAGACTGTAACAGTTACCGTAATACCAAACCCTGACGGAACACTTAGCGCAACAGCAAGCTCAACAACAGATGCACCGCTGACATTCACCAATACATACAATGCTAGCAGCACAACAGCAAGCTTCCCAGTCAAGAAGATCCTGAGCGTACCTGAAGGACTCGAAGGACCTGCAACATGGGAATACACAATCGATGTAACAGCTGAGGATGGAGCACCTGAGGCTACTACAATGACCGGAACAGTAAATCAGGATACTGATACTGTTAACTTCGGACCGATCACTTACACAGCACCTGGAACATATACATATACAGTATCTGAGACAGGAACAGTTGCTGGTGTAACCAACGATGCAGATGCAGCAGGCAAGACTGTAACAGTAGAAGTAGTCGACAACGGCGACGGAACACTTACAGCAACAGCAAGCTCAACAACAACTGCACCGCTGACATTCACCAATACATATAATGCTAGCAGCACAACAGCAAGCTTCCCAGTCAAGAAGATCCTGAGCGTACCTGAAGGACTCGAAGGACCTGCAACATGGGAATACACAATCGATGTAACAGCTGAGGATGGAGCACC
>JAFWHB010000032.1 GCA_017512145.1 Mogibacterium sp. | reverse complement strand
TTTTGAGGGTACGACCTCGAATCCGGTGACTATAGCGAAGAGGTCACACCTGTTCCCATCCCGAACACAGTAGTTAAGCTCTTTTGCGCCGATGATACTTGGAGGGCAGCCTCCCGGGAAAGTAGGACGTCGCCGGTTTTTTTCTATATGGCCCCATGGTCAAGTGGTTAAGACATCGCCCTTTCACGGCGGTAACCCGGGTTCGAGTCCCGGTGGGGTCACCACTACAGGGGAATCCAAGAGATTCCCTTTTTCTTTATTCAGATTTTCTTCGGATCTCTGAATACAAACGGAGTCAGATCAATACCTGATACCGACTCCGGCCCAACCCTTACTTTTGCGGACGTGGTGGAATTGGCAGACACGCCAGATTTAGGTTCTGGTGCTAACGCGTGAAGGTTCGAGTCCTTTCGTCCGCACCAATAACAGGCTTTTTAAAGCCTGTTATTTTGTTTGCGCTTAAAGATGCAAACGGGATGCTGCTCGCAGTAATAAGCTCGCAGTAATAAGTCAGAAGCTCTTCTCAGTGCGCGACAAATTCGTCGTAGACATATACAACATCGACTATGAGGAGGTCATCGCAATAATGGTAGCTTTGCAGCATATGCTGCGTGACATATCATTTTCAACCTCCAGTGTGGGATCAAGCTCAGACGGAGATTCGTAAACAAAATAAGAAGCCGTTTGGGTTCGCCTCCGCAGGGACCTAAGCGGCTTCTTCTATTTATGAATAATATGATGAGGGGAAAACTCAAAGCATATTATCACCATTTGGGATAATCAGGTTGTGAATAATAGTTTAAGTTTCGTAAAATTTTATCATATGGAATAGTTTCTTTGAAAGTTTTTTTAAGCAGTCGCTATATAATTCATGCGTATAACTTTAGTAGATTTTATCATAGAAATTTTATTAACGAAATTGCGTTTTGTACATACTTGTAATATAATCGCATAGACCGTAACTGGTTGTATTATTTCGATGCAAGTATGGGAACCAGTTATCTGCCTAATATCCGCTTAGGCATGTAGAGGAGCACAGTCCTCTGGGGAAGGTTAGTCGGATTGAACAATATATTATTTGAATTTCATATGATGCACTGATGCAGATGCCTTTGCCTTTGGCACTTGCATCCAGGAGCCGGTTCAGATCCGGAAGAAAGGTTACTCCTTTCTTTTGTTGCGTTTATATCGACAATTCCGTGACGTATAAGTGACAAATTATTTCCACGTTGACGTTTTTCACTATACGGATTGGGTATGAGTCAAATAGTAACAAATTAGAAAGTGCATGATGCGATATTCTTATAGAACGATGCCACAACAGGATCACCAGCAGATATTCGTCTGAATATCTGATCGGTTGAATCAAAGACCTAGA
This sequence comes from Mogibacterium sp., assembly GCA_017512145.1. GTDB lineage: Bacteria > Bacillota > Clostridia > Peptostreptococcales > Anaerovoracaceae > Crickella. The sequence goes on along the minus strand of JAFWHB010000032.1, from coordinate 274,134 downwards.
GAGACAAGTTTTGAGTAAGAGAAGAATCATAGTAATATTAATAGCGGCAGTACTGGCTGTTATCGCATTTGGCGGAGTGATGCATTTGATTGAGACCCGCAGCCAGAAGGACCAGCAATTCGGAGATACCGGCGATTGGGGCGATGAGGAAGAAGAGCCTCTGGAGCTCATTCTGGAGGATGCCTCGTACATTTCAAATGACGATATAGATACATATCTCATTATCGGAACAGATGCAGGAGGTGAAGACCTCGGAGAGATGTACAGCGGGGAACTCGCAGACTTCCTGACACTGCTGCTCGTTGACAACACGACCAGGAGATTTGGATTCATTCAGATCGACCGTAACAGTATGGTCGAAATGCAGGTCCCTAACGAGAAGGGTGATATGACAGGTGTAGCCACGCAGCAGATCTGCATATCACACTGGTACGGCACGAGTGAAGAAGAGCGGAATGACAATACTGTAGCGGCTGTTGAGACTTTGCTCGGAGGCCTTGAAATAGACAACTGCTATACTCTCAACATGGCGGACATAGGCGCAGTCAACCATGCGATCGGCGGTGTCGTTGTTGATATCGAGTCCGATCTGACCAGCGTGGATCCTGAGTTTGTCAAAGGCAAGAGTGTTCTGCTCGATGACAAACAGGCTGAGAAGTTCGTAAGAGCAAGAATGGGAGTCGGAAACGAGACCAACGCTGAGAGAATGGCCAGGCAGACCCAGTATATGCAGAAGGCATACAATCTGGTCATGAGCCAGCTCAGAGACAATCCTGAGTATATCAATGATATATATTCAGAGCTCGAAGGCAAGATATTCAGCGGAGAATCAGCAAGAGATTTCTCGACAGTGACCAATCAGATACTCCAGTATGAGAGCCTCGGAATAATGCAGTTCAGCGGTAAGACTAAGATCGCTGACACGCAGGGTGACGGAATAGAGCACGAAGAATTCTATGTAAGCGAGGCCTCGATACTTAAGACTTTGGGCAAAGTGATAGATTTACAGAAAACAGACGAAGAGGAATAGTAATACCAATGAATCAGGATATAGAACTGCGAAACAGAAGAGATGAAGAGATGGAGATCGATCTTATCGAGCTCTTCGGACACTTCATGACCAAGATTTGGTGGATCATAGGCGGCTTCCTTATTGGAGCGCTGCTTGCGGGACTTATAACGCACTTTGCCATCACACCTAAGTATACAGCAACTTCGAAGATGTATATGGTAAGTTCATCATCGCAGTCGGTAGTCGATCTGACAGACCTTAACATAGGTCAGTCGATCTCCGGCGACTATGTTGAGCTTCTCAAGACGAGGCCGATCATCGAAGGTGTCATTCAGGAGCAGAATCTTGAATACAGCTACAAGGAACTGGTCGGCATGATCAACCTTTCTGTTGTCAACAATACAAGGATCATCCGCATAGATGTAACCAGCGCAGACAAGAAGGAGGCAATGAACATTGCTAATGCTCTGGCTGAGAAGGGTGTCAGCGAGCTGCCAAAGCTGATGGAAACTCCTGAACCTCATATTGCTGAGTATGCTATCGTACCGGTCAACAAGAGCTCGCCGAGCCTGACCAAGAATACTATGATCGGAGCACTTCTTGGCCTTCTCATGATGCTGGCGATATTCACTATCCAGTTCCTGATGGACGATACTTTCAAGACCGCAGAGGATGTGGAGAAGGAATTTGGCGTAATGCCGCTGACGGTAATCCCTGAGGGAAAGATTGAAGGCCTTGACTCATCTGATGATGTCAGAGTCAAGAGACGCGGCAGATACTACGGTAAGAACCGCAAGGGCAGTAAGAATAAGAAGTAGGAGGTAGTGACATGGATAATATGATGGAATTCGGGCTCACACCTCAGCTGCCTTATTCAGTAGAGGAAGCCATTAACAGACTGAGGATCAATATTTCATTCCTCGGAAGCGATGTACGCAAAATCATGATCATCAGTTCCGAGCCAAATGAGGGCAAGTCGTTCGTAGCACTTAATCTGTGGAATCAGATGGCTGAGGCCGGAGAGAAGACTCTGCTCATCGACGCAGATATGCGTAATTCGAACATGCATGTCAAATATGACATGAAGAGGAACGACGGCAAGGAGATGAAGGGAACTTCGCATTACCTTGCAGGCAACGCCGAACTTGATGAGGTTCTGGTACATACCAAATACGGTAAGGGAGATCTGATCCCTAACGTAGAGAACATTATCAACCCGTCGATGCTCCTCGAATCACCTAAGTTCGCAGAGCTTCTGGATTCAATGGCTGAGAGGTACAGATATGTCTTCATAGATGCACCGCCTCTTGGACTTGTATCCGATGCTGAGAGAATAGGTAATATGTGTGATGGTGCAATCCTGTGCGTAAGAAGCGGCATCACAGCAAAGGGTGTAGTAAGAGAGTCCGTAAGACAGCTTGAGAGAGCAGGATGTCCGCTCCTTGGCATCGTTCTTAACAGAGTCAATGAGAGCAAGAGTGGATACTACCACGGATACTATGGCAAGAAATACGGTGGACACTATTACGGCAAGTATTACGGGTCCAATGACAAGTAGATAGTAACCAGGCTCCCGGGGGCCTGATACTATAAATAAACTGAGAGGAAAGGAGGAAATCAACCAATGGGCAACAAACTCATGAGAAAGATGGTCGCAGTCTTCGTAGCTGCAGCAATGATCCTGACATCAGGAATCGGCGTATTCGCAGCAGGAAGCCCAGCAGTAGGTCAGGTATCTAACGAAAGCGTAGAGTCTTATGCTGATTATGGCAGCAAAACTATGACAGTAACATGCGCTGCAGTAGCTAATGCTAACAAGTATGATGTTTACCTGAACGGTGTTCTTGCTGGCACTTCTACAACTCCGGCTGTAAGTCTTGCTGGTCTCACTGCTGGTGCTACATATGACATCGTTGTCGTAGCTTCCAACTCCAGCAGCCAGAGCACTTCGGTAGTTATCAATAAGACAACTTCGAAGAGATGGTTCAAGACCATGAAGATCAAGAAGGTCAAGAAGGGTAAGAAGAAAGCTACTGTCACCTGGAAGAAGGTAAAGGGTGCAACCGGTTACCAGATCGCTTACTCCAAGGATGGAAAGACTTGGAAGTATAAGTTCATCAAGGGTGGAAAGAAGACCAAGGCTACCATCAAGAAGCTCTCCAAGGGCAAGTGGTACTTCAAGGTTCGTCCTGTAAAGGGTAATTACCTCGGAATACTCAGCGGCACGAAGAGCTGCAAGGTCAAGAAGTAGTAGTACTTTCAGTTGATCAACTGAGTCCGCGAGGGCAGCTTTAGCTGCTCTCGCGGGCAAAGTATCTTCTCTGGAGGTGGCGAATCAGAGAGTTTATTTTTTCCCCGAAGTGGAGATTTTACTGGCGGTCTAAGTTAAGGGGTTAGAAAAGCTAGTCTATAGTACATGTTGAATGGGGAATATGGGTCTTGTATCCATATTCATTTCTATATTACGGGGATTGTAGCACTTTTGTTGCGCACCCTGTACGGGAGTTATTGATGATTGATTTTCATGTGCACGTGCTGCCGGGTATTGATGATGGCAGCAGGGACATTGGGATGACTATGGGGATGCTGGAGATGGAAGCATCTCAGGGCGTTTCGCATGTATATGCAACGCCTCATTTCTATGCACACCGCAGGTCAGTTCAGCAGTTCCTCGAACGAAGGGAACGTGCACTGGACAGTGTGCTTGAGATTCTCAGTAAGAGGCCTGAACTTCCAGGCATAACAGCCGGTGCCGAAGTATATTACTTCAGAGGCATGGGCAAGGCAGAGCAGCTGCCGGAACTATGCATACAGGGAACTGACATACTTCTCCTTGAAATGCCATTCGATCAATGGCATGAAGATGCATATAGAGACTTAACAGAAATTATAAGACGAAGAGACCTGCACATCGTACTTGCTCATGTAGAGCGGTATGAGGCTCTTCAGAAGAACCGTGAAGTCTGGGATATGGTTATGGACCTGCCTTTGACGATACAGATGAATGCAGGGAGTTTCATTACCAGTCTCACATCAGGACTTCATGCGAGACATACTGCCAGGTTCTGCCTGAATATGCTGCAAGAACACGATAACTGCATTATCGGAACTGACGCACATAATCTTACGGACAGAGCACCAAACCTTGCAGAAGCAAGGAAATTGATTGAGAAGAAACTTGGGCAGAGCAGACTTGCCCAATTAGACAGATATACAGAAGAATTGCTTGGTAACTAGGTATTAAAGGAGTACATTGTGGAGACTGCAGACAACAGATCAACAACTAAATACAGAAGTATCAAGCATTGGCAGAAGGTATCATTCTATCTTGCTATATATGATGTTATTGCAGTAACAGCATCTTATTTCCTGGCACTGCTTCTCAGGTTTGACTTCGCATTCTCGAGAATACCTCAGATGTATCTCCAGCCATGGGAGAAATTTGCTCCTTTATATGCTGTCATATGCATCGTAGTATTCTGGAGACTTCGTTTATACAGAAGCATCTGGCGATTTGCCAGCTTTACTGAATTACAGCGGATTACCGCCGCAACTATTGTTACTACGATCATACATATCATCGGAGTAACAATGACTCTGAATATTCTTGCAGGAGATGCCGGGTTCACGACCAACAGAATGCCATTTTCGTATTACATAATGGGAGCTGTTCTGCAGGCATTCCTGATAACTGCTGTACGCTTTTCATACAGGTTCATTCTTCTCCTCAGAGCCACAAGGTCCAAGAAATCTGCCGCCAATATAATGATTGTCGGTGCCGGTGCAGCCGGACAGCTTCTTCTGAGAGACATCAGAAGGACAAAGTCTCTCGAGGAGCAGGTCGTTTGCTTTATCGACGACAACAAGAACAAGTGGAACAGAGATGTTGATGGTGTTCTTGTTGTAGGTGGCCGAGAGAGCATAGTATCCACCGTCAAATCATTAAATGTAGACAAAGTATATGTCGCACTTCCAAGTATTTCGGCAAAGGAACGAAAGAAGATTATCGATATATGCCGCCAGACAGATTGCGAGATCAAGAATCTTCCGGGTATGTATCAGCTTGCACTTGGTGATGTTTCCGTAAACTCTCTTAAGAAAGTTGATGTAGAAGACCTTCTTGGCCGTGAGCCTGTTAAGATGAATTCACATGAAGTAAGGAATTTCCTTACTGATAAGGTAGTTCTTATCACTGGCGGAGGAGGTTCGATCGGATCAGAGCTTTGCAGACAGGTAGCGCAGGCTCCGATCAGGCAGCTCATCATATTTGATATGTATGAGAACAATGCCCATGAGATCAAACTTGAGCTTATGGATAAGTATCCTGACCTGAATCTTGAGACGATCATCGGTTCTGTCAGGAACAGCCGTAAGGTCAAGCACTTATTTGAGGAATACAGACCTGACATTGTCTTCCACGCAGCTGCACACAAGCATGTCCCGTTAATGGAAGACAGCCCATGTGAAGCTATCAAGAACAATGTTCTGGGTACATACTACACTGCATATGCAGCTATGGCGTACAACTGTGAGAAGTTCGTACTCATTTCGACAGATAAGGCTGTAAACCCTGTTAATGTAATGGGTGCCAGCAAGAGAATCTGTGAGATGATCATTCAGACATTCGCCAAGAAGCTTGCTGCAGACAAGGCTGATGAATTGCCGGATATGCATGCGGACACAGGCACTAACAGAGAAATACATGACAAACTGGAGCTGCCTGAGCATCCAAGAACCGAATTCTGCGCTGTAAGATTCGGTAACGTACTTGGATCCAATGGATCTGTAATACCGAGATTCAGAGAGCAGATCGAGAAGGGCGGCCCGGTTACAGTCACACATCCTGATATCATCCGCTACTTCATGACTATACCTGAAGCTGCTTCTCTGGTACTTCAGGCTGCTACATTCGGCGGAGGTGGCAGAATCTTCGTTCTCGATATGGGAACACCGGTCAAGATTGATGATCTTGCAAGGAATATGATCAGGCTGTCAGGTCTTAAACCGGATGAGGATATCCAGATAATCTATACCGGCCTAAGGCCGGGTGAGAAGCTCTTCGAAGAGAGGCTGATGGATGAAGAGGGAATGACCAAAACATCCAACAAGCTGATCAATATAGGCAAACCGATCCCGTTCGATGATGATGAATTCTTAAGAGACCTTCCGGTTCTTGCCACAGCAGCATATGAGGACCGAGAGGATATCCGTGATCTTATAGAGGATATGGTAGATACTTATCATCCGGCAGGCAGACACGGAACTACCAAGAAGACACAGGCATATGAACAGCAAATGATGGAGATGCTTGCGAAGAAGACTGCAGCCCTGTAGAACATATCACACTTACAATATCAGCCCGGCCTATGCCGGGCTGTTGCTTTTTCACTTGCCATTCAATCTGATCTGTGTTCTAATCAGAGGAATGAATTAGGAGTGTCACATTCGTAGCTTATAAATGAACGAGAGAACTGTTTTCAATACCAGTTGTAGTAGTAGTAATTCCCGCCGCCTTCGAGCAGGAAGTAGTTGATCATTGAAGCATATCTAGCCGGACTGATCTCTGTGTCTGTATATTCGAATGTGAATCTGAGTTCAGGATCCCACTTGCCTTCACTTTCTTCTGTGGAGGCTTCTTCATTTTCAGTATTTGCCGGCACCCAGTAGTTCCGCGTAACTTCTGTTATTCTGCCGTCCTTGACTGTGAAATCGAATTTGTACTGATTGCCGGAGCCAGGGAATGTAGCGAATACAGCTGTCGTGTTGTCGAGAATTCCGTTCGCTGCATAGTTCGCAGTATAGGATCCGTCAAAGCGGCGCCAGATTTTCTCTTCTTCATCGTCATAATTCGCGAAAAGCCCGTCGTTAACTGTCTTACGGAGAAGGCCGTTCTCACTGGTTACTATAACTGAATCTACTTCCTCCATGTGATCAAGGACAGGTTCTTCAGGAGGGGATATTATATTCTCATGCAGAACCAGCGTGAAATACTCATCTCTGTTGCCATACTGGAAAACTTTCTCACCGGTCTTGCGGCCAGTCTGATCGTAAGAGAGGACTCTGTCGACCAGGCCTTCTGCAGTATAGCTGGTCTGGACCGTGTCGCCGCTGCTCGGATTATTGTGGGTCATGCTGACTGGCTTGCCGTCTTCGAGTACATATTCAAAGTTAGTATCTACGACATTATCTGATTCGGTCATCTTCTCTGTGACCGGATATGCATCCTTATACTCATATTCATAAGTACAAGCTTCGACCCAAGGTCTTGCATCATCATTGTAGTCAATCTCATACTTGGTCACTTTGCTGACAAGTGAAGGATTGCTGATATTTGCAGCTGAGTCTGTGCTGCACGCAGGGAGCAAAGCAGCAGATAATACGAAGATCAGGATCAAGGATAATTGCTTAGTAGTTCTCTTCATAAGTCAAAGCACCTCCTTGTTGAATTATAAACTATGGATGCAAATTTAGGTATATATCAAAATACCATCTGAACGAGTACCATATATGGTAAATACAACAGCATTTCAGGATTTTTAAGGATGGAATGTTACTATTGTGATATAATAATGCGGATTGCTGTTCCGTGAAGAACGGGGCAGCAGGAAAGATATTATTAAGTATTAACTGAAATGCTATTTCATAAGATAGAGAAGGAAAGTTATGGCAAGAGCAGATAGGAACAAGAAGAGAGTTACACGAAAGAAAAAAGGAAAGTCCAACATGGATTTCAAGAAGATCCTCAGCAAGTTAAAGCTTACCGGCACGCCTAAGCAGAAGATCCTTAAGGTGATCGGTGGCTTGTTTGTTATCGGATTTCTGTATGTTTTCCTGACAGTAGGAATTACTGCTATCAGGATAGGGGCTATCAATTCTGACAGTCTGTATAAGAATATCGATCAGTCCTCTACGCTGTATGATATTAACGGCAATGAGATCGATACACTCCATTACACGGAGGACAGAACGGTCGTATCTATAGACGAAATGCCGGATGATCTCAAGAATGCTTTCATTGCAATTGAGGATAAGACATTCTACAAGCATCACGGATTCAACTTCAAGAGAATGGCCGGAGCTGTACTCAATTCGCTGACCGGAGGATCGAGAATCAGCGGAACGTCCACTATTACACAGCAGCTTGCAAGGAACGCTTATCTGGCTGAGATCAAGAGCCAGAGGAGCATTTCGAGAAAGCTTTCAGAGATGTATATCGCATGGAGGCTGGAGCACTCTCTGACCAAAGATCAGATACTTGAGGCTTATCTCAATACAATCTATCTGGGCTATGGTAACTACGGAGTAAATGCGGCTGCTCGTACATACTTCTCCAAGGAAGTTAACGAGCTGACACTTGCTGAGAGCGCTGCACTTGCTGCTCTTCCTCAGGCACCTGACGCATATGCTCTGATCACAACTGATGCGGGCGAAGATAACGAGCCTATCACTGAGGTAAGCTACTATACTCTCAACGATCTTGCTGAGGCTGAGGAGATCGAAGAGGAAGATACAGAAGCTGAGACTTCATATTCGTACAACAACAACGAAAATGATAACGATGACGATGCTGAAGAGGGCGAGAGCGAGAGCACAGGCTACTTTGCCAACGACCTCTCTAAGGATCGCCGTAACACAGTTCTCAGCCTGATGGCAGATCAGGGATATATCTCTGATTCCGAAGCTGACGCAGCGAATGTGGATATCATAGATATTCTGAAGCCAAGCTTCGAGAAGACCGAGTCGCCATATACATACTTCAGTGATTATATTTCTGATGTTGTTACCAAGGACCTTATTGATCAGTACGGCATCAGTGAGGAAGAGGCTCAGCGTATGGTCTACACAGGCGGCCTCAATATCTACACGACACTCAACAGCGAGATGCAGGAGATCATCTACAAGGAATTCCAGGATGACAGCAATTTCCCTACAGCTGTTGACGACAGTGAAGTTCAGGCCAGCATGGTAGTTACCGAGGTAGATACCGGATACATCAGCGCGCTGGTCGGAGGCAGAGATGCCAGCGGATCAAAGCTTTTCAACAGAGCGATCAGCCCGCGTCAGCCTGGATCATCCATCAAGCCACTTTCGGTTTATGGTGCGGCTCTTCAGAAGAGCTATGAACTGGCTAAGCAGAACAAGACTTTCAACTACATTGATTACGGTATCGATAATCAGGGCACAGATTACTGGGGAGACTACATCACAGCAAGCTCGACTGTAATCGATGAGCCACTGACGATCGATGGAGAGGAATGGCCACAGAACGTTACAAGAACATTCAGCGGCTCTAATACATTCAGGACAGCTCTTCAGCAGTCGATCAATACCTGTGCGGTCAAGATCCTGCTGCAGGTACAGCCTGATTACTCAGTTGATCTTCTTAAGAAATTCGGCCTGACAACTATTGTTGATGACGAGAGTGAGGAGGTCAATGACGTCAATCCTGCGGCTCTTGGACTCGGTGCGATGACATACGGAGTAACACCACTTGAGATGTCTCTCGCGTATGCAGCATTCCCTAACGGCGGCAAGATCAACGAGGCTGTATGCTACACAAGAGTTGCCGACAGATTCGACAAGACTCTGCTCACCGGCAAGATCAAGTCGACCAAAGTTCTCGATGAGGGTGTTGCCTGGATCATGACGGATCTTCTGAAGTCCGTTGTTTCGGATGGTATCGCAGGTAACGCAAGGATCTCAGGTATGGAAGTCGGCGGCAAGACAGGTACGACTAATGACCTGTTTGATGTATGGTTCGATGGATTTACTCCTGACTATTCAGGAGCGCTCTGGATCGGAACTGACCTGAATGTCGAGATGAATGGAGGGTCTTATCAGGCTGCAAGGCTCTGGGGCAAGATCATGGGTCAGGTTACCGGTATCAAGGATGGTGAGTATCTCGAGATGCCTTCAAATGTCGTTGAGAAGGGCGGCGAGTATTACACAGAAGGTACCGAGGAGAATCTCAGCACTTATGGCGGCCATAAGAAGTCAAAGGATGACGATGAAGAGGAGATCGAAGAGCCTGAGCTTGAAGTGATCCCTGACGCTACTATTCAGACACCGGAGGCAACTGATACAACAGGCGGCGGCACATCCGGCGGTACTGATTCCGGTAATTCCGGTGGCTCAGAACAGGGCGGCAGTGGTGATTCAGGCGGCACATCCGGCGGTGGCACTGACACAGGCGGCGGTACGTCTGGCGGCGGCACATCCGGAGGCGGAACTGACACAGGCGGAGGAACATCCGGCGGTGGATCCGAAGGTGGCGGCACATCCGGTGGCGGCTCTGAAGGCGGCGGTACATCCGGCGGAGGCTCCGAAGGCGGCGGCTCAGGCGGAGGCACTGAGACTGGTGGCGGTGAAAGCGGCGCAACACCTGGCGGCGCGGAAGGTTAAGTAAAATGGAGACAGGGGTCAGCTCAGGCCGACCTTTGTCTCCACAATTAGTATATGCATTGTGCATATACGCAGCGTACTGCTTACGGGTACGAGCCGGCTTACCTTGCAGAGCCGGCTCTTTTAGTACGATGTAAACTTATGTTACAATCAATATGCTTGTTTGAAAAACTTTCATGAAGGGGTTACTAATGACTGACTACGAAAGAATGAATGCGGGTCTTATTTACGATCCGGGTAATAGCGAACTGATGGCTGAGCAGCAGAAGTATCAGGATAAGCTGTGGGAGTTCAATAATCTGAGGCCATCACAGGAAGAAGAATACGCTCGCCTGATCAAAGAGGTGTTTGCTGAGGTCGGTGAGAACACTTATATCCAGAGACCGGTCTATGCTAACTGGGGATGCCGGCACGTTCATCTCGGATCTAATATATATGCAAATTTCAACCTGACACTGGTCGATGACGGACACATATACATCGGTGACTGGGTACAGTTTGGGCCTAATGTGACCATCGCGACACCGGGACACCCGATTCTGCCGGAACTTAGAAGACATCGTAATGCGCTGCTGCAGTACAACAAGGATGTACATATAGAGGCTGGCGTCTGGGTCGGCGCAGGAGCAATCATCCTTCCCGGCGTGACGATCGGCGAGAACTCGGTAATCGGTGCGGGGAGTGTTGTCACAAGAGACATTCCTGCGAATGTAGTAGCTGTTGGCAATCCTTGCAGAGTGATTCGCGAGATTGGTATGCATGACAGAGACTATTTCTTCCGCGACGAACAAATCGACTGGAATGCAATCAATGAGATGTATCCGGCGAATAAGCAATAAATAAACTAAAGGAGCTAAGACATTGAAGTTACTGATTATCAGGCATGGTGATCCGGATTATGTCAATGATTCACTGACAGAGAAGGGCTGGAAAGAGGCTGAGTATCTTGCTGAGATGCTAGCTGATATGAATATAGATTATATCTACACCTCGCCATATGGCCGGGCAAGAAATACTGCTTCTGCAACACTCAGGAAGCTTGGACGTACTGCTGAGGTCATGCCTTGGCTTAGGGAATTCGATATTTTTATAGACAGGCCGGACGATACAACGAAGAAGCGCATCCCATGGGACTGGCTGCCTGCGGACTGGACCATACATGAGGAGTTCTACAGCAAAGATGACTGGCATAAGAACAGACTTATGGCCGAGGGCAATGTCTATGAAGAGTACCGCATGGTGACAGATGAACTCGATGCTCTTCTGGCCAGACATGGCTACGTAAGGGAAGGCGGATACTACAGAGCAGAGCGGCCAAATCATGACACTATAGCACTGTTCTGCCACTTTGGATGCGAAGCTGTACTTCTGAGCCATCTGTGGAATGTTTCACCGATGGTTGTCTGGCATGGATTCTGTGCCCAGCCATCGTCTGTGACAACACTGGTCACTGAAGAGAGGCGCAGGGGAATAGCATCCTTCAGGATGCTGGCCTTTGGCGAGACAGCGCATCTTAAGGCGCACGATGAAGAGCCTGCATTTGCAGCAAGATTCTGTGAGTGCTATGATGACGAAACAAGGCACGACTAACATTGCCGGACGACTGAAAGGGGGATTATGCAGTACATTCTTGAGAAAGTATGGGATAAGGTTGTCGTAGACAAGATGAATGTGGTCTACCTCGATGGCAAGAAGGTAGAAAAATAGCAGGGCATGCAATTATCTTTCGAATATTAATTTACATTGTTCAATTTGCTATATTATTAATGGTTCATTGTGGTATTATTTAGCCATATGAGCCGTTTTTCTCACAAATGGCAGGAATTGGGACTTGGCCGTTGTTGCATAGTTTAACTGTAGAAAGGATACTAAATGAATCTTATCAAAAAATGGACAGAGACTAGTCTGATCCTGCGAATCCTCGGAGGCCTGATAATTGGTGCGATACTCGGTTTTGCAGTGCCGCAGCTTACTTGGCTGTCGATACTCGGCGACATGTTTGTCGGTGCACTCAAGGCAATTGCTCCTCTTCTGGTATTTGTCCTCGTAGCATCATCACTTGCAAATGCCAAGGGCGGAAATGCCGGCAAATTCAAACTGGTTATTGCCCTGTATCTCATTTCAACTCTGGTTGCAGCTGTAGTTGCTGTAATTATGAATTTCTTATTCAAAGTAACAGTTCCTCTTGCTGCGTCCGATGCGGCTGAGGGATTCACACCTCCGGGCAGCATGGGAGAAATCGTTGCAAATCTTCTCAAGAGCATTGTTGCTAATCCTATTGATGCTATCGCAAATGCTAATTATATTGCGATCCTGTTCTGGGCAGTAATCATAGGTATGGCTCTCAAGGCTACTGGTGATGCAACCAAATCGGTTCTTCGTGACCTTGCTGATGGTCTTTCACAGGTCGTACGCGGTGTCATCAACTGTGCGCCATTCGGAATTCTTGGTCTTGTGTTCAATGCAGTAAGTACGAGTGGTCTTGCTATCTTCAAGAGCTATGGACAGCTGGTTGCACTGCTTGTAGGAACTATGCTCTTCGTTGCTTTCGTAAGTAATGCTGCTATCATCGGCATAACACTCAGACACAATCCGTATCCACTTATCTGGTATTGCATCAGGAACAGTGCTGTTACTGCTTTCTTCACAAGAAGTTCAGCAGCGAACATTCCTGTAAACATGGAGCTTTGCAAGAATCTCGGACTTGATGAGGATGTATATTCCGTATCGATCCCTCTCGGATCAACAATCAATATGGATGGTGCTGCTGTAACTATCACTACCCTGACACTTGTTGCTGCTCACACAACCGGCGTTGCAGCAAACCTGCCTATGGCTATTTTCCTCAGTATCGTTGCTACACTTTCTGCATGCGGAACATCAGGTGTTGCAGGCGGATCACTTCTTCTTGTTCCGCTGGGATGCTCGATATTCGGAATTCCTCAGGACATCGCTATGCAGATGGTAGGTATCGGATTTATAATCAGTGTAATTCAGGATTCTATGGAGACAGCTCTGAACTCATCCGGAGATGCTATGTTCACAGCAACATCCGAGTTCTACTACTGGAAGAAAGAAGGCAGAAAACTGCCGCTCTAAGGGGGTATCATGAGCAATACTTATATCGGAATGTTTGATATTATCGGTCCGGTCATGGTAGGTCCGTCAAGCTCGCATACATCCGGTGCTGCTACAATCGCATGGATGGCCAGACAGATCTACACCGGAACACCTAACAGTGTGAAGTATACGCTTTATGGTTCTTTTGCTGACACATATCTCGGTCACGGAACAGACAGAGCTCTGATTGGCGGTATGCTTGGCTACAAACCGGACGACATCCGCATCAGAAAAGCTTATGAACATGCTCGTAAGGAGGGCATTAGGGTCGAATTCGAGACAGACCGTGAGACAGATACCGGACATCCTAACACTGTTGACATCCTTATGAATAATGAAATCGGGCACGAGCTCCTGATCAGGGGAGTATCGGTCGGAGGCGGCCGCGTGCGCATCCGAAGGATTAATGATATCGATGTAGATTTTACCGGTGAATACAGCACGCTGCTGATCGGTCATCTGGACAAGACAGGTACTATCGCATTTATCACCAATCTCCTTGCAGAGCACAAGGTCAACATCGCGACCCTGAGACTCTTCCGCGAGGCTAAGGGAAAGAACGCTTTCACTGTCATCGAGACGGACAGTTTCATTCCGGAGGACCTCAAGGAGGCTATCCTTCAGCATGAAAGTGTTTCAAGTGTCGATCTGATAGAGATATAGGAGGTATGATCATGAACTGGGATTTTAAGAATGCCAAAGAACTTCTGGATCTGTGCCAGGAGCATAACATGCCTATCTCCGAGGTAATGATCAAGCGTGAAATGCAGCTTGGCGAAGTTTCCAGAGAGAGTATTCGCGACCGTGTAGACAAGTGTCTCAGGATTATGAACGTTGCAGTAGATAAGGCTATATCTGATCCTGTCAAGTCTATGGGCGGCCTTCTCGGTGGAGAGGCTAATAAGATGAGACACCTTGATGAATCGAAGAGGATATGCGGATCAACGATATATGGGGCCATCATGAGTGCCCTTGCAGTAGCTGAGACCAATGCGAGCATGGGAGTCATAGTAGCTGCTCCGACCGCAGGCTCGGCAGGAGTACTGCCGGCGGTCATCCTTTCTCTGTATGAGAATGAGGATATCAGCATGGATACTCTCAGAAGAGGTCTTGTCAACGCAAGTGCGATTGGATATATCATCACAAGGAATGGTTCTGTATCCGGAGCCGAAGCAGGCTGCCAGGCCGAGGTAGGTTCAGCCTGTGCGATGGCTGCGAGTGCTCTTGTAGAGATGATGGGCGGAACACCGGAGCAGTGCTGCAATGCTGCATCTGTTGCTTTGTCAAATCTTCTCGGACTCGTATGCGATCCTGTAAGGGGACTTGTTGAAGTACCATGCCAGACCAGGAATGCGATCGGCGCTGTTGGAGCTTATACTGCTGCCCAGCTCGCTCTGGCTGATATCGGCATCAATATTCCACTTGATGAAATGGTCCAGATCACATTTGATGTCGGAAGAGCACTTCCTGAAAGTCTGCGCGAGACAGCCAAAGGCGGCTGCGCTATCGCTCCGACTATCTGCGCGATGTGCAGTAAAGAAGCCGCACTCGACAAAGCAAGGAAGTTCATGTAACTTTCAGCTTTAACCGATAAGATAGTTATTGTAATGTTTTTTCATTAATCTTTATTCACTTTAATTACTTTTTTCCATCAATTATGTATAATGGCTGTACGATGATTATTATCGGGCAGCCATTTATTGTGCCCGAAAAAACGTTTGAAACGTCCACAGTGGGGGATCAGATATTGCATTTTACTGCTGAGAAGAAAGACCGAAGATGGCTCTACGTACTCATCGCTATCGAGCTGGTGCTGATGGCGATGGCTTTGTGCGCCATTCTGCTGATTTCCTGGAATCACATCAGGGAAAACAGAGCTGAATCTGCGAGTGCCAGTATTGCGGCCTTTGATACTGCTCCGGTTTCGGCCAATATCGGTTCGTCACTTAAAGCCGCAAGGGAGCGTATCACTGAGGAGCGCGATGATACGGTCTGGACGACAGATACAGTCAATTACAGGATAGGCCCGGATAAATCCTACGAGAGTGCGGGTACACTGAATATATACACAGAACTCAAGCGGACAGGAACAACTTACAACAAGTGGAGCCGTGTAATAGTAAATGAAGAGGAATACTTTGTCATCAGCAAGTATCTGACTGACGAGCCGCCGCTTATAACAGCAAGCGGACAGAAGGGTGAGTACCAGAAATACGCTCTGTCGATCCTTGGTAATTATGGCTGGGCTGATTCAGAGATCATTCCATTGATCAAACTATGGGACCGTGAGTCCGGCTGGAATCCTAATTCACATAACCGCAGCTCCGGAGCCCACGGCATACCTCAGGCTCTTCCTGCAAGCAAAATGGCTTCTGAGGGCAGTGACTACTACACCAACGGCAATACACAGATAAGATGGGGCCTCGGATACATCGCCAGAAGATACGGCTCTCCATCAGCAGCATGGGCACATTTCTCATCAAGCGGCTGGTATTGATGCAAGACTAACATGAAAGAATCTGAAAGCTCTGATAATAGTAAATATATGATAAATGCCGAGGGCTATAAGTATGACCTCAGGAAGGGTGTACTATGCTGTGGCAGCATTGTGCCATTTGCGATCCATCCTCTTGCAGATGTTGAAGCTCTCAAATCACAGCTTATTCGTGATGGCAATATTGTCCCAAACGGCAACAGGGACTATATTGTTGCCCGCGAGATCGGAACCGGTCCGCTGATGGCTTACAATCTTTGCAGCAACAGCATTGAGAGCGAGCTGCCTGATTGCATGATCTGTTATGATCCATGGAATGAGCATTCTGACAGCGAGCTGATCCCTGCGCAAGAAGCCTGGAAGTTATGGTCTACCTATTGTCCGAATCAAGCATTCCGTGCGCGGATCGAGAAGGACAGCTTCCGCATCACCAAAGTGATCGAAGCAGAGTATGACCATACCTTTGCAAGTGGGAAGGGCGATGGGTCGATGTCCAAAGTCGAGATTTTCGTTGCTGAGGCTCTTCAGGCAGCCGGCGCAGTTAAGAGTTACAGACGAGGGGATGCTCTGCAGCATGAGTGCGACATAGTCGACGAAGAAGGCGGCAGGCAGATAGAATTCGTATCAATATTTGACGAGAAGGTGCCGCCAAGGTACAGATATCATGACAACTTCAACGAGGAAGAATCATTGCTCCTCGAGTACCAGGACTTTGGCTACAATATTGTAGCGCAGGGTGTCATCAACAAATTCACTCTCAAGAATTACACTGACCGGTACACCAAGGAACTTGCGATCTATATGATCGGGCCGGCTGATGAAGGTGCGGACAAGATCAAAGCAATGCAGGACATGCTCTTTGCCAGGACAGGCGAGATCCGCAATAATTATGCGCGTCTTCACATAATCCTCCACGATCCGCTTGAAAGGGAGAGCTTCATATATTGCTCTAATGACAGAGCTGATGAGTATCCTGACAGCCTTTGCAGTGTGAATATAATCAGGAAGAAGACTGTGTACGTAGGCGACATGGCCGCTAAGTTTGAAGATGACATTCAGGGAATGGAATCTGGCTTAGAAGAATCGCTTCACAATAAATATATTATCATCAAGCATTGTGTGTTCGATCCATCGATCCGCAGCATGGAATGGATAGGATATACCGCTTAAGAAAAGTTTTAGATTCTTTGCGAAATATAAACTATCTCTTTAACAGGTATGGTGATATAATGCTGACGAATTAGCTGACAAGCAATTCTGAATCGATAGAATGCTTGGAATTTCAGCTGGTTCACACAACTCAGCTATTATTCGAGCTGTGATAGTATTCTTATTCTTAGTTGACATAAGATTCGTAAGTTACAACTCTAATAATATACTTCCATCCTAATAGCACGGTGCTGCCTGGCACCGTGTTATTCATTTAATTAAAGTTTTTATGAAGAAATATCTCAATCGTTCACAAGTCCATATTCTGCTGACTCTGGCAGTGATGATAATCATCTTTATTGAGTCTGCAATGCCGGGAGATATGTCCGGTGCGCAGAGCGGATTCTTTGTCAGAATAATAGTATCCATCACTGGCGCAGATCCCGATACCGCAGGATTTGTCATACGTAAACTCGCGCATTTCACTGAATATGCAATTCTTGGAATGTGTATAATGCTCAATGTGAAGGACTGGTATGATGCGAGATTCGATTCAGTTGAGAGCAATTCCTTGTATTCTCTCAAAGCACGCCATCTCTGGTCACTTGCATGGATAATCGGAACGGCATATGCAATGTCAGATGAGCTGCATCAGCGATTCGTTCCCGGACGAAGCGGCGAGATCAGAGATGTCTGCATAGATGCAGCCGGAGTTGCAGCAGGAGCATTCGTCGCAATGATCTTGATGCGAAGGAAAGACAGTAACAATAATTCGACAATCCAAGAGGCCTGAAAAGGCCTTTTTTCTTTTGGCTTGAACCGATGAAAATAATTAGTTAATGCTAACAACTTAGCTCTAAAATAAGCGGAGTAATATGGTATTATTAGTTTATATTGGATATTTATATCTTGAGGGATAAAGGGGGTCGTCATGGCTGATAAAGCAATTGCTGTTCGCAGTACCGGATGCAGCACAATGAATCATCATGCGAGACGAATTCTGCTATTATTTGCACTCCTTATGATTGTTTTCTGGGCTGGTGCAAGCAGTACCGTATTTGCAGATGAAACGGTCGAGATCAAAGATATCAAAGTAGAACTTGCGAAGGGGCAGTCGGTTATACCGATGCATGGTGTTCAGATCCATGACCGGGGCAATTATTATGATTCCCTGGACTACACAGTCGAAGGGGATGTACCGCTTTCCGGACTGGCTATCTGGAGTATCTACAACACAGTGCAGCCTTCAGGCGCGCATGACACTGTTGCAGATTGCAACAAATTATATACAACAACTCTTCAGGTCCTTATCGATGAGACCGTTGGTGATAAGCATTACACGATTTCACCAGATTCGACTCTTACAATCGGTGATACTGAATTCACTTATTATTCTGCTGATCTTAATAATGGCAAATGGTTTTGCCATTACAGATGCAAGACTATCCGTCCAAGATATATCAGAGTCGGGAATAAGATCATCAGCTTCTCCAACAAAGACAATGTAGTTGGTGATTATGATGTCTTTGGTGATGGTACTGTTCTGTACGATATCACTAATAACGTTCTGACTCTCAATAATGCGACTCTCAAATTCTCTAAAGAGATAGCTGACCTTTCTGTGGCAAATGATGATCTTGCTACAAGGCCATCCTTCATTATGGCTATGGGGACCAATCTTAACATTAATCTTGTTGGTGAGAACAAATTCGTTCCGGCCGGTGAGGTTGTCACAGATCAGGATTTTATATCCGGTATAAGGCAGACAGATTTTGAGAGTTCTAATTACTCGACTGTCATTACCGGTGATGGTGAGCTCGCAATGACCTTTGACGGAGGAGACACTTCCGCAGAGGTAGCATTCCCTTATGGCTTTGATGGCAATCAATTCATACTCAAGGACAATGCAAGTCTTTCTATTGATTTCAGAAATTGCAACTATACCAATGGCATATTTATTGGACATGCATCTACTTCAGGCATCCTGGATAATGCCAAGCTTACAATAACAGATGATGGTCATTGCCCAGGGGATGTTATGGGCATAGTTACCGGAGGAGACTACCCATTCATATTTGGAGGTAACAGCGAGACTATTATAGATATCAGTGGCGATGAGTCCTCTCTAGCTCTTTTCGACAATAATGACCTTGAGATCTCAGATAATGCAAAGGTGCTACTGAAATCTAACGGGCATGCACTTACTTGTAATGGTAGCCTTTCGTTCTTTAATCATGACGACACTGCTCTGGTGAATATGGCTGCTTCTGAGGAAGGAAGGTCCGCATGGGACGGAGAGAGCAATTTGTCATATACATACAAGTACATCAGATTCCCGGGACTTACACATTACGAAGCTGTTCCTGCGACTGTGGAGCAGAGCGGAACAATCGAATACTACTATGATCCGTGGACTGACAAATACTATTCGGATATAGCAGGCAACACTGAAATCAGCAAAGATAGTACTGTTATACCTGCAATTAAATCCGGAGAGTCCGTTGCACCTGCCGGCGGCCAGCAGATTGTACCTGCCGTTGGCCAGCAGATAGTGCCGGCAGAGATCCAGGATCTCAAGGCTGTTAAGATATCAAAGCCTAAGGCTGCCAAGAAGAAGGTCACTGTAAAGTGGAAGAAGGTAAGCAAGAAGGATCAGAAGAAGATAGGCGGTATCGAGATCCAGGTTGCTACAGATCCAGACTTTGTGAATATAGTAAAGTCCACAACAGCCAAGAAGTCCAAGACCAATAAGACCATCAAGGGTCTCCAGTCCAAGACTACATACTGGGTACGTATCCGCGCATACAAGAATGCAGCTGATGGCAAGCATGTATCCGCTTGGAAGACCAAGAAAGTCAAAGTCAAATAAGTAATCAACTGAAGCCGGCCTCGTCATCAAACAGGCCGGTATTCAATTTGGCAAAATCTTTGCAAATTATAATGACGGATAATTATTATTGTATTAAAATTGAGATAAGAAACGGAGCCTGATACCAGTCAGGCACAATAACAATTAAATAGTATTTGAAATTAGCTGAAGGGTGCATTTGGCCGTTTGTTTTCTGAGACAGTCTTAACCGATGTCTGTAAGAAAGGGGATTCATTATGGCACAGATTTCTGACAGAATACCGCCGCTGGACCGGGATGGACGCTCTGAAATGTTCTGGGATGACAATCTCGAATTATTCAGGAGCTGGACTGATCCTTTCTGGTTCTGCACTAAGAATGGCAAGTACATATACCAGTGCTCGAGTGCAGGTAATGGTATCTTCTATCTGCCGCATCCGAGGGTCTGGGATTATCTTGTGAATGGCTACGGAGATGAGTACAGGGGAGGCACGGAGCAGATCGCTTTCTTCACAGAACGCGCCAATGTCGAGACCCGTTCAGTGACGGAGTTCATGCTGCTCGAGATCTGGCTCCAGACACAGGGCTTTGACCTCAATATGAACACATTCCCTAAGGGTTCTACCCTTGAGATGGTTACGAGAATTGCCGGACCTTCAGTAAAGGATATAGGCTCAGAACCTAAGATCTCATTCGAGCCATACGAGCAGGCCAAATTCACTTTCGACACGATGCATCAGACTTTCATGGAGAAGGCCGCGACTTCATTCCATGAGACGGAGCATTATGATAGTGAGTACTATGGGGCGAGCACGAATGATCCGGATAACATAGTTGAAGAGACTTACTCTGAAGGCTATTACACACGCAATACCGATGATGATGATTCATTTGAGCTTGGGCCGCCGATCGGTGAGGGTGCTTTTCCGGATGCAGACCGTGAGCCTGATGAGAAGGATTATATGATTGCAGCCCTCGAGAGGAGGCTCGAAGAGGAGAAGACCTGGTTTGCATCTGATCCGAATGATTATATTATCAAGATGGATCTCAATAGCCACGACGATCCGGTAGCATCTGCAAAGCAGATGAATCTTGATTCCGGTGATCCTAGGGATGAGTTCATTCAGACACTGGTTTCGAGGCTAGAGGGTGAGCGATTCTTCTACGATGAAGAAATCAAATACATGTACGAAGAAGAACGAAGGCAAATAGAAGAACGTTTGGCCTGGGAAAGTGATAACAAGCTGTTCTGATTGGGAGGAAGTACGTGATGAAGAAGAGGTTAATGTTAGTACTTGTGTCAGTGATGGCAATGATGCTGCTGCTTGCAAGCTGCGGAGAAACTACCAGTCTTGGAGTCGTTATCAGCGATGATATGAGATCTGCATCAATCACAGCAGATAAGGCAACTGATGATGATTTTGTATCCGCAGGAACTCTTACAATAGGTGAAGATGAGAAGATCGTAATTGATCAGCATCTCGAAGGAGACGGAAGCATCGTAGTCAGATTTGTCCCAGCAGATGCAGAAGCCCTCTCTGATCCTGATGCAGAAGTTGAAGACCTGATCAAAGCTAGTGAAGCCAACTATAAACTCGAAGCTATTCTTCTTGGTGAAGCGCAGGATACATACTATATTCCAACTGGAGATTATATTCTCGCAATTACAGCTCAGGATGGTAAAGTATCCGGAACCGCTGACATTACTATAGAGGCAAGTGACCCGTTCAGCGCATGGAATCCAGCAGATTCAGCCGAGACCGCTGCAGCAGGAATAGGACTCAATACATTTGTAGTACCAGAAGGCGCGGTAACAAGCCTCGGCGAAGTCAAAGTTGAGTCATATCACTATAATGATCACGTTGCCATGGCTAATATTCCGATTGCAGCTGTTCAGATGTATATCATGAAGGGTACTGACCCAAGTGGCGATATATCAGGTGACTTTGCAGAATATGCAAATGCATGGCAGCAGGATGTTAACGGACTTATTGTTACATGCTACGGCAACCGTCCGGGCGAAGCGACCAAGACCATATGGTCTGTCAACGGTGTAAGCTATGCACTTCTGGCATATGGTCTGGGTGGAGATACTGATTATGGCCTGCCGGCAACAGATGTTGCAACTCTCGTTGCAGGTATACAGTAAGCCATGATCAGAAGATTCTGATCGTTGAATAGTAATTCGTCCTGATCATTCGGGACACATGACAAAACAGACCGCTCCGGCGGTCTGTTTTTCATTTTAAAGCTGATTTTTTCTGAAAGTTAAGTGATATTAGGGCCAATGTGGTGTACAATAACTTGGTATTTTTGACAGGAGTTATTATTGATGGCAGATTCTACAAACTCTGAAGATCTCAGAGAGGTCATTAATAGAATAGAGGACGCTGCAGAGCCTGTTGCTCCGGAGACTGAATCAATCGATCAGGACGGGAGTGAACCGGCTGTTCTTGACGTGGAGAATACCGAAGATACAGGCAAGAAGATGCCTGAGAATTTTGGCTGGGCGGATTCCGGCTCTAATGTCGATACAGAAGAGCTCGACAGAATGGCCAAGGAGCTGAATGCTGCAATTGAGAGAAGAGAGCAGGCTAAGCCTGTGAACAAGATCAAGCGTGCTGTCAGACTAGGTGTCACAGACAGATTCAGGCAGATAGATGAATCCCGCAAAGAGAAGGCTAGACAGAGAGAAGAACTCAGACGGCAGAAAGAGCTCGATCGCGAAGAGAAGCGCAAACAGGCTGAGCAGCTCAGGCTCGAGGAAGAGGCAAAGCGCGAAGAAGAACGCAAGCTGCAAGAAGAAGCCAGACGAGAAGAGGAACTCACTCAGCAGAATAATGCAGCCAATATACCTGCTGAACCAGTAGAAGAGAAATCTCCGGAACCTAAGAAGAAACTGAAGGAACGGAAGTTACTCTGGAAGAATCTCAGCAGACCTAAGAAGTTTGTCAGTATCCTATGCTGCTTATGCCTCGTATTAATAGCAGGTATAGCCGTTTTCCTGATTACTACTGCTGCATCCGTGGGCGAGATCAACCCTAAGAATATCTATTCGAGCATCGAGCAGTCTTCATATCTCTACGATATCAACGGCAAGCAGATAGACACTTTGCACTACAACGAAGACCGTAAGATCATTCCGATCAGCGATATGCCGGAGGATCTCAAGAACGCATTCATCGCGATCGAGGATAAGACCTTCTATGAGCATCATGGATTCAACTTCAGGAGAATGATTGGTGCTGTACTGCACTCGTTCTTCAGTGATGATCAGATCAGCGGAACTTCTACTATCACTCAGCAGCTTGCAAGAAATGTATATCTTGCGGATATCAAGGGTGTTCGAAGCATACGCCGCAAACTTACAGAAATGTACATCGCCTGGAGGATAGAGAATACTCTGTCCAAGGATGAGATCCTCGAGGCGTACCTCAACACGATATATCTGGGATATGGCAATTACGGAGTCGATGCCGCGGCGAGAACGTATTTCTCAAAGGAGGTCAAAGACCTTGATCTCGCCGAATGTGCAGCTTTGGCGGCATTGCCGCAGGCACCGGATTCTTACGCTTTGCTTGTAAACGACGGAGACGGACGGGATCGAATCCCTGATGAGAACATCAACTGGCATGGAATGCCGGAACCGGAGCCGGAGCTGGATGAAACTGACGAATCAGATGAGTATTACAATGACTATGATTCTGATGAAGATGATGAAGAGGACAGTGAAGTCAAGCATTCCGCAATATATGCGAATGATATTTCGAAAGACAGGCGTGATCTGGTCCTTGCCCTCATGAAAGATCAGGGCATGATCACTCTTCAGCAGGAAGCAAGATCAAAGGTAGATATCGTCGATATCCTGCATCCGTGCTTCAATGACACAGGTAATGTCTATACATACTTCACTGACTATGTCAGTCAGCAGGTCATCAAGGATCTGGTCGCTAAGTATGATATGACCGAGGGCGAGGCCCAGCAGATGGTTTACACCGGCGGCCTCAAGATCAATACGACTCTCGACAGTGAAGTTCAGAATGCTGTTTACAGAGAATTTGAAGATGAGACTAATTTCCCTGGTACAGTCGACGGCAGCGAAGTTCAGGCCAGCATGGTCATAACTGAGGTAGGCACAGGCTACATCACAGCTATGGCAGGCGGCAGGAATACAACAGGATCCAAGCTGTTCAACAGGGCTCTTAATGCAAGGCAGCCGGGTTCATCGATCAAGCCTCTGGCGGTTTATGGAGCTGCTCTTCAGAAGAGTTACGAATACGCTGAGAGAGGCGAGCTGTACCCGTTCATTGAGTACTATGGTATTGACAGGCAGGGCATCAAGAGATGGGGAGATTACATCACAGCCGGATCTGTAGTTGTCGACGAGCCGCTTACATTCAACGGCGAGAGATGGCCTGAGAATGTTACAAGGACTTTCTCCGGATGGAATACATTCAGGTCAGCTCTTCAGAAGTCGATCAATACATGTGCGGTTAAGATACTCCTTCAGGTAGGCACCGAATATTCGATCGATATGCTGCATAAGTTTGGCCTTACAACTGTTATCGATGACGAGTCAAAGCCTGTGAACGACATCAATCCTGCGTCGCTGGCTCTTGGTGCGATGACATATGGTGTAACGCCACTTGAGATGTCGCTCGCTTATGCGGCGTTCCCGAATGGCGGCGTCCGCAACACTCCGGTCTGCTACACCAAGGTTTATGACCGCAAGGGCAAGACGATCCTTGTCGGTACTTCCGAGCGCAAAACAGTCATGGATCCTGGCGTTGCGTGGATCATGACAGACCTCCTGAAGTCAAATGTTTCGAAGGGTATTGCGGGCTCGGCAGCCATCTATGGCGTTGATGTCGGCGGCAAGACCGGTACTACTAACGACCGCTATGATGTCTGGTTCGATGGATTTACGCCTGGATATGCGGCATCTCTGTGGATCGGTACGGACCTTAATGTCGAGATGACATCCGGTTCATGGACAGCTGCAAGACTTTGGGCGAGGATCATGAAGCAGATCCCTGACGTACGGGATGGCGATTACCGCCCGATGCCTGATAATGTTATCCAGCAGAGGGGAGAATACTATACCGCAGGTACAGAACCATACAGGCGTAATACTTATGGCAACAATTCGTACGGCAATAGTTACCAGTCCGGCAGTAATACATCAGGAAACAATACAGATTCAACCAATACAACAAGTAATAATCATGCTCAATAGAAAAAGAAGCACATTGCCATACAGGTAATGTGCTTCTGCTATTATCCATTCGGAAATGTTCCCACTCCGGGACAGGTCTTATTCTTACAGAGCGATCTTGCCGTCTGCGAATTCGATACCCTTAGTGAAAAGATCCCAGAAGTCATATTTGAATTTGATAGGGCAGTGCATTGTGATATTGCCAAGAATAGGAAGGCCATACTTATTGAGGTAAGCAACTGAACCGACAACGCCGCCAACGACAGCTGAGCAAACTAAGAATTTCTTCATTTTCTCTCTCCTTATTACAACAGAATGTAGTACTAATATTAATTTATTTATACCATTCATCATACTTAAATTCAATTGCTTACATTCAGGTGGCATCAATTCGACAAAATCTTTATAATGATATATATGCTGGCGAGCAGATCGCCATTACATTACAGATCAAGCTAACAGTGGCTATCTATATATGAGAGGTATATTTAATGAGCAGTCTTATCATTGGTGTTGCGGGCGGAACAGGCTCGGGCAAGTCGACTTTCACTAACAGGATCAAGAATGAATTTGGCGATAAGGTCTCTGTGATCTATTATGATAACTATTACAAGGCACATGATGATATCCCGTTCGAAGAGCGCAAGCTGATCAATTACGATCATCCGGACGCATTCGAAACGGATCTATTCATCAAACACCTTAAGGAGCTCCGCGAGGGCAGGCCGATCGAGTGCCCGGTTTACGATTATACCGTTCACAACAGGAGCGACATGACTGTTACCATCAAGCCATCAGATGTCATCATTGTCGAGGGCATCATGGTGCTTCAGAATGAGCAGCTCAGAGATCTTCTGGATATCAAGATCTATGTCGAGGCTGACGCCGACGAGAGGATACTCCGCCGCGTTATCCGCGATGTCAAGGAGCGTGGACGTGATGTAGAGGGCATCGCAAAGCAGTATCTTACTACCGTCAAGCCGATGCATTACATCTATGTAGAGCCGACAAAGTATCTTGCAGATATAGTCCTCAACAGCGGTATGAATGATGTAGTATTTGATGTCATCAAGATCAAGATCGAGTCTCACCTCAGGAATGCAGAGCAGCAGAAGGCAAGATAAGACCAATTAACCTTAATGAGACAATACAGAATAGATACAACAGAATACAGTATCCAGGCGCCTTTCAACATGCGTATAGCTTTTCCGTCAGATTTTCACAATGGTGATCATGTAAGGATCCTCAGGAAGATCCGTGACTGGAAGCCGGATATCATATTGATGCCAGGAGACCTTGTGAAAGGCTATTATCCTAAGGATGGAAGGCTCGTAGTAGAGCATTCAGAACGGATACTGCCATTTCTGAGAGGATGCGTGCAGATTGCGCCGACATATTTCTCGTACGGCAATCACGAGTGCCTCCTCTGCGAGGAAGACATCGAGCTCCTGAGATCAACAGGCATCACGATTCTGGATAATGAATGGATAGAGCTGCCGGAAACAGGCGGACAGCGTATTCTCCTCGGAGGACTCACTTCAGGACATGTGATAAGTTTCCGCAGATTCAGGAACCAGTCAGACAGCACCGACCGCTATCCTGTGCGCCGAAAGCCTCACAATGTTTATGAACTGAGAACTGAGAGCAAATGGCTCGACGACTTCGAGAAGGAGGAAGGTTACAAGATCCTGCTTTCTCATCATCCTGAATACTGGCGGATGAGAGAGCCGTACATTGCAGGCCGCAGAATTGATCTGACTTTGTCAGGACATGCTCATGGCGGCCAGTGGAGATTCTTCGGACAGGGCATTCTTGCACCGGGACAAGGCCTTTTTCCTAAATATGTCAGAGGCATACACCAGGGAGATGGGCCGGAGGCAGGAAAGATGGTCGTTTCCGCAGGTCTGAACAACACATACTGGATGTTCCCGAGGTTCGGTAACCCGTGTGAACTGATATTCATTGAACTTAACAATAATTAGAATATTGACAATTTAGGAGGGTATATGAGTAAAGCAGTTGTTTTTATGGCTGATGGAATGGAGATGTGTGAATGTCTGATCGTAGTTGATCTCCTTCGCCGCGCCAAAGTCGAGGTCATTACGGCTTCTGTCATGGGCCGCAATGAGGTAACTTCGTCACATAATGTCAGGATCTGTGCTGACCAGTTAGCCGAAGACGTTGATTTTACTGATGTTGATATGATCATCCTGCCGGGCGGCAGAGTAGGGACAGAGAACCTCGCAGCAAGCAAGGTCGTTATAGATACGGTCAAAGAATTTGCAGATTTTGACAAGACGAAGAGAGTCGCTGCTATCTGCGCTGCTCCGAGCATTCTTGCAAGCCTCGGCATACTCGATGGCAAGCGCGCGACATGCCATCCGGACTTCGAAGATAAGATGGGCAAAGCGATCGTCAGGGGCGACAAGATAGTTGTCAATGGTGATCTTATAATGGGCAAAGCCCTCGGTGCGACCTTTGATTTCGCTCTCAGGCTCGTAAATATTCTCGCAGGCAAGGAAACTGAGCATAACATCCGCAAAGCCATCTGCTACGACATGATCGAAGCGCTCGATTACAACTGGAATTAGTTTTCAAGCAGGTCACCCGGATCGCAGCTTAGAACATTAGCGAGTCTGATGATATATTCGAACTGAGCCTTGTTGATGTTCTTCTGACGCTGCTCATATTGCTGGATGGTCCTGACAGGGACGTTGCTTAAAGCTGCAAGCTGACTTTGGCTGAGACCACTTCTGATGCGGTATTTCTTGAGATGAGTTTCACTGACGGTGAGACTCATTTTTTCTTGGATGGATCTGAGCACGGATTCTGCTGACTTACGGGAGCGCTCGGCCCTCTTCTCAGGAGAATCTGCATCCAGTACAGGAGGCCATATCTCTGCGAGCTCACGCCTGGCTTCAGCCTGCAGAGTATCATACATGCTGATGATATCCGAAACCGGATAAATACTGATTATCTCATTAAATGGCCTGGCAGTCTGCCACTGGCACATAGCAAGTATGTGACCGCACATGTATTCTTTACTGACTCCTGTAGTGAAACGAGGGCGGACGCGTTCATACTCAAGGCCGCACATGTCCATGACTCTGTATGCGAGCTCTATGCCGGACATCCCGGCAATCAGCCTTACATCTCCGGCTTCAAATGATGCCGCGATGCCGCTTGCAATAAACAAATCAAAGAAAACACCAGCATTCTGGTGAAGACTATAGACTGCATAGTCAAGCATGCTCCCAAGAGTATTGCAGGCCTTGCGAAGATACGATGCATCATACATATGCATTGTATCTGACAGACCGGAATTGTTGTTGTCTCTGTTAGTATTGCCCATATTGATTGATTTACCCTAGTCTCGGATCGTAAGGCTGGATCCCTTCATCAAGTATCTGCTCTATATACATTCCGTGGCTATCGCCGGAAGCTTTCCTGACTGCATTAAGATCACGGGTAACTTTACCCGGAAAAATTTCGCTGTAATAAGCAGGCTCGTATCCTTCGTAAACGATCCTGTCGAAAGCTCTGTTGCTCTTGAGGACGAATTGCCTGCCTGTATTGCCAAGTTTTACGGCATCTCTCAGCTGCTCGTATGTAATGAGACCATTGAGGAAATCCTGCGCGAACATGAAGTTGCTGTTATCGGCTCTGTAGCCAATGAGGCAATCTGTGTTCTGGTAGTCCACAGAGAAAGTGCTCCTGACGTATTCCTTGCCCTGATAAGCCAGCGAAGTAGGGGTGTCGAATTCCCGGTAACTTGCCAGAACGCTGATCCAATGAAGTATGCCATACTGCGGGCTGCCAAGATCGATGATTCTGAGTCCGGCATCGTTGAGACTGTATTTGCTGACAAAGCCATTATGGTTGCGCGAGACAGCCCATTCTCTGGCAAGGACAGGATTATCCGTGCAATAGAATCCCAGGCCAAAGTCATTGTATGGATTGCCGCTGCCGAACGTCGGTGTACGTATGATATTAGGTGAGCCGTAATAAATAGTGCGGATCATGTAGCACGCTCCGGATGAATAGTTAGTATTTGGGAAAGAATTTCATCTATCTGTTCTGACTATACTCCTACAGGAGTATAAATTCAATAAAATTCTCATGCCCATATTTACCGAGTAAGATACCAGATGTTATAATTCAACCGTAAAATGCCGTAAAGCTTGAAATTTCAATGCTTACATCAAATATACAGCTAAATTCTGTTTCAGATGTTTTAAAGGAGTATAAGACAATGAGAGTAGTAATTCAGGACGATTATAACAAGATGTGCAAATGGGCTGCTGATTATATCGCAGACAAGATCAAAGCTCATGAAGCAGGCCCTGAGGCTTCGAGACCTTTCGTTCTCGGACTTCCTACAGGATCATCCCCAATCGGAGTATATAAAGAGCTTATCAAGAAGAATGTTGCCGGCGAGCTTTCATTCAGGAACGTAGTAACATTCAACATGGACGAGTACCTCGGACTCCCACATGAGCATGATCAGAGCTACTGGTACTTCATGCATGATAATTTCTTCGATCATCTTGTAGATATGAAGCCTGAGAATATCAATATCCTCAATGGTATGACTGATGATCCGGAAGGTGAATGTGCACGTTACGAAGAGAAGATCGCAAGCTACGGCGGAATCGATCTCTTCATGGGCGGCATCGGTGTTGACGGACACCTTGCATTCAATGAGCCTTACACATCACTCACATCCCGCACAGGAGTAAGAAATCTTACAACAGATACAAGAATCGTTAACTCAAGATTCTTCGGAAATGACCCTGAAGCAGTTCCTGCTCAGGCACTTTCAGTAGGAATCGGAACAGTAACCGACTCCAAGGAAGTCCTCGTTCTTATCAGCGGCCACAACAAGGCAAGAGCTATGGCAGCAGTAGTTGAGGGCGGAGTAAGCCAGAAGTGGACATGCTCAGCACTTCAGATGCATAACGGTGCTATCATCGCATGTGATGAAGAAGCATGCGGCGAACTTACAGTAGACACATATAAGTACTTCCTCGATATCGAGAAAGACCAGAGACTGTAATAATCTGATGACAGGGGGACGATTCTCCTGTCATCTTTACTGAAAAGACTATTAAGGAGAGTAATAATGGGTAAGTATTTTGGTACTGATGGCTTCAGAGGTGAGGCTAACAAGAATCTTACATTTGAACATGCTATCAAGATCGGACGTTTTCTCGGCTGGTACTACGGCAAGAGACTCGACAAGAAGGCTAAGGTCGTAATCGGCAAGGACACAAGACGTTCAAGCTATATGTTCGAGTATGCACTTTGCACAGGCCTCATGGCCAGCGGTGCTGACGCATATATCATGCACGTAACAACAACACCATCAGTTTCATATATCGCAAGAGTTGATGACTTTGACTGCGGAATCATGATCTCTGCATCGCACAATCCGTTCTATGACAACGGCATCAAGATCGTCAACAACAACGGCGAGAAGATGGACGAGGAAACTCTGCTGAGAATCGAAGCTTACATCGACGGACAGATGGAGCTGCCTCTTGCAGAGAGAGACGAGATCGGACGTACAGTCGACTATGTCAGCGGACGTAACCGTTACATCGGATATCTTATTTCGATGTCAAAGTACAGCTTCAAGGATGTCAAGGTTGGTCTCGATGTTGCGAACGGTGCTGCATGGCAGATCGCTAAGGGCGTCTTCGATGCTCTTGGAGCAAAGCTCTATGTAATGAATGACGAACCGGATGGCTACAACATCAACACTAACTGCGGATCCACACATATCGAGCATCTGCAGAAGTTCGTAGTAGACAAGGGCCTCGATGTCGGTTTTGCATATGATGGCGATGCTGACCGCTGCCTCTGCGTAGACGAGAAGGGTAATGTCATCACCGGTGACCACATCCTCTACATCTATGGCCTCTACATGAAGGAGAGAGGCAAACTCCTCAATAACAAAGTCGTAACAACAGTAATGTCCAACTTCGGACTGTACAAAGCTCTTGATGCAGTAGGCATCGACTACGACAAGACCAAAGTCGGCGACAAGTACGTTTATGAGAATATGGTCCAGACCGGCAACCGTATCGGTGGAGAGCAGAGCGGACACATTATTTTCACTAAGTACGCTACAACAGGTGACGGAATCCTGACATCACTCAAGATGATGGAAGTAATGCTTGCAAGAAAGAAGAAGATGAGCGAGCTTGCTGCTCCTGTAGTCTTCTATCCGCAGGTTCTCAAGAATGTAAGAGTCAAGAGCAAACCGGATGCACAGAACGATCCTGATGTTCAGGCAGCAGTTGCAAAGGTTACCGAGGCTCTCGGAGACGATGGACGTATCCTCGTTCGTGAATCAGGAACAGAGCCTGTAATCAGAGTAATGGTAGAAGCAGGCAGCGATGAGATCTGTGAGAAATACGTAGATCAAGTTATCGCCGTAATCAAAGAAAAAGGACACATTGCGGAGTAAACGGAAGACCGACTGCTTCGCTCGAGTCCTCGGAAGCTGCCTTACGTCAGCATCCTGCGGGATTCTCGCTCCGCAGTGGTCTCAAGTTTTCTCGGGCAATGTTAACATTTTGTCTTTGATTTATGATGCTTGATTAGCTTAATAAGAAAGGTTAGTAGATAATTATGTATACTATTAGAGATTTGTACGATCTTGATCATACGCTGGCTAAGGATTATCTGGGTCAGTTCACTTATCCGTGGGAGGCTCTGAAGGGTATCAAGGATTTCATCCTCGAGCTTGGCAAGACTCTGGATCCTGCTGAGTATGATGAGGTCAGTGAGAATGTATGGGTCCACAAGACTGCTAAGGTTTTTCCTTCGGCTTATCTTGGTGCACCATGCATCATTGGTCCGAATACTGAGGTAAGACATTGTGCCTTTGTCAGGGGATCCGCTCTTGTAGGCGCTGACTGTGTTGTCGGCAACTCTGTCGAGCTTAAGAATGTCATTCTCTTTGACCATGTACAGACTCCGCACTATAATTATGTAGGAGATTCGATCCTAGGTTATTACAGCCATATGGGCGCTGGCTCGATCACTTCTAATGTAAAGTCAGATAAGAAGCTTGTCGTAGTCCACAATGGCACTGAGAATATCGAGACCGGTATCAAGAAGTTCGGAGCTATGCTCGGCGATCATGTTGAGGTTGGCTGCAACTCAGTCTGCAACCCTGGAACTGTCATCGGCAGGAACAGCAATGTTTATCCGACTTCATGCGTCCGCGGAGTAGTTCCTGAGAACTGCATTTACAAGAACAGCGGCGAGATCGTAGAGAAACACGAATAATCAGAGCTGTTCATGACAGCAGTGTTTCCGAACATTGCAGAGGAGATTGACTATTCAGTCCGACTATATGGGGGATTTTGCTCAATAATTCACCTAAAATTCACCGCCATTATAGTATTCTTTATTGAAGTAATTCTTATGGCAGTGGTACAATAACTTGGCTTTAGATAAGGCATTTAAATGAGCAGCGGAGGCACTTAAGCATCGCTGCGCTCAATGACATACAGGAGGGAAACTAATGAGCACAGAAAGAAGAGTTGGGACAGTATCACGTGGAATCAGATGTCCGATTTTCCGTGAGGGAGATGATCTTGGCAAGCAGGTAGTAGAGAGCGTTCTTGCTGCTGCTAAGTCCGATGGATTTGAAATCAGAGACAGAGACGTTCTCTGCATTACAGAATCCGTTGTTGCCAGATGTCAGGGCAACTATGCGACAGTTGATGCTATCGCTGAGGATGTCAAGGCAAAGCTCGGTGGTGATACTATCGGTATAATCTGGCCGATCCTCTCAAGGAACAGATTCGCTATTTGTCTCAGGGGGATGGCAAAGGGCGCTAAGAAAGTAGTTCTCATGCTTAGCTATCCATCAGACGAAGTAGGTAATGCTCTTCTTACAATGGATCAGATCGATGCTGCAGGCGTTAACCCTTACAGCGACGTACTGACACTTGAGAAATACAGAGAACTCTTTGGTGAGAACAGACACCAGTTCACAGGTGTTGACTATGTAGCATACTATGGCGACCTGATCAAGGAGATGGGCGCTGAGGTTGAGATCATTTTCGCTAACCACGCAGAAGAGATCCTCAACTATACCAACAACGTTATCACTTGCGACATCCATACAAGAGCACGTACTAAGAGAATCCTCCGCAGCCACGGCGCTAACGTTTATGGCATGGATGAGATCCTGAATGCTCCTGTTGATGGCAGCGGCTACAATGAGAAGTACGGACTCCTCGGTTCCAACAAGGCTACTGAAGAGACTGTAAAGCTTTTCCCAAGAGACTGCCAGCTCCTCGTTAACGAGATCCAGGCAGAGATGAAGGATAAGACAGGCAAGCACGTAGAAGTAATGGTTTACGGCGACGGCGCTTTCAAGGATCCGGTAGGAAAGATCTGGGAGCTCGCTGACCCTGTAGTTTCACCGGCTTATACAGCTGGACTCGAGGGAACACCTAATGAGCTCAAGCTCAAGTATCTCGCAGACAACGATTATTCCAACCTTTCAGGTGAGGAACTCAAGAAGGCTATTTCACAGGCTATCCTCGAGAAGGATTCAGACCTTGTCGGCAACATGGCATCTGAGGGAACAACACCTAGAAGACTTACAGACCTGATCGGATCACTCTGTGACCTCACATCCGGCTCCGGAGATAAGGGAACACCGGTTGTTTACATCCAGGGTTACTTCGACAACTACACAACAGGCCTTTAATCACACAAACTAAGAGACCATGAACAGACTCGCGATAGCGCGGGTCTGTTTTGCTATACAAGTAGTTCTAAGAGCCTTTAAGTGATATAATTATTAAAACTGTATTTCTTACCAAGTGTTAAAGGAAATATTATGAATAACAGAAATTATGACGTAGTGATCATCGGGGCAGGCGTCGTTGGCTGCAGTATAGCCAGAGAGCTTTCCCGGTATGAGCTGAGTGTGCTCGTCGTAGACAAGGAAAGCGATGTCTGCGAGGGCACCAGCAAGGCAAACAGCGCGATCATTCATGCAGGCTTTGATGCTGAACCTGGTTCTCTCAAGGCGCTTCTTAATGTAAGGGGCAATCAGATGATGGATCAGGTAGCGGAGGATCTTGACGTTCCTTTCAAGAGAATTGGCGCAATGGTACTAGGGTTTTCTGAAGAAGATATTCCGGTGCTTGAGGGCCTCATGGAGCGCGGAGTAAGAAATGGGGTGCCGGACATAAGACTCCTTACAAGAGAAGAGGCTCTTGAGCTGGAGCCGGGACTTGCAGATGGTGTCTATGCTGCGATCCATGTGCCGAGCTCAGGCATTGTGTGCCCGTTCGAACTGACACTGGCGTATGCAGAGAATGCATATCATAATGGCGCTGAGTTCAGCCTCAGTACTGAAGTTACAGGTATCAGCACAGAATCAGATCAGTACAAGTTCCGTATCGAGACCACTAATGGTGTATTCAGGGCGAAGTGTGTTGTCAACTGCGCAGGTGTCTATACAGATAAGATCCATAACATGGTCTGCGAACCTTCATTCAGCATCGTCGCAAGGAAGGGCGAATACATGCTGATGGACAAGAGTGCCGGCAAGACAGTTACTCACACCATATTCCAGATCCCAACCAGGATGGGAAAGGGAGTTCTCGTAACTCCTACGGTCCATGGCAACCTGCTCGTAGGACCGACAGCCTACGATATAGAAGACAAGGAGAATATCGGTACAACAAGTGACGGAATCGGAACAGTTAGAGCGAAGAGCGCGCTTTCGATCAAAGATATCCCGTACAACAAAGTCATAACTTCCTTCTCAGGCCTGAGATCCACGGGCAATACGGGTGACTTCATCATTCAGGAAGATGACAAAGTGGGAGGCTTTATCGATGTTGCAGGCATCGAGTCGCCGGGACTTTCGAGTGCTCCTGCTATCGGCCCTTATGTAGGCGATATTGTCTGCAGGATACTTGAGCCTTCAGAGAACCCGTACTTTGACCCTACAAGGCTCGGAATACCTAGAGTAGCCGAGATGCCTGTCAGCGAGAGAAGACGTCTTGTCGGACAGAGACCTGACTACGGCCAGATCGTCTGCAGATGCGAAGAAATAAGCGAAGGCGAGATCCTCGATGCTATAAGAAGACCTCTCGGAGCAACTACTCTTGATGGTGTCAAGAGAAGAGTCAGAGCAGGAATGGGAAGGTGCCAGGGCGGCTTCTGCCAGCCTAAGGTAATGGACATGCTTGCACATGAACTCGGTATTTCTTATGCGGAGGTGAAGAAGAATGGATAGACATGTAGATCTGGCTATTATAGGCGCAGGGCCGGCAGGTCTTGCTGCTGCAGTCTCCGCACGCAAGGCAGGGATCGACAATATAGTAATCTATGAGAGAGACGAGAAGCTCGGTGGAATACTGAACCAGTGCATACACAACGGATTTGGCCTGCACACCTTCAAGGAGGAGCTGACAGGACCTGAGTATGCCGGCAGATTCATCAATAAGGTCAGAGAACTCGGCATAAGATGCGAGACAAGCTCGATGGTCGTTTCGATCAGTCCTGAGAGAGAGATAACGATCGTCAGCAAGCGCTACGGAATGCGCGTTGTTAAGGCTGAAGCCATCGTTCTCGCAATGGGCTGCCGCGAGAGACCAAGAGGCGCTCTCAACATCCCCGGCATGAGACCACAGGGTATCTATACTGCAGGTGCAGCTCAGAAGCTCGTCAACTGCGAGGGCTATGTCCCGGGCAAGGAAGTAGTAATACTCGGCTCCGGAGACATCGGTCTTATCATGGCAAGGAGAATGACTCTCGAGGGAGCTCATGTCAAGCTCGTAGCAGAGCTGATGCCGTATTCAGGAGGCCTCAAACGTAACATAGTCCAGTGTCTTGATGACTTTGGCATCCCGCTCAAGCTGAGCCATACAGTAGTGGATATCAAGGGCAAGAGACAGCTCGAAGGTGTTACGATCGCTGAGGTAGGACCTGGCGGCAAAGTCATCCCGGGTACTGAGGAGTTCTACGAATGTGACACTTTGCTCCTCTCATGCGGACTTATACCTGAGAATGAATTATCGTTAACTGCCGGAGTCGGCATCAACCGCGTTACGAACGGACCATTTGTCGACGACAGACTCGAGACAGATGTTCCGGGAATCTTCGCCTGCGGCAATGTACTGCACGTTCACGACCTTGTCGACTATGTTTCGGAGGAGGCAGACCGTGCAGGAAGACATGCAGCCGAATTCATACTGAGACACGGCAAGAAGGCTAACCCTGAGAATATCGTCAATGTCATCCCTTGCGATGGCGTGAGATACACCGTGCCTGTCACGATCGACACAGGCAATATCGAAGAAGACATCCATATCAGATTCCGTGTCGGTTCTGTAATTCGCAAAGTCACCATCCGTCTCATGTGCGGAGACAGGGAGCTTGCGAGCAAGAGGCGTACCATTGTCGTTCCAAGTGAGATGGAGGATGTGATACTTAGAAAGAGCGTACTTGAGGATGTCGACGGCGACATCAGAGTTGTGCTCGAGGGAGGTGAAGCATGATCAGGAATCTAACATGCATCGGGTGCCCGATGGGGTGCTCACTGGTCGTTGAAGTAGAAGACGGCAAAGCTGTCTCGGTTACCGGTAACACCTGCGGTATCGGCAAGCGTTACGCCGAGCAGGAAGTATCATCTCCAACAAGAATGGTCACGACAACAGCTACCTGCGTTAACGGGATGCCAGTACCGGTCAAGACCGCTACTCCGATCCCTAAGGACAAGATCTTCGATGTCGTTGCAGAGATCAAAGCAGCCAAAGCTGACCTCCCGGCATCGATCGGTGATGTACTGATAAGCGATGTAGCAGGTACAGGAGTGCCTGTCATCATCACCGGTAATGCGGAGAGATAACTAGAGGCGTCCTTGGTAGCGCGTGTGGTTCTGGGGAGATAATCTCCCAATAGCCCGCATAAGCTGATAGTAAAATTGAAGAATACATGAAAACAGCCGAAATCATCATGATAATCGGCTGTTTTTTGATGCAAAAATGTGTGCTGAAATGGCCTAACAAAGCGAGTATATTGCGATGCAAGGAGGAAGCAATGAGAGTTCAGATGCTGATGCGGGATACAGAATACAGAGATGCCATGATCAAATCGATAGCGAGCTCGGAGAGAGATATATTCCTGGAGATCGAAGGCAATGCATCCAAGGACGGCAATTCCGTCATTCTTACAGATATCAGGCCGGAAGAGATCGATGATGAAGTGCTGAAGAAGATCGCAGGAAGAACGCTGTTCCTGACAGGAGTCAGGAGCACTTGCAAGCCGCAGGACAAGCTAACTGATCCGGACCATGCTGATATACATACGATATTCAAATACAGCTGCCTGAGCAGCATAAT
Organism: Mogibacterium sp.; assembly: GCA_017512145.1. Lineage (GTDB taxonomy): Bacteria > Bacillota > Clostridia > Peptostreptococcales > Anaerovoracaceae > Crickella. The sequence goes on along the minus strand of JAFWHB010000032.1, from coordinate 236,505 downwards.
GTCAGAACTTACCCTGATTTATCATAATTGGACGGGCGATCCGGGAGGACTTGCGTCATATTCAAGAACAATTGCAGTTACAGGGGAGTCTGATCTTGTGAATTCAGACAGGTGCCGGGAACTTGCCCGGCAGATCATATACAGACACGGCGGATCAGTACTGATAATCCCGCTCGGTTATATCAATGATTATGCCGAGAATGCCGGTGAAGGCAAGGGCTGGTTCAAACGACTCATGTATCTCATTGAGGAAGGACGAGACTTCCCATCTGAAAGCTTTGTCTACAGAGACACATACGGTATCAGCTATCTGATGCTGCCTCCGGGTCTTAATCCTGTATCCGGTCTTTCAGGCGACTACCTTGCAGGGCTCATAAGGACTATGGGTGCGAGATTTGACACTGTCATACTTGATATCGGCTCATGCTACAGAAGAGAGAACATAGAAATCTGTACCCGCGCTGACAACATTCTCTTCGTAGGCAGCGGAAGAAGGATCCCCAACATGGAGAAGATCATCGGAAGTGAAGCCGTTCTGAGACTTGAGAGTATCAGATATTCGCCTGATTCAGACCTTACTCTCGAAATCGATGAATATGTCAGGAGGCTCTATGAAGACAAGAACGACCAGGAAAGAAACAGTAATCAGGTACTCATCTGAGATAGATCAGATGGTCAGAAATCTCAGGCGGTGGGTCACAGAGAGTGAAGAGAAGCCTACAGAGCATGAGATAAGGAGCATGGCCGAAGATGCATTCTTTGACAGCAACCTGGCTCTCGATGCGAAGATAAGCGAGATCACGGACATCATCAATTCTGTTTCGGAGAGAGTTGCCTGCAGATACGGCATACTTGGAGGACTGCTTGAAGATCCTGCAGTCAATGAGATCATGGTCAACGGACCCAATATGATCTTCATAGAAAGGAACAGGCAGCTTGTGCAGGTAGATGATGCTTTCACATCTACAGAGGAGCTAGAGGAAATCATAAGAATGTTCGCGTCGGATGTTCACAGGGAGATCAACGAAGCAAATCCTATCGTAGATGCGAGACTCCCAAGTGGTTACCGAGTCAATGGAGTCCTTACTACTGTTGCTTTGAATGGCCCGATACTCACAATACGTAAGTTCAGAGAGAAACCGATAGAGCTTGAAGACCTTATTAGCAACGGGAGCCTCACAAGAGAATGTGCCGAAGACCTCTCGGCACTTGTAAGAAGCGGATACAACATCTTCATAAGCGGCGGAACTTCCTCCGGAAAGACGACTTTCCTGAATGCACTGACTGCTGCTATAGACCCTGGCGAGAGAGTGATCATCATAGAGGATTCAGCGGAACTTATGATCACCCATATCAGGAACAAGGTCCACATGGAGTGCAGGACTGCGAATTCAGCCGGCAAGGGAGAGATAACGATGGAGAGGCTGATAAGGACAAGCCTGAGAATGAGGCCGGACAGGATCATCGTCGGAGAGGTAAGAGGCCGGGAGGTAGTAGATATGATCCAGGCAATGAATACCGGGCACGACGGGAGCATGTCGACTGGTCACGGCAACTCGATAAGAGGAATGCTTAACAGACTTGAGACTATGTATCTGACAGATTCTCAGGTGTCTGTAAGTTCGGTCAGGAGTCAGATCGCAAATGCAGTCGATATCTTTGTACATCTTAGAAGAGATGCCGGTGGCTCAAGAAAAGTTAACGAGATTGCAGAGCTGACCGGATCAGATGGCAATGAATATAGCCTGAACTATCTGTACAGAGAGGGAACTGATGGCAGACTCGCACCTACAGGTAATCCACTTATGGACAGAGAACGGCTCATAAGATGCGGCCTGGACGGGAGATTGAGAGGAAACCTCAGAAATGACTGACATGAAGACTTACAGACTAAACAAGCAGGAGGAAGCTGCCACTGCTACAGGAACGGTGATCCTGGCTCTGGTCATATCGTATCTGATGTACAGAAATCTTTTCTTTGCGGTTATTGCAATACCTCTGCTGCCCTGGACAAGAAGATTTGTCTCGGAGATCCTGTGCGAGAGAAGAAGACACAGATACATGGATGAATTCAGGGATTTTCTCTTCATGCTGTCAACGGCTATCGGTGCAGGAAGATCGATGAAAGATGCAATTGGGGAATCCATTGAGCCTCTTAGACGGATACATGGTAAAGAATCCGTACTGGCACATGAACTGGACATTGCTTACGAGAGAATGCATGTCGGAAGTGAGAATGACCTTGCGGTACTTACAGACCTTGCATCTGCCAGCGGAATGGAAGATGTGCATGACTTTGTCTCTGTTTACTCGATCTGCAAGACTACAGGGGCAAATCTCATAACAGCCCTTGGCAAAGCTGCAGATGTCATTATCGATAAGATGACGATCGAGCGTGAAGTGGAGGAGCTGATAAGACGTAAGAAGAGCGAGGGACTCATTATTTTCATTATGCCTGTTGTGGTGATCCTGTTCCTTAACATGTGCGCTCCGGATTATATTGCGCCTCTCTATGAAACCATGGGAGGAAGAGTGATCATGACATGCGTCATCGCCAGTGCTGCGGGGATATATGTGATGATCCAGAAGATCGTGAAGATAGATATCTGATTAGGAATGAAGAAAGCTGTAGACAAATTATCCTCAATATTTACTGACAAGGTCATAGCCAGAAGGCTCTATGCGATAACTCTCGGCGCAGCCCTTCTGATACTTGTGATAGTTATCAAGGGACCTGAGGCAAGAGGAAGCCTTGTAACTGATTCCGGAGGTAACGCGATTGCTATACGGCGTCATGATATCACTGCAACAGAGCAGTATGACATCACACTTAAGATACTCGAGCAGGGTGAAGAACTCGAAAGAGATCTTACGCTGTCTGTCAGGGGAGCCGGAGAGAATAAATCTGTGTCCTCTGATGCGGGAAGTGCTGACAGGAGGAGAGCAGAGATAGAGGCTGAGATCGACAGTATCATCACTGATATTGAGTTCTCTGACGAGAAAGAAATCGAGCTGCCAACAAGCCTGCGGGATGGGACGCCGGTCATCTGGATGCCCAGAAAGCAGGACGACAGATCAGGCCTTGCAGCAATACCGGTAATGTATTTCGCCCTTGTGATCGCTGTTATCTTCTCCGGGATGAAGTCGGATAAGGATGAAGAGGCTGCCGACAGAGAGACTGTGATGCGGGGTCTTCCGAGATTCTGCAATCAGCTTTTCCTCATGATGAATGCGGGAATGATACTGAGTGATGCCTTTGAGAAGATATGCAGAGGCTATGAAAGCTACGGAAAAGAAGATCTTGACGGTTTTGAGAGGGAACTTGCAGATATCTATACATCCGATACAGACCGCAGAATAAGTACTGCGACTCTGATAAATGAACTTGCGTCCAGACATAATGTCAAGGAGCTTGTGAGGATCGCAGCAATCCTGACTGAGAATGAACGAAGGGGAAGTGATGTTGCAGAAGACCTTGAACGAGAGAGCAAATATCTCTGGGAGGACAGGAAGATAGTTGCAAGAGAGAGAGGCAAAATGATTGATACCAAGATGGCCTGGCCGCTGGGCCTTCTTCTGATCATATTGATAGTTATTACTATGGCACCTGCACTTATGAATATGTAGGTGCCGGATAAAGGGAGGTGGACAAGATGAGCAAGCTTATAAATGCTGTTAATTGCTTAAGATACGGAATAAGGAACAAGAAAGGGATGGAACTTGTACAGGTAGCCATACTGATAGCTATAGCTGTTGCTGTAGGTATTATTTTCAAGACTTCCATCATAGATTTCGTCAACAGGATATTCGGTAACCTTGATGCGGCGAACTTCTGATGACTTTGGCCGTCTCATAAGGAGCAAGAGGGGATCACAGATGGTAGAAGCGGCGATCTCGCTTCCGATAGTAATACTGACTGTGATGCTCCTGGTGAGAATGTTCACATTCTATCTTGAGATACTGGATACCGGCATCTGCGAACACATGAAGGCTCTTGAGTATATCAGGAGCTACAGAGGAGCAGTTGGGAAGACATATATAAACAGCAGAGAAGTACTGCTCCTGAGAGGCGGAATATTAAAGAAGACAGTCAGTAAAAGAATTGATGTAAGAGCGTATATGTTCAATGAAGATCTTATGGTGAGAGCAAGTGAGGTATTTGGCGGGTAAGGCAGAAGACATCAGGAATAGGAGAGGATCATCTTCAGTGATGCTGGCTATGGCTTTTGTGGCCTTCGCTATTTGCATTGCAATGACGATAGGTGTTGCAAGAAAGATGGTCATAGGAAGCCAGGCTGAGACCTTCGGAACCATATGGACCAAAGCTATTCTGTCGGAATACGACAGACATCTTCTGGATGACTATGGCATCATGGCTTACTTCGGAAGCGACGCCGAAGTCGCTGATAAGATCGATGCTTATCTTGAATACTCTGCAGCCGGAAGACTGGATGCCCATTATAAGGAGACTTCTGCTGAGCTGACTGGATATGAACTTGGGGACCCTGATAACTTCCGGAAGGCTATGAGACAAAGCTTTGCAGGAAATGCCATTGAGTCGGTGATCGGAGGAGCAGCGAGACACAGGAGAGCTGAACCAACAGAAGTGGACGGCAGTGCCGGAGAATTAAATGATGCCATTATCGGCAATCCTGTTGTCCTCGACACACTTCCGTCGACCGGAGCTTCCGGCTCTATAAGCAATGATGGACTGATCGAAAAAGCTAAGGAGCTTAAGAACTCAGATGGCATTAAATCAGCATTTGCAGGGACAGGACTTGATGCAGCATTTATCTGGCGATTCTTTGGAAATAACGTAACTACGCCAGATAATGCCAAGTCATATCTGCGTAATGAATGGGAATACATCATCAAGGGAAGTCCCTCTGATAAAGAGAACTTAAGCTCATGCAGGAAGAGGCTCTTCGTAATAAGAAATGCTCTTAATCTGGCAGCTCTCTACAACGATCCGGAGAAAATACAGCTGATTGCTGCTGCGGCGGAACTGATAACTCCCGGGCCACTTGGAGTAGCGACACAGCTGCTTATCGCCGAAGCATGGGCTGCAATAGAGACAGAATCAGATATAAGTGACCTATATGGTAACGAAAGGGTGCCTGTTCTCAAGACACCTGCCCAGTGGAAAACTGGACTGGATATGGTACTGAGCAGTGATAAGGTGCGCAGCAAGCTGGATGATGAATCCAAAGCACATCTTGATGAGAACATAGGAGAAATCACAAATCTCGGAGGCGCTGGCAATGCAGCCGCTGTTATCAGGGAAGGCCTTAATTATGATGAATATCTTATGCTCATGATAATGGCTGTCAGAGAAGATGTAAGGGTACTGAGGATCATGGATCTCGTGCAGATCAACATGAAATACAGATACTACAGAGATTTTAATCTTATGGAGTATTACACAGGGGTAAGGTACACGATCAGGGCAGAAGGGCGTGATCACAGCTTTGAGGACTGCTATGGATAAATTAAGAATACTTGCCGGAAACAAGAAAGGGAGCTACATACTCGAGGCTGCGATCACTCTGCCGGTATTCCTGATCGCTGTAATTGTAATGAGTTCTGTGATTCTCATGTATGCCTGCATAGAAGATTGCACTTTCATAACAGCAAATGAACTGCGGAAGTGCGCCTCGGAGGCAATAATCACAGATACTTCGCCTCTTGCTGCATACAGGGTCAAGTCTGCCTTGGATGACGATCATTCGCGTATTGCTTCTCTGAAGACAACTGATCTTGGCTGCAGAGTTTCAAGGTGGGGACAGGATGAATTGATTGCAGTGACAGTAAGAATGAGACTGGAGTCACCTAATCCACTTGGCATAAGGGCTGCGGCTGACTATGATCTTGGGTTTGTGACCAGAGCTTATGTAGGAAAAATAAGAGATATTGGTCCAATGACAGCCGGAGAAATGGCTGGCAGCGACGCTGATCCTGTATTTGTATTCCCTAAGCGTGGAGAGCGATATCACAGCAAAGGATGCGCTTTTCTTACTGCTGCATCAAGATCATCCGCTCTCACGTCATCAATAAGATCAAACTATTCTCCTTGCCCGATATGTGGCAGCAAGAAAGCTTCTGCCGGAGCTCTCATATACTACTTCCCGGCTGCAGGAGAATCATATCATTTGCCGGGGTGTGCTTCTCTACAGAGAAATTACATAGAAATGGACCGCAGGGATGCGCTTGAGAGAGGATATACACCTTGCTCTAAATGCGGAGGTTAAACAATGAACAATGTAAGTCAGGAGATAACTGAATATAAAATACCGGCATACATTGAAGAGATTCTGACACATCATTATTGCCGGTACTTCATGAAAATGAGCATTGTAAGAGAAAGGGACACATATAAATTCATATATCGGCCAGGCAATCTGATGCGGCTTGATGTCAAATCACTTGACCTGTATCAAAAGCTCATACTACTCAAGTTTATAGCGGGGCTGTTTGAGAAAGCAGGGAGCTTCCTGATAAGCCCTGAGAATTATCTTCTTGAACCAGAGCTTATATATACATCCGGGAGGATGGATGATGATTCTATTTGCCTTATGTATTATCCGGATGTCAAAAGGCTTGGCGGAGCAAGAAAGCTGATGCTCTTTGCGGAGAGAATAAGAAATGACAGCTCACGAGAGGAGCGTGAGGTTTTCGATCAGTTCAGGCTGAACATAGAATCATCAGATCTGAACAGAGCCGTACTGTATCTTGACAAAATCATCCTCAGGATGGAGAGCAGAATGCTCGGTGCGGCCAGCTGATCATATGAATCAATGAATAAATGAATAAAGCACATTATACAAATAATAGCGGAGGAATGCGATGAGGAAATATTTAAGAGCGGCAGCTGCGATGCTGATGGCGCTCATGTTAATGCCTTTGCCGGTACATGCCGCGGCAAACGGCGCCAAAGATCCGGTTCAGGACAAATCTTCGGATACAGCAACAATCTATCTGAGCAAGATTCTGACTGTCTCACAGAGCGGCAAGTTCCCGGATGCTACAGATTTTCATTTCGGACTTGAAGCGGTCAAAGCATGGGATAACGCGAATGCTCAGGCATCTGCAAATGGAAAGATTATTCCGAAGGAAGAAATGCCTATGCCGGCCACATCTGCTGCAGATCATCAGAAGGTGATCCTGACAGACGAGACTAGGGCAGAGATAGTTACAGGCAACTTCAGCGGACAGGCAAATACCAGTAAAGCAGATACAGACACTGAAAAGCTTAGAGTAACACCTGTAAGGATCAAGTTTACTAAGGCCGGATACTATGTCTATAAGCTAAATGAGATCAAATCTGTTCCTGAGAATATTCCGGGAATGTCATATGACCATAATAGCTACTACGTTGTCGTCTATGTATGCAATAAGACAGATGATAATGGCAATACGATTCCAGGAGTTTACGTGCATGACATAACCTCATACAGAAATGACAGCATGGGATCTGACTACCAGGCTGATCTCAGTGATATCCAGAACATTACAGATAATAATGGGACAGCAGCCAAAGAGAACAATTATGACAATTTCGCCAAAGTCGGAAAGTCAGATCCAGATCCGGGAACAGACCCTGAAACAGGAAATCCTAAGGGACCTGATAAGCTGGATGCCTATAAGTTCTTCAATGATATGACAACTCATGATGTTGTTGTAACTAACAATGTAACGGGTAACCTCGGAGACATAACCAAGGAATTTGAATACAAGGTTACTATTACTGGCCTTGAGAAGAACAAAACATACACTACATCAGACAATGCACAGGATAAGACTGTGAAGCATCAGACAAGTGCAGACGCTGACATTATTGCAATTGCAGGGGGTAAAGGAACTGTAGATCTGTCTGCGAAGACATTCACCTCTGATTCAGATGGAAATGCGACATTCATGATCAAGCTTAAGGATGATGAGGTCATGGTATTCAACGCGCTTCCTGCCACAGCAACTTACACAGTTGAAGAGCTTGCATCTGATCACATCGCTTCATTTACTTCAGAGTCCACAGAACCGGATACCTGGGTCATGGTTCTCAAGGAGAAAGCGAATAATCACAGTGATACAGCACTTTCGACAGCAACAGAGGTAGTTGATGCTGTATCTAATGTACCTGGACGTGATCAGAATGCATCGGATGATAATGATGGTACTGTAACAATCAATTTCAGGAATCACAGAGATCTGATGACACCGACAGGACTGCCATATTATGGAGATTTTGTATATGTGATGATGGGAATCATGGCAGCTGCAGCTGTACTTCTGGCAGTCAGAATTAAAACTGTAAAATGATTATCGTCGACTTGCTTACAAAGGTCCTGAGACGAGTTGAAATAATTCTCCTGATAGTTGCACTGGCTTTTGCGGGCAGCACTCTTTATGACATGTATGCTCTGACCAGTGCAGGTGTCCAGAAAGACGGTTTTCCGGGCTTTGATGAACTTAAAGCCCGGAACCGGGACACCGTCGGATGGATAAGAATGGATGGAACTCACATAAATCATCCGGTTGTCCAGGGAGAGGATAACTATGAGTATATCAACAAGGGAATTGATGGTGAATTCTATCAGGGAGGCAGTATTTTTCTTGATGCCGGATGCTCCCCGGACATGACCGATAAATACTTGATAATCCATGGGCATCATATGTCAAGAGGAGCTATGTTCAGTGATCTTACTTGCTACCTGAATGAAGAGTTCTTCGAGAAGAACAAGCTGGGTGATCTGATTACACCGGACTACCAGTATGAATTAACAGTATGCGGAGCCGGAATAGTGGATGCTTATGATGGCGAAGTCTATTATACAGATCCTGAAAGAGATCTCCCGCTTGAGCTTCTCGACAGATGCAGCCTCAGCAGGGAACTTGAATTTAAAGAGGGTGACAAGCTCGTAATGCTCTCCACATGTTCGGGAGATATGACTAATGACAGGTCTGTAGTCTTCTGCAGAGCGAGAAGAACAGGAGATAGCGATGGAATACAGAACTAAGCTAAGAAACCTGATAATTGAATTAGTAATTGTAATTGTTTTCCTGTTGCTGGTTTTCAACTTTGTTTTCGGTGTGACTGTGCAGCATGGCAATGATATGTATCCGGCTATTAAGGATGGCGACCTGATAGTCTATTACAGGACTCACAGTTTCACTAATACCGAAGCTGTAGTTTACAGGAGCGAAGACCGGATCTGTACCGGAAGAATAGCAGCAGGTCCCGGAACATGTATCGGATGCACTTCAGATATGCAGATGACTTTCGATGGCTTATATCTTCCGGCATCTTATTCAGATGGAATCTACTCAAGAACATATGCTGCAGAAGGAGAGAAGCTGCCATTTACAGTCAGGGAGAATGCCTTCTTTATTCTCGGTGATAACAGAGAGGACGCTGAAGACAGCAGAATACAGGGCCAGATAAGTAAGAGAAATATCAAAGGAAGGATCGTGACAGTTATCAGAAGAAGACAAATATAAGAAAGGGGAAGGCGATGCGTATAGTTCTAAGAGCAATAGCTTTGACCTTGATTTTAACAGGACTGGTAACCGCAGTATGCTATGCGGATACTTCAGGAGCAGCAAACAAGACGATCCCGGCTGTTACTGTAAATATACCTGTTGAACACATAATTACTGGAGATGCGGGTAAATGTGATAAGGAGTTTACATTTGTTCTGACTGCAGAGAAGGAAGATAGTCCCATGCCTGTGGGCTCACAGGGCAAGAGCAAATCAGTAAACGTAAAAGGCAAAGGCAATCCTGAATTTGGCAGCATCACATTCACATATCCTGATGCATATTACTATTCTGTGTCCTGCGGCAAAACCAAATACAGAGTAATGATCGCGATGTACAATAACGGAACCTCGCAGATCGTAGCGTGGGATTCAGGCGGAAGTAAGGCAGAGAAAATAGTTTTCAGCGATGAGTATGAAGCGCCGGCAGCTGCCAAATCACCTAAGACTGGAGATTCACCGGATGCAATGATTTATCCTTTCATACTGATCGCTTCAGGTCTCATGCTGGGAATCTTCCTTGTTAAGAGAAAGGCAGATGACAATGATGAAGAAGGATAGAGCGATCATTCTGTCTCTTATTATGGCTGTGATACTTGCAATCCCCGTATATGCAGATGATGAACCTGCAAGTGAGGGACCTGCTTGTGACAATGCAGCAGTGCAGTCCGGCCTCAGTGAAACAGACGAGACAGTGCCTGTAATGGAATTGCAGGAAACCGGTGATCCGGAAACAATTAATATCAATGCTGCAGATGAAAAAGCAGCTGAAAATACAGAGAAAGATACTGAGAAAGATACAGAAACAGAAAAGGATAAGGAGGAGGTCAATAAAGAGAATACAACAGAGAATGCAGCATTAAAAAACAACGAGAAGGATTCTTCCTTGAATAGCAATGTAACGGATAACAGAACAGAAGAGGAGACGACTATACCTGAAGACAAACCAGATGTCCCTTTGCTAAGACCTTCATCCTGGGCTGCTGTGTTTGAGGCACCGGGTTATTAAGGAGGTCCGTTATGAACTGGAAGAAATTAATAATGGCACTTCTTGCCATATTGCTGACGCTAAGCTCCGAAACATCATTTACGTATGGACAGACTTTGCCTGCTGTAAATGATGACGGACGCGGTACTCAGTTCAGTCAGCTCAGTACTAACTATGTTCAGATACTGGAACTGTATTATGGCAATGCGATAATCGAATCCGGAAGTGGTTATTCGATCGAATATGGATATGTTCCGAGATATCCGCATATGATTCCACTACTGGTATGGAAGGGCAAACTTAACTTTGGCGGCAGCAAAGCTAACGAATCACATGGAGCTTCTCTGAAGTCCAATAACCTGCCGCCTGTGACCCTGAGATTTCCGAATTGCGCATATCTGCCGGAAGGAAGATATGCCGATGTCCTGATTACGATGGATGATATTGAGGTCAATCTCGGAGAGAATTACAACAGCAGCATCAATTCGAACACAACGCTCAAGGTCAATATCGCAGGAAGCTCAGGACATCTCTCTGCTAACTCGCCGAGAATAAGTTATGCTGATCCGAACTATACAGCTGCAGATAAGAGTACAGGCTGTGCTGTGGGTGAGAAAATCAGAGTTACGATGTCGATCGTTGAGACCGGCACACACACGCCTATATCACCTGCAAAATATCCATCGATGCTAGTCACGTTCTTTGATCTTGATGTGCCTGACAGTACAACGAAAACAAGTCTGACTAATACCGAAAGATGGAACGGTTACTATGCCGAAGGAATAGAGCTTCTGAGTGGGTGGCAGGGTGCTGCCGTTCTGCCTCCTGCAATAGGAGATATTGCCAACAGATGTCTTACAGAGGTTCAGATCACTGCAGCCGGCAATACGAAGATCAAAGGTATTGGCGATTACATTATGGCCCTGAGGGAAGCAACCAATAATGCCGGGCCGGGGGATTTTGATTCGCTTTATAGCGGATTCGTCGCTTCGGTCGCACCGCAAGGTTTCAGCTTTAACTGGACAGGATCCATAACAGGAGGAGCTAAATCCAAGCACAGTATGGGAACCATCATCGGTGGTCAGCCTGTCGTAAATGTAAGAGCAATGAGAAGCGGTCAGGGAAGTACAGTGTCTCATCTGGGAGGAAGAGGAACTTATTCGGGTGATAAGTTCTGGTATTCAAATACACATCTTATGAATTCCAGTGCTGTCTATGACTATACCCCTGGAGAAGGCTTCTATGTCAAATCTCTTAAAGTAGATGGCGCTGCTCAGGCTGTTAATAAGAATGGAGGTTCATATACTTTTACTAAGCTGAACAAATATCCGCTGCCGGTACGAGAAATCCGTAATGGATATGTGCTAAACACAAGGCAGTCATCATCTTATGACATAGAGGTTGAATTCGCACATCTGCCTGAATATGAAGATGAGAAGAAAGCAGATAAAGAGTCGGTCAGACTTGGCAGTGATGAGGAGATTACATATATCATCACCTCAGAGGAAATCTGGGATGATGCTTCGCCTGGCACCCATAAGATCCATGATGATCTTGCGAATGGACTTCTTAAGCTCGTCCCGGGTTCAGTTGAAACACATGCAGAGCATGGAACATGTACAATAGACAAGGCTGACGATAGTGGCATTGATATTACATTTACTTCAGATGATGCAGACACACATAAGCCGGTGATATCTGTTACTTACAAGGCTAAGGTGGACTGGGAGGCATACTTCAGATCATCTGAAACGAGCATAGTCAATTCTATCCCAGGAAGCAGTGCTACTGTTGATGTCACATCTGATATACGGATTACCAAAAAAGTCACAGGTAAGCTAAGAGATACTACGAAGAAGTTCGTTATAGAAGCCACGCTCAGCGGACTTGCTGCTTCAGAAGAATACGTTGTGACACCTATTGGAGGGGGAGAACTAAATAATGTTACGACAGGAAGCAGAACCGGAAAAGGCTTCAGATCAGACAAGGATGGCAAAGCAACTCTTGTATTCAATATGACGGGCGGACAGGGGGCTGTGATATCTGATTTGCCGGTAGGAAGTAAGTACAGATTAATCGAGGCTGCGAGTGATCATACGCCTTCATACAGCCTTGCGTCAGACTCCAGTGAGTCTGTATTTATTAAAAGTAGTGACAGCAAGGAACACAACTGGCAGGAGCTTGCAACTGAGGAGGAGACACTTGATAAGAAGGATGGTGTAGTCACAGTCGCTTTCACTAACAATAGAGATACGACAACTATAACTGGATTGGTAGAGCATACCGATTGGATGATAAGCAGCATTCTTCTGATTGCAGCAGCTGTATTTGCTGCATGTGGCATACGAAGATTCAGGAGAGGGGGCGATAACAATGAAGCACCTTAAATCTGAAAAGACAGCCAGCAGGAAGAAGTTATCTGCTGTATCAGCTCTTATCCTCTCTATTATGCTGATTGTAAGTTTGCCGCTGAGAAGTCTTGCTGTTGCAGACACAGTATACCCAAGTGGCACATACACAGTATATATCTATGTAAACGGAGCGCACTGGCATGGAGTTACTTATACTTTCGCCTGGGCATCAAAGCCAAGCTTCTCTGATTCATATAACAAGCCGAATACAATATACATCAGTGGAGGAGATCAATGGATGGGGCTTATGTCATCTCCTTGCGTAACAAGCAAAACTGCGGCTGATGGTGCAAGTTATGATAAATATATTTACTTCAACACTTCGATAGCACTGGCAGGGCTTGAAGGATATCACTATTATGCTTATGCAAGTTCGCAGACGCAAGTCCGTAACAGTATTGCTTCGGCCTCAAATACTGGAATCTCATTTGCTTTTAACACTTCAGCTGTAGGACTGAAAACATCTGAGAATGTAAAGTATGAAAATTGTTATATGGTCGTTTATTATGCTTCCAACACAGGATTTATCAGATACAATCCGAACGGAGGCGGAGGTGTTATGAATGATCAGAGTTTCGCTTATGGTACAGGCGGGACAATGGCTCCTAATACCTACTACCGTGATGGTTACGAATTCGCTGGCTGGAATACTTCCCCTGATGGAAGCGGAACTTCGGTAGGCAACTGCGGAGCTATTCCGGGCAGCTGGGCTCTCTATGATGGTCAGTGGACAACTGTCTATGCGCAATGGAAGAAAGTAAACGGAATCACATACAATTCTAATGGAGGTAAGCTGGCCGATAATCATGGAGCTGATATCGTAGTAGATGCAGATGGAACAATAAGGAAGAACGGAGTCGCTCTGACAACTCAGATCACAGATAGGTTTAGTATCAGCAAGGCTGATGACCCATCTTCAGTAAATCTCACAAGGCCAGGATACCATCTGAACAAAGGTGCTGAGTGGACTGATTCTTCAGCTGGATCAGGCAGAGAATACGATCAGGCAGCTACTTATTTCAAGTCAGATTTCGCTGCTGAGACCAGACTATATGCTAACTGGAAACCAAACAAATACACTGTCAGATTCCATCCTAATGCCGATAATACAACTGGCATGATGCCTGATCAGGAATTCCTGTATGACACAGATGCCAAGGCCCAGTCGAATTCATTTATCAATCCGGGCTTCAAACTCGTAGGATGGGATAAAGATCCTGAAGCAGAGCCAGGAGGCAAGCTTGATATAAGAGGCGATAAGGGATCAGTACACAATCTGACAGCTGAGAATAATGGTACAGTGGATCTGTACGCTGTCTGGAGGCCTATTTCAGAGGCTGAAACAGATATTAATGCAGGCAAGATCCTCAAGAGCGGTGGCAAGACGGACGCATTTACATTCAGGATCGAACCTGTGGAAGGCTGGAGACATGAGAATGAGCTGACAACGGAATCAGGACAGAGAATAGATGCAGCAGATATGCCGATGCCGGAAGAAACGCCGGAAGGTCAGCGATATAAGGATGTTACGGTCACAGGAATAGCAGGAAACGTGAATGTTCTGAGATCACAGAGCTTTGGACTGATCTCCTTCGAGGAACCAGGTTGGTATATGTATAAAGTTTCTGAAGTAATCCCTGAGAATCCTGATAGTAAGATCAGCTATGACAAATCAAGCTATTATGTCGTAGTATATGTGGAATATAAGGACGACGAAGGCTATAAGGTTCAAGTCAGGAATACGACAGCATGGCATAATACAGAGGGATCCGGAAGGAACAGACCTGATCTTTCTGATATCTCTGAAATAACTGACAATGGCGGAAAAGCTGCATCAGCAAATGAAGAGAATGTATTCGGCAAGACTGAGAGCGGTACCAATAGTGTTCTGGTCAGATTCTGGAACGAGGAGTTCGATGATCCGGATGAAATTCCTGGTTCATTGAGAATTATGAAGAATGTTACGGGATCGCTTGGAGATCTTACCAAACAGTTCGAATTCAATGCTAAGCTTGGTAATCTGTCACCAAATACAACATATTCTGTGGTAAATGATGGCGCAAATCTTGACAGCGGATTCGAGGGAACTTCATTCAGAACAGATGCAAGCGGTAATGCAGTTCTCAGATTCAGGATGAAAGATGATGACAATTTTTCGATTAAAGATCTGTCGGATGGAGCGTCTGTCGATGTTACTGAATACAAGAGCGATCATCGTCCATCATTTGTAATCAGTGATCAGAGTGGAGAAATCAGGAGAGAAGAAAGACGCAAGGAATCCGAACTGTCAACAGGAACAGTATCACTGAAGGAGGGCAAAGAATACACGATACTGTTTGAGAATAACAGAGAGCTAGCAGAGAATACAGGATTCCTCTATAGTGGAGCAGAGCCATTAGCAGTAGTCTTCATTACAGGAGCTCTTCTTATCCTGATCAGTATATTCATCGGCATTAAAAGACGGAGAATTGACAATGAATGACAGGATTTGTAGAATCTGTAAGGCAATACAAATCTAAGGAGAAAAGATAAACAATGAAAGTCATTCTCGCTTCTAAGTCTCCAAGACGCAGAGAGATTCTTGCTAAACATGGGATTGAGCCTGTGATCATGCCTACAGAGACAGATGAGACTCTGCCTGATGGAATAGGTATGTGTGAAGCTGTCGAGATGCTGGCAAGACGCAAGGCTGAGGCTTGCTATGAGACAGTTAAGGATAATCCTGAATATGCCGGGTATCTTATTGTCGGATCAGATACTATTGTCTGGAAGGATGAGATAATGGGCAAGCCTGTTGATCACGATGACGCTTGGCGAATGCTGGATAAGATAAGAGGCACAGTCCATTATGTAGTTACGGGCGTAGCAACAATTGATGTTGACTCGGGAGACTGCAATGTTATTAGCGATATTACAGAAGTACATTGCAAGAATTATTCCGATGATGACATCAGAGAATACCTTGCTATGGAAGAACCGTATGACAAGGCCGGCTCATATGCAATACAGGGTTACTTCGGCAAGCACATCGATCACATAGACGGAGACTACGAGAATGTAGTAGGCCTGCCATACTATAGAATTGCAGGGATTGTTGAACAATATCAATAATTTCTCTTGACTTTACTCTGACAAATTCATATAATATCTGAGGTTAAAGCAGAAGTTATCCGCTTCTCGCCTTACAGACTAGCGTTGGTAGGGCTCGATATCACAGATTATTCTGATTCGCGGATACTTGTGTGTCCGCGAATTTTTTCATTTGCGGGCTGTCTTGTAAAGGATTTTGGAGGTAAGAACTATTAGCACTAAGGATAACAAACAGACACAGATCAATGAGGAGATCAGAGCCAGTGAGGTTCGTCTCATTGATGAGAATGGCGAGATGAGAGGCATCGTAAGTATTGACGAAGCACTGAGCCTTGCAGAGCAGGCTGATCTCGACCTGGTCAACATTTCACCTAATGCTGTTCCACCGGTTTGCAAGATTCTCGATTACGGAAAGTACCGTTACGAGCAGCAGAAGAAAGAGAAGACCGCTAAGAAGAATCAACATGTCACAGAGATCAAGGAGATCAGACTGAGCGCTTCCATCGAGGACCACGACGTTGAGGTCAAGGCCAAGAATGCGATCAAGTTCCTTCAGGACGGAGACAAGGTCAAGGTTTCACTGAGATTCCGCGGCAGAGAGCGTGATTATACACAGCTCGGATTCGACGCAATGGACAAATTCGCTGAGATGGTTTCTGACTACGGTGTAGTTGAGAAGGCCGCTAAGATGGAAGGCAGGAGAATGAACATGTTCCTTGCCCCTAAGAAAGACAAGAAATAAGAGTTAACATAGGAGGACAACCCAAATGGCTAAGAACAAAATGAAGTCACACAGAGGCGCGATGAAGCGTCTGCACGTTACAGGCTCCGGCAAAGTCAAGAGAAACAAGGCATATAAGAGCCATATTCTCACCAAGAAGACAGCTAAGAGAAAAAGAGGTCTCCGTAAGGCGACTACTCTCAAGAGTGCAGATCTGAAGCGTATGCTGAGATCAATGGCTAAATAATCAGGAGGTGTAACGATATGGCAAGAGTTAAGAAGGGCGTTAATGCTCATAAGAGACATAAGAAAGTACTGAAGCAGGCTAAGGGATTCTATGGCAGAAGAAAGAACACTTTCACAGCTGCTAACCCTGCAGTAATGAGAAGCCTGAGATCTGCATACGTAGGTCGTAAGAATAAGAAGAGAGAATACAGAAGACTCTGGATCGCAAGAATCAATGCAGCTGCAAGAGCTAATGGTCTGTCCTACAGCAAACTCATGAACGGTCTCAAGAAGTCCGGAATCGAAATCAACCGCAAGATGCTCTCCGAGATGGCTATCTATGATGCAGCTGGTTTCGCTCAGCTCTGTGAGACTGCAAAGAAGTATTGCTAATACTATATAGTCATGGATTATTTCGTTAGTCACATTGGAGTAATCTTCATTGCAGCTTGTTTTGTCGCAGTCTGTGCAGTTGCCTGGTGGTATCTTACAGATAAGAATGCTCGCCTTAAGAGGCAGCGCGCTGAGGCAAGAAGACAGGCAGCAGAGGCAAAGAAGAGAGAGACTGAAAGTCCTGAAGACAATTGATCGATATATCAGATAATTCATAGCAAATACAATGACTCCGGCCAAGGCCGGAGTTTTGTGTTGCCTTGAAAAACACAACATCTTGTGTTAACATCGAATAGTAATGTGGCTTATTATGCGAGGTAACAAACATGAAAGCGTACAATTCCAAACTCGGCTTTAGAATCCCGGCACTTGCAGTCTTAATGCTGATGATGCTGGTTCTTACTACATCATGTGGTTCTAAGGCACAGGTACCGGGTGATTACGATTACGAGGATTACACCGAATACATCAAACTCGCCGAATACAAGGGACTCGAGTATGAGACTCCGGACAGCACAGTAACTGACGCTGAGGTCAGGGACTACATCGATCAGGCTTTGGTTGAGACAGGAACAACCACTCAGAATACCGAGGGAACTGTAGAACCAACCAGCATAATCAATATCGATTATTCCGGAAGTCTTGATGGCGTCGAGTTTGACGGCGGCTCTGCTGAGGATGTGGAGCTGAACATTGCCGATAACAACTACATTGACGGATTTGCCGAGGGCATCATCGGACACAAGGCAGGAGAGAGCTTTGATCTTCCGGTGACATTCCCTGAGAATTACGGTAACGCAGATCTGGCCGGTAAGGAAGCCGTCTTCAAGATCACGATCAATTACATTCTCGTTGAGAACGTTCCTGAATACAACGAGGACTGGGTGAAGAATAACACTGATTATTCCACAGTTAAGGAGTACGAGGATTCAATCAGAGCAGATCTTCTTGCCAGCAAGGAGAGCAGCGCAGAAGGCGATGCAAGAGTCAGTGTTTTCAATCAGATCTTCGATGGAACTGAGGTCATTAAGTATCCAGACAAGGAACTTAAGGACAGGAAGACCAAGCTTGTATCTTCTTATATGGATTATGCTGAGGCAAGCGGCATGGAATTTGCCGATTTTCTGCAGCAGCAGATGGGGGTCTCAGAGGAGGAATTCAATAATCTGGCTCAGGATGCAGCTGAGACAGCCGTCAAGAGAGAGCTGATCCTCAACGAGATTGTCAGACTTGAAGAGATAGAGGTTTCACCTGATGATTATAACGGTTATCTTCTCGGACTTCTGGAGGATGCAGGTTATACAGAGGATTCCTATGAAGAAGAGAAAGGCGTCACTATTCAGGAGTATGCCGAAGAGAATGACTTGTACACTACATACCTGTACAAGAAGGTAATGGACAAAGTAATGGAGTACAGCGTCGGTAAATAGCGGAGGTTAAGAGACATGAAGTGCCCGTATTGCAATTATGAGGATACCAAAGTCGTAGATTCCAGACCTGTTGAAGATGGTCTGGCAACAAGGAGGAGAAGAGAGTGTGGCAAATGCCACAAGAGATTCACGACCTTCGAGAAGATCGAGAATTCGCTGCTTGTAGTAGTCAAGAAAGACGGTACCCGTGAGAGCTTTGACAAGAACAAGATCATAAACGGCATCATGAAGGCCTGCCAGAAGACTTCAGTCACTTACGATGATGTTCAGAGAATAGCCGATAACATCGAGAGAGGCCTCTCCAATACAATGGAGAAGGAGATCAAATCCACCATCATCGGAAGACTCATCATGGACGAGCTCAAGAAGATCGATCAGGTAGCATATGTAAGATTTGCCTCGGTTTATCAGGAATTCAAGAGCGTCGATACCTTCATAGACGAGATCAACAAACTTAAATAAATCATTTCAAGGAGTAATTATTAATGCTTAGAATCGCAATTGACGGACCTGGAGGAACAGGCAAGAGCACTATCGCCAAAGCTATCGCTTCCAGGTTTGGTATAGAGTATATCGACACAGGAGCTATGTACCGCTCCATCGCACTTAAGTCTGTCAGAGAAGGCGTCAATCCTGATGATGTTGATGCAGTAGAGGAGATGCTCTCAAGGACGACAATCGACTTTGCCGACAATCATGTATATCTCGATGGTGAGGATGTCGGTGGCCTGATCAGGACTAACGAGATCTCGATGGCCGCTTCGAATATTTCCAAGCTGCCGGTCGTCAGAGCCAAAGTCGATGCAGTCAGCAAGCACATCGCTTCGATCAAGAGCGTAGTGATGGAAGGCCGTGACATCTGCACAGAGGTACTTCCGGATGCTGAGGTCAAGATCTTCATGACAGCAGATCCTAAGATCAGGGCACAGCGCAGATATGACCAGCTTGTAGAGGCAGGCAAGCCAGCGGACTTTGACGAGATCTATGCTGATATTCAGCAGAGAGACTATCAGGATTCTCACAGAGATTATCATCCTCTGAGACAGGCTGAAGATGCTGTATTCCTTGATACTTCGCACATGACGATAGAGGAGAATATCGAAGCGATCGAGCGAATCGTGAAAGAATCGCAGGATAACGTGGAGATTCAGAATACCGACAATTAAACAACACATAACTTTCAGGCCCCGCTTATTCACGGCGGGGCCTATTGGTGTTAATATCTGTATGTGTGCTCCCGGAGAGGAGAATATATGCAGATCAAACTTATGCCTGAGAGTGAACGCCCTCAGGAAAAACTCCTATTCGCAGGGCCGTCTGGTCTTAGTAACTCAGAGCTTCTGGCGCTTATTATCCGGAATGGAACGAGGGAGAAGTCTGCTATCGGATTAGCTGAGGATGTCCTTGCTTTTGCGGCGTCTGATGTTGGCGAACTTGGCAAGGCTGATGTCAGAGAGCTCATGAAGATAGACGGCATTGGTGCTGCCAAAGCTTGCTCGATAGTCGCAGCACTTGAACTTAGCAAGAGACTGATGACGGAAGGCGTTAAAGAGAATCTTGGCAGATTGTCCAGCGGTGATGATGTTGTAAAGCTCGTCATGCAGGATATGATGTACGAGCGCAGAGAACTCTTTATAGCGATCTTTCTTAATACCAAGCTGATGGTAGAATCCAAGAAGGTCATCTCGATAGGCAATCTCGAAATGACTCCGGTCCATCCGAGAGAGGTATTCGGACCCGCAGTTAGGCGGGGAGCAGCTGCAGTAGTTGTTGCTCATAACCATCCGAGCGGTGATCCGACTCCAAGTCCGGAAGATATCGCCGTGACCAACCGTCTGATAGAATCCTCACGGATCATTGGTGTAAGACTTGTCGATCATGTGATAGTCGGTAAGGACAATTATGTCAGCCTGAGAGATCAGGGATATATACCGGATTAGAATCAATCATTTTATAACGTAATACTATGAGACAATTTGAATTCGCTGAGAATATTAATATAGAGGAATTCGATGGCTTTGCCCGAGACAACTCAGGCAAAGTCAAGACGCATTTCCTGGGATCGTATGAGTGGGGCGAGGTTTCGAAGATCAGAAGCTGGCAGCCACTCCATGTTGGTGTTCGTGAGAATGGAAGACTGGTCGCGACAGCTCTCGTTCTTAAGAAGGCTCTTGTAGCCGGATATACATATTTCTATATCCCTCGAGGCTTCACTATGGACTGGGAAGACCTGGAGCTGCTTGAATACTTTACCGGAGCTATCAAGGCTCTTGGCAAGAAGCATAAGGCACTGTTCTTCAAGATCGATCCGGATATCCGTCTTCACAGAGTGGATGTTGAAGGTAATGTTACCGGTGATGCACCAGATGGTATTGCAGATGGTGCACTGTCTGAGCGTAACAACAACGAGGATCTTGTCAGATTCCTCGAAGGACTGGGATATAAACGCAAACCACTCAATTATGCCTTTGAGAATGAGCAGCCGAGATTTACATTCCGGATTGACATTACAGGAACTCTGGAAGACATACAGGCAAGATACAGCAAGACCACTTTGCATGAGATCAGGAAGAGTCACGAGAGCCACGTTGAGGCATATATCGGAACTGCTGACGATATTCCGGAATTCGTACGCCTTACCAAGATGACAGAGGCGAGACAGGGATACATTTCTCATGATATGGGATTCTATGCAAAGTTCTATGATATTCTTCACAAATACGGGATGGCCGACATCTATCTTGGCAGGGTCGATATCAAGGCTCTGACAGAGAGGGCAAAGGCTGATCTTGCCGAGAACGAGGCTCTGAGAACTAAGTATGCTGAGGGTCAGAGCAAGAAGGCCAGAGGCATGGTCAAAGAGATTGATAACAGGCTTGCAGCACTTCACAAGAAGCTTGCCGAGCTTGAGGGACGCCCGCAGGAACAGGTCATTGTATGTGCTTATCTGACAGTCAAGTATCTTGATAAGATCTGGACACTTTATGGCGCTAATGACATGGACTACAGCAGATATTACCCGAACTATGCTGTTTACGAGAAGATGATCGAAGATGCCAATGCTGAGGGACTCAGGGTGTTCGATGGTTTTGGCACTGTCGGAAGACCGGATGCAGCAGGCAGCGCTATCGGACTCTATGAATTCAAGAAGAAGTGGGGCGGAGAGCTGACAGAATTTATCGGCGAATTTGACTACATATTGAACAAGCCTGTATTCTTCGCATACAGCAAACTGATACCGATTTATCACAACATACAGAACAAGCGAATCATGAAAAGACAGCAGGCATCAGAATAATCAGACTGAAAGAGATTCGCTATGATGTACATGCTGGATACAAATGCTTTGATTAGAACAGGGCTGAGCTTTGCGGCAAGGCCCTGATATTAATTCTTACAATAAAGGAAAAAAGAATTAATCTATACCGCTTCCTCTTAATATGGAGTGGTATTTTTGATACAATTAAACGAATTATTATTACTTCTGCGGTGTATTAGTGCGGGGGCATTAGCAGAAGACAGAAAGGACTTTAAATGATATTCAGAAGAGCTCTATCTATCTTAATATCTGCTGTGCTAATCGCAGTCATGCCGCTAGCGGCATTTGCCGATGAAACTCAGGATTCGCTCGAGGAACTTGAACTTGCAACTCCTCAGGCTGACTACCTTGCAGAAGATTTCGAGGCTTCAGATGATGACCTGCTGATGCAGTTCATTGACAAGCAGGTTGCATCTCAGCCGTCTGGCGGCAAGACAATGCTACGTGCCCGCAAGACTAATAGAAGGTCTACCTTAAGTGAGAACAGCAAAATGGTCTATGACTTCCTTGCAGCAGAGATCACTGAGGCATCACTGGGCAACAGGGAAGAGGCTATATTCAGTCTTCCTCTGGATACATACCTTGGCTCATATATAAGAGCAACAGGCAAAGAGAAATATCCGTGGAAGCTTGTTGCGGCTGACTTTGGCCTGACTGGCTTCTATACCTCCGATAGGCGAATGACAGGTGAAGCCAAATACAAGCTTTTCGATGAACAGGGAATTGATGTAGCAGCAATTCTTAATGCACTTATCCTTGATATGCCATATAACCTGTATTGGTATGATAAGACGATCGGAATGGCATTTCCGCTGAATTCAACAGCATTTCTCGGAGAAGGCGCCAGAGAAATCTATTTCAGTGAACAACCTTGTGTATCATTCGAATTCATAGTTTCCAGAGACTACAGTGCCGATGGCACAAGGGGAACATACGCACTTGATACCGCTAAGACGTCAAGTGCATCAGAATGTGCAGATACGGTAGCAAGTATCGTTTCGCAGTATGCAAATCTTGACGATCTGGCCAAACTGACAGCTTACAAGGACAGGATCTGCGCACTGACAGATTATGATTACAGTGCCTCAACTACTGATCCATATGGTGACATCTGGCAGCTTATCTATGTCTTCGATGATAAGCCGGAGACCAAAGTCGTCTGCGAAGGTTATTCCAAGGCTTTCCAGTATCTGTGTGACAAAAGTGATTTCCAGTCGGATCTCGTAGAGTGCCATCGGATAACAGGTGAAGTAACTTTCCCAAGATCAGGCGGCGGACATATGTGGAACATCGTTCATATGGATGATGGCCGTAATTATCTTTGCGATATCACTAACAGCGACAGCGGCACGGTCGGAGCACCAGACAAACTGTTCCTCAAGGGTGCTACTTCCGGTTCAGTGAATACGGGCTACAGTTTCAGATACAGCGGCAGCAATTCAGCTCATTATGACTACGATGCAGATGCAACAGATATGTATAGCCGTGAGGAGCTGACTTTGTCAGGCGTGAACTATGGTGTATCTGATACCATATGGGATGACAGCACAATTGAGTACAATTGGTCGTCAGATATGAGCACCGTGACGGCTACCTGCAAGAGCATGGATGGCACTTTGACCAACAGCGAAACCGCCGATGCAGTAAGCGAGATCACAACCCCGGCAACATGTACCACTAACGGAATTCAAACGTTCAAAGCAGATTTCTACACATATGATGGATTCGGGCATGTAGAGCACAGCGTTGACATTCCTGCAACCGGTCACTCATGGACTTCGGCGGTAACTGCTCAGCCAACAGAATACGCTGCCGGAACACTTACATATACTTGCATGCGCTGTGGTTTGGCTCAGCATACTTCCATTGATCAGACTGCGATTGTGGACCTTCCTGCAGTGAAGATATCTAAGCCTAAGGCTGGCCAGAAGTATCTGACAGCCAAGTGGAAGAAGGTCAGTAAGAAGAACCAGAAGATAATCAACAAGATACAGATCCAGTACAGCCTTAGCAGCGACTTCAGTTCAGCTGATACAGCTATCAAGACTGTAAAGAAGACCAAGACCTCCCTCAAAATCAAGAAGCTTAAATCCAAGAAGTATTATTATGTCCGTGTAAGGTCATATAAAGTTGAGGGCGGCATCGTACATGTATCCAATTGGTCCAAAGCCAAGAAGATAAAGATCAAGTAAAGGTATTGAAATGAAAGTGTCAGGGGGATAATTATGAAGAAAGGATCGAGAAGACTGGCAGTGATACTGGCTCTATGCCTGGTATTCACATCAATGGTGACAACACCTGCTGCGGCAGCAGCGAAAGCCAAGAAACCGGGCAAAGTTGAAATCACTTCTATTTTCAAGTATGCGCCGACAAAGTCGCAGCTGACATGGGACAAGGTTCCTAATGCCAAGAAGTACGAAGTCTATGCTTCTGAGAATGGCAAGAAATTCAAGAAAGTCGGAACAACCAAGAAGCTCTTCTTCCAGCATAAGAAGCTCAAGAAGAACAAGACCTACAGGTATAAAGTCCGCGCTGTCAATGGCAATAAGAAGGGGAAGTTCTCGGCAGTCAAGTATATCCCGAGAACCATTCAGGAGTATATGACCAATAACCCTGCAGAAGCTGCCACGGCTCAGCAGGCAAGTCCGGAAAGTGCTGATAAAATGTACAGTCAGATAGTATTTGTAAATAACGACATAATCTATATGATTGATGCAACAAATGATATAAATGCAGCTGTAATAAATGGCTTTACTCAACAGGATTGGATTAATGATAGAACTGAAAAGTTAAACAATAGTGTGTATTCAATTGCGAATTCTTGCAGAGTAATTGAATCAGACACATACTTATCTGGACTTAGAATAGTATTTAATTATACATATAGTGGCGTAGTAGTGCTTAGTAGAACATTCAATAGTTACGGTGCACTGTAAGGACTAAACGTAATATACTATTGAGTAATCAGGGACCGCAGCAATGCGGTCCTTTTGTTGCACTATTTTTGCGAAATCGCATAATTTATACACAGTATATGGTATATTTAGGTAAATAATGTGGAATTATTTGGTTGAAACTCAATTTATTTTACTAGAATTAAATTATTGTCAATTTGATTAGTAAGGAAGGGTAGTCTTATGAAGTTGCGAAGAAAAGTGATCGCGCTGCTTATGTCTCTGACTATGGTACTTACGTATATGCCTGGATTGGCATTTGCGACCGATGGTACAGAGGCAGCTCAGCCAACTGAAGTTGTTCAGACCGATGATACTGGTCTTGAAACAGACTCAGGCTCAGATGTTGTAACTGATAATGCAGGTGAATCCGTAGATAGTAATACGGAATCTGTCGATGAGGTTAAGAACCTACCTGAGCAATCTCAAACAGCTCAGACTGAACAATCAATAGACAAGAGCGAATCTCCTGAAGTTGTCAGCAATGAAGAGCAAGTCACAACAGAACTTGATATGGCTACTGTCGGAGGCGATTCCAAGGTAGTTAAGCCTGATGTTGATGTTGCTGACAGCGATGATCTTCTTATGGACTACTTCAACAAAGAAGTCGCCGGAGATCTTGGCAGTGATGCTGCTAAGTCAACCTTTAGAAAGGCTCCAAACAAGACCCGACGCGCCAACCTTGGTGAGATCGAGGGGAATATTTATGATGTGCTGCTCTCGGAAATCGATGCGATGATAAGCAATGTTGAGAGTGGCCAGGCTATTGAAGCAGTTTTCACAATAGATCCGGAGCAGATGCTTGGAAAAACCTTCAGTAAGTCTACTATCAACACTGTTGATGGACCCGTTGAAATCTATAACGTCCCAAGTGAGGATTTCGATGCTTTCCAGTCATTTGATTCCAGTGCGATTCTTAATGCGCTTCTTTTCGATCAGCCATACAAACTGTTCTGGTTCGATAAGACTAAGGGAATCGAGACCAAAATGCCGCAAGTTAGTTATTACAACTTAGATGGCGGTAGCGTTAAGGGCTTCGAAGAACTGCCGGTTAATGAATTCTATTTCTACGTATCCAGTGACTATAGCGCTTCAGGTGATGCCGGTACTTATGAACTTGATTCTACTAAATTAGCAAGGGTCAATCTTGCTGCTGATTATGCTGCAGATATCATTGCAAATGCCGCATCACAGGGAAGTCCGGTTGATATTCTGAATTATTTCAGAACTGAGATCTGTAGGATGACAGACTACGATCGTGTTGCTGCTGACACTAATCAGGCTTATGGCGATCCATGGCAGATGATCAATGTCTTCGACAACGATGCTGCAACCAAAGTCGTCTGCGAGGGATATTCCAAAGCATTCCAGTATCTTTGCGACAACTGTGGCGTTCTGTCCGATGCAGGTATTGAGTGCGATTCAGTTACCGGAACCATGACAGGCGGTACAGGAGCTGGTGCACATATGTGGAATGTTCTTCATATGAACAATGGACTCAACTACATTGCAGATATAACTAACTGTGACGCCGATAATGAGACCGGCTCACCTTCAGTCGGCTATCCTGACAGGCTCTTCCTCACGGGCTGCATGGCAGGGGGCAGTGTTGAGAATGGTTATGAATATGACTGCGATGGCGATGGAATAGCAGATATTCATTATAGTTACACTTCTACATATCTTGATGGAGATGGCGTAGAGCAGACGGATGCAACAACCATTGATACTTTCGCTTATGATGACCTCGTAATGTCAGAGACTGCTTATGAAGATTCTACTCAGCCTGACGAACCAGAGCAGCATAGTGAAGTCGAATCGATTGCTTACATTAGTGCAGATGGCAGTAATTCGTTTGAGGCCTATGAAGGGGAGAGTGCCTATATTACCAATGAAGGCGCTGGAGAGTATATGTATTACTATCCACCGTTCAAGAGTGGTGATGTGATCACTGTTAACTATACGAACGGAGAAAGCTCTGATTACAACTACATATCTGGTGAAGGTTTCTTCTACAACTTCACCAATTATACTTTCCTTGATTTTGATTATTCTTGCGATCAGTCATTCAGTAACCAGTGGACACCGGATGGCAGCGGATACTATTTCATTTTGACTTCTGAAAATAAGAGCTGCACGATACCGTTCACATTTAAGGCCAAGGACGATACATTTGAGAGTTTTGAGTTCCTGAGGGGCGAATCTCCTAATACTATCGATCAGTATAAGGATGCCGACACATATGATACTGACAAGTATTACATACACTTCAAGGATGGCGATCAGCTTATTCTCCGCACAAAAACAGGCGTAGAGACTGTCTATTCTTACAACGAAGATGAAGACGAAGAATATTCATACTTTGTAAACGTGGATGATCCATCGGATACCATTAAAGATTCAGATGTTGCTATTCGCTACAACTCTGGTGAGGAATGGCCTCTGGGCACTTCTCACAATGTTGAGCTCTGGTATCATGGCCATAAGGCTGATATTACTGTTAATATAGTTGAAAATCCGATCAAGGGAATCACGTATAAGAACTCCAAGGGTGATAACTACCTTCAGCTTATTGAAGGCGTTGATGGTTATTACGATAGTGAAATTGGATACGAGTATTATGAACTTCCGGACTTCGATGATGGGGATCAACTTATTATCGACATCAATGGAACCCTGGAAACTTATACATATGCTCATGACTATAATGATGAGTATCAATACATTCGAGGTTTCATGCACAGGAATAGCGATGGCGAAGTCGATGAAATCATAACTTCTGCAGATTTTCAGTGGGATTCCAATCAGTCATCCAGTAACCAGTGGGCCGTAGAAGATACCAGTGCGGACAATCACTTTGACATGCAGTTCAATGGCGTATCGTTCCAGATCCCTGTGAAAATCGTTGCCAACCCTGTTAAAAGCATTTCATTCACACCTTCATTCTCAACAACAATTTATGAGAATACCGGAGGAGGATACTGCACAGAGGACGATGTAGAGTATTACGAGTATGATTTCCCTGGTTTCTGTGATGGAGATATCCTGACTGTTGTAAAGACTGAAGGTGGTGTAGATGTAACTTCTGTATATGAGCTTCAGTATGATGAAGATGAGGAGAGAGATTTCTTTGTAAATCAGAAGAACCCAGATGATAGGTTAGATGTATATAATGGCCGTTACTGCGTAGACACGGAATCAGATCAATACTACGATGATCCATGGGGTGTTGGTCCTCACACATTTACTGTTAATTACATGGGTCATTCTGCAGATGTCAATGTTGAGATCAAGGCAAATCCTGTCACTGGCGTTTCGTTTATGAGGCCTGGTGCAGATCCTATTGTTCTTACCAAGGGCATTGATAGTGTTTACGATGAGGTCTTAGACTGCTATAAGTATCTGCTTAGATTCAAAGCTGGTGATGTTATCACCCTTGAAGATAAAGACGGCAATTCCTTCAGATATCTCGCTGAAGAGGATAATTATGGCGACATCATCTTTGTAAAAGAGAATACAGCTGATACAACAATGCCGGATACTCTATCAGAGGGTAATGAGATAAGACTTGATTCCGATCAGTATGATCCTGCTTCTGAAGAATGGTCAGTAGGGTCAGATCATGTAATCACACTTGATTGCATGGGTCAGACAACTACTATAAATGTCACCATTGCTGAAGGCTCCGGGGCAGAGGCAAGAGTTGAATCGATTTCATTTAACAGACCAAGTCTTCCGGAAGGAAAGAAAATGGAGCTCATCAAGAATGTAGATGGCTTTGTATATGAAGGAAAATTCTGGTATAACTTTAGATTTGAAGAAGGAGATCAGGTAATCTTCAGATATACAGATGGCAGCACGGCAACTTATATAGATACAAAGATTGATGATATTGACACATTCATTAATTCAACCGATCCTGATGATAAGCTGGTTCTTGGACCAGATATAGAATTATATCTCAATCAGATAGATGAAGATTGGGATGTAGGCGATCATGAGTTTATACTCAGGTACCTTGGTGATGAATATCAGCCTTCTTGTGCTATACCGGTAACTATAGTCAGCGATTCAGAAGCGGAAGCTGTTCAGGCCAAAGCGGCAACCTGCACAGAACCAGGTAACATCGCTTACTGGATCTTAGATGGCAAGTACTATTTAGATGCAGATTGTACAAATCAGATAACTGCTGAAGATACTGTAATTCCTGTTGACCCTGAAGCACATAAGTGGAGCGGATGGCATGTTGCAGTACCTGCTACATGTGTAAATGTTGGGTCTGAGGAACGTACTTGCATTCACAATCCAAAACACGTTGAATCCAGAGAAATTCCTAAGACTGATCATACTCCTGGTGAGGCAGTTCGTGAGAATGAAGTTGCTGCAACATGTATGACGGAAGGCAGTTATGATGAAGTTATCTACTGCACTGTCTGCGAGAAGGAACTCAGTCGGGAGTCTAAAGTAATAGATGCGCTTGGTCATGATCTTATTCATCATAAGGGTCAGGCAGCAACTTGCACAGAAGCTGGATGGGAAGAATATGACACATGTAGCCGCTGTGACCACACGACATATAAAGAAATTCCTGCTCTTGGTCATTCATGGGACAATGGAACTATCACCAAGAGAGCATCGAAAGATGAGAATGGAGAAATCAAGTACACTTGCACAAAATGTGGTGAAGAGACAACTGAGGTCATTCCGAAGCTTGCTGATGATTATGCACCGGTAAATGCTGATGCAGAACAGGCTATCGCTGATGCAGAGACAGCAGAGGCAGCTCTTGAGAATGCAACCGCAGAGGAAGAGGCAAGTCTGCTCGAAGCGGCTGAGAATGCAGCAGCAGATGCTGTAACCAAAGCTGATACAGCTGTTGAGACTGCAAATGCAGCCGTTGAAACCGCACAGAATACTCTTGCATCCGCTAATGAAGAATTAGCAGCTGCAAAGGCGGCTCTTGAGAATGCTTCACCTGAAGAACAGGCTGAAGCTGAGGCCAGAGTCGCTGCAGCTCAGGCTAAAGTGCAGACAGCTGAAGGAGCACTCAATACAGCTAAGCAGACAAGAGCAGACGCTGTTCTTAGCCAGGCAAAGGCTGCAGCTGTATCTGCTAAGGTAAGTGCTAAGGCAGCTTCATCTAAGGCGAAGGCATCGCAGTCTGCAGCAGCTGCAGCGCAGAGTGGAACAGCAGATGCTGTAAACAAGGCAACCACTGCTGCAAATGATGCACAGGCTGCAAAGACTGCCGCAGAGACTGCTAAAGCAGCTGCAGAGGCGGCTCTTGAAGCAGCAAAGGCATCAGGAGATCAGGCTGCTGTAACTGCTGCAGAGACCGCACTTACAGATGCAGATAATGCGCTCTCAGCTGCGAACACAGCCCTTATTACAGCAAATAATAATAAAGCAGCTGCAGTAACTGCATACAATACAGCAGTTGCAGCCGAGAATGCTAGAATTGCTGAGGCCCAGAGGCTGGCAGCAGCCGCAGCTGCTGCAGCTGCAGTCCCGCAGGAGATCCAGGATCTCAAGGCTGTGAAGATCTCAAAGCCTAAGGCTGCCAAGAAGAAGGTTACTGTGAAGTGGAAGAAGGTCAGCAAGAAGGATCAGAAGAAGATTGGCGGCATCGAAATCGAGGTAGCAACAGATGCTGACTTTGTAAACATTGTCAAGGCCACGACAGCCAAGAAGTCCAAGACCAACAAGACTATCAAGGGACTTCAGTCCAAGACTACATACTGGGTACGTATCCGTGCATATAATAATGCAGCAGACGGCAAGCATGTATCCGCATGGAAGACCAAGAAGGTCAAGATCAAGTAAAATAACGAAACCTGACAAGGGGACGGCTCTTCTGCCAGCTTTTGAAAACAATTACAGGGAAATCGCTATACGCGGTTTCCCTGTTAACTAAGGAAAGGTTAGGGAAATGAAATCATATAAGAGATGTGCAAATACAGTTCTATCTTCAATAATTGCAATAGCGCTTTCGTTGGTTATGACATGCAGTTTGTTTGATATGAGTGTATTTGCATGGGAAGGCGACATCTACAAACAAGGCCAGTATCTGCAGCCAACGATAGATATCAATGTGGCTAATGATAGTATAGTCCTCTACGAATCTGAAATTGCGGGCTACTATTACATCGATATTGATCAATACATGTCTGGTAATGGACCTTTTGACTTTCTGCAGAATGGTGATACTTGTACGCTGCACTTCTCAGAGGAACCTTCTGAAGTAACCTTTGTTTACTCGGCAGATGACGGAATGTGGCATAACGATACTTATGGCTCTATTTATCTTCAGTACCAGAACGATTACAGCAGCTGGCAGCCGGGCGGTGAGAATTATTTTACAATGACTTATAATGCAGAGTATTTCGATGGAAGTCAGTACCAAACCATAGTTGCAAGTGGACGGATTCCGGTCACGCTCAAGTCATATGAAGAATATGAGCTCATCAAAGCAAAGCCACAAGCTAAGCAGCAGATCAGATATTATCTGCTTGGGGAGGGCGACTCATCTAGCCCACTTGTTAATTACAGACCTGAGGATCAGACTCTGATCAGGAATATGGTAACTGAAGCCGAAGCAGCAATCGATGCCGCTAAGACAAGTGCTGAGGTCAAAGAGATAGAGAATAGCACAATCGATGATTTCTACAAAATCTTTACCATCACTGACTTAGAAATGATCGATACATATTACAATCAGGCGCTCGAGAACATCGCAGTATATGATACTGATAGCTGGCTGGATTTATACAGCTCAGATACCAAACCGGTTGTAAAGGGCATTGTTGCTGAAGGCCGCAGTAAGGTTAATGAACTATATAGCAATGCATATGGCCCAATTGATCAAAGAACATATGATACATATGATGGCTATGTAACAGCATTTGATGACATATATGCAGAGACACAAACCAGCGTTCTTGCTGTCGAAACCAGAAAGCAACCCGGCAGTCTCGAGGTGAGATTATCCCAGACTGAGTTTGTATATAATGGGGCGGTCCAGATGCCGGCCGTGACTGTATTTGCTGATGGTAAACAGCTGCCTGCTTCAGAATACAGATTAGTCTGGCCTGCAGGCATGGTCAATGTCGGTGACTATCTTGTGGAAGCTGTACTGACTGATACATATACCGGCAGCAACGCTGAAGCTTTCCGTATCATTCCTGCATTCAATAACATGACAGCTTCAGGCAACAAGGTAACACTCAAAGCCAAGAAGCTCAAGAAGAAAGCCCAGACGGTAAACATGTCTAAGGCATATACGATCTATAATCCTAAGGGCACGCTTACATATACTTTCGCAGGCGTCAATAAGGATAAATATAGAAAGTATTTCAAAGTAAACCCTTACAACGGCAACATTACTGTTAAGAAGAAACTCAAGAAGGGAACTTACAAGATACTTGTACATATTGAAGATGACGGAGGCGATAACTACGATTATGCCGATCAGTATGTAACGGTAACGATCAAAGTAAAGAAATAATAAGTCAATCACAGGCAAGCTGCATCAATACTTTGGCTAGTTCCGGATTATGCATATTCCGTTGACTTGCGAGAGATACATCAGTATAATATTTAGGTAAAATTATGCAATTAGACCGCAATATGTTGGGGCAGACACGACTAACAATTCGGCTATAATGTATAGATTACAAATTTAATAACATAAGGAGGTGCATATGTCACCAGTTTTAGCTGTGGTCATCGGCATTGTATTCCTTATTGTCGGTATATTCGTAGGTTATATCTATCGCAAGAATGTTGGAGAGAAAGCCATCGGAAGCGCAGAACAGAAGGCTCAGAACATAATTCTGGATGCGCAGAATACTGTCGAGAACCTCAAGAAGGAGAAGATCCTTGAGGCGAAGGAGGAAATACACAGGCTGAGAGAGGACTATGAGAAAGAGTTCAAGATAA
Organism: Mogibacterium sp.; assembly: GCA_017512145.1. Lineage (GTDB taxonomy): Bacteria > Bacillota > Clostridia > Peptostreptococcales > Anaerovoracaceae > Crickella. Next base: position 203,503 of record JAFWHB010000032.1, on the reverse strand, counting down.
GAAGGAACGAAGTTCAGAAGTCCGAGAGAAGAATTTTACAGAAGGAAGAGAATATCGACCGCAAACTCGAGAATATTGAGAAGCGTGAGAACAATCTCACCAAGAGAGAGCAGTCGATGAATGACAAGCACAGAGAGATCGATGCTTATATCGCCAAGCAGGTAGCTGAACTCGAGAAGATTTCAGGCTACACCAGAGATGAGGCCAGAGAGATCCTTCTTAAGGAAGTCGAAGGAGATATCCGTAAGGATGCTTCCGAGATGATCGTAAGGATCGAGAACGAGGCCAAGGAAGAAGGCGACAAGAGAGCAAGAGAGATCATCACAACAGCTATTCAGAGATATGCTGCAGATCAGGTAACAGAGAGTACAGTATCTGTTGTCAGCCTGCCTAACGACGATATGAAGGGCAGGATCATCGGAAGAGAAGGCCGTAACATCAGAGCCATCGAGACTCTTACAGGTGTTGACCTTATCATCGATGATACACCTGAGGCAGTTATCCTTTCGGGATTCGATCCTGTAAGAAGAGAGATCGCAAGAATCGCCCTTGAGAAGCTGATCGTAGACGGACGTATCCATCCTGCAAGAATTGAGGAGATGGTCCAGAAGGCTACCAAGGAAGTCAACAATATCATCAAGGAAGAGGGAGAACGCGCATGCTTCGAGACTGGCGTTCATAACCTCCATCCTGAACTTGTCAAGCTCCTCGGAAGACTCAAGTACAGAACATCATACGGACAGAATGTACTTCAGCACTCAATCGAGGTTGCTACACTTGCAGGCATGATGGCTGAAGAGCTCGGACTTGATCCTAAGCTCGCAAGAAGAGGCGGACTCCTTCACGATATCGGCAAGTCCATCGACCACGAGGTCGAGGGAACTCATGTCGAGATCGGTGTCAACATCTGCAAGAAGTACAAGGAATCCTGGAAGGTCATCAACGCTGTTGAGTCACATCATGGCGATGTTGAGGCTACTACACTTGAATCCATGCTCGTAGGCGCTGCTGATGCTCTGTCAGCTGCAAGACCTGGAGCAAGAAGAGAGACACTTGAGTCCTATATCAAGAGACTTGAGAACCTCGAGCAGATCGCTAATTCAACCAAGGGCGTTGATAAGTCCTATGCTATCCAGGCAGGACGTGAGATCCGCGTTGCTGTTAAGCCTAACATGGTCAAGGACGACGAGGTACCTATGCTCGCAAGAGAGATTGCCAAGAAGATCGAGGCAGAGCTCGAATATCCTGGACAGATCAAGGTCAACGTTATCAGAGAGACCAAGGCAACAGAATTCGCCAAATAGTTTAAAAGGGAGGCTCCCCGAGCAGGGGAGCTTTTTTAAGGAAATCAGAGAATGATCTATTTAGATAATAGTGCTACAACAAGACAATATGATGAAGTTACTGAACTGATGTATAAGATGGCGAAGGAGAACTATGGTAATCCTTCATCTCTTCATGCAATGGGGTTTGATGCGGGCAATATTCTGTTCGATGCCCGCAAGGAGATTGAAGACCTTATGCATCCGGGAGGAACTGTCATCTTCACATCAGGCGGTACAGAGAGCGACAACATGGCGCTTTGCTCGACCGCACGCAAGCTGAGAAGAAGAGGCAAGCGTATAATCACAACCAAGGTTGAGCATCCGGCTATCCTTGAGACCTGCAGGAGACTTGCCGATGATGGATTCATCGTTGACTATCTTAATGTTGATGAGACAGGATATGTAGATCCTGAGGATATCAAGGCAGCTCTTACAGATGACACTATCATGGTTTCTGTGATGACTGTCAACAATGAGGTCGGAACAATTGAGCCTGTCAGCCTTGCATCAAGAGCCGTCAGAGAATATAACAAGGCTCATGGAACCAGTATCGTATTCCACACAGATGCTGTGCAGGCATTTGGCAAGATACCTATGGATGATGCATCATTTGATCTGGTTTCGGTCAGCGGACACAAGTTCCACGGCCCTAAGGGAATCGGATTCCTGTATATGAACAAGGATCTCAAGCTTCCGGCATTCATTACAGGCGGTGGACAGGAAAACGGTTATCGTTCATCTACCGAGAATACACCTGGAATCGCAGGTCTTGGACTTGCAGCCAGGATGTCTCATGACAATCTCATCGCCAAGATGTCCAGAATGGCTGATGTCAACGAGTATCTCCGCAATGCTCTTATGACTGAGCTCAAGGATGTACGTCTCAATGGTCCGCTTGAACTTGGTTTTACGCTCCATGACCACGGCAAGAGATGTCCGACCGTCCTCAATCTTACATTTGGCAGCACAAGAGGCGAAGTTCTGCTCCACACACTCGAGCAGGAGCGCATCTATGTATCGACCGGCTCTGCATGTTCATCCCACAAGACCGGAGACAGCCATGTGCTGCTGGCCATGGGACTTGACCACAAGAAGATCGAAGGCGCAATCAGATTCTCATTCTCCGAATTCAACACAAGAGAAGAGATGGATGAGGTCATAGATAAGACCAAGGCTGCCGTCAACCGTTTCCGCAAACTCGGCAGCTTCAGATAAAAATCTAATCGCTGCGATGATATGTTCCTCGCATGGATACACTCCATCAGCTTTAGCTCACATAAGTGAGACGCTGATGTCGTGATCCGCTCGAAACATATCCGCGCGCGATCTGAACTATTTAGCAGAACAACTCGAGTTTTCAAATACGTTTGTACTCAAGGATTGGAGTTAATGAATGAATAAGAAATTATATATTGTTAGATGTGGTGAGGTTGCTCTTAAGGGCATGAATAAGCCTTATTTCGAGAGGATCCTCATTGAGAGACTCAGGAAGGCTCTTGAATGCTACGAAGATGCTGAGGCTAAGTGGATAGACGGCCTTATGTTCGTTCGTGTGCCTGATACTATTCCTGAGGACGATGTGATAGCTAAGTGCGTCAGAGTATTCGGTGTTGCTAGTGTCAGCCCGGCTGTTGAGGCACCTAAGGATATAGACGAGATCGGCCGCCTTGCTGCTGAGATGATGATGAAGATCATCGAGGAGGAGGGCGTTAAGACCTTCAAGGTCAAGGGCAAGAGAGCAGACAAGTCATTTGCTGTCGAGTCGCCTGAGATCGGAAGGATTGTCGGCGCTATAATCCTCAAGACATGCAAGGTCCTGAATGTAAATGTCCACAATCCTGATGTCACTCTCACAGTCGATGTCAGAAGAGAAGGCGCATATATCTTCAGAGACAAGATCAAAGGATTTGGAGGTCTTCCTCTCGGCACTAACGGTAAGGGCCTGATTCTCATGTCAGGCGGTATCGACAGCCCTGTTGCAGCTTTCATGATGGCCAAGAGAGGAATGAGCATCGAGGCAGTTCACTTCCATTCATACCCATATACCAGCCAGAGAGCGCAGAAGAAGGTCGAAGACCTCGTCAAGGTTCTTGCAGGTTACATGGGAACAATCAGGATGCACGTCATCAATCTGCTCCCGATCCAGGAACAGATCGTTCAGAACTGCCCTGAGGATGAGACCACACTTCTTGTCAGAAGATTCATGATGAGGATCGCTGAACAGATCGCAATCAAGAACAAGAACATGATGCTGATCACAGGCGAAGACCTCGGACAGGTTGCGAGCCAGACAGCAGAGGCTTTGGTCGTAACAGATTCAGTCGTCAAAATGCCTGTCATGAGACCTCTTATCGCTATGGACAAGGTCGACATCATGGACAAAGCAAGAGAAATCGGCACTTATGATATCTCGATCCAGCCTTACGAGGACTGCTGCACGGTATTCCTGCCAAAGCATCCGGTTACCAAGCCAAAGCTCGAGAGAATCGAGAAATCCGAGGAAGCTCTTGATGTCGAGGCTCTCGTAAATGCGGCTGTAGCATCCGAAGAAATCATAGAGATACGACCATAATAATGCTATAATGGTCTCGTTAGATCATCAATAAATATGCAAGGAGATTTGCTTATATGAGTATCAAATATAAACGTGTTCTGATCAAGATCAGCGGTGAGGCACTTGCAGGTGAAGACAGATTCGGCGTCAATGCTGAGGAGCTTGCCAAGGTTGCCGCTCAGATCAAGGAGATCAGAGATGCAGGAGTCGAAGTTGCAGTTGTCTGCGGAGGCGGCAACTTCTTCAGAGGCAGAACAGGCGAGAACATCGACAGACCGACTGCTGACTATATGGGAATGCTGGCGACAGTAATGAACGGACTTGCAGTTCAGGACGCTCTGCTCTCAATAGACTGCCCGGCCAAGCTGATGACAGCCATCGAGATCAGAGATATGGCTGAGGGCTATGCAAGACGCAAGGCTCTTGATTATCTCGACGAAGGTAAGGTCGTAGTATTCGGCGGCGGTACAGGAAGCCCGTTCTTCACAACTGATACAACTGCTGCTCTCAGAGCTGCTGAGATAGGAGCTGATGTACTGCTCCTTGCTAAGAATATAGATGCTGTATACTCAGCCGATCCGAGAACCAATCCGGATGCAGAGAGATATACAGAGCTCACCTATATGGACATAATCGACAAAGACCTCAAAGTCATGGACCTTACAGCAGCTACTCTTTGTAAGGATACCGGGACTAAAATATATGTATTTGCATTCGCAACTGAGGGCAACCTGATGAAAGTTATTAACGGAGAGAACGTAGGAACACTCATTCAATAGGAGGCACACTATGGCAAAGAAAACACTTGACGAAAGAATCGAAAGTTCGAAGAACTTCCTCAAAGAAGAACTCAACACTGTAAGAGCCGGAAGAGCTAATCCTGCGCTTCTCGACAGAATCCAGGTCAACTATTACGGAATGCCGACACCACTCAAGCAGCTGGCTAACATTTCAGTACCTGATCCAAGACAGCTTCTGATCTCGCCATTCGACCCTAAGTCGATCGCAGATATCGAGAGAGCTATCAATGAGGCAAACATCGGAATCAACCCTGCAAATGACGGCAAGGTAATCAGACTGATCATTCCTCAGCTCACAGAGGAGAGACGTAAGGAACTCACTAAGGTTGTTAAGAACTACGGCGAAGAGGCTAAGGTAGCAGTCAGAAATCTCAGAAGAGAAGAGAACGATGCTCTCAAGAAGATGCAGAAGGACGGCGAGCTGACTGAGGACGATCTCAAGAGTGAACTCGATGATGTTCAGAAGAAGATCGAGAAGGCAATCAAGGACATTGATGCAATCCTCTCCGACAAGGAAAAGGAACTCATGGAAGTTTAATCTTCATAACAGAATCATTAAGGCAAACAACGTGGCTGAGAGGCCACGTTTGCTGTATTATAGGTAACTATGGACAACAAAAGAATACCAACACATGTAGGAATAATAATGGACGGCAACGGCAGATGGGCTAAGGCTCACGGTGTTCCGAGAGTAATGGGACACAATGCCGGAATGCAGTCAATGAAGAAGATTGTAATCGCTACTTCCAATATGGGAATCAAGTACCTGACAGTGTATGCTTTCTCAACAGAGAACTGGAAGAGGAGCACTGAAGAAGTCAGCGGTATCTTCAATCTTATAGTCAAATATGTCAATTCCGAGCTTGAAGAGCTTGATGCCAACAATGTGCATATCAATATCTTCGGCCAGTATGACATGCTCCCGCAGGCTTCGATAGATGCTATCGATAAGATGGTCGGAAGACTTGCTGATAATGACGGACTTGTATTCAATATCGCGCTGAACTATGGCGGAAGAGATGAGATCCTGAGAAGCGTCAGGGAACTCTGCAGAGAATGTGCCGAAGAAGGCAGAGACCCTTCAGAGCTTACCGAGGATGATATCTCAAGACATCTCTGGTCCGGCAGCTCTCATTTTGATGTGCCTGATCCTGATCTTATCATCAGGACGAGCGGTGAGGAGAGAATGTCTAATTTCCTGACCTGGCAGGCTGCTTACAGCGAGCTTATGTTCACAGATACACTTTGGCCGGACTTCACTCCGGAAGAATATGCTGAGATGATCGATGCATATGCAAACAGAGACCGCAGATTCGGCGGACGCAAGGAATCTAACAAATAGAAAGGTACTGCATTAATGAAAACCAGAATAATATCCGGCCTTGTAATGGCACCTCTTTTGGTTGTACTTTATCTGGGCGGCTGGTGGCTTTGGGCCGCTGCACTTATTATTGCCGTCATGGGCATCCACGAATTCTGCAACGGATGGGAGAATCTTGATGTACATCCATCTAAGATGATCTGCTATGTTATGACATCACTGTTATTCGCGACTACATTTATTACAGGCGGCTTGTCTGCTCATGCTTCATCGATCAGCAGTGTGCCGGCATTCTATCACAACATGATGCTGATAACTATCTGGCTTTTTGTCTCGGTGGCTGCCGGCTGTATATATGGCTGGAAGATCAACGAACGAGGCCCTTATGATGCGATCGCGACAGTCACTTCGATGGTGTATATACCATTTTTCACATATCACATGGTGCTGATCGACATGACTGACTACAAGCTGTTCATCTGGATCGTTGTTATTGCTGCCTTTGGCTCGGATATATTCGCATATTTTACCGGATATTTCCTCGGCAAACACAAGATGGCACCTAATCTGAGCCCTAAGAAGACCATAGAAGGCGCTGTTGGCGGACTTGTCGGCAGCTCACTCTTCAGCTGGCTCTTCGGTTTCATATTCATGAGAGAAATGGCTCTTGTATGCCTCGTACTCGGTCTGGTCGGCGGAGCTGCCGGAATGGCAGGAGATCTTACTGCTTCTATGTTCAAGCGCAAGATGGGCATCAAGGACTATGGCACGCTCATCCCTGGACATGGCGGAATCATGGACAGATTTGACAGTGTTATCTTCGTAGCACCAGTAGTATATTATGCGATTTGTGCTCTGACAGGAATTCTGAATATTTAGGAACTGACATGAAGAACATATTGATAATGGGGAGCACGGGTTCTATCGGGACTCAGGCTCTTGAAATTATAAGAAATAACCCGGACAAATTCAGAGCGGTAGGCCTTACATGCAGGAGCAGAGTGAACTCGCTGATCGATCAGATAAGGGAGTTCTCACCTGAGGCCGTATGTGTGGGCAATGCAGAAGACGCAGATACTGTTAAGGAATTGTTTCCGGACATTACCGTGCTCTATGGTGATGCAGGCCTTGTTGAGATCGCTAATATTGACTGCGATATAGTCCTGAATTCACTGATGGGAATCAGCGGACTTGCACCAACTTATGAGGCTATAAGTCAAGGCAGGGACATCGCGCTTGCCAACAAGGAGACTCTTGTAGCGGGCGGTCAGCTTGTTACTGATCTCTGCAGAGAGAAGGGTGTCAGACTCCTTCCTGTAGACAGCGAGCACAGCGCAATATTCCAGTGCCTCGAGGGCAACGGCGGCAGCGCATGCGGACGTGCATATCAGGATCCGGGCGTACATGATTACAACCTTAATCATTCCGGGAAGAAGCTTAAGTTCAATCTCAATATCAACTTCAGGAATGAGGCAGAGGCTACATTATACAGACCGATCCGCAGGATCCTTCTGACAGCTTCAGGCGGGCCTTTCAGAGGCCGCAGCTATGAGTCTATGAAGGACGTTACTGTTGAGCAGGCTCTCAATCATCCTAAGTGGAACATGGGATCCAAGATCACCATCGACTCTGCGACAATGATGAACAAGGGACTCGAGGTCATCGAGGCAAGATGGCTCTTTGATGTGCCTGCAGAGAGAATAGACATCCATGTTCATCCGCAGAGCATCGTTCATTCGATGGTTGAGTTCATGGATGGCTCAGTAATAGCTCAGATGGGTCTTCCGGATATGAAGATCCCTATCGGACTTGCACTGAATTATCCTGACAGGCTTGACCTTGTTCAGGACTTCACTGCTGAAGATGCAGACAGAGGCAGCGACGGAGCACTCGACTTCTTCACTACTGGCAAGGAGCTGACCTTCGAGCAGCCTGACAGGAAGGTGTTCAGATGCATCGATCTTGCTTATGCAGCTCTTAAGGAAGGCGGTGCCGCACCTGTTGTAATGAATGGTGCCAATGAAGAGCTCGTTGCGATGTTCCTGAGAGGTGAGATAGGCTTCCTTGATATTCCTGAGACCATCGAGAGAGTCATGCAGGCTTCAGACTTTGCAGCGCCTGCTACAGTCGAAGATATTCTTGAAATAGACAGAGAGTCCAGGATCATGGCCAGGACAATGACAGTTCACAACTAATAAGGAGATACTAATTGAAAACCGCAATTCTATTCGTTGTAATGATGCTCGTTCTTATCATTCCGCATGAATGGGGACATCTTATTGTCGCCAAGCTCTGCGGGGTCAAAGTCAACGAGTTTTCTGTAGGTATGGGCCCGCTGCTCTTTAAGAGACAGAAAGGCGAGACCCAGTATTCGGTTCGCCTGCTTCCGCTCGGAGGATTCTGCGCGATGGAAGGCGAGGAAGAGGCAAGTGATGACCCAAGGTCATACAGCAACAAGAGCAATCTCCAGAAGGTCGCTATCCTGCTTGCCGGAGTCACGATGAATGTCATCATCGCGATTCTTGTTATAACACTTTCGTATCTGATCAGCGGCGTTCCGTCAAACACTCTCGGCGACATCATGCCGGATTCACCGGCAGCAGCTGCGGGTCTTCAGGCTGGAGATACTATCGTAGAGATCGACGGCATCAGGACCAACACCTGGAACAAAGTCGTAATGGCTGTGGATCAGTATCACGAGGGAGATAAGATGGAAGTCGTCTACACAAGAGACGGCAAGACTTCTACCGCATTTCTTATGCCTGAGCTTGATGGAGAGTCAGGCAAATATATGATAGGCATTGTTGCTGGCTATACCAAGAATCCTGCGCTTTGCCTGTCAAGCGGAGTGACTACCACATGGGAGATCAACAAGCTCATGCTCGGTGCATTTCAGTCAATGTTCAGACGGGGGATTTCAAAGGATGATGTATCCGGCCCTGTCGGGCTTGTCAGGGTAGTAGGCCAGACTTCGGAGCAGGGCTTCACTTCATATCTGATGCTTCTTGCTCTTGTAAGTCTAAACCTTGCTTTCTTCAATATCATCCCGATCCCGGGACTCGACGGAGGCAAGATATTCTTCATTATCCTCAAGGTCCTCAGTGGGGGCAGGATCAATGATGACATGGAATATAAGGCGACAGTAGTCGGCATGGTACTTCTTCTGTCGATATTCGTACTTGTAACATTCAATGATGTAAGAAATCTTTTCGGATAGGTGTATATATGTCCAGAACAGTAAATGTAGGCGATGTAGTAATAGGCGGCGGCGCACCTGTATCGATCCAGTCGATGACAAATGTCGATACCAGAGACACAGATGCGCTCGTCAGACAGATAAATCAGCTGGCTGATGCAGGATGCGAGATCGTAAGATGCGCTGTACCTGACATGCAGGCAGCTGAATCCTTTGGCAGAGCTAAGAAGCTCGTCAGAGTACCTCTTGTAGCGGATATCCACTTTGACTACAGACTTGCGATCGCTTCGATCGAGAACGGTGCTGACAAGATCAGGATCAACCCGGGCAACATCGGCAGCCTCGAAAGGGTAAAGGCTGTCGTTGACAAAGCCAGAGAATACGATGTTCCGATCCGTGTCGGTGTCAACTCAGGATCCCTTGAGAAGGACCTCATTGAGAAGTATGGCGGCGTTACTGCCGAAGCTCTGGCTGTCAGCGGCGCCAATATGGTCCATCTTATCGAGGACATGGATTACGACAAACTCGTAGTTTCCATCAAGTCATCCAATGTCAGGATGAACTATGATGCACATATGAAGCTCAGAGAGTTAGTCGACTGTCCGATACATATAGGCATTACAGAGTCAGGAACTCCGCGTAACGGCATGCTTAAGTCAGCAGTAGGTATCGGATCACTGCTGCTTGCAGGTATCGGTGATACGATGAGAGTTTCACTCACTGCCGATCCGGTCGAAGAAGTATACTTTGCAAGAAGAATTCTCGAGACTGTAGGTCTCAGAGACAAAGCTATCGAAACAGTCTCATGTCCGACCTGCGGAAGGACCGAGATCGACCTTATTTCGCTCGCTAACGAAGCAGAATCAAGACTTGAGGTCATTGCTCAGAAGAGAGCACAGATGGGCCTCAAACCGCTTAAAATCGCCGTGATGGGATGCGCAGTCAATGGCCCCGGCGAGAGCAGAGAGGCTGACTATGGAATAGCCGGCGGAAGAGGTGAAGGCCTAGTATTCTCTCATGGCGAGATCATCGAGAAGGTACCTGAAGACAGGCTGATCGACAGACTTATAGAAATAGTTGAAGCTGACGGAGCAATGAATGATTAAGATTCCTGAGGAGATCCTCTCTGCGTCCGAACTGTGTGATGCGATCGGACGCAAAGAGAAGGATATCGACATCGAAATAACAGGACTTTCTATAGAGAAGTCTGGGCTTGTGCTTGTAATAGACACCAAGCTCAATTTTATGATGCCTCGAAATCTTGAGAGTCTGATGAAACAGCGCATTGTCGCTAAGCTCGGTGGAATCAGCAAGGTCAGAGTCAACTATATGTACACTGGTATCCAGATACAGCAGGCTGCAAGAGAAGAAGCCTCTTCCGATTATTCGGGCGGCGGATGGTCCGGCGGCAATGGCAATTCAGGCGGCGGGCAGTACAGAAGACGCGCCAAGGACGAGCCGGTTCATGAGAATGCAGCAGGCGAGCTCATACTCATGGGCAAGGATTTCAATGGTGTTCCTGCTGATTTCAAGGATCTTCCTGAACTTGTCGGCACTAATGAGCGGCCTGTTATCGAAGGTGAAGTGTTCAAGATCGAATCAATGCCGATCCGCAATGACAGGACTCTGATAACGATCCTTATCGCGGCTAAGGCAAGGACCTTCTGTATCAAGCAGTTTGTCACCAATGCAAAGTTCGAGGAACTCGAGAGCAATCTCAGCGAAGGCGACATGATACGCGCCAAAGGCCCTGTCGAATATGACACCTTCGAACATGAGAACATTCTCAAGGCCCAGTCCATCAAGAAGGTCGAGAAGAAACTGAAGGAAGATACTTATCCAGGCGGCAGGAGAGTTGAACTTCACTGCCACTCCAAGATGAGTGATAATGACGGCTTCAATGAAGTCGAAGATATAGTTAATACAGCTGCATACTGGGGACAGCCTGCTGTTGCGATCACTGACCACGGTGTCGTTCAGGGATTCCCTGATGCAGCCAAGGCAGCCGGAAAGCTTGCCAAGAAGGGCAAGAACATCAAGATAATATATGGAGTCGAAGGCTATCTGTATCCTGATGAGGATGCATGGCTCGAAGATGGGACCATAGATATCAAGAAGCACAGGACATATCATATTATCCTGCTTGCCAAGAACCAGACCGGCCTCAAGAACATATACAAGCTCGTCAGCAAGTCTCATATCGACTATTTCTACAAGAGACCAAGGCTTCCACGTTCTGTCATTGAAGAACACAGGGAAGGTCTTATCATAGGCAGTGCGTGCGAGGCAGGCGAGCTCTATCAGGCAGTTCTGAGGGGAGCTGACGATGATGAACTTCTTAAGATAGCTTCATACTATGACTATCTTGAAATACAACCTCTTGGCAATAACCGTTTTATGGTCGATGAAGGCATTGTTCAGAGCAACGATGATATCATTGCCATGAACAAGAAGATCATCGAGATTGGAGACAGACTCGGTAAGCTGACAGTTGCAACTACTGACTCTCATTATCCGACACCTGAGGCATCGATATACAGGAATATCATAATGGCCGGTATCGGATTCAGAGATACTATGTCAGATTCTCTCTATCTCCGCACCACTGACGAGATGATGAAGGAATTCGAATATCTCGGAGACAGGGCGGAGGAGATAGTAGTCACCAATACCAACAAGATCGCTGATATGGTCGGAGATGTCCTGCCTGTACCTAAGGGCAAATTCCCTCCGAGGATCGAAGGCGCTGAGGATCAGCTCCGTAACAGCTGCTATGAGAAGGCAAAGTCCATCTATGGTGATCCTCTGCCTCCTAATATCGAAGAGCGTCTCGAGACAGAGCTGAGCTCTATCATAGGCAATGGCTATGCAGTCATGTATATAGCAGCACAGATGCTCGTACACAAGTCCAACTCAGACGGATATCTCGTAGGTTCACGAGGATCCGTAGGGTCTTCTTTTGCTGCGACAATGGCGGGAATCACAGAGGTAAACCCGCTGCCTCCTCACTATGTATGTCCGAAATGCAAGCATTATGAGGAGTCGACAGAGCTCGACAAATACGATACAGGCTATGACATGCCTGAGAAGAGCTGTCCTGAATGCGGCACAAGAATGAAGAAGGAGGGGCTCAATATCCCGTTCGCTACATTCCTCGGATTCAAGGGCGACAAGGAGCCTGATATAGACCTTAACTTCGCCGGTGAATATCAGCCTGTAGCTCACAGATATGTTGGTGAGATCTTCGGCGAGAAGAATGTATTCAAAGCCGGTACAGTAGCGACGATCGCCGACAAGACTGCATTTGGCTATGTCAAGCATTACATAGAAGATAATCACATCAACGCGAATAAGTACGACATAGATTATCTCGTCAAAGGATGCACCGGCGTAAAGAGAACCACCGGCCAGCACCCTGGCGGAATCATTGTCGTGCCTGATGATCATGAGATATATGAATTCTGTCCTATACAGAAACCTGCGAACAAGCGTGATACAGATGTCATAACTACACATTTCGATTATCACAAGATCGATGAGAACCTGCTCAAGCTCGATATCCTCGGCCACGATGTGCCGCAGCTTATCAGGCATCTGCAGGTAATGACAGGCGTAGATCCTATGACTATTCCGCTTGATGACAAGAAGACACTCAGTATCTTCACATCGCTTGATGAGCTGCATATCAAGAATCCGGATTACAAGTTCACTCACGGTACATATGCGATCCCTGAGTTCGGTACTAACTTTACCCGTAACATGCTCGACGACATCCATCCGACGACTGTTTCGGCTCTGATCAAGATGTCAGGATTCTCGCATGGTACGGATGTATGGACCAACAATGCTCAGGACCTTCTGAGGAACGGCACCGCTACGATCGATGAGGTTATATCATGCCGTGACGATATCATGAACTTCCTGATCGCAAAGGGACTTCCTAATGGCGACGCCTTCAAGATAATGGAGATCGTCCGTAAGAACAGGGTCCTCAGCGAGGAACAGCTGCAGATGATGAAGGACCATGGTGTTCCTGACTGGTATATCTGGTCATGCGAGACTCTTAAGTACATGTTCCCGCGTGCTCATGCTGCGGCTTACGTAATGATGTCCATAAGAATGGCATGGTTCAAAGTCAACTATCCTGAAGCCTTCTATGCTGCATGGTTCTCGTCCAAAGTAGACAACTTTGATGCAGAGTCCATCGGCAAAGGAATCCCTGAGATAGAGAGAAGGATGGAAGAAATAGAAAAGCTTGGCAATACAGCGACTGCCAAGCAGAAGGAACATCTCACAGTATATGAAGTAATGTACGAGATGCTCTCGAGAGGTTATGAGTTCGCAGAGCCTGTTCTCGGAGTTGCCGAGGCATGCAGATTCTCTGTGGTAGACGGCAAAGTCATGCTGCCGTTCAATGCTGTCAACGGAATAGGGGACACTGCTGCTGAGTCACTTACAGAAGCCTTCAAAGAGAGGCCATTCAATACACTTGATGATGTCAGATCAAGAACAAGACTCTCAGGAACTAATATAGATGACCTCAAGAGACATGGACTGTTCGCCGGACTGCCTGAATCTGCACAGATGAGCATATTCGACTTCGCGTAGCTGACAGGGAAGTTACTCCTGCTCAGCTCATCTGCAGTTCCCAGCGGCATTCGTGGTAGAAGTATAATAACTTATACTTGATATGATGGCCGTCTGAGACTGTGGTGCAGTCGTATTCTATACGCGTAACTCCGCCTGCTCCAAGCCATTCGATATTGCTGATATCGGACACCTTAACAGTGGTCTTGATACCATGCTCAAGAACCTTGAATCGTATCGGCCGGGGCGAACGGGCACCTATATCAAATACGGCTAGCACATCGACTGCCTGTCTCATATCAGTATCAATTATCCTTTCCACCCGGCAATTATATGATAACAGAACAATTGTTCGGATTCAATGGAAGGGGCTCAACTATCCGAATAAATACAAGGTGGATCATAATGTTTGAAGCAGAGATGAGAGGCCGGGCTTTTCTCCACGAGAAGGGCATGGACGACCGGATAATCGATTTCAAGAATACAGATATCACTGCTGAGAGCACGGCTCTTGCGCTCGATGTTGATGTTGACCGCATATGCAAGGGCCTTGCATTCAAAGGCAAGAACGGAACAGCAATAGTCATCATCGCATCCGGCAAATCCCGCGTAGACAACGCAAGATTCCGTGAGGTTTTCGGCTTCCGTCCTACGATGCTTCCGGCCGAACAGACGGAGGAGCTTGTGGGGCACATAGCAGGCACGATCAATCCTTTCTGCCTGAAGGACACTGCAAGGCTTTACCTTGATCTTTCGATCCGCAAGCACTTAAATGAGACCGTGTTCCCGGGGATCGGCGGAGAAGACTCGGTAGTAGAGCTTACTGTCAAAGAACTTGAAAAACTGTCAGACCCTGTATGCTGGGTAGCAGTTACTAAATAATACATTCAGGCACGGGACGCCTGATATCAGAAAGGGTATTATGGGGAATGTACAGATCTGCATAAATACAGTACTGCCTATGTTTATATATATTCTCATAGGCGTAGTGATCAAGCGGACAGGAATGATGACCGATGCTGAGAACAAGCGCTTTAACAAAGTTCTCTTCACATTCTTCTATCCTGTGCTGATGTTCAATAATATATTCAAGGCTGATCTTGCTGCGGCTGTTGATCTCAGGCTTATAATCTTCGCGCTTGCATTCATAACTGTCACCGTTGCAGTAACGTGGGCTGTTGTAGTGAGGATAGAGAGCCGCAACTCGGCAAGAGGCGCAATGATACAGGCTATTTACAGGAGCAACTTTGTCCTCATGGGTATTATGGTCGTTCAGAGCATATTCGGCGATGCCGGGCTTCCGGTCGTTACGATGCTCATTACGATCGTCATACCTTTTTTCAATATAATTGCAGTCATTGTTCTTGAGTATTTCAGGGGCGGCAAACCTGATATGAAGAACATGCTGATCAATACGATAAGGAATCCGCTGATAATAGGTGCGATCGCCGGAGCCATATGCTCTGTCATCCATCTCAGTCTTCCTTATCCTGTTGAGACCGTTCTTGATGGCATCGCTGCCGCCGCACCTACGGTGGCCATGATAATGCTTGGTGTATCATTTGATCCTTCAGCGATCACAGCCAAGAGAAGAGATATCATGATCTGCCTCATAGGCAGACTTGCTGTCATACCGATGATCGGACTTCCGCTTGCGGCAGTACTCGGATTCAGAGGTCCTGCCTTTGTTTCGCTTCTTATTATTATGGCGTCACCGACGGCAGTATCCACATATCCAATGGCAGTCTCACTTGACAGTGATGCCGAAATAGCCGGCAGCGCGATAATGCTTTCAACACCTGTATCGTGCATAACACTGTTCGTCTGGCTGCTGATATTCAAGAATCTCGGTATATACTGATTCTTCAATAACCATCATTGCTTAAGAACTATATAACTGATATTATTCAGAATATTGCAGATATACAGAAGGGGGAAATATAAATGTTTAACAGAGAATTTCCGGAAATCAAGAAGCATCTCGGATTTGGTATGATGCGCCTTCCTATGACAGGTGATAAGATCGATAACGAGCACCTTTGCAAGATGGTAGACCGCTTTATCGAGTGTGGTTTCAATTACTTTGACACAGCTCATGGATATCACAACGGTCTCAGCGAACTTGCTATCAGGGACTGCCTGACATCACGCCATGCAAGGAGCGAGTATCTTCTTACAAATAAACTTACAGACGAATATTTCAAGTCAGAAGAGGACATCAGACCTCTTTTCCAGAGCCAGCTCGAGGCATGCGGCGTTGATTATTTCGATTTTTATCTGATGCACGCTCAGAATGCTGAGAACTTCGAATTCTTCAAGAAGTGCAATGCTTATGAGACAGCTTTTGCTCTCAAGGCTGAGGGCAAAGTCCGCCACGTCGGCCTTTCATTCCATGACAAGGCTGTAGTCCTCGACAAGATCCTGAGTGAGTATCCTGAGGTCGAGATCGTTCAGATTCAGTTCAATTACTTTGACTATGAGAGTCTGACCAACGAGAGCCGCAAGGTTTACGAAGTATGCCGCAAGCATAACAAGCCTGTAATCGTTATGGAACCTGTAAGAGGCGGCAGCCTTGTTAATCTGCCTGATGCAGCACAGAAAATCCTTGACGATCTTCGCAGCGAGACAGGCTCAGGCTGCAGCAATGCAGGATACGCTCTGAGATTTGCCGCAGGATTCGAAGGCATGGAAATGATCCTTTCGGGAATGAGCAATATGGAGCAGATGGAGGACAATATCGCTACCTTTACCAAGGCTGACGGCGATTTCGAGCAGCTGAGCGCTGCCGAGCTTGACGCTGTATTCAAGGTAGCTGAAGTATTCGGATCCATGGGAGCTGTTCCTTGCACAGCATGCAGATACTGCATCGAAGAGAATCAGTGCCCGATGAATATCAGGATTCCGGGCATGTTCAACGTATACAACAGGAAGGTCCTCTTTGATCAGGTTCTTGACTGGAGTAATTATGACACTATCATAGCAGAGGGAAGCGGCAAGGCAAGTGACTGCATCGAGTGCGGTATGTGCGAGAGCGTCTGCCCGCAGTATCTTGAGATAAGAGAACTCCTCAAGAAGGTAGCAGCCAAATTCGAATAAGTCAGATAGATTAGCGCATTGCATTAAAGTGCAGTGCGCTTTTTTTTTATGTTTCAATAATTAATCATGATTATGGCTTGCATTATAATGAACATATGATAATATATTCATATGAAAGAACGTTCAATTGTTTCTTGATTTATTCGACAGAAAGGGGTAAGAGATGGCCGTAAAGAATGACTATATGATCAGAGATCTTCGCGAGGAAGAACTCCTTGAACTTGCGGATCTTTTCAAGATGTTCGCAGATTCCACAAGGATCAAGATCCTGTATGATCTGTTCGACGGAGAGAAGAACGTAACAGAGATATGCGAAGATATCGAGATGAATCAGTCTGCTGTCTCGCATCAGCTCAAGGCTCTTAAGACTGCTAAGCTCATCAAGTCAAGACGCGAAGGCAAGTCCATCAAATACTCCCTTGATGATGATCATGTCAAGACGATAATCGCAATGGGCAAGGAACATATTGAAGAATAGTAGAGATAAGGAGACACTGAAATGAAGAAGAAATTTAAACTCATCGATCTCGATTGCGCTAATTGTGCAGCTAAGATGGAAGAAGCTATCAAGAAACTCGACGGAGTAAATGACGCATCAGTAAGCTTTCTTACACAGAAGATGATGATCGATGCTGAAGACGCAGTTTTTGATCAGGTCGTTCAGGAAGCAGTCAAGTGCATTGCCAAGGTTGAGCCGGACTGCAAGGTAGTATTGAAATAATCACATTTCAGAGGAATCATATTGATGTCTGGTTTAACGAAAAGACAGAAAAAAGATCTGACAAGGATCATAATAGCCTTTGTTCTCTTCGTTCTTCTGATCGTACTTGAGCATACTCACGTTATACCTGAGAGCTTTGCTCACAGCTACTGGATGATCATACCATGGCTTGTTCCGTATTTCATCGTAGGTCAGGATGTCATCAGGAAATGCTTCCTTGGGATCTCGCATGGTCAGATGTTCGATGAGAGCTTCCTTATGACACTGGCGACCGTCGGAGCGTTTGGCTGCGGTGAGCTTCATGAAGCCGTTGCTGTAATGCTTTTCTATCAGGTCGGTGAATTCTTCCAGGGCTATGCAGTCGGCAAATCCCGTGGTGCCATATCAGAACTTATGAGTATTGCGCCTGACTTTGCCAACAGAGAGGAAGAGGACGGGAGCATTGAGGTCATCGACCCTGATGACATTGAAGTCGGTGACATTCTCGTCATCAAGCCGGGAGAGAAGATCCCTACAGATGGAGTAGTCATTGAAGGTGAAGGCCTGATCAATACATCGGCACTTACGGGCGAATCCATGCCTAGATCTGTCAGAACAGGTGACGATGTCATCTCAGGATGTATCAATGGGGATACGCTCTTAAGAGTTGAGGCACGCAAGGAGTATGATGACTCGACAGTCGCTCAGATACTTGAGATGGTCGAGAATGCCGCTTCCAAGAAGTCCCGTACAGAGAACTTAATCACAAGGTTCGCACGCTACTACACACCAGCTGTAGTTATCGGAGCTGTGCTGCTGGCTTTCATACCGCCACTTATCTCAGGACACTTTGCAGCTGAATTCGGCACATGGGTGCTCAGAGCCTGCACGTTCCTTGTAATTTCATGTCCTTGTGCTCTTGTAATCTCTGTTCCGCTTGCATTCTTCGGCGGAATAGGAGCTGCTTCAAGAGAGGGAGTTCTTGTCAAAGGCTCCAACTACCTCGAGATGATGTCAAAGCTTGACACCATCGTTACGGACAAGACAGGTACTCTTACGGAGGGTAAGTTCAAGGTCAGCATGATAGATGCTGCCAATGGGTATTCAACCGAGGATATCATCAGGTATGCCGCAGCTGTTGAAGCCGGCTCCACACATCCTATAGGAGCAGCTATCGTTCAGGCATGTGACAAGCCATATCCGGCATCCAAGGTCAAAGATGAGCAGAACTTTGCCGGCAAGGGCATCAGCGCAAAGGTCGGCAGAGACCTGATTTGTGTGGGCAACAGAGGATTCTTTGAAGAGAATGGCATTGAGATACAAGAAGATATCGTTGAAGCTGCCGGTACATACTGCTATGTTGCCAGGAACGGCAAATATATAGGCACTATAATAGTTGCTGATATGCCTAAGGCAGAGGCCAAGAAGGCAATAGCTGATCTCTTTGCCGAGAATGTCCGCAGAATCGTTATGCTGACGGGCGATTCCGAGAAGGTTGCAGCGCAGGTTGCCAGTGAGCTTGGTATCAGCGACTACAAAGCCGGACTTCTGCCGCTTGACAAGGTCAAGGCTGTCGAAGACCTTCTGGCTGAGATCTCAGGCGATGAAGGCTCTTCGAATGACAGAAAGCTCGCTTTCATAGGTGATGGAATCAATGACGCACCGGTCCTGTCAAGAGCTGATGTTGGTATTGCCATGGGGTCTCTTGGATCCGATGCAGCTATAGAGGCAGCGGATATCGTCATAATGGATGACAAGCTCTCACGTATTCCTGCTGTGATCAGGATAGCACGCAAGACAATGAGTATATCCAGGGCCAATATAGTCTTCGCGCTCTTTGTAAAGTTTGCATGTCTGATTCTTGGCGCGATAGGAATAGCAAACATGTGGGCTGCAGTCTTTGCAGATGTAGGTGTTGCAGTTATCTGTATCCTGAATTCCATGAGAATGCTCAGTAAATAATACTGAATCAAACAGTTCAAGCAGGCACATTCTCTTAATGAGGATGTGCTTTTTTTGCTTGTTTATGTCTACGTGAGAGATTTCAGAAGAATTGAGGATTAGTATACGGATATATTGTTATCGCCACTTAACAAAATGCAGGTAAAAACACCAATTATTGTTGCTGTAATAGGAACATTTTCCATATATTGTGTTATAATATGCTAATATAATGGACAAAGTGTTGAGAAGTACCAATTAGCCTATTTTCAAGCTTTTCCTAATAGATTATTCAATACAGGAGTGACTTTTGTGACCAACAAGGATAACAAATCTGAACAAGAGAATAACGTTCGTTCGGTTACTGCTGACAGACGCAATGTGTCCGTTAATAATGGACAATCCAGGAAGAATGATTCTGCGGATCTGGACTTTGACTTTGATTTCAGGAAATCTGGCAATGAATCCGGTAAGACTGCTGATCCGGCTGGCAGCAATAACACACTCTCTCGCAATACAAGAACTGTAACTACTGACGAGCTTTATAAGACAATGGTTCGTGAGGATATTTCGGATGCCCTCAGGAAGGCAGAAGCCTTCACAGATCAGGATGATATTCCTGTTCATGCATCTGAACCGGTCTCTGAGCCTGCATCTGAGCCTGAACCTGAACCAAAGTCTCAGCCTGAGCCTAAAGCTGAACCTAAGCCTGAACCTAAGCCTGATGTCAAGGTTCTTAAAGTTAAGATCGAGAATGCTGATATTTCTATCGATGAGCCTCCTGTTGAGTATTCCGATGAAGATATTATCGATCTTCTTAATATTGTAGATGCCGAGATCACCGAAGAAGAGAGCAATAATCCTGCTACTTCCGGCATGTTCAAGTCAAGGAATGCCAAGGGCCTTGTACCTGGAGCTATCAAGCCTCCGGTTCCTGTGCCTCATTCCGATCAGCCTAAGGAGGCTGAAGACATAATCTATGGACTTGAGCCTAAGTTCAGCGACAGGAATACTAATCTTGATATCAAGCTCGAAAGAGCTGCAGAGAAGAAGGCTGCGGAGCAGGCTGCTTTTGCTGAGATGGCTAAGGCCAACGAATTTGTGCCTGCCAATCATCCATTCAAAATCAAAAAAAAGAGAAGTGCTCTCAAAGCTGCCTCATGGAAAGCTGCTCCTGAGCCGGACGCAGCAGAAGTCAGTGATGCTGAGGCTTCAGCAGACACGAATAATGCCAAGAACGCTGACAAAGCAGTTAAGGCTGATAAGAACGATTTAAGGGAGGTTACAGGAACGGTGCCTTCAATGAAGAATAACAAGTCTAAATCTCTGGCAAGGCAGAAGGCTGCTGCTAAGAACCGGCCGAAGAGTACCGCTAAGGCCAAGGCTCCTTCAAAATCCGTCTCGCAGACCAAGGCCAAGCCTAAGTCTTCAGGAGGCTCAGGAGGCGGTAACAGGCCAGTCCCTCCGGCCACTAAGACCAAAGCCAGAAAAGTAAAGAAAAAAAGAAGCAAGCTCTGGACATTTGTCCGTGCTCTTATGATCACCTTCATCAGCCTCTGTATTCTCGGAGGCCTGGCAGGAGTAGGATACACTGCATATGTTATCAGCAAGGCTGATCCGATCCAGCCAAGCAGGATCTACGATACACTTGCTGTAAGTACATATATATATGATGATCAGGAGACCCTGATAGATGAGATCTATTACAACGAGAACAGACAGATCATCTCGTATGAACAGCTTCCTGAGAATCTCAAGAATGCTTTCATAGCAATTGAGGATAAGACGTTCTGGACTCACCGGGGCTTCAACTTCAGACGAATAATAGGAGCTATCCTTGAGAGATTCCACGGCGGCAGAATCAGCGGCACGAGTACGATCACTCAGCAGCTTGCACGTAACATATTCCTGCCGGAAGACAAGAGTGTAAGATCGATCAAGCGTAAGATCACAGAGATGTATTACGCTTATGAGATCGAGCAGGAGCTGAGTAAAGAAGAGATACTGACGGCTTACCTGAATACGATTTATCTTGGCTATGGGTGCTACGGTGTCGATACAGCAGCTAGAAAGTACTTCTCGGTAAGCGTTGAGGAGCTGACCCTTGAGCAATGCGCAGCTCTGGCTGCTTTGCCTCAGGCTCCGGGATCATATCAGCTCGTAGTAACTGAAGAAGGCGAGAATACGACCAAGATCAAGAAGGGTATCTATGCTAACGATACCTCTCAGGCAAGACGTAATCTCGTTCTCCAGCTCATGCTCGAGCAGGGATATATAACTCAGGAACAGAAAGATGCTGCAACAAGACCTCTTGCAGATTTCATCAATCCGGGAGGAATCAGCTCAGCATCGACAACTTCCGCATTCAAGGACTATCTGATCGAGACAGTCAAGAAAGACCTCATGAATCAGTACGACCTGACTGAAGAACAGGCGACAAAACTGATCTACACTAAGGGTCTCAGAATCTACTCGACTCTCGACAGTCAGGCACAGAAGGTCATAACCAAGCAGTTCAAGAAGTCCGAGAACTTCCCTGGAACCAACAAGAAGGATGTCGTTCCTGAGGCTGCGATGGTAATCACTGAGGTTGGAACAGGTAAGGTCAAGGCCATGGTGGGCACTAGAAATGCCGATGGAGAGATGCTCTTCAACAGAGCTACCAATCCAAGACAGCCTGGTTCATCGATCAAGCCTCTGACTGTATATGCTGCAGCTCTTCAGAAGTCGTATGAGTATCAGAAGAAGGGCGAGACATTCAAATTCAAGGATACCGGCTATGACAAGCAGGGTACAAGCAACTGGGGTGATTACATCACTGTTTCATCTACAGTTGTCGACGAGAAGATGAAGGTCAACGGCGAGACATGGCCTCTGAATGTAACAAGGAGCTATTCCGGTCAGAACACATTCAAGACAGCGATTCAGAAGTCGATCAACACCTGCGCTGTCAAGATCCTTGCACAGGTCGGCATTGCATATTCGATGGATATGCTCAAGAGCTTTGGCATAACGACAGCAATCGACGATACGAGTCAGCCAATCAATGACGTCAACCTTGCGGCACTCGCGCTCGGAGCAATGTCAGAAGGAGTTTCACCGCTTGAAATGTCGCTTGCATATGCTGCTTTCCCTAACGGAGGCAAGCGCAATACTCCGATATGCTACACAAGAGTCGAAGATAACAACGGAAGAACTCTTCTTGAAGCAAAGTCTGAGGAATTCAAGGTTCTGAATCCTGGTGTTGCATGGATCATGACTGACGTTCTTCAGAGCGTCGTTACAGACGGAATCGGATCACCAGCTGCAGTCAAGGGTATCAAAGTAGGCGGCAAGACCGGCACTACCGACAGCCGTTACGATATCTGGTTCGATGGTTTCACACCATCATACTCTGTTGCACTGTGGATCGGAACGGATGACAATGTACAGATGGATTCTTACTCCGACAAAGCAGCAGCACTCTGGAGCAAGATCGTAAGCAAGATCGACAGGGCCAAGGAGGGCGAATATAAGGACAGACCTGATAATGTCTTCCGCGCATGGGATGGCAACTGGTATACGGAGGGCACTGCACCACCAGAACCAGAACCTGAACCTGAACCAGAAGAACTGCCGCCTGGCATCCTGCCGATAGATCCTAATAATCCTGGTGCTGTTCTGCCGATAGATCCATCGGCTCCGGTAGTACCAATAGTGCCAGTACCTACACCTACACCTGCACCGGCGGGATAAGGACTGACTTGAATAAAGTCCTTGCATTTTAAGACTTATAATGTTATATATATACAGTAAGTTATAACTCCGAAAGAGTGGGACATCCCACTCTTTCGCTTATGTTTGGAGTTTTTTGCGTTATAAGACGGAGAATATAATGGCAAGAGAAGACATTTCTGCGAAGGTCGCAGCTATCCTCGATGGGTACCTTGATGGCAAGGAACTTGAGATTTACAGGATAGTATACAAGAAAGAAGGTCCTGACTGGATCCTCAGAGTGTTCCTCGACAAGACGATGGATGCTGAGAACGAATATGTTAGCATCGAAGAGTGCGAAGATGTCACAAGATTCCTGAGTGACAAGCTTGATGAACTCGATCTGATCGACAGGAGCTACAACCTGGAAGTAAGTTCACCGGGTCTTGACCGTGAACTCATCAAGGACACAGACTATGTCAGATTTGCCGGAAGAGAAGTCGAAGTCAAGACTTACGAACAGATCAGTGGCAAGAAGAATTTTGACGGTGTACTCGTCGGCAAGGATAACGGCATCGTAACTATCGAAGTCGGCAAGGACCGTATCGAAATACCTGAGAACAAGATTTCAAAGATAAATTTAGCAGTAATATTCTAAGGGAGGACATGATGAACAAAGAGTTTCTGGATGCATTTGCAGATCTTAAGAAAGAGAAGAATCTTTCAGAAGAGGAGATCATCGGAGCTATCAAGGATTCGATCGAGAATGCATATAAGAAGAACTACGGCGCATCCAATGTAAGAGTTGAGGTCGACATGGAGAATGGTGATGTTACCGTTCTTATGGGTATGGAAGTTGTAGAGGAAGTAGAAGACGATCTGACTCAGATCTCACTCGAAGAAGCAAGAGAGATCTACGAAGAATATGAGATCGGCGATGTTGTTGAGTACCAGATCGATCCTAAGGACTTTAACAGGATCGCTGCTCAGGGAGCTAAGCAGGTCTTCGTACAGAAGAACAGAGAGGCTGAGAGAGTCAATTCCTACAACGAGTTCATCAGCAAGAAGGGACAGATCGTTACAGGTAAGGTTGAGAGGATCAACAACGGAACAATGCTCGTATCCCTTGGAAGAACAGAAGGAAGAGTACCTACATCAGAGCAGGTCAAGACTGAGTCCTTCAAGCCTGGCGACAGAATCAAGGTTTACGTCATGGATGTCAAGAAAGACAACAAGGGACCTCAGGTTCTTCTTTCAAGATCACATCCTGGCCTGGTAAGAGGTCTGTTTGAGCTTGAGATTCCTGAGATCGCTGACGGAACAGTTGAGATCAAGGGTATCGCAAGAGAAGCCGGCTCCCGTACTAAGATCGCTGTTTACTCAAAGGATGAGAACGTTGATCCTGTAGGAGCATGCGTTGGTAACAGAGGAACAAGAGTACAGAACATCACAGATGAGCTCTTTGGTGAGAAGATCGATATCATCGTATGGGATGAAGAT
The DNA here is from genome assembly GCA_017512145.1 of Mogibacterium sp. Classification (GTDB taxonomy): domain Bacteria; phylum Bacillota; class Clostridia; order Peptostreptococcales; family Anaerovoracaceae; genus Crickella. Next base: position 178,790 of record JAFWHB010000032.1, on the reverse strand, counting down.
CCTGCTGTACTCATCAGCAACGTACTCAGACCTGCAATTGTTGAGGGCGTATATATCAACGAAGAAGAGAAGTCCGCAACCGCAGTTGTTCCTGAGCAGCAGCTTTCACTGGCTATCGGAAGAGAAGGCCAGAATGTAAGACTTGCTGCAAGAGTCAGCAACTGGAAGATCGATATCAAGAGCAACGATCAGCTTAGAGAAATGGGCTTCGCATTTGATGAATACGAAGATGCAGACGATGCTTCAGAAGAGGGTAATGTAATTGAGGAGACTAAAGACACAAGTGCCGATGCGTAAATGCATTGGCTGCCAGCAGTCAAGACCTCAGAGTGAGCTCATGAGGTTCACTGTAAGAGAAGGAAATATCATTCCGGATGCAGGTTCAAAGTCCGAAGGCAGAGGCATATATCTCTGCAGGAGTGAAGAATGCTTTCAGCTTTCGATCAAACGCAAGGCCTGGAACCGCATACTGAAATGCAAAGCAAATACAGACGAGATTCAGAGGGCTATTGAGACAGCTCTCAATAGCAACTAAGGAGGACATGAATGTCAAAAAAAGTTAGCGAACTTATCAAAGAACTTGACATCACATTACAGGAACTTAAGGATTATGCATCCAAGATGGATATCGAAATCAGCAGTGCTAAGGCCAGCATTGATGATTTTGCTGCCAACAGAATTATCAGCACAATCAATCTGATGAAAGGAAATGCAGGTGATGCCAAGTCTGCAAGTGGCAAGCCTAAGATCAAGGCTACTCCTGTCATCAATAAGGATGCTGCTAAGTCAAGAATGCCAATGGGCAAGCCTGTGATCCCTAAGAAGCCGGTAGCTCCTGAGAAATCTGAACCTGAGCAGGCTGCACCTGCTGCAGAGACTCCAGAGCCAGAAACACAAGATGCACCTGCTGCAGCTTTGGAACCGGTAATCAAGGCAGAAGAGCCAGCACCAGAGGAAAGGCCTGAACCAGCTGCTCCTGCTAAGCCTGCAGAAGAGCCTGCACCGGCACCGGAACCACAGCCAGAGCCTGCACCAGCTGAGCCAGCTCCTAAGGCAGAAGTTAAACCAGAACCTGCAGCTCCTGCTGAGCCTGAGACAGCCCCTGCGGAAGAAGTCAGACCTGCACCGGCACCAGAACCTGAAGAAGAGTATGTAAATGCTCCAGGCAAGCCTATGAGGTTCAAGAAGATTTCTGATGCCGCAACTGAGAAGAAGAAGGCTGAAGAGCTAAAGAAGCGTCAGCAGGAAAGAAAGGCCAGCCTCCAGAATGACAACAAGGAATCAAGAGGCGGCAAGGGCGGCAGAGATAACAGAGACAATAGAGAGAACAGAGATAATAAGGACCGCAGATCCGGCAAGGGTAAGGAAGATCATAAGGATCAGAGAGACCAGCGCGGCGGAAAGGGCCGTAATCAGGACGGCGACAGCAGAAAACCTGCACAGTCAAGACCTGCACGTGATAATTCCGGAGCAGCTGCAGCTCCTGCTGCAAGCTCCAAGTCATCCAAGGGCAAGAGCAAGAAGTTCTTCGATAACAAGGACAAGGATAAGCAGTCAAGATTTGACAGACGTGAGGATGGTCCTGGCGGACGCCGCAATAATAACAACAACATCTATGACGAGAGAGCACTTGAAAAGCAGGAACGTCACAAGAAGAAATACAAGACCAAGACTGTTGAAGAGCCTACAGCTGAAGAACTCCTTCCAGAGGGCACAATCGCTGTAACAGCTCCTATCACTGTTGCAGGTCTCAGCGAACAGGCTGAGGTCAGCGTCAGCAAGATCATCATGTCAATGATGCAGATGGGCGTTATGGCTACTATCAACCAGTCACTTGATAAGGATGCAATCGAAATGCTCGCAGAAGACCTTGGACTCGACATCGTTGTAACCGAGGAAGAGCCTGAGATTGAAGAACCTGGTATCGACACTCGTGAGGATACAGAGAGCGAGCTTCAGCCTCGTCCGCCTATCATCACAGTAATGGGTCACGTTGACCATGGTAAGACATCGCTTCTTGATGCTATCCGTAATACCAACGTAACAGCAGGTGAGTCCGGCGGAATCACACAGCACATCGGTGCTTCTGAAGTTGAGATCAACGGCAAGAAAATCGTATTCCTCGATACACCGGGACACGAAGCTTTCACAACCATGCGTGCAAGAGGTGCACAGGTCACAGATATCGCAGTTCTCGTAGTAGCTGCTGATGACGGTGTAATGCCTCAGACTGTTGAGTCCATCAGCCACGCTAAGGCTGCAGGCGTTCCTATCATCGTTGCTATCAACAAGATGGATAAGCCTGGTGCAAATCCTGACAGAGTCAAGCAGGAACTCACTGAGCACGGCATCCTTGTAGAGGATTGGGGCGGAGATGTAATCTGTGTACCTGTATCAGCTAAGAAGGGACAGGGAATCACAGATCTTCTCGAAATGATCCTTCTCCAGGCAGAAGTTCTCGAGCTCAAGGCAAATCCTAACAGACTCGCTATGGGTACTGTAATCGAGGCAAGACTTGATAAGGCTAAGGGTCCTGTTGCAACACTTCTTGTAAGCAACGGAACACTTAAGTCAGGACAGAGCGTTGTTGCCGGAACAACATCCGGTAAGATCCGTGTAATGACAGACTTCAAGGGCAAGCCGATCCGCAAGGCAGGTCCTGCTACAGCAGTAGAGATCCTCGGACTTTCCGATGTTCCGGCTGCTGGTGATGCATTCAATGTAGTAAGAGATGACAAGACAGCAAGAGAGATCGCTTCTAACCGTAAGGAGAAGATGAGAGAAGAAGTCCTTGCAAAGAATGCAAGCATGACTCTCGACAAGCTCTTCTCACAGATCCAGGAAGGCGAGGCTAAGGAACTCAACCTCATCGTCAAGGCTGACGTACAGGGTTCTGTAGGCGCGATCATCACATCACTTGAAAAGCTCCAGACACCTGAGGTCAAGATCAATGTTATTCACTCAGGCGTTGGTACTATCAATGAGTCTGACGTAATGCTTGCTGAGACATCCAATGCTATCATCATCGGATTCAATGTAAGACCTACAACTGCTGTAACTAACCAGGCAGCAGCCGCTGATGTCGAAATCAGACTTTACAGAGTCATCTATGACATCATCGATGAGATCCAGGATGCTATGAAGGGTATGCTCGATCCGGAATACAAAGAAGAAGTTCTTGGTAAGGCAGAAGTCAGGAACACATTCAAGGTACCTAACGTTGGTGTCGTTGCCGGCTGCTATGTAACAGAAGGAATCGTTAAGAGAAACGCACAGATCAGACTCGTAAGAGATGGTATCGTCATCCACGAAGGCGTGATTTCATCACTTAAGAGATTCAAGGATGATGCAAGAGAAGTTGCTCAGGGTTATGAGTGCGGACTTGGAATAGAGAAGTATAACGATGTTAAGCCTGGTGACATCATCGAATGCTTCAACATGGTAGAAATTAAGAGATAACATAAGATAACTATGGCTAAACACAGACAGGGTAGGCTCAGTGAAGAGATCAAGAAGAGCATCAGTGCTTTTCTGATCAACGGAGCCAAGGACCCGAGACTTACTTCAAGAATAATAAGTATTACTGGTGTTGATGTCACCAGAGACGGCAGTTATGCTACTGTCTATGTTTCGCCTGTCTGTCTTTCGGACGAGGATAAGCAGCAGGTCTACAGTGAAGTCCTTGAAGGCTTTAACAGAGCCAAGGGAGCTCTCAGAAGCCAGGTTTCAAGAGATATCAAATTAAGATACACTCCTGAACTCATATTTAAGCTTGACTCATCAATGGATTACGGCAGGCATATTGATTCGATTCTTCAGACACTTGATATCAAAGACGACGAGGAAGACGGGGATTTACAGTGAACGATACTATCAGAAGCATTGCAACAATAATGAGTGATCTGGACGATATCCTCATTTTCCCGCACGTCAATATGGATGGTGACGCTCTTGGCTCGGCATCAGCTCTGTGTCTTGCTCTCAGGAGCCTCGGCAAGAATGCCTATGTCATGATCAGCGAACCCGTACCTAAGAATCTTGATTTTCTTGAGTGCGGATGCTGCACAAGTGATGACAGCGTGCTTGAAGACGTTCAGCTTTCGCTGATGCTTGACTGCAACGGACTTGGCAGGATTCCGGGAAGAGAGGAAGCCTGGGCAAGAGGCAGGCTCAAGGGCTGTATCGACCACCATGCGACGACGGCTAAGGATATCAGGTATGATTTTTCAAGGATAGAGCCTAAGTCAGCTGCTACAGGTGAGATTATATACAGACTTATCAAGGATCTCGGCGCAGAGATCACTCTGGATATAGCAAATTGTATCTTTGCAGCGATTACAACTGATACGGGCAATTTCCAGCATACCAACACAACCAGCCGCTCTCATGAGATAGTAGGTCACTTATACAAGGTCGAGGGATTCAACTCCAAGATCATCAGTGCTCTTATTTATGACAGAAGATCCAAGGAGGCTCTCAAGCTCGAGAGTGCGATCCTCGGCAATCTGGATTTCTACGCAGACGGTAAGCTTGCAGTAGGCAAAGTTACTCAGAAGCTTCTCAAGGAATTCGGATGCACGATGGATGAGGCCGAAGGTATCATCCAGAGAATAATGAGCATTGACGGTGTTGAGGCCGCATGCTTATTCAAAGAGACAGAGAAGAATGTCCGCGCGAGTCTCAGAGGCAGAACCTATGCAAATGTAGAGAAGGCCGCATCCAGATTCGGCGGAGGCGGGCATATGCTCGCTGCAGGATGTTCATTCGATCTGCCGCTCGAACAAGCTGAGAAAGAACTCATTCCGGCCCTTATAGAAGTAGTATAAGACAATACATGATTTTCAAAGACGGAGTAATCAACATAGATAAGCCTGAAGGCTGGACTTCGCAGGATATATGCGCCAAGCTCCGCCACAGACTTCATATTAAGAAGATAGGACACACAGGAACGCTCGACCCAATGGCTACGGGCGTTTTGCCTGTATGTATAGGAAAAGCAACCCGTATCATCGAATACTATGATAACGACCGCAAATCCTATCATGCAGGAATGAAGCTCGGTATTACAACTGACACTCTTGACGTCACAGGTGAAGTAACCGGAACATATGACTTTGCCGGAGTTACAGAAGAGTCCGTCAGGAAGGCATTTTCCGAGTATACCGGAGTTGTCTCTCAGATACCGCCTAAATACTCAGCTCTCAAGGTCAATGGCAGGAGAGCCTATGATCTTGCAAGAGAAGGCAGGGATTTCGAATTGAAGTCAAGAGAGATCACGATATTTTCCAATGATATCACCAGTCTTGATATTGCCTGCGGAACTATAGAATTTGATGTCGTTTGCTCCAAAGGGACGTATATCAGGACCATTTGCGATGATATCGGAAGAGCTCTCGGTTGCGGTGCTGTCATGACATCCTTAAGAAGGACAGGTTCCGGATTTTTCAGGGCGGAAGAGTCAGTAGATATCTCAAGAATCATTGAAATGACTGATGAAGAGATCTCAGACCTTATAATTCCGATGGATCAGACCCTTACTTCACTTGGCAGAGTATCACTTGACGATAACAGAGTTACCGCCTTTATCAATGGAAATCCATCCAACACCGGATACAGGATCTCCGGAGACGGCGACTCATACCTCGTTTACGCAGGATCAGAGTTTCTCGGTATCGGTATCATAGAGAGAGGCGCTCTGATTCCGCACAAAGTCATCACCAGATAGATAATTATGCAGATTTACACTAACTTAGATCAACTTAATCTTACAGATAAGACAGCTGTTGCACTTGGTAATTTTGATGGTCTTCATGTGGGACACAAGGTCATCATGCAGGGTGCGATCGATGCAGCTAAGGCAAGAGGCCTCAAGTCTCTTTGCTTTACATTCTCGAATCATCCGTTCAATTTCATTCTTCAGAGGTCTGACGATGATCCTGACGCAGTCAAGCTCATTTGCACAGAGCAGGAGAAGATCGAACTCGTAGAAGAAATGGGATTCGATATTCTTGTCAATATTACGTTTGACGAGACTATCATGAAGATGAGAGCGCATGCTTTCTTCGAGAATATTATTATCGGCAAACTGAACGCAGGATATGTTTCGGTAGGCTTCAACTATACATACGGAGCAAGGGCAGAGGGCAAACCTGACATGCTCATACGTGAATGTGAGGAAGCCGGCATCGGTGTGCATATCCACGATGCTGTCACAGTAGGCGGCAAAGTCGTGAGTTCAACCCTCATCAGAGAGATGATCAGCACCGGCAACATGGAGAGAACTGCAGCTTATCTCGGAAGACCTTATTCATTCACCGGCGAAGTTAAGCACGGAAGGAATATCGGCAGTAAGAACGGAATACCAACGATCAATATTCCGGCACCTGCAAGACAGATGCTGCCTCCTAATGGGGTCTACTTCAGCAGAATAGTGCTCGATGGGACAGTTTATAACAGCATCTCCAATATCGGAGTCAATCCGACAGTCAGTGACGGCAAGCTCAAGACCATAGAGACTTATATCTTTGACTTTGACAAGGATGTATACGGAAGTGAAGTGACGGTCTACTTTGATTACTTCTCAAGAGGAGAGCGCAAATTCCGCTCCAAGGAAGATCTTTTTGACCAGATCAGACGCGACTGCGAGCAGGCTATGAGCTTTCATGCATCAAGATGCTGAAAAACCTGCATAATTAAGAAAAAAATGATAGACAACACATTCTATTCGTGTTAATATACCGATGTTGCGTACGCGCATCTAAATACTAAATATACCCTCGCCGCAGTGATTTGCTTCTCCGGCGGTCACGCAGAGTGGGTGAATTGGAGAAAAGGAGAATTTTTTTATGCTTACTAAAGAAAAGAAACAGGAAATCATCAAAGAGTACGCTATCGCTGAGGGTGATACAGGTTCCCCAGAGGTACAGGTTGCTATTCTTACTTACAGAATCAATGATCTGAACGAGCACCTCAAGGAGCACCACAAGGACTTCCATTCAAGAAGAGGTCTTCTCAAGATGGTAGGACAGAGAAGAAGCCTTCTCAAGTATCTGAGAGAGACTGACATCGAGAGATACAGAAGCCTTATCGCACGTCTCGGACTGAGAAAGTAATTGATGACATAAAGCGGGAGCATAACATACTCCCGCTTTGCTTGTATTCTCGTATATAACGGTACATTCATTGTGCCGCTTTATATAAATCATTAAGTTAATGCCCATAGAAGAGTAAGAATTATCATTAACAGGAAGGAGTTGTTAATATTAATGGGTAGATTTACAGATTACAGAACATTCAGAACAGCACTGGGCGGCAGACTGCTTGAGGTAGAGATCGGCAAGTTTGCAGAGCAGGCTAACGGACAGGCTACAGTTAAGTACGGCGACACAGTTGTCAGCTGCACTGTCTGCGCAAGCAAGGAGCCTAAGCAGGATGTGGATTTCTTCCCACTGACATGTAACTTCGAAGAGAAGATGTATGCAGTAGGCAAGATCCCTGGCGGTTACATCAAGAGAGAGGGTCGTCCTACAGATAAGGCTACTCTCGTATCAAGACTGATCGACAGACCACTCAGACCGCTTTTCCCTAAGGGATACAGGAACGACGTAGTAGTAACTGCTACTGCTCTGTCTGTAGATTATGACTGCCAGCCGGAAGTCGCATCCCTGATCGGAACTTCTATCTGCATCGCTATCTCTGATATTCCATGGGATGGCCCTACAGCAGGCGTTGTTGTTGGTCTTATCGACGGCGAGTTCATTGTAAACCCTACATTCGAGCAGAGACAGGTTTCTGACATCAACCTCACAGTATGCGGAACCGAAGAAGCTATCATGATGGTAGAGGCAGGCGCTAACGAAGTACCTGAGGATCAGATGCTCGAGGCTATTCTCTTCGGTCATGAAGAGATCAAGAATATCTGCAGATTCATCAAGGAGATCGTCTCCGAGGTAGGAAAGGAAAAGCAGTCCTACAAGGTATTCAAGGCAGGCGAGGATGTTGATGCAGCAGTAAGAGAATATGCAACACAGAAGATGGTAGACGCTATCTACACAGTTGACAAGCTCGAGAGACTTGCTAACATGGATGCTGTTGCAGAAGACACCAAGGAACATTTTGCTGAGGAATTCGAAGGCAGAATGGCTGAAGTAGATGAAGTTCTCTACAACATCAAGAAGGAAGAAGTAAGACGCAGAATCCTTGAAGAAGGCGTTCGTCCTGACAACAGAGCTCTTACAGAGATCAGACCTCTCTGGAGTGAGACAGGTCTCCTCCCAAGAACACACGGAACAGGACTCTTCAAGAGAGGACAGACTCAGGTTCTTTCAGTTTGCACACTTGCACCTCTCAGCGAGGCTCAGTATCTTGATGGAATCGATGCTGACGTAACTCGCAAGAGATATATGCATCAGTATAACTTCCCGGGTTACTGCACAGGCGAGGCTAAGCCTTCAAGATCACCTGGAAGAAGAGAGATCGGACACGGCGCACTTGCAGAGAGAGCTCTCGTACCTGTACTTCCATCAGAGGAAGAGTTCCCATATGCAATCAGAGTCGTCTCTGAAGTTCTTTCATCAAATGGTTCTTCTTCAATGGCTTCCACATGCGGTTCATGCCTTGCACTGATGGATGCCGGAGTTCCTATCAAGAAGCCTGTCAGCGGTATCGCAATGGGACTTATCGAGGGATTCAATGAAGACGGTTCCAGCAAGTTTGCTATTCTGTCTGATATCCAGGGAATGGAAGACTTCCTCGGCGATATGGACTTCAAGGTAACCGGTACACCTGATGGCGTTACAGCTCTTCAGATGGATATCAAGGTTCACGGACTTTCAAGAGAGATCCTCAAGCAGGCTCTTGATCAGGCTAAGGTCGGCAGAGCTCACATCCTTGAGAGCATGCTCGAAGAGATTCCTGAGCCACGCAAGGAGCTCAGCCCATATGCACCTAGATTTATCAGCATGAGAGTACATCCTGATAAGGTAAGACTCGTCATCGGACCTGGAGGCAAGACTGTCAACAGAATCGTTGAAGAGACTGGCGCTAAGATTGATATCTCTGATGATGATGTCGGATTCATCGCTATCTATGCGGTTGATCAGGCTAGTGCTGAGGCTGCTAAGAGAGAGATCGAGCTCATCACTGCAGATGTTGAGGTCGGCAAGACTTATGAAGGCGAAGTTAAGAGAATCATGAACTTCGGAGCTTTCATTGAGATCCTCCCTGGCAAGGAAGGACTCCTCCACATCTCCAAGATGGCTAACCACAGAGTTGAGAAGGTTGAAGATGTTATGAACATCGGCGACAAGGTAACTGTCAAGGTAACAGAAATCGACAACCAGAACAGAATCAACCTGTCCAGAAAAGAGCTCGTACAGGACTAATCTGATAACAAACACCGATAACGGCCCGCTTTAACCAGGCGGGCTGTTTTTGTTTTCCCAATAATATCTGTGATATAATTTAGCCGTAATAAGAGTTCTGATCCTTATGAAAGGAGGCTCATATGGCTGACAGAAAATCATACCCGGATTCCTTCAAGGATACTATCACAACCGCTGCGCACGATATTCCTGAGATCGAAGACGTATATAATGGTCCGGATATCGAAGCTGTATATGCAGGGCCTGACATGTGGGACGAATATTTAATCAAAGATACAAGTCCTGCCGGCGTCATCAAAGAAGGCGCCAAGCTAGTCAAGAAAATTGGCGAGAATGCAGAATGACTTACAGTCTCAGGTCATGCGTATGGGAGATAACGCTTGCCTGCTGCTTTAACTGCAGACACTGTGGATCTGCAGCCGGGCCTGCAAGACCTGACGAGCTGACCACGGAAGAATGCCTTGATGTATGCAGTCAGCTTGCTGAACTTGGCTGCCGGAGAGTATCACTTATCGGTGGCGAGGTTTTTATGCGTCCTGACTGGGATATAGTTGCAAAGTCTCTGACAGATCTTGGAATCAAACTGAACATAATTACCAATGGATTTGTATTTACGGACGAGCTGATAGACACTCTCCGGCGGATAAATGTGCAGTCAGTATCTGTTTCAATTGATGGTACAAGGGAAGTCCATGACAGACTGAGGCAGGCCGGCAGCTACGACCGGGCGCTGACTGCTCTTGAAAGGCTCACATCTGCCGGAATCAATACCTCAGTCATTACAACACTTAACAGTGGTAATGTCCGGTGTCTGGATGAATTGTATGAGATATTTAAAGACAGCGGCATCTTCGCATGGCAGCTTCAGGCATGCTCGCCAATGGGTAATGCAGCTAATCTCCGAATGGACTACAGGTTTGATTTTGCCGAAGTAATACACTTCGTTGAGAAGCATCTTGATGATCCTGTCAGGATCGGTATAGCAGATAATATTGGTTACTTCGGTGAGTCAGAGGGATATCTCAGAGGCAACAGAAACGGGACAGCCGTATACAGAGGCTGCAAGGCCGGCCTGGAGAGCATCGGAATCGACAGCATAGGCAATATCAGAGGATGTGAGTCGATGTATGATGACTATTTCATCGAGGGTAATCTGAGACAAAGGTCTCTTAGGAGCATCTGGGAGGATCCTGATGCTTTCTCATATAACAGGAAATTCACAACTGATCTTCTTGAAGGAACCTGCAGAACATGTGAACACGGAAGATACTGTGCCGCAGGCTGCAGATCATATAATTATTTCACCGGAGGCAATATGTACAGGTCGCTGTACTGTATCCATAATAAGGACAATTAAAGACGGGGCAGGCGCCCCGTTTTCTAGTGGATGTTACGTTTGTTCTTCTCGGCCTCAACATTGTCTGTAGGGAAGATTATCGGCTCGTCATCGTCATCATCTTCAGAAGACTTATTCTCACTGAATGGGTTGTGCTTGAGAGGATCTCTGCCGAACTTATCAAGGTCGATGCCGTGCTGTTTAGCCTTGTCTTTGATATCTTCTTTGATGTTCCTGAACATATAATCGATATCTCCGCGCAGGTTGTCTGTATCTACATAACCCTTAGCATGTATTGTGTCATCCTGATCTTCTCCGGATGAATCCGGGCCCTTATTCTCGCGGGGCCTGAAAGCGTGAGGATAACGCTCGCGAACAGAGCGGTGGTCTTCTTCATCGCTGTTCATGTATCTGACTATCGAATATAGCACGATTCCTATTATTAACAGTAATCCGAGAAGTATCAGTGGCATATATATTCCTTCTTCACCAATCAGCTGTTTAATTGATTTGAATTCTATACTTAATGATTAATATAGTCAATGTAGTGTCTATACAGACTTAAGAACAGATATCTCATCATCTGTAAGTCTCCTGTATTCACCAGGAGCAAGGTCAGGGTCAAGACTGAGAGGACCCATTGTCAGTCTCTTTAAATAAATAACTTCCATTCCAACGGCGCTGAACATACGCTTGATCTGATGGAATTTGCCCTCGCGGATAGTGATCTCGATCCTGCTTGTCTCAGATTCTGTATCGACAGAGAGAATGTCAAGATCTGCCGGGAGGCAGGCAAGTCCATCCGGGAGGACGATTCCTTCTCTGAAGACCTCTACATCGTTATCATCTGCCTTTCCGTCAAGAATGGCAAAGTATTTCTTATCTACATGATGCTTGGGTGACAGAAGTCTGTGTGCGAGTTCGCCGTCATTTGTAATGATCAGCAGCCCCTCAGTATCGCGGTCAAGACGGCCGGCAGGGAAGAGGTCTTTGCGCTTGGTCTCATCAATAAGATCTACAACAGTCTCCTCGCGGCTGTCCTCGCTTGCGCTGATAACACCGGCAGGCTTATTCAGCATGTAGTAGGTGTATTCTTCATAGGTTACAGTCTCGCCGCGGTAGGTTACTTCTGAGTTCTCCGCAACCTTGGTTCCCGGGTCTTTGACAACTACGCCGTCAACGGTGACAAGCCCTGATTTGATGTTCTTTTTCAGTTCTGAACGGGTACCGCAGCCCATTTCAGACAGGTATTTATCAAGTCTCATATCGCTCCTCGTTAATTAAACTGCAATCATTGTATACTCTTCAGAACACACCGTCAATAATATGCAAATAACGTGCAAAAAGCCCGTGTAATATGGTAGAATACCCTATTATGAAATAATGGTTTAGTATGTGTTCGTATGCCCGCAAGCTGATCGGATGCATTACGAACAAGTAAGAATATAAGAATTTATAGGAGAGAATCAGAATGTTTGAAAACTTATCCGACAAGCCCGTAGCTGAGTATCAGTCCGAACAAGTAAGGCACTGGTCAGATATCGATCTTCTGGACCTTTGCGTTAAAGAAAGAGAAGGCGCACCTTCATTCGTTTTCTATGAAGGACCTCCGACAGCCAATGGTAAGCCAGGTATCCACCACATGATGGCAAGAACCCTCAAGGACTCCATCAACAGATATAAGACCATGAAGGGCTTCCAAGTCAAGAGAAAAGGAGGCTGGGATACTCACGGACTTCCTGTAGAGATCGAAGTAGAGAAGCAGCTTGGATTCAGCGGCAAGCAGAATATCGAGAAATACGGAATCAGAGAATTCAACGAGAAGTGCCGTGAATCAGTATTCACATATACTCAGATGTGGACTGACATGTCAGACAAGATGGCTTATCTCGCTGACATGGACGATCCGTACATCACATACAAGAATGATTACATCGAGACAGGATGGTGGATCATCAAGAATGCCTTTGACAAGGGACTTGTCTATGAAGGTTATAAGATTCTCCCATACTGCCCAAGATGCGGAACAGGTCTTGCTTCACACGAAGTAGCTCAGGGCTATAAGGATGTCAAGGTCAACACTCTTACATGTAAGTTCAGACGTACAGGTGTTGATCATGACAATGAATACTTCCTCGCATGGACAACAACACCTTGGACACTCGCATCCAACATCGCCCTGACAGTCGGACCTGACGTAGACTACGTCAAGTGCCTCATGAAGAGCGGCGAGAACGAAGGTAACCTCCTCTGGGTAGCAGAGGCTCTTGCAGCTAAGACCTTTGGCAAGGAAGAATACGAAGTAGTTGAGAAGGTCAAGGGCTCTGACATGGAGTACTGGACTTATGAACAGCTCGAACCATTCTGCGTACCTGAGAAGGGCAAAGCAGCTTTCATCGTAACATGCATGGATTACGTCAGCACAGAAGATGGTACCGGTATCGTACATACCGCTCCTGCATTCGGTGAGGACGACTACAACTGCGGACGTAAGTACAACCTTGCAGTTATGCAGCCAGTAGACGAGAGAGGATGCTATACAGAGACACCTTGGGCAGGCAGATTCGTAATGGAAGACGGACTTGATGTAGACATCATCAAGTATCTTGCCCAGGACGATAAGATCTATGCCAAGCAGAAGCTTGAGCACGCATATCCTCACTGCTGGAGATGCGGAACTCCGCTCGTTTACTATGCTAACAAGTCATGGTACATCGAGATGACCAAGCTCAGAGACGAGCTCGTTGCCAACAACAATACTGTTAACTGGTTCCCTCCATATGTAGGTGAGAAGAGATTCGGCAACTGGCTTGAGGATGTTAAGGACTGGGCTATCTCAAGATCCAGATACTGGGGTACACCTATTCCTATCTGGAAGTGCGAATGCGGACACCTTCACTGCGTCGGATCAAGAGAGCAGCTCGTCAATGATGTTGAACAGGATATCGACGAGACCATCGAGCTCCACAGACCGTATGTAGACGAGATCACAATCAAGTGCCCTGAGTGCGGCAAGAGCATGCACAGGATTCCTGAGGTAATGGACTGCTGGTTCGACTCAGGAGCTATGCCTTTCGCACAGTGGCATTACCCGTTTGAGAACGCTGACAGATTCGATGAGGAGCTTTTCCCTGCAGACTTCATCTGCGAAGGAATCGACCAGACAAGAGGATGGTTCTACTCCCTGATGGCTATTTCGACTATCGTTAAGGGATGTGCACCTTACAGGAATGTACTTGTTAATGACCTTATCCTTGACAAGAACGGCAAGAAGATGTCCAAGCACGTAGGCAACACTGTAAATCCATTTGAAATGATGGATAAGTATGGTGCTGATGCCGTCAGATGGTATCTCGTATACGGATCACCTGCATGGACACCTACCAAGTTCGACGAAGAGGGCGTCAAGGAAGTTATCAAGAAGGTATTCAGCACACTCAGGAATACTTACAACTTCTTCTGCCTCTATGCAAATATCGATGATATCAAGGCTGATCAGCTCGACGTTCCATACGAAGACAGACCTGAGCTCGACAGATGGATCATCTCCAAGTACAACAAGCTGATCAAGACCACAACTGAGTACATGGATGTTTATGATCACATGAACACAGTAAGAGCTATCGGTGAGTTCATCGACAGCGATCTTTCCAACTGGTACATCAGAAGAGCAAGAAGAAGATTCTTCGCTGAGGGAATGACAACAGATAAGAAGTCTGCATATGCTACAACTTATGAAGTTCTCGTAGGAGTAGCTAAGATGATGGCTCCAGTTGCTCCATTCATCTCTGATGAGATCTATACCAAGCTGACAGGTGAGCAGACTGTTCATACAGCATACTATCCTGAGGCAAGGGAAGACCTGATCGATGAGAAGGTTGAAGAGAGAATGGACCTCGTCAAGACCCTCGTTAACCTCGGCCGCAGCACAAGAGAGCAGGAAAAGCTCAAAGTCAGACAGCCGCTTTCAAAGGTTATCGTAGACGGAAGATACAAGGAAGTTATCAGCGACCTCACAGGCCTGATCACAGAAGAGCTGAATGTTAAGGAAGTCCAGTTCGAGGATGATCTCGACAAGTACATGAACTTCCAGGTTAAGCCAAACTTCAGAGCAGCTGGTCCGGTTCTCGGCAAGAATGTCAAGGCATTCGGTGCGGCTCTCGCTCAGGCTGATGCTAAGGAACTCACTGCTAAGATCGCAGAGGGTCCTCTCAGCATGGAGATCGGTGGCGAGACATATGAGATCACTGAGGATCTCCTCGATGTAAGAATCTCCTCCAAGGAAGGCTTCGTAGTCGGAATGGACAACAATGTATTCGTCATTCTCGACACAACTCTCACACCTGAACTTATCGAGCAGGGATATGTAAGAGAAATGATTTCCAAGATCCAGCAGCTCCGTAAGCAGGCTGATTTCGAGATGATGGATGAAATCAGGATCTATGTCTGTGCAGACGATGAGATCAAGGCTGCAATCGAGAACTCCAAGTCATTCATCATGGATGAGACCATCGCAGTCAGCATCGAAGAGAAGACAGGACTTCAGGAATTCGATATCAATGGTCACAAGACTGGTATCGCAGTAGAGAAGAACTAATTTTGGATAATACTAATAACACACACAACATCAACATACTGGACTTTTCACTTGCCGGGCTTGAGGAACTGATACTCTCGCTCGGCGAGAAGAAGTTCCGGGCAAAGCAGATATTCGGATGGCTTGCGAAGGGTGCAGCCTCATTTGACGAGATGTCTAATGTTCCTGCAGCCCTGAGACACCGTCTCGAAGAATCAGGTTATTATATAGGGCAGCCTGAAGTAGTACTTGAGCAGGTATCTGCTTCTGATGGGACACGCAAGTGTCTCTATGAATTCAGAGACGGAGCCAGGGTCGAGTCTGTTTTCATGAAATACAGCTATGGCAATTCCATCTGTATTTCATCGCAGGTCGGATGCAGGATGGGATGCACATTCTGTGCTTCGACAATGGATGGCAAGGCGAGAGACCTTACAGGCGGTGAGATGCTTGGCGAAGTCCTCAGGATGGTCAGGCATACTGGTGAGAACATTAACCATGTTGTCATCATGGGAATGGGCGAGCCTTTCGACAACTATGATGAAGTAGCACGCTTTATAAGACTGATCAACTCACCCGATGGATTTAGCCTTAGCCAGAGGAACATCACGGTATCGACATGCGGTATCGTTCCGATGATAAGAAGATTTGCCGAAGATTTCCCGCAGGTCAACCTCGCGGTATCGCTGCATGCTCCGAATGACAATATTCGAAGGCGCACGATGCCTGTTGCCAAGGCATATGATTATGACGCTCTGATGAGAGCCTGCAGGGAATATACAGACATAACGCACAGGCGAATCACATTCGAATATGCACTGATTCGTAATGTCAATGATTCAAAGGACAATGCTGAAGAGTTAGCCGGCCGTCTGAAAGGCTGGCTGACACATGTAAATCTGATTCCGCTCAATGAGGTCAGCGGCAGAGATTACAAGACTGCGGAGGGACGCAGTATCACAGCATTCAGAGATATTCTTGAGAAGAAAGGCATTGCTGTAACTATAAGACGCACACTAGGCAGCGACATAGATGCAGCATGCGGACAGCTTCGAAGGAGGTAATAATGAAGATAATTATAGATGGTATGGGAGGAGATAATGCTCCTCAGGAGATAGTGAAGGGCGCAGTCAAGGCTGCAGCTGAGATCAGTGAGACCATCGTTATTGTCGGACCGGAAGAACTGATCAATAACTGCCTTAGGGAATGCAACTTCACAGGCATCAACATCGAAGTAGTTAATGCTACAGAGGTCATCAGCAATCATGAAGCACCTGCGATGGCCATCAGGAAGAAGAAAGATTCGACCATAGTCAAGGGAATGAATATGGTCAAGAATGGTGAAGGCGACGTCTTCATTTCAGGCGGCAGCACAGGCGCGCTTCTTTCAGGTGGTCTGACAACGATCGGCAGGATCAAAGGCATCAGAAGGCCTGCTATCGCTGCGTGGTTCCCTAAGCTTAACGGCAAGGGTACAACACTTCTTCTTGACTGCGGAGCCAGTGTTGAGGCCAAGTCCGAGTACCTTCTTCAGAATGGAATCATGGGATCTATTTTCGTCAAAGCAGTCAAGGGTGTCGAGAATCCTGATGTAAGGCTTCTCAATATCGGCGCCGAAGAGAGCAAAGGCGATGAACTTCACAAAGAAGCATACAAGCTGCTTGATGCCAGTGACATCAACTTCAACGGTAATATTGAGGGCAGAGACGTTGCCGAGACAGAATGCGACGTAGTCGTTACAGACGGTTTCTCCGGTAATATCTTCCTCAAGAGCAGTGAAGGTACCGCTCTTACTCTGATGCATCTGCTTAAGGACAAACTTACAGAAGGCGTTCTGGCCAAATTAGGCGCAGCTCTTGCATATGGCAAGATAAAGGAGATAGTCAGGATCTTTGACTATTCTGATGTAGGTGGTGCTCCGATCCTCGGACTCAAGGGCCCTGTTCTCAAGATACACGGCAATTCCAAGGAGACAGAGGTATACTATGCGATCCTCAAGGCTATACCATTTGTAAAGAATGATGTAACCGGCATGATTTCAGATGCAATTAAAGATAATGAGGTGCTCTTCACAAGTGCAAAGAGCGCCGCAGAATAAGGACAGGAGAATAACAACATGAAAGAAGTCAGTGAACTTCTTAAGGTCATCGGCTATGAATTCAAGGATGAAGAGCTTCTTAAGAACGCTCTGACTCACAGCTCATACTCATCAGAACACAAGCTTAGCTATTCTGAGAACAATGAGCGTCTTGAATTCATAGGCGACGCATTTGTTGACGCAGCTATCGGAGCAGAGCTTTTCACTATAATGAAGGATGCTCCGGAAGGTGCTTTGTCAAAGAACAGAGCGGATGTCGTTCGCGAGGAGTCTCTAGCTGATGTAGCCAGGAGTATTAACCTCGGGGATTATATCTATCTCGGAAAAGGCGAAGAAGCAACAGGCGGAAGGCACAAGGATTCTATCCTTGCTGATACATTTGAGGCTCTCATAGGTGCTATTATTCTCGATGGCGGATATGAAGAAGGCCGCAGAGTCATTCTGTCGCTTCTGAGACATAAGATTGAACTTGCTGTAGAGGGCAAGCTCCGTCAGGATTATAAGACGATCCTCCAGGAAAAGCTCCAGGAGAAGGACCACAATTTCAGGATGAAGTACAACATTGTATCTGAATCAGGTCCGGATCATAACAAGACCTTCACAATAGAAGTAATAGTCAACAGCGAAGTTCTCGGAAGAGGAACAGGTAAGAGTAAATCCAAGGCTGAACAGGCAGCTGCCAGAGATGCGCTTTCGAAGGGAGTAATTTAGTTTGTATTTTAAGAGAATAGAAATGCAGGGCTTCAAGTCATTTGCTGACCCTGTAACTATCGAACTGAATGAAGGTATTACCTGCATTATCGGGCCTAACGGAAGCGGTAAGAGCAATATCAGTGATGCTCTCAGATGGGTACTCGGTGAACAGAGTTCCAAGCAGCTCAGAGGCAGCAAGATGCAGGATGTTATCTTCGCGGGAACTGCAACCAGAAAACCTCGCGGAATGGCAGAGGTCACTCTTGTAATCGACAATTCCACGGGCATTCTTCCTCTTGAATACAACGAAGTAGCTGTAACAAGAAGAATGTTCAGATCCGGTGAGAGCGAATACCTTATCAACGGCAATCAGTGCCGTCTGAGAGATATCAGAGAGCTCTTCATGGATACCGGAATCGGTGTTGAGGGATATTCTATTATCGGTCAGGGCAAGATCGCTGACATCGTAAGCACAAGGCCTGAGAACCGCAGACAGATCTTCGAAGAGGCTGCAGGCGTTGTACTGTATAAGACAAGGAAGTCAGAGGCAGAGAACAAGCTCAAGGCAGCTTCGTCCGATCTTGAGAGGGTAAGAGATATCATAGCTGAGATAGAGAGCCGTATCGGAGGTCTCAAGGAAGACTCTGAGAAAGCTACAGAGTATCTCGAATTAAGGGAGAGATATAAGACTCTCAGCATCAATATCATCCTACACAATCTTGATAATCTGCTTGCTGGTGTAGAGTCAGGCAAGCTTGAGCTCGAAGAACTTGCAAGGAGACTCGAGGCTTCGGCCAATCGTCTTGCAGAGCTTGAAGAATCTCTTGAGAATACCAGACTCCGTGATGCAGAGCTGAGCGAAGAGTATGGCAATTCAAATGCAGAGCTTCTCAGAATCATAGAAGAACTCAACACGATCACCAGCGGCGGTGAACTCAACAAAGAGAAGATCACCGGTATAGACAGAGAACTCACAAGACTTGCAGGTGAGATAACCTCAGCCGAAGACAAGCTTGGCTCAGAGAGAGCTGAACTTGAGCAGCTTGAGGCAAGTGACAGAGAACTCAATTCCGAAATGGATTCAGTCAGAGATGAATTATCTCAGGCTGTAATGATTTTCAATGATCACAGCAGGAAGTCATCATCACTCTCACTTGAGATAGACAATCTCAAGGATCTGATGATTACCATCAACAACCAGAATGTTACAAGGAATGCTGAGATCAATACACTCACCAACTATCAGAAGACTCTTTCAGACAGAAGAGATTCTCTTGAAGCGGATTATGAGAGCCGTGATAAGACTGATGCCGAGAACAAGGCAAATCTTGAAAGACTTGAAACTGCTGTAAGAGACAAGGAAGCTGAGCTCCTGTCTGAAAAGGCCCGTATCCGGGAGATGGCAAGTCATGTATCCATGACAACGGATCATATTGCCGGTATTTCCCGTGAGATCGATGAGATCACAGTCAAATCCAACAAGGCAAGTGCCAGGAAGAGCACCATCGAGGAGATGGAGGCTAACTACGAGGGATACAACAATGCTGTCAGAATGCTGATGCATCGTCATTCTTCGGGAATAATCGGTACAGTCTCGGATATTATCAAAGTTCCTTCGGGATATGAGACTGCGATTGAGACAGCTCTCGGCGGAGCTCTTCAGCATATCGTCTGCGAGAAGGATAATGATGCAAAGTCCGCTATCAGCTGGCTCAAGTCAAACCGCGCCGGCAGGGCTACATTCCTGCCTGTGGAGTCTGTAAGGGCCGATAAGATAACTGTCAGCGACAGAGCAAAGAATTCTGCCGGCTTCCTCGGTATTGCATCTGAGATGGTATCAGCAGATAACAGATACAGTAATATTGTCGATTATCTGCTATGCAGAGTTGTGATCGCTGATACCATGGATAATGCTGTAGCAATGTCCAAGATCATCAATGGCGGATTCAGGATCGTAACTGTAGACGGTGAAGTTATCAACGCCTTCGGTGCTATCACAGGCGGCAAATACGCTAACAAGACAGCTAATCTTCTCGACCGCAAGAAGGAAATCACCGCTCTTACAGAGACCATCAGTGGTTATGAAGCTAAGATCGCTGAACTCAGAGATCTGATTCTTGCCGAGAGACAGCGCGAGGCTGATCTTAATGAAGAAATCGAGAACCAGAAGAGACATGTAACTGATCTTGAGATCGAATACAACGTTCTTAAAGCAGACAGGGATCATGCTGCAGAGCTTGTAACAGCGGATACAGGCGCAGCCGAGCGCTACAGAAAAGAACTCGAAACCATTGCCGGCGATATAGAGCGTGCTGATACTATGATCAGCAACTACAAGGCTAAGATCGAGGCTGCTGAGCAGGAGTACAGAGACTCCGAGGCCAGAGCCGACATGCTTATGACTGAACTTGATGAGCTGAAGCCTGTTATCGAGGATGATAATGAGAAGATCGTTGCACTCAAGGTCAGAATAGGTGAAAGCGAGTCCAAGTCTCTGGCGCGCAATGAGATCATTGAGCGTGTAAGAGATACTGTGACCGAGCTCGAGGCAGCTCTTGAAGATTATAATGAGTCTGTAGCTGATCTTGAAGAACGCAAGGCTCATCTTCTCAGCAGCGGTGAGAGATCAAGCGACAGGGAAGCTGAGCTCAAGACTCTTAGATCAGATCTTGAGAGCAGGATCGAACAGATCACCAAGGATACAGAGGAGAACAGAGCCAAGAGCGATACTCTTCATGTTGAACAGAGGAATCTCAGAGAAGAAGTCGAGCAGCTGCGTGATGACAAGTACAAGCTTGAAGTCAAGACTGCAAGGAATGAGACTCTTCTTGATACTCAGAAGGACAAATTGTGGGATGAGTTTGAGGTATCGTACGCCGAGGCTCTCGACATGAGAGCCCCTGACTTCGCGATCACTCAGGGCAATAAGGAATCCCGCGAAGTCAGGCTCCGCCTTGCGGAGCTCGGCGATGTCAACGTCAGCGCCATAGAAGAGTACAAAGCCGTCAGCAAGCGTTATGAATTCATGTCCACCCAGGAGAAGGATCTTACAAGAGCCATGTCAGAGCTCGAAGAGATCATCTCCAATATGGACAGAACAATAAGAACCAAGTTCAAGGAGAACTTCGATCAGGTCGTCATCAATTTCGAAGAGGCATTCAAGGACCTCTTTGGCGGCGGATATGCAGAGCTGAGACTTGAGGATGAGACAAGACCTCTTGAATCAGGTATCGAGATCACCGCTCAGCCACCTGGCAAGAAGCTCAAGAACATCAATCTTCTTTCCGGCGGTGAGAAGACTTTGACAGCTATAGCTCTTATGTTCGCCGTGCTCAAGGCCAAGCCTACACCATTTGTCATCCTTGACGAGGTCGAGGCCGCACTTGACGAGGTCAACATTGAGCACTTCTCAGACTATCTGAAGAAGTTCGATAATATACAGTTTGCTCTCATCACACACCAGAAGGCTACGATGGAGCATGCTGACGTACTTTATGGTGTAACCATGCCTGAACAAGGCATTTCAAGAATGCTCTCACTCAAGCTCGGAGACGAATTTGACGCTGAGGGCCTGGAATAAGGAGTAATCACTATGGGTCTATTTGATAAGAAATCCACCTTCAGGAAATTCATCGACAGTATCACTAATGCCATTTACGACAATCCGGATCTCGGTCCTGAGTTCATGGAAGAACTCGAAGAAGGTCTTGTAATGTCGGATATCGGCATCGATACTTCGGATGCGATCATGAAGGAACTCGATACTGCTATCAATGAGAGATACATTATCAAAGAGAAGCAGATCAAGAAAGAACTTGCAGGCATCATCGAGGGTCTGATGGATAAGGGTGAGCGCAATAAGATGTCTACTGACTATCCTCTGATTATCCTTATGATCGGTATCAATGGAGGAGGCAAGACAACATCTATCGCCAAGCTTGCTCACATGTACAAGAAGAAGGGCAAGACTGTCATGCTTGCGGCTGCGGATACTTTCCGTGCAGCTGCTGCTGAGCAGCTCCAGACCTGGGGAGACAGAGTCGGTGTAAGAGTCATAAGACATGCTGAGGGAACAGATCCTACAGCTGTTATCTATGACGCTATCCAGTCGGCAAAGTCCAACAACATAGATGTCCTCATCTGTGATACAGCCGGAAGACTTCAGAACAAGGTCAATCTCATGAAGGAGCTTGAGAAGATGAGCAAAGTCATCTCCAGAGAGTATCCAGAGGCTTCGAGAGAGAACCTTCTCGTACTTGATGCAACAACAGGTAAGAATGCAGTAAGCCAGGCTGAGGAATTCTCAGCTATTTCAGATATAACAGGCATAATACTGACTAAGATGGACGGTACCGCAAGAGGCGGTATTTCCATTACCATCGCAGACCAGTTCGATATGCCGATCAAATTCATTGGACTTGGCGAAGGCCTTGATGACCTGATCCCGTTCAATGCACATGATTTTGCGGAGGGAATATTCGATGAGTAAGCCTATTCTTGCCATAGTCGGCAGACCTAATGTAGGCAAATCAACTTTTTTCAACAGAATAATAGGCGAGAGACGAGCTATCGTTGAGGATATCCCGGGTGTCACAAGAGACAGGATCTATGCCGAAGCAGAATGGAACGGCAAGGAATTCGGTGTCATCGACACAGGCGGTATCGAAGTCAAGACAGATGATACGATTCTTGCTCAGATGAGAGACCAGGCAGTCACAGCCATGGATATGGCTGATGTCATTGTTTTCATGGTCGATGGCAAAGAAGGCATCACAACAGCTGACAGAGAAGTTGCTATGATGCTGAGGCGCACTGGCAAGGAGATAATTCTCGTAGTAAATAAGGTAGACGCTCCATCCAGGTCATATGAGGCACTCTATGACTTCTTTGAGCTTGGATTTGATGATCCGATCGCCATCAGTGCTGCCAACATGACCAACATGGGCGATCTTCTCGACAGGATCGTTGCAGGGTTTCCTGAAGATGATTATCTTGGCCGTGATGATGCGGTCAACATCGCTATCATCGGCAAGCCTAATGTAGGCAAGTCATCTCTGGTCAATGCTCTCACCAAGGAGAACAGGGTTATCGTTTCGCCGATAGCCGGCACTACCAGAGACACTATTGATACACCATTTACCTATCAGGGCAGAGAATACACTCTTATTGATACAGCGGGTCTTCGTAAGAAGAGCAAGGTCAACGACACCATCGAGAAGTACAGTGTCGTAAGAGCTATTGCGGCAATTGAAAGGTGTGACATATGCATCCTGATGCTTGATGCTGTCGAGGGACTCACAGAGCAGGACAAGAAGATCGCAGGTTATGCGCACGAAGCCGGCAAGGGACTGATGATAGTCGTCAACAAGTGGGACCTCATTGAGAAAGAGACCAATACAATGCGTGATTATGAGCGCAAGATAAGAGCAGAACTCCTCTTTGCTTCTTATGCACCTGTAGTATTTGTCTCTGTCCTTAACAAGCTCAGAATCTATGACATAATCGAACGCGCAGCAAGAATAGCTGATGCGCGTCAGGTAAGGATCACAACGGGTAAGCTTAACAGTATCATTGAAGACGCTGTCATGATGAGGCAGCCGCCATCAGATAAGGGCAGAAGACTCAAGATCTATTACGGGACACAGATAGGAACCAAGCCACCGCTGTTCTCATTCAGTATCAATGACAGAGAGCTCATGCATTTCTCATATGCAAGATATCTCGAGAACAAGATAAGAGAGAACTTTGATTTCGAAGGAACGTCAATCAAATTTGTATGGAACGAGAGAAGAGGTGAACGCAAATGACTTTGAACCTTACAAATGAAATGATCAGACAACTCGTAATTGTTGGTGTTATCGCTTATGCTCTTGGTAATATCAACCCGGCTATCATTATCGGAAAGATGTATCACGTTGACATCCGCAAGGAAGGAAGCGGCAACCCGGGTATGACAAACACAATGAGAGTAATCGGCCTCAAGGCAGGTATTGCAGTTCTCATCGTTGATGTACTCAAGGCATTCACTGCAGTCAAGATAGGTTATTTCCTCGGAGATGTTCTTGGCGCAATGGTAGCATTCGGAGCAGTTGTGATCGGACACTGCTTCCCGGTTGTCCTGGGGTTCAAAGGAGGCAAAGGCGTCGCTGCGTCACTTGGCGCTGCACTTGCTCTCAACTGGCAGAGCGCTGTTCTTGCACTGCTTGTCGCAGCCGCATTCTTTATTATCACAAGGAGGGTTTCGGTTTGCTCCATCAGTGCAGCTCTTGCATATCCGGCAGTTATCTGGCTGTTCAATCCTGACTGCACTTATTTCGCAATGGGAGCTGCCGTATTCCTGATACTCATGCATATTCCTAATATCATCAGACTCTTCAGGGGGCAGGAGAAGGCGCTTACTCTCGGTCACAGAGACAGAAATCAGGCAGAGGATGAAGCTGATGACGTAGCTTCAGAAGTTGCTGCAGATGCGGAAGAACCTGCAGCCGAAGCAGAATCAGATTCAGAACCTGAACAGGAAGCTGATCAGAATAAGGAATCCGAAGAAGTCAAAGTTGTCAATGACCCACTTACGGCAGAAGAGAAGGATGCCCTCAAATCCGATCAGCAGGTGATCGAGGATATCGAGACAGGTGAATCTCCTGTAGCTGCAGCAGCCACACAGGATGCGACTCTTATAGGAGCACAGACCCAGGAGGCTGTCAGACCTGAACCGGAACCAATGGATTATTACGCAGGAGTTGAGATTCCTGAGCTCGGAGATGACTGCAAGAAGATCGCTGTCATCGGTAACGGATCATTCGGTACTGCTATGGCC
This sequence comes from Mogibacterium sp., assembly GCA_017512145.1. GTDB lineage: Bacteria > Bacillota > Clostridia > Peptostreptococcales > Anaerovoracaceae > Crickella. Next base: position 153,887 of record JAFWHB010000032.1, on the reverse strand, counting down.
AATCTTCTGGTTTACAATGGTCACGATGTAACCCTTTACGGCCGTAATCAGAAGGCTATTGAGCTCATGAAAGAGACAAGGATGAATGACCATTATCTTCCTTATGCCATTCTCAGTGACAGGATCACATACACAAGCGACATCAAGGAGGCTGTAAGAGGCAAGAGCATAGTTGTCTTCGCAGTACCGACCCAGAAATTCCGCGAAGTATCTCTTCAGTGTGCTCCGTATCTTGAAGATGGCGTTATCGCAGTCAACCTTGCAAAGGGTATCGAGCAGAAGACTCTCAAGAGACTCTCTGAAATAGCTGTCGAAACCATCCCATCAGCTACTTATGTAGCACTTTCCGGTCCATCTCATGCAGAAGAGATCGTCAGGAATTTCCCTGCAGGAGTAGTAGTTGTCTCCAGGAATAAGGCTGCAGCTGAGGAGATCCAGGATGTCTTCATGTCAGAGCAGTTCAGAGTCTACACTCAGGACGACATGATAGGCGTAGAGATCGCAGGCGCTGTAAAGAACGTAATTGCTATTGCAACAGGTATCTCTGATGGAATGAAGCTTGGCTCAAATGCAAGAGCAGCTCTTATGACAAGAGCGGTCCATGAGATCACCAGACTCGGCGTTGCAATGGGCGCTAACAAAGATACTTTCTCCGGACTTTCGGGTATCGGAGATCTGATAGTTACTTGCTCTACTAATCTTTCAAGGAACAGAAGATGCGGTCTTCTTATAGGTCTCGGACTTGAGGCTGAAGATGCCGTAAAGAGAGTAGGTTCTGTAGTTGAAGGCTACTACACAGCCGAAGCAGTAACTGAACTTGCTGCCAAGCATAATGTAGATATGCCTATATGCAATGTTACAAATAAAGTGCTCAAGGGTGAGCTTGAACCTGAGAAGGCTCTCAGAATGCTCATGTCCAGGAGCAGGAAAGATGAACTGCAATAAATGAACAAATACCACATTATTACCTATGGCTGCCAGATGAATGAGCATGATTCTGAGAATATCGCAGGTCTGCTCGAAGCCATGGGGTATGAATTTGAAGAAGATCCATATAGGTCCGATGTTGTTGTAATCAACACATGCAGTGTTCGGGAGAATGCTGACAAGAGATTCTTCGGCGTACTCGGTCAGTTCAAGAAAATCCGGAAGAACAATCCGGATTTCATCCTTTGTGTGTGCGGATGCATGCCTCAGCAGCCTAGAATCGTTGAAAGAATCAACAAACAGTTCTCATGGGTCGATATAGTATTCGGTACACAGAATATCGCCAGATTCCCTGAACTCCTCAATAACAGGATCAGGACTGGGAAGAAGCAGCGTCAGATAATAGACAATAATCCTGTTATTGACGAAGATGAAATGAAGCCAAAGCGTATGTACAAGCACAAGGCTCTTGTCAACATCACTTACGGATGCAACAATTTCTGTACCTACTGCATTGTTCCTTATACCAGAGGCAGAGAGAAGAGCAGGATGATGTGCGATATCGTTCGTGAAATCGAGACTCTTGCTCAGGACGGAGTCAAAGAAGTCATGCTTCTCGGACAGAATGTCGACTCTTACAGGGATGCTGCAGGACATGACTTTGCTGATCTTATCCATGCTGTCAATGATATTGACGGAATCCTCAGGATCAGATTCATGACATCTCATCCTAAGGATATCTCAGATAAGATGATCGATTGCTTCAGGACTTGTGACAAGCTATGTCACAATATCCATCTTCCGGTGCAGGCAGGCAGCGACAGAGTCCTGAAGCGCATGAACAGGCACTATGATAAGGCAAGATATCTCGAGATCGTAGACAAACTGAGAGCTGCAGCTCCGGATATCACCATGTCTACTGATATTATCGTCGGATTCCCGGGTGAGACCGAAGAAGACTTTGAGCAGACCCTTGATATAGCCCGTATTGTAAGATATGACTCTGCCTTCACTTTCATATATTCTCCGAGAGAAGGAACACCTGCCGCCAAATTCACGGATCAGATTCCTGAAGATGTAATGCATGCTAGATTCGACAGACTCGTTGATGTAATGAATGCGATCAGTCTGGAGAAGAATCTTGAGTATAAGGGCAAAGTCGTTGAAGTCCTCACTGAAGGTATCAGCAAGAACGAAGATAATACGTTTGCCGGCAGAACTGACGGGTTCAAGCTCGTGAATTTCACATCAGAGCGCCCGGCAGATGAGCTTATAGGAAATATAGTCAGAGTAGAGATAACAGAGAGTAAGACTTTCAGCCTGGAAGGAAAGGAAGTTATCTAAATTACAATGGCAGAATTATGGAGTAATATCAGTCAGTTTTTCACATTTTCACATGTAATGGTCGTGGTCTATGTGCTGAACTTTGTAATTGCACTTGGACTGATTTTTCTTGACTCCAATAAATCTCCTTCAGCCATCATGGCATGGATCATGATTCTCTACATACTGCCTGTATTCGGGCTGTTCATGTATATTATTCTTTCTCAGAATATAGCCAGGCAGCAGATCTTCAGGATGACTGAAGATGAGCAGAAGGGAATATCGTCCATTCTTGAATGGCAGAAGGCAACTATAAGAGACTGGGCACGCTCATCAGACGAAGATACTGTCCGCAAATGGATAGATATGGCAAGCATGAATCTTGAATATGCCAATTCTCTGATGACGGATAACGACAGTGTAGACCTCATTTATGACGGCAAGGAAATGTTCACCACGCTCTGTCGTGATATCAGCGAGGCAAAGTACTCCATAAAGCTATGCTATTACATAGTAAGAGACGATTTTGTAGGTAACGAGCTCATCGACCTTCTTACCAGGAAGGCTGAAGAAGGTGTCAAAGTCAGACTTCTTGTTGATGCGCTCGGCAGCAGGGGCATAGGCAAGAGCGATCTTAAGAAATTCAGCGAAGCAGGCGGACAGTACGCATTCTTCTTCAAGCCCAGGATCAGGAATCTGTATTTCAGGATCAATTACCGCAATCACCGCAAAATCGCAATAATAGATAATGAGATCGGATACGGATATATCGGAGGCTTCAATATCGCCAAGGAATATCTTGGTTACAAGAAGAAGTTCGGTTACTGGAGAGATACACAGCTCAGGATCAGAGGTAACTCTCTGACCGCCCTGAATGAGAGGTTCTATCAGGACTGGAGATATGCATCCAAGGAGAAGATAGATCTGGTAGAGCAGTCTCTCAGATATGCTTATAAGCCTGACAGAGGTCATATTCCTATCCAGATAGTCTCATGCGGACCTGAATCAGACAAAGAAGAAATCAAATTCGCAATGCTGAAGATGATCTCAAATGCAAGGCGGAGAATATATATCCAGACACCGTATCTGGTTCCTGACAATCCGATGATCGAAGCTCTCGCAATGGCGGCCCGTTCAGGAATAGATGTCCGCATCATGATACCGAGTATTCCGGATCATCCGTTTGTTTACAGGACGACTCTTTACAATGCCGGCAAGCTGATCAGGGAAGGCGCCAGGATCTTTATTTACGAGAATGGGTTCTTGCATGCCAAGACCCTGACAGTCGACGGAGAAGTCTGTACTGCAGGTTCCTGTAACATGGATATCCGCAGCTTCAGACTTAACTTTGAATCCAATGCGTTCATCTACGACAGAGACGTAACTGAACGGATGGATAAGCAGTTCATGAAAGACCTCGAATTATCAAGAGAATACACTCAGGAAGACAGAGACCATATAGGACTCATCGAGAGACTCAAGGAATCTATCTCAAGACTCCTTACTGAGATTCTGTAGGAAGGTAATATAATGACAATCGACACAATACTGACCAAATTATTAATGCTGCCGGGTATCATTCTCGGCCTCAGCCTGCATGAGTTCGCTCACGCATGGATGTCTAACAAGCTTGGAGATCCTACGCCAAAGCTTCAGGGAAGGCTTACGATCAATCCGCTGGCCCATATCGACTGGGTTGGATTTGCTGCACTGGTGCTGGTGGGATTCGGATGGGGAAGGCCTGTTCAGATAGATCCAAGATATTATAAGAACAGAAGGAGAGACGAATTCCTTGTTTCGATAGCAGGTGTAACAATGAACCTGATCCTGGCTGTTCTCCTTTCATTTCCTGCAAAAGCCTGCGAGAACCTTTACTACAAGACAGGCGGCTCCGCAGTTGTAGAGAACATATATCTGATCCTGATGTACGCTGTCATGATCAATATCGTCCTGATGATATTCAATCTTATTCCATGTCCGCCACTTGACGGATGGGGAATCGTCACTCAGCTGTTCAAGCTCGACAGATACGACTGGTGGTACAAGGTCTATCAGTATGGTACATGGATCCTGCTCGGACTCATCGTACTCAATGTTACGGATATGATCATTACACCTGCAGTCTCCGCGATCATGAGGCTTCTCGGACTATTCTGATAATCCTCATTATAATAAGGACAAAGAAAAGCACGGCCATCAGGCCGTGCTTATTGATTTAGTCGAAAAAAGCCGTATTGTGAACATAATCTATGAATGTCCTCAGGCATGTAGGCACATGCCTTATGGAATAATACAACTGTAGTGTCTCATTGAATTCATCCTTGAGTGAGAACGATACCATACGGTCGTTGTCATCAGCCTCAGCCTTAAGCATTATGCCAAATCCCTGAGACAGTTCAATAAGAAGCTGCTGGCTTGCCCTTGATTCAACTATGGTGACATCTCTGAAAGTGGCTCCGTACTTCCTTGAAAGGATCCTGCGGCAATACTCATGGTATTCCTTCTCGCTTGCTTTGCTTATATATGGAAGCTCTGTTATCAATGCCTCGACACTTCCGAATCTGTCGAGCGCTTCACGCGAGCAGTACAGGCATGCATCTCCGGAAATGATATTGATAGGGCGGAAGACCGGATCTGCGAAAGATTTGTTCACCAGTATATCAGGAATCAGAATAGCATGTATCTTACGTCTCTTGAGCTGATCATGAAGGTTCTCCTTGGTGTCAAAAGCAACCCTCAGTCCGATCTCCGGATGAAGATTCCTGAAGTCAGACAGCATTGAAAGATCGAAGAATTCCCCGTAAAGACCGATTATAAGCTCGTTATCTGCAACATTCTTAATACTCTTAGTCAGGTTCTCATAATCTCTCTTGAGCTCTTTGGCACCATCATAGAATGTATGACCGGCCTCAGTCAGAAAGCATTCTCTTGATGTCCTGTAGAAGAGCTTAGTTCCAAGTTCTTCTTCGAGCTGGGCTATATATTTGCTCATTGTAGTCTGTGCTACATTGCATTTATCAGCTGCCTGAGTGAAGTTCTCACTGTTCGCTGCAGCAAAGAATAATTCCAGTTTGCTAATATCCATTATGTCTCCATATCTATGAAAAATGATGCTGAATCTGATTGTAACACTATCCAGCACGATTTGGAATAGATGAGATTCATTCATCAAAATGTTTCATCGACGAATAGGTCTCATCACATTGACATTCATTTAACAAAATGCAACAATTTATATATCAGTTAAAGAAATAACAAATTTACAGGACCAGTTAAAATGCTTACACTCGGTATTGATATAGGATCTACAACATCCAAATGCATCCTCATGGAGGATGGCTCAAGAATTATCGCTAAGAGCCTCAGAATCGGAGGACTCGGAACAGAAGGACCTGAAGAAGCATTGCAGGATCTGTGGAATGAAACATCATATACAAGAGATGATGTTTCCCGCGTCATTGTTACAGGATATGGACGTAACAAGTATGAAGGAGCTGACGGTGAAGTAAGTGAGCTCACTTGTCATGCACTTGGCGGCAGATTCATATTTCCTGATCTGAGAACTGTAATAGATATAGGCGGACAGGATGCCAAGATCATCACTTTGAATGAGAGCGGCAGAATGTCCAATTTTGTTATGAACGATAAATGTGCTGCAGGCACAGGGAGATTCCTTGATGTCATGGCGAACATTCTCAGGATGGATATCGATGATCTTGATGAATGTGCATCGAAGTCAGAGAAGCCTGCATCAATATCAAGCACATGTACTGTATTTGCAGAGTCTGAAGTAATAAGTCAGCTTGCTAATGGCGTTTCGAGGCCTGATCTTGTTGCAGGCATCTGCGAAAGTGTTGCATCAAGAGTCAGCGCTCTGGCCAGAAGAGCAGGAGTGGTCCCGAGAGTCTGCATGTCCGGCGGCGTTGCAAAGAACAGCGCTGTAAGACACGCTCTTGAGAAGAACCTCGAGACTGAGATCAGCTTTGATCCTATGGCACAGTACTTCGGTGCTATAGGAGCCGCACTCTACGGATTCAGACAACTTAATAAGTAAGAAACCGCCTTCTGCTGCAACAGAAGACGGCTTCAAATACAGGGCTCTATAGGACTAAAGCCGTGTGCCGTAACGACATTTTATCTTATGGAGCTAAACAACTAAGGGCTCTATTTGTGTCCAAATTTACAAAATGTTTAAGGAGGATGAAATGGCAGAAGAAGTCAAGAAGCCTGAAGAAGTCAAGAAGCCTCGTAAGCCTCTCGATCCTAATTCAGCTAAGTACAAGCTGGGCAAGATCGCTTCAGACGCATTTGCAACAGCAATCGAAGCTAAGAAGCAGGGCAAACCTGTAGCATGGGTATCAAGTAACTTCCCGGTTGAAATTCCGGAAACACTCGGACTTGCTACAGCTTATCCTGAGAACCAGGCAGCAGGTATCGCAGCAAGAGGCGCCGGAGAGCGCATGTGCGAAGTTGCTGAGGCAGATGGCTATTCAAATGATATATGTGCATACGCTAGAATCAGCCTTGCATATGCAAAGCTCAAAGAATGTCCTGAACAGGACGTAGCTATGCCGGATGTACTGCTTTGCTGCAACAACATCTGCAACTGCATGATCAAGTGGTATGAGAACCTCTCACAGGAACTCGGCATTCCTATGATCATGCTCGATATCCCGTTCAACCCTGACTATGAGGTATCTGATGCTCAGGTTGCCTATGTAACAGGTCAGTTCTGGGATGCAGTTCATCAGCTCGAGGATCTCTTTGGTCTTAAGTGGGACGATGACAAGTTCCAGCAGGTAACAGGATTCAGCTGCAGAACAAGCCGTGCTTGGCTTGAAGCAACTGCTCAGGCTAAATACATACCGTCTCCATTCAACGGATTCGATCTTCTTAACCACATGGCTGTAATGGTTACAGCAAGAGGTAAGGAAGAAGCCGGCGAAGCAATGGAAACACTTCTCAAGGAATATAAGCAGAACCACGAGAAGGGCGAGAGCACTTTCCGTGCTGAAGAGAAGCACAGAGTAATGTTCGAGGGTATCGCATGCTGGCCATATCTGAGAGCTACTTCAAGAGGTCTCAAGGACAGAGGCATCAACATGGTAACAACTATCTACGCTGATGCTTTCGGATTTGACTACAACTCATTCGACGAGATGATCAGAGCTTACTGCAGCGTTCCTAACGCTATCAACCTTGAGAAATCAAGAGACAAGAGAATCAAACTCTGTAAGGACAACCACGTAGAAGGTCTTCTCGTTCACACCAACCGTTCATGCAAGCTCTGGTCCGGATTCATGGCTGAGATGAGCCGCCAGATCGGTAAGGAATGCAACATTCCTGTAACAAGCTTTGACGGTGACCAGGCTGACCCAAGGAACTTCTCCGAAGCTCAGTATGATACACGTGTTCAGGGTCTCTTCGAGATCATGGAGAGCAACAAAGAATCTAAGGAGGCGTAATGATGGTTCAGGATACATTGAAGAAATTCCACGAGGCCGCTACTTCGCCTCGCAAGCAGATGGAAAAATACCTTGCAGAAGGTAAGAAGGTAGTTCTTACAGCTCCTGTATATACACCGGAAGAACTTATCCATTCCATGGGATTCGTTCCAATGGGAGCTTGGGGCGCTGATATGGAGCTCAACCGTTCTAAGGAATACTTCCCGGCATTCCTCTGCTCAATCGTTCAGTCGATCCTCGAGATGGGCATCAAGGGCGGATATAAGGGTGCAAGTGCAATTGTTATCCCTTCACTCTGCGATACACTCAAGACTCTCGGTGAGAACTGGAAGTATGCAGTAGAAGATATCAAGTTCATCCCTATGACATATCCTCAGAACAGAAAGCCTGACTACGGCATCGCTTTCACTAAGGCTGGATATGAAAGAGTCATGAGAGATCTTGAAGAGCTTGGCGGCAAGTATGATCCTGCTGCTCTTTCTGAATCCATCAAGATCTACAACAAGCACAACGAAGTTATGAGAAAAGCCGACGAGATGCTCGCAGCTCATCCTGAGATCACAGCAGCAGAGAGAAGCGACATCTTCAAGAGTGCATTCTTCATGACAAAGGAAGAGCATACAGCTCTTGTTGAAGAGTTCCTTGCTGAGCTTGACAAGCAGGCTGCAGGAGCTGAGAAGATCGGCATTGTTGTATCCGGCATCCTCACTGATGCTCCACAGCTCAATGAGATCTTCGATGAGTTCGGAATGCATATCGTTGCAGATGATGTAGCAGCACAGTCCCGTCAGTACAGAACAGACGCACCTGAGATGGATGATCCACTCCAGGCACTTGCAGTCAAGTTCGCTAACATGGACAACTGCTCAGTACTCTACAACGTCAAGAAGCCTAGAGTTCAGTGGATCGTTGATACCGCTAAGGCTAGAGGTGCTAAGGGCGTCGTAGTAGTTATGACAAAGTTCTGTGACCCGGAGGAATTCGACTACGTAATGATCAAGAAAGCATGCGAAAAAGCAGATCTGCCGCTCGCACTCGTAGAAGTTGACAGACAGATGGTTCACTTTGAACAGGTAAGAACCAACCTGGAGACTTTCAGAGACATGCTTACTTTTTAATAACATCTAGGAGGAATTATTTATGAGTAATGTTAGCAGACCTCTTGAGGGTGTAAAGGTTGTAGAGCTTGCTACCTTTATCGCTGCTCCTTGCACTGCAAGATTCCTTGCAGATCTTGGCGCTGACGTAATCAAGGTTGAGGCTCCTATGGGAGACCCTCTCAGATACACTGCAGTTAATGAAGGCCGTCCTCTCGATCAGAAAGAGAACACTTCATATGACCTTGAGAATGCAGGCAAGAGATGTATCGCTCTTAACACCAAGTCAGAAGAAGGAAGAGCTGCTCTTGAGAAGCTGATTGCTGATGCAGACGTATTCATCTGCAACTGGAGACAGGGACCTCTCAAGAGAGCAGGACTCGACTGGGATACTCTTCATGCTAAGTATCCATCACTGGTAATGGGTTATATCTCAGGATACGGCGAGAAGGGACCGGACAAGGACCTTCCAGGATTTGACTTCACAGCATTCTATGCTCGTGGCGGAATCCTCGGACCTCTGAGAGACAAGAAAAGCACACCAATGCTCACAGTTCAGGGCTTCGGCGACCATCAGGTTGCTATGAACCTTGCTGCTGGCGTTCTCGCTGCTCTCTACAAGGCTAAGATGACAGGTGAGGGAGATCAGGTAGTAGTATCTCTCTTCCACAGTGCAGTATGGGACGTTTCCCTGATGCTCCAGGCAAGCCAGTATGGTTCAGATAGCTGCAGATTCCCTATGGAAAGATGGGAGAACGGCAACCCTCTGACAATGGTTTACCAGACCAAGGATGACCAGTGGCTGCAGATCGCAATGCCTCAGTATGACAGACATTATCCGATATTCATGAATGCTGTAGGACATCCTGAGATGGCTGATGATGCAAGATACTACCCACAGAAGAATCTCGTACCTAACAGAAAAGAGTTCTCTGCATGGATGAACGAGCTCTTCCTGACAAGGAACTGCGATGAGTGGTGCAAGGTTCTTGACGCAGCAGATATTCCTTATGCTGTTGCTCAGAACTGGGATGCACTCCTTGTCGACAAGCAGGCATGGGCATCTGACATCTTCTATGAAATGCAGTACTCAAACGGCAACAAGCGTACTCTTGTAAGACCTCCTGTAATGTTCAAAGAGAACGGACTTCCGGATTACAACAGGGGACCTTATCTTGCAGAGCACACTGAAGAGATCCTTTCACAGTACGGATACACAGACGAAGAAATCAGCAAGATGATCGCAGATGGCGCTGCTGTATCTATGGATCCGGCTCTCAGAGACTAACGAGATTATTTGGGACTAGCCCACTTTTCATACTATTCAGACAACTTACATGTATTAATGGAGGAATAAGAAATGAGAATTGCTGCTTATGAAGTAAGACCAGATGAAAAACCGATTATCGAGAGCATGTGCAAAGAGTATGGTATCGATCTTGTATCAACTCAGGCAAATCTTGATGCTTCAACAGTCTCAATGGCTGAGGGAGCTGACGGTGTAACAACACTTGGTCAGTCGGATTATTCAAATGAAGTACTTGACACACTTAAGGGATATGGTGTTCAGGTTCTTGCTTCAAGATGCGTCGGCTACAACCACATGAACGTAGAATATGCACGCAAGCTCGGATTCAGACTTTGCAACGGTTCATACGCTCCTAACGGAGTAGCTGAATATACAATCATGGCTATGCTGATCTCCATCAGGAAGTTCAAGAAGGCTATGTACAACACAGATGACAACGATTTCACCCTCAAGGGCAAAATGGGCAAGGAAATGCGCTCACTCACAGTCGGTGTCATGGGAACAGGCAAGATCGGCGCTACAGTATGCAAGATTCTGACCGGATTCGGATGCAGAATCCTCGCTAACGATGTATACGAAAGCGATGAAGTCAGAAAGATCGCAGAGTATGTTGATCTTGACACACTTTACAGAGAGTCAGATATCATCACAATCCACACACCGCTTCTGCCATCTACTAAGGGCATGATCAACAAGGAAGCAATCGCTAAGATGAAGGATGGAGTAATCCTCATCGACAATGCAAGAGGTGAGCTCTGTGATGTTGATGCTCTCATCGAGGGCATGGAAACCGAGAAGATCGGTGCTCTCTTCATGGATGCATTCCCTGGTGAAACAGGAATTATCCATGTTCCACACAACGAAGATATCGTTAAGACCGAAGGAATGCCTTGGTTCAAACTCAAATATCTCCGTTCATTCGTTAATTTCGTGCATACACCTCATATGGCATTCTTCACTGAAGAAGCTGCTGAATCAATGGCTCGCTGCGGAGTTGATTCTATATATGAGGTCCTTACACAGGGAAAGAGCAGCCACGAGATTCCACAATAAGATATTCAATTCAAATCTTAATCCAAGGAGGAATATATGATTCTTGACAAGAAACATGCCATGCAGCAGAAGCTCTTCCGTCAGTTCGCTGAGACAGAGTTCACTAAAGAGCTGCAGGAAGAACTCGATACCACTGGCGAGTTCAACTGGGATATGCACAACAAGATGGCTAAGTACGGATTCATGGGTGTCAAGATCCCGACTGAATACGGCGGAGCAGGCGGAGACTATCTCTCATACGTAATCATGAATGAGGAACTCTCACGTCAGGATCTTGTTCTCTCTATCTATGCAAATACTTCTAACTCCCTCGGCGGAGGCCCTCTGATGCTCGCAGGAAATGAAGATCAGAAGAAGAAGTATCTGCCTCCAGTAGCAAGAGGAGAGAAGATTCTCGTATTCGGTCTTACAGAGCCTGGTGCAGGTTCAGATGCCGGCGGAACAACAACTACAGCCATCGAGACTGAAGATGGATATGTAATCAACGGACGTAAGTGCTTCATTTCAGGAGCACCAATGGCAGACTGGATCATCATCTTCGCTAAGACTGATCTCAAGCAGAAGGGTTCAAGAGGAATCTCAATGTTCATCGTTGACATGCATCTTCCTGGCGTTTCTCTCGGAGCACCTGAGAAGAAGATGGGTATCAAGGGATATCCTACATGCGACGTAGTATTTGAAGATGTAGTCGTTACCAAGGACTGCCTGATCGGACCTCTCCACAAGGGATTCCAGTATGCTATGAAGACTCTTGACGGCGGACGTCTCGGCGTTGCTGCAATGTCTGTAGGTCTTGCTCAGTGCGCACTTGACGAAGCTGTTAAATATGCAAAGGAAAGAAAGCAGTTCGGCAGAAGAATCGCTGATTTCCAGGGCGTAAGCTTCATGATCGCTGAGATGGCTGCAGAAGTAGAAGCTGCAAGACAGCTCACATATCACGCTGCAGTTCTCAAGGACGCTAATGACCCTGAAGCAGGCGCAGCTTGCTCAAAGGCTAAGTTCTTCGCAGCTGAAGCAGCTAACAGATGCGCTTATAAGGCTGTACAGATCCACGGCGGATATGGATATATCCAGGAGTACAAGGTTGAGAGACTTTACAGAGACGCTCGTATCCTCTCGATCTTCGAAGGAACATCACAGATCCAGCAGCTCGTAATAGCTAATGGTCTTCTCAAGTAATACAAGGAGGTAAGGACAATGAAAATAATGGTAACAGTTAAGCAGGTTCCTGATACCTCCGGTAAGGTAGCAGTGAACGAAGACGGTACTCTGAACCGTGCTTCAATGCAGACCATCATCAATCCTGATGACCTCAACGCAGTTGAGGAAGCACTTTCACTGAAGGATGAATATGGCTGCAAGGTCGTAGCTTTCACAATGGGCCCTATGCAGGCTGAGCCAATGCTGAGAGAGCTTCTCGCTATGGGAGTAGATGAGACAGTACTGATCTCCGCAAGACAGTTCGGCGGATCTGATACATATGCAACATCTCAGATCATCGCTGCAGCTATCGATACTTATGGTGTTGATGATGACGATATCATCATCGCAGGCCGTCAGGCTATCGATGGAGATACCGCTCAGGTAGGACCACAGATTGCTGAAAAACTCCACCTGCCACAGGTAACATATGCAGGCGAAGTCAAGAAGGATGGCAATGTTCTCACAATCAAGAGAATGCTCGAAGACGGATATATGACAGTCAAGGTCCACACTCCATGCATGATCACATGTATCAAGGAGCTCAACGAGCCAAGATATATGAACGTTCGCGGAACAATCGAGTGCTGGGATAAGCCTCTTACTATCATGGACTATGACGCACTCAAGGATCATGAGCTGATCGATGCAACTACTATCGGTCTTAAGGGATCCCCGACTAATATCTATAAGTCATTCGCACCTCCTGTAAAGGAGCCTGGCATGATGCTCGAAGGCTCTGGCAAGGAAACCACTGACAAGCTTGCTCATATGCTCACAAGCAAGCACATCATCTAGGAAAGGAGGACTGACATGGCTTACAACAGTGCAGATATAGCTGCTTTCAAGAACGTTTGGGTTTTCTGTGAGCAGCGTCAGGGCAAAATGATGCCTACAACTTTCGAACTTATTTCTGAGGGCCGCAAGCTCGCTGATGAGCTCGGCGTAGAGCTGTGCGGAATCCTGCTTGGCGATGATGTTGATGATATCGCAGCAGAGCTCGGCGGATACGGTGCTGACAGAGTATATGTATACAACAGCCCGCTCCTCAAGAATTACACTACAGATGCTTATACCAAAGTCATCGTTGACGCAGTAGAGGAGTTCAAGCCTGAGATCATGATCTACGGCGCTTCCCACATCGGAAGAGACCTCGCTCCTAGATGTGCTGCAAGACTTCACACAGGACTTTGCGCAGACTGTACACATCTTGACGTAGATCTTAACGGTTATGTTGAGTTCCTGAGAACAGGATCAAACGTTGATGTAGACAACACCAACTTTGAGACAAAGATGTTCGATGTAAACACCAACCTCAAGATGACACGTCCTGCATTCGGCGGACACCTCATGGCTACCATCGTATGCCCAAGATTCAGACCTGCAATGGCAACTGTACGTCCGGGCGTAATGAAGAGAAGACCTTTCGATGAGGAAGGCGTTAAGAAGGTAGAGATCGTACATCCTGATTTCGAGCTTACAGAAGCTGATGTACACACTGAGGTAGTAGAGGTAGTAAAGGCTGCTAAGAAGCTTGTCGACCTCATCGGTGCTGACTATATCGTTTCTGTAGGTCGTGGTATCGCTAAGGACGTTGACGGCGGTATCGCTCTCGCTGAGGAACTCGCAGATGTACTCGGCGGTGTTGTCGGATCATCCCGTGCTGTAGTTGATGCAGGATGGATGACAGCAGACCATCAGGTAGGACAGACAGGTAAGACTGTACATCCTAAGGTTTATATCGCTCTTGGTATTTCCGGTGCTATCCAGCACAAGGCAGGTATGCAGGAGTCTGAATACATCATCGCAATCAATAAGGATGAGAACGCTCCTATGTTCGAGATCGCTGATTATGGAATCGTAGGAGATCTCTTCAAGGTAGTTCCTCTGCTGATCCAGTCAATCAAGGATGCCAAAGCAGAAGCTTAATCAAGGTAACAGATATGAGTTATAGAATATTCACTATCAGCCCTGGTTCAACATCGACCAAGTGTGCTGTCTTCGAAGATGAGAAGTGCATATTCAAGGAAAACATCTCTCATGAACGTGAGGTTCTCAAGCAGTTTCCTACAGTGAACTCTCAGCGTCCGTTCAGAGTAGGTGTGGTCATGGCTGTGCTTCACAGCCATGGCTTCCAGCTCAGGGATATGGATGCCTTTGCAGCTTACTCCGGAGGTCTTGAATCGACTCCCGGCGGTATATTCCCTGTAAATCAGAAGATGCTCGTAGATGCTATGTCCGGAAGGATAGCAGATCACCCGGCAGTCCTGGGATCTCAGATCATCGGAGAATTCTCGACAGCTCTTGGCAAGCCGGCATATGTCATCGATCCGCCTGATGTAGACGAGTTCGAAGATATAGCAAGGATATCCGGAATCAAGGGCATCTACAGAGAATCACATGTGCATGTCCTCAACCAGAAAGAGGTCGCAAGGCGCATGGCAGCAGAGCTCGGCAAGAGATATGATGAATGCAACTTCATCGTATGTCATGTGGGCGGAGGTCTTTCAATCGCTGCACACAAGCAGGGCAGAATGGTCGATGCCAATGATGTAGTCAATGGTGACGGACCTATGGCGCCTAACAGATCAGGTTATGTGCCGCTTCTTCCATTTGCTAAGATGTGCACCTCAGGCGAATACAGCTTTGAAGACATCAAGTCTCTTGTTTCAAAGACCGGAGGTCTCAAGTCACTGTCAGGTACAGATGACAACATAGAGCTCAAGAAGATGAGAGACTCAGGAGACAAATGGGCTTCACTGGTCTATGATGCTTTTGCATACAATCTTGCGAAGTATATCGGATCCTACGCATGCGTACTTGAGGGCAAAGTCGATGCCATCATAATGACAGGTGGTGTCAGCAATGACGAGGAATTCATAGAGAATATCCGTAAATATGCAGGCTGGATAGCTCCGGTCAAGGCATATGGCGGAGACTTTGAAATGGAAGCTCTCGCAGAAGGCGCTCTCAGAGTCCTGAGAGGAGAAGAGGAGACCAGAGAATACACTGGAGAACCAGTATTCAGCGGATTCGACTTTGAACCTAAGTAAACAATAACAACATTATCGAAAAAGCACGATCCACATTACGGATCGTGCTTTTCTTCATGTGTAAATAGTTTGTTAACTCTAGAAATACTTGGAAATCCTGCGGAGCTTGGACTGTTCCATGTGATATTCCATAGCCTTGCGTCCTGCAGCAACATTCTTCTGCTCAACAGCAGCAAAGATTGCCTTATGTTCATCAAGGATAGTTCTGAGATAATCACCGGTGAAGGTCTTGGCAGGGGCTGAATGCTTGAGATATGACTGGTATGCAAACAAAGTCTTCTGTATCATGCGGTCCTTGGTTCCTGCGTAGATGATATTGTGGAACTGAGAGTTGAATGAGAGGACTTTCTCAATGTCATCCTTGAGTGTATAAAATTCCATGAATTCTACTGTCTCTCTGAGTGCATCAATGTCCTCAGCAGACATTCTCTTGATGGCCCATTCAACAGCCTGGATCTCAAACAATGTGCGAAGATCAAAGAGATCCGAAATATCTCTGCGGGTAAGTCCCGTAACAAAGGCTCCTCTGTTAGGTATATTCTCGATAAGGCCGTCTGCCTCAAGCTGCCTGAAAGCCTCCCTTACAGGCGTACGGCTTACGTTGTATCTCTTGCATACAGCGGCTTCGGTGAGTTTGGAATCAGAAGGTATAGCACCGGAAAGGATGTCTTTCTGGATTTCCTGGTAAAGTCCGGCCGAAAGTGGCTGGTTTGATTTGTCATTTGAATAACTATCCATTTTTTTCACCATGCTGATCTGGAAATGTGTTAAGATAATAGTGTAAATACAATCTGTATGATTGTATACATCTTTCACTATTACTATAAGATTGACATCCTGATTTGTCAATGTAAGACAAGAAAATCTTTCAAAATATGTGTAAACTTATCAGCAGTGAACTGATTCCCAAGGTAATTTATGAACTGGAGCTCATGCATCCTGACGCAATGTGCGCTCTTGATCATGTTGATACATTTGAACTGCTTGTCGCAGTTGTTCTTTCAGCTCAGACTACTGATGTCAGTGTGAACAAGGTAACTCCGGCTCTGTTTGCAAAGTATCCTGATCCTGCTGCTCTGAGTCAGGCGAGCAGAGAAGATGTTGAGGACATCATCCGGACCATAGGTCTGTACAAGAACAAGTCAGCAAATATCATCAAGCTCTCAAAGATGCTCCTTGATAAGTTTGACGGCATCGTGCCGGATAACTTTGATGATCTTGTTTCGCTTCCCGGCGTCGGCCGGAAGACTGCAAATGTGGTACTTGCCGAAGGATTTGGTGTACCGAGGATCGCTGTTGATACACATGTATTCAGAGTTGCAAACAGAATAGGTATTACAGACGCTAAGGATGTTACAGCTACTGAAGAGAGCCTTATGCAGAGACTCCCCGAAGACCAGTGGATAAGGGCGCATCATCTGCTGATCTTCCATGGCCGCAGGATATGCCATGCCAGGAAGCCCGAATGCTCTGTATGCCGTCTGAGAGGTATTTGTCTGTCAGCTGAATAGGCTCTACAATTAAAAAGTTATTGCTAGGCTGAAATGAGGTGCTAATCATGGATTTAATGAAGGCAATGAGTGAGAGACACTCTGTCAGAGATTTTAAGGACGAACCAATCTCTGAAGAGCATGTCAGTGAGCTGTCTGAATTCATCGAACAGCTCAATAACAAGAGCGGGCTGCATATGCAGCTTATCCTCAATGAACCAAAGGCATTCAATTCCCTTGGTGTAAGGCTTATTACTTACTACGGCAATTTCAGGAATGTCAATAATTATATCGCCCTTATCGGACGTAAATCTGACACAATAGAAGAACGCTGCGGTTATTACGGAGAGCAGGTCGTCCTCAAGGCACAGCAGATGGGACTCAGGACATGCTGGGTCGGCGGCACATACCGCAAGGTTCCGTCAGCGTGCGAGATTGGCAAAGGCGAGAAGATCGTAGCAGTCATTGCGATCGGTTATGGCAATGAAGATGGTCATCCACACAAGTCAAAGGCATTCAATGAAGTTGTACTTGGGGATGCAGATTATCCTATCTGGTTCAGGAAGGGTGTCAATGCGGCTCTGCTTGCTCCGACAGCAATGGATCAGCAGAGATTCATGTTCGAGCTCAAGGGCAACAAGGTCAAAGTAAGAGCCTTCCCGGGACCATTCAGCAAGCTCGATCTTGGCATAGTCAAATACCATTTCGAAGCTGCATCAGGTATCAAGGTGTCCTGATTTTACTATTATTTAATGTTTTTCAATAATTGTTTTTTGAAAGTGCCGTGTATTCAAGCACGGCACAATTTGTTTAAAAGTAATACTTGACTTTGTAAATCCTGAGTCTATGATTAAATAGATATGATTATAAATTTTAAGGATAAACTTTAAGGAGAATCCAAATGAAGAAAACAGTCAAAGACGTTAACTGGGCAGGCAAGACTGCTGTTATGAGATGTGACTTCAACGTTCCTCTCAAGGACGGCAAGATTACCGATGATACCAGAATCAGAGCTGCTCTTCCGACAATCAACTATCTTATTGATGACGGAGCAGCAATCGTAATAATGTCTCACCTTGGAAGACCTAAGGGCAAAGCAGTTCCTGAAATGAGTCTTGCTCCTGTAGCTAAGAGGCTCAGCGAGTATCTTGGCAAGGAAGTTAAGCTCGTAGCTTCTGATGTAGTTGTTGATGATACAGTCAAGGCAGCTGCAAAGGCTCTCAAGGGCGGCGAAGTAATGCTTATCGAGAATGTAAGATACCGCGCCGAAGAAGAGAAGAATGATCCTGAATTTGCACGTGAGCTTTCAGAGCTTGGAGACATATTCGTTCAGGAGGCATTCGGTACTTCCCACAGAGCACATGCATCCACCACAGGAATTGCTGACTATATTCCTGCAGTTTCAGGCTTCCTCATCGAGAAGGAGCTCAAGTTCCTTGGTGAAGCTGTGAATGATCCTGAAAGACCTTTCGCTGCAATCATGGGCGGAGCTAAGGTCAAGGACAAGATTTCGGTCATCACAAGCCTGCTTAACAAAGTAGACATCCTCATCATCGGCGGAGGAATGGCATATACATTCTTCAAGGCTCAGGGATATTCGATCGGTAAGTCTCTTCTTGACGAAGAAGGTATCGGTCTTGCATCAGATATCCTCAAACTGGCAGAGGAGAAGGGTGTTAAGTTCCTTCTTCCTGTAGACGTAGTTGCATCCTATGACTTTGCTAATGATTCCCCATATGATGTTTATCCTGTTGATTCTATTCCGGATGACAGAATGGGAATGGATATCGGACCTGCTACTATCAAGCTCTTCAGCGATACACTTAAGACCGCTAAGACTGTTGTCTGGAATGGTCCTGTAGGTGTATTCGAGATGGAGAACTTTGCAGTCGGAACTAAGGCTGTAGCAGAATGTCTCGCTGAACTTGATGCAACAACAGTTATCGGCGGCGGTGACAGTGCAGCTGCTGTAACTCAGTTCGGTTTAGCAGACAAAATGACTCACATCAGTACAGGCGGAGGCGCAAGCCTTGAATTCCTTGAAGGCAAGGAGCTTCCTGGAATCGCTATCATCGAAGATAAATAAATTCAAGAAAGGGTATTACAACAATGAAGAAGTTTCTCATCGCAGGTAACTGGAAAATGCATAAGACTACAGCTGAGGCAGTAAGCTTCGCTGAAGAAATCAAGGCTAAGAATCTCGAGAATGCTGAGGACGTAGCTGTTCTTGCACCTTTCACACAGCTCTCCGAGCTCGGTAAGGCACTTGCCGGCAGCGGAATCAAGTTCGGAGCTCAGAATGTTCACTTTGAGCCATCCGGAGCTTTCACAGGCGAGATTTCCGTTCCTATGCTCGAGGAGATCGGCGTAGATTACTGCATCGTCGGTCACTCTGAGAGAAGAGAGTATTTTGGCGAGACAGACAAGACTGTCAACCTCAAGCTCAAGGCTCTTATCGCTGCAGGTATCACACCGATCCTGTGCGTAGGTGAGTCTCTTGAAGTCAGAGAAGCTCAGGGTGAGCAGACATTTGTTGCAAGCCAGCTGATCGCAGATTTCGAAGCTATGCCTATCTCCGATGTTGCTAAGGTCGTTATTGCTTACGAGCCAATCTGGGCTATCGGAACAGGCAAGACTGCAACTCCTGATCAGGCAGAGGAAATGTGCGCATTCATCAGAGGAGTCATGGGCGGAATGTACAGCAATGAAGTAGCTGACCAGATGCTGATCCTCTACGGTGGCAGCATGAAGCCATCAAACGCTGCTGATCTTCTGTCAAAGCCTGACATCAATGGCGGACTCATCGGTGGTGCAAGTCTTAAGGCAGATGATCTTGCTGCTATCGCTGATGCAGCTAATGCTCTTAAGTAGAAGCATTCATTGACACTGAATTCAAAGGGTGTTATAGTAAAGTGTTCGATTTCGGGAATTCCGGAGTCGGACACTTTTATCACATTTATAATTAATGGAGGAAGACATGCATACAGCTTTAATGATAATTCTTCTTGTTTCAAGTATCATTCTTATCGTCAGCATTCTGCTTCAGTCAAGTAACAGTGACGGACTGTCAGGTTCAATCGCAGGTGGTGCTGAGCAGTTATTCGGTAAGAAGAAGAGCAGAGGATATGATGCACTTCTTGCTAAGATCACAACAGTCTGTGCTATCGTATATATCGTTATATCTCTTGCTATTGTAGCTATTTTCAATTAATCGTAATTGTTTCTGTTCAGGACAGATAGTTTATGCTTAAGATTTTAGTTTTACTTTGCGTACTTGCAGCTGTTCTTGCTGCCATAGTTCTGCAGTCATGGCTCAGGACCAGGAGAGGCAAGGGAGACAGTATAGCAAGGCTTATCGGTATTCTCAGAACAAGGAATGCTAATTACAGAAGATTTCAGTATCCGCTTACAATTCTATTCGTTGTAATAATTGCGATAGCTCTTGGAGTGGGAACATCATGGATTAATACCGCTGCGTACCTGATCGGAGCGGTTATTTGCTTTGCAGCAGTTATTGTTTCATCCGGATGTGCTTCTACAGGTATTCCTGCATCAGTTAATGCAGCCGGAGAGGGAGACATTACTACATCTTTGAAGGCTTCATACAGAACAGGTGCAATCGAAGGCTTCATAATTGCCGGAACCGCACTGCTTCTTCTGAGCATGATTTTCATCGGCAATGACAAATTCTCATTTTCCGGTTCCGCTTTTGCAATGGCACTTGGTGCTTCTTCTTCCGCTCTGTTCCTTAATTCGGGCGGATCTGTGTATTCCGCGGCTTACGCTATGGCTGCATCAGATGAAGACTTTACCGATGCCAATGGCTTTATTACAGCATTTGGTTCAGATATCCTTGAATCAACTATGATTTCAGGTGCCGCTGCTATCATGCTTGCCGAGGTCGGTGTTGCAACCTCAGGTATCACATCAACCTTTACAGCTGATTCAGCAGCTAAATTCCCATTGATCGTACTTGCCTGCGGTATCATAGCATCCGTTATAGGCATTCTTGTATACAGAGGCGGACGTCCGGGAAGACCTGCATCTTCATCGACTGTCCCTGTAATTACTTCAGGTATACTTACAGGTGCTATATCTTTCTATTTCAGTAATATGATCCTCCAGTCATTCGTATATGCTTATACGATCTGTACCGGTATTGCTGCCGGCATCATTCTTGGAGAGGTTTCCAAGCTGTTCTCACAGGACAGCAAGGTCCATATTGCTAACGTCAAGTCAGACAGAATGCTCGGAAGACATGCATCTGTTATATTCAATTTAGGAACAGGAATGATCACAACAGTTATTTATGCTGCTGTGATTATTGCGGCTGTTTCTGTAACATTCAATTTTGCCGGTTATTACGGAGTTGCTCTGGCAGCAGTCGGATTCAGCTCGATCAATATTACAATTGCTGCTGTTTATGGCCTCAGCATTCTCAGCCGCAACACTTCCGAGATCATCAGCCTTGATACAGATCAGGAATCAGAACTTGAAACAGCTGTCTCTGATGCTCTTATGTCGGCTTCAGTAAGATCCGGCATCAGCGTTAAATCCTACACAGCAACATTGACAGTGATTTCGTCAGCAGCAATGCTGCTTGCGATTGCATATGTTTCACAGGTTGTAACTCTTAATGTCATCAGCATCAAGTCATTTGCCGGCCTTATCGGAGGTGCTGCTATTGTTATGCTTCTCTTCGGCCTGACACTTCAGTCTGTCCGCATTACCGGCCATGTAGCACTCAGGAATCTCGGCAGAGTAGACGAAGAGGGCGCTACAGGCTCTCTGAGAGGAACTCTTGTACCTGCTGCTATTGCAGTTGCAGCCCCTGCTGTAACAGGACTTTTCTTCGGACTTGATGTGCTTATTTCCTTCCTGGGTGGAGCAGTAGTTGCAGGTTTCATAGTTATCAACTCAATCAATAATTCAGGAAGACATTTTGAGAATACAGCGGTTCAGTCACTTGATACACTTATCAAAATGATGCTGATCTTTTCAGCTGCATTTATTCCGGCCTTTACAAGGATCGGCAGCTTTATCTTCTAGGATCAACCGGAGACCGACTGTAATACAGTTACGAATAACAGTGGCTCCGGGAATGGGCGCCACTGTATTATTTTACTGCGATATGAGGTGAACTAATGAAAGATTACAGATTCAAGATATTCACGATCAATCCTGGTTCAACATCGACTAAACTTGCATTGTTCTATGATAACAGGAAAGTCCTTGAGACTTCTGTTTCGCATGATGCATCAGTCCTTAATTCATTTAAGAATGTAAATGATCAGCTGGACTACAGACTCGAAGTCATAGACAAATTCGTCGCTGAAAACAATATAGACCTCAGTGATGTTGATGCATTTGTAGGACGTGGTGGAGGATGCTATCCTGTACCGTCAGGAACATTTGAGGCTAATGATCTGCTTCTTGAGGATATCAGGAACAATGTAGGTCATACGATCCATCCTTCAGTCCTTGGTATGCAGCTTGCCAAGGTAATGCAGACAAGATATGGCGGAAGATTATTTATGGTAGATCCTATCTGCGTTGATGAATTCCCGAATGTAGCAAGAATCACAGGCGTCAAGGAGATCGAAAGGAGAACAGAGTCTCATGCACTTAATCTCCGCGGCACAGCCATGAAGCATTGCAAGCTGAATGGAATGGATTACAAGAAGTCCAGACTCATTGTTGCCCATATCGATGGCGGAATAACTATTGCCGCACATGATTGCGGCCGTCAGATCGACTGCAACGAAGGCGCAGGCGGCGACGGACCTTTTACCGCTACAAGAACAGGATCTCTGCCGCTTATGGGCGTTCTTGATTACATCGAGGACCATCATGCAGACCATACAGTAGATTCCATGAGAAAGCTTTGCACGGGCACCGGAGGCTTCGTTTCGCACTTCGGTACATCTGATGCTGATGAGATCTATTCAAGAGCCAAGAGCGGAGATGAGCAGGCTAATCTCATCTGGGAGGCTATGGGCTATAACATCGTTAAGTACATGGGTTCCATGGCCGTTGTTCTCAAGGGCCAGGTCGATGCGATACTGATCACTGGCAGATACACAAGATTCCAGTCACTCATCGATGGAATCAAGGAATATGTCGAATGGATCGCACCTGTATATATCTATGAAAATGAAGTAGAGCAGGAAGCTATGGCTGCCGGAGCCCTGAGAGTTCTCAGAGGAGAAGAGGAACCTAAGATCTATACCGGCAAAGGTATGGTCGATCGCGGACACGATGTATATTGATTTGTTATTTAGCACAACATCAGACCATATTTTTGTTGATAATGTCCAAAGCATAGTGATACTATTGATAAGTCAATGTTTAATGAAATAGATAAATAAGCTAAGGAGGAATTACCAATGTTAGAAAAGCTCGAACAGATAAGAAAGGAGGGTTTCGAACGGATCAGCTCTGCATCAGACAGAGATGCTCTTGAGGCTATCCGTAAGGAACTTACCGGAAAGAAGAGCTCTCTGCAGGAGGTTCTCAAAAGTCTCGGTGGTCTCGACCCTGACATGCGTAAGTCTGTCGGAATGAAGGCCAATGAGGTAAAGAATCTTTTCGCAGAGAAAATCAAAGAGAAGGAAGAAGAGCTCGTCGCCAAAGCTTCCGTAGTAGAAGGCGAGATCGACCTCACACTTCCGGGTATTGAAGTGAGTAAAGGCGCGCTTCATCCGATCACACAGATGTGCTATGACCTTAATGATGCCTTTAGATCCCTTGGCTTTGAAATATATAGTGAAGATGATATCAGCAGCGAGAAGTTCGCTTTCGACAATCTCAACTTTGCTGCAGACCACCCGGCAAGAGCATCAATGGATACTTACTGGCTGGAGGGAACAGAGAACAAGAGAGGTAATGAGAGACTTTGTCTCAGACCTCACCTCACAGGTGGTTCTGTAAGATATCTTCTCGAGCATGGAGCTCCTGCAAGATTCGTTTATCCTGGCAGAGTGTACCGTAATGAGACAACCGATGCCAGACATGAAAGAGCATTCTTCCAGTATGAGGCTCTTATCGTTGACAAGAATGTATCGTTCAGCTCCGGCAGAGTAATGATAGAGACTATTCTTGAGAAGGTATTCGGACGCAAGGTCAATGTCAGAATGAGAGAAGGATTCTTCCCGTTCACAGAGCCTGGCTACGAAATAGATATGGAATGTCTCCTGTGCGGAGGCAAAGGCTGCAAGGCCTGCAACCATAATGGCTGGATCGAAGTAATGCCTGGTGGCGTTATCCATCCTAATGTACTAAGAGCTGCTAACCTTGATCCGGATGAATGGACAGGATTCTATACCAACATTGGTCTGGACAGACTGGTAATGATGCGTTACGGAGTAGATGATGTAAGACTCTTCCACAGCGCAGATCTTAGATTCCTCAAGCAGTTCAAGTAGTAAGGGAGGCTGACAATGAATATTTCACTTAAATTCCTGGAAAGATATGTTGATCTGCCTAAGGATCTTACTTATGAGCAGATCGCATACGACCTCACAATGAGAACTGTAGAGGTCGAGAATATAATCAACACTGCTGACAAGTTCCACGATATCGTAGTAGGCGAGATCAAGGAGATCAAAGCACATCCTAACGCAGACGCTCTCAAGGTCTGTATCGTTGATGTAGGCGAAGATGAGCTTAAGCAGATCGTATGCGGAGGTTCCAACCTTACAGAAGGTCACAAGGTATGTGTATCCAAGCCTGGCGCTGAGGTTGTATGGCATGGCGAAGGCGAGCCTGTTCTGATCAAGGAATCCAAGCTCAGAGGAGAGAAGTCATACGGAATGATCTGCGGTGCGACAGAAGTCTACCTTGGAGATATTTTCCCGCCTTCAGACGAGAGAGAGATCGTAGACTTCACTGAACTTGGTATCGATTGTGAAGTAGGTCAGTGTGTAGCAGAGGTAGCCGGACTTGACGATGTCATCCTTGAGGTCGATAACAAGTCACTTTCCAACAGACCTGATCTGTGGGGCCATCTTGGAGTTGCAAGAGAGCTGGCTGCTATTTACAAGGTTCCGCTCAAGCCGTATCCGACTCAGCTTCCACAGGGACTTCCTGAGTATCCTGTAGAGATTCAGGAACCTGACAGATGTCCTAGATTCACTGCTACTATCATTGATAATGTCTACGTAAAGGAATCCCCTGCATGGATGAAGACTCTCATCACCAATGGAGGTATGAGACCTATCAATGCGCTCGTAGATATCACTAACTTTGTTCTCATGGCTGTAGGCCAGCCTCAGCACGCATATGACAGCACTCATGTCGAAGGCGACAAGATAGTTGTCAGACTTGCTCATGAGGGCGAGAAGCTGGTTCTTCTTGACGAGAAGGATCTTGATCTGACACCTGATCACCTTGTCATCTGCGATACAGTAGAGCCTATGAACCTTGCAGGTATCAAGGGCGGCAAGAAAGATTCAGTACTCGACACAACAACTTCCATAGTACTCGAGGCTGCTGTATTCACTGCGCCTGGAATCAGAAGAACTACAAGCTACTTCAATGAGAAGACAGATGCAGCCCTGAGATACGAGAAGGGCATCGATACTCAGAGAGCAGACCTCGGAGTTGCTCTTGCACTTGAGCTCTTTAAAGAGATTTATCCTGAGTGCCAGATTAAGGCTTTCACAGACTGCTATCCTGTAAAGACAGAGAACGCTGTTATTGACATCACACAGGCCTTCCTTGATGAGAGACTCGGAGAAGTAATCGAACAGTCTGAGATCGAGGATATCCTTGTCAGACTCGGTTATGAAGTAAGCTTTGACAATGGCGTATACCACTGCATCGCACCTACATGGAGATCAACAGGTGATGTTTCGATCCACGATGATATACTCGGAGATATTGCAAGACTTATCGGATATGAGTATTTCAAGAAGCAGCCACTCAAAGTCAGCTTCGAACACTCTGTTAATCAGGTCAAGGCAGATCTTACAAGAAAGCTCAGAGAGTTCCTCGCTTTCAGATGCGGATTCAATGAGATTTTCACATACCCTTGGATCGACGAGAAGTATATCCATGCAGCTAAGATCGATACTGCAAACAGCATCAGACTTGCAACACCTCCGGCACCGGAGCTTGGTATACTCAGATCATCACTGATCCCTGGTATGCTCGAGGCAATTGACAAGAACGAGAGATACTTTGACGAATTCTGCATCTTCGAGAACACTCAGGTATTCGAGAAGGGCGAATATCATCCTTCTACTGAAGAAGAGACTCTGCCTGTTCACAAGAACCTTATAACCGGTGTTGCAGCAGGAAAGAATGCTCCTGAGCTCTTCTACAGAGTCAAGGGCGTTATCGAAGGAATGCCCGGATATTGTCACTTCGAGCCTCTTACATTCAAGCAGAAAGATAAGCCATCATGGGCTGATGAGAAGGTATGGCTCAATGTACTGAGCGGCAAGAAGGTAATAGGTTCTATCGGACTTATCTCCGTTGCAGCTCTGACAGAATCCGGTATCAAGAATGTCAAGGCAGCTGCTTTCGAGATCAATACAGAAATGCTCGTTCCGTTCCCATCAAGAACTAATGAGTACCAGCAGCTTCCTACTTATCCGCTTGTTGAACAGGATCTGTCACTGCTTGTTGATGAGTCTGTTACATGGGAACAGATCAAGGAATCTATTAAGTACATGGTCAAGGAGCTCAAGTTTGTCGAGGAATACCGCGGCAAGCAGATCCCTGCTGGAAAGAAGTCTGTCATGCTCAGCCTCAAGATAGGTAATGATGACTCAACAATGACTTCCAAGCAGATTGAGAAGAAGATGAACGGAATTATCAAGGTTCTTGCCAATAAGTGCAAGGCCGAGCTCAGATAAGATATGCCTGATAATATCAACGGTCACTACATAGTGCGGGAGCATCCCGTAAGAATAATCACTAAGTGTAGAAGCCACAGCAAGGGAACTCTTATGAGTTTCCTTGTTGGCGTTATGATTATTTACATCTTCCTCAACTGGATCCCTGAGACAGCGAGCATTTTCTTTCCTGTCACCAATGTTGATTTAATGAGCAGAACGGGAGCATACGACAGGCAGCTCCTTCAGGTAATGCCTAGAACGCCTCTTGTCATGTATTTCTACGGGATGTTTTTTACCGGAGTGTTCAAATTCGGAGAGGCTCTGTATACTCTGACTTATATAAGGAACCGCAAAGTCGAGTACCGTGCCATTTCTGAGGGATTCAGCATGTACGGCAAGACGCTGGCGTTGTTCATAGTTCAGGTCCTCATAGTAGGGTTCTGGTCGATGTTGTTCGTGATCCCGGGAATAATAGCAACAATCAATTTCTCTCAGGCATTCTATATACTGGCTGATGATCCATCAAAGGGTATCACGCAGGTGCTGTCCGAGAGCAAGATAATGATGACCGGCAACAGGATGAATTATGTAAGGCTTCTGTTATTCTATCTGCCGTATCTGATGCTGGGTTATGCACCTTCACTGGTATTATCTGATCTGGTGATGAGATACAATTTGTCTCAGACATCAATCGTATTAATAGGTATGCTTGCAGAGATCCCGGTCTTTATCGCACACGGATACATTTGTCTCGGAAGGGCGGTATTCTATGAACTGCTTCAGAATGGCAGCTTTGCCAAATTCAGATATGCAGGCCAGGACGCCTTCAGAGAGATGGAGAAACTAGATCCGGCTGACAATAATTAATGACATAACTAAGAAAGACCTTCTGAACGAAGGTCTTTCTTGTTAATTATCTTAGTTCTTCTATTGCTCTTCTGATATCTTCCGGGTAATCGGTTTCGAATGTGATGTATTCACGCGTGACAGGGTGGGTGAATTCGATATGATATGCATGCAGAGCCTGCCTGCCAATAAGATCAGTGCTGCCGCCGTAGAGCTCATCACCGGCTATGATATGTCCGATATGTGAAAGGTGGACTCTTATCTGATGTGTACGCCCTGTATGGAGCAGTACTTCAACGAGCGAATGCGGTCCGAACTTCGCGGATTCGAACCTCTCTATGACTCTGACCTCCGAAACCGCATTCTTGCCGCCGTCTGTCATTACCTCGCGTCTTATAGACTCCTGAGTCGGTCGTCCTATCGGCAGCTCGATAGTGAAGTGATCCTGCTCAACGGTTCCCTCAACAAGAGCTATATACTTCTTGACCACAGCATTATGTCTCATCTGATCAGACAGATCGTTCTGAGCGTTGGCATTCTTAGCTACGATGATGATGCCAGTAGTATCCATGTCTATGCGGTTGGCGAATCTGACCTTGAATGACTGATGTGTATCGGCCATGTATTTCATTACGCCATTAGCGATGGTATGGTCAGGATGCCCCTTGGTCGGATGAACGATTATTCCGGGCTGTTTATTGATCAGGATCAGATCATCATCTTCATATACGATATCAAGAGGGATATCTTCAGGTGGGAAGTCGCTGGTCTCATCAGGCAATCTTACGCCGATAACATCTCCGGCCTCAGGTCTTAAGTATCCGGGCGACTGCACACCATTCAGGTCTACAAGAGACTGATACTTCATCTTGGTCCTGAACCTTGATGAGAATTTGTAATTAGCTCTCAGGATCTGATTGATAGTGAGACCGACTTCTTCGTTAGTTACAATATGTTCATATTTAGCCATTAATTATTATTGATTCCTTGTCTTATAGTAGTTTGGAGCTGAGTTTCTTCCAGTAGTCGTAATTCTCACTTCTTATCAGGTGGATCTCTTTGTCTTCAGACTGAGAGATTTCTACGTATTCTACATTGTTGAACTCATGAGTCCTTCCGTCGAAGGAGAGTATAACTGTTCCATTTGCGCTGCGCCCGGTACCTGTGATACGGATCTTCTCAGATGCCGGAAGGAGAATGCTCGAATGGAAGCATCTGTAAGCATTTGTATTCATAGGCGCAACCGGTGTCAGCTGAAGGACATCAAGGTCCGGCGAAACAAGAGCGCCATCAAGAGAATAGTTATATGCTGTTGATCCGACAGGTGTCGAAATCAGGATTCCATCTCCCGAGAAGTCCTGTATCTTGGTATCATCGATAGATACCGAGAATTGTGAGACATGTGAGAAATTGCCTCTTACCAGGATCTCATTTAGACCGATACGGTAGAATTCATTCTTAGGTGTGACGATCCGTCCCTGAACAGGTTTGATATTCTGGATCTTGTATCTGCCGTTCTCAATGTCGTTTATAGTTCTCTCGATGTTATTCGGGGATGCCTCCTGAAAGAATCCCAGGTGGCCGGTGTTGATGCCTATTACAGGAGCAGAAGGGAATCTGCATTTATGTATGAAGCTCAGGAATGTTCCGTCTCCGCCGATGCAGACAAGATAATCTGCATCCTCAGAGCATTCCGGAAGTATCTCGTAATCACGCTTTTTTAAAATCCCGACCAGCTCATTATACGCAATCTGGGAATTGTCTTTGTTGTTCCTGAATATGAAAACTTTCTTAGGCATCTCTCTTACTCCTTGAATACTCTTCAAGTTCTTTGGTCAATCTGTCGAAGGTCTTAAGTGCTGAATCTACCGGGCCCGGTGTGCTCATATCAACTCCTGCAAGCTTAAGCAATTCAACAGGGTAGTCAGAAGATCCGGAGCTGAGGAACTGCCTGTACTCATCAGCTGCAGATCTGCCTTCTGTAAGGATCCTGTTTGCTATGGCATTAGCTGCTGAGAATCCTGTTGCGTACTGATAAACATAGTACGTCCTGTAGAAGTGCGGTATCCTGGCCCATTCATATCTGATGATATCATCCTGGTCAACATATTCGCCATAGTATTCTGAGTTCAGTTCATTGTATTTATCGCTCAGATTATCTGCAGTAAGAGTGCCGCCTTGTTCAGAATACTCATGTGCAAACTTCTCAAACTCAGCAAACATGGTCTGTCTGAAGAGAGTACCCTTGAATTCATCAATGAAGAAATTGACAAGGAACGCTCTCTCGTCAGGATCGCTGCAGTTCTCAAGAAGATAATTGATGAGCAGGACCTCATTTACAGTACTTGCAACTTCAGCCGTGAAAATAGAATGATCACCATATATATACGGCTGATTATGACGGGTGAAATAAGAATGCATCGAATGTCCGCTCTCATGGATGAGTGTGAAAACATCTCTCAGTCTGCCGCTGAAGTTCATGAGGATGTAAGGTTTGCTGTCATATGACCCGAAGCTGTATGCGCCGGAGGTCTTGCCATTGTTCTCATACACATCTACCCAGCGCTCTTCAAGCAGGCCCTTGCGCAGAATAGCGACATAGTCATCGCCAAGCGGCTTCAGAGCTTTGCACACAAGATCTACAGCCTCTTCGAATGTATAGTGAGTCTCCGGTGTATCTGTTACATGATTATAAACATCATACATAGAGATGCTGTCTCTGCCCATGAGTCTTGCTCTTGTTTTCATGTATCTGTGAAGAGAAGGGAGATGTTCATGAACTGCATTTATAAGATTGTCATAGACACTGAGCGGAATACTGTCAGGCCAGAGCCTTTCTTCCATCGAAGACTTATAATGTCTTAGTTCTGCGTATATCGTATCCTTTCTTACGGAATTATTGTATAGGGATGCGATAGTATTGATGTGAGACCTGTAAACTCTGTAAAGAGATTCGTATGCCTGCTTTCTGAGATCTCGGTCATCGGACTCCATGTAACTGATGTATGAAGGAATTGACAATCTGTGTTCATTGCCGTCCTTATCAGTGATGGTGCCAAAGTCAAGATCCACATTGTTAAGTACAGTGAATACATTGCCTGATGCACCGGTAATCTCTCCGAGAGAGGCCAATATGTATTCCTGATCTTCAGTAAGCACATGTCCCTCGATGCGGCAGATCCTGTCAAGCAGAGATGAGTACATCTCAAGACCGGGCTCCTTAGCTATCATATCCCTGACGGATCCGATGCCCTTTGAAAGGATCTCAGGTTCTAGGAAAGATGAGGATGATGAGATAGCTGTATAAGCAGCTACAGCCTTACCGAATCTTTCTGTGGCAGCAGAATCTGAATTGTCTTCGTCTTTCTTCATTCTGCAGTATGTAAGAACATTCTCAATATGTCTCATTGAATCTGAATACCTCGAAAGAGCATTCAGAAGAGAAGAAGGGGATTCCATTACATGGCCATGGAGAGAAGCTAGCTTGCCGACAAGATCAGAAGCAAGAGATATCTCTCTGTCGAGATCCGATTCATCCTTATACATTTCATCGATAGACCAGGTATATTTATGTGGAATTTCTGTTCGTAAATTGTATTTGACTGGGTTCATTTTGACAACTCCATGTGTTATAATATTCTGTCAGAAATTATAGCATAGAAGAGGCAGACATTTAAACAATGGATAAAACCGAGCTATATACCAAACTCGATATCAATACAATAGACGAATTCAAGTATTACGAGAATCTTGCAGCTTTGCTGGAGGAAGATGATTTCATCGAAGAGAATCTTATCAGAGATCTTCTCAGACACGTAGACAAGTCTACACTGGCAGAGCATATGGATTCTTTTTATGAGGGCTTTCTTAATAACATACCTGATTCGGAGACGGACCTTTACATTATCGTTGAATCTATCAAACGAGTCATGGCAGGACTGATTTCTGAAGATATGGATGAGGAGGACATAAATGCTCTTGCAGAAGAGATTTCCAAGTTCCGCAAATGGTATGTTCATGATCTGAATGTTTTTGACAAGATCCGCAGGCAGGAGGTCAGCCTTCGTGATGCAAGATACGAGATCCTTGCTGCAGGATTTCTCGGTGAATCTTATGATTATGATTTCAGAAATGCTCTGGATTATGATCTTGACGGGTATGATGTCAGGATTTCAGACATCGCGGGACTTTAGTTAATGATTTTACGACAAGACATTGAAGCAAGAGAATATCAGATTCTTTCGCCGCTTGCTGCCAAGGCCGCTGAATCACGCGGCAGGGTTTATCCTGAGGAGCAGTGTGAATACCGTACTGTTTATCAGAGAGACAGGGACAGAATAATCCACTCCAAGGCATTCAGGCGTCTGATTCATAAGACACAGGTTTTTCTTGCTCCGGAATCTGACCATTACAGGACCAGACTTACTCATACATTAGAGGTTGCTCAGGTTTCAAGAACTGTTGCAAGATTACTTGCATATAATGAAGACCTGACAGAGGCCATCGCTCTGGGACACGACCTTGGCCATACACCATTTGGCCACTATGGCGAATCCGTACTTAACCGTATCCATCCGGGCGGATTTGCTCATAATGAGCAGAGTCTCCGTACTGTTGATCTCATCGAAGACACTTCACGAAGACGCGGTCTTAATCTGACCTATGAAGTAAGGGATGGCATCCTCAATCACAGAGGATCCGGGATTCCTTTCACACTCGAGGGCCAGATCGTCAAGATATGCGACAGGATCGCATATATCAATCATGATATCGATGATGCTATAAGAGGCGGAATAATCTGCATAGACGATCTTCCTGCAGATGCTATCAGCATCCTTGGAAGGACTCACAGCGACAGGATCAACAACCTGATTGTAGATCTCAGCAGGAGCAGTGAGAACTGCGATTCCATCAGACAATCTCCTGAATGCCGCGAAGCTCTCAAGAGTCTCCGCGACTTCATGTTCAGACATGTTTACGGATCTCCTAAGGTTCAGGAAGTAGCTGATGCTGACAGAGTGGAGCTGATAATCACATCGCTCTATCAGTATTTCCTCGATCGTCCTGATGAGATTCCGGGTATCTACAGACAGATAATGGAAGAGGACGGCATCAATGTCGCAGTCAAGGACTGGATCTCAGGAATGACCGACCGCTATGCGATCAATCTGTACAGCAAATTATTCGAATAGTACATTCCGGAGGTAGATCAACTAAATGGCCTGGGACAACTTCATAGATGAACTCAAATTGCAAGTTAATATCGTTGATGTAGTCGGCCGTGAAGTAAGCCTCAAGAAGGCGGGTGCAAATTATAAGGGACTGTGTCCATTCCATTCGGAGAAGACGCCATCCTTCATGGTCAACGAAGAGAAGCAGATATTCAACTGCTTTGGCTGCGGCGAGAAGGGCGATGTCATCAAATTTGTCCAGAGCTATTATAAGCTGCCATTTATGGAGGCTGTCGAGAAGCTCGCCGGAGAATATGGCATCAAGATGCCAGAGAGACGCCAGAGCGCTCCTAAGGCCGATTACAGCAAGTACTATGAGATCAACGCCAAGGCCGCAAGATTCTTCTACCAGTCGCTTGGTACAAGGAACAACAGGGGACTTGCATATCTTCGCAGGAGAGGCCTCTCGCGTGATACGATAGTCAAATTCGGTCTTGGATATGCTCCCGGCACTGGAACAGCTCTTGTTGACTATCTAAGGTCTCAGAATGTCGCAGATGAAGACATTCTCAAGCTGGGACTTGCTAATTCAGGCAAG
Source organism: Mogibacterium sp. (assembly GCA_017512145.1). Lineage (GTDB taxonomy): Bacteria > Bacillota > Clostridia > Peptostreptococcales > Anaerovoracaceae > Crickella. The sequence goes on along the minus strand of JAFWHB010000032.1, from coordinate 120,513 downwards.
AACGGACTATATGACAAATTCAGGGACAGGGTAATGTTCCCTATAATCAATACGCAGGATAAGGTCATCGGATTTGGCGGCAGAGCTATAGGCGATGTCAAGCCTAAGTACCTCAACTCTCCTGAGAGTGAGGTCTTCCTTAAGAAGAACAATCTGTTCGCTCTTAATTTCACCAAGAGTGAGATATCATCCGCTGACAGAGCAATCATTGTAGAAGGGTACATGGACGTCATTTCTCTCTACCAGAGTGGTGTCAGGAATGTCGCAGCATCCCTCGGTACTGCACTTACAGACAATCAGGCCAAACTTCTCTGCCGTTACTCCAAGAACATCGTTCTTTCGTACGACTCTGATCAGGCCGGCATAAGTGCTGCACTCAGAGGTATATCCGTCATCACAGGAGCAGGCGGCAAGCCTCGCATCCTTACTGTCAGTGATGGCAAGGATCCTGATGAATTTGTACAGAAGCACGGCCGCGATGCCTTCATCAGCCTTGCAGACTCTGCAGTTCCTGCTGCAGATTTCAGACTTAAGCTTGCAAGGAAGGGATTTGACCTGACAAATGACATGGATGTCCTTGCATATATCGACAGAATAGTGCCTGTTCTTAAGGAAATGGGACCTGTCGAACAGGATATTTATGTAAGAAGATTATCAGAAGAATTCGGCATATCTGATCATGCAATTATGATGGCGATCAGAACAGATGCTGAATCAAGACCAAGAAGAAGACCTCCGGTCAGGCGTCAGGATACAAGACGCAGCGCACAGGGATCTTCAAACACAGACGACAGCATTTCGGCAAGAATAGAAATGTCTTTGGCTATCCTTGCCATGAACAATACAAGATATATATCAAGATACAGAGAAGACGGTATTACCTTCAGGTCGGCTCTCGCCTCAGAGATAATGTCTGCATGCGATTCCCTCAAGGATAATTCCGAAGCAGGAACCCACAGAATAGATAGTAATTTGATCTCAGAGAGACTTGATCCTGACAAGGATGCTGTTTTCACTAAGTATCTTAACTCAATACAGATCGGTCCTGATGATGAAGCCTTCTACCGGGAGACCAGGGCAAGCTACATCATCAACGATCTCAGGTCTGAAAAATCAGAGATCCTGAATGACCTCGCCATTGCCGAGAAAACCTCTAGACAGGATGAGATAAACAGCCTGGCGTCAAGACTGATCGAAATTGATTCGCTAATCAACAGAACATTGGAGGAAAGTAATGCCGGATAACGAAACCAGAAAGAGCTCAAAATCAGCTGATAAGGGTGCTGTAAGTGAAGAAATGGAGCTCTCAAAAACAGAAGAATTAGCTAATTCCATCATCGAGTCAGCTAAGCATACTTCAAATGAGATCACTTACAATGAAATCAATTCGATGATCAGCGACATGAGCCTTGACAAAGATGCTCTTGAAGAGATCTACGACATCGTAGAGTCCAAGGGAATCAGCATTCTCGAAACAAGAGAGCCGACCTCATCGGAGCTCGAAGATGATCTGAGCGACAGCGATCTTCTTGATTTCGACATGGATATCGATATTGATCTCGATGATGATGATCTGCTTGACGACTCTGAAGACGAGAAGAAGAGCGGCGTAATCATCAAGTCCACCGGAGAGATCGAAGTCAGTGATTCTGCGAAGAATATTCCTACAGATGATCCTGTAAGAATGTACTTCAAAGAGATCGGCAAGGTTCCTCTTCTTACCGCAGAAGAGGAGAGAGATCTTGCTATCAGGATCGAGCAGGGCGATGAAGAAGCCAAGAAGAAGCTTTGCGAGAGCAACCTCAGACTTGTTGTAAGTATCGCTAGAAGATACCTCAACAGAGGCCTTTCATTCCTTGATCTCATTCAGGAGGGCAACCTCGGACTTATCAAGGCTGTAGAGAAGTTCGACTACACCAAGGGTTACAAGTTCTCAACATATGCGACATGGTGGATCAGACAGGCTATCACAAGATCTATCGCAGACCAGGCAAGGACTATCAGAATCCCTGTACACATGGTCGAGACCATCAACAAGCTGATCAGGATCTCCAGACAGCTGCTACAGGAATACGGACGTGAACCGACCTCAGAAGAGATCGCTAAGGAAATGGGCATCTCCGTTGAGAAGGTAAGAGAGATCAAGAAGATCAGCCAGGATCCTGTTTCACTTGAGACACCTATAGGCGAAGAGGAAGACAGCCACCTTGGTGACTTCATTCCTGATGAGGACATTCCATCACCTGTAGACGCTGCAGCATACTCGATGCTCCAGAAGCAGCTCAGAGAGGTTCTTGATACTCTTTCTGAGAGAGAGAAGAAGGTTCTCATCCTCAGATTCGGTCTTGACGACGGACGTCCTCGTACACTTGAGGAAGTCGGCCGTGAGTTCAATGTAACTCGTGAGAGAATCCGTCAGATCGAAGCCAAAGCTCTTCGTAAACTCAGACACCCAAGCCGCAGCAAGAAGCTCAGAGACTATCTTGAATAACAAATGAAACTCAGCAAGAGAATATACTGTATAGCTGATAAAGTACTGCCAGGCGAATCGGCAGCTGACATAGGGACGGATCATGGATACGTCCCTATGCTTTTGATGAAGAATAATGTATCGCCTAAGGTAATCATGTCCGATATAAGCAGCGGTTCACTCGCCAAAGCTATCGAAACCTTCGAGCTTTGCGGGCTCGATGCAGATCCTGCTGATTTCAGGACCGGCAACGGACTTGATACCATAGAGGCAGGAGAGACTGATGATGTGATCATTGCAGGTCTTGGCGGGTTTACAATAATAGAAATATTAGCAAATGACCTTGATAAGAGCCGCAGCTTTCACAAACTGATACTTCAGCCACGCAAGCACTCCGGCAACCTGAGATACTGGCTGTATACCAATGGCTGGGATATCATTTCAGAGGATCTTGCTCCTGAAGGTAAGTTCGTATGTGAAGTCATTACTGCTGTACCATCAGGCCAGATATCGAGAGATCCGCTTTATCCTGAAGATGACATAAGATGGAAATATCCTGAGGCGATCGTTACAGCCAATCACGATCTTGCCGTCAAACGCATTTCATGGAAGATCGGCAGTATTTCCGAGGAGATCTCCAATCTAAGTAACAGCAGCAAGAATCACTCCATGCTCATTCAGAGACTTATTTCTGACAGAGATTATCTGAAAGGACTGATTTCTCAATGAATAAATTAAACTGGATAGAAATCACTTCTCTATATATTGGTGTAATAATGGGTGCCGGATTTGCTTCCGGCAGAGAATGCTGGCAGTTCTTTGGTGTTTTTGGCAGCAAGGGCTATCTGGGCGCTGTCGCAAGTACGGTATGCTTCATTCTGATTGCATGCATGCTGACTTACATTGCAAGGAGTAAGAATACCGCAGACCTCGGCAAACTGATTGATCCATTCAACAATAAGATAATCGATGAGATCATCGGATGGACACTTGCGATGATCTACTACACTATGATCATAGCCATGACTGCTGCCGGCGGTTCACTTCTTAATCAGCAATTCGGCATCAGCAAACTGCTAGGTGGTGCTGTGATAGCTGTTCTATGCATTATCACAGTTCTGGGAGACTTTGAGAGAGTATCGAAGGTGTTCAGGCTACTGGTTCCGGTACTCTTCGTTATAGGAATTCTGACCATAGCTCTTACAATCAGGGCAGACTTTGGCCAGAGCGGAGCAGTCACAGGTTACAGACCTGGGAGAATGTCTCCTAACTGGATAATATCAGGTATCGTATTCATGGCATATAACACGCTTGGCATGACTACAATGGCAGGCAATTCAGCAATTAATGCGAAGGATTCGAAGAACGCATATGCAGGAGCTATATGCGGAACGTTATGTCTTGGCGCTCTTACGATACTGCTTCTGAGGGCTCTGCTGACAGATATGGCTTTCTCAGCTTCTCTTGATCTTCCGATGCTGGGATTCTCTTCGAGGATATCGCCTGTACTCAATATTATTTATGCAATTGTGCTGTATGGCGCAGTCTATTCGACAGGAGCAAGTACATACTACGGATTCAGCACCAAGATCCGTAATGGAAATGTCAGGAAATACATCATAGTATTCGGTGCCCTGATAGGCTTTCTTCTGGGATTATCAGGATTCAGGACTCTGGTTGAATTCCTGTATCCTGCTCAAGGGTATATCGGCATTCTCTTCATTCTGCTGATCATAATCAATTTCTTCAGCAGGATTATTGCGGATCACAATAACAGGGTATGTAAATAACCTGTGAAGATTTATGTTTGTAGATATTTTATAATTGAATAATTTCTATATCTGATTATAATAAACAGAAGTGTAAAAAAATCGGGTAGACCTGACGATCGCGTGACTATGTCATGAGGAAAGTCCGGGCTCCGCAGGGCAAGGATGACGGATAACGTCCGCCGTAGGTAACTATAGGGAAAGTGCAACAGAAACATTCCGCCGAAACGGGTAATGCCGTGGTAAGGTTGAAATGGTGAGGTAAGAGCTCACCGGTGCTGTGGAGACACAGCAGCCGTGTAAACCCCATCCGGAGCAAGACTGAGAAGGGCGCCAAAGGGTGCGGCCCGTACCCGCCCGAAGGTAAGTCGCTTGATGCTGCAAGCAATTGCAGTACTAGATGGATGATCGTCTAATACAGAACCCGGCTTATGGTCTGCCCGTTATTATTTGCACATCATTTCTTTTTGTATTTTTTGATATTTTACTCAAAAAAATTAGGGATTTTGCTTATGAAACTCAGACTGGGTATTGATGTAGGGTCAACAACAATTAAGCTCGTCCTGCTGGATGAGTCAGATAATATCGTTTACTCAAGATATGAAAGACATATGTCCAATGTCTTCGAGAAGGCAGGACAGATGCTTGAAGAACTCCGCCGTGAGATGGGCGATCTTGAGATTCAGCCGGTTATAACAGGATCTGGCGGCCTTTCACTCGCAGATCTTTTTGGAATCAAATTTGAACAGGAAGTAATAACCTGCAGCAAGGCCGTTGAGACTCTTATTCCTGAGACAGATGTTGCTATAGAACTTGGTGGAGAAGATGCCAAGATCACTTTCTATGGTTCAACTGTAGAGCAGAGAATGAACGGAACCTGCGCCGGCGGTACCGGTGCTTTCATCGACCAGATGGCCGTTCTTCTTAATACTGATGCATCCGGACTTAACGAAGCTGCCAAGGATTATAAGATCATATATCCGATAGCTTCAAGATGCGGAGTATTTGCCAAGACCGACATCCAGCCTCTTATCAATGATGGTGCCAGAACAGCTGATATCGCTGCTTCTATCTTCCAGGCTGTAGTCAATCAGATGATATCCGGTCTTGCATGCGGACATCCGATCAAGGGTAATGTTGCTTTCCTCGGAGGACCTCTCGAATACCTCTCAGAACTCAGAAAAAGATTCATCGAGACCTTATCGCTCAAACCTGAGAACGTAATATTCCCGCCGAATGCCAAGTTCTTCGTAGCTCTTGGCGCTGCTTATCTTGCGGGCAACGAGAACACTGTCAAACTGAGTTCTCTTATATATAAGATCAACAATGCAAGTCCTGACGATGTCTCGGACACTAAGTATCTGAGACCTCTGTTTGAGAACGAGGACGAATACAACGAATTCACCGAAAGACATGCCAGAGCCAAGATAACAAGAGGTGACTTTGCCAGCGCATCAGGGCCTCTTTTCCTTGGAATAGATGCAGGATCTACGACCACTAAGGCCGCTCTTATCGATCAGGATCGCAATCTCCTCTATGAACACTATCAGAACAACGAGGGCGACCCTCTTGAAGTTGTTAAGAATGTTCTGAGAGAGGTTTACACAAGAATGCCTGAGGGTGCTTTCATCGGAAGATCCGTAGTAACAGGTTATGGTGAAGGCCTCATCAAGGCCGCTTTCAAGATGGATGGCGGCGAGATCGAGACAATGGCTCACTACAAGGCAGCAAGGCAGTTCCTGCCTGATGTAAGCTTCATTCTCGACATTGGCGGTCAGGATATGAAGTGCATGAAGATCAAGGATGGTGCTATCAGCAGCATCATGCTGAATGAAGCCTGCTCGTCCGGATGCGGCTCATTCCTTGAAACCTATGCAAAGTCCGTCAACATGACAGTACCTGAATTTGCTTCTGAGGCTCTTACCTCAAGACGTCCTGTAGATCTTGGAACAAGATGTACTGTATTCATGAATTCCAAGGTCAAGCAGTCTCAGAAGGAGGGTGCAACAGTTGCAGATATCTCTGCCGGTCTTTCATATTCAGTAATCAAGAATGCATTATATAAAGTTATCAAACTCAGGAACACTGAAGAGACCGGTCCAAACGTTGTAGTTCAGGGTGGTACCTTCCTTAATGATGCTGTTCTCAGGAGTCTTGAGCTTATCCTCGGCAAGAATGTAATAAGACCAGAGATCTCAGGACTTATGGGAGCATTTGGCGCTGCTATCGTAGCATGCGAGGAGTATGCAGAAGGCGATGTTTCGGATGTTATTCCGCTGGAGCTTGTTGATGCTTTCTCAGTAAAGACATCAAACGCAAGATGCGGCAGGTGCGGCAACAACTGTCTCCTGACCATTTCCAAATTCTCAGACGGCAGCAGATACATAACAGGTAACCGCTGCGAGAGAGGAGCAGGCATACAAACTAAGGCATCAGAACTTCCTAACCTGTATAAAATCAAGGCCGATCTTCTCTTTAACAGACCGGTTCTCAGCGAAGAGAATGCCAAGAGAGGTACCATAGGTATCCCTAGAGTTCTCAATATGTATGAGAATTATCCATTCTGGCATGCATTCTTCACAAAGCTTGGATTCAGAGTAGTCCTCAGTCCTGCCAGCAGCAAGGAAATCTATCAGAGCGGAATGGACACTATTTCGTCTGATACCGCATGCTATCCGGCCAAGCTTGTTCATGGTCACATCAAGTGGCTTGTTGAAAATGGTGTCAAGAGAATCTTCTATCCTTCGATCAACTACGAAGCTATCGAAGACAAGACCGCTCCTAACCATTACAACTGCCCGGTAGTAGCAACATATCCGGAAGTAATCGACAAGAACATGGCTGATTACTTCTATGATAACGGAGTAGAGTTCTATCATCCGTTCGTACCTTATGACAATGACGACCGCTTTATCAGAGAGATGACAAGATTCTTCTCTGGTTCAAGACAGGTCGATCTTGCCAGCTCTGAGAATATTGTCGAGAGCTATCATCTCGGCAAGGACAGCAGGCAGTATAGCCTGTATGGTATCAATACAGATACTCTCGAGATCGAGCATGCACTGACTGCAGGCCGTAACGCCCAGAAGCATTACAAGGGCAAAGTTGCTCAGGCAGGAGAAGCCGCTCTCAGATATATGAAGGAGCACAATAAGAAGGGAATCATCCTTTCCGGCAGACCTTATCATATAGATCCTGAGATCAATCATGGTATTGATGACCTTATCATCCAGCAGGACATGGTAGTACTGTCAGAGGACTCCGTAAGCTGGAAGATCAGTGCTGCAAGACCGATCAGAATACTCGATCAGTGGGTATATCATTCAAGACTTTACAAGGCAGCGATATTTGCAGGACAGAGGGATGATGTTGAAGTCATTCAGCTCAATTCATTTGGATGCGGACTTGATGCCGTAACTACTGACGAGGTAGAAGAACTCCTCGGACAGAACAACAAGCTTTATACCGTTCTCAAGATCGACGAAGGCGCAAACCTCGGTGCCGCAAGGATCAGGATCAGATCCCTCAAGGCTGCACTCGACGAGAGGGAAAAGCTCGGAACAAGAACAAAGAAGATCAACAAGCCGTACAAGCGCAAACTCTTCACCAAGGAGATGCGTAATGACGGATATACTCTTCTTGTGCCGCAGATGTCTCCTATACATTTCCAGTATTTTGAGCCTGTAATGAGAGCTGCGGGATACAACGCTGTTCTGCTTCCGGCTGTAACGAAGGAGTCAGAAGAAGAGGGCCTTCGTTATGTCAACAATGATGCTTGCTATCCGACCATAGTAACTCTCGGACAGATCATTTACGCTCTCAAGTCAGGAGAATATGATCTTTCGAAGACTGGCGTATTCATGTCTCAGACAGGAGGCGGATGCAGAGCCAGCAACTATGTAGCGCTTCTCAGGAAAGCTCTCAAGGATCTTGGCATGGAGCAGATTCCTGTCATTTCATTCAACATGGTAGGTCTTGAGAGAAATCCTGGATTCTCGATCACACCTAGACTTGCTCTGTCGCTGGTTTACGGCGCGCTTTACGGTGACATAATGATGAAGTGCCTGTACAGGATCAGGCCATATGAGATCGAGCCTGGCTCAGCCGAGGCTGTAATGGATTCATGGTTCACCAAGATCGCGGATAATTGCCTTGATCTGAACAAGAAGACTTTCATAAAGAATCTTGAAGCGATCGTCAAGGATTTTGACAGCATACCGATCCATGAAGACATGGTAAAACCTAAAGTCGGTATCGTCGGTGAGATCCTTGTCAAATATCATCCGAACGCCAACAACAATCTTGTCGAAACCATTGAGCAGGAAGGCGGAGAGGCCGTAGTTCCGTCATTCATCGACTTCTTCGAATACGGTTTCATCAACAAGATCTACAACTACAAGAATCTTTCAGGTTCTTACAGAGATATGCTCACTAATAAGGCTGCGATCAGATTCATTGAGTCTTACCGCAAGTACGCAAGAGCTGCCTGCGCTAAGAGCAAACGCTTTGATCCGGATCCTCATATAGAAGAGACTGCAGCGAATGCCGAGAGATTCATTTCCGTCGGCAATCAGTGCGGCGAGGGCTGGCTCCTGACTGGTGAAATGGTCGACCTCATAGACTCAGGCGTCAAGAATATACTTTGCCTGCAGCCATTTGCATGCCTGCCTAACCATGTAGCAGGAAAGGGAATGCTCAAGGCTCTCCGTCAGTACGACGACAAAGCTAACATAGTAGCGATCGACTATGACCCGGGCGCTTCGAATGTCAATCAGCTCAACAGAATCAAGCTGATGATGTCTACAGCCTTTAAGAACCTTGAAGAATAGGCAATACGGTAGTATAATCAGTTTGTAAATAATTTAATCATATAGACAAAGGGGGTGTCTCCATTGGGCAGACATGGAACAATAGCAAACAGAAAATCAGCACAGGACTCCAAGCGTTCTGCAATGTTCACCAAGTATTCAAGACAGATCATCGTTGCAGCTAAGGACGGAGGAGACCCTGAATTCAACCCATCACTCAGAGTAGCTATCGATAAGGCCAAGGGCATCGGAATGCCTAACGACAATATCAACAGAGCTATCAAGAAGGGTACAGGAGAACTTGGCGGTGAGTCATACGAAGAGCTCCAGTTCGAAGGATATGGTCCTTCAGGAGTTGCTGTAATCGTAGAGGCTCTGACAGACAACAAGAACAGAACAGCATCATTCGTAAGATCCGTATTCGATAAGAATGGCGGCAATCTCGGAACACCTGGATGCGTATCATATATGTTCTCCCGCAAGGGCGTTATCATCATTGATTCAGAAGATCTTGACGAGGACGAAGTAATGATGGTTGCTCTTGATGCAGGTGCTGACGATATGATCGTCAACGATGATAACTTTGAGATCAGAACTGAACCAGCTGCATTCAACGATGTACATCAGGCTATCAAGGACGGCGGATATGAGATCGTTGAGGCTGAAATCGAGCAGATTCCTTCAATGGAGGCTAATGTAACAGACGAGAGCGCAATCAAGTCTCTTACCAAGCTGATCAACTCCCTTGAGGATAACGACGACGTTCAGAAGGTTTACTACAACTGCGATCTGGATCTCGAATAGTTAATAATATTCCTGAATATGTCATTCCTGGAATATGCGTTAAAGCTAATATAATTGAACCTACACTTACTTAAAGGGATTCCGATGCGGAAGCATTATGTAAAGCCTCCCCCGAGTGGACTACAGAAGCCATGCTCAAGGAAGTACCCACCTTATCATCTATTCGATAGGGCGTCAATTATACGCTTGACGGTATCCCGGGAATTTTATTTTGCCCTGAATAGTTAACAATAACTCCAAATATGCACACTTTATTGCGTTACAACTGTTTTTTTATGGTACAATAATTTAAGGTATTCGGATTTTTATGGAGTTTTGAAAGGGTTGATCAGACATGAAGATCAGGAAAATCAACATTACAGAGATCGAAGGATTCAGAATCGGTAACGCAGAGGATCCTGAGGGTGCTACCGGCTGTACTGTTATCATCAGCGAAGAGGGCGCAGTTGCAGGTGTCGACGTAAGAGGCGGCGCTCCTGCTACCAGAGAGACAGATCTCCTCAGATCTGAGAACACTGTAGATAAGATCAATGCAGTTGTTATCAGCGGAGGTTCCGCCTTCGGACTTGAAGCAGGCTCCGGTGTCATGAGAGCTCTCGCATCAAGGAATATCGGATACAAGGGCGCAGGCAGCTGTGTTCCTATCGTAGCAGGCGCTTCTCTGTTTGACCTTGCAGTGGGCAGGTCTGATGTATTCCCGGATGTTGATATGGGAATACAGGCTGTCGATAATGCTTATGAAGGCAAATTTGAGAGCGGCAATCACGGCGCGGGAACCGGCGCCACAGTCGGCAAGATGCTCGGAATGGACAGAGCAATGAAGTCAGGCCTTGGCACCTTTGCATGCAGTGATGACATAGTACATGTCGGTGCAGTAGTAGCTGTTAATGCCTGTGCAGATGTATATAATGGAGCAGGCAATATCATAGCAGGTCTCAGAACTGCTGATGGCTCGCAGATACAGGGAACTATCAAGGTCCTCAAGGGAATGCTTCATCCGGAATCCGAACCTGAACTCAGATTCGAAGATATCAAGAAGATGGCATCGGATGAGAAGACCCACGCTGATATTCCGGCGGCACCATTCATCAGTTCAACTGGTGCATCACAGCCTAAGACCGGAGAGGACAATAAGGCTGAAGTCAAGTCCGACTTCAAATCAGACATCGCAAGGGCGATCCAGCTGGCATATGAGAATGAGACCGCTGCCAAGGCAGAGGAAGAGTCCCAACCTGCATATGAAGAGCCGGCATACGAAGAGCCTGAACCTGCAGAGACCATTCCTGAGGCTGAGCCAGCCACGGTAATTGCTGAAGAACCTGCAGCATCAGATGCTGACGAAGTCTCTGAAGTAACTGATGAGACCCCGGTATATGAAGCTGCTGAAGAATCAGAACCTGCACCTTCAGCTTCACCTGAGCCGGCTGAATATACAGAGCCTGAGGATATCTATCTTGATTTGCCTGAAGAAGAACCAGTGGATCAGGAGCCTGCAGAGCCGGTTATTCAGGACGAATCACCAGATCCAGAACCTGAAGCCGAGCCTGAGCCAGAACCTGAACCAGAGATCATCGCAGAGCCTGACCCTTATGAACTCTCTGAAGAAGAGAAGGCTGACATGGGCTACGATATCCCATTCAACACCACAATAGGTTGTCTGATCACTAATGCTATAATTACCAAGTCGCAGGCAAATAAACTCGCATCGATCCTGCATGATGCTTATGCAAGAGCGATCAAGCCTGTTCACAGTACAATGGACGGGGACACCATATTTGTCATGTCGACATGCACTCAGGAAGTCAATTTTGACGCTTTCGCTGCTCTTGCAGCCGATGTCATGCAGTACGCCATCATAGATGGAGCGCATCAGGCAGAGGGCGCATACGGACTTCCTGCGTCAAGAGATATAATCCACAAATAGGAGCAATATGGAACAATTAATACTGATCGACGGCAACAGCTTGCTGTTCAGAGCATTCTTCGCAATGCGACCGATGGTCACATCCAAAGGCATTCACACCCAGGGCGTGTTTGCCTTTGTTAATATGCTGAATAAGATCATCAAGGACTATAAACCCGACTATATCGCAGTAGCTTTTGACATGAAGGAGAAGACCTTCAGACATGAGCAGTATCCGGAATACAAGGCCGGTCGACTGCAGACCCCGCTGGAGCTTCTCTCTGAGATCCCGATCCTCCATGATGTCCTCCGGGCAATGAATATTGCCGTTCTTGAGATGCCAAGATATGAGGCTGATGATATTATCGGCACACTCTCTGTCAAGGCCAGCGCCGAAGGCCTCAGAACTCTTGTAATCAGCGGCGATAAGGACGAGCTCCAGCTTGTTGATGATAATGTCAATGTTCTTATCAACAAGAAAGGCATGAGTGAGTTTGATCTGTATGATCTTGCCGCAATGAAGGAAAGATACAATCTCACACCTCAGCAGTTCATCGATCTTAAGGCTCTCATGGGAGATAAGTCCGATAATATTCCGGGAATAGCCGGAATAGGTGAGAAGAAGGGCATCGCGCTTCTCGAGCAGTATGGAGATCTCGAGAATGTTATTGCGAATTCCGATAAGATCCCGGGCAAAATGGGTGAGAATGTCCGTAATGGCATCGAGTCTGCGAGACTATCCAAATGGCTCGCTACGATCAATACCGATGCTCCGGTTGAATTCACATGGGACGATCTTAAATATACAGCACCTGACATCAAGGCTCTGATAGAAATTTATACTGAGCTTGAATTCAATGCATTCATCCGAAGGCTCCAGTCTGAGAATCCTGATGCCGGGCCTGAAGAAGAGGCAGCTCCGGCCGCATTCGATGCAGCAGCAGAGATCGGATCAATCAGCAAGGTCAGCCTTGAGGCTTTCCTTGAGAGCGTAGAAGACGGGAGCATAGTAATAACCGAAGCTTCTGTAAATGCTGATCATATTGACACACCGGAAATCAGCGCCATAGCTCTTTACAGTCCTGAAAAGAATATGATGTGCATCAGGGAGATGACTCCTATGGATGCTTCTCTTTGCATTGACAGCATAGCTGCGAAGTCATACAAGCTCTGCGGATGCGGTCTTAAGAAGATAATCTACACCATGATGAGCTATACGGATACAGATCCGGATCCTTATTATGATGTTCAGGTCGCAGAATACCTTCTTGATCCTAACAGGCAGAAGTACGCTCTCGACAAGATGCTTCTCAGATACAATGGCTATGCAGTATCTGAGGAAGACCGCAATATCATGTCTGAGACTCTTAACGATGAATCATTTGCTCTTACAGCCGTAGACCTCGCAAGAAGAGCTTATTTCATCAGCAAAGTCATGCCATCTCAGGATGCAGCCCTTGCAGAGAACGGACTTAAGGATCTCTTCCATAAATGCGAGATGCCGCTTGTTCTGACACTTGCAGGAATGGAGAAGGAAGGCATCAAGTGCGATCCGGATATTCTCAGGTCCATAGGCGCCGAGCTCGATGAGAAGATATCCTCGCTTGAATCTGACATATACAGCTTAGCCGGCAAGGAGTTCAACATCAATTCTCCTAAGCAGCTTGCAGTTATTCTGTTTGAGGATCTGAAGATTCCTTATCCTAAGGCCAAGGGCAAGACCGGTGGCTACTCCACAGCTGCAGATATCCTTGAGAAGCTGAGATCAGATCACAGGATCGTAGATGAAGTGCTCGAGTACCGCAAGGTAGCCAAGCTCAGGAGCACTTATATCGACGGACTTATCACACTTATCGGTACTGATGGACGTATCCGTCCTCATTTCATGCAGACAGTAGCCGCAACAGGAAGACTTAGCTGCACAGAGCCTAATCTTCAGAACATTCCTATAAGAGACGATTACGGCAGACTTATACGCAAGGCCTTCGTAACAAGCAACGCTTCGGATATCTTCACCGGTTCTGACTATTCACAGATAGAGCTTCGCATACTTGCGTCTCTCAGCGGAGACCAGTCTCTGATCGAGGATTTCCGCAACGGTAAGGATATACACAGAGCTACGGCTTCCAGAGTTTTTGATATTCCTGAAGACAAGGTAACGCCTCTTGACAGAACAAGAGCCAAAGCCGTCAACTTTGGCGTCGTATATGGAATGAGCGGCTTCGGACTAGGAGAAAGCCTTAACATCTCGAGAACTGAAGGTCAGCGCTACATCAATGAATATTTTGCCAAGCATAAGGCTGTCAAGGAATATCTCGACAAGCAGATAAAGACAGGAGAGGCCGAGCACAAGGTCTATACATACTTTGGCAGAGTAAGGCAGATCCCTGAATTCACCTCACGTAAGTTCATGGAGAGAGAGCTAGCCAAGAGACTTGCCATGAATACTCCGATTCAGGGTACGGCAGCGGATATCATCAAGATTGCCATGAATTCCGTATCCAGGGAACTCAGGGAACGCTCGCTGGCTTCACGCCTGATACTTCAGATTCACGACGAACTTATAGTCGAAGGACCTGAGAATGAAGCAGACACAGTCCGTGAAATTCTCGAAACATGCATGAAGGGTGCTGCAGATCTTGCAGTTGAACTTACATGCGATATCCATTCAGGTAAGACCTGGTACGAACTCAAATAGTTCCGGCAGAAAGGAGCAGCACATGATCAGCATAGCAGTTACAGGCGGAATAGGTTCAGGCAAATCAACCGTCACAGATTACCTTCAGGAGAAGGGCTTTACTGTGATCGATGCTGATAAGATGGCCAGAGAGATAACCTCTGCAGGGGGCAAGGCAATGCCTTATATCCTCAAGAACTTCGGTCCTGACTACATCAATCCCGACGGCAGTCTCAACAGGGCCGCCATGAGGGATCTGGTTTTCAAACGCCCGGCATATAAAGAAATCCTCGAAGCAGGGACAACTGCAGTTGTTATCGAGGACATCGAGCAAATCAGAAGAGAGAAGGCTGCCAGCGGTGAGAAGGCACTCTTCTTCGATATTCCGCTGCTTTTTGAGGCTCATCAGGAGAATAATTACGATCAGGTGTGGGTTGTCACTGCAGACAGAGACATAAGGGCAGAGCGCATAATGAAAAGAGACGGCATAGATCCGTCAATTATTGATCTTATCATGGACACCCAGACCGAAGAAGACCACAAAATCAGCAAAGCTGATGTAGTAATTTATAATAATGGAACCATAGAAGCCTTGAAAAATACAGTAGATGAGCTTCTCGCTGATAATGTTCTGATATAAAAACACAAATACCACTTGCTTTTTGGCACTTCCATCTCTATAATACATAATTGTCGTGTGGATGTGGCGGAATAGGCAGACGCGCATGGTTGAGGGCCATGTGGGCAACCGTGCTGGTTCGAGTCCAGTCATCCACACCATTTTTTTATAGATAAGAAAAGTGGTGACTGCCAAGCCGGTGTGGCGGAATTGGCAGACGCGCGGGATTCAAAATCCCGTGATGGAAACATCGTGTGGGTTCGAGACCCACCACCGGTACCAACTACTAGGAGGGGTGAAAATGAGTCAGGGAATGAGCAGTATAATTCTGATGGTAGTCCTTATCGTTATGATCTACTTCATGATGATCAGACCACAGAGAAAGAAAGATAAGGAAGATCGTGAGATGAGAGCAGGTCTCACCGTTGGAGATGAGATCATCACTATCGGTGGAATTGTTGGTAAGATCACTAAGATCACTGAGAAGACAGTTGTAATTGCAACAGGAGCTCAGAATACCAAGATCGAATTTGTTAAGACTGCTATTGCAAGTGTAAGCAGAGCTGATCACAGCAAGGCTGAGGCCAAGAAGGAAGAAAAGGCTGAACCAGCTGAAGAGAAGAAGCCGGACAGAGACAAGAAGGTGACTCCTAAGAAGCTTACCAAGAAGAGCGATTCTGAAGAACAATAATACAACTGATGGTATCAGAATTTGTACAAACAAGCACCCTTTAGAGGGTGCTTTTATATTGAAAATGCAACACTAATCGGATACAATAGATTGAATAATTGTTAAATGTCGGACTATGCATTTTTCGGCATTTATACCCACAAAAATTGAAAGGTCAATGCAACAGAAATGAAAACAGGAAGAAAAAAAGTATTAGCAGTTCTTGTCATCATTGTTCTTATTGCGGGATGGTTCATCTCGTTCTTCGGCATTGGTGACAAGGTAGGAAATCTGGGTGAAGAATTAAAATATGGCCTGGATATCAACGGAGGAGTTTATGTTCTTCTCGAGGCACAGACAGAAGAGACCGGTACCGCACTTACCGAGATCATGAACCAGACCAAGAGTGTTCTTGAGAACAGAGTCAATGCAATGGGTATCAGTGAGGCACAGGTCTCCATCGAAGGTACCAACAGACTCAGAGTAGAGATGCCTGGAGTAGAGAACGCAGAAGAAGCGATCGAACAGATCGGAAGAACAGCTCAGCTGCAGTTCTTCCTCGCTGATGGATCTCTTGCACTTACAGGTGATGGTATCAGCGATTCACAGATCGCTACAGATACAGAGAATGGTGGTTACAAGATCACCATCGATTTCACATCAGAGGGAAGCAACCTCTTTGCTGCTGCAACCGAGAAGGCTTACAGTGGACAGGTTACTCCTACTATGACAGACGAAGAGGGCAATCTCGTCTCGAATACAGCGATCGTTATCGCTCTTGACGACGAAGTTATCAGTGCTCCTTCAGTACATGAGAAGATCAACTCAAGATCCTGCGAGATCACAAGACAGGGCGGATTCAGCGAGACTGAGGCTTCCGGACTTTCAGCTCTCATCAGAGGCGGTGCACTTCCTGCAAACCTCGAAGAGATCAACTCATCAGTTCAGACAGCTACAATCGGTGCTAACGCTCTCAGGCTCAGTGTTAAGGCCGGAGCTATCGGACTTGGTCTGGTACTCATTATCATGGCCCTCGCTTACGGAATCCTCGGAGTTGTTGCAGACGTTGCGCTCCTTCTTTACATCATGCTCGTTCTCTGGATCATGGCAGGAATGGGATCAGTTCTTACACTCCCTGGAATCGCTGGTATCATCCTCTCGGTTGGTATGGCTGTAGACTCCAACGTAATCATCTTCACTCGTATCAGAGAGGAGATCAGCAAGGGCAAGTCTGTAAGAGTAGCTGTAGACATGGGTTACAAGGCAGCTCTTTCAACTGTAGTCGACTCACAGACAACAACACTTGTCGCAGCATTCGTACTCTATCTGTTCGGTACAACATCTGTTAAGGGCTTCGCTCTTACACTGATGATAGGTACTGTAATGTCCGTTATCACAGCTGTATTCATCACACAGCTCTTCGTAGGACTCATTGCAGAGAGCAAGACATTCGGAACTAAGAGAATGTTCGGAATGAACGAAGACGGCACATTCAGAACACTCGGACACAAGTTCAACATCAAGCTCATCGAGAACAGGAAGAAGTTCTTCGCACTCAGTGCCTGCGTAATCATCATCGGTCTTTGCGTCGGACTCTTCAAGGGCTTCAACTATGGTATCGACTTCACCGGCGGTACAATGATGCAGATCGAGATGGGTCAGGAAGTTGACATCGACGAGGTCAAGAGCACTATTGCTGAGTATGAACTTAACCCGACCATCGTTTATGCATCAGATAACCACTCACAGATAATCATCAGAACCATCAAGGATCTGCAGTCTGCGGAGAGAACTCAGGTTGTCGATACACTCCAGGCTAAGTATGGATTCGAAGACAGCGATGTACTTGCTTCTGAAGTATTCGGACCTACAGTAGGTAAGGACCTCAGACAGAATGCTATCAAGTCGATTCTGATTGCAGCACTGGTAATGCTCATATATATCAGATTCAGATTCAAGAACTGGCAGTACGGACTTGCAGCTGTTGCAGGTCTTGCACACGACGTTCTCATTACACTCTCGATTTATGCTATCTTCAGGATCACGATCAACAACCCGTTCATCGCAGGTATCCTGACAGTAGTAGGTTACTCGATCAACGATACAATCGTAGTATTCGACAGAATCAGAGAGAACTCCAAGTTCTACAAGCGTAAGCAGAACGTAGAGCTTATCAACGACAGCGTCAATCAGACTCTGACAAGAACCATCATGACATCTGTAACAACATTCGTTGTAATGGTACCGCTGTTCATCATGGCAAGTTCAGAACTGAGAGGATTCCTTATTCCTCTTATGATCGGCGTATTTGTCGGTACATATTCATCAATATTCCTCTGCAGCCCTCTCTACTATGAGCTCACCAAGAAGGAGAGCATCTCAAAATACGAAGAGAACAGGCAGAAGGCTGACAAGGCAAGAAACCGCAACTCCAAGAAAAGAGAGAATGACGGCATCGTCAAATAAATTCATTAATGGCAGTCAGACAAATCATTGATCTTTCGACTGAACAGTTTGTTAAGGATATCAGTGCGATCAATCCTAAATATAACGACTCAGTCATAATAAAAGCATACGAAACTGCTCTTCGCCTGCACGAAGGGCAGTTTCGTAAGAGTGGTGAACCTTACATAATTCACCCGATTGCTGTTGCCAAAATTTTAGCCAAATTTGGCATGGACAATGAAACTGTCATCGCAGGACTGCTCCATGATGTAGTTGAAGATACCGATTATACAAGAGAACAGCTGGTTAAAGATTTTGACGAGAAGATCGCAGCACTTGTAGAAGGCGTTACCAAGCTCGGTAACATCTCCTACGACTCAACAGAAGCCGCTCAGGCAGAGAACTTCCGCAAGCTTTTCCTGGCTATGTCCAAGGACATCAGAGTCCTTATCATCAAGCTGGCAGACCGTCTCCACAACATGAGAACGCTTGAGTACATGCCAACCAACAAGCGTATCACCAAGGCGATGGAGACTCTCGAGATTTATGCGCCGCTTGCAGGCAGGCTCGGTATTTTCAGCATCAAGTTCGAACTTGAAGATCTTGCTCTCAAGTATCTTCATCCTCTCGAATATAAGAATCTTCTGGCTGCAGTAGAGCGCAAGAAGTCTATATACGAGAAGAACCTCGACACTCTGATCCAGGAGATTTCAGATGAGCTTGACGCTGCCGGCATTCAGCACGATGTCAAGGGAAGATCCAAGCATATCTACAGCATTTACCGCAAGATGGTACTTCAGAACAAACAGATCGACGAGATTTTCGATCTTCTTGCTGTAAGAATACTTGTATCAAGTGTCAAAGACTGCTATGCAGCCCTGGGACTTGTCCACACAAGATGGAAACCAATCCCCGGCAGGTTCAAGGATTACATAGCAATGCCTAAGCCTAATATGTACCAGTCACTTCATACTACAGTGCTTGGTGATAACGGCGAACCATTTGAGATACAGATCAGGACATATGAGATGCACCGTATTGCTGAGTACGGTATCGCAGCTCACTGGAAATACAAAGAAGGCAAGATCAGCAATGTAGAAGACGAGAGTGAGCAGAAGCTCGCCTGGCTCAGGCAGGCCCTTGAATGGCAGAAAGAAGCCGATGACTCAGTAGAGTTCCTTGAGACTCTCAAGATGGACCTGTTCAACAATCAGGTATTCGTATTCACTCCGGGAGGGGATGTTATCGAATTACCTGCAGAGAGTACTCCGCTCGACTTTGCATTCAAGATCCATACAGATGTCGGTGTAAGATGCGTAGGCGCCAAGGTCAACGGCAAGATGGTGACAATAGATCACCAGCTGCACAACGGAGATATCGTTGAGATCGTTACCTCGGCTAATTCATCAGGTCCAAGCATTGACTGGCTCAAGCTCTGCAAGACTTCTCAGGCAAGAGCCAAGATCAGGAACTGGCTCCGCAAGGCCGACAAGGATGATGATATCAACAAGGGTAAATCCAACATCACATCCTATATCAGGAAGAAAGGCTACGATCCTTCGCTTGTTGCGAAGAACGCATATATCCTGAGAGCAGTCAAGGATTTCAACTGCTCCAATGTAAATGAGCTCTATCTTCAGATCTCAAGAGGCGGCAATTCAGTTTCCAAGCTCGGTCAGAAGCTCATCGAATATTATGTTGCTGATAACGAACGCAAGGAAGAAGAAGCCGACAAGATCGAGGTCAAGAAGAAGACTGTAAACAGAGGCGCTGCAGGCTCAGAGTCAGGAATCGTAGTAAAGGGTTCCGACAACCTCCTTATCAGAAGAGCGCCTTGCTGCAATCCTGTTCCGGGAGATCCGATCATCGGATACATTTCCAAGGGCAAGGGAATTACAGTCCACAGATCTGACTGCACCAACATCATCAATATAAGAGAAGAAGATAAGGCAAGACTTATCAAGGTCAACTGGGATACACCGGACAGCGCCCGCAAATACTACGTAGACATACAAGTAACCTCAGAAGAGCGCAAGGGTATCTTCAAGGATCTCTCCAAGGTCTGCGATGATTATGATATCGAAGTTGTAGGTCTTAATCTGAGTCAGGGAGAGCCTGGTACTACCAACTCACTCCTTACCGTTGAGATCTCTGATATGCATCAGATTCAGAGACTTCTTACAGCTTTAAGACAGGTAGAAGGCGTGATCAAGGTATTCAGGCCTAGATAATCAGGGAGGAAACCATGAGTCTCACAGTCAAATGCTTTCCATATGCTCCACTGGGAGAGAATACATATATCATCACGGATGAAGCAACCGGCTTCAAGGCTGTTGTAGATCCGGGATATTTCGGACTGGATGTCAGAATGGAGATTCAGAACAAAGCTTACCTCAAGTACATCCTTCTGACTCATGGACATTATGATCACTTTGCAGCAGCTCAGGATTACATTGATGAATACCCGGACGCTGTGTTTGCTGCTCCGGCAGGAGAGACTTATCTCATGTACGGCAGCAGGGATAATGAATGGATGGCACAGGGCAGTGGCTCAGGCAGATGTCCTCAGGCATCCCTTCTTCTCAAAGAGGGTGATGTCGTCTCTCTGGGTGAGACAGATCTGAGGATCATCGAGACACCGGGACATACCGAGGGCGGAATATGCTTTGTCACAGACAATGAGGCTTTCACAGGCGACACTTTATTCAGACTGTCTGTCGGAAACACATCATTCGAGACCGGTGACTGGCCGACAATGGTAGCATCTATTCAGAACAAGCTATATACACTTCCTGCAGAATTAATTGTTTATCCGGGACACGGAGAACCAACGACTATCGGATTCGAAAAGAGGGCAAATCCTTTTGTATAGATTCTATATCAACAACATAGATAACGATTATCACTACACAGAGCTCGCAAGAGTTTTCCTTCCTGAGGATTCATTTGAAGTGATACCTGTCGATCTGCCTGGCGGGAACATGCCACTTGGCTGCAGCAGCTATATCATCAACAAGGATTCTTCTGCTGACAGGGACGAGATCAAGAGAGAGATGTATCATCTGCTTTCAGAACTCACCGGACTTGAAGCAGGCTGGGGAACACTGACCGGCGTAAGACCACTCAAGCTCGCATTTGATATAGTCAGCGAAACAGGCTCCACCGAATCTATCGAAAGAATACTCGGCGAGCGTTATCTTGTATCACTGCACAAATCATCTCTTCTCAAGGAAATAGCCGATTATCAGATTTCCCAGCTTGAAGGAGATCCGTGGCTGAGTGCAGGGCTTTACATAGGCATTCCTTTCTGTCCGACAAGATGCGAGTATTGTGCATTTGCCTCGAATGTAGCAGGACCTGAAGCAATTGCAGAATACTTTGACAATCTGCTTAAAGAGATCAGTTACATGGCTTCTCTCGCCAGGGAGCATGGCACCGTGATTGAGAGTGTCTACATAGGCGGAGGAACCCCGACTACGCTGAATGCTTCTCAGCTTGGGACACTGATAACCTCTGTCTGCAGTGAGTTCGGTATAGATCCTGCGTCCATTGAATTCACAGTCGAAGCAGGCCGTCCTGATACGATCACACCTGACAAGCTTAAGACAATGAGAGATCTCGGAGTCAGCAGGATCAGTATCAATCCTCAGTCAATGAAGGATGAGACTCTCCGCAGGATAGGAAGAGATCATACTGCAGACGATATCAGAGAAGGCTACAAGGCAGCTTCTGAATACGGATTTGATGTTATCAATGCAGACCTCATCGCCGGTCTTCCCGGTGAAGATCTTGAGGATTTCAAGAGATCTCTTGATGAGATAATCAGTCTCGGCGCGAACAATATTACAGTTCATACTCTTTCAGTCAAGAGAGGTTCGAGGCTGAGAGAGAACGACCCGGACTACTACCGCAGGAATACCGAGACAGTTGCAGCGATGGTAGATCATGCAAGATCCAGACTTGCCGAGGAAGGCTTCATTCCTTATTACATATACCGTCAGAAGCACCAGATGGGAGCTCTTGAGAATGTAGGTTACTGCCTGCCGGGCAAGCATTCGATCTACAACATCAGGATAATGGAAGAGAAGCAATCCATCATCGGACTCGGTGCCGGAGCAATAGGTAAGATATATTTTCCTGACGAAGACAGACTCGAAAGAATCCCGAACGTCAGCAATTACATAGTTTATAACGAGCGCTTCGATGAAATGCTCGAACGTAAGAACAAATATTACGGAGGATAAAATGTCAATTAAAGCGCCTAAAGGAACCAAAGACGTTCTGCCTGCAGATTCATATAAGTGGCAGTACATCGAATCTGAGTGGGCTAAGATCTGCTCCGAATACGGCTTCAAGGAGATGAGGACACCTGTATTCGAAGCAACAGAGCTTTTTAACAGAGGTGTCGGCGATACTACCGATATCGTTCAGAAGGAAATGTACACCTTCAACGATCTCGGAGGCCGCAGCATCACTCTCAAGCCGGAAGGAACATCACCGGCTGTAAGAGCTTTCATAGAGAGCAACCAGTATGCTGAGACACAGCCGACCAAGTATTACTACAATACGCCATGCTTCAGATATGAGAAGCCGCAGGCCGGAAGACTCAGAGAGTTCCACCAGTTCGGTATTGAGAACTTTGGTACATCCAGCATGCTTGCTGATGCTGAGGTAATCGCACTCGGACACGATTTCCTGACAAGAATGGGAATTGAAGACATTGAACTTCACATCTCAAGTGTCGGATGCAGGAACTGCAGACCGCTCCACAGAGCCGCTCTTCAGGATTTCCTGAGGCCTAAGTATGATTGCCTGTGTGAAACATGCAAATCAAGATTTGACAAGAATCCTATGAGGATCCTCGACTGCAAGTCACCTGAAGATAAGAAGCTCGTTCAGGGCGCTCCTATGATGCTCGACTATCTCTGTGATGACTGCCGCAAGGATTTCGAAGAACTCAAGAAGCATCTTGATGCTATGGGAATCAAATATGTTGTCGATCCGACAATTGTAAGAGGACTCGATTATTACACCAAGACTGCATTTGAATTCATCACAACCAAGATCGGAGCTCAGGGAACAGTATGCGGAGGCGGACGTTATGATCATCTGATCGAAGAGATCGGCGGACCTGACATGCCGGGAGTAGGATTTGGTCTTGGCAAGGAGAGGCTCCTCATGATGATGGAGCTTTCAGGCCACGATTTTGGCGGAGAGAACAAGCCTCAGCTCTTCATCGCATGGATCGGAGATGACGCAAGAGAGTATTCAGTCAAGCTCCTCCACGAACTAAGAAGCAAAGGCATCCGTGCGGAGATGGATACTAAGGAGCGCAACCTCAAGGGCCAGATGAAATACGCTAACAAGCTCGGAGCCCAGTACACTGTGGTTATAGGCGAAGATGAAGTAGCCAGCGGAGAGCTTACACTCAAGAACATGCAGAATTCTGAGCAGAACAAGGTAAGAAGGGAAGATTTGACAGATGTTATATAAGAGAACTCATATGTGCGGAGATCTCAGACTCTCCGACGAAGGAAGCAAAGTAGTACTTAACGGATGGGTAGCTAAGGCAAGAAGCCTAGGAAGCCTTGTCTTTGTTGATATCAGAGATAAGAGCGGTATCACACAGGTAACATTCAATGAAGATGTACCTGAAGAGATCCTCGAGAAGGCAAAGTCTCTCAGGAGCGAATACTGCATCGGCGTAAAGGGAACTGTCAGAGAGAGATCCTCCAAGAACAACAATATCCCTACTGGCGAAATCGAAGTATTTGCTGATGATCTTGTGATATATTCCAAGTCAGAGACTCCGCCGATCTATATCAAAGACGATGACAATGTAGATGACAACCTCAGACTTAAGTACAGATATCTTGACCTCCGTAAGAGCAAGATGCAGCGCAATCTCACTTTCAGACACAAGATCACTAAGGTCTGCAGAGATTACTTTGACGAGATGGGCTTCACAGAAGTCGAGACTCCAATGCTCATCAAGCCTACACCAGAAGGCGCAAGAGACTATATCGTTCCGAGCAGACTTCATAATGGTAGCTTCTACGCTCTTCCTCAGTCACCTCAGATGTTCAAGCAGCTTCTGATGGTTGCAGGCACTGACAGATATATGCAGATCGTCAAGTGCTTCAGAGATGAGGACCTGAGAGCTGACAGACAGCCTGAGTTCACTCAGATCGACCTGGAGATGTCATTTGCAGGTGTTGATGATGTCATCGAAGTACAGGAAGGCTTCATCAAGAGAGTAATGAAGGAAGTCAAGGGCATCGATGTTGAGACACCGTTCCCTAGAATGACATATGCTGAGGCAATGGAGCGCTATGGCTCTGATAAGCCTGATACAAGATTTGACATCGAGCTTCACAAGCTCAACGATGTATTTGAAGGCTGCGGATTTGAGGTATTCACCAAGGCTCTCGCAGAGGGCGGTGACATAAGAGGTATCTGCGTACCTGGAGGCGCTTCAGAGTTCTCAAGGAAGAAGATCGACAAGCTCGTCGACGAGGTCAAGCACTACGGAGCTAAGGGTCTTGTATGGATCAAGGATGAGGCATCAGGCATTTCATCCTCAGTAAGCAAATTCTTCACAGAAGATGAACTCAAGGCAGTTCTCGATAAGATGGGAGCAGCTTGCGGAGATATCGTATTCATCGTAAGCGGACCATCCAAGGTTACATATGATTCACTCGGATTCCTCAGAAGAAGAGTCGCAGGCCTTCTCGGTCTCCTCGACGACAATCAGTTCAACTTCCTCTGGGTCGTTGACTTCCCGATGTTCGAAGAAGACGAAGAGGGCAATATCAAGGCTATGCACCATCCGTTCACACAGCCTAAGCTCGATGAACTCGACAAGCTTGATAACGACATTCTCTCACTCAATGCCAATGCGTACGATATCGTTCTTAATGGTGTCGAGCTCGGCGGAGGCAGCGTCAGAATCCACGACAAGGATCTGCAGGCAAGAATGTTCAAGGCACTCGGCCTTACAGACGAGGAATGCCAGGAGAAGTTCGGCTTCCTGATCGAAGCATTCAAGTACGGAGCACCACCACATGCAGGTCTTGCTTATGGTCTTGACAGACTGGCAATGCTGCTGCTTGGCGAGAAGAGTATCAGAGAGGTCATCGCATTCCCTAAGAATCAGAATGCTGAATGTCCTGTATGCGAGGCTCCTGCACCGGCAGGAGAGGGACAGCTCGAAGAGCTCGGAATCCAGCTCGCTCTTAACGACTGATTTTATGAACAAGCGTAAATACGCCATATACGGCGGCACATTTGATCCAATACATATGGGACATGTCAGTCTTGCTGATCATGCTGTCAGAGAATGTGGTCTTGATATACTGATATTCATGCCTGATCACGTTTCACCATTCAAGCAGGACAAGCATGTCACAGAAGGCAAGCACAGATGTGGCATGATAGATGCTGCTCTTAAGTACAACAGTGCTTTCAGATTGTCACGATACGAGATAGGCAGAGTGGGCCCATCTTATACGATCGAGACTCTCAGGCACTGGAAGTCACTGCTTGACGGAGAACTATGCTTCGTTCTTGGATTTGACTCGGTAGTACAGCTTGATAC
Organism: Mogibacterium sp.; assembly: GCA_017512145.1. Lineage (GTDB taxonomy): Bacteria > Bacillota > Clostridia > Peptostreptococcales > Anaerovoracaceae > Crickella. The sequence goes on along the minus strand of JAFWHB010000032.1, from coordinate 94,751 downwards.
CTGGTACAAAGGTGAGGAGATAATCCGTAATTATCCTCTCATCACAGCAAGAAGACCTGATACAGATGATTCCGAAGGAATGGCCAAAATCGAATCTTACAGAAGAGATTACGGTGCGGATATCACCGTCCTCCGGATGGAACCTGTTGATGCTTCATCTACCAGGATCAGGAATAATATCAAGGAGGGGCTGCCGGTAACCGGAATGGTCCTTCCGGAGGTAGAGAGGTACATAATTGAACACGATCTGTACAGATAGACAGGCGATTGAAGAGTTCATGAAGGAGAACCTCAAAGAATCAAGATACATCCATTCTCTGGGCGTAGAGAAGATGGCTTCAGAGCTGGCCGGTATATACGGAGCAGATATTGAGAAGGCCGCTTTTGCAGGCAGGTATCATGACATCGCCAAATGCTTTACACCCGAAGTCATGAACAGATACGTCAGAGAATTCGGATTATCTTCAATCTACATAGACAACAATGCCCTTGCACATTCCAAGGTCGCAGCCGGGATCCTGAGCACAAGATTCGGCGTCGAAGATGAAGAAGTACTGAATGCTGTAAAGAGCCATACTACCGGGCGCGAAGGCATGTCGCTTCTTGAAGAGATCGTCTATGTAGCAGATGCCATAGAATATAACAGGAATTACGAAGGCATCGAAGAGCTCCGTGACCTTGCGAGAACTGATCTTGATGCAGCCTGCCTGTTCATTATGGATTTCACCATTGACCGGATAAGGTCGCAGGGCAGAGTGCTTGATGAAGATACGGTCAGAGCAAGAGAATTCATCAATAACAGAATAGCGGCAAGGAACAATTAATATAGATATTTCCACAACACTAATCACACAAGGAGAGCAGATGGAAAGCAAAGAAGTAGCACAGGTCGTTGCAGACCTGCTGAATTCAAAGAAAGCCAGAGATATCGTAATGATCGATATCGCAGAGAAATCATCATTTGCAGACTACTTTGTAAACGCAACAGGTGGTTCTGAGAGACAGCTCGGAGCCCTTGCAGATGAAGTAGAAGATAAGCTTGCAGAGCTTGGCATCGAGCTCCGCAGCAAAGAAGGAAGACCTGAAACCGGATGGATACTGGTTGACGGGGGAGATGTTATAGTCAACCTGTTCACAGAAGCTGTACGTGACAAGTACACGCTCGAGAAGATCTGGAGCGACTGTGAATCCATAATAGTAGGATAATAATTTACAAGGAGAATTATACAATGCGGGACAAATACGATTTTACAGCCATTGAGAGCAAATGGCAGAAGATCTGGGAAGAAGAGAACGCTTTCAAGACCTATGATGACTTCAGCAAGGAGAAGTATTACGTTCTCGAGATGTTCCCTTATCCATCAGGCAAACTGCACATGGGCCATGTAAGGAACTACTCAATCGGCGACGTAGTTGCAAGATTCAAGAAGATGGCAGGCTATAATGTCCTTCATCCGATGGGATGGGACTCATTTGGTCTTCCTGCAGAGAATGCTGCTATCAAGAATGGCATTCATCCTTTCACATGGACCAACCAGAATATGAATGACATGCGTGAGCAGCTTAAGTCTCTCGGATTCAGCTATGACTGGGACAGAGAAGTAGCAACATGCAAGCCTGATTATTACAGATGGATGCAGTGGATCTTCATCCAGTTCTACAAGAAAGGTCTCGCATACAAGAAGGATAATCCGGTCAACTGGTGTCCTGACTGCCAGACTGTACTGGCTAATGAGCAGGTAGTTGACGGATGCTGTGAGCGCTGCCATACACCTGTTACCAAGAAGCATCTCAGCCAGTGGTATCTCAAGATTACTGACTATGCTGACAGACTTCTCAACGATCTTGACAATATGCCTGGCTGGCCTGAGAAGGTCAAAGCTATGCAGAAGAACTGGATCGGCAGATCTGAGGGTGCTGAGGTAACTTTCGCAATCGATGGATTTGATAAGGATCTCGTTGTTTATACAACACGTCCTGACACACTCTTCGGTGTTACTTACATGGTAATGTCACCGGAGCATCCATATGTTGCTGAGCTGACAGAAGGCACAGAATACGAGGCTGCTGTCAAGGCTTACGTAGAGGCAAGCGCACACAAGTCAGAGCTCGAGAGAACTTCTCTTACCAAGGAGAAGACCGGTGAATTCATCGGCCGCTACGCAGTAAACCCTGTTAACGGCAAGAAGGTTCCGATCTACATTTCAGACTATGTACTCATGGATTATGGTACCGGTGCTATCATGGCTGTACCGGCTCACGACCAAAGAGACTTTGAATTTGCCAAAGCCTTCGGCCTCGATATCATCCCTGTAGTCGATGTTCCTGATGTTGATCTTGATAACCTCACAGAGGCTGCTGCAGCTGAGGGAACAATGATCAATTCCGGTGATTACACAGGAATGAACAACAAAGAAGCCATCGTCAAGATCACTGCTGACCTTGAAGCAAAGGGCCTCGGTCACAAGACAATCAACTACAAGCTCAGAGACTGGCTCATCAGCAGACAGAGATACTGGGGAACTCCGATCCCTATGATCTGGTGCGAGAAGTGCGGTTGGGTTCCAGAAGATGAGCACAATCTGCCGGTACTTCTGCCGACAGACGTAGAATTCACAGGAAAGGGCGAATCTCCACTCACAACTTCCAAGACCTTCAGACAGTGCAAATGTCCGAAGTGCGGAGGAGATGCAGAGCGTGAGATCGATACCATGGATACATTCCTTGATTCTTCATGGTATTTCCTGAGATACTGCGATGCTCACAATGAGGACGCTCCGTTTGACCCTGAGAAGGTCAACTACTGGATGAACGTCGACCAGTATATCGGCGGTGTAGAGCATGCTATTCTGCACCTCATGTATGCAAGATTCTTCCAGATGGTTATCCATGATCTCGGCCTCGCTGAAGCTGAAGAACCATTCAACAACCTGCTGACCCAGGGAATGGTTACCAAGGGCTATACAGACAAGGACGGCAACTATATCAAGGCTAAGATGAGTAAATCTCTCGGCAACGTTGTAAGTCCGCAGGAGATCCAGGCTAAATACGGATCAGATACAGCAAGACTCTTCATCCTCTTCGCAGCACCTCCTGAAAAGGAGCTCGACTGGTCAGACGAAGGAGTAGAAGGAAGCTACAGATTCCTGAACAGAGTCTACAGACTGGTTTACGAATATATCAATGACATCAGAGGCGATCAGACATCATTCCCTGAACCTGTAGTTCAGAATGAAGCTGACAAATCCCTCAACTTCATGATCAACGCAACAATCAAGAAGGTATCCGAGGATGCCGGCGGAAGATTCAACTTCAACACCGCTATCGCTTCGATCATGGAATTTGTCAACGAAATGTACAAATACAAGCAGCACTCAGAGATGAATCTGCCTCTGTTCAACAAGGCAATCGAGACTCTTCTCGTAGTGCTCAATCCATTCACTCCGCATATCACAGAAGAAATGTGGAGCCAGCTCGGTCATGAAGACAGACTCTATGCTAAGTCATGGCCGAAGTATGATGAATCTGCTCTTGTCAAGGATGAGGTAGAAGTCATCGTACAGATCAACGGCAAACTCAAGGACAAGCTCCTCATGCCGAATAATTCAAGTAAGGAGGCAACACAGGAAGCCGCCGCAGGACTCAGCAAAGTCAAAGAAGCGACAGAAGGTAAACAGATAGTAAAGGTCATCGTTGTTCCTAATAAGATCGTTAACTTTGTAGTCAGGTAGAGCGGCTGCAGAACAATATATGGCTAAACTAACCAAGACAAATTACAAATATTACAAGTACAAGAAGAAAGGCAAGTCCAGGGGCAGCAGAGCTGCCTCTGAGCCTGCCGTCGTACCATACAAGGTCATTCCGCTGGGCGGAATGAAAGAGATAGGCAAGAACTGCACGCTGATCGAATGTCAGAACGAGATTCTGATCATCGACTGCGGATTCGCATTTCCTGAATATGAAATGTTCGGTATTGATGTAGTCATTCCGGACTTTACATATCTCAAGGAGAACATGGAGAAGGTCAAGGGTGTGATCATCACCCACGGACACGAGGACCATATCGGAGGTATTCCATATCTTATCAGGGATATCAACGTTCCTGTATATGCTTCGCCGCTGGCTATGGGACTTATCGATCACAAACTTGAAGAGCATGGTCTTTCATGCGAGAGACATGTAATAAGAGCAGGCGATGTCTTCAAGGTCGGCTCATTCAAAGTCGAAGCGATCCAGACCAATCACAGCATCGCTGATTCCATTGCTTTCTCAATCAAATTCGCCGGTGGTCATATAGTACATACCGGAGATTTCAAGATAGATTATTCGCCGCTTGACGGCAAAGTCATCGACCTTAACAGATTCTCACAGCTCGGAGACGAGGGCGTGGACCTGCTGCTTTGTGACAGTACCAATGTTCTGAGAGACGGGTACACTCCTTCGGAAGCAGTAGTCCGCAAGTCCATCGATGATATTTTCAATAACACTGACAGAAGAATAATTATCGCAACATTCTCATCGAACGTCCACAGAATCAGATACTTCATCGAAGCCTCGATGAGTCATCACAGAAGGATCGCGGTTTCCGGAAGATCGATGGAGAATGTACTGACTCTTGCAAGAGAGCTTGGATATCTCAAAGGAATCCCTGATTCTGTTTTCGTCAAAATCAGTGAGATCAAGAATATACCTGACAAGGACCTTACGATCATCACTACAGGAAGCCAGGGCGAACCTATGTCCGCACTGACAAGAATGGCTTACGATAATCACAAATCGGTCAAGCTCAAGAAGAATGACGTAGTAGTATTCTCGTCATCACCGATCCCGGGCAATGAGAAGGTAGTATCCCAGGTCGTCAATCAGCTGTACGAAAAACAAGTAAACGTAGTACTTGCAACAGCAATGGACGTGCATGTATCCGGCCACGCTTCGTCAGAGGAGCTCAAGCTCATACATACACTTCTGAGACCTAAGTTCTTCCTTCCGGCTCATGGTGAATTCAGACATCTTGTAGAGCACAGCAGACTTGCACAGTCTCTCGGGCAGCCGTCCAATCATATATTTGTACTGGGCAACGGCGATGCTCTGGAGATCCAGGGACGCAAGGCTAAGATCATCAGGGAATTCACATCCGGTGATGATGTCATGGTAGACGGATATGGAGTAGGTGACGTAGGAAGCGCCGTTCTCAAAGACAGGAAGAATCTGTCGCAGTCAGGACTTATTACTGTTGCAGTAGCTCTTGATTCTGTTACAGGCTCGCTGATGGCACGTCCTGAACTGAGGACAACAGGCTTTGTCTATGTACAGGAGCATCAGGATCTGCTTGACGAGGCTATGAATATAGTTTATAACTCCATTGGCAGATGTACGGGTAATGGGTCATTTGATGAAGCAGCTCTGAACAAGGCAATCAAGTCAGACATGAAATCATTTATTTACAGGAAAACCAAGCGTAATCCTGTAATAATTCCGATAATTCTATATGTATAGGAGGCACTATGAACGTATACGACGAAGCTCACAGCCTCGCGAAGGCTATCAAGGAATCCGGCGAATTCAAAGAATTCGACAGAATGAGAAAAGAAATAGAGCAGGATGCTGAGGTTTCCAAGATGCTCGGAGAGTTCCAGAAGCTCCAGATCGAGCTCCAGACAGCTCAGATGACAGGAAGTCAGCCAAGCGCAGATACTATTCAGAGAATGCAGAGCCTCGGAACAATGCTCGCTACCAAGCCGCTTGCTGCAAGATTTATGCAGACAGAAGCAGCATTTTCCGTTATGATGAATGATGTATTCAAGATTATTGGTGAAGCAGTAGGACTTCAATAATAATATTAACCTTCATATAACAGGTCTAAATAGTATATAATAGTTTCAAATAATCAATAAGAGAGGTAGTAACAATGATTTATGCAAGCGATTTCAGAAAGGGCATCACATTCGAAATGAACGGGGAGCCTCATGTCGTACTCGATTTCCAGCATGTTAAGCCTGGTAAGGGTGCTGCTTTCGTAAGAACCAAGTACAGAAACATTCTTACAGGAGCTACAAGAGAAGAAGCTTTCAACCCTAACGACAAGTTCCCTAAGGCTCATATCGAGACCAAGCAGATGCAGTATCTGTACAACGACGGAGAGCTCTATTACTTCATGGATCAGGACACATATGATCAGGTTCCTCTTGCTGCTGATCTTGTACAGGAAGCTATCAAGTACATCCGTGAGAATGATATAGCTACTGTTAAATTCTACAAGGAAGCTGCTTTCGACGTTGAAGCTCCTAACTTCGTTGACCTCGAGGTAATCGAGACTGAGCCAGGCGTTAAGGGCGATACAGCTACTAACGTAACTAAGGCTGCTACTGTTGAGACTGGTGCCGTTATCCAGGTTCCTATCTTCATCAATGAGGGTGAGAGAATCCAGATCGATACTAGATCAGGTGAATATCTTGGAAGATCCAAGTAATCAGACAATTATAGAGAACAAAACTACCGCTTCCGGTAATTCCGGGATCAATAAGAGATTTCTTAAACCGCTAAGAATCATTATCGTGATTTTGGCGGTAGTTTTTGCTGTTCTTTTGTCTTTCTATTTCATCAGCAGGCCTTATGACAGAACCTGTTCGACCTTCACTAATGTAATGGTCGAGGAGGGGGAGGATCTTGCTGCTGTATCTGCAAGACTTGAAGAAGCCGGCATAGTTTCAAGCTCGTCAGCCTTCAGTCTTGTTTCAAGATGCCTGTTCCTGACAGATTTCAAGCCCGGGACATATTTCCTGTCTCCGTCCATGAATCTTCCGGATATTGCAAGGACAATGGTCAGAGGTCTTACCATCAGCAATGGTTTCAGTATTCCTGCAGGTTATTCACTTGACCAGATAGTCACATCACTCGCAAGAGATGGCTTTATCGATACTGAATCATTCATGAAATCAGCATCTAGCACATTCCTTCAGGATATAGATTTCATCGGAAATGATATCGAGGGGCCACAGCAGATTGAAGGCTTCCTCTTCCCTGATGAATATGCTGTAAGTCCTGCTGCAGATGAGACAATGATCATCATGACAATGCTCGACAGATTCTCTAACTTCTTCAACGAAGATTACAGGGCGAGAGCTGATGAGCTTGACATGAGCATCCGTGAGATAGTTGTCATTGCCTCTATGATAGAGACTGAGACGACATTAGATAAGGAACGTGCTGAGATCTCAGCTGTAATTCACAACAGACTCAACATGGGTCTTTATGCTGAGGGAGAATTTCCTGAGATTCCGCTTTGCTCACCAGGTGAGGCATCGATCATCGCAGCTCTGTATCCTGCAGAGAATGAGAACATCTACTATATCTGGAGTGATTCTCTAGATGGTTCACATGTCTTCACAGCAGATGAGGCAGAGTATCAGCAGCTGGTGGAGAAGTATAACCAGGCAATTGCAGAGCGCGAAGAAGGTTAACATATGGCAGGATTCACAAACGAGAAAGTAACCGAATATCTCAGCAGCCATTACAAACCTGTCGATGAAGACCTTGCCGCGTTCAGAGCATTCAATGAAGAACGTGAGGTTCCTCTGATACTCCGCGAGACCGAAAGTTTTCTGTCACTGCTTCTGGAAATGACTAAGCCTTCGCATATTCTGGAGATCGGAACGGCCTACGGTTATTCCGCTCTGTTCTTTGCCAAGAAGCTTCCGGGTGCCAGGATCACAACTATCGACAGATCACCCGGAATGATCCCGCATGCCCAGGCAGCCTTTGAATCAAGAGAAGAGGGAAGCCGCATAGATTTCAGGATCGGCAATGCTGAAGAAGTCCTCGATGAACTTATCAGCGAGACCGGATCAGAAGAACCAAGGGATCTTTATGACTTTGTCTTCATTGATGCCGGCAAGAGCCACTACAGAGAGTTCTTTGACAAAGCAGAACATCTCGCCAGGCCCGGGACTATCGTTGTCTGTGACAACATCCTGATGCACGGATGGACTGTCGACAGATCATATGAAGGGGCAAAGCGTCACAGGACGAATGTCAAATACATGCGTCAATTCATAGAATATATTAACGAAAGGGATGACCTTACCGTATCGCTTCTTTCAAGCGGTGACGGTCTGGCGGTTATCAGATTACATGAGTAATAACAACAAGCACATCGAGCTCCTCGCCCCGGCAGGAGACATGGAAAAACTCAAAACAGCAATAATCTACGGAGCTGATGCAGTATACTTCGGCGGCGAAATGTTCAGTCTGAGAGCCGGCGCAGGCAATCTTTCTGTTGACGAGATAAGAGAAGCAATGGATTTCATCCATGAGCATAATGCCAAGGGATATATGACAATCAATATATATGCCCACAACGCCGATATTCCGCTTCTGAGAGATTATATCGGGAGAATCAAGGATATTCCTATCGACGCATTTCTCGTCTCAGATCCGGGCGTTCTGACGCTCATCAAGGAGCAGATGCCGGATGCGGAGATACATCTCTCGACTCAGGCCAATACAACTAATTACCTCACAGCTAACTTCTGGGTAAAGCAGGGAGTCAGCAGAGTAGTTGCAGCAAGAGAGATGAGCCTTGAAGAGCTCAGAGAGATGAGAGCTAATCTTCCTGATGAGATCGAGATCGAGTCATTCATACATGGTGCTATGTGCATCTCATATTCCGGAAGATGTCTGCTCAGCAACTTCATGGCCGGAAGAGATGCCAACAGAGGCGCTTGCACACATCCTTGCAGATGGAAGTATCACCTCGTAGAGGAGCAGAGACCTGGCGAATACTATCCGATCGAAGAAGACGACAGAGGCAGCTACATTCTGAATTCAAGAGATCTGTGCATGATAGACAGGATTCCGGATCTTGTCGATGCAGGAATAACATCCTTCAAGATCGAAGGCCGCATGAAGTCAATGTATTATGTGGCTACAGTAGTATCTGCGTACAGATCAGCACTTGATAAGTATCTGGCTGATCCTGAGGGATATGTATTTGATCCTCAGGATTTCACAGAATTATGCAAGGCCAGTCACAGAGAATTCACACATGGATTCTATTATAACAAGCCTACAGACAAGGATCAGAACTACCTTACAAGTGATTATACAAGAGACTATTCATTTGTCGGACTTGTACGGACGACAGATGAGGAGACAGGTCTCACAACAGTAGAACAACGCAATAAATTCTCCGTAGGAGATGTGATCGAGATCTTCGGACCTCGCACACCATTCTACGAAGAGACAATAACTGAGATGTACAATGAGGAGGGCGAGCCTGTACAGAGCGCTCCGCATCCTCAGCAAGTACTGAAAATCAGATTCAATCGCACCCCCGGCGAGAACTTCATAATGAGAAAGAAGAAATAGGTGGACAGACATGCCTGACGACAGTTGGCCTTTATATTTATACACGATCAGCATTATAGCAATAATGATATTCAACGCTCTTGTTGTAGCATGCAAGAGAGCGCTGGACTATATCGACCGCAATGTAATCAAAGACAATCTTGAAGACGAACCTGATAATAGGAGACTCAAGGCGGTAACAAGATTCCTTTCGAAGCCTTCTGCATACCATTATGCAGATCATGCAGCTTCGTTCATCAGCATCATAGCTGCATTCGTTATCTTCAATACAGCTATATATGGCAAGTATAATGCTCCTCTGACAGCAGCGGCTAATCTTGGGTTCTACATCGTATATACATCATTAAGTGATATACTTCCCAAGAAGCTCGCAGCACAGTCAAGCGAGAAGACCGGGGTCGGACTTATAGGATTCCAGCAGGTCATCTATGTAATAACACTGCCGATCGTATGGCTGTGCAAAGGCATTGCGAATTTCTTCCTGAGAATACTCGGAAAAGACACAGATGTCGATGATTCATACTTCTCGGAAGACAAGGTCATGTCGATGCTCGACAGAGGCCAGGAAGCCGGAGATATCAAGGAAGAAGGACGTAAAATGATCGACTCGATCTTCGAATTTGACGACCTTCTTGCTTACGAGATCATGACTCCGCGTACGGATGTCTTCATGATAGATCTCGAAGACGACAGAACCGAATACTTTGACGAGCTCATGGAGCTCACTCACTCAAGGATCCCTGTCTACGAGGACGATCCTGACAATATCATCGGAATTCTTCACATCAAGGATTATCTCTGCAATGTGATTGAGAAGGGTCTTGATAATGTCGATCTCAGAAGCCTTCTGAGACCTGCGTATTTCGTACCTGAGACCAAGAATATAGATTCACTCTTCAGAGAACTTCAGATCGAGAAACAGCATCTGGCGATCCTTATCGACGAATACGGCGGATTCAGCGGTATCGTATCCGTTGAGGACATAATCGAGCAGATTGTCGGTGATATCGATGACGAGTTTGACGAGGAAGACCGTATAATAGAGAAGGTTAACGATACAACATTTATCGTCGATGGTAATGTTTACCTTGACGATCTCGAGGAAGAGACCGGTATCGATCTCGAATCAGAGACAAGCGAGACCATCGGAGGATTTATTATCGACCATATCGGTGAGATTCCTAAGGAGAATGTCAAGTACGATCCGGTTTCATTCGAAGAATACGACTTTACGATCCTGTCTGTAAGAGACCGCAGGATAGAGAAGGTCCGTATTGAGATAAGGGACAGAGAGGAAGAATCTGATGAATGAAGACATCAATCTCATAGAGCTTATCGAGTCTGAAGTCCTTGCATTCGGAGAGGTCAGCAGATTTGCTGATGCTACGCTGATGGACAACCTTCAGCAGGCAGCGCTTCTCCGCAGAGACCCGAATCCCAGTATAAGCATCAAGAATGATGACGGCATAATCACCATCAGCATAGAAATAATCGTATATTACGGAGTCAATATCCCGCAGCTTTGCTACGATATCCAGACCAAGGTCAGGAAGAATCTCCAGACCAGGACAGGACTTGAAATCAAGGCTGTAAACATCATAGTAGACGGCATCGACAGCAGGCCGGATAATTAGACTAACATTCAGGAGAACAATCAATGAACAGAGAAGTCATCAGAGAGAAGACAATGCAGCTGATTTTTCAGATGGATATCAACGGCGAATTTGACTATACCAGACTGACACCTGTAGAAGAGAATCTCAATATAATGAACAAGCCGCAGGCTGTGGCCGCTCTTGATGCTATAAGAGATCACATCGGTGAGATCGATGCGATGATCTCTTCAAATCTCGACAAATGGACACTCGACCGTGTTGCTAAGGCAGACCTTGCTATTCTTCGTACTGCAGTTGCCGAGATGATGTATGTGGATTCTATTCCACGCAAAGTCTCGATCAACGAGGCTGTCAAGCTCTCCAGGAAGTTTGGCGACAGCAAATCTTATGCCTTTGTCAACTCAGTCCTCAGCAAGGTTGACAAGTGTCTGGAGGACAAATAAATGCAGGATCTGTATCTTGGGATCGATACGTCCAACTATAAGACATCAATAGCTGTAATAGATTCCTCAAATGATACAGTATTCGCAAAGTCTGAATATCTCGAAGTCCCTGAGGGAAAGAGGGGACTCCGTCAATCTGAAGCCTTCTTCAGACATTCGAACAGACTTCCTGAGTATATAGAGGAGATGTGTTCGTGTGTCCGGGCTTCGTCAATAAAGGCAGTAGGAGTTTCTTCAAGACCAAGAAGGGTCGAAGGCTCTTACATGCCTTGTTTTATATCCGGTGTCAATGCAGCACGCGAGATTTCGCAGGTTCTCGGTATTCCTCTTCATCAGTTCTCTCATCAGGAGGGCCACGCCGCAGCTGTTCTTGAAGACGGCGGCGAGGATATGTATGATGGTTCTGACGCTTTGCTCTTCCATCTGAGCGGAGGCACAACAGAATTCCTGAGATGCAGAATGGATGAGGCAGGATATGATCTTGCAATTGTCGGAGGCACTAAGGATATCAGTCTCGGGCAGCTGATCGACAGGACAGGAGTTGCTATGGGACTTCCGTTCCCGTCCGGAAGCTATATGGATGATACAGTCTGCTCCTATACAGGCAAGCCATCACATATCATGAGTAAGATCAGGATCGATGATGGCTACTTCAATCTATCCGGCGCCGAGACACAGATACTAAGAGAATTAGAGAAGAGGGATGCAGAAGATTATCCTTCGGTCATCAAGGAGATCTTCGATGCATCCTGGGACCTTCTAATGAGAAGCACTTCGCTGCTCTCGGATAGATACGCGATCAGCAAAGTATTCATGGCAGGAGGTGTAGCTTCAAGCCAGTATATAAGACGCAGGGTTTTGCAGGCCTCTTCATCATCACCTGAGATCAGATTCGGAAAACCCGAACTCAGCGGTGACAATGCTGTCGGCATAGCAAGGCTCGCGCGCAGGATAAGTAACAACAAATGAGACCAGTAACAGTAACACAGGTAAATGAATATATTGCCAAGAAGCTCCGTGACGACTTCAACCTCCGCGGCCTTGCTGTGGAGGGGGAGATCTCCGGTCTTTCAAAGGGCGGTCCGCACTGGTACCTTACTCTCAAGGATCAGGGAAGTGTAATCAGGTGTGCTATCTGGGGCTCCAATGCCCACAGAATAGACATGAAGCTCGTCGAAAACGGCAAGAAGGTCATAGTCGTAGGCGATATAAGCCCTTACCCTAAGGGCGGCAGCTATTCCTTCAGCATCACACATGTCGAAGCTGCAGGCGAAGGCGATCTCATGGCTGAGTTCAACCGCATCAAGGCCAAGCTCGAAGCAGAGGGGCTATTCGACCGTAAATGGAAGAAGCCTCTTCCCGAATTCCCGCTGAGAGTAGGTGTCATAACATCTGATACAGGCGCCGCAGTAGAAGATATAAAGAAAATCATTACAGCAAAGAACGATCTGACTGATATAATTATATTCCCGACGATCGTTCAGGGAGCATTCGCTCCTGCAAGCATCTGCGGGAATATAGAGCTTGCAAACAGGCTCTCATCATCCGGCCTCAGAATAGATACTCTGATAGTCGGCAGAGGAGGCGGTTCGCCTGAGGATCTTGCAGCATTCAATGATGAAAATGTGGCAAGAGCTATATTTGCATCCGAGATCCCTGTCATCAGCGCTGTCGGCCATGAGTCAGACTTCTCCATAAGTGACTTTGTCGCTGATGTAAGAGCCGAGACGCCTACAGCCGCAGCGGATATGGCCGTAATGAACACCTTCGAGCTGAGAGAGCAGATAGATGACATGCGGCTTGCACTTATACAGTCAGTCAGACAGAAGATCGAGACAGAGCGCATGCTTCTTCAGAGCCGTACAGACCTTCTGTACTCCAATATGAAGAACAAAGTCTCCGAAGCCAGGAGCTCTGTCGAACGTGCCATGATAGTGATACGCGAGAACGATCCACGTAATATATTCGCCAAAGGATATGCGGCAGTTACAGACGATACCGGTCATATAGTACCGGATACATCTTCAATAACTGCCGGATCAGAATACAACATCAGGATGCGTGATGGCAGCTTTACTGCCAGAGCCATCGAAGTAAGAAAGGATTGATCATGTCAGAGAAGACTTTTACAGAAGCTCTTAAGAATCTTCAGAATGCCGCCTCTGAGATCGGAAGACAGGCAACTACACTTGAAGACTCCCTTAAGCTGTTCGAGAATGGTATGAAGGAAGCCGAGTTCTGCAAAGAGATCCTTGACAAAGCAGATCAGCAGATCACGGTATACGAAGCAGGTGAACAAGATGCATAGCTTTGATGAATACAGAGAACTTGTAAACAGTCACCTTACAGACTATATTCCTGAGACTGCGCCTAAGGCAGCAATTCTCCGTGAAAGCATGGAATACAGTGTCAAGGTAGGCGGTAAGAGGCTGAGGCCATGCCTGCTGCTTGCAGCTTGCGAGTTTGCAGGAGGAGACCTGGATCAGGCACTCCCGTACGCGCTCAGCCTTGAGTATATCCATACATATTCCCTGATACACGACGATCTGCCTGCAATGGACAATGATGATCTCCGCAGGGGCAAACCGACCAACCACAAGGTGTTCGGAGAAGATATCGCCATCCTTGCAGGTGACGGACTTCTGAACTCAGCTGCTGAGATAATGACAGGCGAGGTCATCAGATATGCGGATGACCCTGCGGTGATGCTCAATCATGCGAGAGCTGCTCATGAAATAATGTCAAGAGCCGGAATCCGCGGCATGATCGGCGGCCAGACAGCTGATGTCAAAGGCGAATATGAAGAAGCCACTCCTGAACTTGTGACATTCATTGAAGAGCACAAGACGGCTGACCTCATAACAGCTCCGGTACGCGCCGGTCTCATGCTGGCAGGAGCTGACGATACGCTACTTGAAAGATTTACAGCATACGCCCATGATATAGGCGTAGCATTTCAGATACTCGATGACATCCTTGACTTCGAGGGGGATGCCGAGCTTATCGGCAAGAATGTCGGGAAAGATAAGGACCTCGGCAAGTGCAACTATGTGTGCGTGCACGGGTCAGATGCAGCTCACGAAGAACTCCACAGACTTACGGCAAGAGCTAAGGCTGCTGTCGAGCCATATGGAGAGCAGGCATCATTCTTCACAGAGCTAGCAGACAAACTTGAGATAAGGAAGTATTAACAACTGATGAAATACGATCTGTACAATGATGATCTTATGAATATATGCAAGACTGCGTCTGTTGATGAACTCGAGGAAATGTGCGAGGACATCAGGAGATTTCTCGTTGAGAAGGTTTCAAAGACCGGCGGGCATCTTGCTTCTAATCTGGGTGTAGTGGAACTGACTGTCGCTCTTCACAGAGTCTTCGATCTTCCACGGGACCGCATCATTTTTGATGTCGGCCATCAGACATATGTTCACAAGATCCTTACAGGAAGGGCAGCGGGATTTGACACACTCAGGCAGTACAAGGGAATGTCAGGATTTCCTAAGAGCCGCGAGAGTGAATATGATGCATATGATACCGGACACTCAAGCACCTCTGTCAGTGCTGCATACGGCATGGCAGTAGCAAGAGATCTGGCAGGCGATGATTACAATGTTATAGCCGTAATAGGCGATGGCTCATTCACCAACGGTGTCGTATATGAAGCTCTGAATAACATAGGTGCCAATCAGACAAATGTGAACATCATTCTCAACGATAATGGAATGTCGATTTCTCACAATGTCGGAGCTTTGTCCAAATACCTCAACAGGATCAGATCATCACAGAAGTATGATCAGGCCAAAGTCTCAGTCAAGTCGGCTCTCGGCAGCGTTCCGCTGATCGGAGGCGTACTTTCCAACAGTATCAGGAATTCCAAGCAGAAGATCAAATATTCGGTCCTCGGCGAGGAAGGCCATCTGATCGAAGACCTCGGCATCAAATACTTTGGTCCTGTCGACGGATATGATATCAAGCACATGACTGAGATTCTCAAGTCTGCAGCAGAATATGACGGCCCAACTCTGATACATGTCATTACGACCAAGGGCAAGGGTTATGAGTGGTCCGAGAAGTATCCGCGCAAATTCCACGGCATAGGGCCATTTGATACACAGACAGGAGAGGTCATAGGATCCAGCTCTCCATCATATTCAAAGGTCTTCGGTGAGACTCTTACAAGGCTTGCAGACAAAGACGACAAGATAGTAGCTGTAGCCGCTGCAATGGGTACTGCTACAGGCCTCATCCCATTCTATGAGGCACATACAGAGAGATATTTCGATGTAGGTATCGCTGAAGAGCACGCAGTAGTGTTCGCGGCAGGTCTGGCCAAAGCCGGCTATAAGCCTGTTGTTGCAATTTACTCAAGCTTCCTGCAGAGATCCTTTGACTATCTTATAGAAGATGTCGCTCTTCAGGATCTTCACGTAGTATTTGCTGTTGACAGGGCAGGACTTGTAGGAGCTGACGGTGAGACCCATCACGGGCAGTTCGATCTGTCGTATTTCTCGATGATCCCGGGCATGACCATTCTCGCTCCTGCAGATGGATGTCAGCTCAGCGAGATGCTCGAATTCGCAGTCGATATGGATGGCCCGGTCGCGATCAGATATCCTCGTGGCTCGAGCACAGGCAAGCACCTCAGGCTTCGCAAGTTCAAGGGTTCAAACAGCACCATCAGCACAGGATCTGATATTACGCTGCTTGCAGTAGGCGCTATGCTCGACGAAGCCATCGATGCTGCAGAGATCCTTAAGTCTAAGGGCTTCAGCGTCGGCGTTGTAAATGTCGCCGTAGTCAAGCCACTTGATTCATCATGGGAATCTCTCGATACAAGACTTGTAGTCACCATAGAAGACAATGTCATCAGCGGTGGCTTTGGCGAGTCATTTGCATCCCAGTACAGGGATTCTGACTACGATATACTGACAGTAGCTATTCCTGACAGATTTGTCTCTCATGGAGACATACCGTCATTAAGGAAAGAATGTGGCATCGATGCAGAGTCGATAGCCGGAAAGGTCACGGAATACTTTGAAAGAAAGGCTTGATGTATTACTTGTAAATAACGGTCTCGCAGAGTCGAGGGAGAAGGCCAAGAGAACGATCATGGCAGGTCTTGTCAGGGTAAATGGCCGCCTCGAGGACAAACCGGGGCAGACCTTTGATGTGGATTCTGAGATCTCTGTGACCGGTAAGGAATGTCCTTATGTCAGCAGAGGCGGTCTCAAGCTCAAGAAGGCTATCGAGGAATGGGGCGTTAACTGCGAGGGAGCTGTATGCATCGATATGGGAGCTTCTACAGGAGGATTCACTGACTGCATGCTCCAGCACGGAGCCGTCAAGGTCTATGCGATCGATGTAGGATACGGGCAGCTTGACTACAAGCTCAGGACCGATCCGAGGGTAGTCAACATGGAGAAGACCAATATCCGCTACATGGATACAGATCTTATCGAAGAGCCGGTCGATCTTATATCCATCGATGTAAGCTTCATATCGCTAAAGCACATGTTCCCGGTCGCATCCAGGGTGCTGTCGGATTCCGGCAAAATCCTGTGCCTTGTAAAGCCTCAGTTTGAAGCTGGAAGGGAGCAGGTAGGAAAGGGCGGAATTGTAAGGGATCCTAAGGTCCATGAAGAAGTTATCACTAATGTTATAAGTTATGCTGATGACAATGGCCTGTACCCTGAAAAACTTACCTTCTCACCGATAAGAGGAACTAAGGGAAATATCGAATATCTACTTTTACTTTCCAAGGAAAAGTGCGATAATAAAGTAGGTGTGTCGGAGATAGTGCGTTCTTCGCACTCCGACTTATAAATATGCTATTTTTTAGTTAACCCTATTTAAATTATTTAATGTAAGGAGATCAAACTATGAAAGTATCTGACAGAGTAGCAGGAATGCAGTTCTCACCAATCAGAAGATTCAATGTATTCGCATTCGAAGCTGAAGATCAGGGTAAGAAGGTTTACCGTCTGAACATCGGACAGCCTGATATCGAGACTCCTCCATGCTTCAAAGAGGCTATCAACGCATATGATAAGAAGGTCATCGCTTATGCAGAGTCCGGTGGTGTTAATGAGCTGCTCGACGCAATGATCTATTACATGAAGAGAGATTATGGTATGGAATACGAAAGAAAGGATATCCTCGTAACTAACGGTGGATCCGAGGCTCTTATCCTTGCTTTCACAGCTCTCCTGAACCCTGGTGATGAAGCTCTGATCGCTGAGCCTTTCTACACCAACTACAACACATTCTGCAACGAGGTAAGCGGCAAGCTCGTTCCACTCACAACTTCAGCTGAGGATGGATATGACTGGGCTAAGAGAGACCTTATCGAGGCTGCAATCACCCCTAAGACCAAGGCTATCTGCTGTCTCTCACCTGGTAACCCAACAGGAAGAGTTCTTACACTCGAAGATATGAGACTCATCGGCGACATCGCTAAGGAGCACGACCTCTGGATCATCTCCGACGAAGTATACAGAGAATTCGTATATGACGGCAGAGAAGCTCATTCCTTCGGACAGATCGAAGACATCGCTGACAGAGTAGTAATCGTTGACTCTGTATCCAAGAGATGGTCAGCTTGCGGAGCAAGAATCGGTGCTGCTATCTCCAAGAATCAGGAGTTCATGCAGGCACTTCTCAAGCTCGCTCAGGGTAGACTCTGCGTACCTACACTCGAGCAAGTCGGCGCAGCTGCACTCTACAGAATGCCAAAGAGCTACTATGATGAGATGAAGGCTGAATACGAAGCTAGAAGAGACGCTGCTTTCGAAGAGATTTCCAAGATCCCTGGAGTAGTTTGCCAGAAGCCTGCAGGCGCATTCTACATGACATGCAAGCTCCCTGTAGACAACATCGAAGACTTCCTGATGTTCATGCTCAAGGAATTCGAAGACAACGGCGAGACAGCAATGTTCGCACCAGCTCCTGGATTCTATGCTACTAAGGGTCTCGGCGGCAACGAGATGCGTATCGCATACGTTCTGACACCTGATAAGATGAGAAGAGCATGCGAGCTCATCAAGATGGGCGTTGAAGCTTACAACGCTAAGTAATCTGATAACAGTATTTCAATAAGATACTACAGAAGGCGGTAGGGGGAGCGATCCCCCTACAGTTTTTTGATTTTTTAAGCAAAGGGGTATATTTAATTGGCTCAGGACAAACTTTCACCAATGATGCAGCAATATCTCGCCATCAAGGATGAGTATAAGGACTCCATCCTTATGTTCCGTCTCGGAGATTTCTACGAGATGTTTTTTGATGACGCTATACTTGCGTCAAGAGAGCTTGAGCTGACCCTGACAGGCCGCAACTGCGGACTTGAGGAGAGAGCGCCTATGTGCGGTGTTCCGCATCATTCGGTCGACTCATACATAGTAAGGCTTGTCAGGAATGGTCACAAAGTAGCCATATGCGAACAGATGGAAGATCCTGCCGAGGCCAAGGGCATCGTAAGAAGGGAAATCACGAGAGTATACACTCCGGGAACTCTGGATCTTTCAGATTCGGGCAGCCGCGAGGAGAATGTGTACATTGCATCCTGCTGCATTTCAGGAGATGTCACAGGTCTTGCTGTTGCAGACATTACCACAGGAGAGATGACTGTAACTGAGTTCAGGGATGACGAAGCGATGAGCGTCCTTTCCAATGAGCTTGGAGTCCTTGGGATAAGAGAGCTTGTTGTTCCTGAGTCGGTATCAGACAGAGTATCTGAAGGTCTCAGTGAGCATACTCAGGCTCCATTCATGGATTCTGTCGACGATTCATACTTCAAGGAATCCTCATGCCGGGAGATCATAATGAAGCACTTTGGCGTCACTTCGCTGCTTCCGCTTGATCTTGACGGACATCCTGAGATGACCGCTGCAGTAGGATCTCTTCTCATGTATCTGATGGATACTCAGAAGAGCGAGCCTGATCAGATCAGAGAGCTCAGCATCCGTCAGAGAGGCACACACATGCAGCTTGACCGCTCGACTATGCGTAATCTTGAGCTGCTTGAGACCATTTATGACCATGATGTCCGCGGATCACTTCTTGGTGTCCTCGGAAAGACCAGAACAGCAATGGGAGGAAGACTTCTACGCCAGTGGCTGAGAGAGCCTCTCAAGGATTCAGGACTTATCAACAGACGGCTTGATGCAGTTGAAGAGCTTAAGAACAATGCACTTGTCGCTAATAATATTTCAAATTCACTGAAGTCTGTATATGACTTCCAGCGCCTGACCGCAGCGATAGCGGCCGGCCGTGCGAACGCACGTGATCTTATCGCACTTAAGACGACCCTCGGTCAGCTGCCTGATATACTCGAGCAGCTTGAGTATCTCGGCACAGATCTCCTAGGCGAGATCAGAGACGGGATATCTGATTTTGACAGTCTCTACAACATGATCGACAGGTCGATCTGCGAAGAGCCGCCACACATCATCACAGAAGGCGGTCTTATCAAGCCCGGTTACTCAGAAGAACTCGACGAACTCAAGGCATCGATTGCTGATGCTAAGGCGTGGATCGCCGGACTTGAATCAACAGAGAAAGAACGTACCGGTATCAAGACCCTCAAGGTCGGATACAACAAGGTATTCGGATATTATATCGACGTGAGCAAGGGTATGCTCGACAAGGTCCCGGATGACTATGTCCGCAAACAGACACTTGTCAACAATGAGAGATTCATAACCCCTGAGCTCAAAGAGAAAGAAAACCTTGTCTTCAGTGCCGAGACAAGGATCAACAAGCTTGAATACGAAGAGTTCCGCAGGATAAGATCATCCGTGGAGCCTTATATAAATGATCTTCAGAAAGCCTCTTCATGTGTGGCGACTCTTGACGTGCTGCTCTCATTTGCAAGAGTAGCTGCCGATAACGGCTATGTTAAGCCTGTCATAAATGATGGCGACATCATCGACATAAGAAGGGGAAGGCACCCTGCAGTCGAGCAGCTGCTCGGCGCAGGAATGTTCGTATCGAATGATACTTATATAGACATGTCTGAGCACAGCATGCTCATAATCACAGGGCCTAACATGTCAGGTAAGTCAACCTACATGAGGCAGACAGCAGTTATAGTTCTGATGGCTCAGATCGGAGCATTTGTCCCTGCGGATTCTGCTGTAATAGGCGTAGTTGACAGGATATTTACAAGGATCGGAGCTTCCGACAATCTTTCATACGGCCAGTCGACATTCTATATCGAGATGAGCGAGCTTGCCGGGATACTCAGGAATTCAACATCCAGGAGCCTTATAATCCTCGATGAGATCGGACGCGGAACAAGTACCTTTGACGGTCTCTCGATAGCATGGGCGACCGTTGAGTATCTTTCCGAGCCGCAGCACAGAGTAAGAACGATGTTCGCTACACATTATCACGAGCTCACTGATCTCTCTGAGACATGTGATAATGTCCACAACCTGTCTGTCGCTGTAAGCGAGGAGGGCAGTAATGTAGTCTTCCTCCACAATATAGTTGACGGACCTGCAAGTAAGAGCTACGGAATCCATGTTGCAAGGATAGCCGGAGTTCCTGAGGAGATCCGCAAGTCTGCAAGGATCAAGCTGAGAGAACTTGAAGCTGGTGAGTCTGCAAGACCTGCATCACAGAAGAATACAGGCAGCGCCCAGATCTCATTCATACCTGAGGGCTTCAGCATGGCAGACCTTACACTCTCAAACGAGAAGAATGCCAGATACGAAGCCATCATATCAAGGATCAGAGACCTTGACATCAATGTCATGACGCCGCTTGCAGCGATGAATACTCTTCAGGATCTCATCGATGAAGTCAAAGACGGAGGAACCCTATGATCAGAGTCCTCGACAAATTCATAGCCGACAAGATCGCGGCAGGTGAAGTAATCGAAAGACCTGTCTCTGCTGTAAAGGAGCTCGTAGAGAACTCCATTGATGCAGGTGCCAAGTCTATAATCGTCGAAATAAGAGGCGGCGGCAAATCCTATATCCGCATCACTGATGACGGATCCGGAATACCGGCCGAAGAGACTGAGACCGCATTTCTCAGGCATGCAACCAGCAAGATCTCCAAGATGACAGATCTTGACAACATAACATCTCTCGGATTCAGAGGTGAGGCTCTTGCGAGCATCGCAGCTGTATCCAAACTTACCATGGTCACAAGAGTAAGAGAGAAGGCCGCAGGATCGCGCCTGATGCTTCACGGTGGCAGAGTCATTTCCAATGAGACTGCAGGCGCCAATCCGGGAACTACAATAGTTGTTGAGGATCTGTTCTATAACACTCCTGCAAGACGCAAGTT
The DNA here is from genome assembly GCA_017512145.1 of Mogibacterium sp. Classification (GTDB taxonomy): domain Bacteria; phylum Bacillota; class Clostridia; order Peptostreptococcales; family Anaerovoracaceae; genus Crickella. The sequence continues at coordinate 73,027 of JAFWHB010000032.1, read as the reverse complement.
CATGGGCTCCGATGCAAGGGAAGGCTCTCAGATCATCGACCTTATCGAGCAGTATGCTGTCTGCTATTCGGACATAAGATTCATGATGATCCGCAATGGCGAGACAGTCTTCACTACATCAGGTGATGGTGATACTCTGTCTGCTATCAGGACGATCTATCCTGACACAGATCATGCTGACCTTATACCTGTCAGCGGTACAGATGTTACAGGATATATCTCGGATCCCGGCACCACAAGGAGCACCAGAAAAGGCCAGCTCTTCTTCGTCAACGGAAGACTGGTCAGCAGCAATGTCATTGAGAAGGGTCTCGAGAAAGGTTACGGAGGCAGGGTTTTCTCCGGATTTCCTATAGCGATCCTCTTCATCGAGGCGGATCCTTCGGAGATCGATGTCAACATACATCCGGGCAAGAGGGAGATCAAATTCCTCAAGGCAGATGAGGTCATAAAGAATATCTCAGATGCCGTAGCAGATGCCATGCGCCTTGAAGAATCTGTTCCTGCAGCTATCATGAGCGGAAGACAGCCTGTTACCTCAGAGGATATACTCCATAATGATGCACCATATATATCCGAGAGGACGATCGCAGCAGACAAATCTGCTCCTAAGGAGGAGCCTTCAGGTTCCGGGAAAGCGGCTCAGTACCGCGAAGTACATGGTGCAGCTGACTTTGCCGGAGAGCAGTCATCAATAAGAGAATACCTCGGATCACTCAGAAGAGAAGCTGCACCTGCTCCTGAGCCTCAAGGAGAGGAGTCTCAGGCTGAAGAACTGGCCCCAAGGCTTACCATCGAAAAGCCTTCAGTCAGACCATTTGACTTCTCTGAGCTTGTATATAAGGGATATATATTCGATACATATATCATTATGGAATCCCGTGATTCTATCTATATGTTCGACCAGCACGCTGCTCACGAGAGGATCTACTACGAGCAGTTCCTGACGGCATATTCAGAATCCAGCCATCTTCCACAGCCTGTTCTCACACCTGTCACAATTAATGTCAGCGCTGATGTATACTATACAGGCAGAGAGATGCTCGAACCTCTTCACCGCATGGGGTTTGACATAAGTGATTTCGGAGCCGGAACCTTCATCATGAGAGGCGTTCCTTCATTCGTCACACAGAAGGAGGCCTCAGACTTTGTCAAAGCATATTTTGACTCCATCGACGATGCATCCGGCCGCAATGACAAAGTTATAGACAAACTGATAATGAAATCCTGCAAGTCTGCTGTCAAGGGCGGTGAGAAGCTGTCCGAGATGGAGATCAGGGAACTAATAGGCAAACTCTCAGAATGTGAGAATCCTTATGCGTGTCCGCATGGGAGACCTACATTTATCAGATTTACAAGATATGAGATCGAAAGATCTTTCAGGCGCAAATAACCTGCAAGACCGGGGAATAATAATATGGACAAGAAGACAGTATATATAATTTCTGGACCAACTGCCGTGGGCAAGAGCCTTATAGCATTCTATCTTGCCAAGAGAATCAGAGGCGAGATCATCAACTGCGATTCAGTCCAGCTCTATAAGTACATGGACATCGGCAGTGCCAAGCCTGAGCAGCACGAGATGTCAGTCGTAAGGCACCATCTCTATTCCATAGTCGATCCTGACTACAATATGACTGCTGCAACCTATCAGAAGCTCGCAAGTGCAGTTATTGAAGATGTTCTTGCAAGAGGCAAGACACCTATAATCTGCGGTGGAACAGGACTTTATCTGAACTCCATACTGTATGACATGAGCTTTGCCGGCAGCAAGAACGACTATGCAAGACGCCTGGAGCTCGAGCAGATGGCAGAAGAGCGCGGCAGTGAATACATGCATCACTACCTCAACGCTCTCGATCCTGATTCTGCTGCAAGGATACATCCTAATAACACCCGCAAGGTCATCAGAGCTATCGAAGCATATGAGCTTGGCCAGGGAATCAGGGATCTTGCGGAATGTGAGCTGAATCCGAGATATGACTTCAAGTTCTTTGTCATCAACATGGAGAGAAGCTGGCTGTACGACCGAATCAACAGAAGGGTAGACAAGCTTATAGAAGACGGCCTCGTCGATGAGGTCAAGTCACTGCTTGCAAAGGGCTACAGCCTTGCCAATCCGTCTATGAAGGCCATCGGCTACAAGGAACTGATAGCTTATCTTACCGGAGAATGCGATATTTACGATGCGATCGACGATATCAAGAAGAATACAAGGCATTATGCCAAGAGACAGATCACATGGCTCAAGCGCTATGATTTCGCGAACTGGATCGAGATCAGCAAGGGCGAGACTGTCGGCCAGATCGTAGACAGGATACTCAGCAATTAATGGCAAAGAGCAAAGTCAGCAAAACCGAATACCGTTCTCACAACAAGAGCGACAAGCCTGACAACATCGTGAAGAAGGAGAATGATATCTATCTTCAGTGCGAAGCCATCCAGAAGGAGCTTCCGTCCTTCCTCAGGCCTTATTTCACTTATCTCAAGGGAAATGTCCTTCCGATGACAAGGCTTGCCTATCTTCATGATGTCCGGTTTTTCTTCAATTACCTGATCGAAGAGACTGACATTACCAGGGCTAAGGTCCCGTCAGAGATCAAAGAGTCCGAGATCAATGAGATCGTCGCTGCTGATATCAATCTGTATCTCGATCACTGCCGCAAATACATCGTCGATGACGGCGAGAATGTGACAATATACGAGAACAGCAACCGCTCGCTGGCGCGCAAGAAGTCATCTATATCAGTTCTCTTCAAGCAGCTGTACCGCGAGGGCATAGTAGAGAACAACATAACAGACGGCTTTGACCCGATCAAGGTATCCAAGCCCGGAGAACGTGAGATCAAGGCTCTCCAGGACGATGAGGTCATGATAATGCTTGATGCTGTGACCAACGGCACCGGCCTTACAGATCATGAACGCAGGTACTGGGAGAAGACCCGTCTCAGAGACAAGGCGATCCTCGTCATATTCGTTACATACGGACTGAGACTTTCAGAGCTCCAGCAGCTCAATGTTTCGTCATTCAACTTCTCAAGAGGCGAATTCAAGATATACCGCAAGAGGGGCAAGGAGTCGATAATGCCTCTTAACCGCTCTGTTGTAATGGTATTGACAGATTACCTCACAACCGAAAGAAAATCCGTCACAGCTCAAAATACGGCCGATGAGGACGCATTATTCTTGTCACTCCAGGGCAAGCGTATCACCGAAAGGGCCATCAGAGAGCTGGTCAAGAAATATACATCAATAGCCATGGGCACTTCACGTGACTCAGGCTACAGCCCGCACAAGCTGAGGGCGACCGCCGCGACATCACTTATAGGGCGTGGCAACTCAATATACGATGTTCAGGCTCTGCTTGATCATGAACAGGTCACTACGACGCAGCTCTATGCCCGTCACAAGATGAATGTCAAGCGTGACCTTGTCAATGACATGGAATGGGAGCTTGAAAGAAAGGACGACAAATAGTGTCAGCTAAATACACAGACTATCTGATCAAAGAATTTGACATCGATCCTAAGGTGATCGAAGTAGTAAACGAGGCGGAGAGTCTTCTGAGCGAAAGATTCACAGAACTTGATGACATCTGTGCGATCTGTCAGATGAAGGTGCTCCGCGCTTTTCAGGACAATCATATCAATGCGACTCACTTTGACTGGAGCACAGGCTACGGCTACGATGATCCCGGAAGAGCCGCAGTAGAGAGGGTATACGCGTCAGTTTTCAATACAGAGGCTGCCCTTGTAAGACCTAATATAGTTAACGGTACCCACGCGATCGCGACAACTCTGTTCGGAATACTGAAGCCTGGCGATGAACTCATCGAGGCTTCCGGGACTCCGTATGATACACTTGAGACCGTCATCGGCAAATACAGCAAAGAGTTCAATGGAACAATAATGGATTATGGTATACTCTATAAGGAGGTTCCGCTTAATTCTGAGCTCGATGTCGATCTCGACGCGATCAGGGCTGCGATCACTGACAAGACAAGAGTCGTTGCAATGCAGCGCTCCACAGGTTATGACTGGAGACCTGCGATTTCTCTTGAGAGCATCCGCAAAGTGACCGAGATGGTCCACAGCATCGATCCATCGATCATCGTGATGCTCGACAACTGCTATGGCGAATTTGTCGATACATATGAGCCGACTGACTTTGGCGTAGATGTAATGGCCGGCTCGCTTATCAAGAATCCGGGCGGCGGAATCGCTCTTTCCGGCGGATATATTGTCGGAAGGGAGGATCTCATCGAGAAGATCTCATACCGCCTCACATGCCCCGGAATTGGCGCTGAATGCGGCCTCACATTCGGTCAGAACAGACATGTCATGCAGGGACTTTTCCTTGCTCCTAAGATCGTAAATGCCGCTGTCAAGGGCGCTATGCTCGCAGGTGTCGTCTATGACAAACTCGGATTTGAGGTAATGCCGCCTGCAATGGCTCCAAGGAGCGATATCATACAAGCGATCAAATTCCTCGATCCTGACAGGACAGTTGCATTCTGCCAGGCTGTTCAGGCTGCATCTCCTGTAGATTCTTATGTATCTCCGACACCTTGGGATATGCCGGGATATCAGGATCAGGTCGTAATGGCAGCAGGTGCATTCGTTCAGGGCTCTTCAATAGAGCTGAGCGCTGATGCTCCTCTGAGAGAGCCGTATATCGCTTATTTCCAGGGCGGACTCACATACGAGCATTCAAGATTCGGCGTTATCAAGAGTCTTGATACACTTTACAAGAAAGGTCTGCTTCTCAAGTAGCAACAGAATAAGAGACATGGACAAGAACAAGAAGATCCTTGCCTATATCAAGTTCATATTTCTTGCATGCATCATCATAGGCGTCCCGCTTGCTCTGTATCTTAAGTTCGGCAGCGAGTTTTTCAGCAAAGACTTTGTCTATGACCTTGAAGCCTATCTGAGATCTCACAGGTCCGGCGCAGCCTGGACTCTCATAGGTCTCCAGATTTTTCAGGTAATCGTATGCATCATTCCGGGGCAGCCGATACAATTCGCCGCAAGCTACATATTCGGCATAGTGCGCGGCCTTCTGATATCTCTTATCGGAGCTGTGATCGGCGCTGCGATATCATTCTGCCTTGCCAAAGTGCTCGGAAGAGACTTTCTCTATGTTTTATTTGACAAAGACAAGCTCGATGATTACCAGCGCAAGCTGAATTCGGGCAAGGGACTGATGTTCGTTCTGCTTATATATCTGCTGCCCGGAGTGCCTAAAGATCTTGTATCATATGCCGCAGGAATATCCGGCATGAAGCTCAGGCCTTTCCTGCTGGTTTCGACAGTCGGCAGAACGCCGGGGATGATGGGAAGCCTTCTGACAGGGCACTTCCTCGGAACACGCAACTATGCTGCGATCGCCATCCTGGCTGTTCTAATGGCACTGATCCTTATAATATGCTTTATCAAGCGTCAGGCTCTTCTGGATCTCCTGGACAGAGTCGAAGCAAAAGAAAAGGGGTAAACCAAATTGGCAAAGAAACAGAAAATCGACAAGACCAATGCCATGAGGCAGCTTGATGCTGCCGGTATCGAATATGAAATGGCAGAATATGACGTGGATGAATCGGATCTTTCGGGAGTTCACGCCGCCGAAGAACTCGGAGTGTCTGAAGATGAGGTCTTCAAGACCCTCGTTACAAGAGGATACAATAATTTATTATCGGTGTTTGTCATCCCGTCAGGCGCTAATCTGGACCTCAAGAAGGCTGCTGCAGCCTCAGGCAACAAGAGGATCGAAATGATCCACGTCAAGGAGCTCTTTGACCTCACAGGATACATCCGCGGAGGCTGCTCTCCTATAGGAATGAAGAAGCAATATCCTACATTTATAGACGAAACCGCTGTTCTCTTCGATAAGATCTATTTCTCGGCAGGCAAGAGGGGCGTCCAGATCATTCTGAGCCCTGAGACTCTCGCTGATTTCATCGGAGCAGAATTTGCAGATATAACTAAAGAATAATTTTCTGGACTGGAGGAACACAGAATGGCTAAAGAAATGAAAGAAATGGGTTTTAATACCAGATGCGTGCATGGAGCCTACAAGGCAGGAAGCGCTGAACCTCAGAATCTGCCTATAGTACAGAGTACTACATACAGATATTATAATGCTCATGATGTTGCTGAGCTTTTCGATCTTGACAGCCCTAATCCAATGTATGCAAGGCTCGGAAGCCCTACAGTAGATGCTCTTGAGCAGAAGATGGCTTTGCTTGAAGGCGGCACTGCCGGAATGGCTGCTTCCTCCGGACAGTCGGCTAATCTGATAGCTATCCTGAACATCTGCGAGGCAGGAGACCACATCCTCAGCGGAACCAACATTTACGGCGGTACTTACAATCTGATGGATGTCACACTCAGAAAGCTTGGCATAGAAGTAGAATTCTTCGATCAGGACATGCCTTTAGAGGATATCGTTGCACTGGCAAAGCCTAATACAAAGCTTCTCTTCGGTGAGACTCTCGGAAATCCGGCTCTCAGCGTTCTTGATCTTGAGAAGTTTGCCGCTGCAGCTAAGCAGATGAAGGTGCCTTTCATGGTTGACAACACTCTTGCAACTCCTGCGCTCTGCAGACCGATAGAGTTCGGAGCAAATATTGTAACTCATTCAACCACCAAGTTCTGTGATGGTCACGGAACAAGTATCGGCGGATGCGTTATCGAAGGCGGCAACTTTGACTGGACCGTCAGGAATGACGACGGAAGCCTCAAGTTCCCGAGCATGGCTGCACCGGATGAGAGCTATCACGGACTCAATTTCTATGAGAAATTCGGAAATGCTGCATTCTGCACACGTCTCAAGGCAGTTCTCATAAGAGACCTTGGCTGTACAATGGCTCCAATGAATGCTTATCTTACTCATCAGGGCCTTCAGACACTTGATGTAAGAATGGAAAGACATGTTAAGAATGCTGTTAAGATCGCTGAGTTCCTCTCAAAGCATCCTATGGTAGACTGGATCGTCTATCCTGGACTTGAGGGTGACAAGTACTACGATCTTGCGAAGAAATATATGCCGCGCGGAGCAAGCGCTGTTCTGAGCTTTGGTGTCAAAGGCGGCAGAGAAGCAGGGGAGAAGTTCCTCGAAAATCTCGAGCTCTGCAGCATCGTTGTTCATGTAGGCGATATCCACACAAGTGTTCTTCATCCTGCAAGCACTACTCACAGACAGCTTTCTGAGGAAGCGCAGAGGGCAGCAGGCATCGATCCTGGTCTTATCAGACTCTCTGTAGGTCTTGAGGATGCAGATGATATAATTGCCGATCTTGATCAGGCCCTGAACAAAGTAAAATAGAATAATACGGTATACGTATCCACGGATCCGGGAGCATGGCTTCCGGGTCTTTTTTTGTTATGTGATTACGCTCCGGATTTTTCGAACTTTTGTTTGAATTCCTCTTGACTTTAGTCGAACATGTGTTTATAATCACCATAGAACAAATGTTCAAGACGATTTCCAAGCACATGCGCAAGTGCCTAACATACAGTGATTTCAAGCCTTTCAGGCTTTTCGAAGGTTAAGGTGGATACGATGACTAAGAGACATTACAGAATAGTTAACCCAGTAAGATTCTTCATTTTCATACTCACTATGGTTATGATCATGGCATTTGCCGGTTACGGACTCCTCAGTGGCAGCAGCAAGGCTGTAGCTGCCGAGTCAACAAGATATGAGCAGGTTCTTATTCAGGAGAATGATACGCTCTGGAACATTGCCAGTATGTACAATCCTGATGCCAATGACATCCGCGAGCTAGTTCATGAGATCTATGATATCAATGGTATGACAGCCAGCGATCTTCATCCAGGAGATGTTATATTAGTACCTGTGCATTAATTATTCAGCTAGCATATATATACCTCCGCGGTATGTATTCTAGAATAGTGTGTTTTATTTGTAGATCCGGATACCTGACAGCAAATTGCATCCCGGCGGTCAGGGTCCGGATCTTCAATTGTTCGCAGAATCTTCGATCAGCCGGCTGATACATGCCATGATCAGCAGTATCTCAGGATGCCTTGCAAATGCCTGATTTCAGCGCAAAATCGCAAGGTATAAGATATCGACCATGCATAAAAAAATCGCTTAAAACGCAAATTTCGGGCTCGTTTTTTGAGGCTTTTTCTGCTGATTTTACGGTCACAGGATCATCCGTATAAGGCACTGATGAATGGCACATAATTGGTCAGATCGGCAGGACCTGAAGTCATAAGATGACTTGATCAGAACCAAGCCAGCTACAAAATGGATGAATATATGAAGAAACATGCCTGGGAATAATTAATCAGCAGCAGTCATAATTACAGCCGGATATAATAAGGCAGCATATCACATGAGAATAATATAAACAGGGGCTGCATAAACTCACGCATTAATTGAATATAAATAATGAAATAAAATGATCCGCATGCATGGCTGCGAAGAATGCAGCTTGAATGCGGATCATATGGATTTGGGCTAATTCTGCCTCTCTCGGTGTATAACTATTCCGAAAATTATGATTTTAGGAATAGTTGTCAATCTCCCCAATAAGCCTTCAGAGGCCCCTACGGCCTGCAATTACAGCAGTAACCGGCATTCTGTATCTACCGGAATATATGCATAATCAATTATTTCAATTACCGATTCGTTCTGTTTGTATGCGTCATAATCTGTAATACCTTCGCCGATATTAGGATGATTGTGTGAATAAACCATATCAGCTGAGAATATGATTACCAGTACTATACTCATCGCTGCTATGAGCTTAGGATTGAATCTTGAGAGCAGCGAGTCAAGAAGCGGTACCAGCAGATATACTGCAACCATACCCCCTATCGCGAATACCATCAGGCCTTCGCCGCAGATCCTTCCATCGAGATTAAGGAAATATCCGGTATAATCCCACCAGCGCATTCCTTTGGTTACTTCAAGATATAAGGATGTCATATATTCTACGACTCCGCAGAGCAATATAGTCAGAATAGCTTCTGTCATAGGTGTGCGGCGCCATCTTGCCAGAACGACGATTATCATCGCAACGCCGCTTCCGTATACAGGCAGCCATGGACCATGCATTACGCCTCTGTTTACGAATACACCATCCTTGATCAGGTGTATACCGACTTCCCAGCCCCATCCGACGAAAGAGAATACGAAGAATATCATGATCACAGACCAGATAGTATAGGTACGTATCGATCTCGCGCTGCGCATGACTCTGTAGCTCTCCTCATGCCACAGCGGATTGAGCCTCTGCGGATACATCTCTCCATTTACAGCCGCCCTGTCAGATATGATCTGCTGACGTCTGTTATCTACTTCGTCATATGCTTTCTTATCCTTGGAATTGCCTATCCACAGGCCGAAGTTCTTAGCGAAGAATGCCTTGACAGGACTGAGCTTGATCTCGTGCGTCTCTATATAGAGTTCCTGGACTTCACTTTCTATGTAAGCCTCTTCGAGAACTTCCCTGTCAGCTTTTTCGAACAAATATTCGTCATGAAGAATATCTGTACCTTCGAGGCCATGCTTCTTGGATATCCTGCGCATGTGAGCATAATACTCAGAGAAAGCAGCCGTCTTATATGGTACTACCCAGAATGCCTCTGCGAGACCAAATGTTAAAATGCCGAGGAGATGCCAGCCGATGAATGAAAGATCCAGTCTGAAGGCTTCCATTTTGTGGCCATCCATCATGCGGCGTGAGAGCAGTATCGCCTGCTTCGGTTCTATGTCCGGATTCTCAGCAACAATATACGGAACGAGCAGATAAGAATAATGCTTGATGACGCCTCCGACAATAGTGAGCCACCACAGCATCCTGTAAACAGTGCAAAGCAGCATGGAGAATGATGCCTTGATCCATCTGCCCATGACTCTGAAGTGCATAACATGTGAGAACGGCACCTTGTCATAAGTCCTTGCCTCGAGGAACATCCTTCGCACGATAGCGATGTAGACATTCTTGAGGAATACCCAGATGAACACGGTTTTAAGCAAACTCGCAATGATCATCAGTGAATTGATGAGTGATCTCGAATGGAATAAAGAATAGCCGGCATCTGCAATCGCCTGGGTTATTCCACCTGATGAGAACATATTGGCTACCGGAGACAGCATTCCGCGGCTTCCGCCTCTTATCTGTTTAAGCTGCTGGCTGCCGCTCTCTATTATCTTCGCCGCATGCTTAGCGTTCCGGGCTTTCATAGCGGCAGTATCTATGCCTAATAGCTCTTCAGCAGCTATGTCCAGGATGGATTTGCCATCTATCCTGACTACTATTCCCGTTCCCCCCGGATCCTGCCCGGTAAGGAAATTGTAAGTGTCGGTTCCATGTGTCCTGACGTAACCGAATTCATTGCCGTAGAAGACTGCAGCCAGGCACAGCAGAACAAGCAGGATATAATGCTTGCGGACTACTGTGCGAGCCCGGCTCTTCCAGCGTTCCCTTCTGTTAGATTCTTTGTTACTACTCATTGCCTTACCCTCAATCACTTAAGATCTATCACTACTATTTCGCTTATAGTACCGACTCTTATAGGCGGCCCATAATAACCTACTCCTGAAGTAACAATAACTGTTGCATCGCCCCACTTCTTAAGTCCGTAAGACTGTGGTCCCCTGATTCTTGAAATAATTTTGCCAGGGAATATCTGCCCGTCGTGAGTATGTCCGGATACGGCCAGATCGATACCAAATTCATCAAGTGCCTCGAGATCTGTCGGCTCGTGCTGAAGAAGGAGCAGCGGCTCGTCAGGCTTAAGATCAGTGAGCAAAGCATCAAGTGATGCCCTCTCAGATACTCCATCGCCAGGGCGGCTCTCATCTCTCCTGCCGATAATGCAGAGGCCTCCGAGCTCAGGGATCCTTATAACTTCATCTCTCAGCAGAGTCCAGTCGCAGTCTGCAATGAACTGATCCATCTCAGGATGACGATGAGCATTCTCCCTGCCGATATATGTGAACCCTCCGAGAAGAGGCTCTTCAACATCATGATTGCCATAAATGACATATTTGCTATGCTTTGCCTTGATCTGGCTCAGGATGTCCGAATATGTATCAGGATCTCTCATCGCACCATAAGAGCTCGTAACGATATCACCAGCAACGAGCACGATATCCGGATCCTGCTCGTTGATCCTGTCTACCATGTCTCTGTATAACTGAGGAGACGAATTTACACCTATATGAGTATCTCCGATAAGCACGATCCTGAGTGGCTCAGTCTGGCCAAGAACTTCACGAGGGATTTCGTAGAATGTTGTCCTGACATCATGTGCTCTGACCGAGCCCGTAACATTCAGTGCAACTGAGCCTGCAAGCAGGATCAGTATAAGGAGTGTGCAATAAACTCTCGAAGGAGTCTGTTTCTCATGAGTTCTGAGTCTGCGGATAGCTCTTACAAGGAATTCACAGAGCCTGATTATAAGCAGCGGCACGAAGAAGTATATAAGATAGCCAATTGACAGATTACCCCACTTCTGGAAGAACCAGCATAAAGGACCATCAGGAACAAGAGCCCCGAACAGAGGAAAAGCCAGAATGATACCGATCAGTACCACAGGCCAGACAGCTCTGTCGGCATGTTTACGTTCAGGATCCACTATGCGCCTCAGCGGACCATACAGGAGCGTAAGTCCGATGATCTCGGTGCAGATATATATGGCTATCATTATTACCAGCTTCACAGACCACTCACCTCCAGCATATGTTCAGTTCTTTATTATTATAAGAATTCTGTCATAAATTCTTGTAATAATAATATTATACGACTATTTCACTTTAATGCGTTAACTTTTTGATTAATCAGTATATTACATTTAACTAAAGAAGGCTGCTTTCGCAGCCTTCGTAAATTAATGGTCTTTGCTATTTCTTCTTTCTGTTCTTCTTGCTGATTTCTTTAAGGGTGTCGTACATTGGCGGTTCATAGAAATCCAGCAGGTCGATCACTTCGCTCTTGAAGTCGAATGTTACAATATTGCCATCCTTCTGCACGGCATATATCTTCCTGAGATCGAATTTGCGTCTGCGTCTCTTGTCTCCCTCGTAATATCTGACAAGAAACCCGCCTTCTATTCCGTAAGTGATCTTCTCAAGGTCTTCTCTCATGGCCTTATCGTCAGCCTCTTTGCCGTAATTCTTTGTGATAAGTATGATGACCAGAACGACCAGCATTACAGCGATAATAAAGGTCATGCTGACAGCGAATGTAGTCATAGCTCCCCTCATATTGCCATTAATTATTGGTCCGACAACGACAGGCAGCATAACAGCACCCAGTGCGGCAAGTATGATAAGACAGGCATTGACATAGCTCTTGCGGTTCTCGTTCTCTCTTTCAACGGATTTCACCGCTGCATATTCATCAATCGCCTGCTGCCGCAGTTCTTCATTAACTTCAAATTTAATATCGTTATCTGTCATTATCTTCCCCTCTTTATGCATATCCTATTGCCAGACCACCAAGCAGAATAAGTGCAGTCAGCAGGAGATTCAGGAGCTGGAATTTCCAGGAATATCTGAACCATTCTCCGTAGCTGACATCTGACAGGCTGAGAGATATAAGAAGGCCTGGATTTGTAGGATAGAACACATTGCTGAATCCATCACCGTAGGCAAATGCCACTATCGCAAGCTGCATGCTGATGCCAAACAGCTGAGCAAGCGGAGCTATGATAGGTATAAGCAGAAAAACTTTGGCCGAGGCGGATGCTATGAAGAAATTCATTATCAGGCAAATCAGATAAATGAAGAGGATAACACCTGCTTTGGACATATGACCTGCCATTCCGGCTGCGGAGTGAAGCAGCGTATCGAGAATCTTGCCTTCGGTCATCGTATACTTGATCGAGGAAGCCATCAGGATCATCAGTATCGAAGGAGATATCGATACAAGGCCCTGAACGAAGGTCCTGCCAAGCTCACGCCCGCTCATGCCTGAGACAAGGACCGAAGCAATGCCGGCAGTCAGGAACATAATCGCTACAATTATCATTGTATAGTTCTGCAGGAAAGTTATGAAGCTTGAGCTGAGAACTATAATAATTCCGATACTCAGTAACACAGCGAATACCTTGAGTCCCCTGCTCATCTTGTCATTGCGGACAAAGTCACTGGATAAGTCACCATTATCCACATCACGTTCAACCTTGACAGCATGACTTCTTATGAACCATCTCAGGAGCACATAGATCAGTACGAATGATACTGCTCTCAGCCATATACCGCTGAACATAGGAAGTCCGGCAAGTCCCTGTGCTATACCAATTGTAAACGGGTTAGCTACTCCTGCTGCAAAGCCGCAGCCTGTTGCCAGAAGTGACATAGCGACTCCTGTGACCCGGTCCCATCCAAGAGCAACCGCAAGACCTACGACTATAGGTGTCATAGGGATGACTTCCTCAAATGATCCTACAAGAGAGCCCATTGCCATGAAGAACAGGATCAGCACATCCATCAGTCTGTATTTGACTCTGCCGAATCTGTCTACAATCGCTCCGAGCATATAATTCATCAGCCCGCCTGCTGTAAGAGAGTTAAAAACACCTCCGATGACAAGCAGGAATATAAGAACGGCAATTATTGTTCCGGAGCCTTCAGCTCCCAGAACAAGCACAGGCGAAAGCAGCCATTTCCAGAATGGAATCCCGCCATCTACGTATCTGAATCCGGCATCGGTATCTATCACTGAGTTGCCATTTGCATCTATCGTCCTTGCGTATTCACCTCCCGGGATCACAAGAGTAAGGATATATGTAAGGACCATAAGAACGAAGATTATCCCTATTGCTATCAGGAAAGATCTCACACCGATATTGAGTCCTTTGTTTGATGATTCTTCTCTAGGCATGTCAGTACCCCACCCTTATATCAAACATGCTGCATCATGTATTTATAGTATTCTACTGCTGGTATCATAGTGCTGATATCAAGGCACTCATTGATACCATGGATCGAATCCATCTGTTCAGAATCAATTATGAAAGGAAGGAATCTGATGCACTGGTCACATACTCTGTCGAAGAATCTTGCATCTGATCCTCCTGTCATGACATATGGAGTGCAGGCATCGACACCCGGGACTGTTGCCATTACAGCCTCTTCGACAAGTCTGAATGCTTTGCCCTTGTAATCAGTCATTCGTGATTCTACACTGGCATCTACTATCTCGACCTCAAGACCGAATTTAGATGCGACTTTGGTTATTCTCTCTATCGAGGCATTCATTCCCTGATGATGAGAGCAGCGCATGTCACCGATTATCCACGCTTCTCTGGGGATAACATTTACTGCTTCTCCGCCGCCCATCATTGTGAATGCTATTGTTGTGCTGATAAGAGACTTGGCGGTCGCACCAAGAAGAGGCATGATCTTCTCAAGCGGCTTGGCTAGTTTGTCTGCCCTTGAAAGCAGCTTGCCTGCCTGTCCCATGTATGGGGCAAGCCTCATCAGCATCTCCTGTATCGGCTCAGGGACTTTGGTTTCGAAGACCTTATGATTCTCAACATAAGTCATGAACTTACCGAGTCTGACAAGAGGAGTGTCCTTGCCAGGTGCAGATGCATGCCCGCCGTTTGATCTTGCTGTGAATCTCAGCTGGACAGTGCTCTTCTCACCTACGCCGATCATGGCAAAGGTCCCCTTAGCACCTGAAAGTGGCTCGATGACGATTTCACCGCCCTCATCGAATACCATCTCGAATCTGATACCCTGATCAAGCAGCCACTTCGATATCTCATCAGCGCCTGCGCCAAGGGTTTCTTCGTTGCAGGCGGTTTCGAAATATATGTCTCTTGACGGAACGTAGCCCGAAGCTGCAAGCTCCTCTGCTGCCTGGAACATTGCCCACAGACCGCTTTTGTCATCGAGTGTGCCTCTGCCCCAGATCCTGCCGTCAGCAACTACAGCATCAAATGGCGGATACTTCCAGCCATCGCCCTTTGCAGGGACTACGTCATGATGGTTCATGAAGAGTACAGGGAGCCTTAAATCATCGCTTCCTTTCCACTTGAGGAGCAGCGAACCGTTGAATTCTCTAAGTTCGCATGCATTCCTGATATGCGGGAAGAGCTCCCACATAAGCTCGTGGAACTTTACGAAGTTCTCTGCAGGGCTTCCATTCTCAGGATCCGAAATGGTCTCAAGCTGTATCATCCTGCGGAAGTCTTCTATGTACTTAGTCTGTCTGTCCTCACCCATTGTCCATGTCCCCCTTCAAACATGCTGCTTATTGCAGTTCTATGCATCAGCAGTTCCCTGTATAAACATATCTTAAATTCTCTCTTGCCACTTCTGCAAGATGGTATATCAATCTGACATCGGTCGGTCCCCGGTCTGTCATATGGAATACCGGGAAGAACCTCGATATATGAAGAGGAGTCTCCTCACCGCAGGTATCTGCTACCCAGTCTGAGAGTCTTCTCATCTCTTCTTCCGAATCATTCTCTCCCGGGATCACGAGCGTCGTAAGCTCGACATGGCAGAACGACGCGGCCCTCGCTATGAACGCTTTGACCATATCGAGATCGCCGCCGAGTACTTCCGTATAGTATCTCGTAGTAAACCCCTTGAGGTCAATATTCATTGCGTCTATATATGGCTCAAGCTCATCAAGGACTGTTAGCTCTGCAGTGCCATTGGTCACAATGACATTATACATTCCGATCTCGTGCACGAGCCTGGATGTGTCTCTTATAAATTCATATCCTATAAGAGGCTCATTGTATGTGAATGCAAGGCCGATATTTCCCCTGCTGCGGCACGAATCTGCAATACTGCATAATTCCTCAGGTGAGATGAATTCAGCTCTCCTGGCGAATTTCATCGCCTCTTCGGACCAGGATATCTCGTAGTTCTGGCAGAATGGGCATCTCAGATTGCACCCATAGCTGCCGGCAGAGAGTATCATGCTGCCTGGATGGAATCTCCTGAGCGGCTTCTTCTCTATAGGATCGAGGGCAAGCGAAGTGATCCTGCCGTAGTTTGCAGCTGTGACTTTGCCGCCTGAAGAAGTCCTGCCGCCGCAGAACCCGAGTCCGCCCTCCGGTATATTGCAATGTCTGAAACAAACTTCACATACAGCCATATCTTCAGTAATGTCTTATAACTTCAAATCTCTGCAGCTTGTAATCATCATACTTGCTGATTCCGCCCTTCTGCATGGCGATCTGTACTTGCTGCTCTACTGTATCAACTCCGTCAAGGTCCGGCAGCAGAAGCCCTCTGTTCCTGCCGCATGATACGATGACTCCGTATCTGCGGACATCGAGCTCATCTTCCGATTCTATATCCTCAGGCTCTCCGAGGACGTCTACATTGATCTCAAGCCATTTTAGCTCATCCGGCCTGACCGGAGGGAATCTCCTGTCTCTGGTGGAGGAACTTATTGCATTATTGATTATCTCCTGCGCTACAGAATCTGCAGTTGGCGCGATCGTTCCGATACATCCTCTGAGATTCCCGTGCTTGTGGATCGAGACAAAGGCTCCTGCCCGCTTTGTCAGCATCTCTTCTGTCACCCAGTCAGGGATACTGATCTTCTCACGCCTTAACACATAGCTCTCGACAGCAAGTCTTGCGAGCCTTACATACTCATCGGACTTAAGCCTTGCATTGATAAGGTCAGCCTCCTCGCCGGCCAGTCTGTCTCTCAGAAAATGCCTCTTCTCATCGTCTCCTTCAGGGTAGAAAGTGCAGATGCCATAGCCGACACCTGTAACATCCTGATGCGACAGCCTCTCGGCCCTGACGGCCTTCCCGTCAAGAGCCCCTGCCATGATGACAAATGACCGGTGGCCGCACTCTGCAGCTTTGTCACAGAAGTTCTCGGAGAAGTCAAAGAGTTCACCGAATGCAGCTCTTCCCATGACGTCCATTATACGCTCATCATACACAGGTCCCTCGTCTGCGAAACCATAAGGACCATAATCCTGCAGCTTGTGCGAGAGATCGCCGCTTCCTATGAAGACAGTCCTTCTGCCAAGCTTGTCTGAGGCATCTCTTATCATCATTCCAAGCCTGTAATGGTCTTCCAGCGGAAGTCCCGAAAGGCCGATCCTGATGATGCGTCCGCCCTGATACTTATTCCTGATGAACCAGAGCGGCACCATTGTGCCATGATCAAGTGAGCTGTCCCTCTCGCCGAGAGTTCCCGCAGGGAAATCCTCAGCTTCTGCAAGGCGGCAGATCTCGCGGACCATTTCCTCGTCATATTTCTCATCGAACCTGACATGAGGCGCGCGGAATCTTGCAAAGCTTCCCTTGGCACCCTTGCCCGGCGAGATGTGAAAATAATCCGAATACATGATAGAGTGAGGACTTGTTATAACAATCGTATCCGGCTCAAGCTGAGCGACCTGCTCAGCCACCGATTCGTAAGCCGCGGTCGTCTCAGCTATCTGTGACTCGCTGCCTCTGCCGACATCCGGAACTATCATTGGCGGATGCGGCACCATGAATGCACCAACAACAGACATAATTTCCTCCTTACAACAAACACCCCGGTACAGGGGTGTCCGCAAGCAAATAGTAAATGTTATTTGTTCTGGAGCAAAGCCTCAACCTGATCTCTCTTGGCATGGAGTACGCAGCCTCCGATGTGCTCGCCTGAGAGAATATCGCCCTCTCTCAGAGCTGTGAAGAGACCTGAGTTCATTGCTTCTCTTAATGAAGTGTCCTTGACATTGATATCTGAGTAAGCAGAGAACGGACATGGTTCTGCTCCGCCATGTGAGTTGATGTGGAAGAATCCTCTTCCGGCGGCAAGGCAGCCTCCTGAGCTCTTCTCATCACCCGGGAATGCGATATACATCATATCCTGCTTCTCAGCTCTGAGCTGGTCTATTCTGCTCATCAGGATCTCACGGTCGTCATCATCCGGCGCTAGCTCGCTGCTCTCATCTATAACAGGAACGAACTCTATATAGAATACAGCCTTGCATCCGCGCGAGCTCAGTGTCTCAAGGAACTCATCCGAAATGACTTCCCGGAGATTCTCCTTGGTCACTGTGATCGATGCTCCGTAGATGAGGCCATTCTCCTTGAGCCTGTCCATATTGCCGATCAGCTTGTCATATACGCCTTCGCCTCTTCTGGCATCAGTCTCTTCGCGTCCGCCTTCGATGCTCATTACCGGAATCAGATTGCGGCACTTCTCGAGAAGCTCGAAGTACTTCTGATCCATGAAGGTTCCATTAGTGAATATAGGGAAAATGATATTCTGCATCGTTCCGGCTGCTACGATAATATCTCTTCTCAGCATCGGCTCTCCGCCGGCAAGAAGTATGAAGCTGATACCGAGGTCCTCGGCTTCTTTAAATATCCTGAGCCACTCCTCATCCGTAAGCTGCATCACAGGCTGGCAGTCTACTGTCGCATTATTAGCGCGTGAATAGCATCCTGCGCAGTGAAGATTGCAATTAGAAGTTATGCTGGCTATCAGGTACGAAGGGACATGAAGCCCTGCCTTCTCTTCCTCCATTCTCTTCCTGGTAGCTTTGGCGCTGGCAAGCGCGAACTTTGCAAGGAAAGCACTCTCGCGCGGGTCCTTGATTGTCGCTCTCAGCGCATCCTTTACTACCTGTTCAACTCCATCTGATAAGTACTGCTGAATATCAAAATGTTCATCCATTTATTTATATAAAAATCCTTTCAGTTAATTGATTCTCTTCTCCAGTGTGAGTTCGTTCATGTCGCCGATACGTCTGTATGTGACATTGTCCATCAATTTCTTTACAAGAAAGATTCCGAGACCGCCGATTATCCTGTCTTCAGCAGGCAGCGTTACATCAGGATCAGGTTTGTCGAGAGGATTGAACGGAACGCCTCCGTCGATCAGACTGATATAGGCCGTCATAGGATGCTTGTAGATGCTGATCCTCACGGTCACTTTGCCTGTCTCTGGTGTATATGCGAACTTGCAAATGTTAGTGAAAATCTCCTCAGCCGAGATAATGATCTTGTTGAAGTCTCTCAGTGTGCAGTCTGTCTTGCTGAGGTTCTTCTCGATCACATTGCGGACCTTCTCCCAGTTCTTATAATCTGCTTCGACCGTCATCTCATCCTGATAGAAAAGTGCCCTGAATTCCTTTGCCTCGAAGTATTGCAGGCAAATCATAGTAAGGTCATCGAATCTTGGAGCTCCATCGGCAAATTCATCAAGCGAGTACCTGATCTCATTGATTATCTCCTGAGGAGAGTTGTCCGGCACCTTGTTCAGAGCCTCAACAAGTCGGTCCATACCGAAGAATTCCTCATCGTTATTAACTGTATCTGTAGCTCCGTCCGTGTACTGGAATATAGTGTCTCCCGGCTCGAGGTTGATCTCGTAGTCGGTGAATTCGCTGTCCTCAAAGCATCCGAGCATCGTTCCGTGCGGATCTTTGAATATTTCAAAGGCACCTCCGCCTCTTCTGATTGCAGGATACTCATGTCCACCATTGGCACATGTCATTATTCCTGTTGAGATCTCAAGTATTCCGAGCCATACTGTTACAAACATATTCGTCGGATTATTCTTGCAGATCTCGTCGTTGACCTGCTTGAGGATCGCTGCCGGAGACAGTGATCCCTTGAGCGCGGTCGTCTCAAGCATGGTCTTAGATGACATCATGAACAAAGCGGCAGGAACGCCCTTGCCCGTGACGTCAGCGATCATCAGTGCAAGATGATTGTCATCGATGAGGAAGTAGTCATAGAAATCTCCACCGACTTCTCTTGCAGGTTCCATGCTTGCATACATGCCGAATTCGAGTCTGTCAGGGAATGCCGGGAAAGTATGCGGTATCATTCCGCTCTGGATCTCTCTTGCGACATCAAGCTCGGTATTGATACGCTGCTTCTCCGCTGTCGCTTTGGTCAGATCCTGGATATATTCACCGATATCCGCCTCCATATCCTTCATTGTAAGGCTCAGATTCTCGATCTCATCACCTGTTCGGATGTCAAGCTTATCGAAATGTGTCGTTCCGAACTGATTGTTCTGTCTGTCCTTGCTGTAGCCATCAGCAGCCTCAGTGAGCTGGTTGATAGGCTTGATTACTGTCTTGTCCAATCTGCGTGTGATCAGGAACGCAACCAGCAGTGTTGTTAAAGCAAGTAGCGCCAGATACTGCATCATGAATATCCTGTTACCGTGGATCACTTTGTTCATGTCAAGATCAACAAATGCCATATATATATACCTATCGTCTTCATTGACAACAGACGCACCTGTACACATATAACCATATTCAGGGTCATTTGAAATATAAGCCGGAATAGATTCATCAAGTCCGAGCGCTACATCCGTCTTTGTTGGTACCGAACCATGGACATATGCATAGAACTCATCTATCTCCGTATCTGTTCTGATAAGATCAAAATAACCAGGCTCGCGGTACGTGCCCTCATGCTTATCTGAATCCAGGAGATAAACTGATCGATTAGTATATTTGTCAATTGCTCCATAGTAAATAGCATATGCGCCATTACCTTCAGCTATATTCAGCATAGAGCTCTTATATGATTCGAACTTGTCGTCTTTGACAGATGCAAACTGCGCAAGATAGGTATTGTTTGATTTGACGTCGTCGCTCGGGTCAATTGATTCATAGATGTCGAGTACTTTGCGCGCTACAGATTGAACATCATTCTGCATGATATAGTACCGGACAGTCCTTGAAATATTCCATGACTGGCGTCTGAATTCGCGCATTACGGAATTGTTGTAAAGATAGAATCCGAATGTGGCGGCGGCGATTCCGATAACTGCCACAAGAATAATGACGAGCCTGAACATCCGGCCGCTAAGCGAGTAATGATTGAGTTCAAAGGGCTTCATTTCCCTTACGGATTTCTTAGGCATATTGAAGACCTCATTAATGATCAGTAGATCTTACGTACAGATGACGGATCAACGTTGTTTACCTTGCAAATCCTGGCGAGCTGATCCGGAGAGGTGATCATCGCAAGCTCCTCCATCTCGCCGGATTCTCTATCAATAATACACAAAACCTGCTCTCCGGTGCAAATGCTGCACCTAAGAACAGGCTCTTTCTTCAATGAGTCAAAGGCAGGAATATTCTTGTTCTTATTGCTGAAAAGTCCCATATCTAACCTCGGATAATTACCAGTACATCAGCAGTATGGCAATGATAATGAAAAATATCCACCATACTATTGATGAAGAAGACTTCTTCTTCCTGATGTTCCTTAGCTCAGCCTTATTGCCATTGAGGAGATTCTTAACTGTAATAGTATTATTGTTACTGGACTCTTCCTTGCCCTTGCTCTGCTCATTAAGGAAACTGCGGATTCTGGCATAGTCTTCGGAGATCTTGTTCTCGTAGCTTCCGGACCTGCGTCCTGTAGACTTGGCGGCATTCTTCCTGACCTCAGATATCAGTGGATCTTCATATTCTGTGTATGTTGAGACATATTTGTCCAGTGTCCGCTGAACATTTGAGACAGGTTCTGAGAGCCCGATCACAAGTTTTGTAATGATATCACCTGCAATAACCACTAAAGTCACGCAGGCAAGCGACATCAGGAATCTGCCGGGATCTGAGCTCTCTCCTGCAAACCACGCGAAAGGATACCCTCTCATCCCCTCTGAAGAATTGATGAGACCGAGAAGCATAAGGATAATGTCCAGGAATACGTATTTCTCAAGTGTGTTAAGTATCTTCTCAATAATCATGTATTAAGTATATCACAACTCCTGAGGCGTGACTCTTAATAACTTTGAACTGAGTATTACCAGGTGACCGCAATGTCTATCTGAGTCGGATTCTTCTTGGCAAATCCACCTGTATCACAGACTATCGCCTGGCCGAGAGATGTCTCCACAATGCTGCCTCTTGGCCTGAGGTTGAGATTAGCCGCTACCATTATGTAATCGCCGAGCATTTTGCATCCGTCTTCTCTGACCCAGTATTCGTCAGTATTGCCCATGCTGCGCATGATGCTGACAACACCCGCCATGTTGAGATTGTAATATGTCTCCTTGCCTGATGGACCCTGAACTGAGCCACGGCTTCTTGAAAGGACCGGACCCTTCCATCTGTGAGCTTCCTCCCAGGCAATGTTATATGCTTCGATTCCATCCTCTACTGCGGGCGCCGGATCATATACAGCTACCGACAGACTGTCTGTAACGGCTGCAGTTCTCCGGTCGATAATATGATCGATTGAAGTGATAAGGATCCCGCTGCAGCAATACATGACAGCTATGAGCTCATAGAGTATCACGAAGAGGAGTATCTTTATTCTTTTCTTGCGTCTGTGTTTGCCGGATTTCACTGTTCCCTGTACCCCAACAGCATGTAAACAAATAATTTGTTAATGTTAATTATATCATTGAATCTCAAAAAATAGAAGAACAGACCATATAAATGGCCTGTTCCACGGTCTGCAATTGATATGCAGGTTATTTGTTATTCCAGATTCTGTGGATCTTATCAAGCAGCGCGCCTACATAGTATACGCCGACCAGCATTGCGACACCAATCTGCACTGTAAGACTCATTATAGGAGTCTGGGTATCAAGATTCATTGTCAGCATACCTATTGCCCATCCGGCAAGCCATGACGGCATATGGATGATATTCGGGATCTGAGCTGATATTACTACAACAAGGAATCCGAATACGGCCAAAGCCAGAAACAGCGTCAAATCGGGATTTAACGGCGTATGTGCCATGATGAGAGTCACCAGAAGAGCCCAGATGTCTCCTGCCAGATATCCAAGAGCGATCTTGTGAGCATCTTCAAACTTATTCCCATTGGTCGCATAAATTCCGGCAGCTATAAGAGCAACCGGTCCGACAGTATTACCCATATATGGACTTGCAACAGCCCAAATAGGTGGCAAAACTGCAATAAGAGCTGCAAGTGTCAGTATTTCTTTTCTGTTCATCAGATAATAGTTTCCTTTACTATGACAAGCGGCAGCTTTGCGGCTGCCGCTGACATATTAGTCTTCGTATGTTTTTCTGAGGATGTAGAATCCGTCACTGTTAGCATCGATGATGATGTTGCCTCTGTCGTCAACAACAACATCTTCTGTCATTGCCATCATCGGTCCCGGGAACGGGAAGCACTTCTTAGTCGGATTCGGAGGAATGAAGTATGCCTTTTCCTTGATATAGAAAGGATCAGATACGTCATAGACTCTGAGTCCGGCAGCAAAGTAGCAGTCATAGACTACATCAGTTCTCTGCTCAAGCCAAGGCTTGTTGCTCATCGGCTCATGAACATTGTGAGGTCCGAAAGGTCCGCCCTTTGAACCCTCTGCGAGCATGTAAGTGTTGAAGTTCGGTGCAGGGAAACCTTCAGGAACTTCCGGATACGGGAACTCTGCAATCAGTACAGGGTTAGTCGGATCACTTACATCAACCATGTGCAGGTTGTTCATTGCCTGAGCCTGCTTGACAACGCCATCCTTGATAAAGCCGAATCTCTCGCCCTCGTTAGTAACTACTACGAGATCTCTGCCTACAAGAGGAAGAGCTGTATGAGTTCTTGCTCCTGCAAGTCTTGATGAGAATGCAGGCATGAACTTGAGGTTACCAAGAGCCTTAGGATGCTTAATGTCTGAAATATCAAGTACGTACAGTCCGTCTCCGCAGTATCCGCAGTAAACCTTGTCGCCTACTACGAACGGAGGACCGTGCAGCCAGCCTTTATCCATGAAGTCAGGATTGTGAGGTGCTGAGTGATCTACTTCTCTGCCAGGTACACCATAGATGTACTGATGAGGAGCCCACCAGCGGCCGACTTCAACCGGATTAGCCGGATCTTCGATGCTTACGATTCTGTAGATCAGGCCTTCGAACTCATCTGCCTCTGATGACAGATGTACATAGTTGCCGCCATTGTACATGAATCTGTGAACACCCATTGAATAAGGAACACCGCAATCCCAGTAACCGAGGTATTCAGGATTCTCAGGATCATTCTTAAGATCATAGATCATGATTCCCTGAAGGCTCTTCATCTTTTCACGGTCGCCGACAAGGACGCTCGGTCCGGAGCCTGATGTCAGAGCGAAGATGAGCTTGTCATCTGCGATCTGGAGTTTTGGGATCGATGTTGTTGGATACTCATCGATATCGAATGGACGCCATTTCTTAATGAACACCGGATTTCTAGGATCAGTTACATCACTAATCATGATACCTACTCCTTCAGGACCTGCTGCAAAGCATGCCCCGTAAAGCAGATATCTGCCG
Organism: Mogibacterium sp.; assembly: GCA_017512145.1. Taxonomy (GTDB): domain Bacteria; phylum Bacillota; class Clostridia; order Peptostreptococcales; family Anaerovoracaceae; genus Crickella. Next base: position 48,803 of record JAFWHB010000032.1, on the reverse strand, counting down.
GCTTCAGTGCGGTAAAGTCCCATCTGAAACATGCCGCAGGTGCCGTCCATATCGCAGTATGAGAGTACTTCGAGGTTCTTGATGTAACCGTCGTTACCCTCACCCTTTGAGTAGAAATATTTGCCTTTGCCCATTATTTGTTCTCCTTATGATCTAGAGAAGCATTATCTCATTGTGATATATCCGTGATACTGGTTCAGATTGTCTGATCTAGCATAATCACTCAGGAAGATTCCGCTGATTCCATAGGACTTCTTGAGGTATGGGAAGTCAGGAGTCTCAGCCCATGCCGGCTTAGCGCACTTCTCAGCTGCTGCAGCTACTGCATCACACCATGCAGTCTGGCACTCGAACCACATCTCTACGATACGGTCAAACTCACAGCCATTGACTTCCTTCATTATATGGCTTGTTACGCAGCGTGTGCATCCTTCATGCTCATAGATCGATGGCAGGAACTCTTCCTTGAGCCACTTGTCTCCGTCTTCCTTGTTGACGCCTTCTGGATACTTGACAACGAACTGCCATCTGTAGTTAGGACCATCCTCGATTGTACGGCCTTCACCCTTGAAGTCCTCTTCCCACCATACAGGGATGAATGCGAAGATGAATGGAACTGTTCCAGCAGCCTCATCACCCTTAGTTGATCTTGCATCATCGCCTTCGATGTTGACTTCCTCAGCCTTATCAATGCCGTGGGAATGTCCCGTGTCAGGAATGTTGTTCTGCCATACAAGTACATCTGTCGGGAAGTACTCAGTGAGTACCTTGTGATGATGAGGCGCGAATGCAAAATCATTAGGGTTAGCAAGCCAGTAATGCTCTGTCATCTGCATTCTGACTGTTCCGAATCTCTCTCCACCCGGAGGTGTAGGTAATGCAGGATAGAAAGCGTACTTGCTTACATATGGTCCGAACTGTGAGATGCTGTCTGGAACATGATATCTGTACAGCCAGTTCTCGAGTTTGATTCTGTAGTCCTCATGTGCGAGGTCAACAAGAATGATACTTCTTACCGGATAGAAATCAGGTCTGTTCATTAGATGGATCTCCTTTCAAATTGGCCCCTGAAATCCCAGTCAGGTGCCGGAATGAATTTTTTGGTATAAAACCGGGCAGGGTTAATCCCCTGCCCGTTCTTATCATTTAATGATTAATTATTCTTGGATGGGGATGGTGTAGGAGCAACTACGTTGGTGTAGTGCTCTTTTCTAGCCTTGAACTCAGGATCCTTGAAGAGGTTCATGAGCCTGCCCTCATTTTCGAAGATGTCTGCGCCGTGAGCAGCTTTTCCGGAAAGCAGATCGTGGCAGTGCTCGATAGTTCCGTTCTCGCCAAGCTCAGGATCGTTTACCAGCTTAACGCCGTTGTCTGTCGTTTCAAGGTGACCTTCAAGGCCGCAGAGCTCGCATACAGCATGGTTTGTTCCAGGGAAAATGTAGAAATTGTTGCCGTGGCAATGTGGGCATCCACCAGCCTCGCCCTTCCAGAGATCCAGCTTCTCAGAACCAGGAATCATTACATGATTGTCGATAATGTACTGAGCAGCTTCAACAAGGTTTCTGCCGATTTCTCTCATGCGCTCGACCTTATCGTCCTGCATGAGAACATCCTTGCTCCAGGAGAAGAAATCGTTGTTGACAACCTTCCAGCCCGGAGACATAGCCAGCATTGCATGGTCAGTCTCTACGCGGCAAGCCCAGTCAGAGCCGCCGATACCTACAAATGAAATAGCCTTCTGCATGAAATAACGAGGATTCAGGCCTTCTTTGCCCTGTTCTTTAAGTTTGCCGTCGAGCATCATGAGCATACCTGTATCGTGTCCAGGACCCATACGGTCGCAGCAGATATGGAAGAGACCGGAGCCACCGGATTCATAGATAGGATCTACTACGAGTACGCCATCAGCTTCTACCATCTTCTCATAAAGAGCCTTGAAGTCGTCTTTTCTTGTGCAAATCATGCCCTTGCCCATTACGAGTCCTCTTGAACATGCAACGCATCCTGTGCATGTCTGAAGATCCCAGTCAAAAGCATGGATGAATTCGATATCAGCGCCGAGCTTCTGGCACTCTTCGAGTGCTACTCTGCACATAGTGTCGTTGTTACCGTTCTTTGTTCCGAAAGAGATTCCCAGAATTTTCATATTGTCCCTCCTGAAATTGTTTGAAAAATATCTACATAGTCAGTTGTTAGATAACTAGAACTAGCATTACAATATTATCATTATTAATTATTTGTATCGAATTGTTTTTTTAATTATCAATAATGATGTAAATATTAATTATCTTAAATTAGTGCTGCTGTGTCATTGGATCTGGCTCGTTGCAGATTGCTCTTGACCACTTGTCAGCAACCGGATTCCAGAGGAATGCTACGATGAATGATGCGATGTAGCAAGGAATGAATCCACCGAGAACAGCCTTGAAGTACTCGCTCATTGGTGCATGTGCTGTGAGAACTACTCCGAAGTATGTCATGATAAGGTCAAGTACTACTGTGAATACCAGTGCGATAACTGCGTTGACCAGGAGACCGAACTTCAGTGTTCCAGGCTGTGAGTGCTTCATAGCAAATCCTACGCCCCACTTTCCTACTGGGAGGAAGTTGAGGATGAATGTAACTACATATGCGAGGATGCAGCTAGGAATAAAGGACTGCATTGAAAGATTGCCGCCAAGCAGGAGTGCAACGATTGTTACGATGATGCTGAGTGGCAGGTCCATGATAAGTGCGTAAACTGCTGTAAGTTTCTTGCTCTTCATAATTAATTAAACTCCCTTCGATTTCCTTATAATACCTACATTTAAGTATTAATGATTTTGGTAAAAAAAAGCAGACTTTTTCTTGCGTTAATTTTAAGTCAAGATAGCCTGCTTGTATAATCAATTATTCATATATAAATTCATAACCATATAGTTATAAACTTGTATTATCAAGGGGTTCAGTCTTTGTTTGCTCTTGTTTTTCTATGATGTCTGACAATAGGTCTTCCATGAAAAGTATCTGCTCGGTATTCTTCACACCCATTCTGGCAATTGAAACTGTATCAGTTGCCCTGATCGGGATCCATCTGAGATCATCTGCATTCTTAGCCCAGACCCATTCATCCATTATAGCGACGCCCATATTGTTCCTTACGCATGTGATTGTAGACTCATGATTCTTAACGAATCTGAGTTCAGGAACAAATCCATATGGCCTTGTATATGAAGCGATAGCATCTACTATCATCTTGTCCACGATCTCCCAAGGAGCAATGAATGTATCCCTGCTGAAGTCCTTAAGTGTCAGATTGCTTCGGGATGCAAGTCTGTGGCCGGCTGAATAGATCAGGATCTTATTGATCTCAGCTATATCTTTGCAGCTGAACTCATGCGTATGCTCAACCGAATTCTTCATAGTGACAACTATGTCAAGCGAATCCGTCAGAAGACTTGTTGCCAGTTCCTTGACGCCACAGCAATTGATGACCACTTCTGAGTCAGGATATGCCTCATTGAATCTTGCCATCATCGGCGGAATTATATTGAACAGATCCCAGCCTTCGAGAAATCCGACTCTTATAGTACGCTTTGTCTTGCCCATGAGTTGAGCTACTTCCATCTTGGTATTGATAAGATCTGCCTTGTATCTTCTGAACAGCTCAAAATAGAGCTTACCAGCCTCAGTCAGCTCAGTCTTCTGATTGTTCCTGACAAAGAGTCTCGTACCAAGTTCTTTCTCAAGTTGAGAAATTTGCTTGGAGATTGCCGGCTGAGATACGAACAGCTCCTCAGAGGTCCTGGTAAAGCTGAGATTGGTGGCTACCGCCATGAAATAATCAATCTGCAAATCATTCATACTCTAAAGTCCCCTGTTCAGAAGTGCCTGCTTGTCATCAGGTGTCATCCTATCAAGATATCTCTGCAGAATAACTATTGCCGCCTGTCTGTCTATTATCTTCTTGCGGTCTTCCCTGCTCATATTGGCTTCAATAAGAACTTCCTCAGCCTCAGCTGTTGAATATCTCTCATCCTGCCATTCAACCGTGACTCTTGCAAGAGGTCCAGAGCTCCTGAGTTTGTTCTCGAGCATTTGTCTGAACTCTCTTACCTTCTCAGTCTGGACAGAATCAGAATCGTCAAGATTGAGCGGAAGCCCCATGACAACCATGCAGCAGTCATATTCCTTTATATAGTCTATGACTTTGCCTGTATCCTTGCGGATGCCCACTCTGTCGATGGTAGTCACACCAGTCGCGATTATGCCAAGAGGGTCGCTTACCGCGACCCCCACTGTTTTGTCACCTACATCAAGACCAAGTATGCGCATTATTTCTTCTCGATACCGAGATAGTTGACGAGAATCTCCTCAAGGAGCTCATCTCTGTCGATCTTCAGAATGAGATTACGTGCGTTGTTGTGGCTTGTGATATAAGAAGGATCTCCTGAAGTAAGATATCCTACGATCTGGTCTACAGCATTGTAGCCTCTGTCTGTGAGAGCAGTATAGATCTCAACGAGAGCTTCCTTCTTATCCAGCTGACTGTCCTTGAATCCTTCGAACATAATAGTATTCTTACTCATTGTTAGTCCTCCTTATTACTTAGACAATACTTCTTCTGCCTTAGCAAATGCAGCATCGATCTTTGAAGGGTCTTTGGCACCTGCCTGAGCCATGTTAGCCTTGCCGCCGCCGCCACCGCCGGCTGCCTGCGCAACTTCCTTGATCAGCTTGCCTGCATGATAGCCCTTGCCGATAAGGTCATCACTTACTGATGTGATGAATGTTACCTTACCGCCATTGACTGCAGCAAGTACAAGAATTACGTTGTCCTTCTTATCTCTTACAGCATCAGAAATGTTCCTGAGCTGATCAATGTCAGTATCGTCAAATCTTCTTGTGATCAGGTCGACTCCGCCGACATTCTTTGCTGATCCAATTATATCATCAAGTGCGCCGGATATCTCGTCTGATTTGAAAGCTTTGATAGTATTCTCGAGTTCTTTGATGTCACTCATTACCTGAGAAGCCTTACGTGTCAGATCTGATTCGCTTGACTTGAGAGTCTGAGCAAGAGTGCCGAGCACTGCCTCTTTGTCAGCAAGGTACTTGATGACATTTGATCCTGTAATGGCTTCGATACGTCTTACGCCGGAAGCGATGCCTCCTTCGCTGATGATCTTGAAGCCGCCCACCTTACCGGTATTGTCGATATGTGTACCGCCGCAGAACTCGATGCTGTAATCGCCCATGCTTACGACTCTTACTATATCACCATACTTCTCACCGAAGATAGCCATAGCTCCGAGTTTCTTAGCTTCGTCAATCGGCATCTCTTCCATCTTGATAGGCAGATACTCGTCGACCTTCTCATTGACGATCTCTTCGATCTTAGCGATCTCCTCTGGTGTTACTGCCTGGAAGTGGTTGAAGTCAAATCTCAGGTAGTTGTCATCTACATATGAACCAGCCTGCATTACATGGTCTCCGAGAACGTCCTGAAGAGCCTTCTGGAGAAGGTGTGTTGCAGAGTGAGATCTTGCGATCTTGTGTCTTCTTACAGAGTCTATATCAAGTCTGACCTCAGCGCCTGCCTCGATCTGGTCAGCAAGACCTGAATCGTCAGCGTGGATTACATGGAGGTAAATGCCATTCTCCTTGACAACATCAACAACTCTCAGAGAGTCATTACCGTGTGTTATGCATCCGGTATCAAACACCTGACCACCGCTTGTTGCATAGAACGGAGTTGCATCAGTAATGATGAACTTGCGGTTCTCGTCGAACTGTCCGACGTATTTGACCTTGGATACAGCAGATTCTTCAGTGTATCCGAGGAATACTGTAGGATCAAAATGGCTGTATTCAGATGCATCTCTCCATGCATCGCCTTCTGTATCTCTCTGGTTAGCTCTTGCGAGCTCCTTCTGAGCAGCCATGTTCTCGTTGAATCCCTCAACATCAGCTGTCATACCGTTCTCTTCGAGGATCTCCTGTGTTACCTCGATCGGGAATCCGTAAGTATCATACAGCTTGAATGTAAGGTCACCTGCAAGAACTGTCTCGCCCTTGGCCTTCATGTCAGCCATGTATCCATCAAGGATCTCTACTCCTCTGTCAAGAGTCTTAGCGAAGTTATCTTCCTCGACCTTGATGATCTTCATTATATAGTCATGCTTCTCTACGAGTTCAGGATAAGCACCGCCTGATGTCTTGACGACGCTCTCAGCGAGCTCTACGAGAGGATTAGCCTGAGTGATTCCCAGAAGCTTGCAGTGTCTTGCCGCACGTCTGATGATCCTCTTGAGGATATATCCTCTTCCCTCGTTGCTAGGGAGGATACCGTCAGCAATCATGAATGTCATTGATCTCAGATGGTCTGTAACGATTCTGACACTGACATCAACCTTGTGGTTGCCAGCCTGATACTCAACACCTGCCATATCAGTGATAGAATCTCTGATGTATTTGACGGTGTCTACGTCGAAGATCGATTCTACGTCCTGCAGGATGCAGGCAAGTCTCTCCAGACCCATTCCTGTATCGATATTAGGATGAGCGAGTCTCGGATATGATCCGTCTTCCTGCTTGTCAAACTGTGTGAATACGTGGTTCCAGAACTCAAGGTATCTGTCGCAATCGCATCCAGGCTTGCAGTCAGGCTTGCCGCATCCCCATTCAGGTCCGCGGTCAAAGTAAATCTCAGAGCACGGTCCGCAAGGTCCGAGTCCGATCTCCCAGAAATTGTCATCCTTGCCAAGACGTACTATTCTCTCTTCAGGCATTCCGATGATGTCTCTCCAGATCTCATAAGCCTCATCATCATTCTCATAAATAGTAGCCCAGAGCTTGTCCTTAGGCATCTTGAGCCATTCTGTGCAGAATTCCCAGCCCCACTGCAGTGACTCCTTCTTGAAGTAATCACCAAAGCTGAAGTTGCCCAGCATCTCGAAAAATGTGCCGTGACGTGCAGTCTTGCCTACATTATCTATGTCATTGGTTCTGATGCATTTCTGGCAGGTAGTCATCCTCTTGCATGGAGGTGTCTCAACACCTGCAAAGTATGGCTTGAGAGGTGCCATTCCTGAATTGATTATCATCAGACTCTTATCATTACGCGGTATCAGAGATGCACTTCCTCCAGCATAGTGTCCCTTACTAACGAAGAAGTCTCTGAACATATCTCTTAATTCATTTACTCCGAGTTTTTCCATTTATAATCTCCCCTGGCTTTTTAAAAAACTTCCCTTTATTATATCCTATTCAGTCAACTATTTCTATAGTTTCAAGGGATGCTCTTACATCTACTCTTATCGAAGCAATGAATTCAGCTCTGAGCTCTGCCTGCTCAAGCTTCTCTTCTTCTGTGAGTCCAATGTTCTTGGACTTGTGTGCTAGTTCGTTGATTCTGTCAATTTTGTATTTTTCCATCGTATTAGATCCTCCGTCACATGTGATGCTAACACGATAGTGTTGTCAAATCAACACGCAGCCGGCAGTATTTCGTCCTGCATACTGCGCCATACACACTCAGTAACATAGAACAGGAACTGCTTGTTTGTCGGAACTCTTTCGAATATTCCCATTTTGTTCGTACCGGGGTGTCTTTCATTGTCTCTGTATGCTGATCTGATTGCATTTCTGATGTTATGTTCTATAGATGAATATCTCTTATATTCATATTTGTAAGCGATATATGGATAGACATCACTGTTGAGCCTTATATCCAGACTTCGCATGTCAATTATCACCATAACAGCATCTATTATGAAGGCATATCCGTTATTGCTCATATGTATACCGAACTCTCCGAGTATTCCGGTGATGGTCTTCATGAAGAGCAGATACTGGGAATAAGCACCTTTTGAAGTCTTCTCAGAAGGTGCAAATCCAAACAGATAGTTTCTCCCCCTGTACTGAAAAAGTTCTGAAGGATAGATCCTGTTATTTATTCTGGCCATTTTAATTCCTCCTTGCACTTGATCGTTTACACAGTTATCGAATCTTTGATTTTGTCAAAGACCGCATCTCCTATACCTTTAACTGACTTAATGTCTTCTATTGATTTGAATAAAGTGCCGGATCTGTATTCTATGATTCTGTCAGCCATGACCTCGCCAATGCCGCTCAGTGTCTGCAGTTCTTCCTTAGAAGCGGTATTGATGTTGACAAGATCCTGCGTGGCGGCAGCGGTAACGCCGGTCTGAGACGGGACTTCTGCTGAAATCTGAGCATCTCCATATGTGTCCGCGGAAGGTTCTCTGTGTGCGGGAATTATTATTTTCTGACCGTCTTCGACATACGCTGCCTGATTGATCGAATCGGTATCCGCATCACTTCTCAGCCCTCCGGCCATCTCGATCACCTCATAAAGTCTTGTCTTAGTATCTGCTTTGTATACACCCGGCCTGCTTACAGCACCTCCTATATCTACAAATATCTCGCTTGCCGGAGTTGCATCATCAGCTACATCAACTGTTATATCTGCCTTTCCTGATTCATGGATCCTGAGAAGCAGTGCGGCAGCAAGTATCAGCAGAACAGTAAGTATCCTGATAACAAGTTTCCTGTCCTGAAGCAGGTCTTCCACTCCGGCTCTTATTCTATTAACAACGCTGGCAGGCATATGCTGCCTCCTTTCTCGAGATTGCGCTGTAAATATAATATATCTCTGCAAAAACCCAAAACAGCGACAAGTTTACGGACAATTACCAAAAAATAACAGAAAAATTACGAAATTCTACAACTATTCAACGATATTCAGTTTTTTACAGGTTATTTTAACAACATATTGTAGTAATTTAAGAAGTTAATGCACAAAAAATAGCAGATACGTTCCTGATGAACTGCTATCTGCTATTAATCATGCGCTGAAAATATTCTACGCCCTGTATCTAGTCTTCAGTATAGTCGAATTCGAAATTCTCGATCCTTACAGTATCGCCTTCCTTAAGCCCAAGTCCCTGAAGAAGCTTGATGCCTCCCTGCTTCACAATGTAATTGTAAAGATATCTTATTGAGCTGCTGTCATTGAAGTTAGTAGAATTGAAGATCTTGGTCAGCTGCTTGCCCTCAAGGACAAACGCTCCGTCCTCATCCCTGTACGCGCTGATCTTCTTGTAGTCAGCATCATAGTCATCCTGTGAGAAGTCATACATAGGAATAGGTTCTTCGTAAGGAGCCTCGTAATGCTCAAGTTCATAGAGAACTTCGTTGAGAAGCTCTGTGATACCCTGTCTGCCGGCAGCACAGATTGGGAAGACCTTGCGGCCTTCTTTCTTCATGAATTCAAGGAACTCGTTATATGCTGCCTCATCTGTTATAAGGTCTGTCTTGTTGGCTGCTATGATCTGAGGCTTGTTAAGAAGTCTTACATCGAACTGCTCGAGCTCGGCATTGATCTTCTTATAGTCTTCGATAGGATCTCTGCCTTCGGAGCCCGCTACATCGATTACATGAACGAGCACCTTGGTTCTCTCGATATGCTTGAGGAACTTGAATCCAAGGCCTGCGCCCTGGGATGCTCCCTCTATGATACCAGCTATATCTGCCATGACAAAGCTGGTGTCGTGCAGATATACAACACCGAGATTAGGATCGATCGTGGTAAAGTGATATCCTGCGATCTTAGGCTTGGAATTGGTGCTGACCGAAAGAAGCGTTGACTTACCTACATTAGGGAAGCCAAGAAGTCCGACATCCGCAAGCAGCTTGAGCTCGAGAATTACCTGTCTCTCCTTGGCAAATCCTCCTGCCTCTGCGAAGTTAGGAGCCTGCCTGATGCTGCTCTTGTAGTGGACATTGCCTCTTCCGCCTTTGCCGCCCTTAGCAGCGACTACAGTGTCCCCGTCATTACAGAGGTCCTTCATGAGAAGACCTGTCTCCTTATCGATAATAAGAGTTCCCACAGGTACCTTGATATAGAGGTCTTCGCCCTTACGGCCAAAGCGGTTGCGCTTCATTCCGTTCTGTCCGTTCTCAGCCTGGTACTTCCTCTTGTATTTGAGGTCCATAAGGGTCCTGAGATTACGGTCGGCAACGAAAATGACACTGCCGCCATCACCTCCATCGCCTCCGTCCGGACCTCCATCCGGTACATAAGGATCACGCCTGAAAGTAACAGCGCCATTGCCGCCCTTGCCTGATATTATTGTGATTTCTGCTCTGTCTACGAACATGATTATTCTCCGAATCAAAAGCCCCTACTTAACGTAGGGGCCCATAGATTATGCTTCCTGGCTGTAAACGCTGACTTTCTTTCTCTTCTTGTCGTATCTCTCGAACTTTACAGTTCCATCGATCTTAGCGAACAGAGTGTCATCTCCACCGATACCAACATTGTTACCCGGATGGATCTTAGTTCCTCTCTGTCTCATGATGATGCTGCCTGCACTTACATATTCGCCTGCGCCTACCTTAAGTCCAAGTCTCTTGGACTCGGAATCTCTACCGTTCTTGGAGCTTCCTACACCTTTCTTACTTGACATCGAATGTTACCTCCTGTTCTCTATTAGTTGGCCTCGATAGCTGCAAGGATGTCAGCCTTGGTTGCCTTGGCTGCAACCTCGATGCCCATTTCCTTAGCTACAGCAAGGAGCTCGTCCTTCTTCATTGAAGCGTTGACCTTAGGTGCGTCTTCTGAAGTCTCTTCCTTAGCTGCAGATACTGTCTTCTTCTCAGCCTTGAAATCACCGATTCCTGTAACCTTGACGAGTGTGTATGGCTGTCTGTGACCATTCTTACGTCTGTAGTCCTTCTTAGCCTTGTACTTGTAGATGATGACCTTGTCAGCCTTACCCTGCTCGAGTACCTCAGCCTGAACTGCACAACCCTCAACGAGTGGTGTACCTACTACGAGCTCTTCGCCACCTACTGCTACGACTTCGTCGAATACTACAGTGTCGCCTACCTGTGCGTCAAGCTTCTCAACTCTGAACTCATCGTCCATCTGAACTCTGTACTGCTTGCCGCCAGTTCTGATAATTGCATACATAATTATTAATTCCTCCTTAAACCAGACTCGCCGAATCTCAGGTGCATTCTGCCTCGTGCTGAATGCTTCATAAACCTTCTTCGAGCGGTTGACCGCGTTCAATATTAACACAGAGGATAATCTTCGTCAAGCACTATTTGCAATTATTCGGGCTGTTTATTAGTCTTCTATGACAACTCCGTCTTCATCTACTCTGATGCCGGCATCGCCGTCTGCAGAGCTGGTGCCTCTGAAGTGATCCATGACCTTGTTCCTGATCTCTTCCATTACGTCAGGATGCTCTTCAAGATATGTCTTGACATTCTCTCGGCCCTGGCCGATACGCTCTCCATTGTAGCTGTACCATGATCCTGCCTTGTCGATGATACCGACCTCAGCAGCTGTATCGAGGATGTCTCCTGCAAGAGAAATACCTGTGCCGTACATGATATCGAACTCAGACTTCTTGAATGGAGGAGCGACCTTGTTCTTGACGATCTTGACTCTGGTCCTGTTACCGAGCATCTCCTCGCCCTTCTTGATGGTCTCAACTCTTCTTACATCAAGTCTCATCGAAGCGTAGAACTTAAGAGCTCTGCCGCCTGTAGTCGTCTCAGGGTTACCGAACATAACGCCGATCTTCTCTCTGAGCTGATTGATGAAAATTACGCATGTATTGGACTTATTGACGGCACCTGCGATCTTACGGAGAGCCTGTGACATAAGTCTTGCCTGAAGACCTACATGTGAATCTCCCATCTCGCCCTGGATCTCAGCCTTAGGTACAAGAGCTGCTACAGAGTCTATGACTATGATATCGAGAGCTCCTGATCTTGCAAGCATCTCGCAGATCTCAAGAGCCTGCTCTCCTGTGTCAGGCTGTGAAACAAGGAGCTCATCTACGTTGACGCCGAGATTCTTGGCATAGACAGGATCGAGTGCATGCTCAGCATCAATAAATGCTGCCTGTCCGCCATTCTTCTGTGCCTCTGCGATGGCATGAAGTGTCAGAGTAGTCTTACCTGATGACTCAGGACCATAGATCTCGATGATCCTGCCCTTAGGATATCCGCCGACTCCGGTCGCAAGGTCAAGGCTGATCGAGCCTGTTGAGATAACGTCCAGATTGCTGACAGGACCTGCATCTCCGAGCTTCATGATAGCTCCCTTGCCGTATTGTTTCTGTATTTGTTCAAGTGCCTGGTTTAAAGCCTTCTCCTTGGCTGATTTATCTGTGTTATTGATAGCCATATTGCCTCCCTGATTCTGTAGAACATGTGTTCGCAATTATAATACTTGTCTTTGGACTGGTTGTCAATATTATAATTTGGAAGCGCAGAAAAAGTCGAACCGAAAAGTCACGATATCCTGCAATAACTTCACTTCGCGGAAAATATTTAATTATTTGATCAGTTTGTAGACTGTCCTCAGCATTCTGAGAACGAAATAGTTCCTGTTCCACTTCCTGAAGTTTCTGGAAGTACGGACCTCTACTGCACCTGTTTTGTCTCCGTATGCATATCCGATATATGCCTCGCCGGCCTCTCTTCCAGGATCTGCTTCAGGTCCTGCATATCCTGTGATCGCTATTCCGATGTCTGCGCCTGATGCAGCTCTTGCGCCTGCAGCCATGGCCTCTGCGACCTCAGGGCTTACTACGCTGAATTCCTCGATCATCTCAGCCGGAACTCCTACCATGTCAGTCTTAGCCTGACAGCTGTATGTGACATATGAGTACTGAATGACTTCAGAAGCCCCTGCAACATCAGTAATAGCAGCGGCAAATTTGCCTCCCGTGCATGACTCTGCTGCCGAGATCGTGAGGCCCTTCTCCTTAAGAAGTCTTACGACTACTTCATTGAGCTCTTCATCATCATAGCTGTAGATATATTCGCCGGCGATTCCTTCTATCCTGGCGATCATTTCTTCAACAGCCTTCTCGGCCTCTTCCATGGTGTCACGCTGCGAAGCAACTCTCAGAGTGCACTCGCCTTCCTTGGCATAGGTTGCGATGGTTGGATCTGTCTGTCCGTCGATCAGAGGCATCAGATCCATTTCAAGATCCGACTCTCCTCTTCCGATGGTCCTTATGACCCTGTAGAACATCTTCTTCTCCATGAAGCCCTCAAGGTACTGCTTTGCACCATTCTCCCAGAGCCATTTCATCTCGCGCGGAGGTCCCGGGAAGCAGATAGCTATCTTGCCGTCCTTCTCGAGGGCAAATCCCGGAGCTGTTCCAGAAGCATTATAAAGAGGCGTGCAGCCAACAGGCAGATAAGCCTGCTTGATATTGTTCTCAGACATCTGGCGTCCGTGTCTTTCGAAGAATGCCTTAAGATCCTCGATGACCTTCTCGTCACGGTAGAGCTCGGCTCCCATGAAGTCGGCGACGATTTCTTTGGTCAGGTCGTCCTGTGTAGGTCCGAGGCCGCCTGTCAGGAGCACCAGGTCAGTATCACTGAAGGCTTCGGCAAGCTTCTCTCTGAGTCTGTCAGGGTTATCGCCCACGACAAAGTGATACATCACATCAAAGCCCATGTGATTGAGCTTGTCTGAGAGAAATGCCGCATTAGTATTTACAGTCTGCCCGAACAGAAGCTCTGTTCCGACAGCCAGAATCGAAGTTCTCATATATTAGTCCCTCACCTCATCACATTGAGAAAACGTCTTTATTCTTGATCACATACTCACAGCCTGAGTAGATTGTCATGACAAGTGAGAGCAGGAAGACATAGTATCCTACGATCACTATCTTCGGTACGTCAGGTACTGCAAGACCGAGCAGAATGATGCATACCGATACCATCTGGAGAGCGGTCTTGATCTTTCCGGACATTCCGGCAGCAAGGACTCTGCCCTCTGATGCAGCTACAGTTCTCATTCCTGCGATAATGAACTCTCTTGCGAGAATCACGATGAGCATCCAGGCATCGATGAGCTCAACCTCTATGAAGAGGCAGAGTGCCGAGTATACAAGGATCTTGTCAGCGAGAGGGTCCATGATCTTGCCAAAATTAGTTACGAGATTCTGCTCTCTGGCGATCTTGCCGTCAAAGTAGTCGGTGATCGATGCAGCTACGAAAATCACAAGTGCCGCAGGATATTTCTCCATCAGGAATAAAATGATAAAGAAAGGTACAGCGATCACTCTTATCAGTGTTAATTTGTTAGGCAGATTCATAATACTTCCTCCCCTTCAAGGTCATATTCATAAGCGTTATCTATTCTTACTTTGACAATATCTCCCGGAACGAGCTCGCGGCTGCTTGAGAATGTTACTTCGCAGTCTATCTCAGGAGAATCGTATCTTGTTCTTCCGCAGTATACGCCTTCATCAACCTGCTCATCAGTAATGACTTCGTATACTCTTCCGATCTTGTGTTCATTCAGCTCTTCACTGACTCTGAGCTGATGCTTCATGACAAGGTCGCGTCTTGACTGTTTGGTCTCTTCGTCAAGCTTGCCGTCCAAATCGAATGACGGAGTTCCTTCTTCGTCTGAGAAGGCGAATGCTCCGACCCTGTCTATCTTCATTGTATCGATGAAATCCAGAAGTTCGCTGATGTCGTCCTCAGTCTCTCCCGGAAAACCCACAAGAAGCGTAGTTCTGATATGCACTTCAGGAATCCTGTCTCTCAGCTTGGTTATTGCTGCCCTGATAGATGCCCCCGTGGACTGTCTTCTCATGCGGTGCAGAACAGGATCAGCTATGTGCTGGATTGGCATATCGATGTATTTGCAGATCTTAGGCTCGCTTGCGATGGTGTCGATCAGCTGGTCTGTAATACCATTATCGTAAACATACATGAGCCTGATCCATTCTATCCCGTCTATACGGCAAAGCTCGTGAAGGAGCTCCGGCAGTCTTATCTCGCCGTACAGGTCCCTGCCGTACTGCGATGTATCCTGCGCGATAAGGATCAGTTCCCTGATCCCTGCATCCGCCATGTCCTTAGCCTCGCGGATGCAGTCTTCGATGCGCTTGGACCTGTAAGGTCCGCGAATCGAAGGAATCGCGCAGAAGCTGCAGGCATTGTTGCAGCCTTCTGCTATCTTGAGATATCCGTAATAAGAACCTTCGCTGAGCTCTCTGACTCTGTATCTGAGATCGTCGAGATTACTGCCTACTCTGTCGCTGCTCTCATTCCATTCTCTGTCGTCTGACAGCAGTATATCCGGCAGATCATCATAATCATTGACTCCGAAGAACATGTCAACTTCCGGCATCTCTTCGGCGAGTTCTTTGTGATATCTCTCCGAGAGGCATCCTGTGACTACGAGCTTCATGTCACGGCCTTTCTCATCTGCCAGCTCAAAGATTCGTTCTATGGATTCTTTCTTGGCATCCTCAATAAAGCCACAGGTGTTGACGATCATGATGTCCGCCTCCTGTGGATCATAAACCAGGCTGCAGCCTCTTTCGAGGAGAGAGGCTGCAAGCATCTGTGAGTCATATTCATTCTTGGCACAGCCAAGTGTATCAATGTAAATTCTCTTCATACTATACTATTTGCTCTTGGTGCAGTATCAGTCATCGTAATGATGATCTGCATCTAAAATCTGTCTTCTTACACTCTCAGGAAGAGAGTTAAAGTAATCAACTGCTGAATTGACGCGCTCCTCGCTGACTTGTTCAGTCACAGGTTCCGGTTCGCTCTTAGGCTGGTTCGCAACCAGATTCATATGAGGCTTGCCTGTTACTGCAGATTCGATCTCAGCCATTCTCTGAGGATCCACTTCGTATTGTTCATCTGCTCCTGCAGCATTTGAACCGCCGTTATAATATTCGTCCTCAGTCACGAGTACCTGTCTTGGTCTGGAGCCGTCTGAAGGACCTATAATGCCCTTCTCTTCGATCTCATCGATGATCCTTGCAGCTCTGTTGTATCCAATCCTGAATCTTCTCTGAAGCATTGATACAGAGGCCTGCTTGGACTTGAGGATGAATGCGATGGCATCATCTGTCAGCTCATCCTGCGGTTCTGATGAGGACTTCTTGTCAGCATTATCGATCGCACTCTTTAGTTCCTCGTCATATACCGGGCCGCCGCCTTCTTTCTTGACGAACTTGATGACTTTCTCAGTCTCGCTGTCCGAAATATACGGTCCCTGAACTCTGTAAGGCTTGTTGGAGCCTACAGGCGAGAAGAGCATATCGCCCTTACCGAGCAGCTTCTCTGCGCCTGCCATGTCAAGAATAGTTCTTGAGTCGAACTGCGAAGCTACGCTGAATGCGATTCTGGATGGAATATTCGCCTTGATAAGTCCTGTTACGACATCTACAGACGGTCTCTGAGTAGCTACGATGAGGTGCATGCCTGCTGCTCTTGCCTTCTGAGCCAGACGGCAGATCGAGTTCTCGACCTCTGAAGGAGCAGCCATCATCAGATCGGCAAGCTCATCGATAATGATAACTACCTGAGGCTTGCAGTTCTGGCGCTCATGATTAGCAATCATCAGCTCATTATAGGATTCAAGATCCTTGACGCCCTCCTTGGCGAAGAGCTCGTATCTCTTATCCATCTCCTCCACAGCGATAGCAAGAGCTCTTGAAGCCTTGCGCGCATCTGTTACTACAGGGGTCAGCATATGCGGGATCCCGTTGTAGTTGGCAAGCTCTACGACCTTAGGGTCGATCATGATGAGCTTGAGCTCTGACGGCTTAGCCTTATAGAGGAAGCTTGTGATGATCGTATTGATGCACACAGACTTACCTGAACCTGTCGCACCTGCGATCAGAAGATGCGGCATGTCCTTGAGGTTAGCAATTATATTGTTGCCGGAAATGTCTTTACCAACAACAAATGAAAGTCTGGACTTGGCCTCCATGAACTCGTCAGATTCTATAAGTTCTCTGATGAGTACCGGTGACGGCTTGTCATTCTCGACCTCGATACCAACGGCTGCTTTGCCCGGAATCGGAGCCTCGATACGTATGGTCTTGGCTCTGAGGTTGAGGGCGATATCGTCCTGAAGTCTTGTGATGCTCGAGACCTTGACACCTGTAGCAGGCTGGACCTCGTATCTTGTTACTGAGGCGCCCTGTGTTACTGTCAGCACCTTGGCATCTACGCCAAAGTCATTGAGAGTCTTCTCGAGAAGATCCGCCTTCTGCTCGAGCTGATAGTCAGACATCATCTGACGCGGCCCTGTAGGCTTCTTGAGGAGGCTTACAGGCGGAAGTTCATATGAAACATCATCTGCCTGAGCATTGAAGCTCTCAGCAAGTGCTGCATCATCCTTATCCATCTCGGCCTTATCCTCAGGAGTCTCAGGTGCAGGCTTAGCAGGCTTAGCTGCCAAGGTACCTGCATTATCTGATGCAGAGGATTTCTTAGTTACCTTAGGAGTCTCTTCCTTAACTGTATCTGTCTGACGCATAGCACGTCTGGAAGCGATTCCTGCGCCTGCAGCATTTCCGGCTGCAGAAGAGACATCTTCAAGGCCGGTTCCGGTGCTCTGCTTCCTTGTGCCCATCAGGCCATAGGAGCCGGAGTGACCAACATCATCAGGATCTCCGAGGCCGTAGCTTCTGTTCTGATACTGACGCTTTGGAGGCTCTGCCTGATCTGCCGGCCTGAGTCCTGATGTTGAGGCAGCAGGCTCTTCCTTCTTGGTCACACGTCTTCCAGGATAACCGTAATCGGCATCATCATCGTCGTCATATTTCATCTCATCAGTCTGCTTGCCTGTGAGCTTGCGTGTGAGCCTGCCGAAGAGAGTATCCCTGTTAACAAGCTCCATGACTGAATTATCCTTCTGCTCAGGAAGATTATCCAGATCCATGCCGCCCTTGCTGACTTGTTCAGGAGATGAGATCTCAGGAGCCTTAGGAGCAGATGCAGGTGCTCTGTCTACTATTACGGCCCTTCCCTGATCTGCACGGGCAGGCTGGTTGCTTGCCTTGACCGGTGGGATCTCATCAGGTTCATCATTCTTGGCAATACCATTAAGGATGGATTTCCATAGCGACTTACCCTGCTGAGGCTCAACAATGGTGTAGTCAGATTCATCAGTTACTCTTCCCGGTGCAATACCTGTGCGTGGATCAGCCCCCGGAGTTGCAGTCTTGGCTACAGCCATCTGGACCTTGGCCATTTCAGCCTCTTCCATCTCCCTCATGATCCTTCTCTTCTCCATCTTATTCACCATGTTGTTGAAGAATCTCGAGATCGGTGAATTAGCAACAAGGAAGATCGAGATGAGAAGTGTCGCAGATGCAATTATGAGAAGTCCCGGCTTGCCGAAGAATTTGACAAGTATGGAGCCGAATACCATTCCGAAAACTCCGCCGTCATCTCCGTTCACTCCATTGACATAGTATTGCGCTATGGTCGGAAGATTGAAGACGAGATTAGTCTCATCAATGAATCTGTAGGAATTCAGAATGCACATATTGATGAAGATCAGTATGCTGAATGCTATCGTTCTTCCTCCGATATGCTGCAGCTTGCGGGCGAACAGGAGAATAGCAAACAGGATCACCATGAAAGGCAGCACCATTGCCATGAAGCCGAAGAGGCCCAGGCATATGTCATGTACCTTCATTCCGAACGAGCCGGTTGTATCCATAACTACAGTGAAGAACAGAAAGAGGCCCAGGGCAAATAATGTGATGCTCCAGATAACATCAACATTGCGCCTGTCTCTGTCATATTCAGCCTGCATTCTGGCGATACGCTCCTGCCTTATCTGTTCAGGAGTAACAGCCTGCTGCTGGCTCTTCGCAGAGCTCTGACTGCTATTCTTAGGTTTGTTCTTGCTCCTGGGCGGTCTGCCCGGTCCGCGTTTGGTATTTGTATTGTTAGCCATCAAACACTCCTGTTAATGTATTATCGGTGTTACTTCATTAGGCATATCACTCTATAGTGTGTTTAACCAATTTATTATACTACAATATGTTGAAATTGTAACGTTTTTCTGACATAAAAACAGTGCAAGCCTGTGGCTTGCACCCTTTCCATCATATAGGCTTCTGAAATTTATTACTGAGCGTTTACAACGTCCTTGCCGTCGTAATAACCGCAGTTAGGACATACTCTGTGTGGAAGCTTTGGCTCATGGCACTGAGGACAGATCGAAAGTCCGGTAATGCTCTTCTTCATGTTTGCAGCCTTTCTGCCGCTTGTCTTAGCCTGTGATGTTTTCCTCTTAGGTACTGCCACTGTCGACACCTCCTTATATGTTTAATGTTAATAATTAGCTCGTCGCACCGATTCATTATATTCATCGGGCAACTAGTTGTCAACGGCTTTCTGAAGTTTTCTTTATGTCTATTTGAAAAAACTTTAACAAAAGACTTGCAATCGAAAATCTTTAGAGTTATCTTATATATACGCGCCGGGGTGTGGCTCAGCTTGGTAGAGCGCTTCGTTCGGGACGAAGAGGTCGCGTGTTCAAATCTCGTCACCCCGACCATATAGGTTCTGCAGTAATGCAGGACCTTTTTTCTTGTCTTCAGAGTATCACAGGATTGCGGACATACTCGCTCTCCTTCTTCATATCTCTGCCTGTCATGAGATTATATATATCCGCAGCATGGATATCAAGCTCCAGGAGCTTTCTTTCCTGATCTCCGAGCTTTCTGATGGATTTGCTGATATTCGTTATGACAGGAAGATCGTTTGATTCATCTTTACGGATCTCAGAAAGCAGCTTCCGTCCGGTATCATTGAATCCGAGCACTCTTATATAACCAGGCTGGATTTCATCAAATTCAGCCCTTCTTATGCCAAGCAGCACCTGAGCACAGAGTCTCATGATCCTCGTAAATGTATATCTCCGGGATTTGACCAGTCTTGCAAGCTTGGTCCACGAATATGAGTCATATACCGATGACTTCATTAGATTCGCAAGGCCTTCACCACCTGAAGGACAGTCTTCGATATCATCAGATGCTGTCATCATTACAGCGTACCTGAGGGCATCATGCCATTTATCGGTGTCAGGACCGGTGATATGGATCTCTGAAAGTGCCTTAGAGGTGCATTCAGGAACATATCTGCTGATATCCCTCCCATCAAGGGCCCAGGCTCTGAGAGATGTCGCGCTCTGATATTTGAATTTCTCATCCAGCGGATCGCTGTAGAGAGCGCCTTCTCTCCTGATGGCATGAGGCCTTGCCGACCTGCAGCTGGCGATATATTCAAGAGCCAGAATATCATTGGAGCTCCTGAGGACCTTGAGTTCTCTCTCCAGATCTTCGTCAGATTCGCCTTCAGTACGATACTGCTCTCTTACCGCAGCATAAGCCTTCTCTGTAGCTGCAGGATAACTGAACCGCTTGTCTCTGAGATCAGACTTTTCATGTTCTATCTGCTCTGCATGTTCCCTGAAGAATTCTACGATCCGTGTAAGGAGCTCTGTATTGCCGCACTCACTGCCGAAGACCAGATGATCCACTTTGCCAAGTGCCTCAAGCACACGAACGCCTGCATCTGCATACTGACCGGCATTACCGAGGCAGTATAGGGCCGGTATCTCCACCACCAGATCAGCACCGCATTCAAGAGCAAGCCCGGCTCTGGTCCATTTGTCAAGGATGGCGGGCTCCCCACGCTGAACAAAATTCCCGCTCATAGCAACAACAAGAGCATCGGCACCAGTTATACTTCTTGCCTGCTCCATGCAGTAGACATGACCATTATGAAGAGGATTGAATTCAGCTACTATCCCTGTTGCTCTCATATCATCTCCTGACGAACTTCAATTTACGGAAAAAGGGCCTGCGGCGGATGCTGCAGACCCTTAGCATCAGATTCTTGAATACAGGACACTATTCAGCAGTCTTCTCAGGAGCCTCTGCCGACTCGCCAAGCTGAACTCTCTCTGCAAGAGTCTTCATCTCCTGACGATTCTGATTGACTCTGGAGTTGATGTTGTTGAGCATCTCTGCAAAGTAATCAGTCATTGGCTGGATATATTGATTGCCAACGCTTGCGATATCTGTCTGCATATCATACAGAAGCTGATCGATATACTCATATGATCTGTACTTCATGTAGTTAGCGTGGCTCTCTGCTTCCTTGAGGATAGCATCTG
The DNA here is from genome assembly GCA_017512145.1 of Mogibacterium sp. Classification (GTDB taxonomy): domain Bacteria; phylum Bacillota; class Clostridia; order Peptostreptococcales; family Anaerovoracaceae; genus Crickella. The sequence goes on along the minus strand of JAFWHB010000032.1, from coordinate 27,805 downwards.
CTCTCTTCTGCGCATCCTTATAGATACTGTTATTGTTGACGAGATACTCTACCTGATCCTTAGCCTCATTGATCATTCTGTTGTACTCTCTTTTAGCATCATTGATGATGCGGTCCTTCTCCTGACCGAGCCATCTAGCCTGCTGGATGTCTCTCGGAAGGTTGAGTCTCATATCTTCGATGATCTTCTGAGCTACATCGAGGTCAATGATACCTTTCTCTGAAAATGGCATCTTGCCTGATGATGCGATAAGTTCTTCAAGCTCGTCAAGAAGCGACATAATTTTGATGCTGTCATCACTCATGGTTATTCCTCCTGCAATTTATCTCTTATCCTCTTAATGACATAGTCCGGCACAAGCTCATCAACGCTCCCTCCGAGAGATGCAACTTCCTTGATGATGCTTGAACTGATAAATGAATACTTAGGATCTGTCATGAGAAAGATAGTCTCAGTATCCCCCTCAAACAACCTTGCATTCATCTGTGCCATCTGCAGCTCGTTCTCAAAGTCAGTTGTAGCTCTGAGTCCTCTGACTACTGCAGCAAAGCCATTCTCATTGACATAGTCCGCCAGCAGTCCGCTGAATTTGTCGACACAGACATTAGGTATATGCTCGGTGACCATACGGACGATCTCCAGTCTCTCATCTATCGTGAAGAATCCTTTCTTATTCGGATTCACTACAATCGCGACAGTTAATGAATCATAAATTCCTGCCGCTCTCTCGATGATATTCAGGTGTCCGTTGGTAATCGGATCAAATGATCCTGCGTATAAAGCTTTTCTTTCCATTTCTGAAGATTCCTTTACAGAGTCAAGTGTAGCATAAAAAAGCTCACACTCGCAACAAATCACTCATAAATGTATACATCAACACCTATTGTACCGTATTTTTTTTCTTTGATACGGGTCAATCTGCCATAGGTGTCAGATAACGGATTATCGTAGAGATGCTCTGCAACTACTATACTTCCCTCGTCGAGGAGCCCGTTATCCTGCAGAAGCTGCATTGCCTCACCATAGTACTCTACCTGTTCATAAGGAGGATCCATTATGACAGCATCGAGCTTGTCGCTGACCCTTCCTATCGCAGATCTGAAGTCACAATTGTATGGCTGGGATTTGCTGCCGGCATTGCAATTGGCGATATTACCGAGAAGAACCTTGAAATTCTGCCTGTTTGATTCGCAGAAATAGCACTTATCAGCTCCCCTTGAGAGCGCCTCAAGTCCCATGGCTCCGCTCCCGGCAAAGAGATCAAGAATAACGCCTCCCGGGATCCATTCCCTGATCATGCTGAAAACAGCCTCTCTGACCTTCTCTGTGGTTGGTCTGATCCCGCGGGGGATCTCGATATTCCTGTATTTATATTCGCCAGATGTTATCTTCATTATATATATCTCCTGTCAGATTATGTCTGAATTGTCTGCCTCAGCAGACTGATCCATGTAGTTCTCTACATATCTGAGATCTGCAAGCTCAGGATCTGCCATGACCCTGTCCGCATCCTCTATAGCTGCCTCAAGTATATCAGTATATCTGCAAAGTGTCAGGATATCCCTGCTGTAATTACCGGACTGCATGGTGCCCATTATATCACCAGGGCCTCTCAGTTTGTAATCTACTTCGCTTATTTCAAAGCCGTCGCTTATCTCTGCCATTGCTCTGGCTCTTGCGACCGCTGTCTCTGACTTGCTGTAGTTGATCAGATAACAGTAAGACTGTCTGCTGCTTCTTCCGACTCTTCCCCTCAGCTGATGCAGCTGTGCAAGACCAAACCTTTCGGAGTTCTCAATTACTATGACGGTTGCTTCCGGAACATCGATCCCGACTTCTATTACGACAGTAGCGACAAGAATCTGGATCCTGCCTGAGGCAAAGTCATTCATTATGGACTCCTTCTCTTCTCCGGTCAGTCTTCCGTGAAGAAGAGCGGACTTGTAGCCTTTGAATTTGTCCTGTATCTCTGAATACAGCCTCATTACAGAAGCCAGCTCATCATCCTCGCTGTCTATGGTCGGTGCGATCACATATGCCCTGTTGCCCTGCTCGAGTTCTTTCCTTACAGCTGTATAAGCCCGCTCTCTGCTGCCTGGTTCCAGTGCACGTGTGATGATCTTCTTGCGTTCAGACGGTCTGGTCCTGATAATACTGAAATCCATGTCGCCGAAGACGGTAGCTGCCAGAGTCCTTGGTATAGGCGTCGCTGACATTACGCACACATTGACTCCGCGGCCCTTGCGGGCAAGGAGTTTTCTCTGGTTGACTCCGAATCTGTGCTGCTCGTCTGTTATGACAAGAGCAAGTTCATTGAACATGACATCCTTCTGGATCAAAGCATGAGTTCCGACAACTACGTCAATGCTCCCCGCAGCTATTCCGGCGAGCACCTCTCTTCGCTCCGCTGCCTTCATGCCGCTGACAAGAAGAGATGTCCTTATCCCGAATCGTTCGAAATCTCCCGAGAGTCTTTCATAATGCTGCCTTGCAAGTATCTCTGTCGGAGCCATCATTGCCGACTGAAGTCCTGATACAGCACATTTGAATATTGCAGCCTCAGCAACCACAGTCTTGCCGCATCCGACATCGCCCTGAACGAGCCTGTTCATCGGCCTTCTCTGCACGAGATCCTTCTCGATGTCTTCTATGCACATTCTCTGGCCTTCCGTAAGAGTGAATGGAAGAGCATCAGTGAAAGGCCTGACAGAAGCGTCAGGAACAGATGCATCATCCGAACCGGATTCGATATTACGTCTTGCAAGTCTTACAGCAAGCTGATATCTCAGCAGCTGCTCGTATATCATCCTGTATCTTGCAGCCTTGTAATGCTTCTCGCTCTCCGGAAAATGCATATTATGAAAAGCAAATTCCCTGCTGCAGAGTCTTCGTTCTTCTGTGATCTCCCGGCCGATCCAGTCTGAAGAGAGGTCGGATGATTCGAGTGCTGTTCTTATCCATTTAGTAAAGTTGGCGCTCGTCACACCCTGAGTGTTCCTGTACACAGGAACTATGCCTCTGACATCTCTTTCGGTGCCAGCCATTGTCATCTCAGGATTAGTCCAGATCTTCATGCCATTTCTATAGCGCATTTTGCCGAAGAGAATGTATGTCGCTCCTACAGACAGTGATTTCCTCAGATATGGCATATTAAAGAAAGCTGCGCCGAATATGCAGCTTTCATCCCTGAGAGTGCATTCAACGATTGTCCTGTGCCCGGATATAGGTCTCAGCTGGACCTTGATGAGCTCGCCTGCTACAAGTGTATCTCTGTCATCAGTTGCCCTGATCGCAGGGATAACATTCCGCCTGTCCTTATACTTGACAGGAAAAGTGCTCAGAAGGTCTTCAATAGTAGTAATGCCAAGAGAGGCAAGAAGCTGTTTCTTCTTGCCTCCTATCCCCTTGATTGATGATACGTCATCTGTAAGACTGAATCTTTCAGGCATTATTGCGGACTACCTCTATATTACGCTTTACGATCTGGTGTGACATGACGCCTCTGACATTCACAGAAATAACGCCTGGTTTCTTTAGCTTGAGAAGTTCGAAGTCCTTCTCGATTCTCGTGAATATCTCATCAGCTATATCAGAAATGCTGAAGCCGAAGACTGTAATAATGAAAACCTTGACCCTGACTTCCTGTCTCTTCTCGTAAACCTCGATGGCATCGAAATAATCCGGATCAAGAAATCTGTTCGGATTATCCTTGATCGGCTTACCCTTCTTGCTGCACAGGATAACTGTATCAGACATTTCGAGAAGGTCTTCTATTATCATTCTTTCGATGACGCCCTTATTAACAGCAATGGCTCCATGTTCATTCCTGAGGATGACAGACATACAAGGCCCCTTTCATCATGGCATTATGTGTTCTGGATTATTATAGTATTATTCCTGCAAAACAAAAAGCCTTAAGCTCGCGCTTAAGACCCTCCGGTTTAATATGCTTATCAGACGGCACGGTTGACCTTGCCCGATCTGAGGCAGCTAGTGCATACAGATGCTTTTCTTACTCTGCCGTTATCGTTGATCCTTACAGTCTGGATGTTAGCGTTCCATTTTCTTCTTGTATGGATGTTAGAGTGAGAAACTGCGTTTCCTGAAGTCTGGCCCTTGCCGCATACTTCACATTTCCTGGACATTTGCCGCACCTCCTTTTTACTGTATTTTGTGGTCCGTGTTTTTCACACGCTCGAATAGTTTACCACATATGGTTTCTGTAATGCAAGGACTTTTTTTGTTTAGTTCTATGTTCTTTAAACTGTCACAAATGCATTGTATAATTATTCGATAAATTAATTTCGAGGAATCAGTATGAGTAATATTATACGTAGACATAAGTATTTAACAACTATTATTCTTATCCTTCTTATAATAGTGATTGGTTTTGCTATTTATTCTTCATACAGGAAGGAGCATGTCAGTATTCTTGACAGGACTGAATTCAACGAACTGAATGACAGCATCCTGGCCCTCGAGGAGACCGGAGGCTTCGAATCCCAGGCTTCTCTGAGAGACTTCATTACCTCCTGGGCAGACAGCAAAGGATTAGAATACAAGATAGATAAATACGACAACATAATTTTCAGGGCACCTGCAGTAGAACGCAAGAAGAATGTATCCCCTTCTGTAGTTTGTGTCAGCTACAATTATCAGACAGCTATTCAGAATTCAAGACTCCTTGCCTCTGCGGCAATGATCGCAGGGACAGAGCTTGATTCAGGTAAGAAGACTGTTATCTTCTTTAACGATGAGCAGAATGATGGCAAAGGCTACCGTGGCATCAGCAAGAAGCTTCTGTCAGGTAAGTCAAAGATAATATATCTTGACTATGGTGCGTCTTCATATCTTTCAACCGAATCATATGCTCGTTCAGTTTCACGTATTTCAATTCCTGCAGCCAGAGAAGAAATCAAATGCGATACCGTCGTCAAGGTACATATTGGAGGTATTGTTTCCGACGAGATCAATACCGGCATATCCAAGCATCCTGATCCGATATTTGCCTTTGGCACCCTCCTCGCAAGGCTCAAATCCAAGTCCACGATTTATCAGCTAGCAGATTTCAGCGTTGGCTCAAATGGCAGCATGTATCCTGTTTCATTGGATGCAACATTTGTGCTGAATTCTTATTCTGTTGCTTCTTTCACCAAATATATCGACAACAGGATCAAGGCCTGGAATAAGGCTTATGGGGATGATTACCCTGATTTTGAATATACATATGAAGTCATTGATGATCCGGCAGCATTCCCTGAATCAGCTTATACATCAGCTACAGCAAGCAAGCTGGCTAATGTTCTCTATACTGTCAAGAGCGGATCATACAAATTCAGCAAAGATGATACTATCCCTGAGGGACGTGAAGAAGGCGATTCCTATGGATTCAATTTCATGACTGGCCTCACTTCAGACGATGAACACATATATTTAAGAATGCTTTCACAGGCCTATGATGCCGGCTATCTCGAGAGGATCAACAGTGACAACAACGCAGCCGCAAGCCTTTTCAAGTGCAAATTTGCAGTGACAGACAGCATCGAGAAGTTCACAAATGACAAGGATTCGCTTTCAAGGACTCTTATCCAGACGTTCTACAAGATCAATGATATAAGCGGAATCAGCAGTGTTCTTGAAATGGAATCAGACAATTATTTCACGCCTTGTTCATACCTTGCAGCGAAATCTGCAAGTGCAGATATAGTTCATCTGAGACTCAACGAGCGCAGAGCCGCGAATCTGACTAATCTGATTCTTGTCTATATTTCGACAAAGGGCAATCTTATCTCACTGTGATAACCCCTATCTGCAATTGTTATGCAGCAGTTCTCTATGATATAATTTAAAGACTTAACATCTCAAATCTTGAACCGGTCTATTCCGGTAATGATCATACATTATTACTAGGAGGATTTCTAAATGAGATCAGACAGAGACAATAGAACTGACAGCGAGCGCGAGATAGACGAGTTTCTGTCAAAGTTCGAAACCCCTGTTGACGAATTATCTGCAGATATAAACTCATATCTGTCAGAGACCAGTACAACAAAGATGACTGCTGCGCGCACTTTCTACGGTGACAAGTACAATCAGGTCGTCGGTAATGATCCGGCTCCGGACACTGAGTCTTATGAGACTTCCGGTTCTCCTGCAGCTGTTGATTCTGACGCCGAAGGAGCTGCATCTTTGTCCCCTTCTCCTGCCGATTCAGCTGAGGGTCCGGTGGCCGCAGAACCTGCAAGTACTGCAGAAGTTCCAGATGCTTCCGTAACTTCTGATAAGCCTTCAACTGAAGAACCTTCCAAGCCGGCAAAGAAGACCCAGTCCGGCAGCAAGAAAAAGAAGAAGACAAAGAAGAAGAAAAAGAAAAACACTAAGGCCGCCAAGGCTATCGCTGCAGCGAAGAATGTAAGCAAGGAAGGACTCCTTACTGCCCTCTTCCTCAAGCCGAATCCTAAGTTCAATCCTGACAAGCCTGTTTCATCATCAAACAAGGCTATGGTATTCAGCATAGGTAAGCTGTTCAGAGATATAGTCGGAGTCGGACTTGTATGCGTACTCTGCGCAATGCTGTACGCACTTGGCTGCATTACCTTTGCACCTAAGATCGATCCTAAGGATATATACGCTTCTGTAGATACCTCATCCATGATCTATGACGATGAAGGCAAGCAGGTTGACAGCGTATTCTATACACAGAACCGTAAAGTCATCAAATATGAGAACATGCCTGAGAATCTTATCAACTCATTCGTAGCTATCGAAGATAAGACCTTCTGGAAGCACCATGGATTCAACTGGACCCGTATGATCGGTGCTGTTCTCTCCTCCTTCTCCGGAGGCGGAAGGATCAGCGGTACAAGTACAATAACGCAGCAGCTCGCACGTAACGTCTATCTTTCTGACATCAAGAGCCAGCGAAGTATCAGGCGTAAGATAGTAGAGATGTATTACGCGAGCAAGATAGAGCGGGCTCTGTCCAAGGAAGAGATCATCGAAGCTTATCTCAACTCTATATACTTGGGCTATGGATGCTATGGTGTAGATGCTGCAGCAAGGACATACTTCTCAACGACCGTTGACAAGCTCGATCTCGTTGAGTGCGCAGCACTCGCAGCACTCCCGCAGGCACCGGAAGACTACGCTTTGCTCAAGTATGCCGCAGATGGTGCAATGGTCAGTGACGATTCCAAGATCGTTCAGAAGGATCCTGATACTATCGTAACTAACGATATCGCAAGAGAGAGACGTAACCTCACTCTCAAGCTGATGCTTCAGCAGAATTACATCACCCAGGAGCAGTACGACGCTTCAGTAGATGTAGCACTCAATTCATTCATTAATCCTACGATCACATCCGGTTATGGTATTTATTCATACTTCCATGAATACCTGGTTGATACGATCATAAACGATCTCATGGAGCAGTACGGAATGGATTATGCTGATGCTGAGCGTACAGTATATACCAAGGGTCTCAAGATCTACTCAACTGTAGATTCACAGGCTCAGGAAATCGTCGTCAATGAGTTCAAGGATTCTGAGAACTTCCCTTCAGTATCTGCCATCCACAACACTGACGAAGATGGCAATATGCTGAACAATGACGGAGATATTGCTCTTTACAACTACGACCACTTCTTCGACGAGAATGGTAACTTCACACTTTCGGAGAATGATGTCGCTATCGCACCTGACGGTTCAGTCACGATCGGAGCCGGCCGCGATCTGAATATCTATACGACAGAAGTCAACGGTGAGACCGATTACAGCCTTGAGTTCAAGACTTACTACAGGATAATTGACGACAAGGTCTACTCCATCCAGGGCGGATATATCAATGTACCTTCGACATATAAGTCAATGGATTCGAACGGCAACCTCGTAATCTCGGCGGATTACTTCAATGACCCTGCTCATGAAGGCGACATGAGAGTCGAGGACGGCAAGCTCATAATCACAGACGAGGCTTACTCACTCGCTGTCCCTACCCTCCAGCCTCAGGGCGCAATGGTAATCGTGGGCGTAGGTACCGGCGAGGTCAAAGCAATGGTCGGTGGCCGTACATTCAAGGGCCAGAAGCTCCTGAACCGTGCTATTAATGCAAGACAGCCTGGTTCTTCCATCAAGCCTCTCGCCGTATACGGCGCCGCACTTCAGAAGAGCTATGAGCTTGAAGAGAAGAATCAGAAGTGGACATTCATCGACTTTGACATTGACAAGCAAGGCACCAAGGGCTGGGGAGATTATGTAACAGTCCACTCCTCGATCGAGGATGAGAAGTGCCATATCGAGAACAGAGACTGGCCTGAGAACGTAACAAGAACCTTCTCCGGTAAGAACACTTTCAAGACAGCTATTCAGCAGTCCATCAACACCTGCGCTGTCAAGCTCCAGCTTCAGGTCGGTAACGAATTCTCAATGAATCAGCTCAAGAAATTCGGTATCACGACAGCGATTGATGACGAGAGCGAATATGCTAACGATATGAACCCTGCTGCTCTCGCACTCGGAGCTATGTGTCAGGGCGTTGAGCCTCTTGAGATGGCTCTTGCATATGCAAGCTTCCCTGCTGGCGGACAGGTCAATACACCTATCTGCTACACCAAGGTTCTTGACAGGAATGGCAATGTACTCCTCGAAGGTAAATCCGAGGCATCTGAGGCTATCAACGAGGGAGTTGCATTCATCATGACTGATGTCCTTCAGTCCGTAGTCAAGGCTAATCACTATGGCATCGATGCTGTTGCTACCGGCGGTAAGACAGGTACTACCAACGACAGATATGATATCTGGTTTGACGGATTCACTCCTAGCTACGCAGGATCTATCTGGATCGGAACTGACCAGAATGTCGAGATGGACTCCATGTCATATGTAGCGGCAAGACTCTGGGGCAAGATCATGAACCAGATCCCTAAGGCTGCTGTCGGCGAGTACCCTGCTCAGCCTGCCAATGTAATCAGCAGAGGCGGCGAATACTTCACTGAGGGTACTGATACAGGACTCACATCATGGAGTGATGCTGAAGAGAAGAAGAAGAGAAAAGCAGCTGCCAAGAAGAAATGGGAAGCTGAACGTGAGAATCATAAGGTATGGGTCATTGATGTACCTGGCCACTACCAGACAATCCACCATGACGCTGAGTATGGAACAAGACAGGTAGAGGTAACCAAGACAAGGACAGTTGTTGATCAGGAAGCTTATGATGATGAATTCGGGCAGCACCATGATGCAATAACTCACGAAGAGACCTACACAGAAATGGTAACCGAATCCTATCTCATCAGAGATGCGTGGGATGAGCAAGGTCCATGGGTCGATGAAGTCGGCCACTGGGAATACGAGAAAGGCTACCGTGACGGGGATTTCAAGTACAAAGGCGACTGATAACAAATCTCAAGGCTATGGCGAAATGCCATAGCCTTTTGTATTTATTAAATACACTTTGGTACATTTGTTTTATGCTGCTGTAAGCCTTGAAATGTGTAGGTTTTGTGATGACCGTCTTCATTTGCTCAACACAATCGAGTTGACATAGGAAATTGACGAAAGTATAATTACAAGGTAGTTAGACGCTTTGCGCCATCAATTAAGGAGGTATTTATTATGGAACAAAGTAAAGGTCAATTTAATTCCAATTTTGGATTTCTTATGGCCGCACTTGGATCCGCAGTAGGTCTTGGTAACCTCTGGTCATTCCCATATAAGATGGGACTTGGCGGCGGATTCGCTTTCCTGCTGCTTTACGTAATTCTTCTTGTAACAGTAGGTTATCCACTGGTTCTTTCTGAAATCGCTATTGGACGTAAATCTCAGAAGGCTGCTATTGAGGCTTACTATGAGATTCACCCGGCATTCAAGTTCAACGGTGTTCTGCAGACAGCAGTTCCGTTCTTCCTGATTGCGTTCTACTGCACATTCGGCGGATACATCATGAAGTATCTCATATACTCCATCCTTGCATTCGGCGGTAAGGAAATAGACCCAGGTGCATTCTTCGAAGCTTCTCTTCTGAGCAACGGCGGAGCAGCTATGATCTGGATGATAATCTTCCTGGCACTGACAATAGTCATCGTACTCGGCGGAGTATCCGGTGGTATCGAGAAGTTCTGCAAGGTAGCTATGCCTGCACTCTTCGTAATGCTCGTTATCATCGTAATCAGATCCTGCACACTGCCTGGATCAGGCGAAGGTCTTGCATTCCTGTTCAAGCCTCACTTTGAAGGATTCACAACTGCAGCTGGCTTCTTCGATACAATGAAGCTCGCTGGTGGCCAGATGTTCTTCTCACTCTCACTTGCTTCCGGATGTCTGATCGCTTATGGTTCATATCTGGACAAGAAAGAGAACCTCGAGAAGGATGCTGTATTCATTGCTGTTGGTGACTCCATCGCTGCTATCCTTGCTGGTATGGCTATCATGCCTGCTTGCACAGCTTATGGCATCGAGCCAGGTGCTGGTCCTGGACTTCTGTTCATCTCAATGCAGACAGTATTCAACGAACTCGCTGGTGGTAAGATCTTCGGATTCCTCTTCTGGCTGCTCGTATTCTTCGCAGCTCTGTCATCCTCAATCGGTATGATGGAAGGCGGAATCTCTGCTATCCTTGATAGCAGAATCAAAGCTGGTAAGTCCGTAAACAGATTCGCTGTTACAATGCTGATGGGTGCATGGGCACTGGTTGGTAACGCACTGACAACTCTTGACTGCCTTGGTGAAGCTCCTACAGTTGCATGGTTCCACCTGCTCGGACAGCCTGACGTTCTCGACGTTTGGGACGCTCTTGCTGAAGGTATCCTGATGCCGCTCACAGGTCTGATCATGGCTATCCTGATCGGCTGGGTAGTTCCTCACTATGTTGATGACGAGATCGAAAGAGGTTCCAACTTCAAGTCAAGAGGACTCTTCGACTTCTGCATCAAGTGGCTTGGACCTATCTTCATGGCACTGATCGTATACGGACAGATCACATCATTCTGGGGTTAATTCGAACTACAAATTAGTTATAGCGCAAAGTTGACATAACCTAAAAAGACCCGGCTGCGGCCGGGTCTTTTATTTGACTTGAATGATCAAGTTCCGGATAGTACAGAATTACAGAGCTGCAGCTACTGCTGCCTTTACATTGTCCATGTTTTCTGTCGGCTCAAATCTTGCAACTACATTACCCTCTCTGTCGATGAGGAACTTAGTGAAGTTCCAGCCGATATAGGTCTTGTCACCATACTTCTTATTGTTGGCAGCTGCATACTTGTTCAGAGCTGCATTCTTGAGGCCCTTTCCAAATCCGTTGAATGGCTTCTCTGATGCAAGCCATGCGAAAAGCGGATGAGCTGTCTCTCCGTTAACATCTATCTTAGAGAACTGCGGGAACTCTGTTCCGAACTTAACTGTGCAGAACTGATGGATCTCATCATCACTTCCAGGTGCCTGGTCTGCAAACTGGTTGCAAGGGAAATCCAGAATTTCGAATCCCTGATCTCTGAATTCTTTATACATTGCCTCGAGAGGATCATAATGTGGTGTGAAGCCGCAGCCTGTTGCTGTATTAACGATCAGGAGCACTTTGCCCTCATAATCCTTAAGGCTTACTTCATTTCCCATTCTGTCCTTGGCTGAAAAATCATATACATTGCTCATGTAAGGTTTCCTCCTTAATTCTTAGTATTAGTCATATCTATCTGAGTTAGTCATCTAAAACAAACAATAATATACAACATTATTATTGATATAGATATGTTGAATTGGTGAATTCAGCGGTAATCTGCAATCAGTATTCCTTCTGACATTATAACATCTTTGAGATGATCCATCCGTTCCTTATCCGGTGCGGAGAACTCGGGATGATCATACGGAATTCCCAGTGCCTCGTACTTGATCATGCCGAAGCTGTGATACGGAAGCAGCTCCATCCTTGCCTCCGGCAGCACCTTATGAACATAAGCTGCAGACTGTCTGATGTTATCTTCAGAGTCATTCACACCGCATATGACCGGAATCCTTATAACGATATCCGGGCCATGACCCGGCCTGTCAATACTCCTCAGAGTCCCGAGATTCTTGATATTCTCAAGGATCCTGTCATTCGGAACTCCGGTATAGTATCTGTGCTTCTCAGGATCCATATGCTTGAGATCCATGAATATGAGATCCATTCTCTCAAGTGATGGTCTGACGCTTTCAAAGTCAAAGTATCCTGACGTCTCGATATCCATGCTATATCCCATGTCATATATCTCAGATGTCAGATAATCAAGAAGCTCCGGCTGAGATGTGGCCTCGCCGCCGGAAAAAGTGATCCCTCCGCCGCTGTATGCATAGAACAGTCTGTGCTTGTGAATGTCACTTAGGATATCATCTGCATCCATATATGTGACCATCCTGGTCCTGGCATTCTGCGAGCATACTTCTGTGCATTTTCCGCATGATATGCACCGGTCTCTTTCAATATTCATGTTTATCCCGATGCCCTGCGGACACACTCTTACGCAGTCTCCGCAGCCGATACATTTCCTCTGATACCATCCAATAATCTCTCTCTGGCTGAATCCTTCGGGATTTGAGCACCATTTGCATCTCAGCGGGCATCCTGCCATGAATATGGTCGTCCTTATGCCTTCACCATCATTGACAGAGAATGGCTGCATCTGCATTATGTAACCCAGGACGCCCATTATCAGAATTCTCCGTGTGCATTCCTTGCCATGATGGAATCCTGCATTTCCTTGGAAAGATTGGTGAACTGAGCGCTGTAGCCGGCAACTCTGACCAGCAGGCTCCTGTATTTGTCAGGATGAGCCTGCGCATCCTTAAGCACCTCGTTCGAAATCGTATTGAACTGAACGTGGAAGCCACCGAGTGCAAAGTAGCTCTGCAGCATCGCTCCAAGGTTGGCTCTTCCCCTCTTCGTTGCGACAAGGTCGTGGTTGAGTCTGAGATTGAGGAGAGTTCCGCCGCTGTGAATGTCATGATTCATCTTGGCAGCACTTCTTAGAGCTGCAAGACAAGTCGATGTGTCACTGCCTGTGTATGGCGATACACCTTCGTTGATCGGATCCATTGCATGTCTTCCCTCAGGAGTTGCTCCGAGCACCTTGCCTGTAGGCAGATAGTTGGAGATTCCCATGAAGGCTGTGACAAAGTGATTGCCATACAGATCATCATACCCCGTTACTTCGCCGTAGAAGAAGTCCGCGAGGTCTCTAGCGATGGAATCAACATAGTCATCGTCATTGCCGTACTTAGGGCATGCAAGAGCCTTAGCTCTCAGCTCTTCATAACCTTCCCAGTTGTTATCGATCGCATCGATTATATCTGCAAGTGTCGCGCTCTTCTCTTCGAATACAAGCTTCTTGATCACAGCAAGCGAATTAGCCGTGACTGAGAGTCCGACGCCTGTGAATACAGGTCCTATATTATACTTGGCACCTCCGTCAACGAGGTCCTTACCGTTCTTCATGCAGTACTCGTTGCAGGCAGACATGAATGGTCTGTGCCCTATCTCTCTGTGGATCTCCTGAGCTGTTACGAGGCTGATAACACCATGCTTGACAAGATATCTGAACTGCTTCTTCCATGCTTCGATGATCTCTTCCATGGATGTGAAAGTCCTCGGATCCTTCTCAGGAAGGCTTACCTGCTCTCCGGAGAGACGGCTTCTACCCTCGTTCAGAGCAAATTCAAGCGCAGCTGCAAAGCTGATGCTTGCTGCTGATGTCCATTCGAAGGTCTTACGTGAATGCGGAACTACGCATCCGCAGTTGTTCCAGTCTCTTGCGTCTCTTGGATCATAGCCGAGATTTGACAGCATCTGATAGCCTGTTCTGTCGCCATGGATTGCCGGGAAGCCGCATCCTGTCGATACGAGCTCTGTAACTGCTTCCATGAAATCAGGCGGGCAGTCAGGATGGATCCTGCAGCTGAGTGTTGGCTGATGCGTCATGCACTCTCTTGTAGCCTGAATCGCAAGATATGAGATATCATTGGTAGCATCTGAACCATCGACTTTGGTGCCGCCGATAGTCAGATTCTCGAAGTTAGTATAACCTGCGAAGAAGCTGGCTGTATTCTTGGAAATAGTCCATGCCCATTCACTGTACTTGAGCCAGAGACACTCAATAAGTTCAAGAGCTGTATCTCTGTCGATCAGCCCTGCCTCGAGATCCTTCTTGTAATATGGATACATGTACTGGTCGAATCTTCCTGGATTCCATGCAAGTGGATTCTCTGCGATGATACCGCCAAGCTGCACGAACCATACGAACTGGATAGCCTCTCTGAAGCTCTCAGGGGCTTTCTCAGGGATTCTTGCGCATACTCTGGATATTTCCTCAAGTTCGGCTCTACGGGTCTTATCAGGCTCATTTAAGGCCATTTCAGTAGCCTTCTCAGAATACCTGCGGCCAAGAGTGATCATACCGTCAGCGATAAGAACCATCGACTTGTAGAACTCGATCTTCTTCTTGTCTTCAGGGATCGCTTCATTGAGATCCTCCATATATCTTAGAGCCTCGGCCTTGATGCCGCCGTAGCCCTTAGGAAGGAGCACGTCAATATAGTCAGCAGAGATCTCTCCTATTCCATTCCTCCATTTGGAGTCTGTATCAAGGAAGCCTGTATCTACACCGATCTTCTTGGTGGCCTCGGAAGTCCTCGCAAGGAAAGCCTCCTCAACAGACTTACCCTTCCAGTACGGGAAGATATTCTTCCTGATGAACTCAGTCTGCTCCGGTGTTACATCGTAAGGATCCTGGCCTCTCTCTGGAAAAGTATCGATCTCATCATTGATCCAGAGCCATCCGAATTCAGGAGTCAGAATCGCACACTTACGGTATTCACCGCTGGTTCCGACGATCAGCTCTCCTTCCCAGATATTCACCGAAAGCTCACAGCATGTGTCATAGAACGCCTGCGCAGTTCTTATAAGATGCGGGAGGCCTTCTGTTCTCTGGAATGACTTTGTCCAGCTCCATGCTCTCTCATACGAGATATGAGGCTTGGTATTGACGTAATTCTGCCTTATCTTCTCTACTCTCTGTGTGATAGCCATTGTTCCTGTCCTTATCTATTCAACAAAAGCATCATATATAGCACGTATTGCACCTTCGAAGTCTGCAGCCTCTACACCGAGGATGACGTTGATCTCGCTGGTTCCCTGGTTGAGCATTCTGATGTTGATACCGGCATCAGCAAGTGCGGCTGTGATCTTAGCAGCTACACCGACTGTCCTCGCAAGACCCATTCCTACGACCGCGATCATCGCGATGTCTTCAGTTACATTGATCTCATCAGGATGCAGGCTCTGCTCGAGTGACTTCAGAACATCGTCGAGCTTGTCTTCGAGTTCTTTGCTCTCGATAACAACCGAGAGTGAGTCGATACCTGTCGGGATATGGTCAAAATTGATTCCCTGATCCTCAAGTACCGCGAGTGCTCTTCTGACAAAGCCGATCTCCTTGTTCATCATATTCTTATAAATAGAAATGACTGTGAACGGCTTCTTGCCTGCTATACCAGAGAGGACTTTCTCATTATTATAAGTGTTCTCTGTGGTGATTATCGTTCCCGGATCTTCAGGAGCGTTGGTGTTCCTGATGTTAATCGGAATATTCGAAAGTCTTACCGGGAAGACAGCCTCCTCGTGGAGCACGCTCGCTCCCATATATGAAAGCTCTCTGAGCTCTATATATGAGATATAGTCGATTGGCTTAGGATTCTTGATGATCCTAGGATCTGCCATCAGAAGACCGGATACATCAGTCCAGTTCTCATATATATCTGCATTGACCGCTCTTGCAACAAGAGAACCTGTGACATCAGAACCGCCTCTTGAGAGGACCTTGATCTCGCCGGAATCTCTGTATGATCCGTAGAATCCAGGAAGCACTGCATATTCGTGCTTTGCAAGCTCTTCTGCAAGAGCCTTGTTGGTCTCTTCAGTAAGCATTCTGCCCTTGTTGTCGAAGAGGATCAGGTCCTTAGTGTCGACAAAGTCTAATCCAAGGAACGCAGACACTAGGATCGCAGACAGGAATTCTCCGCGGCTTGCAATGTAATCTTCAGAGCAGCCTGCTGCCATGTTGTCTTTGATCTCATTAAAATAACTCTCGAGATCGACCGTGACCCCAAGAGTAAATGCAATAGCGCTGTAACGGTCTGTTATGACCTGGAACAGCTGCTCATATGGAATATTATGATCTGCCTGTGCCTTGCACATGAACAGAAGATCTGTGATCTTATTGTCCTTGTCGAATCTCTTGCCCGGAGCAGATACTACGACATAGCGTCTCTCAGGATCTGATTCGACTATCTGTCTCATTTTCTTGAGCTGGATCGCATCAGCAACTGATGATCCGCCAAACTTTACAACTTTGATTCCCATAGTTTGTGTACCTCATTTTTTTCGCGCTGTTCAGATATTATACCTTTTGTGGTATTCAGGCAATATCTGTCAGAAAATTAATGAGATATCACAAAATAGTTCTTACTTAGGAGACCAGGACTGCTGCATCTCTTCTGAATTCTCAGTCTTGAACCAGCATATTACAGGCTGCTGCTCCTTGCCCTGAATTCTTACATATTTGTAGAAATTCGACATATTCCATTCGCTCATCAGATCCCCCCCTTGTTGTCTCAGCCTACGATTCTATTATAACCTTCCGGATCAGTATCACCTTCTGTGCTGATAAGAAGAATGACAGAGTCCGCATCTATGCCCATTTCAGTCCGGATAATATCATCTTTACAGATATCCATGAGAGCTCCGAATGTCACTGCACCACTTTCGCCGGATATGATCCGCTCCTGTTCAGACGAAGATCCTGCGAGTCTACGCATTGCATTCTCAGATACTTCGTCCCTACATGAGATATAGAAACCTGCTCTGTCACGTATAACAGGCCATGTGATGCTGCACGGTGTGCCGCAGTTAAGTCCCGCCATGATAGTCACAGGGTCGCCCTCAATAGAATGCCTTTCGCCGTCTCCTGCCTTTGCGGATTCATACAGGCAGGCAACCGTAGAAGGCTCCGCCACTGCGAATACAGGTTCACAATCAGAGAACATATTGGCAAAGTATCCGATCATCCCGCCTGCCATGGCTCCGACGCCGGCCTGAACGAAAACATGTGTCGGGATCTTACCATCAAGCTGCTCTATGATCTCTGCTCCCATCGTCAGATATCCTTCCACGATCCAGTGAGGAATCTTCTCATACCCATCCCATGCAGTATCCTGGATCAGCGTCCATCCGTTCTCCTTTGACAGCTGTCCTGCATATTGTACTACATTGTCATAGTTCAGGTCACTGATTACGGCTTTTTCGGCGCCGGCATCTTCGATTGCCTTCCTTCTTGCCTCTGCAGAACCTGCCGGCATGTAAACATATGCCTTGCAGCCAAAGAGCTTTGCTGCCCATGCGACGCCCTTGCCATGATTGCCATCCGTTGCAGTGACAAATACGACATCACTGCACTTTGCCCTGTTCTCAGCGGTCATAAAGTCGCTGAATACCGCAGTGCCCGGGTCCATTCCAAGCATTTCACACAGGATCCTGAATACTGCATAGCTCCCGCCAAGTCCCTTGAATGCCTTGAGTCCGAACCTGGTGGATTCATCTTTAAGGAGGACTTCCCTGACTCCAAGTTCCGTTGCTGCAATACGGAGGGAAACAAGTTCAGTCCTCGCATACTGCGGAAGACTCTTATGAAAGCGAAGTGCGTTCTCAGCGGCTTCCTTGTCAAATGATGAGCCTGGAAATCCCGTCTTGCCAGTAGATAGTACTGATATAAGCTGTGAGTTTATTTCTTTCATTATCCTTACGCCCTCTGTTATGCTATCATCCCCTGGATCGCTCCGGGAGATGGATTTCGTTCTGTTTACCAGTTTTCATACCTCTCCTGCCTGTCCAGATCCCGAATGATAGGCATTTCATATCACCTGTATTCCCGGAAATCAATGCCTGGTACGTGACATCAGACAAACACATTCGACTGTCTTTTCTGTGGACAACAATTATCATCAAGCAAAACTCTTTGCTTAAATAAACATCGTCATGTATATAGGTATATATAAAACCTCGTCCTCAAATGCCAGATCCTTTGTATATATAATGAAACGGTCATTCATTTTCAGTTGATATTTCTGTTTAAAATAATCGAAGGATTTATGACTTTTGTAACCTGAGGATTTCACTTCGATCGGTGACAGTCTCTTACCTCTGACAGTCAAAAAATCAACTTCATACTGTTTACTGGCTTTGTTCTCCTCCGGACAGTATTCAAATTCATGAAAATATAACTCATGTCCGTTGGCGCGCAACATTTGTGCTACCATATTTTCAAAGATCATGCCTTGATTGATGCCAAGATCGTCAATAATAAGGGATCGATACATTTTATCTGTGTCCCCACCGTTATTCAGAATATAGCTCACGAGCAGTCCCGTATCCCCCATGAACATCTTGAACTTTGTCCGGTCGGCATACATCTCCAGGGCAACTTCCGGTTTGGTCACATTGACACAATTGTTAACGATCATGGACTCATTTAAGAATTCGATTGCATTCCCGCAGTTTCTTGTCCTGGCGTTTTCATTAACAACTGACAGCCTGAATACAGAGTTGTGATTCATCAACTGTTCCGGCAGCGATTTGAACACTACTTCTGCTCTGTCCCCGTCTTCGGTATCATGTTTTTTCAGATCATTGCTATATAGTCTGAGTATTCCTTTCTTTACTCTGTCGATTTGTCTATATGATTCACCGGCAACATACGCTTCAACTGCCTGCGGCATACCGCCTACTGCCATGTATACCCGAAATTCTCTCATGATCGCTCTGTGAATATCATTTCCAAGCGGTTTTCTTCCTTCAAATGCATCCCTGATCGTATCCATGATCGCATTGTTTCCAATGGCCCACAGGAATTCTTCAAAATCCATCGGGTACATTTTTATACTTTCTTCTTCGGAAGGAATCAGTATATCCTTTACATTCTTCTTTATGGATATTAAGGATCCTGTCTCAATAAAATCAAATCTCCCGTCTTTCACCAGTTGCTTGACTGACTGCCTTGCTTTCGGGAAAAACTGGACTTCATCAAATATGATTACGCCTCTTCTCTTTTGAAGCGTCTTCCCGGTCAGGATAAACAGATTGCGAAAGAACGTATCAAGGTTCCCTATATTATCAAAGTTATCCTTGATGGCCTGCTCAGCTGTTGAAAAATCAATCAAAATGTAATCATCATATTCAGTTTTTGCAAACGCTTCAGCTGTGGTGCTTTTTCCAACACGCCTGGCTCCTTCAATAAGAACAGCTGATGATCCATTTGATTCTTCTTTCCAGTTTTTCAAGTATTCGTAGACTTTTCTCTGAAACATCTAATATCCTCCTGTTCCAGATACAGTTTATCACATCTATCCAAAGCAATCAACCGAAATTACGATTTTTAATTTCTGCTTTTCGCACGATATTCTAATATGTTTGGTGCAATTTTTGCACCAAATTTACATTTTTACAATTTGCGTGCTTTCTTGTTTGGCAAAAGATAACTCCCCACCGCCTTAATTGGTTGTGGGGAGCTTTGTTCTGTCCTCGATTTATCTCCAGTGTTTTAGTTGTGAAAGATATCCGTCATACTGTGCTCGCCTTTCATCTTCCGATAAATTATCCGGGTTCGGCATATGGTTGATCAGAAAATCAAGCAACGTATCTTTTGATTTGTAAGCAAATTCGCCATTGGTATAACACCATTTACAATACTCTTCATTGAAGATTCCATCTGGTTCTTTGCTGATCATATCATCTTCATTCAACGGCATTCCGCAGCACTGACATACAAGCTGTCTTGGACTTCCAAGAAGTGTGTTGATCGAAACGTTGAATTCTCTGGACAACAGCTTTAGCGTATCCGTATTGGGCTGTGTCTCTCCATTCTCCCAGCGACTGACGGCCTGTCTTGTTACCATGACGTGTTCTGCCAGCTCGTCCTGCGTAAGTTTCTTTTCTTCTCTAAGTTTTTTCAGTATGTCCTTGATTTCCATAGAGCAGACCTCCTTTTATGATTGGTACAGTTCTATTATCACCTATCCGACGCAGGACAACAAGCAACGCGCTGTTGCCCTTATCTTAATGCCATTATCTTTCCTCTTTAGAGTCTTTGATCCTGTAATAGTCCTCATCATCTACACCGATTTCCACATAGCACTTTGGTTTTTTCTTGTCCAAAAGACAGACGCACTCGACTGTTGTCCGCCTGAGCAACCGAATATCCATCATTCAATTCCGAAGCCACTGCTGCGTTTCCTTATGAGTCTTTTTATAGTTCTTCCAGAATAAAAGGAAGCATATATACAGGGTAAAACTTCAGCATTCCTGCATTACCGATATCTTTTTGTGATAACAGAATCTGATCAGCCACATGTTTGGAGTATTTTTTCTGGAAAACAGTTATTGATTCATGCTTTCGATAATACTACCATTTCTTCAGATTCACAACGCCATGTTCCATTATTTCTTGATTAATCATGAAGTTTCCTACCGTTTCTTCAATATTCAAAGAGACTCTGGCCGAGCAACAGCCAGAGTCTCTGTTTGAACCAGTAACTGATGGTCATCATTACCTTTTTTGTTCGCAATAATGGCAGCACTACCGAACCACTTTCAAGGATTTCAAATACAGCTTTTGTTCCTCTGTAATTCTTCTGCTTTCCAGGCTTTTCTGTATAGCTTTGTTATGCGTCCAGTCATCAAGCCTCTTCTCCTCAATAAACGGAAGAATGCTTTCATACTGCTTTGCAAGAGCGGTTGCAAAATACCATGCGATCATCATATTGACGTAATACTCTTCACTTCTGAGCTTTGCGACCATCTCCGGATAAAGCGGATCAAAATCATCATCCAGGAAGTGCTCCATCAGCATACCCACTCCGAATCTCACGGTATACGTCTTTTCAGAATCAATCCACTCTATGATGTGCGTAAGAAGCAAATCTTTGTGCTTCCTGAAGATCTTCGGAGACATCTGATCGCACGTAGCCCAGTTATCTACATAAGGCAGGAATGTCTCCAGATCCTCCATACATTCATTCAGATCTTTTATCCCGGAGATGATAAAAGCCTGCAGCTGGTTTTCTTCAAAGTACCTATGCGGCAGTTCTTCAAGAAACCCCTTATAATTCCCGTCTTTCAAAATATCTTTTGCAATACTTTTAAGCTCCGGGGTTCTTACTCCAATCACCGACTCCGGTTCTACCGTAGGAATTATCTTAATCTGCATATCACGATACTTCAGATCCTGAAGATCATATAGTTTTCTATACAGATCCGCTTTATTCATCCTCTGTCACTCCTCCGCATTTTCCGTTTCGGCACTATCTTTGATACGATAGTAATCCGCCATCTTCACATTCAGCTTCACGTAAGAATCCGCTTTTCGGTTGCTCACCCGCTCAAGGAGCACGCAGCTTTCGACGTCGTTTTCGTTGAGCAACACCTTGCCACCGTCTTCAGCATCATAATCAATGCGGAATTTGAATCTGATTTGCTTCAGTATGCAACATCATTCATTTCCAATGAATTTCTCCTTTAGCAACCCGGTCATACAAAGATCGTAAATCTTATCGCCCTTTGCCACTCCGTTTTTCCGAGTGCCTTCATATTCAAAACCAACCTTTTCCAGTACCCTGCCGGATGCTTTGTTCGGCGCATAATACACACCGGTGATGCGAATAATATCGAGTTTCTCAAAAGCAATTCTGCAAATCTCTCTGGCCGCCTCTGTCATTATTCCTTTTGACCAGAAATCAGTCAGGAGCAAATATCCAATCTCACCATCCTTATGATATACATCTTCTTTAAGCTCAACAGATATATTTCCGACAAGTTTTCCATCGACATATATTACACGCCAGATACCAGTTTTTCCGTCGTTTTCTGCAACCATATGAATCCACCATTCAGCGGATTCATCTGTGTATGGGTATGGCAATCGGTCAGACAGATATTTCCTATCCACAGCATTACAGACTGCTTTTAATCCCTCCTTGTCTTCCAATGTCGGTATTCTCAGTTCTATCTTCATATTGTTATCAACACATCCCATCTGCCGTTACGCTTGCCGTTCTCTCTGCGGATCAGCCCTTTTTCCTGCATCTCAACTGTTCGTCTTTTGATCGTTCGCTCGGATTTTCCAGTAAGCTCCGCTATTCTCTTTTGAGTTGCTGAAGGCTCTTCCTGCAATACTTTTATTATTGCTATTTCCTCAAGCGACATTTTCAAAGTGCCATTTTGGCTCTTTTGGCCTGGCATATTGGCACTTTGAATTGCACTTTGTTCCCTATAATCCACATGGATAAACCTATTCTTTAATTCATTCTGATACCCCATCAGAAGATTTTCGAAAAATCGCTCTAGATATATCGTAGTAGCACTGATTCCCTTGCTCAAATCATTATAATTGGCTCTGACAAGTGAGTTTCTGAAATACCAGGAATTCTCAGCAAATATTTCATTATTTAAATGAAAACCGAATGTCTTCAGATACTTAATTATGAAAACAGCTGTAGATCTTGTATTGCCTTCACAAAACGGGTGAATCTGCCATATACCGGAGGTAAACGTCGCTATATGCTTCACTGCATCACCAGCTGAAAGCCCTTCATATGTGAATCCCTTTTCCTGACCAAAATCATAATCCAGAGTTTCCCTTATACTGTCCGCTGAAGCATACAGAACCGTCTCTCCATTAAGGACCCATTCACTTTTAGTAATGTTATAAGTCCTGTATTCTCCCGCATGAGAGAATATGTCTTTGAAAAGCCGTTTATGAATGGTCTTCCACTCTGCCGGTGAAAACTGAAAGGTTCTTTCTCCCAAAAGTTCAGTGATTCTCGCGGAAACAATGTCAGCCTCTTTTGTCCCCTCTTCGATCTCAGTTCGGGTCTGCCGTTCCGCATAGTAAGACTGAATGCGCTTTTGCGCAGTCTTTATATCTATTCTGCCTTCAATATGCTCTTTTGCTGTTTCCAACAGATATTCAGAAGTTTTTAATCCGTCAACATCCTGAAGGCCGATCGCCGTTTTCCACGCAGTAGATTTCTCTGACTGCTCCGGTTCTCCCTGTTTAATATACTCTTCGAGATCCATCTGCCATTTTTCATGATCATTCCGTGGCATCCGCAGTCACCTCCGTCCCGTTCTTGATCCTGTGGTAATCCACCATATCAACATCAAGAGTAATCGTTCTCTCCCGGGTGTTACTCACTCTCTGCAAAAGGCTCACGACTTCGACGTCGTTTTCGTTGAGCAACACCTTGCCACCATCTTCAGCGTCATAATCTACGCGGAATTTAAATCTGATTCGCTTCAGGATGCTTCCATTTTCCTGTCTTTCAGGAAACAGGTCAATCCTTTCAATAAGTGTATATAAAAACTCTTTTCTCTCCAAGTCGGTCATTTCTTCAAACATTTCATCGAATTGGAGAAGAACCTTGCAGAGCTGCTTTGATGTCAGGTTCTCATCATAGGCTCCGGATATCTTATCAGTCACATCATCGATCTTTTCTTCCAGGTCAGCGATCCTGTCATAAAGTGTATCCAGACGGTCTTGCATGTCCTGATACTTTCGATCGTAATGCCTGTCTGTAACATCCAGTCTATCCAGCTGCTGCATCAGCTTATCCTTTGCACCTGTCGCCTGAACTAGCTGAGTCCTGAGACCTTCACGCTCTGCTTCAAAGTTTGATACATCCACCTTCTCATCCAGCTTGCCTCTGATGAAAGCTTCAAACTGTTCATCATTCACCATGTCGTGAATAACACCTATTATTTCGGCATCTGTATCAATCTGGTTTAGCGAAGGTTTGAAATCACATTTTTTACCAGTGCTTTCAATTCGCTTTCGGTGTAAACATCGATAGTAGAATGTTGAATTCACCTTGCCGCTTGGATACTTCTTTCGTCGAACTGTTCCGGCAAGAGAAGCTCCGCAGATCGGACATTTCAGGATACCCGCCAGAAGATGTTCATGGTCAAGATCATGAATCTTATTCCATTTGACACCGGTCTCTTTTCGCTTCTCACGAGCTTTATTCCAAGTTTCTTCATCTATGATAGCATCATGTCTTCCATCAGCGACAAGATAATCATCCTGCTTAACTCTACGATATTGATCTCTGGTCCCTTTGACTTTTTCTGTGGCACTCTTACCATATACGATCTTACCAACATAGACTGGATTATCAAGTATCTTCATGATATGGCTGCGAGTAAAATAACTCACTTCAAAGTCACGGCTCGTATTTTTCGTATAACCATGATCATTCAGATAATTGCTAATTGAATCCGCACCCATATCGGAATTGATGAATTTATCGAAGATAACCTTAACGATCTCAGCTTCTTTCGGATCAACGACTAGCTCGCCCTTTTCTTTATCCAAGCGATATCCAAATGGAGCCAAGCCACCGTTCCACTTACCCTCTCTGGCCTTCTGCTTCCGACCTTCCATTGTCTGAACAAGAATGTTCTCACGCTCAATCTCTGCAACAGCGGAGAGAACGGTGATGGTAAGCTTACCAGAATCCTTGGAAGAATCGATGCCATCCTCAACGCAGATCAGATTCACTCCGTAATCCTGAATATACTGAAGAGAGTTCAATACATCCGCAGCATTTCTTCCAAATCGTGAAAGCTTGAAAACCAGTATGTATGATACTCCGTCTCTGTCATCAGCGATATCCCGAAGCATCTGCGTAAACTCAGGACGACCGGTTATGTTCTTTCCGGATCTTCCTGCATCGCAATACTCCCTGACGACCTCCATTCCCTGATAATCAGCAAACTTGTTAAGTCGCTCTCTCTGAGCTTCCAGACTGTATCCTTCTACCTGCATGGAAGTGGAGACGCGGATATATATGTAGCATTTCTGCTGCTTCTTTTTCTTCTTTTCTGTCATACCGCATCCTCCCTGTACTCGACATCCTGCTCCATCAAATCATAGAACTTCAGTGCCTCCATGATCAGCAGTTCTTTTTCTTTCGTGCACTTCGGCACATGGTTCTTATTCTTCTCTGGTTTATTATAGGCTTTTCCGATCTCCAGTCCGTACTTTCTCTTGATTTGTGCAATATAGAGAGTAGGAACCTTTACATCATGCTTTTCCAGAATATAGGCCTTGATAGCAGCATAGGTTCCTTTACGGACAATTACTTTCTGACTGCCATCAGCCTGCTTCTTCATGATGATATTTCCCTTACCCGGCAACTCAATATCAATATCCGTACAATCCAGTCTGAAGGATACCATATCCTCAGGTTTTGTATTCTTTGCCAACGGTTTACCGTCAAATACCATCGGAAATTTGAAGGATATGCTTTTTATAATCTTGCCATCTGTTCTATCTTCCGAAAAGAGCTCAATATCATCTACAAATGCCTGGAACATTTCCTTCCGCTCTTCCTCTGACATTTCCTCATACATCAGAGGCAGGTTCTCCATAAATGTCATAATTTGAACAGTAGAATCCGCCTTTTGTTTCAGTGCCTCCAGCTTTTTCTTGGTTGAGATAACATCCATTTCCAGATCACCAATTCGATCATATATGCTGTCGAGCTTATCAGATGTCTCTTCATATTTCCTGTCATAATCCTTACCAAGAGGATTCAGTCCATCAAGCTTTTCTCCAAGCCGGTCTTTGGTCAGCTCCGCTTCCCTAAGTTCCTTACGGAGATCCTGGAGCCGCTTTTCTGTCTTTTCAAGATTCCCTTGATCACCCAAGGCCGCCTGCAAAGCATCTTGAAATTCCCTATATGTCTGAAGCTTTTGCAGGATCTTCATCACCAAACCATCTATGATTTCCTGATTTAAGCTCTGATCGAATGGACATGTTTTCCCATTCTGTCTTGTATTGTATCGGCACTTATAATAATAAATCGGCTTATAGTATCCATCACCTTTCAGGTTCTTCGTTCTGCTAATCATCCCGGTGAGTCCCTTACCGCAGATCGGACATTTCACAATTCCTGAAAGCAGGTGCACATGACCACCATCATCTACCCTTTTGTATCGTCCGGCGATTTCAGTTCTCTTTGCATGAACGCTATCCCACACTTCAGGCGAAACAATAATCTCGTGCTTACCCTCAGCCATGATGATATTATCCTCATCCTGCTTTATGGTCTTTCCATCCCTGTCCTTCTTATTGGTTCTTCTGTTGTAATAAACTCTTCCACAATAAAATGGATTATCCAGTACTCTTGAAACAAATTCATAAGTGAATGGTTTCTGCTCTCCTTTTCCAGAGATACGAACCAGATTGCTTTTATTCAACTCATACGCTACCGCAGAAGCTGACATGTTTTCTTGCTGATATAACTCATATATCATTCGGATTACTTCTGCTTCTGGTGGAACCAGAACCAGCTCATGATTGACATTCTTATAGCCATAGGGAACTGCACCACCAGTCCACCCACCTTCCAGAACCTTCTGCATTTTACCAGCCATGAACTGAACGGTAATATTTTCTCTCTCCATCTCAGCGACAGCAGAAAGAATTGCAAGCGTCAGCCTTCCCCCCTGAGTGGAGGAATCGATGGCTTCCTCTACACTCACCAAATCAATGCCAAAGTCTTCGAGAAGCTGAAGTGATTTCAAGATATCTGCAGCATTCCTGCCGAATCGAGATAATTTGAATACCAGGACAAAAGCAATATCGTCCTTCTGACTCTTAATATCCGTCATCATCTGTCGAAATGCCGGACGTCCCTTGATGTTCTTCCCGGATTTACCAGCATCACAGTAGTTTCCGACAATCTCCAGCTCTCTGTATTCAGCATATGCCTTAAGGCTTTCTTCCTGTGCATCAAGACTATACCCTTCGATCTGAGCGGCGGTGGAGACTCTTGTATAGATATAGCATTTCTTCAACGATCTCCGCCTCCTTTCTTTGGGTGTTGCTCTTTGTTACACAGTTGTTCCTTGTTTGATACTATACCACGATATCTACAGATTTTCAATACAGTTTTCAAATGAAAAACCGGCAATAGGAATCCTCCCACTGCCGATTTCTCACCACGCTTGAATATGATTTACTCTGCAACTGTATCTTCTAATTCTTTGTTTGCTTCCAACCGTTCTTTTTCTTCTATCTTAGCAAGAACCTTTTTACCGTACTTTTGTATCATACGCGCCATGAACTCTGCAGCGATAATCATATTCTGTCTTGATTTTTCATCATCTTCGGGCATACATACTTCAATGCCGTTCTTCATGAAAGTTGTCATTCGTGGCACCTCCGGGGATCAAAGTGAGGTTCTTCCCTCCTATCTTCCTAAGCGCCTTTGGGAATTATTTTTCCGGTCAGAAGGCAAAAAAATAACGGCCAGCAGAGAACTCAGTCTCCACCAGCCGTCATTCTTAAATCCTGCGGACAAAATCCAACGAGATCCATCCTATTCCACTCTTCAGCCTGCCCCATCCGGCAGAACTTCCTTTTCCACTTCGAACTTCTAAGATCGTGTACACACCGATCGGGATAAACTGAACCCTGTCATAATCGGTTCCCGGTCCTTTTCTGATATTCAGATCATGCAGAGTGTCCTTATGGGATCTGAGTATCCTGTAATGGACACTCTGCATTTTTTATTTCAAAAATTCATACCGCAATTTGTGACGGGGCGTAGCTTAATGCTACGCCTTTTCTTGTTTGCATGAGGATGTCCTCCTCGGGGATATTGCGGCGGTCAGGCACTTCAAAAGCGCCAACACAGTTATAGTGAATGACAACCCGCTGGGTGG